>NVXR01000011.1 GCA_002733995.1 Desulfotalea sp. | reverse complement strand
TCTTTCTTCGTCTCAGTCATTCGACTCTTTAACTCATCCTTAGCATCGTCATTCTGCAATTCTTTAAGTTTTGTTTTGTACTCTGTACTAAGTTCGCCAAGAAGACGTGTCCGCTCTGTGTCTGAAACCTTGGTGACAATATAGCCAGCGAAATAAATCACCTTTTCAATGTGTGCAGCAGGAATACCAAGAATCAATGCGATTCGACTTGGTACACCACGTAAGAACCAAATATGAGACACGGGAACACATAAGTCAATATGTCCCATACGTTCACGTCGCACAATCGCTCGTGTGGCTTCTACACTACATTTTTCACACGTAATGCCTTTATATCGAATACCACGATACTTCTTACACGCACATTCGTAGTCCTCAACAGGACCGAAGATCCGCTCATCAAAGAGACCCATTTTTTCTGGACGTTGTGTTCGATAGTTAATTGTTTCAGGCTTTGTAACCTCACCATATGACCATTCGAGAATCTGTTCAGGAGACGCAAGTTTCAAACTTACATCTGTGAACTGTCGAGGTGCTCGCCTTTTCCTTGGGTCAAAGCTTGCTCGTACTTTTGTTTCTGTTTCCATAGATATATATTAGTGAGGTTATTAATGAGTGTCAGTCTCGGCCTGTCCGAGGTTAACGTTCAGTGCAAGTCCACGTAACTGGTTTAACCCGCCGATGTAAAGGATACCGGTTTCTTAACCTACGACTATTACAAGGGCGACCGTGACGACGACCAATGGCTCTACCTTCCGGACCTGCATAAAACCAAGCGCATAGCTACCTCAGACAAATCGTCCGCCTTTATGGGCTCTGATTTTTCCTATGCGGATATGACCCGCCGGGTACTCGACGAGTGGCAGTATAAACTACTCAAGGAGGACAAGGTCGGCGAACACAAGGTATGGCTCATAGAGGCCCTGCCCGTAAGTGATGAGGTACGGGACCGATACGGCTATTTGAAATCTGTTCTTTTTATTCGTCAGGACATTTTCATGGGAATACGTGCCGTCCACTGGCTCAAAGAAGGCAAAAAAATCAAATATCAGCAAAACAAAGAAATCAGCAAGATTGACGGTGTCTGGGTCGCAAAAAAACTCCATCAAAAAACAACGAAGAATAAGATTACGCTACACCGAACTATTATGGAATATACCAATATAAAATATAATCAAAACCTGGCAGACGCCCTGTTTTCTGTACGTAAACTTGAAAAAGGAATATAATATTACGGGGCTTGTACGCGCGAGAAACGGCTATTGATAACCGGCTGTGCCTGTGCTTTGGGCCCTATTTTCTAACGACTACCACCGATTTTAATAGCCCTTTCAAGGGTGAGAGAACAAAAGCAAAAAACAATAAAAGTGCTTTCAAAGTGAAAAATTTGAACATAATAGCCTGCCTCTTCGCCCGTCTACCCACGGTTGTGCTTTTTGCCACAGGCTTCATAATATCTCCACTTTACGCTGGCTCGGCTCTAGCCGATACCGATCTTCAAGATGTGCTGTCCGGATTTGATACGACCCTGCCAGTGGCCCTTGACGACGTAGACGTCTCGGATGGCATAAATGCAATTCTTGACGGCTTCGACGGGCCACTAGGTACAGAACCAGACAACATTAATGAACCACCTGCCCCGCTCCAGTGGCTTGACCCATTCGGCTCCCTGTCTATCATGGGAACATGGAATTTTGCCCATGACACACCCAGTGAAGGAGAAGCAGACTTTCGGAATCTCTCCATGTTACGAACCACAGGAGCCCTCGGAGTCGATATCGACCTGAACTCCTGGCAACTACGCATCAGCGGCCACGGCTTTTACGATGCCGCCTATTCCATCCAGGGACGTGAGCAGTATACTGACGATATGCTCGACGACTATGGGCAAGAATGGGAGTTTGACGAGCTGAACCTGGCCGGCGACCTGACAGATGATCTGGACATAAAGATTGGTAGGCAGATTGTGGTATGGGGCAAGGCGGACAACCTCAGAGTAACAGATATCCTTAATCCACTTGACAACAGAATTCTGGGAATGGTTGATATCAAATATAAACGTTTACCGGTCGCGATGTCCAAACTAGACTACTATTCAGGGCCCTGGAACGTGAGTGTTATCGTTATCAATGAAGTTCGATTTGACAAGATTCCCGTCTATAACAGCGATTTCTACCCAGGTAACGGCCCTGCCGTAAGCGATGTAGAACCCACAAACTTTGCCCTTGATACCCAACAGTACGCAATGGCTGTCAATGGTATCTTCAGCGGCTGGGATCTTTCCTTCTATCAGGCATGGGTCTACGACGGACGCCCCCACCTCACCCTGAAAGACTCGACACCTGTTCGAGAACATAATCGCGTATCCATGAGCGGCATGACCGGTAACATTGCCTTTGGTAATTGGCTTTTTAAAGGAGAAGGGGCCTGGTGGAACGGCCTAAAATATGGAGCGGTTTCTGCTAAAAACTTCAATCGCATCGACCTTATGGCGGGAGTTGAATACACAGGCTTCTCTGAGACCATGCTTTCTCTAGAGTTCGTTAATCGACATATCATACATTACAACCAGCAACTCGCCTCACCGCCAGACCTAACAGAACAGGATGTGCAACAAACGGTACTCATGGTATCCAGAGATTTTTTCAACGATAGGACCCAGGCCAAATTACTCTGCTCTTTTTTCGACACAACGGGAGATGGAGGGGCCTTTGAACGGCTCCAGCTTGAACATGAATTAAGCGATGCTGTCAGCATCACCGGAGGAATTATTTTCTACCAGTCAGGGGACCTGCAAGCTTTCAGTGATCTTGGCGGCAATGATAGAATATTCCTGGAATATGTCTATTCATTCTAGCCACGTATTCCCCATGAACCCTGCATTAGTTGCAGATAAACAACCTAGAATACAGCGACCCAGCACTTGCTATAGACAAAACCTTGCATTGCAAAAGCACAGGTCATCTATCGACACGACAGAGAACAAAAGCATACACAAGCCACGCATTTCCCATGATTAACGCCTGAACCAATGGGAAATGCGGGCTACATTGAGCAATGATGTAAAGATATAAAAATGACTCAAAGAAACGCTATAAGACCGACCGTGTTGTTTCTCTGCTTATCCTTAAAGCCCATCACACCTACTTAACTCTAATTAAGGTTTTTCAAAACCTCCTCAAGCGTATCCCGGGCATCACCAAAGAGCATACGACTGTTTTCTTTATAAAATAGCGGGTTGTCCACCCCGGCATACCCCGTCGCCATGGATCGTTTCAACACCACTGACGTTTTACCTTTCCAACATTGCAAAACGGGCATTCCTGCAATGGGGCTGTCTGGCTCTTCTTCCGCTGCGGGGTTAACAATATCATTGGCGCCAATAACGATGGAGACATCCACATTGGGAAAATCACCATTAATCTCATCCAGTTCAAAGACGATATCATAGGGCACCTTGGCCTCGGCGAGCAAAACATTCATATGCCCCGGCATACGACCTGCCACCGGATGAATCCCAAAACGGACATTAATGTTTTTGTCTCTCAGCTTACGAGTTATCTCATATACCGTGTGCTGGGCCTGGGCAACGGCCATTCCGTAGCCAGGAATGATCATCACCTCTTTTGCTCCCAGCAACATCTCTGCCACTTCGTTTGCCTGCACGGCCTGTACATCTCCTACATCCCCGACAGAACCTGTTCCAGCCGTCCCACTTGAGGTGCCAAAACCACCGGCAATAACGGCTAAAAACTTTCGGTTCATAGCCCGACACATAATAAAACTTAAAATAGCACCACTACTACCAACCAGAGCACCTACCACAATAAGCAGATCATTGTTGAGCATAAATCCGGTGGCAGCGGCAGCCCACCCCGAATACGAATTAAGCATGGAAACAACCACAGGCATATCGGCCCCGCCAATAGCCATAACCATATGGACCCCGAAGACGAGAGCGATAATAGTCATAAGTATCAGTGGCAAAGAACCGCCACCAGCAGCGGACTGACTTACAAATAGAACACAGAGCCCAATCGAGGCCAGCAGTAATCCTAAATTGAAAAAATGGCGTCCTGGCAGCAACAGAGGTTTACCGGATAATTTCGCACTGAGTTTAAGATAGGCAACGATAGAACCGGAAAAGGTCAGGGCTCCGATCAGGATCCCCAGATACGTTTCAACATCATGAATAGATTTCTCCGCGCCAATCAGCGAATTACCATGGTCGAGAAAGTTTGCAAATCCGACAAGAACGGCTGCCAAACCTACCAGACTGTGAAGGATAGCGATCAACTCTGGCATAGCAGTCATTTCAACCCGTCTGGCCAACACCAGCCCTGCACCCCCACCTATTCCCAGACCTGCAATCAGGATGAAATAGTTGGCTGTCACCACTCCACTGATAGTCGCAACTAGGGCAAGGAACATACCGGTCATGCCAAAATAGTTACCACGTATGGCAGTATCCTGACGACTCAGTCCTCCAAGGGCGAGAATAAACAAAATAGTGGCCCCAATATAGGCCACAGACATCATACCTTCTGACATATTATTCTCCCTGTTTCCTGAACATTTCCAGCATCCGCTGGGTTACGGCAAAACCGCCGAAAATATTAATACCGGTGATCAAAATTGCACTCCCCGCTAAAAATCGTATAAGAAGGCCATCGGTAGAAATCTGCAACAGAGCACCGATAATAATGATCGAACTGATCGCATTGGTCACACTCATAAGCGGAGTATGTAACGAGGGCGAAACGTTCCAAATCACCATATATCCAACAAAACAGGCCAAAACAAAAACCGTAAAGTGGGACATGAACGACGGTGGCGCCACCGCTCCAAGCCCAAGTAGGGCCACAGCTCCTATGGCAAAAGGCGGCAAAAAGTCCCAGGGAGACCTCGTTTTTTCTGTTTTTACAACTGGTTTGGCTACTTCGGGTGCCTTCTTTGGTTGTGCCGAAAGTTTTACCACCGGCGGCGGCCAGGTCAGTTCACCGTCCTTAATGACGGTTGCCCCACGGATAACCTCATCTTCCATGTTCACATTTATTACTCCGTCTTTTTCCGGAGTAAGTTCAGTCAACAGGTGTTTAAGATTAGTGGCGTACAGTTGACTTGACTGAGTTGGCAACCGGGAAGGCAAGTTGGTATAACCAATAATCGACACCCCGTGCTTTACAACCACCTTATCCGGCTCTGACAGTTTGCAGTTACCACCCATTTCGGCCGCGAGATCCACAATAACGCTGCCATCCTTCATGCTCCGAACCATGGCTTCTGTTATAAGCTCAGGCGCTGGCCTGCCAGGAATAAGAGCTGTGGTGATAATAATATCCACATCCTTGGCTTGCTCGGCGAAAAGAGCCATCTCCGCCTCGATGAACTCCTCGCTCATCACTTTAGCGTAGCCCCCTTCTCCCGAACCGTCGTCGTCACCGGCAAAATCGAGGAGCAGGAATTCTCCGCTCATGCTCTCTACCTGTTCTTTAACCTCAGGCCGAGTGTCGAAAGCGCGAACAATGGCACCCATACTTTTGGCCGTACCAATGGCAGAAAGCCCGGCAACCCCGGCCCCGATAACAAGAACCTTGGCTGGTTCAATTCTTCCCGCAGCTGTAATCTGGCCGGTAAAAAAACGACCAAAATGCTGGGCAGCTTCTACCACAGCCCGATACCCGGCAATATTTGCCATGGAACTCAGGGCATCCATCTTCTGAGCTCTTGATATTCTTGGCACAGAATCTATGGCAAGAACTGTGAGTTTTTTTGCAACCAGCTGTTCCAGCAAGGCTTCGTTTTGCGCAGGCTGGACAAAGCTGATCAGATACTGCCCCCCACGCAATAAGTCGAGTTCACCCTGCTCTTGGCTGGGGGCACGTACCTTTAAAATCAAGTCACACTCTTGGTACAGTGACTCTCTATTTTCTGCAATAGTTGCGCCGGCCTCTTTATAGCGATCGTCGCTAAACTTAGAAGCTACTCCAGCACCAGTTTCTATAACAACCTCGTAACCAAGGGCTCTCACCGACTCAGTTACATCCGGAGTCATTGCGACTCGCATTTCGCCGTCATATCGTTCTTTAGGCACTCCAATTCGCATCATGCATCTCCTCTGACATTATGGGTTGATGAATTTATTTTTAAAGTGAAATATACAGTCGTAGATGACAGAATATTCATGGAACGGATCTTTGGCTATCAACAGATTGTAATTTTTTATTATTATGGGATTATAGCCTCTATAAAACACAAAAAGCCAACCACGAAAATCGCGATTAGCTTGTTATCTGAACACTTCCTACCGGGCAAACCCATCTGCCTCGGGGTCGGACCACGACAACTACCTAAAAACACTTACTTAATATCTAAAAAATAGGTGTTTTTAAGGCTTAGAGGGGCTTTTTTAGCATCAAAAAGAGTGCTGTAAGCCGCTAAAGGCTCATTCAACACGGTTATTTCATTTTCAGTCACGATTGAGCGCCCCGGTATTCTACCGGCAAGCTTTTGCTGGATATCCAGAATGAACGATTCACCACCAACAGCAACAGACTCACTCCAAAACTCTTGTCGTTTTGTCCCTTCGTTGAGAAGCACATGCTCTACCCACCCACGATGCATTTTTCTAAAACTCTGCCCTTCTTTTATGCCAAAAAGATCGTTCAAAGCCTTCTGGTTTACCACCTGATACCGCTTTGAGGGAGTTTGTATTTCGTTATACCCGCTAATACTATACTCAGAAGGATGTCGAACCACACCCGCCCTTACCATGTTGAGGTCAATATAGACCAGACACCTCGACAAATAGTCATCCGTCTGAATAGCAGTAGCATGATACCTGTCTTCCCAAAACGCCCCCGTCCTATTCTTGCGGACATTGTACTCTTGAGCAGTTCTTCCTGCTATTAGCTGAAGGCTTTTCGGGATAACTTGCTCACCAGTATCGACAACAAGCAAATGAGTATGATTTGATGTGACAATATAATTAAGGACACAGAGACCGTACCGCTTTTTTGCCTCGTAGAGCCAATGACGCCAACGCTTTCTATCTTTTTCAAATTTAAGCAAAAAATCCTGCTTATGGCAGCGATGGGTAATGTGCCAAACACACCCCGGAATGTAATGTCTATTGGCTCGTGGCATATAAAGGATACCTCTTTTAAGGGGTACAAAAGTCAGACATCAGTCTTGATAATTGTAATCCAAAACCCTGTCAATTATCTTAGCAAAGAACCTTTGGCTATTGTAGTGGCCAAAGTGTTACCACTTTCCTTAGAGGCACCTTTTGACCTATGAAAAGAGCACTCTAAGGGCTAAAATGACCTCTTATCGACGTATATATACTGTAGTTTTGGTGACTTAGTGTGGTCCGACCCCACGAAGACCCTTTTAAGGGGAACAAAAGTCAGGCATCAGCTTGATAATTGTAATCCAAAACCCTGTCAATTATCTTAGCAAAGAACCTTTGGCTATTGTAGTGGCCAAAGTATTGCCACTTTCCTTAGAGGCACCTTTTGACCTATGAAAAGAGCACTCTAAGGGCTAAAATGGACTCTTATCGAGGTCTATATACTGGAATTCAGGCGACTTAGTGTGGTCCGACCCCACGGGAGTCAAGCAGGTGGCCGATTCGAAATGAATCGAGGATGGCCCCAAGCCAAAACAGGCACCACACAATCATAGCGATATGAGTTGAACCGTCGTTACCACTGGCATAGGATTGCTGTGAATGTGATAGTAACTCCAGAAGAGAGCCTATCTCGAGATCTAGGGGTATACTTCCCGTTTGAATATTTTCCACCATCTCAAGTGCCGTTTTCACAGCACTCGAGACAATGGCATATGTTGCCGCAGCAGCACCGACAGAGAAAAACAGGCCAGCCACATATTTCTTTAAAAAAAAGTGCCCCGCCCCCGGAAATACAAACATTGAAAGAAGGACTGATTTCGTTGATTTTTTCAAAAAATATTCCGCCTTATAAATTTGTATGCTATCCCATCGAACAGAACAGACAACTTTCTACATTTCTTCCAGCTCAAGATCGATTGCGTCGATTTCCCCTTGGGCTTCTTCCCATTTTTCATACCATCTATCGAGATGCCGTTTGCAGGCTTCATAATCCTGGCTGGTAGCTGCCCAACCTTTTTCATCGCTGTATAGAGCAGGGTCTGCCATCTTCTCTTCGAGTTCTTCTTTCTCCTGCTCCAACTCTTCGACCTTGGCCTCCGCCTGGGTCAGTTGCTTAAGCCACGGCCCCACCTTTCGACTTCTTTCTTGACGTTTCAAGGCTGCCTGACGTTTTTTTTCCTTGCGATTTTCGGATCCTTCAGCCGTTGACTGTTGAAGCGATGGAGATGACTTCTCCCCCTTGCCCTTAGCTATTTTTTCCAGGGCCTCAAGCTCCTCTACTTTTTGTAAGTATTCAGAGATATTGCCTTCAAACATGGTGATCTTACCATCTCTTACTTCCAGCACTTTAGTGACAAAGCTATCAAGAAAAAAGCGATTATGAGAGACCACAACGATGGTGCCATCGTACTGGGCCATCGCCTCCATCAATACATCCTGAGAACTCATATCCAGATGGTTGGTTGGCTCATCGAGCAACATACAGTTAGCCGGAACCGCAATCATTTTAGCAAGAGCCAGTCGACTTTTTTCGCCTCCAGATAAAACAGCAACCTTTTTGTCTACCTCTTCTCCACGAAAGAGAAAGGCACCAAGCAGGGATCTAACCTGGGTAATAGTCATATCTTCGCTAGCAAAAGCCATCGTCTCAAGCACAGAGAGGCTCGGCGACAACTCCTGAGCCTGATGCTGGCCGAAGTAAGACATTTTCACATTTGAGCCGAACATAATATCCCCGGCATCTGCTTTAATTTCACCCGCTACAATTTTGAGGAAGGTTGATTTACCGGCACCATTGACTCCGACGACAGCAACCTTGTCTCCCCTATTGAGAAGCACCTCAACCCCGCTAAAAACCTTTTCCTTTCCAAAGGTTTTATCAAGCCCTTCGACCTTCACGACATCTCTTCCGGAAGCGGGTGCTGGCGGAAAGTGAAATTTAATCTGACTTTCATCATCAGACAGCTCGATGAGTTCCATCTTCTCAAGCTGCTTTACCCGACTTTGAACCTGCCTCGCCTTGGTGGCCTTCGCCCTGAATTTATCAACAAAGAGCATCGTCTGTTTGATCTTTGCCTGCTGATTATCGTAGGCACCTTTTTCTATGGCCCTTCGCTCTATTTTTTCTTTTGTATAATAGGTGTAATTGCCCTTATAGACGTCAATCTTACCAAAACTTAGTTCCCAGATTCGCTCGGTTGTTTTATCGAGAAAAGTCCTATCATGGGAGATAATGACCATGGCACCATTGTAGTTTCTCAGGAACTGCTCAACCCACCGTAGAGATACAATATCAAGATGGTTGGTTGGCTCATCCAAAAGCAACAGGGATGGTGATTCAAGTAGCATCTTGGCAAGCTTAAGACGCATCTGCCAGCCACCGGAAAAGGAAACCACCGGTTTGGTCAGATCTTCTCTCTTAAACCCCAGACCGAGTAAAACCTTTTCTATCTTGCCACCAATAGAATAGATATCGCTACAATCGAGCTGTTGCTGAATTTCGCCAAGATCAAGTAACATTTGCTTAAATGTTTCTGACTCGGGATCCCCCTTCTCCATTTCCTTATGGAGCCGGTCCGCCTCTTCCTGTAAGGCCAGAAGGGGTGCAAATGCCGTTTCAGCCTCGGCGAATAAGGATCGCTCTGAAAAGAGTTCAGCTGACTCTTGGGCAAGATAGCCGATGGAAAAGTATTTAGAACAACTCACAACACCATCATCTGTGTTGGAAATCCCAGCCATTACCTTTAAAAGAGTCGACTTTCCCGCACCATTCACACCAATCAGACCAATACGATTCCCCTGGTGGACCTGCGCTGAAACATTCTTGAAAAGATATTTCTCACCAAAACGTATATCGAGGTTATTTACTGACAACATATTGCGTACATCCCTTTTGCATAGTTCTGTCTACCACGAGGGTAAATCGATCTTTTAAACCCAGTTCTTCGAGTCGTATTATGTTTCTTTTCCGTTGGCCAATGACAGAGGAAAGATCACGGTGAGAGAGGCGCATTTCCAGTTTTTCCCCGGCGTGCAAACCCATGAACTTTTTCTTTATCTTCTTCAGCCAGATTCTTGACTGTACCAGCTCCCCAAATGCAGGATGGTACGGCCCTGCTATAACACTTTTTTCAAGGCTTAGCGATGGTTGCAGTCCCATGCGCACTACATCAATACCCGCCTTTTTGAATTTAGGATAACAAAAGCCGCTTATAGCAACAGCCTTTGCCAGACTGAGGGGTTTATAGCCACCAGCCCCATACAACTGCTCCAACCCTGAATCCTGCACAACAAGACAGGGGTATATTCGCACAAAATCAGGCCCTTGCTCTATAACCTTCTGCACAGTTTTCATAAAGGAAAATGTGGTATCCCCAGGCAAACCCGGCATCAGCTGTATGCCAACCTCTATACCACCCTTTTTCAACATTCTAAATGCTTTTTCGCAGTCAGCGGCACTATGGCCTCGTCTAGCTTTTTGCAAAACAGTATCATCTAAAGACTGCACCCCAAGTTCAACCGTTTTCACATGATACTTACCTAAAAAAGCAACTGTACTACTGTCAATACAGTCAGGACGCGTGGAACACCTGATAGAATGAACTCTGCCATCTGAGATAAAGGGCTGGACAGCTTCAAGCAGAACCAACTGATCACTCTTTTGCATACAGGTGAAAGATCCACCAAAAAAAGCCACCTGAACCTCCTCGCGATCTCCTCTGTAATTCAACCATTCATCAATGATTTCTGTCACATGAACGTGTGCTTCCGCATCTCGTTTCGCCCCGGATATCTTTTGCTGATTGCAAAAAAGACAGTCATGGGGGCAACCACGATGGGGAATGAAAACAGGGATAACGAGAACGTTCTTCATTTGCCCTTTGCCTGCAAAGATTTAAGTGCCTCAGTCGCGGCCTGTTGCTCTGCCACCTTTTTAGACCCTGCCTGCCCGGTGCCGAGGTTTTCCTCACGAAATCTCACCGAAACAGTAAATAGTTTTTTATGGGATGGCCCTTCTTCCGCATCTATTACATACACAGGAGCTTCATTATATTTTTCTTGCAACACCTCTTGGAGCCTGCTTTTAGAATCCGCAATAAGCAGTTCTTCCTTTTTCACATCAAGGGTTGGCAAAAAGAAACGTTCCACAAATTCGACCGCAGTTTCATAACCGCCATCCTCAAACACGGCCCCTATCACCGCCTCATAGGCACAGGAAAGAATCGATGATTTTTGCCTTCCCTGGGAAGCATCCTCTCCTTTTCCTAAAAAAAGATAATCCCCCAAATCAATTTGCCGTGCCATTTTAGCAAGGTGTTGTTCATTCACAAGCGATGCACGGAGCTTTGTGAGCTGGCCTTCCCGCATTTCGACATAACGGTGAGAAAGGATGTGACCAATGACCAGATCAAGAACCGCATCGCCTAAAAACTCAAGCTTCTCATTATTTTCACCCTCGTTGGATTGCTCAAAAGCATAGGATGAATGCACCAACGCCTGTTGCAACAAGCGTAAATTCGTGAACCTGTATTCCAAGATTTTCTCAAAATCACTCAACCGACTCTTGTTGACTCGAACCAACGAATCAATGTTCATTCCCATTTTTAATTATTTCCCCTTGTCAAAAGTTTATATTATGGTATAAAGGTGACCTCTCTAAGAGGCGGCGTAGCCAAGTGGCTAAGGCAGTGGTCTGCAAAACCATTATTCATCGGTTCGACTCCGATCGCCGCCTCCAGGAATTCTAAAGGGATTACAGATTGAAAAATCTGTAATCCCTTTTTTTTGTTCTATGCGCAATATAACAATACCCACTTCCCTGCAACAAAAGAATTCAGACTTTTTTACGACGCCATCAGGCGCAAGAAATACTCGATATTATATCTAAGGTCAAGCCGCCCCGCCCCACAGCTAAGACAAACAGCCTTACTCAACCGGAATACCCCAAATTTCCTCAGAATATTGTTTAATAGTTCTGTCTGTTGAGAATTTGCCCATCCTGGCTACATTTAAAATTGATTTTCTCGTCCATGTTTTCGTATCCAGAAAGGCCTCATTGACCTCGTTCTGACAATCAATATACGACTCAAAATCAAGGAGAAGCAGATACGGGTCATGCCTGTCCATAAGGCTCTCAACAAGTGGTTTAAACAGCTCGCGATCTCCACCGCTAAAAGATCCATCAGCGATAGCTTTAATCACATTATTAATGCCATTATTCATCTGACACACCTGCCAAGGGGTCCGACTGATATTTTTTCTTTCAAACTCTGCTTCATCGGCAGTCATACCAAAAATAAAGATATTTTCTTCACCGACCTCCTCGCGGATCTCAATATTAGCGCCATCCAAGGTACCAATAGTCAGCGCCCCATTAAGAGAGAACTTCATATTCCCCGTGCCAGAGGCCTCGGTGCCGGCGGTTGATATTTGCTCCGAGAGATCAGCGGCTGGCATAATTATTTCAGCCTGGGAAACATTATAATTAGGAAGAAAAATGACCTTCAAACGATTTTTTACCCTCGGGTCGTTATTTACAACATCTCCAATGGAGGTAATCAGTTTAATAATCAGCTTGGCACGCCAATAGGACGGTGCCGCCTTGCCAGCAAAGATTGCAGTTCTTGGAGCCACATCATCGGCCTCACCGCGTATAATACGATGGTATAAGTGGATAAGGTGCAAGGCGTTTAGAAGTTGTCTCTTATATTCATGAATACGCTTAACCTGGATATCAAACATAGTCATCGGATCGACCTCGACCTTGCATGTTTTTTTGATATACTCAGTCAAACGAACCTTGTTTTGCAGCTTTATTCTCTCCCAGGACCTGCAAAATTCTTTATCGTCCACAGAGGGTTCCAGGCCACGCAGCAGATCAAGGTTTGTCACCCAACCGGCACCAATTTTCTCTGTGATAAGAGCTCCCAACTCAGGATTAACATCCAGAAGCCATCTTCTTGGGGTAATTCCATTTGTTTTAGAATTAAATTTCCCGGGGTAAAACTGATGAAAATCAGGAAAAATACGTTCTTTTAACAGTTGAGAATGAAGCTCAGCCACCCCATTAACACTGTGGCTGCCAATGATTGCCAGATGGGCCATACGTACCATTTTAACAGGACTTTCTTCAATGATAGACATCTCGCGAATCTTGCGTTCATTTCCCGGATATGCCTCGGCCACCTCATCTAAAAAACGTTGATTAATCTCATAGATAATTTCCAGATGACGCGGCAACACCCTGCCAATCATATTGACACTCCAACGTTCAAGGGCTTCTGGCATCAACGTATGATTAGTAAAGGCAAAGGTGTTAACTGTGATATTCCAAGCCCTCTCCCAACTCAAACCTTCGATGTCTAAAAGAAGCCGCATAAGCTCAGGAATTGCAATGGATGGGTGGGTATCATTGAGCTGAACAGCTACACGGTCGGTAAACTTAGCAAAAGTGGTATTTTTTTTCTTGAAGCGCCGCATAATATCCTGAAATGTTGCCGCCACAAAAAAATACTGCTGCCTGAGTCGAAGTTCCTGGCCTGCGTAATTATGATCAGGTGGATACAGAACCTTCGAAATAGTTTCGGAACTTACCTTCGATTCCACCGCACCGATATAATCACCCCGGCTGAAATCGGCAAGATCGAGCTCCCTTGAGGACGTCGCAGACCAGAGACGCATATTAATCACATGATCATTTTTATAGCCTGGCACCATAATATCGCAGGCCTTGGCCATGACATCTTTCGTGTTAACCCATTTGGCCCTATAGCGCCCATTTTCATCCAAGTAGGAAGTAACGTTGCCAAAAAATTTAATATTAAAAACTGGCATACTTCGCTCAAACTGCCAAGGACATCCATCTTGCAACCAATTGTCCGGTCCTTCCACCTGATAACCATCAACGAGTTTTTGAAAAAACAGGCCATACTCGTAACGGATGCCATAACCATAGGCTGGAATTTTAAGGGTTGCAATGGAGTCCATAAAGCAAGCGGCAAGACGCCCGAGGCCACCATTGCCCAGAGCTGCATCCTCTTCCTGGTCTCTGATTTCATCCATCTCAAACCCCAGCTGTTCCACAGCTGTTTTCACTTCCTGGAACAAGCCGAGATTACTCACACTGTTCCCAAGAGAGCGACCTATCAAAAATTCCAGCGACATGTAATACACCCGTTTTTTTTCCTTAGCATAAAAGGTCTTTTGGGTGGCTATCCATTTCTCGACCATGATATCGCGCATGGTGTACGCGAGCGCCTTATACACATCTTGGGCTCCGGAACGTTCGGGATCTCGCCCCTGAAAACTCATAAGGTGATGGATAATACTTTCTTTTATGGCCGTCACAGTCGAGGGGGAAGATTGAACTCCTGCCCGTCCATTCTCCCGGTCTGTCTGTGATTTTATCTTTTCCAATACCTTCATCCCAGATTCCTCCTGATTTATGAGTCCGTGGATTTACAATTTCAAATCGCCCAATATCGGTACATACAAACCAAACAACTTTTCAATGTTCCTCTTTTTTGCTCACTGGACAAACATTTACAACGGATATATCTATTGTAGGCAATCTGACAGTTGAGAAAATGGCCAAAAAAGAAACAAGGAGCTTTCTACGAGAAACTTAATTTACTTCAAGCATCTGTTACAAATATGCTGATCACTATAAGTCTCTTTATAATAATTGCCGATGTTACAGATTTTTTTCCATCACTTAAAACATGTTTCGACAAACGCTTTTTGATAGCTGTTGCAGCGACCACCACATCGTAGTACAACCAAGAACTCGCATCGATTTGCCTACCAGTAACATGGCGGCACCAATCCCTAACAACATCAACCGGATTATTAGACAAAATGAGCAGACAAAAATCATCGCCTCAAACCTCTGAGCCTGTAGTCGAGAAAAAATCTAACCACAATCTGGTGATATACGCGATAATATTTATCGCCGGATTCCTCAGCGGTATAGCATTTACCGTTTTGAAAACCGATGGAACGCCCCTCGCAAACGTGGCAAGCCAACAACAAGTCCACCAACATGACCCCGCGACCGACCAAGCAATTACAAATCTTGAAGCGGAGGTAACAGCCAACCCTGACAACTTTGAAAACTGGGTGCAGCTGGGTAATCTTTACTTCGATTCAAATCATCCTGAGAAAGCAATACCCGCCTATGAAAAAGCACTAGAGATCCATTCGGGCAACGCCAATATCTACACAGACCTTGGCATAATGTATAGACGAGCGGATCAGCCTGAAAAAGCGATAGATGCGTTTGATAAGGCCATTGCGAAAGATACAAACCATATCCACTCGCGGTTCAACAAAGGTATTGTACTCATGTATGACCTCGACGATGCAACGGGGGCCATTGCCAGCTGGGAATCAATTCTCAATGTCGATCCCGAGGCAAAAACCGGCACCGGAGAACTTGTCCGCAATTTCATTGAACGGATGAAAGCTGAAGTGAAACAAAAAAAGTAAGTGTGCCTCTGCTAAGCAGAATACCCCCCTTGAAGCTGGCGGTAAGCATTCCCTAGCCCTGTGTATCGGGTCTTCTTTTATGAAGGAAAATAGATATGAGATTTGAAACACTTGCCCTCCACGCAGGGCAGCATGTCGATCAGGAAACACGATCCCGAGCCGTGCCGATTTACCGAACTGCGGCTTACACTTTTAAGAATACCGAACATGCTGCCAATCTTTTCGCCCTTAAAGAACTCGGCAACATCTATACCCGCATCGGCAACCCGACCCAAGATGTTCTTGAGCAGCGGCTGGCACAACTCGAAGGCGGGGCCGCAGCTCTCGCCCTCGCATCAGGGACCTCTGCTATTTTTTACTCCATTATTAACATCTGTGCCCATGGAGACGAGGTTGTATCTGCCAACAATTTATACGGTGGAACCTATACCCAATTTGACACGATCCTCCCTCAATTTGGTATCAACGTCCGCTTCGTTGATCCTATAAACCCTGATAACTTCAAGGCTGCAATTAACGAAAAGACCCGGGTAATTTACTGCGAGACACTAGGCAATCCAGCTCTTAATGTAACGGATCTGGACGCCCTGGCAGCCATTGCAGAGGAATATAAGCTTCCCCTTGTGGTTGACTCAACCTTTACCCCACCCTGCTTACTCAGACCCATTGAACATGGCGCAGACGTCGTTATCCATTCATTGACAAAATGGATTGGTGGTCATGGAACAGCCATTGGTGGCGTAGCAATTGATGCGGGGAAATTCAACTGGCAGAACCCAAAGTTTACCCTCTACAACGAACCGGACCCATCCTACCACGGCCTGCGTTACGCCCACGATCTCGGAGACCTCAGCTCGGTGGCCTTTGCCTTCCGCATGCGACTTGTCCCCTTACGTAATCTTGGGGCAGCAATTAGTCCCGACAACTGCTGGTCTTTTTTGCAAGGCATAGAAACCCTCAGTCTGCGTATGGTCAAACATAATGAGAACGCACTGCACGTTGCCAAATATCTCGATAGCCATCGAAGGGTAGATTGGGTATATTACCCAGGTCTCAGCGATGCCCCTAACCACGACATCGCCGCCAAATACCTCAAAAATGGCTTTGGTGGAATGATTACATTTGGCATAAAAGGCGGATTACAGGCAGGAAAAACATTTATTGATAGTTTACAACTGGTTTCCCACCTGGCAAATGTAGGTGATACAAAATCACTTGCCATACACCCGGCATCCACAACCCACTCTCAACTGTCAGCGCAGCAGTTAAAAGAAGCGGATATTGATGAGGGAATGGTCCGTCTTTCCGTGGGAATTGAACACGTTGATGACATTATATCCGATCTTAGCCAGGCGCTGGACAGAGGATCTCGTCCCTGATGCGAGGGATACTACGGGCTAGAGCAAAAGCTCTGGAATACGACACTAAAACCTGAGATAATGCCAACTGGCGTTATCCCATTACATACATTTTCAGAATAAAATGAGCAGTATGGAAACTTCCGTCGGCATAGTTGAAAAACAGTTTTTTACCTTTGCAGAAGCACCTAACAAGATAGTTCTTGAGAGTGGCGCCGAGCTTGGTCCTGTAACCATAGCGTACGAGACCTATGGCATACTAAATGACCAGAAAGACAACGCAATTCTTATTGCCCATGCCTTTTCTGGGGACTCCCATGTTGCAGGACATTATGCAACAGACAAAAAAGACGACAAACCCGGCTGGTGGGACTTTCTTGTGGGACCAGAAAAAGGGATTGATACCAATAAATATTTTGTTATCTGCCCCAACATCTTGGGCAGTTGTAAAGGCTCCACCGGCCCCAGCTCTATCAACCCAGAAACAGATGAACCCTACGGCCTTAATTTCCCAATGATGACCATAGGAGACATCGTTGTCACCCAGAAAATGTTGATCGACCATCTGGGCATAAAACGACTACGGGCCGTGGTTGGTGGCTCAGTGGGGGGAATGCAAATCCTCGAATGGTGTGTCAGGTACCCGAATATGGTGCAGGCGGCCTTACCCATTGCCACCACCATGCGCCACTCTGCTCTCGCCATCGCATTTAATGAGATTGCAAGGCAGTCCATCATCTCTGATCCCAACTGGAACAAGGGCGATTATTATAACTCCCAGCCCCCTAATTTGGGCCTGGCCGTTGCCAGGATGGTGGGTCACGTCACCTACCTTTCTGATGCTGCTATGCGCCGAAAGTTCGGTCGAAAGCTACAGGACAAGAAAAGTTTTTCCTATGGCTTTGACGGCGATTTTCAGGTTGAAAGTTATCTGCGCTACCAGGGAGAAAAGTTCGTTAACCGATTTGACGCCAACTCCCTTCTCTACATTACCAAGGCCGCTGACTATTTTGATGTAGTGGATCTTATGAAGACACCGGCTCTTGAAACAAAGCCCGCCGACAATAAGATAAAATACCTCGTGGTCTCGTTTAGTTCCGACTGGCTCTACCCTACATACCAGGCAAAAGAACTCGTCCAGGCCCTTAAATACAAGGGTGAAGATGTAAGTTTTTGTGAAATTGAGGCCGATTGTGGCCATGACGCTTTTTTAATACCAGATGATAGATTTATTTCACTCATCAGGGGGTTTATAAATGGTATCTCCTGAAATAGAAAATATTCGTTTTGACCTCAGGATTATCAGTGCCGAAATCCCTGACGATAGCCGAGTGCTGGATCTTGGATGCGGCAATGGAGACCTCCTCGCCTGGCTGGTTGCCAATAAGGGGGTACAAGGGACAGGTATAGAGCAGGATAGAGAACGAGCTATTCACTGCATTGGACGGGGCCTGAGTGTGCTCCAGGGAGACCTCAACGAAGAGGTGCGTGATTACCCGGATTACTATTTTGACTACGTCATACTCAGTCAAACCCTACAACAGGTTTTTGAACCGGAAGATCTCCTCCACTCTCTTGCCCGAATTGGCAGAAAAGTAATTGTCAGCTTCCCTAATTTCAGCCATTATTCAAACAGGTTACAACTGTTCTTCAAAGGTACAGCCCCCAAGAACGACCACATGCCATACTCCTGGTATGATTCACCAAATATCAGGGTTATCACCATAAAGGATTTTAGAAAGTTTTCCCGCGATGTCGGGTACAACATCACTAAAGAAATCTTCATTAACACCAACCCTGCCAATAATGACGGGCACGTGATACACAACTTCACCAACCTGCGCGCCACTTACGGTATTTACATAATAGAAAAAGAAAGGCCTTAACAGGCCTTTTCCTAAAGAATTAAAGGATGCACACAGATCATGGTTAAACAATCTGAAAAAATAAGTGAAGACATTGCCTTAACAACACTTTGCGATCATGTTGAGATCACTAACAGCAGTCAACAGGACAAAGTGCCTCAGATTGTAAAACAGTTACTCTCGTCATGGAATAAAAAGGACTGCTTTGAGCATATAAGCCCTGTCTCTCTCCCCTCCCAGACACAAATAATTGAAATCGTCGACCAAACCAAAAGAATTTTATTCCCCGGATACTTCACCAAAACAAAGCTGCATGCATCCAACATTGAATACTATATAGGTAAGCAAACAACCGATCTTTACGAAAAAATTGCTGAGCAAATCACCATGGCTATCCGCCATGATTGCAGAAGAAACGGGCTCCCCTGCACCAACTGTGAAGCACGCAGCCATAAACTGGCTCTCTCTTTTATTAAAAAACTGCCCAATATCACAGCTCTACTTGCAACGGATATTCGCGCAGCACTAAGAGGGGATCCTGCGACCAATAGCCCAGATGAAGTTATTTTCTGCTACCCCGGATTTCTTGCCACCCTGATTTTTCGCGTGGCACACGAGCTTTATCTCATCGGCATTCCGATAATCCCTAGAATAATGACAGAATATGCCCATAGTCTTACGGGGATTGACATTCATCCAGGCGCAACCATTGGACCCGAGTTTTTCATCGATCACGGTACCGGTGTTGTTATTGGAGAAACCACTATAATCGGTGAAAATGTACGCCTGTACCAGGGCGTTACCCTCGGAGCACTTTCGCTTCCAAGGGATGCTGGCCAAAAGCTGAGGGACAAAAAACGGCACCCTACCATTGAAAACAATGTCATTATCTATTCAAACACCACAATACTTGGAGGCAATACCATCATTGGTGAAGGCTCAATAATAGGTGGTAACATCTGGATTACCGAAAGTGTCGCGACAAAGACCAAGGTCCTCCTCAAGCGACCAGAGCTCATCTACTCAAACTCGTAATCAACTTTAATTAAGGATATTATTATGTCCAAAACAATACTAAAATCCATCGGCAACACCCCTCTACTCCGACTGCATTCGTATTCAGCTGCCACCGGCGCAACCATTCTCGCCAAGCAGGAATCTCGAAACCCAATGGGAAGCGTAAAGTGCAGAATTGCAGTCAATATGATAGAGACGGCGGAACGAGATGGTCTCATCAATAAAGACAGCACCATCATTGAACCAACCAGCGGCAATACTGGACTTGGTCTTGCCTTTGTCTGTGCCCATAAAAAGTTACAACTCATTCTGACCATGCCAGAGAGCATGTCGGTTGAGAGAAGAACTCTATTAAAACACCTTGGGGCTACACTGGTTCTTACTCCGGCAGCTGCTGGAATGAAGGGGGCTATTGCCAAGGCTGGCGAACTTTCTAAAGAAACTGAAAACAGCTTTATACCCGACCAATTTGGTAATCCTGCCAACCCTGAAATACATAAATTAACCACCGGCCCGGAGATTCTAAAAGATACCGAAGGCAAGGTTGATATCTTTGTTGCAGGGGTTGGAACCGGCGGCACACTCACCGGAGTTGCTGAGATACTAAAAGAGGCGAACCCCAATGTTCTTATAGTCGCAGTCGAGCCTGAAGACTCGCAGATTTTAGCAGGTGGAAAACCTGGGCCCCACAAAATCCAGGGAATCGGTGCTGGTTTTATTCCATCAATCCTCAACACCGAGATCATTGATGAAATATTTCCTGTGAGCAATGCCAGCGCCTTTGCAACAGCACAGGAGGTCGCTAAAACCGAAGGTATTCTCTGCGGAATATCCAGTGGCGCGGCTCTTTATGCCGCAGTAATCATCGCCAAAAGACCAGAGAACAAAGGCAAAAACATTGTCGTTATCTTACCAGATACAGGGGAGCGTTATCTCAGCACCCCTCTCATGGGAAAATAGCTCACTTTTCCTATGAAAGGAACAAAACATTAACTCAGACAGGTGTCTGAAAACATGACTTTATTCCTTCTATCTTTAAAAAAGATATTACCCCGCTCTTTACAAATACATGCATTTTATCATTTTTTTCCTCTGGTAAAATGCATGTCCACATATTATATTCCAATCCAGTTCACATATTTTCCCTATCACCCTTCCCCCAAAGGTGCAGGTCATCGAAACCAGACATCTAAGAATTTTCGTTGCGGTATACAGAACAAGAAGCTTCACTAAAGCGGCGGAGGAATTGTTCACAAGCCAGCCTACGGTGAGTGAGCACATCCAAAACCTGGAATCCAGACTCCAATGCAAACTTTTTGACCGACTTGGGCGAACCATTATGCCCACGGTGGAAGCCGATCTTCTCAACCCGCGAGCCCTCGCTATTCTGGAGGATCTGCGACAACTGCAATCCGACATTTCAGAAGTGAAAACAGCCGTTACAGGAGACCTTATTCTTGGAGCCAGCACTATTCCAGGCACCTACCTTCTGCCTCCTCTTGCTGCGGCCTTCAAACAAAAATATCCAGGGATTGCCTTTGAAATCAGAATCAAGGATTCAAAAACAATAATCGATGCCGTTGCCACAAATGAACTCTTTATCGGCATTGTTGGGGCAAAGCCTCAATCTACAAAAGTAGCTTTTGAGACTTTTATCGAGGATGATCTCATTCTAGCCACAGCAAAAGACAATAAAGTTGCAAAAAAGATTTCTGTCGCAGACATAAAAAAACTGCCTTTCATAATAAGAGAAGAAGGGTCAGGAACCAGAAAGAGTACTGAAGCCCTTCTCGCGACAGAAAAACTTACCTTGAGACAGTTACAAATTTGCGCGACCCTTGGCTCAAGTGCCGCTGTCAAGGAAGCGATAAAAGCCGATCTGGGGGTCTCAATTCTCTCAAGACATGCCATTGTTGAAGAACTCAAGAGCGGACAACTGAGAGAAATTGAAGTCGATGGATTCACCATGAAACGATTTTTTTACATTGTTACCCCGGCAAAACGCCGCCTGCCACACCTGTACGATGTCTTCCTCAAAAGTATACGAAAACCAAGAGAGACGACCTTGGAAAATACAACTCAAACATGATAATTCTAGATGAGACATTACTGATTAACCAAGGCACAGTAAGGGCCTGTTATCACCATCCCCACAACAGTAGTCTGGCGATAAAAGTTCCGATGGGTTGCAAAAAAGATCGAGAGCAGGCAAATCAAATTGAATTAAATGGCTATCAGGCCCTGATGCGTGAGCATAAAGACCTGTCCTGCATCAGCCATTGTTATGGTATTGAGCCAACAAATCATGGTGACGGCCTTGTCTGTGACTGTATTTGCGACAGTGATGGATCTGTCTCAAAATCCATCCTCGATCTCATCCATTCCGATCCCCCACCGAACCTCCCCTATGTTAAGAAAGTGGTACAAGAATTGGTTAAATACATTTTGGAAAACAACATCCATATATTTGATCTCAATTTAAAAAACATTGTCCTGCAGCAACAATCAGACACGACATATAAACCGATAATTATCGATTTAAAAGGAGGTTACGAATTGAAAGAGTTTATCCCTCTTGCAAAATACATCCCTTATTTTCGTAGAAAAAAACTTGAGAGGCGATGCCGTCAACTGCTCGAAAGAACGGATCGTTACTGTCAGAAGAGAAACTCAGAACTATAACACTTATACCCTTGGCACAACGATTTTCAGCTGTAAAAGATAATTTCAGGCTGTGGTATACCCACTATTGCAACACCTCTTGGGATAGTTACCAACAAATGCTGAATTCAAGGAATAAGTGCAACACGCCTACCCGTAAAGACGTCCAAAGAAATTAGACCTATTACAAAGGAGTGTTCCAGTGATAACCGTAATGATCCAGTTTAAATTACCAAAGCCGATCACAAAAGAAGAAGCCCGTAGTATTTTTTTAAGTACGGCTCCCAAATACCAAGATGTAGAAGGCCTTTTTCGAAAATGTTATATCTTATCCGAAGAAGGTGATACGGTCGGTGGAATTTACCTGTGGAATTCCCGTGCAGAAGCGGATGCAATGTATACAGAAAGCTGGAAAAGGTTTGTACATGAAAAATATGGTACGGAAGCTATAGTTACATACTATGACACCCCCGTAGTAGTCGATAATGTAACACACGAAATTTTGTCAAATCCATAGTGGTAATTGGTTTGGCTTCCAACTCAACCCCTAACAAACACATTACGTCATTCGTTTCACTCACTGGCATGCTCCGCTCGCATCTCGCTGCGCACCCCATATGTTGGCGTTACACACAACGGAGAATTAATTGTTTATAGTATCACTAACATACAAAGCTGAATTATCAGAAGTAGATAAGCATATTGATGATCATATCGTCTACCTTGAAAAGTATTATACATTGGGTAAATTTATTGCTTCTGGTAGAAAGGTTCCAAGAATAGGCGGCATAATTTTAGTCAAGGCAGCGAATAAGGCAGAAGTGGATACAATTATTAAAGAAGATCCATTTAACATTGCTAATGTAGCGAGTTATGATGTAACAGAATTTATCCCAACTATGGCTTCAAAAGAGTTCGAAGCTATCAAGAGTTGCACATAACAAGTTAATAAAAAACGAGCAAAACATTCTGCTCCTAGCCGTAGCAACACAAGGTAAGTGACATGAAAATTTTGGCTTTTAACGGTAGCCCCCGTCTGAAAGGGAACAGTGCAACCATGCTTGACAACGCCATACAGGGAGCGCGCGAAAACGGTGCCGAGGTGGAACTTTTCAATCTGTATACAATGCAGTTTTCTGGCTGTATAAGTTGTTTTGCATGCAAACGTCTGAACAAAGAGCGCCCTATCGTCTGCGTGGTTAAGGATGATCTTCAGCCGATATTGGAAAAAGTCCGGGAGATTGACGCCATTATCATTGCGACACCCGTCTATTACAGTAGCGAAACAGCCGCGACCCGTGCACTTATCGAGCGCCTGTGTTTCCCCTATCTGAATTATGCGGATTATAGCAATAGCCACTTTCCACGCAAAATCCCCGTGGGCCTTATTTATACGATGAACATCCCAAGCGAACAGTTTGAACCTTTGGGCTACAATATCACCTTTGGCCGCACCAAAGATACTTTAGCACGGGAATTGGGCTCATGTACAATGATCCTGGCAAATAACACCACCCAATACAACGACTACAGCAAATACGAAGCCAACACCACCGGCGAGGCAAAGAAAGCCTACCGGGACACTCATTTTAGTGATGATTGTCGAAAAGCCCAACAGTTGGGGCAACAGTTGGCTACGGTCAAGTCATTAATATCTTGATCGTAAGAGTCAGAATCAAAATGCCCAGACATAACATAGTTAACCAATCGTTTAATCTGACTCACTAACGCTTGCGGCTAAACTCTACGTTGGGCGTATGCCCTAAGCGTCAGGAAAGTTTTCGCCTTATCGGATAATTTGTGAAAATTAACGTGGCATCCTTGCATTAATCCACTCCAACACAAGCCAACTCTTCCGTTGACCACGGTATTGACATTAGGGCGGTTGCAAGCTTCACTTCTGTTGCTACTCAAACTAGACGGCCTACAGCAACAAAAAAGCCGCACAGGATAGAAACATCCTGTGCGGCTAGAGGTAGAAAAACAGGGACTAAAACATCTACTCGTGTTCCAATCGGTCAATTGCAGAAGAATCCGGTTTTACCTTGTATAAAAAGAATGCTAACGTCGCAATTGCCACAACCACACTTGCAATATTTGAAGGTGTGCCAGGTAAATTAAGGCCAATCTTAGCCTGTAAAATAAACGCGACAACCACGGCTGTCATAAACGCAGCAGGCAGGGAGCAAATCCAGTGAAATTTACCGCTCTTTGCAAGATAAATAGCAGCACACCAGAGTACCATCATGGAAAGCATCTGATTTGACCAACCAAAATATCGCCAGATAATATTAAAATCAATCTGGGTTATAAGGAATGCTACTGCAAACAAGGGAATAGCAATCAATAAGCGTTTTACAGTCTTGGTTTGATCCATTTTAAAGGTCTCTGCAATGATAAGCCTGGTTGAACGAAAGGCGGTATCACCACTGGAGATAGGCAAAATTACCACACCGACAATTGCGAGAAAGCCGCCAACGGGACCAAGAAGAGTATTACACGCCTCATTGACAACCGCAGCAGGTGAACCCGAGGCAATAACTGCACTCATGGCCTCTGGTCCGGCATAAAACGAAAGACCAACAGTGGTCCAAACAAGGGCGATAATCCCTTCCATGATCATAGAGCCATAGAAAACCTGACGGCCATTGTTTTCATTTTTAATACAACGGGCCATAAGTGGTGACTGTGTTGAATGGAAACCACTAATTGCTCCACAAGAAAGGGTTATAAACAGAAGAGGCCAGATAGGCTTATCACCAGGGTGGGTGTTGGTTGTAAAATCAAGATTTGGTAAAATTTCATAACCATGATAGACGAGTCCCACCATAATTCCAACGGTCATAAAGATAAGCAGGGCACCAAAAAATGGGTACAGACGACCAATTACTTTATCAATGGGTAGGATTGTAGCAATGAAGTAGTAGAAGAAGATACAGGCAACAAGAATCTGTACGTTTACTCCGGTAAGACTACTGAGAAGCTTTGCAGGTCCAAGAATAAAAACGACACCCACAAGCAAGAGAAGGACCACAGAAAAGACACGCATAATCTGCCGCGCAGGCATTCCCATGATATCGCCCACAATTTCAGGAATCGATTTACCACCACCACGAACAGAAAGCATGCCGCTGAAGTAGTCATGTACCGCGCCGCCAAAAATACAACCGATAACGATCCACAAAAGAGCCGAAGGACCATAAAGAGCACCAAGGATGGGCCCAAATATAGGCCCAAGGCCTGCAATATCAAGCAACTGGATGAAAAACACCTTCCAGGTAGGCATGGCCATATAATCAACGCCATCTTCCTTGATCATACAAGGGGTTGGCCTCCCTGGCTCGATTACAAAAATCTTCTCGACCAGGACACCATAGGTTAAGTACCCGAGGATTAATAATCCCACACAGGTAAGAAAGAATAACATTTTGACCCTCCACACTAAGTTGATGTTTGTATGCTGCTCTTTGCTCGCATAGCCTACATAAAGAGTATCCCATTACTACTCTTGCATCAATTTTTAGGAGATGAAATGTCGTTTTATCCTTCTGAAGGGTCAGAACTACGCCTTGAAATGCACTGAACCTCTTGGCAACAAACAGCGCGTTTCAGCCAGCCGCTGCGTATAATTCATCCTGCAGCAGAGGGATTTGAAAAGATATAACGGTTCCTTTTGCAGAACTACTGCTTATCTCCATGCCAAATTCAGGACCATATATTTGTTCCAGGCGCTGGTTTGAATTACGCAACCCAACACCTTCGGTATGGGATTCCAAATCGTTTTTCCTCAGCAGGGTATCGAGCTTTTCCTTTGCTATGCCCAGGCCATCGTCCTGAACCGTAACATCTAACCTATCCATATTTCTATAGATTGTAAGGCTAATGCTCCCGCCCCCCTCCCTGCTTCTTATTCCGTGTTTAATCGCATTTTCCACCAAAGGCTGGATAATAAGGGATGGAATTGGCCAGTCCTCACACCCCGGTTCCACATCTATATTAATCTGAATGAGCTCTCCAAAACGCGCCTTTTCAATGGCGAGATAAGAGTTAATCTGCTCCAATTCACTAGAAAGTGGGATATAACCACGACTGGAATCAAGATTTTTGCGCATATACAAGGAGAGGTCAAGAATCAGCTCCCTTGCCTTTTCCGGCTTCGTCCTACAAAAAGAGGCTATTGTATTCAAGGAGTTAAACAAGAAATGCGGATTAATCTGTGCCTGAAGATGCTTTATTTCCGCATGGGCTAGCAGCTTATCCTTTACCTGGATATCTTCGAGTTCCAACTGTATAGAGAACAGATCGGTCAACCCTTTGGCAATTTCGAACTGAATTCGGTTCAGCTCCATTGTGGCTGAGCCATAGAATTTCAATGTCCCCACAATTGTCTCACCTTTTTTAAGGGGGACAATTATAGCAGAGTAAAAGGGACAATCACTGTGGTTACAGCCAATTTGAGAATGATGTTTCAGGAAAATCGCCTTACCGGTGGCAAGCACGTTACGGGTGGATTCAGTCCTGATGGCTTTTGTTGCAAGATGATGATCATCACCCGCACCGACATGGGCCAGAACTTGAGTGGTATCGGTTATGGCAACCGCCGCCACAGGCAGACGCTGATAAATAATCTTTGCACTGGCCTGAGCCGTTTGCATATTCAGACCACCACGAAGATGGCGTACTGTGTTATTTGCAATATCAAAGATCTTCTGCGCCTGGGTGGAATCCTGTTTTTCCCTAAAGTCTTGAATAGTCTTGATGACATGCAGAAAGAGTCCTGTCCCAAGGGTGTTACCGATAATCATTGGTAAGGCTATAACCTGTACCAGTGCCAATGCCTGGTCAAAAGGCCTTGAGAAGATAAGAACCAGACTCATATGAAAGACCTCACCTACAAAAGCGAGTAACATGCCTCTGGACCAGTCCAAACTCCGTTCTTTAAAACGAAGATGTATATAACCGGCAAAAAATCCTTCTAATATTGTAGCCAAAGAACAGGCAACAGCGCTAAAGCCCCAGGGATCAATAATAAACCGATGACCACCTGCGATAAGTCCTGCTCCAAAGCCCACCAATGGCCCGCCAAATAGCCCGGCAGTAATAACCGC
This sequence comes from Desulfotalea sp., assembly GCA_002733995.1. Lineage (GTDB taxonomy): Bacteria > Desulfobacterota > Desulfobulbia > Desulfobulbales > Desulfocapsaceae > Desulforhopalus_A. The sequence continues at coordinate 93,515 of NVXR01000011.1, read as the reverse complement.
CATTGCGCGCAGGTTAGCGATAGAATGAAAGATCGCATTACCACTATAGGTTCCAAGGATGCCAAATAATCCAAAAAAAACTATGAGAAATAGCCGGTTATATATAGAATTTTTTTTAAAATTGATCTCTTGAACGGACGAGATCGAAAGTAGCACAAAGGCACCTACAATCAAGAGACCAACATGCTTAAGAAGGACAGTTATAAGGGCGGTAATCGTCATGCCATCAAAGCCCCAATCTCTTTTTAAAATCTTTTGCCCGCGTCCGACTCACCACAAGTTCAGTGCTTTTCACATCGTTCATAATAAGATTGTATTTACCATTAAACCACGGACTAAACTCACGGATACAATCAAGGTTTACCAGAATGCCCCTATGGGCTCTAAAAAAAGGACCTCCGGCAAGATGCTCGCCTAATCGATCCAGGGTCGAGATGCTGTACAGTGGGAATTCCTCTCCCATGGTGTGAACCAGAATACGCCCCGAGTCGTAGGAACAATACACAATTTCAGAGGGTGACAAGAGTTGCATCCTGCCGTTATTTTCAACCGACACCTTCACCACATCCTTCGGGCCTTCAATCTGAGCAAAGAGCGTCTGTAATTTATCCCGCAAAGTATCCTGTGACCCCTCTCCTAGAGACCTCCTCACTCTTTCTATAGTAAGGGACAACCGCCTGGTTGAAATCGGTTTCAAAAGGTAATCAATGGCATTTTTTTCAAAAGCCTTGACCGCATAGTTGTCGTATGCGGTTACAAAAACAAACAAAGGTATCTGATCGATATGGGACACAGCTTTAATGAGATCAAAACCGGTTCTACCGGGCATTTGAATGTCAAGAAAGACAAGATCTGGTGACGTTTTATCAATAAGTAATTCAGCTTTTCCAACCGATTCGACATCGCCAATAATTTCAATATCGTCAAAGGAGGATAAAAGATATCGCAGTTCGTCCCGGGCGGGTTGTTCATCATCGACAATGATGCATCTGATTTTCATAACAACATACAGAAAGTAAGTAGAGGAGAAATTTCATTCTCATTAATAGGTACTTCATTAGGGATGAAAGTATTAACTAATCTTTTTCTTGATATCAACAATCGGAGTACCATCCAACGCATCTAAGCCAACAACCTTTAAACAATTTCCATTAACTTCATATACTTCAAGTTCTGAGATACATATAGGGTTGGGTCTTGACGGACTACGGGTGGAAAACACCCCTCGTAAGCCGTTTGTTCGATCCCCTCGCGGATATACTTTCAGAACAGTTCTATCTGATTTATGGAACCAGAAGAGCACCACAATTGTTTCACCAACTTTTATGTCTTCCATGCCCTGAGTATAAGCAGGGTATATTTCTAGAACACCTTTACGATCCGATTCGCTAAAATTTTTTGGTGCATCCTTGCGATGCATAATATCACAATGAACCATACCGATTACTTCTAACTGAAATTGCCCCATTACTTGGCTCCTGTAATTTTACAACTTGTAATTCCAACCACTTGCGGTCATCCCGCTCAATAACTCTCCCCTCACTTCTTGAAAAGGGACCTGTCCCGAACAACAGCTACACATTCATCCACATGACTTGTAACCAGAAAATGACTTGCGCCTTCAATAATATACGTCTTACTTTGGCTCATTTGACTGTGCAGCTTCTCGGCAATTGCATGGGCCAGAGGGTGCGAGTCAGTGCCATAAACTATACGCGTGGGTATCAAACATTTTTGTAAAATGGCAGAACTACTGTCTATGGATACACACAGGTCCCAATGCCGAATATTATTGGCAGTCATCGGCTCCATACTATCTTTTATAAAACCTGGCAGTTGTGCGAAAGCGCCCTCACCACACCAGAAATCAATCACCTGACCACAAGCATGTGGGGTATTCTGCCTGACACTTTCTCTATATTTCAGTAGAAATGTGTGCAGTGACGCCATCGGTTGTATAGCGTCTGTACTCCCAAGAGCAGAGACGGCGACAGGCTCAAACAGTGTCATTTCAACCACGGGCAGACGTCCGTCTAGCGCGAGGGCCAGTGCAACAACACCTCCGTAGGAATGACCAACTAAATGTATGGGCTCATAGGTCAGCTCCGTGACAATTTTCTCCACAAAAGAGAGCTCCGTTTCAACGGTTGGGTCTGAAAAATCATCGGGACCTGGGCTCCCCCCATGACCGGGCAAATCAATAGCTATACAGAGGTGGGTTTCAGCGAGTTGTCCAACCATTTTCTTCCACGTGGAGCTCGTCGCATAGGAACCATGTAAAAATACCACAGGTGGGCCAGCACCCAGCTGCTTGAAATGATGTTCAATTTTCAAAATACTCACCTAAATCTTATTTAAGTAAACGACTCACGCACCCCTAAAACTCATGTAACGATCCAGCAACACAACAATTACGTCCAGTTCGGCCCTGGCAAAGCGCCCTCGTTTGCGTCGAGGCCCCCATGAACAGTTACTTAATCTAAGCACTTGTTACCATTATGGTGCATTGCACCTCGACAGAGGTCAATCAGTGGTGGATTACCAGTTTTTATTCTTAATGAAAATCCTTTTCAACACCTGCAGAGCAAAGAAACAAGAGAGGCTATGAGTATATATTAGATATCGACTCATACACAAAACGGTCTTTCAAAAACTAATTCTATTTCTGCAATCCCACACGCAGCAAAACCCACCAAACCGGAACGACCGCCTGTTGTCCTGAATTAACAGGTTATAAACTTCATTTTTGTAGGTTCTTTTCGCTGTTAAAGAGTAATTAATTATTTAATTTTCTAATTATATTGTTATATAGTCGGCCGGATCGGATTATGAGAAAACTTTTGCCATCCAACAGATTCATCCTTGATGAAATTACAGCAACTCAATTCAACGATTGTACCGTTGAGTATTACACTAGAATAACAACATTATGCGATTGACGAAAAAAGTATTTAACGATTTAGGCATATTTATGATGGGCTTTGGTTTGGCCATCGGTGTGGTGTTTCCTTTATTCATTACACTTTTGGGCGTTCCCAAAGAATACACCTTGACCAGAACTTTTTTCATTGCGTGTATATCAGCAGGCCTTATTGCGGGATTTGTGAATTATTTCATTGCCAGAAAAGTTGTCGGCAAGCGGCTACAAAACCTCAGTAATGTGGGGCTACAGATGAGAACACTTGCCGAAACAATGCGGGATGCGGGGAGCGAACAAGCTAATCAGGACTTTGATTTTGAAAAAACATTCACAGGTGACCTCTCTGGTAAACTGGGATGCCACATCAATATTGACTCTGATGACGAATTTGGTGAAAGCGCCAAGGCTTTCAACTTCCTCGCAGAGACATTAAGTCGTACGATCACAGCAGAAAGAGCCGCTCGATCTTTTACCACTATGCTTGCAACCGATCTGGACCTTGCTCCACTCGCAGAAAAAGCAATCCAGAAATTGATTCTCTATACAAATTCCTCAAGCGGCCTGCTCGCAGTTATCGATCAGGGAAAACTGAAAATAGCTGCCAATGATGGTCTTCTGGAGCCAGAGGAAATCCTCCAGAGTTTCCAGGTTGCCCATGTCATCCGCACCAATAAAAAGCAAATAATCACTACCCCTGACACCACCGAGGCCGTCACAATAGATCACCGCGCCGGCAAGACCCCTGCTGAATATGTGCTTGTATATCCTATAGTCTACAAAAACATCTCCCTAGGCGTTATTGTCCTTGCCTCTGAGAATGAATATGACCAGGAGATATTAGGACGTTTAGATCTTCTTAGTATGGGGCTTGGCCTCGCCTTGAACAACTCCCTCACCCATGGACACATGCGAGAACTGGCTACCCTTGACCCCCTTACAGAAATATATAATCGCGGTTTTGGGGTACAGCGGCTGCATGAGGAGTATATACGATCGGTTAGAAACCATTCCCCCCTTGGCCTTATCATTTTTGATATTGATGATTTTAAGGCAATAAACGATACCTACGGACACCTCAGCGGCGATAAAGTCCTTATCAATATTGTCAACAGTGCCAAAAAGGTGCTTAGGGAAGGAGATATTCTTGTTCGCTACGGTGGTGAAGAATTTTTGGCTGTACTACCAGGCGCATCACTGGCCGATGTTGGTATAGTGGGAGATCGTATTCGTAGGGCCATTAGTGATTTGGCGATAAAGGCGGGTGAAGACATCATGAAGGTAACAATTAGCCTGGGCGGAGTATCGCACCCAGAGTTAAATGCAAGCAACGAAGAAACCCTCGTGCATCAAGCAGATGTATCTCTATATCGCGCTAAGAATTCGGGTAAAGACAAAATAGAACTTCACGTATGCTAAAAGAGCTACAGCTTTTCGACTTACATTCCCACACTACCTGTGAACACGCTGTAGCTCTGAATATAAGCCGACATGTAGCCTGTCAGTTCCTGGTAAAACTGAACTTTTGGCCCCCCACCGTAGCCTCATACATTAACCCACCTTTGGTGATGGTGTAGGTTGCCATACCATGGTTATAACCGCTGTCGCCGATGCTAGCGTTATTCTTTCCACCGCTTGCTGTAGCCGAACTACCACCGGTATTGGCACTGGCACCCACAGCTGCGGTCAACGCCACCGCCTCAACATCCGCCCCAAATTCAAAACTACCCCGAATAAACTCAGCAAACGCTCTTTTATCCTGAAAGAAGACAACCTGACTAAACCCGGCACCACCCAGCTGAAAACCTATCGTGGCTTGGGTCATTGATGTGTCACCGTAGTAACCATCCTGCGTATACACTCGGCCTTTCCCATATGCTCCGCCGATAACAAAACCGACCTTGCCTATGGTTGGAAAAAGAGCATAGCCAAAACTCGTTGTAAATTTATCGACAATACCAGCATCCTTAAACATCTTCTTCGTTTCTGTATAGTTGTCTGCGAGTGCGGTTGAACACAGAGCCAACAGAGCAACAAACACAACGGACAAACGGTAAAACAATTTCATCATCCCCCCTCTTTATTTTATGGATAACCTCAGTCCAGCACCCAACCTAACAAACATCCCACCTGCTTGGAACTAATAGTATGAGTTAAAACCATATTAGCCCCTGTGAAGACTATAGTTTTATGGGATAGATCAAGAGATAATAATCGCATCAAAAAAGCCGTAACCCCTAGGATACAGGAGATTACGGCTTAATGTACTACAGGTGTAACATACAACTCTACTTCTTATGGGTGGCTCTCATGGTTCTGGCCAATTCTTTAACCTCGCCCAAATCCTCAGTCATCATATTCCAACCATACCAGTAAGCATAGTCTGGATTTACATGGAAGAAGGCCTGATAGGCACGCATACGATGTTTCATATACATACGTACCAGAATCTGATCGATATAGGAAATCTTGTCCAGATCCTCATCCCAATTGGCTCCATTGGTGTGCATCATGGTGAGCAGGAAAGGATAGTTGTGCGGATATGACGCAGGTTTTTGGATAATACCATCTTTGTAGAGGGCCGCGACGGTCTCGATAGCCTCGGCCATCAAACGATCCGCCTTACCGAGGATTGCATCCCCCATATCAAGCTGCTCTTTGGCATACGTCCGAGAGTGACACTGAGTACAGATCTTCAACATCTTATTTCTTTCTTTTTCCCAGGAAGCTTGGTCAAGCCTCACCATATCGACAGATTTTACAGCATCGAGTATAGCGGTTGGTTCTCCAGTCTCAGGATCGAGCACTCCCAGCGCCTTCAGGATTGTAACGCGATCGGCAGCCTCTTGCTTATCTTCAGGAAGTGGTAGTCGCACACCAAGAAATCCCCACGCAGTATGGTTTTCATGGGTTCCATCAGGAAGATGGCAGGTCTGGCAGGTTGGTGCCGCTGCGCCCTCGGGAAGATCACCCGCTTTCTTAGCAAAATATCGAGCACCATGCTTTGAACTGGACCACATTTCCCACTGGGGATGATCGTAACCCATGTGGCAAGCCTGACAGGCCCTTGGATTTCTGGCTTCTTTTATAGAAAAGGCATGTCTTGTATGACACTCATCGCAGGAGTTCACCTGATATCGATAACCCTTCTCTAGCTGCTCCTTCTTTTGCTCTTCAGTCCTAATGCCCATGTTGTGACAGCCACCGCAGCCTCGTCCACCCTCGATAAGTTCATCAGGGGCCAGATGTGTCGCAGGAATTGCATTTAAAACAGACCAGCCATAGTTGTGTTTCCCCATGGCAAACGAATCAAACTGATCCTGATGACACTCCGCGCAAACAGCTTCATCCGGCAATTTTGCCATTTTAAAATCTTCTGCTGTCTTATGTTCTTCGCCGTGACAGGTCGAACAGGTCACATCATTTTTAGAATGCTCAGACGCATTCCAATCCATCACCATGCCAGGTGAAACCTGCGTGTGACAATCAATACAAGTGTCACCCGCTCCCGCATTTACCGCTGTTGACAGCAGTAAACAAGCCCCCGCCAGTATGACTCGTCTGACATTTATCATCTTCCCTCCAATGGTGAAAATGGTAAAAGAACTCCCCGCCGCCCACCGGCAGGAAAAAAACTAAAGATAATCTAAAAAAGTTACATCCTATAACTGTCCATCATGAAAGTCATTTCCCCAAACGCACTTCAACAAGGAACCAATCAATATTATTGATCAATTTGAAAATTATTTTTTCCTATACTACGTTGTAGTATTACATTCCACGGCTTATTATCAAATAAATACAGCTCATTGTCTATGATCGGCATCGTGGCAAACAGAGTAGCATATATCAAAACAATTGGTATTCAATAAAAAAATTAAATACATTCTGTTTCCTCAAAGAACTAGGATTCAAAATGCCCATAAAGCCCGTCACCCATTTCATTACCATCGCTTCAATACAATCAATGAGATACCAAGAAAATAATCAGTAACACGGATAACAACGCCAAATGACCTTCTGAAGAGTAAATGAACACAACTACCAAGAACCACAACCAAAGTGAAACGTACCGATCAAACGTTCTCCAGACAAACTGCCACCTCATCAGGAAACAGCACATTCGCCAAGGCCCACAACAGCATTAAAATCCATTAGCCAGCGTGTCGAGACGACCTGATACCGTCGGTAATTTAACCAACATTAGAGAACTCTCCCGAGAGTTTTATTATTGTTTTTGGAAGTGATCACACATATAAAGACAAACTTACCCATGCTTACGAGCTAAGATTTGAGGCAAAACGCCCCTCCCTTCGTAACCCCCTAACACACAAAGAACTCCTACAGAAAGCCGTTATGGGTATAATCCCATATGTCGTCGATTTTCCCTATAAAAAAATACACAGACAAAACACCCATCCCCCCCCACCAGTCCAGCACAAAAAACAAACGGCACCAATAGAGCGAAAAACGCTGGACACAACCAGCAAAACATCCCAGCTTGTATAGACACAACAACATGAATTATCTCAATAAATAAACATTACCAGACGTGGAGATATCAACGTTTCGCTCTGCCTGAAGCACAAGGCATTTAACACCTTATACGCGGCAGGCAAGCATTGAATTTGATTCAGAAAGATATCTGAAAATGTTGATTTTTCCCCATCGGAAACTATTGTCTCAGAGATATCACTTAACAGCGCCCTTTTATGATGATAAACTACAAAAAAAAGCGCCCAGCCCCCGCATATTAATGATGTTTCCCCGTTTTATGACCATCTCAATAGTAATACTCTTGGGATAATTTAAATTTGGAGAAGGCCCAATGTTTTCAAAAATAAAAAACATGAAATTCACGACCATGATGTTTGTGGCAATTCTGTCGATTTCACTCTTAACAATTACCATCCTATCTTTTACATCTATCAGGTCGGGTACCAATGCCTTGGTTCAACAAGGCGAACAAGCGTTAGCAACAATCCATCAATCAATGATGAATTCTCTACATGCCTTTGATCAACAAGCGACGACAAAACTAAAAAGTGACATAACTATATTGAGCCATAAACTCAATCAATACGGAACTCCGTATTTTGACAACACTTCGCTCACCACTGTTGGCAATTATACAATACCCAAAATGATGCTAGGCGATGAATGGCTTGGTGCCAACACATCCCTGGTTGATAGCATAACCCAAGCTACTAGCGCTAAAGCTACTATTTTTCAACTGGTTGATAATAAGTTATTACGTATCTCAACCTCTGTAATAAAGAAAGATGGCCGACGCGCAACAGGTACAGTTATATCGTCGGACAGTATTGTATACCAAACGATTATGCGTGGGGAAACATATCGAGGCAAAGCCTTTGTTGTTGATGCATGGTACCTAACAGCATATGCGCCCATTTATGGCACGGGGAAAAAGATAATTGGGGCGATGTTTGTTGGTACAACAATGCTTAATAGCGAAATACGTAACCTCATAAATAGTACGAAGATGGGCCCTGGTTACTTCTATGTATACGGCAAACAAGGTGAATTCCTTATACATCCAACACTCGATTCCACGACGTCAATATATAAATACCCTGGTATCGGTCAATTGTTTGAGGGCCATAAAGACGGTTTTATTGAGTATAACTGGCAAGGACAGCACAAGATCGCCTACGTTGGCTACTTCGACAAATGGGGAATTTACCTTGGTATTGGCATGAACAAAAAGGACATTATTGGTGGCTTCGACAGGGAACTCATTACTCAATCTCTCGTCATAGGTGCAATCCTCCTGGCAATTGGTATACTCCTGAATTTTATTTTGATTAAGATAGTCAACGGACGCGTCGCTTCAATTGCTCATACCGCATCTCTTGTTGGTGCTGGTGACTATAGAGTTAAATTTACTGTTACTTCAAAAGATTCTTTAGGGGAATTATCCCAATCACTCAACCATATGGTTTCAAATTCCAACGATGTGTTGAACGATATAAATCAATCCTCAGAATCACTTGCTGCAGCAGCGATTGAACTCGCAGCAATTGCAAAACAACTGGTTACAAACGCCGACGAAACGGCAACAATAGCTGATAGCGCGGCAACCAATGCAGATGCGGTCTCAAGTAATATGGAATCTGTTGCGGCGGCATCCGAACAATCAACAACCAATCTAAATATGATCGCGGCTGCCACCGAAGAAATGGGCAACACCATTAAAGAAATCGCAGAAAACAGTGCTCGTGCAAGCATGACTACTTCCGAAGCAGTTTCAACAACAACACGTTCTCAGGAGGGAGTTGAGTCACTCGGTAGAGCTGCTGATTCGATAGGAAAAGTTACCGACACCATAACTGAGATATCTGAACAAACGAACCTATTAGCACTCAATGCGACCATAGAAGCTGCCCGTGCTGGCGACGCAGGAAAGGGCTTTGCTGTTGTTGCAAATGAGATTAAAGAACTTGCTCGTGAAACGGCTGAAGCAACCAGTAGTATTCGTCAAGCTATTAGCGAAATCCAAAACCAAACAAGCTTAACTGTTAATGATATTGGTGGCATATCCACCGTCATCTCGGATGTAAATGAGATCGTACAAACAATCGTTACGGCAGTTGAAGAACAGTCTATTACGACGAATGAAATCGTAGAAAATGTCACCCAGGCAACGCTTGGAGTTTCTGAAATTAATGAAAACATAGCATCCAGCTGCCAAATGTCCACTGACGTGTCGGAGGGTGTTGTTCTAGTGAGAGAACGTTCAGTGAACGTTAAATCCAATAGCATAGACGTGCAGACAGCGGCTGACAACTTATCAAGCCTGGCAGAAAACCTTTCGGCTTTAGTCGCTAGATTCAAGGTATGATATAAGCCCTACCCCACTACGATACAATCGTAGTACAGGTAAGAAAACCACGCACAACCCGTACGAATAACAAACATATCCTTCCAAGGCAGGGTCTAACGAATGACCCTGCCTTTTTTCTTTTACCTGCAGAATCCTGCGATGCTCTGCCCTTTTTTTGATCAAAACCACCAGTTTGAACGACTTGGAGCTGTGGTGCACCAGACAGGATTCGAACCTGTGCCCCCCTGATGCGTAATCCTTGACTACTCGCAAGGAATATGGGGAATATTCTTTATGTTTTCAGAGGATTAGTCACACATACCTCCGACATACTCATGTAGTGAAAAAAATCAAACCATTATCAGGTGTCAATTACACCATCAAGTATTCAACACACTGATATGATGATTTTTTTAAGTAATTGGCTCATGTTTTTCAAATCTGTCCCAAAAGACCAGAGCACGACCAGAAACTTTTCTCTCCTATCTTTCCAAGGATGCCATTATCTTAATCAGTTCACCCTTACCAATGGCTCTCTAGTGCTCCCAGAAAGATCTGGTGTCTGTCCCAAAAGTTATCTGGAATTATCAATAAATTAAAATGCTCCATTTCAACACATTTTTCAGGTATGACCATATCCAATCTTCACAGGAAACATCTAACGTTTAAGAAGATTATGAATTTCTTGAGATTGCGGGTGACAGGTTCAACGCCAAAGTTAAATGGCGCGCTTCACTACGCCTCTTCATACAGATATTCAACCATCTCAGACAAGCTATATATTTCTTGCTTACTCGAACCGGTAAAATCAAACAATCCATCAATAGATAGCTGTTTGTTACCGAGGATCAACGGCCAATCTGGAGCCGGACTTAACCATTTGCCGACCTCATCTTTCATGTGCTTCCGATCAGAATAAAATTCCCTTACATATCTTTCGGCACCAATAATCTTAAAACGAGGAAAATAGCCTGGATGAATACCTGTCTTGCCTTTAAAAGTGGCAGAAATATACTCTTTCAAATCGATTGGACAAAACAGAGTCGTATCCAGATCAAATATTTGCCAACCTTCCATATTCACGGCTAAAACTACATGATAGTCCCAACAGATGAATTCCTGTGCTGGTGCAGTTTTTTGAGCCCAGAAGGGACATTGCTTTATGACGTTTGAGATGAAAAGAACATATTTGGGAAACTCTACCAGATCTGCATGTTGACACAAATGCCAGATATTTTCCTCGCAAAAGCATTTGGTATATTTCGTATTACCAATCTTCATCAATATTTAATTGGCCATCGTTTCAGTCATTTCGCGAACCGATGTAAATGTTATGCTTATGACTAACAGAGCGATAGACATCAATAATGTGCTGAACATCATAGTCGCCTCCTTGTTGCATTCTCTGAAAATGATTGAGGGTTTGATTTAGATAGTCGGTAGCTACTTTTGCTTCTTCATCGGTATTGGTTTGCCATATCAACTCCCCAACCGGACTGATTTTAGCAGGTTTATCGTCTGTTTTTGCAGGCGAAGAAACCAGTAGAATTTCATATAATCGTCGATTTTCTTCGATTAACACTTCATCTTTAAGACTGAAATCAAGTTCAATCAGTCGCTGTCGTAGTGTAAACTGTTGATAAACTGGGCATAACAGGAAATCAATGGGTGTTGTGAAGTGGCTCTGATGAATAGCAGTGACAAACTGAGTTATTAAATCACCACCCACTCCCGCGATAATGACTATGCTTTTTCCTTCATATTGTTCCAGTGGTAATGCTTCCACATCAAGGCAATGAATTTGCCAGCTTGAAGATGAATGTAAGTAAAAGTGTTGCAGTTTTTTTTCCAGCTCGCTCATAAGCTGGGGGACTACGTCAACAAAGTGAATGTGTGGTGCGACATGCCTTTTTAGTAAGGCTGCTCCTAATAAGCCATGGTCACAGCAACAATCCCAGATGTGGGTATAGTCAGATGTAACCATCAATTCAATTTGCTTCAATCTTTTGCCGAGTTTCAAGATGCTACCTTCTTCCTGTGAGTCTAACGTTTGACGGGAGTGATTGATGTGCAGACATGATTCTGAAGAGATACAGGAATAGCCTTAGTTACAGATCTCTATACTCTGCAGCAGCTTGCCATTGCAAGTGATATGTGTATCTTAAAGAGACGTACACTACGTCCATCTTCAAGTTGATCGTGCATGAAATCCATTGACCAACTTGTATTTATCTTATCAGGCACTGCTAGCGCATCAGGCGTCTCTCGTTTTAATCGTTTTTTGGGCTTTATACGCAGGTTTAATTCCAACTCCCTGTAGATTCGATAGACCCTCTTGTGATTCCATTTAAACCCTTTCACATTTCGTAAATAAAGGAAGGATAAGCCGAACCCCCATGTGCGATATGTACTGGTCAAGCGGAGCAAACAATCTGCGATCAGTTCATTATCACTCGACAATTTCCTCTTATATCTGTAACAGTTTTCGCTGATTAAAAATAATGCACATGCCCGGCGAATACTCAGATTACTGTCGCCAACTGCAGTTACCACCATCTCGCGTCGAAAAGATGGTTTTACCATCTTTTTTGCCATCGCCTCTTGAATGATTTCTTATTTTAATCGCTCTTTAGCATACATCTTTTTCAGGTGACTATTCTCTTATTCAAGCTCGTTCATTCGTGCCATTAACGACGCATCCATGCCACCGTATTTTAAAGGCCAGTTGTAAAATGTGGCGTTGCTAATGCCATGTTCGCGGCAAAGATCAGCTATAGGAACACCGCCCTCTGCTTTTTTTAATATCCCGAGTATCTGGCTATCGCTAAATCTTGACTTGTTCATAGAATTTTCCTGTTTTTCAATTATTAGAATATTCTACTTTTGAGTACTACTTTTTTTCGGGGGGATAATCGTTCTACAGAACCACTGACAAACAACGTGTTCCATACATACGGTCGTGGGTACTCAAACTCTGACGCAGTGTCTGCAAGAGGCAACAGGGTTGCCACTAGTGGAGCAACACGAGCGTGGGGACGAGGGAGCTGTTTGAAGCCTATTGGACGTATATGTCACAACTATTGCGAATAATGGAATTGTTGAAGGATTGCTGCGAAAAATGGAACTTATTCAACGAATGAGCATATGGCTTCAAAACCTTTGAAAATTATCGATTGAGAGTAAGGATTTTATGCGGGTAAGATAAAACAAAATTTGGTTCAACTAAATTGACCGGGACAGAACTCATCCCTTTCTTTGGCGTAGACCCGAATGGGGACTCCATATGGAATATGGTTGTACAGAAGTTGTACAAATGGATATACAAATAAAAAAGGCTTATCAACATAAGTTGATAAGCCTTTATTATTTCATGGTGCACCAGACAGGATTCGAACCTGTGACCCCCTGATTCGTAGTCAGGTACTCTATCCAGCTGAGCCACTGGTGCATTGCAGGTAGCTATATACCCTGTATTGTAAATGAACTCAAGCTTGTTTTTTATTATTTTGCTCTTTTTCTGCTTTATGGAAGATTATTTCGTTTTCAGCAGGCTTCATATGGGTTTCAGCGTTAATTATAATTTCAACATCGTAACGTTTTTCCATCTCACTTATCTCAGTACGCTTCTTGTTGAGAAGATATGCCGAGACATCGAGAGGAAAATGACATTCAACAGAATCAACAGGCTTGCGACTGGCACCCGTCTGTATTCTTCTGAGATAAAAGAGAGACAATGTCTCCACCGAACGAACAGTGCCCCGTCCCTTACAATGCTCGCATCTGCTATAGTTACCAGCTTCGATAGGTGCCCCAAGTTTCTGCCTTGAGATTTCCATAAGGCCAAATTTAGAGATCCGGCTGAAATCCACCTTGGCTTTATCTTTTTTCATGGCGGCGCGAACCTGTTTCTCAACAGCGATAATATTCTTTCGGCTCCGCATATCGATAAAGTCGACCACAATCAATCCGCCTAAATCTCTCAAGCGTAACTGCCTGGCCAACTCGGCGGCGGCCTCCATATTTGCCTGAAAAATTGAGGCCTCGAAATTCTTACCCTTAGAGGTTGAACCTGAGTTGACATCAATTGCCACCAGGGCCTCTGTGGGATCAATAACAATCGATCCCCCCGAGGGTAAGCTCACCTGGGGTTGGTAAATAGATTCAATCTGATCTTCAACACTGAACTGATTAAAGATAGGTCGAGCCCCCTGATGCAACCTTACGGTCACACCTTGCTGGCTTTTAGGAAGCAGATGTATAAACTCTTTAACCTGCTCAAGCGCCGTACGGTCATCCACTAGGATCTCTTGGATCGATGGATCGAAATGTTCTCTTAAAAACCGTAAAACACTGTGCTGCTCTTCATAAACAAGACCAACCCCTTCAATGGTTTGGCCTTTACCTTTTATATCGTCCCAGAGCTTTACGAGATAACCAACATCACGGGTAAGAGCTTCGTGGGTGATATCTACGCTGGCTGTCCGCACAATCCAACCGATACCTTCGGGCAGATCCATTGACTTCATGGTCTCCCTAAGTTGAGATCGTCGTTGTTCGCCTGAAATTTTTCGTGAGATGCCAGAGGAGTCGGAACCGGGCATGAGCACAACACATCTGCCGGGAATAGAGAGGAAGGTGGTCATATTCGCCCCCTTCTTGCCAATCTCTTCTTTTACAACCTGGGCGAGAATCTCTTGACCTCGTTCGACCACATCAGTGATACTCAGTTTTTTCCACTGCTGCGAATCTACAAGGTGCTGAACCTGGTCACTAAGATCCTGCTTGAAATATTCGGGATGGATCTCACTAAAGGGCAGAAATCCGTTTTTATCTGTCCCATACTCGACAAAGGCAGCCTGAAGGCTTGGCTCAATCGCGACAATACGGGCCTTATAAATATTGTTTTTTCTTTGGGTACGAGAAATTGTGGAAACATTAAGAGATTCAAGCCGTCCATCTTCAAGAAGTGCCAAGCGACATTCTTCAGGCTCTTCAGCGTTGATAAGAAGTTTACAATTTCTTTTGACTTCTTCCTGTGGTTGCTGGTTTTCCTCTCCATCCGCTTTCTTCTGGGAAGACGTTTTTCTCCCAGGTTTTTGCTTTACATCCTGTGAAGCATCTGTGTCTTCTGTCTCTTTGCCATCAACAACTTCAGTACTTGCTGCAACTTCGGCTACGACCTCGTCGGTTGTAGCGGCTATGTCGGCATCCTCAGTTACAACCTTTTTCTTTGCTGCAGCTTTTGGACGTCGTCCCCGACGCGGCTTTGTACTTTTAAGCTTAGCAGCAACCTCCTCAGCAGCAACGACATCTACCTTTGCCTCCGAGGTGACTTCAGCAGCAGCGACCACAGCAACATCCTCTACAACAGGCTTAGCCTTTGCGCGGGGAGTCCTTGGTTTAGTCGCTCTTTTTCTTGGTGCAGGCTTTTTACGAACCGGAGCTACAGGAACCTCTTTGCTTTCGGGGGCCTCTGTGCCTGTAAGGACCTCTTTGCTTTCCGAGGCTTTTTTGCTTTCAGGAGCTTTTTTACGAACCGGAGCTTTTTGGCGTTCAGGAGCTTTTTTGCGTTCAGGAGCTTTTTTGCGTTCAGGAGCTTTTTTGCTTTCCGGGGATTTTTTACTTTCGGGAGTTGCGATATTCCCCTGCTCTTCAGCGGCGATATCTTTTACCGGATCCTTAGCTTTGACCTTGGCCTTAGCTTTCTTTTTGACTGGAGTACGCGTGGGTTTCTTTTCGGCTTTTGGGGCGGGAGTTACTGCTTTCTTAGCCCTTGGTGCTCTTTTGGGCTTTACTGTTTTTGTATCCTCTGACGGGGATGCGGGAGCCTCAACTTTTTCTTCGGAGGGTTTACTTTTCCACCATGCTCCGGTTGTTGCTTTTATTTGAACTGTCTTTTTTTCTTTTTCTGTTTTTTTCCTTTCTACCATCTCTGACCTTTCTCACCAGCCACCTTACAACATCTGTAAGATAACCAGCTATGCTTGCGGTGTAGCCATCATCACAACCCGAATGTTTCTGATTCTTGGTTGTGTAATGCCATCCTTTTTTCTTCATACCAGCAAAAAGACAATACGACCGTTCCTGACAATGACAGCGTTTCAACAGATTACAAAGAACTGTGGCTGCCAGTTATAAGATTAATGTTGTCAGAAAAATGAAACTATTGTCCTTCCACTTCAATTTCCAATGTCTCGTTTTGCTTAAATTCTCAAAACAAGACTGTGTTACATCATAACACACTACCTAGGAGTCAGTCTGTGAATGACATTTTGCTCAAACTCTTCAAAGTTTACAATAAACAATACTCGCAATATCAGATATATAGCTGTGTTTATTCCCTAAAAACTAATCGATGTTGGACAAGACTCCTATTATTGAGCATCCCTTAGAGAGAATGTTCACTGGGGAACACTAGTACTGTCAATTTACCCTAAACACAAATTATATTTTTTTTCTTACTGAAATAAGCAGTTATAACACCCATTGCCAATGGCTCATGTCTTCATCAGCATTGAAATAGGTGTTTTTTCTTAACTATACATTAATTCACTCCCCTATTCCGGGTATGACTTTAAACTTGACAGTGTCAGCATAGAACCGTAAACTTTGACCTCTACATATATATGTGCTAGGATAAGTCATTCTATTTTCAACCTAACCACATGAATTCATACTATTTTTCCATAACCTTTTTTTTCATAGAATAATATGTCGATATTGCCCTCCAGAAGAATCTCCAAAAAGGAGTTACCTGTGCCTACATCTCTTAGAAAATATTCGAGATATTCAGTTATTTGTTGTGCCACCGTTGTTTGCTGCACACTGTTGGCTGGCAATACATCGTTTGCAGAAAATGTTTCCACAGAAGAATGGAATATATCTGCCGACAAAGTGGTTCGATATGAATCACCTAATAGCATTGTAGCTACAGGTAACGTGGTACTGACAAAGAAAGAAATAGTCTCTAAAAAGCGTACTAAAAAGGATACTGAACTGACGGCATGGGATGAACTGCTCGAAGAAACCAGCACTCCAAAAGAAGTTACTGCCGAAGATGTCGAAAAAGAAGGACCGCCAAAGTACGAAACCACCGTCACAATAAGCTCCGACTGGATGGTTTATGATATGGACTTGGAGTCCATTAAGGCTAAAGGCAACGTAAGAATCGTTACCGGTGATGATCTGCTTACTGCAAAGGAAGGTATCCTGAATCTAACCAATGAGACAGGTACATTTACCAAGGCTACCGTTGTCCGAGATGAAGATTCACTTCACCTTGAAGGCGAGACTATTGAAAAAACAGGACTAGACACCTATCGCATTGTCGACGGTTGGGCCATTACCTGTAAAGTAGAAGAGGGCGAGACCCCTCCATGGAGTTTCTCCAGTGCAACAACCGACATCCGCCCTGGTGGCTATGCAGTCCTCAAGCACGCCAGGTTTAACATTAAGAATGTCCCTGTCTTTTATGCACCTTATCTCATAGTACCTATCAAAAACACGAGACAAACCGGGTTTCTTTTTCCAGAGTTTTCCAGTTCCAGTAACGGCGGCTTTGGAATCAACCTCCCCTTCTTTGTCAACATTTCAGAATCTTCTGATGTGACACTTTTTCCAGAATATTTTGCAAAGCGCGGTTTTATGCCAGGGCTGGAATACCGCTACGTGGCCAATGACAACAGTAAAGGCGTCTTCACCGGCTCCTTTCTTGACGATCAGCTTTCAGATCCGTCGGAAACAGATTACTTCAATGACACCGGTTACACCCATGACAACAGTGACAGATACTGGCTGCGTGGTAAAGCAAACTACAACTGGGGAACCGCCTGGCAGTCACGACTCGATATAGACATCGTTTCTGATGAAGATTATTTAAATGAATTCAACTCCGGCTACACTGGATTTGACAATACACAGTCCCGTTATCTTAAAACATTTGGTCGTGGGTTCGATGGCGCCACAGACACCCAACGCGAGAACTCTCTTAAGGTGTTAAAGAGTTGGAGTGGCATGTCTCTGGTTTCCGAAGTTCTCGCAATTAACGAGGCAGACACCCAGGCCAGCGACACAGACACACCTCTTTGGACTCTACCGAGCGTAGACTTCTCTGGAACGATACCATCAGGCTTTGCAAATGTTACCTTCGGGTGGAATGCGGACTATGTGAATTACTGGCGCGAAGATGGTATTGGTGGTAACAGATTTGATATCCAGCCCTCACTTTCAACACCTATTCCCTTGGGTCAATATTTGGAATCAAGAGCGGAGGTTTCTCTTAGGAACACCTATTATATGGTAGAAACCTACGGTGACTCAGAGTGGCAGAATGACGACAAGCAAAATCGACTGTATATGGATTTTGAAACCGAAGTGGCAACGACTCTTGAGCGGGATTTTTTCACCGATAGCAAATCTGGTACTCCCCTTCGTCACCAACTCCGCCCATACGTTAAATATCAATACCTCCCAGACGTAGACCAAGATGAGCTGCCACATTTTGATAATGTTGATCTCATACAAGAGGAAAACACCGTTACCTATGGCGTGGATAACTTTTTTAACCACGTAACAGCCCATACCGGCGGACTTGAATCACTAGCTGACTACGCACAGCTTACCATTGAACAGTCCTATAATTTCAGTGACGACTCCGATGAACCACTGTCGGACATATATGCTAAGCTGAAATGGTATCCGATAAAACGCACCTCACTTATCTACAAAACATACTTTGACACCTATGGTGATGGCTTTAATGCCCACACCATAGAAGCTGCCTACGAAAACGACAAAGGCGACTTCATCACCCTCGATTATTCATACAAAGAGAAAAATGATATTGACCAGATTAACGGCACAGTTGGAACCACTCTCTTTAATAACTGGTTGGTGAAAGCTGAAATAGAACACTCCCTATCAACCGAAGAAACCGTGAAAGCCAAAGGTTCACTTACCTACCAGGCTCTTTGCTGGTCTGTTAAAGTACAGACAGTATACACCCCGGAAGACACAACATATCTCGTGGTCTTCAATCTCGCAAATATCGGCATTCCCCTAGGCGCAAATTTTTAACCATGGTACAATTCTGCCAATAGAGAAAGAACGAACAGGGAGAAAAACGGGGGGGGGAAGTCTATGCACTACGACATTTTCAACGGTGATGCCGATGGGATATTTGCCCTCCATCAGTATCGCCTCGCACATCCTAATCCCACGACACAAAAAATCACGGGGGTTAAAAGAGATATTGCCCTACTGACCCAGGTAGAAGATGTCAAAAACTGTGTTCTCACAGTTTTTGACATCTCCTTTGACAGTAACCGTATCTCTCTTGGAAAAATCCTCGATGCCAATAACAGTGTCCTCTACTTTGATCATCACTTCGCAGGTACGATCCAACAATCAAGGTCTCTTAAAACTCACATAGACACATCCGCTGAAACCTGTACCTCAATTATCGTCAACCAATACCTCGACAACGCCTTTCCGCTATGGGCTGTATGTGGTGCCTATGGAGACAATCTCCATACGATTGCAGCCATTCTACAAAACAAGCTGGGGATAAATGAGACCCAAGGCAAAGCACTCTTAGAGCTTGGAGAACTTTTCAATTATAATGGCTATGGAACGAATGTAAGCGATCTACATTTCCAACCGACAGACCTCTATCATGCGATACAGCCCTTTAGTAATCCCTTTGACTTCATAGCCACAGCCCCTCAACTGGTGCAATTACGAGAAGGTTATGCCAGCGACATGGCCCGGGCTTTAGATCAAAAGCCAATCGCTGCCCCTGGGATAAACCGTGTGTACATCTTTCCGAATACGCCCTGGGCCAATAGAATATCCGGTGTGTTTTCCAATATGAAGGCAAGGGAGCAAACACAAGCGGCCCACGCAATAATAACAGAAAACACCAAGACAACACTACGCATCAGTGTCCGAGCACCACTGGCAGATCGGCGGGACGCAGACACACTATGTAAGTCATTTCCCACAGGTGGAGGCAGAAGTGCCGCAGCTGGCATCAACGCCCTTCCTACTGCTATGCTTGATACCTTTCTTAAAACCTTTCACGCTCTGTATTCTTAGAAAAATGATTCCTTTTGAGCTATCTCCAATCGATATTTTACAGCGGTTCCAGCCTATGCCTCTTACCAGACTCCGCCGGGCCATCCAGCTGCTCTGCTTATTCAACATCCTCTTTTTGGTCTTTACGACTGCCTGCTACTCAGGCGACAGGCAACTACAGGCCGCGGACATGGTCACAGACCAACAGCCCATCAATGTAACCTCTCAAAAATATCAGGACTTTTTTGCTGAATTGCTGCAAACAGGAAAATTCTCACAAACTGAGCTTAACAGCCTTTTTGCCGGAGTCACCATCGATATCAAAGTGCTTAAACTCATGGACAAACAGTGGGAAGGCAAACCCTATTACCTCTATAGACCACTATTTATCACCCCAGGCGTCACAAGAACTGGCAAAAAATACCTCAAAAGATACCACGAACTCTTTGATCATATTGAAGGGGTTTACGGGGTTAACAGGGAGGTCATTGTGGCGATATGGGGAATTGAATCAAGATTTGGCGCAAACCAGGGAAACTTCAACCTTTTTCGCACCCTTAATACCCTCTTTGACGCCTATCCCAGAAGATCTGCTTTCTTTCGCAAAGAACTTATCGAGTTCCTCCTTCTCTGCAAAACAAACGCTTTTGACCCACGTGAAATAAAGGGGTCCTACGCAGGAGCCTTTGGTCAGGCACAATTCATGCCATCAAGTTACAACGCCTACGCTGTTGATTTTGATGGAGATGGCAGGTCAGATCTCATCTCTTCCAAAGCGGACATTTTCGCCTCCATCGCCAACTATCTTAAAACGTTTGGCTGGACTCTCAATGCACCCGTATATGCGAGGATTGGTCGTTCTCTTCTCTCCAGTAAACTCATCGCAGCCCATGCAAAAGGCCGCACCGCACGGGTTGACTGGCGCTACGTTGTTACAACCCAAGGGATTGAGCTTCCCCGTCCACCGGAGAAGGGCCGGCTCTCAATAATTGGCCTTGAACTGTCACCAAAACAAGGCGGCGGTATGCGATACCTCGCTGGTTATCCGAATTTCCAAGCCATCACCGAATATAACCACAGCCATAAATATGCCATGGCGGTGAGTGAAATGGCAGAATCTTTTTGCAAGTAAAGAACCGCTCATAATGATTAAAAACGGCCGCATTATTGCCAGTGTAGCAGTTGTCCTCCTGACCACAGCCGCATTGTTGTATTTTTACGATCCCTATAAGCCGCTGCACCAAGTTCCCCCCCTGGCAACATTAACAGACGACCTTGACCGGGCTTCGCTGATACAAGTCATGCAACGTCAACAACACTACCTCGAAGGCCAACCCGATGCAAAAAGGGTAACAGTTGGACCGTATAAGGTGTCCACCAGCTGGCTACGTAAATCCGTTGATGAGATGTTGGACTTTCTTAAAACAGCACCTTCCAATAAGCAGCTGGATAACTTTCTCAAGACTCACTATCTCTTTTTTCAAGCGGGGGGACGGAAAAACAAATGGGGGAGAAATATGCTCGTAACCGGATATTACGAACCTCTTTTTGCAGGCAGTTTAAGCAAAAAAGCCCCCTACCTCACACCTCTATACAAACGCCCGGCCTCACTTGTACAACAAACCGGACCCGACGGTAAAAAGCGGCTGGGCAGATATGATAATAATCTCAAATTCACTGCCTTTTGGAGCCGGAAAGAGATTGAAACAGAACAACGTCTAGCGGGTAATGAACTGGTGTATCTTAAAGATCCCTTTGATGCATATCTCCTGCATGTACAGGGGTCAGGAAGAATCGCCCTACCTGATGGCACGGTAAAAGCTGTTGGTTTTGCTGGCAGCAATGGTCTTGACTACAAGAGCATTGGCAAGTATCTGGTGGACACGAAAGTTATGAAACTAGCAAAGGTTACCATCCCCACTATTCGAAAATATCTGCAGGAGCACCCAGATACGATGCAGTCCCTCCTCCAGCACAACCCACGCTTCATTTTTTTTAGTTGGGGGGACAAGAAAGGCCCACGGGGTAGTTCCGGAGAACCCCTCACGCCCGGACGCTCAATTGCCATTGACCAACAGCAACTCCCCGGCGGCACCATCGCCTATTTACAATCAGAAAAACCAGTTGTTAATGCCAAGGATGCTATTGAAAAGTGGCAACCGATGAATCGATTTGTCTTTCCCCAGGATTCTGGATCTGCAATACAAGGAACAGGTCGGGTGGATGTGTTTTGGGGAAGTGGCAAGTACGCTGAGATTGCCGCAAACCATATGAAGCATCCGGGCAAGCTCTATTTTTTGATAAAAAAAGGCTTCGAGAATATGGGTGGTCCATGACCTGAGCCCCTTTTCCCAAAGAAAAGTGCCACAGGTCATACAAGGGAGGAACTCCCCTCCCTTCTTGCAATTAAATCCGCAGCAACTTAGCCCTTAAGCTGGGAAAATCGCTGCCAAAAATCAGGGAAAGATTTTGCAACACACCCTTCTCCAGTAATTTTGACCCCGGGAACCCTCAAACCGGCAACGGCCATACTCATTGCCATTCTGTGATCATCATAGGTTTCAATTTCGGCCCCAACAAGACCACGCCCACCCTCTCCGTGGATCACCATCGACCCCTCGTGCTCGTCGATTTTCACCCCAAGCTTGCCAAGTTCAGCCACAATAGCTGATAAGCGGTCACACTCTTTTATTCTCAGATGGGCAATATTATTGATAACGGTTGTGCCCTCTGCAAAGGCGGCAACCACTGCTAAGGTAGGAACAATATCGGGCATATCACCCATATCGATGGTTATGCCGCTGAGTTTTTCAGGCCCCTGCAAACACAGTCCGTCTCCCTTCTTAGAAATGTCACAACCCATCCGACCCAAGAGAGGCACAAGCATAGAATCTCCCTGGAGCGACGGGACAGGAACATTGCTCACACTGACCCTTCCCCCTGTAATAGCAGCGGCAGCCCAGAAGTAGGAGGCACTGGAGGCATCACCTTCAACTCGGTATTCACACCCCTTATAGCAACCTTGTGGGATGGAGAACGAGCTATAGTCGGCGGTACAATCAACAAAGATGCCAAAATCAGCCATAACGGCAAGGGTCATGGCCACATAGGGTCTTGACATGATTTCACCCTCAACCTTGAGCGTTGCTGGACTTTTAGCGTAAGGGGCCACCAGTAAAAGAGAAGAGAGGTACTGGCTGCTCTTCCCCTCGGGTAAAATGGTCGTTCCACCGTCAAGCCCATTGGCATTTATCTTTAGGGGGGGACACCCCGTTCCGTGGACTGATTCAATATCAACTCCCCAACCCGTAAGAGCACTCACTAGCGGAGCAATGGGTCTCTCGCACATTCTCTTGTCACCATCGATTGTGTATGGCGTATGACCTAGGGCGGCAACGGATGTTAAAAACCTTGTTGCTGTGCCATTATTACCGAGATAAATGGGGGCCTCACTGGCAGAAAGAGCACCAGCAATTCCTTGAATGGTCCATGTCTCACCCCGTTCGATAACCGCCCCCATCTGCTCCAGAGCGCTTGAAGAATATTCGGTATCTTCACTTTGCAGAGGGCTATGCAACTGGCTTGTGCCCTCGGCGAGTACCGCCGCAATCAAGGCTCTTTGGGTGAGACTTTTGGAGCCAGGAACTTCAAGTGTTACATCTATATTATTGAGTGGTTGTATTTCAATCATTATAGTTCACCAATTATACCTTATTCATTAACATTGACACTCGAAGCCAGTCCGAGAATGGCCCTGTGCCCAAACGACCTCTGCCCCAACAGACTTATACAAAGCCTATGCCAGATTGAGTTGTCCTATCATCGAGCGTATGGAGCTGAGCTTTTCTTTAACAACATAGGCTGCCAGACCGTCCACCACATCCTCACTTGCCCTTGGATTTACAAAGTTGGCAGTCCCGATCTGTACGGCTGTCGCTCCCGCCAGCATAAACTCAAGGGCATCTTCAGCTGTCTCAATACCCCCGACACCAATAATGGGAATAGAAACCTTTTTGGCAACTTCGTAGACCATCCGCAGGGCAACGGGCTTAATGGCAGGACCCGAAAGGCCACCGATAATATTTGCAAGTGCAGGTCTTCTCGTCTTCAGATCAACGGCCATACCGATCAGGGTATTGATAAGAGAGACGGAATCAGCTCCGGCATCTTCCACAGCAAGAGCAATCGTAGCGATATCAGACACGTTTGGTGAAAGCTTCACCATGACTGGTACGGTGGATTTCCCCTTAACCGCAGCAGTTACCGCAGCGGCCATCTTAGGGTCAGTACCAAAAGCGACACCACCTTTTTTGACGTTGGGACAGGATATATTTACCTCGATACCAGCAACCCCGGGCACACCTTGCAATCTTGAGGTTATTTCTTCATATTCTGCAATGGAATCACCAAGAATATTGACAATGACCGGAACATTGAGTCCTGCAAGATAGTTCATCTTCTCTTTAATAAAACGATCAACCCCAACATTCTGCAGGCCTATTGCATTCAGCATTCCACAGGAGGTCTCAACAATGCGTGGCGGGGGATTTCCAGGGCGTGGGTTAAGGGAAATCCCCTTGACGATCACTGCGCCAAGACGCTGTAGATTCATCAGGTTTTCAAATTCCCGGGCATAACCAAAGGTCCCTGAAGCGGTCATCACCGGATTTTTGAGTTGCAGAGAGCCAATGTTTACCTGCATATCCGCAAAACTGTCCCCACTTGACTTTACATATTCCATTCTAATTTCTCCGCATCAAAGACAGGCCCATTAAGACACACATGGATGTAAGAACCTTTTTTATCGGGCCTGGAGCAACCAAGGCATGCACCCATTCCACAGGCCATAACACTTTCAACTGAAACCTGACAGGCAACGCCAACTTCTTTGCATATTTTGGCAAGCCCTGCCAGCATTAGCTCAGGACCACAACCGTAGACCGTACTGTCCCCTGTAACCTGGCTTGCTTTCAATATATCCGTAACATAACCTTGGTAGCCAAGAGAACCATCATCCGTAGCAACCCTAACCGTAACACCATACTGTTTAAAATCTTCCAACAACGGCTCGACCTCTGCCCGGCTTCTTCCACCAAGAATTACCAAATCATTATCAAAAGTCTTTTTAAGGCGACAGTTTTCTTTGAGCAATAAAAGCAATGGGGCAATCCCAAGGCCTCCACCGACTAGAATCGAAGGTCCTCCGGTATTGATTTTAAAGCCTCTTCCCAATGGTCCGAATATGGAATACGCATCGCCTACCTTGGCATGGGCGAGCAGAGTGGTACCACGACCAACCTCTTTAAAGTAGATCTGTATTTGACTTTCTCCCAAGACCTGATGCACTGAAAACGGACGACGCAGCAGGGGATCTTGGCCAATACTTGTCCTGATCATAACGAACTGACCTGGCTTACACACCCCGGCGATCAGCGGAGATTCAAAAGTAAGGCGATAATTTTTTTCAGTAAGCTGTTCCACACGAGTAACAGTTGCATTTTCCTGGTATTGTGACATAGTTAGCTAAACACCTTATGTAGTAATTGATAAACTGCCCCCGGTAAATGAACGTCAATCCGGGTTACGTGCCTTGGAGGTACTTTCAAAGCTAATTTCCTGAAAGTACTGTATATCCCCTTTTGTATGACAGTTTTTAATGAGTAAGGCACTAAAAACAGTTGTATACTTTTAATATTTTTCTTTTGATTATGATACTGCAAACTTTACATGTAGTTTTTGCGACGCTCTTTGGTGCTGTAGTTGGTAGTTTTTTAAATGTCGTTATTCTAAGGCTACCAAATGAAGGTGAATCAATCGCCTTCCCCGCCTCCCACTGTCCGGTCTGTAAAGCTCCACTTCACTGGTACGAAAATATTCCCCTACTCAGCTACTTGTTTCTTTTCGGCAAATGCGGCCATTGCAAGACAGGAATATCTCTACAGTATCCACTCGTTGAACTGACAATGGCAGGACTAGCAGCCGCATTAATGGGTAGGTATGGCGTCAGTTTCGAATTTGTCTGCCTCTTTTTCTTTTGTGCAGCCCTACTCGTCATTATCGTTATTGACATTCACCATCAGATAATACCCGACATTATCAGCCTGCCCGGTATAGCTGCGGGGATTATTTTTTCTGTATTCAGTACGACTCTAACCTGGCAAAGTTCTCTTATTGGCGTCGCAGCGGGTGGTGGTGTGCTTTACCTTATTGCCCTTTGCTATTTTATTATACGCAAAATAGACGGCATGGGTGGAGGTGATATTAAACTCCTTGCAATGATTGGTGCGTGGCTCGGCTGGCAATCCTTACCTTTTGTGATTTTTGCTAGCTCACTATCGGGATCAATAATTGGCATCATTGCCATGGTCTATCAAAAGAAAGGCGCTCGAACCCGAATCCCTTTTGGACCCTTCCTTTCTATTGCAGCATTTATCTTTGTCTTTTACTCAGAAAAAATTCTCTATCTGTTCCAACTCTATCTCAATGGCCAATGGCCCTGATAGCTTGTTACAAAGGCTTAGGATTGCGGTGATTTGTACCCGTCGGTTACAGCACCGCCTGTAGCTATTCTTTGCTGCTATTGAGCAAGAGGGCGGAGGACATAGTTGAAGTAGTACGGCATCTATCCAGCCACTTACTTTTCACCGACAAAGTAACACAGCAGACACTTCCAATGAGCCAACGAGAGCCACACCTACCGGCCGCAGCAGAGAAAAAGTGCGGCTTAGCTGTCCAACATACTCTTGCCTAGTTTAACACCATAGTCAAAGGCCTGCATCGCTTGTTCTTTACTATGACCATACATCTCATAGTGCTTTCGAAACCAATTTCTACGAATCATTTTTCCCCGTAACTTAAGGAGCAATCCGATAAATCGATACGGCTCTTTGGTCGGATGCATAAAGATAATGGGGGCCTGGGGTTCTGCCCCTAGCTTTTTGAAGACACGCCGTAAACTTAAGTGGTGAAGCCGCCAGTAAGATCTGCAAGAAATAAACGGGATAACTTTTTGTCCCCTCAGTACGGACGCACCATATCTGTCGAGAAAATCAAGCATTGGCCCACTCGGGTGATAGGACCATGTGGGGCCAGCAAGAACGATGTAATCCCACGCTTCAAAACATCTATCAGAAACAGGCTCCACCTCCTTTCGACCACGAAAAAAGGTCCTGATCATTACATTTACTAAACGTAAATCAGTTTTAAAAGGAAACTCATACGGATTCAAAGGCTTAATGCGCTCAAAAGCCACCTCTACCCCCTCCCCCTCAAGACCTCTACAAAACTGTCTTACAAGAATGCGCGTTTGCTGGGTAAAGGAATAGTAGACTATTAAAACACGTTTTTTCAATGCTTCCCTCATGGCTCAACAGGGTTAACAAGAGTAAAAGAAATACGAGTTACTATTTTTAACAAAAAAAAAAGCCCCCGACAAGTCGGAGGCTTTTAAAATACAAGGTATCAATCAATAACGCGTACTATGCTTCTACCTCATGCTCTACATCTACTGCAATTTTGAACAAAAGAGTAACCAGAAGAATTCCAGTTGCCCAAATCCCCAAGGTGATACCAATCTCGTTTGCAGTCGGAACATACTCAACTATTTCGTCAAGCGGACTCACAACAAGACCACCCATAACAAAACCAAGTCCCTTATCAAGCCACAGAGCTATAAAGATTCCAGCACAACCAATTCCAATCAAAAGTTCATTATAAACTTTAGTGATTTTCATGTAGGCAAAGAGGGCTAGACCACCGAAGCAGAGGAAGACCGAAGTCCACATGAATGGTACGAGGTTATTATAGAGTATCCCATGATGCTCAAGACCAAAGAACAGGTATTGAAGAGCATGCTTATGTCCGGGAACATTTGAGTAAAAGCCAACAAAGAATTCAAGGCCAACAAAGAATGCATTAACTAAAGCAGCATACATTATGATTGTGGTCAATTTCTTGATAGCTTCTTTACCAGCATCAAAATTTGCTACACGTTTCATGATAAGACATGCAATTATAATAAGAGCAGGTCCCGCCGCAAAAGCGGAGGCAAGAAAACGTGGTGCGGTGATTGCACTCAGCCAAAAATGACGACCGGGCAGACCACAATAGAGCATTGCAGTTACGGTATGAATAGAAACTGCGAATGGAATTGATGCATAAACAAAGATATAAACCCACTTTGGTGGTTTTACCTGTTTACGTTCTGCAGTGAGGATAACCCATGCACAAATTATGTTGAGCCCGAGGTAACCGAGCAGAACCATCATATCCCAAAATAACATTGAGTTAGGTGTAGGATGCAACATCATGTTCAGACCACGTAATGGCTGACCAATATCCGCCATAATGAACATTAGACACATAATGATCGCAGCAATTGCCAAGAACTCACCTAGGATAGTAAGTCGACCAAACACCTTATAATTATGGATGTAATACGGAAGAACCAGCATCAAACCACCAGCTGCAACTCCGACCAAAAAGGTGAATTGAGAGATATAAAGCCCCCAAGACAGATCCCTTCCCATACCGGTCAGTCCCATACCAATGATAAACTGTCTCAGGTAACAAATCGCACCGACCGCTATGAATGCACTCAAAAAGGCGAGCCACATCCAGTATTTCGAGTTTCCTTTTAATACTTTTTCAATCATGACTCCCTCACACTATATAAAAGACTGAAGGTTTAGTTCCAAGCGATGGCTTCCGTTGGATTGTAGTGTTCTCGGCGAGTACCTTGCGAATCTCGGATTCAGGGTCATTCAAATCGCCAAAAGTAATTGCCTCGTCTTCCTTTACAGCTTCAACACATGCAGGCTCAAGTCCTTTTGCAAGACGTTCACCGCAGAAGTTACACTTCTCAACAACACCACGCATACGAGTAGGAAATTCTGGATTAAACTCTTTAACGTGGGGACGTGGATCAAACCAGTTGAAACTCCTTGCACCGTAAGGACAACCCATCATGCAAAAACGACAACCAATACAACGATGATAATCCATGGCTATAATACCATTGGCTTCAATCTTAAACGTTGCTTTGGTAGGGCAGACCCTTACGCATGGTGGCTCATCACAATGATTGCAGAGAACGAGGAAGTCGTTGTCCTTTGCAGTATCAGCTGGATGATATTGTGAATGTTCTGGAAATACATTCTCAAAAGGAGCCTTCCAAATCCACTTAATCTCATCTTTCTTGTTGTCAAAATGAGGAATATTATGGGCCTTATTACATGCAGCTACCGCTTTGTCGAGAAGCTCTGGCTTGCCGTACAACTTACGCATGTCGATGACAAGACCAAGACGAATACCCTTAGGCGCGTCTCCGTGTCCGTTTGCACCTTCATGGGCATCCGCGGCTGGTGCAGCATGTTCTGACGAGGCGAGAGCATCGCTTGCAGTCAATTTGACAACAGCAGGAGCACTGATCCCTGCAAGAGCAGTAGCCCCCGCAACTTTCAGAAATTTTCTTCTTTGCTTATCCATTAGAGTGTCTCCTTCTTTGTCGCAGCGAGAGTTGGGCTCAAATGGCAATCCCAACAATACGGCTTAACAGATACATACTCGTGGCATGCGTCACAGAATTTTTCTTTATTAGTGTGACACTCCATACACGCCATCTGCAAACCTTTACGATACTCTTTACCGTCTACAGTTACCGCAATACGATTGGCATCACGAAGTACATCATCACGCCACTCGTTGAGTATTTGCATGTGACTTGATCGCATTACTGTAGCAGATGCGATACATTTTGTTTCCCCACCTGGCGGCAACTCGACCTTCGGTACTGTGCTTCCAGTCATGAACGCATTAAGCCAGAGCGGAGACGTCACTATCAGGACAAATATTGCCAGTCCCGGTATTATTGTTCCTTTATTGTACATTACTTAACTCCTATGTTCTGTTCAGGATTTAGAAAAGCATGGTACGGAGACCTTCTGGCAGTTCAGGTCGGTTCTCACCTTCTCGAACAAGTGCATTCGCAACAAGCTCAGTAAGACCACAAACTTCTACACCAGGGTTCCAGTAATTCATGAGAGAGGTAAGAGTCGCCCTATCAATCGCACAAACACAGGCCAGCATATTAACGAGATGTTTATCGTGTACATACTTAACTGCATTGGCACGAGGCAAACCTGCCCGCATTCTCAATTCCATGATTTCGTCGGTATTAAGCCCGGTTCCAGAACCACAACAGAAGGTCTGCTCGCGAATCGTGTTCTCAGGCATTTCAACCCAATCAACAACATGATCCAGAATGTAACGAGGCTCTTCGATAAGCCCCATTGCCCTCGCAGTGTTACAGGAGTCATGCCATGTAGCTTTAACATGACTGTTACGGCTTTTATCAAACTTAAGCTTACCATGTTTGATCAAATCAGCAGTAAACTCACTAATATGAACCATTTTGGTAGAGGCTGTATTCTCAAACACTGTTCCAGTGATTGGTGAAACAGGCACTTCAAGGAAATCCGCAGGCCCGTTCATGCTATCCATATACTGATGGACAACACGCCACATATGCCCACACTCACCACCAATGATATACTTAACACCAAGACGCTCAGCTTCAGCGTACATTTTAGCGTTCAGTTTTTTCATGGTTTCGTTGTTGGTGAACAAACCAAAGTTACCACCCTCAGATGCGTAGGTGGACCAGGTGTAATCAAGACCAATGGCATCAAACAGGATCATATAACCCATAGCGGTATACAAACCCGGCTCAGCAAAAACGTCGGCAGAAGGTGTGACGAAAAGAATCTCAGCGCCTTTACGGTTAAAGCTGACGTTGGGACGAATACCGGTCAAACCCTCAACATCATCAACCAAAAACTCGACATTGTCTTTGAAGGTATGGGGCTGAAGTCCCATATGGTTACCGGTACGGTTGGAGTTAGAAACAGGCTCTAAAATCCAGTTGATACCAACACCCACGAGATGCAACAGTTCGCGCAACATCATGGTAATTTCGGCAGTATCAATCCCGTAAGGACAGAAAACAGAGCAGCGACGACATTCGGTACATTGATAAGAATACATGAACCATTCTTTCAATACCGAGACAGTCATCTCTCTGGCACCTGCCATCTTACCGAGTATTTTACCAGCCAGGGTAAACTCATTGCGGTAAACGGATCTAAGCAGTTCAGCGCGAAGCACTGGCATATTTTTAGGGTCACCTGTACCGAGAAAGAAATGACACTTATCTGCACAAGCACCACAACGGACACAGCAATCCATAAAGATTTTCAGGGAACGGAACTTATCAAGTCGATCTGACAAACCCTTAATGATTATATCTTTCCAGTCCTCGGGAAGCTTCCAGTCATCA
The DNA here is from genome assembly GCA_002733995.1 of Desulfotalea sp. GTDB lineage: Bacteria > Desulfobacterota > Desulfobulbia > Desulfobulbales > Desulfocapsaceae > Desulforhopalus_A. Next base: position 62,345 of record NVXR01000011.1, on the reverse strand, counting down.
TCTTCTGGACTCCATTCACGGGCATTAGGAAAGCTCAAACCACTCAGAGAGTCGAGGTATTCAACTTTTTCCTTTTTGGCAGGGTAGGCATAATTCCCGGGCTTAAATACCACCGGGATATCCATCCAATCCATGGTAGGTATCGCTCCTGTTGCCAAGGTAGGTCCCTGTACAACGCTTTTCGATAATTGTTCTAATTTAGGAACTGACATCGTTATCTAATCCTCTTAAGCTAGTTTTGGGTCAATCTTATTACTCTTCATCCTTCTTAGGAGGTAACTCCTTTTCAACAGGAAGACCAGCCTCTACCATATACTCACGGAAGTCATCTTCGTAACCAGCATAAGAATGAGGCAGGATACGTGGATTCCATGGATTTATGTGACGTACTGCACGGGTGTTATTTTTCATATTCCGGGTAGGACTCATGAAAACGCCACCCGAATGCATCAACTTGCTAAATGGGAAATACGCAAGCAGGATACATACAAGAAAAATATGGATGTAGAAGATTGAACCAATCTCAGCACCAATAACAGGAGAAAAAGTGGCAAGTCCAACGGTCAGTTGCTTCACATTAACAATATCGATATCGGTGCGCAGGAAGTAACGCATCAGGATACCGGTCAGGGCAATAGTAAAAATCAAAACCAATGGGAAATAATCATTTACAAGCGAGATAAAACGTACGTGACGAGTGATCAAACGACGACCAAACAATAACGCAACACCTGCTAGTAGACCGATATCGGTCATGTACCAGGTAGGAGCACCAACCTGAAACAGTCCATCGAGATATTCAATCCAACCAATACAAGCAGGGACAGGATCGAGAAAGAGTCTCAGATGTCTGATAACGACCACTAGAAAAGAGTAGTGAAAAATCAGAGAAAAAACCCAAAGCCACTTAGAGGACTCATAGGTAATATGCGGACCATCATGGATCTCTGACTTAGTGTTTCTGAAAAGTGAACGAAAGCACACAATTTCAAGAAACATCCTTGCAACAACCTCTGCAGTTGTATTAGGAGCTTCAAGCTTACTATGCTTGATAAAATCTAATGATTTTCCTTGGCCACACGTTGTCTGAATTGAAAATGGAACAGGGGTTTTCGCCCAATGCACCACTCTATAGACAAAGCCACCAAGAAAGATCATCAGGGCCAGATACGGCAGTGCCACACCAAACAAGTAGGGCATCCCCGGTATCTGTGATCCGAGCCAAGCAATCAATACCAACGCTATGACTGCCAGGAATGAGAAGGCGTACTTCATTTCTTACCTCGCTTCAGTTGAACTGTTTTGGAAACCGCACAAGCACGCAACAACACGCAGATGCACAGCGACCAGTTAATTACCGTTTACCTTTGTTAAATCCTGAATATCTTTTCCAGACACCAGTTTCGATGGGCACTTGCTGTCTGTTAATATATGACTACCAGATTTTATTTCTTTGATTCGAACCTTGTAAATACGTTCACGAAACTGCATATAGGTATCAAATGCGGCCAGAACAAGGAGATCAACCGCAAACTCAAAGTCATAGAGTTCTGCAGCTAAATGCTCTCTCTCTTTATCCGCTAAAAAGACTTCTCGGGTTATATGTTTAACCGCATTGAGCGGCGCAACAGCTTGAGCAGGTGTAAACTCCTGGACGGAACGAATACTTATAATCTGGTCGAGATAGGGTTGGTGCTCTTTGCTGTCTGCTCCTTTTTCGAGGAGACGAAACATCTGTCCTAGCGCCTCGCGCACATTGCCACCCACAGGGTTCGCGAATTTATCCCTCTCTTTAATAAAAAAGCTGGATGCACCATAGGTAGACAGTGTATACTCTACCCACTTGTTGATAATTTTTTCTCTATGGTTTCTAAAACCTTCTGCAAGATCCATACTACCCCCACCTTCCCAGTCAATATTATTTATTTAGCACCCATTCTTAAAAAAAGGCGCAACTGAACGACGGTTCACAAGTGGCATTTCTAGCACCTTTCCATCTCTTTTTCAAGTAGATTTTTTGTGCACATTTCGCCTAACTCTCTGTAAAGTTAGGCTTTCCAGACACTTTTACAATTTGATTATATCGGCAATAATATTGACAGCTTCTCGTATATATGGATCGTTATTAACCTCTTCTAACCATTTCTTTTTGCTGTCCCGTTTGACGTCAACGCCATCGTCTAATTTATTTTTTCCTTCAATATCTTGAAATTTACTGTAATGGGCGGCCACTTTCTCTCTTGCCTGTTCGACCTCAATCCTTTTTTGTAACATGTCATCGAACTGAATCGTTAAGATTGTATCCTTGCTTCTTGCAAGAGCCTTCTCGGATTCTTCTTGTATGATTTGCAAACCCTCATCGGCGGCTGCCCGCTTCAAACTTCTCTCTCTGAGCAAAGAAATATTCGGTAAATGTCCAACGGCAGGGGTGTATTCAACAGGATCAATAGAATCCCATGGCAGTGAATAATCGAGATAGCGCTCCCCTGATTTGATATGTGCGGAAAGGTTGGGCAGTACAATATCTGGCTCTACACCTTTATATTGAGTAGAACCACCAGTCACCCGGTAAAACTTCTGGATCATTACCTTCAAAACACCAAGATCGTCATATTTCTTTAACTGCAACAAGGGAATATTTTTATTAAGGTCAACAATCGTCTGCACCGTACCCTTACCATGGGTGTGTTTACTTCCGACAATAACTGCCCTTTGATAATCCTGCAGAGCGGCGGCTACAATTTCAGAGGCCGATGCAGAAAACTGGTTTACTAGAACAACCAATGGTCCATCAAACTCAACATCACTGTAGGGAGCCTCAAGAACATGACTGCGACCAAAGCTATTTTTAACCTGAACAACGGGACCTGCTTTAATAAAAAGTCCAGTTATGTCCACAGCATCAATGAGGGCTCCGCCACCATCATCTCGAAGATCCAAGATAATACCATCAACAGACTGGCTTTTTAATTTATCAATCTCGGCCCTCGTGTCATCCGTCGAATTGCGACCCGTCCCACCATTCCTACTACTCTCAAAATCCCTATAAAAACTTGGGATGAAGATATAACCGGTTTTTCTCCCATCCTCAGATTCGATCACAGTTCCCTTCACAAAGGTCTCTTCGATCTGCACCACGTCTCGGACAATCCTGATATTCTCCTTAGATCCATCTGCCTTTTTTACAGTTAAGGTAACGGCTTCACCCTTTGGTCCACGAATAATACGCACAGCATCCCGCAAGCGCATATCCGTAATATCAACAGGTTCCTCACCTTCCTGGGCCACCGCATAAATAACATCTTCGGCCTCAAGGCTCCCCTGTATTGCCGAGGCGCTTCCTGGAATGATCCGCACAACCTTTATGAGGCCATCATCTTCTCGCAGTAAAGCACCGATCCCCTCCAGACTTCCACGCATATTTATATCAAACTGCTCTTTACTCGCAGGTGGGATATAATTTGTGTGTGGTCCAAAAGCCCTGGTTATACAGTTAAAATATCGGTCATAATGGTCTTGTAAAGTTTCCTGATGCAACCTTTGGAAAAAGTTGCTGTTTCTTTTACGTATTTTTGCCAGCGACTCTTTCCATAGGGGGACATCGTCCTTAGAGATTTTCTTTTCCTGATTGGTATTTTCCCCAAGCGCCTTATCTTGCTCAGTTTTCAACTCAAAATACTGAACAATGAGCTGCATCTTCAGAATTTTCCGCCAGCGATCACGCAGCCCATCGATATCCTTAACAAAGTTAATTTCATCCGGGTCCGTTTCGTAGCTGTCTTTCTTTGAAAGATTAAATGAACCTACGAGAATCTCCCCGCCAGCACCTTTGCCAATGTTGACGGTCTCATCCACCAGCATCTTCGCCACGATATCTTCTACGATATTTATCTTGTCATAGAGAATGTCGTAGCCCGTATCCGGAAGTGAGATATGTCCCCTCGCAAGATTGTTATCAATGTACGGCGCAAAGGCCTTCAACTGAGTCACATCTTCTGCAAGGAGAAAGCGTTTCTGAAAATCCAACTGTTTGATGTACAAATGAAAGGCAGCTTTTGACAGTTCGTCATCTAGCTGTTTATCGCTAAAATGAAGTTGGGGAAGTTTTTTACTTAGAATGTAGCCAATGAGACGGTTTCTTTTACGATCTATTTCCTGGCTTGGATGAAGAGCAGCTAAAGAAATGGAAGAGCTAAGAAACAGAAGAACCACGAAAGCGAGCAAAGAGAAAATTTTATTATTTTTCATAATCGTCATTAATAATATAGTATGTCGAGCTGCTGCCAAAAAACTACAACGAAAGGCCGGAAACTATGCACAACGCCATCATTGCTGATGCCCCACAAGGACAGTAAAAATTCCAGGTCCCGTCCGCGACACCACAACCGATAAGTCGTTATATATTTAGATATGTATTACGCTCCCACACCAACAAACGGGGCGTAACTTCAATATCGCAGGTATGGCTGTTTTTATTTTTAATAAAAAGTTTACTGTAAGAGAAATAGCTATCCCCCAACACGCCCCTAGTGATAACAGAACCGAAAAACAAATACCATTACAATGAGGTAACTATGCAAAATTTACAACAAGAAATCAAAGATTTTATAAGAGCGAGAGCTTGGGAACAACATCATAACCCCAAAAACCTGGCAATGGCTCTCAGTGTTGAAACCTCGGAGTTAGTGGAAATTTTTCAGTGGCTAACACCTAAAGAAAGTAGTGACCTGAAAGCTGAAGACCTGACTCATCTTGAGGAGGAGATAGGAGATATCATGATATATCTCACCACACTGGCTGCAGCCTATGACCTCGATCCAATCACAGCTGCTCGCAAAAAAATAGTCAAAAATGCCCTCAAATACCCTCTCCCAGAAAAGTGCGTGAGGCATGGAGAGATACCCTTGACATCAAGGTAAACAGTACCTTTCAAAACAGGTGTAATCAGAGGGGAAGGGTATCCCCAAACTTACTGCAAAACCCTTCAATTCTACAAAAGAACAATTTATAACCGTAGCGGAGCCATTACCCGCAAGTCGCTGCAACTCAACCTCAAGGAATGTGACAAACAGCTTCCCGGCCTTGGATCTTACCAGTTCCGCAGAAAGAGTCTGCCTCTTACAAAACGTGACAAACCGCTGATAATTGCAAATAGAGCGTGCAATCCCCCGATACACCGACGTACCCACATTCTCATGGTACATGTCACGTAGGACAATCTCTTCATACCGATCAACGGCCGCCTGCCTGAGACGCTCTACATCTGAGGTGCCCAGTGTAACCTGCGGTCCGTCTCCAGCTCTCGTAAGAAAGTAAATAGCCGAATTATAGGCTATCTCGGGAGTTTCGCCCGAATATCGCACAATATACCACTCATTATCAATAAGCTCGCAGGCGTCATCCACAATCTTACTCCCCGAGCCCAAACAGTTCTCGAATCGTTGCTACCTTTTTATCTCTGTTATCCCGTCCCATACATGAATCAGCTTTAAGATACATCAATGGGTTATGCAGAACCTTGGTATTAATTGCCGAAATCATTTTTTCCAGATGCTTTCTGTCATGCTCTGAAAGTCCCGAGAGTTTACCAATGGTTTTTGCCAATTCCTGCGCCCCAATAGCCTCTACCTTCCTCCGCAATTCCAAGATCGTCGGTTTTACAGCAAGCCCTTGATAATAACGCTCAAACTTAAGACTCTCTTCGTCCACTATTCGTGTGGCCGTAACCGCTTCCTTATCACGCCCAGCACGATTCATTTCAACGACACTGCTCAAATCGTCAATATCATACAGATACACATTCTCAATCTCATTAAGCTGAGGATCAAGATCTCTTGGCACAGCAATATCTATGAAAAATAGAGGCTTATTCCTTCTTGAACGCATAACAGATTTAACATCTTCTTTATACAAAATGATATCAGTTGCCCCGGTGGAGGAGATGATGATGTCCACATTTTCAAGCTGGGCAACGAGTTCATCCATGGAGACAGCCTTACCATTAAATCGTTGAGCGAGGGTCAAGGCACGGGCAAGCGTTCGGTTGGCCACAACAACGGAACCAACCCCCTGGCCCACGAGATGCTCAGCTGCCAATTCGGCCATTTCGCCAGCACCTATAAGGAGAACATTTTTCCCTTGGAGGTTACCAAAAATCTTTTTCGCTAACTGTACCGCCGCAAAACTAATAGAAACAGCAGATGAACCAATTAAAGTTTCCGTACGTACTCGCTTTGCGACCGAAAAAGATTTATGTAGAAGTTTATTGAGCAACGGCCCCGTGCATCCCAGTTTCGAGGCGTGACGATACGCAACTTTCAACTGGCCAAGAATCTGGGTTTCTCCAACAATCATGGAATCAAGGCTTGCAGCAACCATGAACAGATGTTTGACCGCCTCCTGGCCTTCTAAGATATACAGATAATTTCTGGCATCGTCCTCTTTGACATCTTTACCGAACAAAAACTCGATGATAGCTGACTCAACATTCATCCCAGGTTGCTCTACCAGCAAAAATTCAACACGATTACACGTCGACAGAAGATAATATTCCTTGAGACCTTTAACATCTTTAAGGGCGGTCAAAGGCTCATCATACCCAGCGGACAGTGCTATTTTTTCACGCACTTCTACTGGCGTGTTTTTATGGTTTACTCCGAGGAGCAGTAAACGTTCAGCCGGCATAACTATGCACACCCCCAAGAAAATAAGTCACACCCCAGAGAGTGAAGAGAACAGAGAGAAAACCAACGACTGCCATTACGGCCGCCCTCTTCCCCCGCCAGCCAACGGTTAAACGCTGGTGGATCTGCACAAGATATAAAAACCAGGTGATAAGGGACCATGTCTCTTTTGGATCCCACTGCCAATATGTTCCCCAGGCCTGACGAGCCCAGACAGAGCCGGTGACAATACCAAGGGTCAAAAACACAAATCCCGCCGTTATACAATGACTGTTAAGCTGATCCAAGGCTTCTAGAGAAGGCAAGCGTTCAAAGAAAAAACCGAATTTTTTGGCCTTAAGTTCTCTTTCAAGAAGCAGATACATCAAACCGCCACAGAAGGCTAAGGAAAGAAATCCGTACGCCACAAGAGAAACACCGGCATGGATGGGCAACCAGGCACTTTGTAGTGCCGGTACAAGAACAGTTACGTCTCGGTGTGCCAAAGATGAGATAAAAACCAGACAAAAGATAAGAATCGCAACAAAGGTGCCAAAGTTTTTAACCGTATACCGCCACCTGAAAGACAGATAGGCCCAGGTCGTCGCCCAGGCAAAGAAAATCACGGTTTCATGCTGAGATGTTATAGGGGTATGTCCTGTGAGCATATAACGCGAAACGATATACAGTGTTTGCAACACTCCAGAACTTACAAGGATCGCCCGGGCAACTTTTCTTACTGCCTTGTTTTGACTTATAAAAAAAACAAGATAGGCCGCCATTGCGACAGTAGTCACCCCCAATACAGAAATGTAGAGAAGATAATTTAGTTCTTCCATGCGTACTCCAGCAAAATATTGACGGATTTACCACCCAAACTCACACGTTTTTTTCAGGTCTCAACTTTGGTCCTGCCTTGCGAGAAAAATCTTCATTAACCCAGGACTATCAATTTCTTCTGGTAATTCTTGTAAGAGCAACATCTGCAGATCAAACCAGTTTTCTTGCAGTACATATGTAACAAGATTTCCAGCAAGTAAACGGTTAAATATCTCACTATTCACCTTATGGTCATCGCTATGGGCAATCACCTTTTTCCGAATAAGCCCCATTAAGCCAACCACAGCCTGATACTCTGGAACGATTTCAGCTTCCAGTTGTTTTCTCAGTTTCTTCGCCAGCGCAGGACTCCCACCACCTGTTGAAACAGTCACTAGCATCGGTCCACGCCTGAAATGAGCGGGAACATGAAAATCACTTTCCAAAGGCGCATCAGCACTATTGAGAAGAACCTTGTGTTTTTTTGCTTCTTCTCGAACCAGAAGTTGTACCTGCCGATTATTCGTTGCTGAAAAAACGAGACAGACCCCTTCAAGATCCCCCTCAACAAAGGGACGCTCAAACCACTCAATTTCACCCCCGTCAACAAGCCCTTGTAATTCAGGCACCAACGCCGGGCTGATTACACGCACCCTGGCATCCGCCTGCAAGAGACCACGACTCTTACGGAGTGCAACCCAACCACCGCCTACTACAAGACAAAGGCTGTCTTCAATATTGAGGTTAACGGGATACAGAGACATTTACCTTGGCTCACTTTATTTTTAAAGGATCACAGATTAACATTTTGAAGACGGCCACATAAAGGGGAAGATTTATTTCTTATGCCGCAGACGGTTCACTATGATGGTTATTTTTTTCCCATCACGGATAAAACTCTGCTCTTTCAATGCAATATCAAAATCCGCCTGAGCTACCTTCAAAAACTTACCTAAACTCTGCCGCTTTGAGTCATGGGCCAAATATATCATACCATCCGGTTTTAAGTAGTTTTTGAACACATTGAGCAACGGCTCAAAGAACTCATCCCGGAACAGAATTTCAGCACCCGCCAGGACATCAAACGGTTGAATTTCAGGAGGATTCAACCAGTCAATATGACTAAACGAGACATTGGTTAAACCGGAGGCTGCAGCACTCACCTTCTGAAAGTCCATGATAATATCTTCATAGTCACTGAGTGTTACATCGAAACCAGCAGCCGCGGCGGCAAGCCCTGGAGCACCTAGCCCCGCACCGAGTTCAAGCAGTCTTTTACCTTTGGTTTCAGTTTGAGCACCAAGCACATAAGAGAGTATCATGGCCGCATCCCACAGACGTATCCAAAAAGGAAACTCAGAGACATTCTCAAGGGGGGCCTTGCCGTCCAAAAACTCTTCAAGATCGGCAACTTTTAAAAGTCTAATCGTATTACCGGCAACTTTTAGGCTATCAAAGGTGAGGGCATATTTTGCTCGAATACGATTATATATTTCCCGTTCAGATTCTGGGAGAGTACGAATATCCATAAGTAACAACCGTTAGTAATTTTTTATTAAAAAAGATATCAAGTAGCAAAAAAGAAGTGATGAATAAGGCCGCAACTCGAAAGGAGCAAACAGTAATATCCAAACCACTGCAGTCTGTTCTTTCGAATGACATCCAGAAGCAGTTTGATGGCAAAATAACCGGCGACAGCTGACATAACCATACCCGCAATGAGGTTAACAGCGACATCTGCTGTTGGTGGATTATGAAATAAATCGCCCATTTGCAAGACAGCAGCTCCAATAATTGCGGGGATAGACATGATAAAGGAAAATCGAGCGATTGTCTCCCGTGGAACACCAAGCAGCATACCAATAAATATTGTCGAGCCAGATCGTGATATGCCAGGCATAATAGCCACAGCCTGCGCACACCCCACCAGTATACTCCTCCACCAGTTAAGAGACTTGTCCCGCTCCGGAACATATTGTGCCAAAACCATAATAGAACCGGTAACTATCAGCATACAGTAAGCGATCAAAGTAGATCCAAAAAAAGAATCTATATAACTTTTAAAAAACAAACCTACAAAAACAGCAGGCAAAGTGGCGACGATTACATACACATCCCAAAGAAGGAAATGACGAACCTCCTCATCTTTATTGCCGTTGAAATACTGGAACGGAGCCTTTATCATCGCTATAATTTCATGGCGAAAAACAATAAAGACAGAAACAAGTGTTCCGAGGTGCAGGCAAACATCAAAAACAACACCCTGCTCCTGAAAATGGAGCAACTCTGACCCTATCACAAGGTGACCAGAACTCGACACAGGCAAAAACTCTGTTAATCCCTGTATCATTCCAAGGATTATTGCTTTTAATAATTCCAACTATTACCCCAATTGTACGAATAATATACTCACCCCACTACGGGGAATTCTGGATAAAAAAAAGGTCGGCTGATCAGAAATCAGCCGACCCGTGACAATACTTAAAAAGTATTGTTCTGTCAATTAGCAACCCTCAATAGTAGCCTTCTTGGGGGGAGAAACTTTTACTTTATCACCAACAGATAACTTGTCAGCTTTCTTACAAGTCATAGTCACTGTATTACCATCAACGCTGTCAACGGTACACTTCAGCTTTGCAGCAAAACCAATACCAGCTGTGCTTAATGCAAAAACGGTTGCCAATGCAAAACATACGATTTTTTTATTCATTACAATTCTCCTTAAGATTCCAATTAGTTGGAAGATCCAATCTCTTTATTACTCGTCCCTTACTACAGACATATGAACAATACCATTGTATTTCAATTTTAGATGAAATGCAACATCGATCGATTAGTCCAACAGGCTTTTCACATCTTTTTCCAGAATAGTATGCTCCACGTATCCAGTGTACTTCTTTACAACGTTGCCGGACTTATTCACCAGAAAAGCGACCGGTATCCCATACACTCCACCAAAGTCGATAGTCGTCGCAGGTTCCGCCATCAGCACGGGGTATTTTATAGATTTTTTCTTTACAAACCGTGCCACAAGCGCTGTCCCTTGCTGGTCCACCGATAGCCCCACTACAGAAAAACCGGCCCCAGCAAACTCTTCATGCAACCGATTGAGAACCGGAACTTCTTGAGCACACGGAGGACACCATGTTGCAAAGAAGGTGAGGAGCAATACTTTACCCTTAAAAGAACTGGAATGTACAACTTTGCCGCCCTGAACGCTCTCCAATGCAAACGAAGGCATTTTTGTTGCAGCAATCACTTCCAAAGCGCTACTACAGCAAAACAACAATGCTATAAAAATGACTATTACTGAAGAACGTGACCGTTTTTTCATAAATCAACTCCCTAGGAGATTTCAATATTAATTCTTCTGTGATATACTCTCGCCACAGCACACCGGACAAGCCTACAAAAGCGTCCAATACACTGAGATTATAGCCTCTTAAAATATACTCATCAAAGATATCGCAAACACGGTAGCCTGATGCTCTTTTATCAACCTACACATAACCCCACCTGCGATTTTTTGCAAAAGTTTTACCTCTCAACTTTAGGAACAGTATGAAACAGCCTCTATCACCATCAAAATCAAAGTTATATCCGCTCTATCTATTAGTTGCTCTATTTTTTTTGCTGCAACTAGCAACAAGCGCAACAGGGGAAATGGTCGATAAAGTCGTCGCAGTGGTCAATGAGGATATAATTACCCTAAGCGAACTCCAGGCTGAAACCACTACCATCTATAAGACTCTTGGAAAAGATAACAGTGCGAAAAATCTACTGGAAGCAATGGACGAGGCACGCGAACTCGCACTCAATAAAATGATTGACCAAACCTTGATGGAACAAAAGGCAAGGCAATTCAATCTAACGGTGACAGACCAGGAAATAGATGCCGCCTATAACCGTATGAAGAACAACATGTCGCTCAGCCCCAGCCAATTCAGAAGCAAACTTTCCAAATCAGGAATAAGTGTAGAACAGTATAGAACCAAATTACGTAACAATATTCTGCAAAGCAAGATAGTGAGTATAGATATTCGCTCAAAAATTGTTATTACAGATGAAATGATTCATGCTTATTATGACCAGCACTACACCTCCCAAATGAACAAAGGTGACTACTATTTACTGCAGATGGGCTTCACCTGGGACAATAGTGACGCATCGAGACACGAGATCAACAAAGAGAAGACCCTCTCTCTCGCCAGGCGTATCCATAAACTAATAAAAGAAGGACAGGATTTCAAAACCCTTGCAAAAAAGTTCTCCGACCTTCCCTCCGCAAGTGATGGTGGTGATATAGGTATCTTCACCCTTGATGACATGGCACCCGCCATGCAAGCGGCGGTTAAAGATTTACAACCAGGCGAACTCAGCTCAATCGTAGAACTACAATCAGGATATCAATTTTTCAAACTTCTATCGGCTGATGCAGAGGCTATTGTTGTCACCTCTCCCTATGAGGCGAATAAAGCTGAAATCCGGGACAAACTATACGCAATAAAAATGAAAGAGGCATACAAAGCTTGGGTTAAAGAACTCAAAGCAAGTGCATACATTCGAAAGCTTTAAGTCTAAAAACAACTAGACAGCAATAACAAGAGAAAACTTATGTCATCAGAGCCGCGTGAAACTACAGAAGAGTCCCCCGGGGACCTTCTCCGCAATGCAAGGATATCCAAAGGGTTTGATTTGGCTCAGATGGCCGATAATACAAAAATATCCATCAAGAACCTTACGGCTATGGAGGAGAACAACTATGACTCCTTACCTGCGGAGGTGTTTAGGCGTGGCTTTTACACTCTTTATGCCAACCAACTGTCTCTAGACCCGTCAATCATCCTCGGAAAATATGACGACGAAAAAGCCCTTACGACAACACCTGACAGTGACCTCCAGCCATGTAGTAACAGTAGCAAAGATTACAGGGACATGGCACAGCGGCCAAATTCATTTCCCTCTTCCTGCATAGGTTTAGCAACCCTTCTCCTCCTGTTCTTCGGAGCATTCCTCTCCTGGTATTTTTCATGGAATCCAGCAACGTACCTAAGCCAGAAGATTCAGAACCTCCAAGAAACAACACAAATTGAAGCCCCCCTCAAAAGCCCAGAAAAGGAGTTTTTTGAGTTGCAGAACATGCTCAGTATCCCAACGCTGTCTAACGCCTCGGAGATAGAACAGCAATTCACACCTGCCGTTGTGGCAACGGGCAAATATATCATCATAGCACAGTTCAAGGAGACCACAAAAGTGACACTAGCAATAGATGACAGGCCTGTCTTTGACAGCGTCTACAAAAAAGGTGATAGTGTAACGTGGTCTGCAAATGAGAAGATCAATATCACCCTTCCAGGTAAAACAGCGACAGCACTCAGTCTCAACAAGACTCCGATCCTCCTGCCCCAAACAGAGAATGCCACACTGACAATATCTATCCCCAATGACCTTCAACAATAAGTAAAAGTAGATCCAAGATGGAATCTGATGCTATCGTTCTGAACACAACTGACCACGGCGAATCTGATCTTATTGTTACGCTTTTCTGTCATAACGCAGGAAGGCTGTCAGCCATTGCAAAAGGCGCGAAAAAAAGCAAGAAACGCTTTGTCAACAAACTTGAATTCTTCACCTACCTGCAAGTAACGTATCAGCAAAAAAATGACCGAGCCCTGGCATTTTTAAGTGAAGCCGAGATCTATACCAGTTTCCCCAACATCCGCTACCACCTTGACCTGTACGGAATTGCCTCTATTATCAGGGAATTCCTTCTCTTAGGCATAAAGGAAGGGGAAGCCGACCTGAACATCTTCCGTCTCTCACTCTGGGCCTTTCACCGACTCGACAGTAAAAAGAATCCACGCCAGGTACTTGTCCTTTTTCTCATCCACTTTTTTAATTATATCGGCTACAGACCTGATTTCCATACATGTGCCAGCTGTAACAGAAAGGTCCATCCACGCGACCGCTACCGATTCATCAGCGCCAGTGGCCAACTTCTATGTTCGGGCTGCAACCAACACAGCAGACCCGGCCGGCCCCTTTCCTATGGGACCATTAAGATGATTCAAAACTGCCAGAATCAGCCGTTGGAGAGATTACACCGCTTGAAGTTTTCAGGCGCCATTTTGTCCGAATCACTCCAGTTACTTCACAATTTCGGTAGACAAATTTTCCAAAGAGAGATAATCTCCTGGCAAATTCTTGAGCAACAAAACCTAGGGTTCGATACCTATTCGCCACTCCACAAAGGCCTTTAGCTCCGACAAAATCGCCAAATGGATCGTACTGTAATACGTATTTCACCTATGAAATTATGGAGAAAATTATGCAGAAAATGTTAGCAGCAGTACTCTTACTGGGATTAATAGCAATGACGGCAACAACTGCACTCGCGGCAGAGCACAGAATAGGCATTGGAGCCAACTACTGGGTAGCCGTTGACGATATTGAAGTCGGAGACGACAAACTTGACGACGATGGTCTCGCGTTTTTCGGTTCTTACCAATATTGGCCAGGGCTTGTAGGACTGGAGGTCGATGTTGAATTTCTACCGGACCGTTTTGGCGAGTCCGCCGTATCTCCCCAGGCGTATCTGCTTATTGGCAAAGGCGTGTATGCAGGAATCGGGATTGGTACAACGTACACAGACGGTGATTTTGTCGACGAACCATTCTTTGCCCTTAAGGCGGGTATCAACATGGAATTGCTTCCTGGATTATATGCAGACATCTACGCAAACTACAGATTTAATGATTCAGCTGATTTTGACAATGAAGATACCGACATAGACACAGACACTGTGTTTCTTGGCTTCGCAGTACGAATTGCGCTGTAACACACACCTCCCATGAACATTGTGTCACCGACACAGTGTTCATGAACAAGGCGCTCTCGAAGAAAGTTAGGAGTTTGGCCAAAATCCATCCTCGGACCGCCACCTATTCTCTATAGCGAACCTCACCACTATATTCTGTTTTCTCAAAGCCATCATCCAAACGGATCACAAGCCCCCCCATGTCATCAACACCCACAACCTGCCCCGTATACTGTGGGGCGGTCATAACATCAAAGCCATAGACAATATCTTTACCTATGGTGTCTGACAGTTCTTTCCACCTGCTCAGGATTAAATGTATGCCATCCCTTCCGGAAAAACCGTCACCCGCAAGATGTTTTGTTTCTTCATGATAAATAATACCAAAATTCCAGGCCAATTTCGCAAGAAACCGTGCGCTAAAATCTGTGAGGTCAACGGGGTGACCAAGATACTGTCGCAGGGACAAGGCCAGCCCTTCAAGCTCTGTGGGGAATGTGTCATTATTGACATTTATGCCAAATCCAACCATGGTAAACTGCTCACCATAGATCGGCTCGGTATAGCTCTCCACTAAAAATCCGGCCAGCTTTTTAGTACCGATCAAGACATCGTTCACCCAGCGTAATGAAGCGACCTCCCCCACATATTCTCGGACTGTTTCACAACAGGCAAGTCCAACTGCCATGGGAATAAATTGGCGGGATTCCGGCAATATATTATTGGCATGAATAACACATCCCCAAACGCCGCCATGGGGTGCATGCCAACTCCTGGTAAACCTTCCCTTCGAGTGAGTCAATGTATCCGCCAGGATAACAGTACCACTGGCGATACAACGATTTTCCCTGGCCAGATCAAGAATCAGTTTACGCCCATGTTCCATGGTCCGGTGCAGGCTTGAGTGGGTCTGTATATTGGCACCTATAAATGCGCCATAGCGAAATATTTCAAGAGGAGTAGTACTTTTGGAGAACAGAGGGAGTTGCTGTTTCTGCTGCACCCTGAGATAGTCAAGAATCATCCCAGGGTTGGGGTTGTTATTTGCCATATGTATGTTACGAAAAGGAGCGACTCTTACCCGCACTTCTTATCATTTCAAACGGTGCCAGCTTCGTAGTTTTTTGCACTAGGCCACATCAAGCCATGGTATTGCTAAAAACTGTAGATCCTGGTACCGCAAGAACTGACCTTTGGTAAAGGTAGTGAGGTTTTCCTCTTTTAAATAAAAGTAATGTTATGCTCTCAATCGCTTACCTGTAAATAATACAATATCCGGGAGAATTACAGGCTAATGATCCGTATCCCAGTCCGCCTTCACCCGGGTGATAATTTTCTGAATTATAGGTAACTTATCAGAGGCACAGATCCCAAATAATGGCTCACCTTGAGCAACAGAGACACCATGTTTAAAATAGATTGAATGAATAACGCCCTCTTCACCTTTATAGTATACTGGGGTATCTCTTTTCATCAGCGACATGGTTAAGATCTCATCGCCGGATTTGATTGTCACGGCACCGCAACCTTTTTTATCAATTCGAGATTGGATATCCATTGCAAAATAGTATTTCGCTGTCTCAGGGGCGACAAAGAGTGACAAGACTTCTTTGAGAATATTCTCAATGATTTCCTTTTTCTTCAGCGGATGCTTGATCGTCATCAACTTAACTCCAGCCTCAACAAACTGACCATCAAGTTCAATGTTTACATCGGCCACTATCCCATTTGTCTGTGCAGTAATTAACTTCGGGTTTCTTTCTCTGTTAATTTCATACAGAACAGATCCAGGAACCTGACGCCACTGACCACTTGTCGCCTCAACCTCCATTCCTTCCGTCACCTTAAAGGATACTCGTCCAGTATGAATTGCAAAGATATCCACATAATCATAGGGGTCTGATTTATACTTGCTGAGCAATTCGTCAAAGTCTATTTCATTTGCCATACAACCAACCTGTTTTCCTTTATTCATACGATCAGACATACACTGTCCAAACTATTTATTTCAATTAAAACACCCAAAAAGGATGTGTAACTACCGCAAAGGTCTCTCTTCGTTCACTATCGGGTGTTAATCTTAAGCTCATAGCTTCAACACACTCTCCAAATCGGCCTTCCTGACAGGTTCCCAAGAGTAAGACACTAAATTATTATGCAACTACTGAGGAATACGTTTATACTGGCAGAAAAGGCTCAAGGCAAGGTTATATTTCTTCCCGACCCTAGTACACATTCAGTAACACGCTGATCCAACATACTTTTCGTTTAAAAAGCGGTTACCTCTTCAGCCCCAGTGCCAGTGGCACACATTCAGGTCAAACCGTAGCCCTTTAGTCTAAGCCGTTTGTCCTGATTGTGCACATCTGGGACAGATGTTAAACAGTTAGCCTCGGGGGACACACCAATTTTTTTGCACAGGCAGAATAACGACTAAAAATGAAACGTAAGATACGAATTCTCAAATCATTTTTCCTTATTTTTTTTATTGTCACTCTTCTCTTTTTAATATTCCTGCCCTTTCTCTGTGACACCTACCTACTCCCCCGCCTCCTTGAGCCACTGCCATTCAACCAGAAAGAACTTAGCATTTCTAGAGTTTCCCCCTGGAAAATCAGAGGAACTCTTCGTCTCATGCAAGATGATGTGCTGGTGGCGAGCATACCAAGGTTTGAAATTCATTATAGTCCCAGCTCTCTGTTAAAAGGGCAACTCGATACTATTCTTCTTGATTCTCCAACCGTCAACTTAAGCTATATTGACAAAACCCTTGTCTCTACAGGCCTGCCCCCCAAAACAAGTTCAACCGGCAAGCAGAGTGACCCTTTTTCTCTTGCCCTACCTATTGCCGTAGAAACAATAATTATACGCAATGGCCATATTGCTCTACAGACAGAAGCAACCACAATTGATCTTGCCATAGACGCTAAAATTCACCTTGGTTTTTGGCCAAGAACTGAGCAGAGCTATCAACTCACCAGCATGACAGCTCACATCAGCACAGGCGGTGACCTCGAACTTTATTCACAAACAACAGGAACCTTCACCCCACAAGGTATGCTTTTCAACACAGAGGTCAATGTCCCCAACCTCCACGATCTTGGCAAGGTGATCCCCGGCAAGCAAAAAGCTTTGCCCACGGGTGCTCTGACAATGAAGGGACAGGTTACACTCGATGCGAAGATGCGCTTAACCGGCTATCAGCTCACCGCTGCCATTGACTCTCTTACACCTTCTCCTAAGGGGGGCTTGTTTACGCAAACTTCCGCAGAGCGTGCCATACAAATCCGGCTCGAAGGTGATACAAAAAGCTTAACCTACAGCCTCTCAGGACTTTCCAGCCAACAACCTTATCGCCTCGACCTTGGGGCAACAGGTGCGGTACAGCTCAGCGATAATAATTATAGCACTACGCTCATCGTTCATTCGAGTCGTCTAGACCAGCCGCTTACAGTTGCTCTAAATGGCAGCTTCGATTTGGGTGACCTGCTCGCCGACCTGCAACTCACAAGCGATGCCTTCACAATTGATAAAAGATTTTCCGTCGGACCATTGAAAATCAATGGAATTTGCAGTTACAAAAAAGAGAAAATAACGGCCAAGATTACGGGAAGCATAGCAACGATTAAAGACGCAGTCCAGGATCTCACATTAGCTGATATCAGTTGGGACATGCCCATACAACTGCCCCTAGGTCAGCCCCTGAACCAGCCTCAAAAACAGAAAAAAGGTTGGCTTAAGATTCAATCAATTCGCTATAAAGGTGTGGATACTGCGACCGTTGGCGTAGGCCTGCAACAAATCAGTAATGGCATTAGCTTCACGACGAACCTTAGAAGCCAACTGGAGATAGAGGCCGAGTTACAGTGCACTGGTTCCGCTTATTTAAATGGTGATGCTACGGGCTCCTGCACACTGGCAGACACAAGCATAGACACCCAGCGACTACCGAGCTACATCAATACACCTGAAGACACCACTTTTACCGGCAATGTCTCAGCAGAGGCAACCTTTGAGTTTATCGACAAAAAACCGTCCGGACGTCTCACCCTGCGTCTAGCCAACGGTGAACTCACCAGTGACAAGACCACAATTACCGGTATTGCGACGCAAATCTCCTTCCCGGATCTCCCGCACATAAGGAGTGCTCCTGGCCAGCTGGCCAGCATCGACTTGATCGAATCGGGTAGAGTAAAACTGCACAATGGCCATATATTTTTCCGCATCGAAAACGAACAGCAGCTTTTTCTGGAGAAAGCACGCTTTAGTTGGTGCGGCGGCAAGATCGAGACCGGCAGTCTTACTCTCGGTGCCAACATGAATAAGCTAGAAGCAACACTCTACTGTGACCGCCTCAATTTCAGCGAACTGCTCAAACAATTTGGGGTAGAAGATACAGAAGGACAAGGCTCACTCAACGGAAGGTTGCCGATTAAAATAAGTGAGAGGGGTATCCATTTTGATGATGGTTTCCTATTTTCCACCCCTGGGACTAGTGGTATCGTCCGCTTTAACAACACCCAGCAGTTACGCCAGGGCATGCCAGCCATAGGTCAAACGGCGACTCTTGATTACTCCATGAAAGCGCTCAACAACTTTGCATATAACTGGACAAAGCTCTCCTTTACTTCCGAGCAGGATGATCTGCTGCTCACTATTGAAATCGATGGAAAACCTGCTGAGCCCTTGCCTTTTGGCTACAAAGATGGTCAGATCGTGGCCACAGACAAAGGGCCAGGTTTACAGCACCCGATACGCCTTGACATGAACTTTCGCCTCCCCCTTCAAAATCTGTTTCGGTACGGTAAAAGCCTTCAATCTTTAATGGAGAAAATGTAATATGACATCAACCGCAAACTATTGCTTCTTTCTACTTGCTACAGTGGCGCTCCTTATTTTTTCAGGATGCACCAGGCATGAGGTGACTATCAACCCCGTTGAAATCAAACCCATCCACATCACCATTGACATCAATGTGAAAGTAGACAGGGCCCTTGATGATTTCTTTAGTGATCTCGACGACACACCTGTAGAATAACTATCTTACCTATTCACTGAGGTTAATAATGCGAAAAAATACTTTTTTATTCCCACTTCTTCTCACCCTTACCATTGTTTTCTTATCCGCCCAGGCGGGTCATTCCGCATCCATTAAGGCTCGAATGGCTGGCAGGACGGCTGCTATAACAGCCCTTAAAAGCTCTGGTGTTATTGGTGAAAACAACAAGGGCTACCTCACCTTCAGGGCGGCCAAAAAAAACGAACAACTTATCCAGAACGAAAACAAAGATCGAAGCACGGTTTATACAGCCATCGCCAGAAAACAAGGCACAACGGCTAATCTCGTTGGCAAAAGACGGGCGAAAATGATCGTACAAAAGGGAAAATCAGGACAATGGTTTCAAAAGAATGACGCAAGCTGGTATAAAAAACAATAACATGAGCAGTTCAACAAGAGATACCATATTTAACGTCGACTCAATCCAGGAAGATTTTGTCTTCAACGAGAGGGTGGTCGAGGTGTTCGACGACATGGTCGACCGCTCAGTACCCTTTTACCGACAGGTCATCGAATCATCAGCAGAACTACTCAGCAGACTCTGTGTTGAGGGGGACATTGTCTATGATCTTGGCTGCTCAACGGGAACGAGCCTACTTGAGTGTGCCCGCACCCTAGGGGACAAAAACCTACATTTTGTGGGTATTGATAACTCTAGACCAATGCTTGATAAAGCAACCTTAAAAGCGGAACTCCACGGCAAGCAGGATATGGTTTCGTTTCTACTCGAAGACATCACCGAATTTTCCCATCCCGGGGCTGGGGCAATTATCCTCAACTACACCCTGCAGTTTATCCGCCCCATACGAAGGGAAGATTTTATCAAGAAACTGTTTGCCAACTTACGCCCTGGGGGGATTTTACTCGTCAGCGAGAAGGTCCTCAGCCATAACCGGAAGCTTAACAGGGAATACATTGATATTTATCACACCTTCAAAAAAGCCAGGGGCTACTCTGAACTTGAGATTGCCAATAAACGAGAAGCTCTCGAAAATGTCCTGATCCCTTTTTCTATTACTGAAAACAGAGCAATGCTAAAAAAATGCGGTTTCGAATCCGTTGAAACGTTTTTCCAATGGTTCAACTTCGCATCTTTTATTGCTCTCAAACCCGCATAACAACACCTACGTACAATGAATTATTTTGATTTCCTCCCAGAGTCTGTGGCAATAGATACTATTATTTCTGAACACGAAAAACTGCAAAAATGGATTAACCAGGACAAGAAAGGCTTTCTTCGATATCGCAAACCATACCAGGCACTCAGTCAATTTACAGCGGACTTTGTTGACTGCGCGGCTGACACTGTGATCATTGGCGACAGCAACCAGTTAAGCCCCGACGAAAAACTAATCGTCCAGGGGCATCTCAAGAGCTTCATCCCTTGGCGCAAAGGACCGTTTTCTGTTTTTGGCAACACTGTTGATGCCGAATGGCGAAGTGAAAAAAAATGGCAGCGGCTTGCACCGATACTTCCTGACTTAAGAGGTAAGATTATAGCGGACATCGGCTGCAACAATGGCTACTACATGTTTCGCATGGCAGCCAGTGAACCTAAGCTGGTACTTGGATTCGAACCATCCATTCAACATTACTACTGTTTTAAGTCGCTTAATGCCATGGCAGGATGTAGTAATCTCGACATCGACCTCCTTGGTATTGAACACCTGAATCTGTTTGCCAATTGTTTCGACATTGTGTTTCTAATGGGAATTATCTACCACCGTCCATCCCCCATTGGCACCCTTCGGGATATATTATCCGCACTCATCCCCGGCGGTTCACTGATCCTTGAATCCCAGGGAATCCCAGGCGATGAGCCCTATGCTCTTTTTCCAGATGATACCTACGCAAAGGTACCGGGAACCTACTTTGTGCCCACGGGAAAATGCCTATCTAACTGGATGAAAAAGGCGGGATTTAAAAATATAGATTTTTTCTGTTCCCACCCTATGTCAGCGGATGAGCAACGGCAGACTGAATGGATGCCATTTGAGTCATATAGCGATTTCATCGACCAGAAGGATCCCCAACTAACGGTGGAAGGCTACCCCGCGCCCTGCCGCATTTTCCTCAAAGGCGATAAAAAAGAGTGATTTAAGCAGAGCCATTAGTATGCCCGCTATTGCCTTTCAAGATAACTGTGATTACACTGCCTGAGAACTTTTTTCTTATTTGCTGACCTAAGGAGACATCATGGATTTATCGAAATACACATTGTACAGTAGCGGCCTAAAAGGCGCAGAAAGCGCATTTGGCGATGAGGCTGAAAAAGCCGGACTTAAAGAAGTGGTTTACTCTTTTGATGGGCACAAACTTTCTAGAGATAAGAATGTTGAAATCCTCAAAAAGGAACAACTCGAACGGGGTGATATCAGTATGGAGCTTGCCTCGCGCATGCTCAATCGTACCTATTATGAGACTGATAAAATCCGCAAAGTCCTCCAGACTATTTTTCATATGATCAACAGCGGTCATCAGGTTTTTGTTATCGGAACCATCCAGGAAGATGGTTCAGTAAAAGGTGGAACAGGCTGGGCTGTTGAACTTGCCAAAATGTTTAACCGTCCTCTGCATGTTTTTGACCAACCACAAAAGAAGTGGTTCACCTGGAAAAACGACTGGCAGGAAGATACTCCAAAAATCGAATATCAAACATTTGTAGGTAGCGGCACCCGTTATCTCAGTGAAGCGGGAAGAGAAGCAATAGAACAACTTTTCAAAGACTCTTTCCCTGCAGAGTAGCAAAAGCCAAGACATAGCTGCGGACAGCACCTGCTGCCCGCAGCTCCCTCCACCCACTACGACCGCCTCTCTCACGACATTGCATCGAGCCCCACATTTTCTATAGTCACTCCTTTTTACCAATAAACAGCGCATATGCCTTAGCACAAAACAGGCTTGAGGCGAATACCGCTTAACCGAAAATGTATTGCATTATTGTCCTGCAAATATTACTATTACATTTAATAATTAAATTACTTCCAGGCCGTAAAACCACTTATACTTCTGCATAAATACGACAATGGTATAATTATTATCGCCCCTCTTCTCTTAAATAAAACACACCGCTTTTTTGACAATTTCATAGCTACAAACTTCGTGCGTGCGGAATGGCTTTAAGCATGCAGAAAATTCACCATACTGCCCTGCAGTATTTCCGGTAAAATTTCTTTAACAATGAGGTGTACGATGAAAAAAGGTGTACTTAAGGTGGGACTGGTCAGTTTGCTCGCAGTAAATTTTCTTCTGCTAGGTAACGTTTTGCAACCTTCAGAAGGATTCGTTTTTGCGGCAGAAACACAAAAAGTCCACGCTGAGATGCAAAAGATCAAAGGGAAGATCACCAACATCTCCCAAAAGGCAAAAACCATTGCTTTGTCTAAAAAGAATAACAGTTTTTTCTTGTTGAAATTCAGCGATACAACCACCCTCAAAGGAGTTAAATCCGCCAAGGAATTCAAAGTTGGTGAAGCTATCATCGTACACTACACAACTGTCGGTGGTGAAAATTTTGCAAACTCCCTTGAAAAAGCCATTGTAAAGTTACCCACAGGGGTCACAGAAATCAAAACGGACGAGCTAGCACAAGCTATTGAAAGTAACAAGGATCTCGTCATCATCGATGCTAGACCTTCGGTAAAATATGGCGAAGGGCACATCGCATCAGCACTATCTATTCCATTTGCAAAACTTTCAAAAATGAAGGACAACGGCTCGCAACTCTTAGCCAAATACAAGGACAGACAACTGATCTTCTATTGCGGGGGCTCCACCTGAACGATGAGTCCTAAATCCGCCGGTCTGGCGGTTAAATGGGGTCACAAAAACCCACGTGTTTATATCGAAGGCCTACCCGCCTGGAAAAAATATGGCAAGCACACAGTACCCACCGCAGCGCACATCGCAAACGGCAATATCGTAATTATTGATCTACGGGATAACACGAAAGTTGAGGCAGGTTACATCCCCAGATCATACACAATACCAATGGTGGAGCTGGAAGATGCAGAAGACGCCTTTCCTCAAAACCTAAGCGCCCCGATCTACTTCTACTCAGACAACGATGCAGACCTGGCGCCCGCTCGTAAAATGGCTCAAGAATGGGGCTACAAGAATGTGAATGGCTTCTATGACGCAATTGCCATGTGGAAAGCAGCGGGGAACACGCTACAGAAAGGCCCCGCCCTTAGCGCCACCGACGAAACACCAATAAATTGGCAGAAAAAACTTGGCTCCGGTGAGATCAGCATTGGAGATTTCACTAAATCTCTTAAATCTGATCTCATTTACGTGGTTGACGCGAGAACTCCTGAAGAGTTTTCATCGGGTCACTTTCCTGGCTCAGTATCAATTCCTCTGGAACAAATGAAGACCCGCTTACAAGAGATTCCTAAGGATAAATTCATCGTCGTCCACTGCAAGACAGGTGGACGGGGAGAAATCGGATATCGCATCCTAAAAGAGGAAGGTTACGCCGTAAAATTCCTTAATGCAGAGTGTGAATGTGATCTCTCCGGAGAATTTGAAATCTGGTAGAAATAACCGCCGGGGCAGAGCGATATGCCCCGGCAACAGGACAAATCAAGATTAGATAACATTTGACGAGCGGACACACCATTCACAATATCAGGCCCACCCAGCCTGTTACGCTACTGCTAACATGGACCCCGCCTCTTCATCCCCCAAGTAAGGTTTTAATATCCTCCATCTTTTCACGCGCACCGATATAGCCTTCTTCGATGGTATGTTCAATTTGATCAAAGTTCATCATTTTCAACTCACCCAAACGGGGCCTGATTAAAATATCAGGCTGGTCCACTGCAAGATTGATCCTGGTAATTCTTTCCTGCATTATGCTGACAGAAGTCATCACCGTATCAATTATATCAGGCGTAGAATGATCGCGGTGCAGAAGATCACTGGTCTTCTGCCGCAACCTCTGCTCAATATTATCATAGTAATCACTCATCTTTTTGACCAACTCATTCCGGTTGCCATTTTCAGCAGATACCGGTTTTGAGGTTGTCTGCATTGAATGAGCAGCCTTTGCAACACCAGCACCTGCTTTCGTTCGGGATACTATCCTACTGTTAAGATCAACCGCTATAACGACTTCTGCCCCCATTGCCCTCGCCATGCCAACAGGTACAGGATCAACAAGACCACCATCGACCAGCCAGCGCCCCCCCATTCGAACCGGCTCAAAGAGCCCCGGATACGACATAGTCGCGCGTAGGGCACTAAGAATATTACCAGACTTCAAGATAACGACCTTACCCTGCTCAAGATCCGTTGCCACCATCATCAGAGGAATGTTGAGATCAGCAAAAGTCTTCACATCGGTATGCATGGAGAACAATTCCTGGACTCGTTTGGAGCCATTGAGTAAACCTGACTTTGGAAAAACAACATCAAAATAGGAAAAGATCTTCTTACCATCCTTCTCCAAAAGAAACGTCTCAAGGCTCTCTAAACTTCCACTGGCATAGATGGCCCCAACATATGCCCCGACACTACAGCCAGCAATATAATCAATGTGGACCCCTTCCTCCTCCAAAGCCCGTATAACACCAATATGCGCCCAGCCACGGGAGGCACCACTCCCGAGAACCAGCCCTACTTTTTTACGGGATTCCATTGCCTACACTCTCCTGCAAGATGAGATGACAGACGTCATTGCCACACTCTTTTGATGGGAACTTTCTATTTCTACCAAGGCCACAAGTGAAAAGGTGGCCATCACAATATCGTTACCACCTCTTCATTTGGCAATTGAAACAGCTCATCGCCAAAATCATCAAGGGCTGTCTTCTCCGTCTCAACCCATTGATAAAACGTTTCCACAAGCGACTTGCCCACAATATGAGCTCCATGTTGGGGGACAATCATCTCAACATCAAGTTTTCGTACCATTGCAGCCCAATTTCGACACGCGGTGTTGCTGGGCATATAACGATTGTGGAAGCCCCGCATATTTTCTATATGTAATCTAAAATCATCGTCTGTATCAATGACCGCTTTATGGGCTGCAACTGAAGCCCCAAGATCGCTGGTAAAAAGGATCTTGGCAACGGGATCATACAGATGAAAATTGCCCGGTGAATGGAGAAAATGAGCTGCAATTGCCATAAGAGGTGCGTCACTCAGTTGAAACCGAACACCCTGGTCAGGAATCGGGAAGAGTCTTCCTTCTGCTATCCCCCTTACACAAAACGCGGGCACGAACCGCTCCCACAAGGCAGAGACCAAAATTTTAGCATTACATATGGGAAGCCAGAGATTAATGCCTGAGCCGATATCCGGGTCCTGATGGGACAGAAAAATATAATCCAACGAACCTGCAGGTAAAAAATGAGCCATTTCACCTAAGATAGTTTTGTAGACCCTGTAGCCACCGCAATCCAGTAATAAGCCACGTCGATTATGAACAATAAGAAACTGATTAGATGGGATTTCTCCCTCAGCAGTCAAGCCTTCAAATTTTATACACTTATGGTTCTCATCTTCGTATAATATAGTTGACATATAAACTCTCCAAGCTAAGGTTATCAAGTGTATCGCAGCAGCACTCATAACAGACAATACACGTGCTACACCGTAGTTCATGTGCACAAGTAAAGTTTTGCAAACAATAATATTATTACAATAGCTGTCAGTTCGTTTCACTAACAGCCTTAAACGGACAAACGAATTATGCCCCAATCACGAACGAGAATGTCACTACTTTGCCCAAACTGCAAAAAACTCATCTCAGGATCAACAGCCAGCTGCCCTTTTTGTGGGCTCTCCAAGCCTTCTTCAAGGTTCAAAAACAACATATTCAGCAGAAGTATCAGTAGTCCAGAACAACTGACAACAATCCTCATTTCGCTCAATGTCATTCTGTTTATCTTCTCTGTTATACTCACACCGACCAGAACCAGTTTTAACTTCAGCCCATTCAGCTTTTTATCCCCGAGTAGCCAGAGCCTTTTTATACTTGGATCTACCGGCTCAATCCCACTATTTCAGTATGACAGATGGTGGACACTTATCACAGCAAGTTTTCTACATGGTAGCGCACTCCACCTCATCTTTAACATGCTTGCGGTTCGCCAACTTGCCCCACTTGTCATTAAGGAATTCGGACCTTACAGAACAATTACCATCTACATCATTGGTGGCATTGGAGGCTTCGCCTTATCTGCTTTTGCAGGCGTCAGGCTGACAATAGGTGCCTCTGCGGCCCTGTGCAGTCTCATCGGAGCACTCCTTTATTATGGTAAAAGTAGAGGCGGCGTGTATGGCCAAGCTATTTTCAACCAAATTGGAGGCTGGGCTCTTGGAATCGTAGTCTTTGGTTTTCTTGTGCCAGGCATCAACAACTGGGGCCATGTTGGCGGCATAATATTCGGCATATTACTCGCCTTGATATTGGGATATCAAGATAAAAGAAAAGAGAATTTCAACCACAAAAGTCTCGCCATGATCTGTATATTTGCAACAATACTCTCTCTACTTTGGAGTTGCTTTGGCGCCGTCCTGTATCTTCTTTTTTAGCGCTACTCTACCCTGCCCCACATAGCTGATCAATACCGGTGGGATTAGCCCTCTATGATAGAGCCATCCTAAAGATGTACATGCCTGTGCAGCAAAACATGTTTATTTGCCAAAAGCCGCTAAGAAACTTATGTTATTAGGGGCCGCCCCTTATAACACCAAGACACCCGTTCCTCTTTGTAAAAAAGAATACACCTGTATGTTCTCGATCACTGGCTTAAGGAGAATACAATATTTTCAAAAGACACAAACCAGGAACAATCTGCCACCTCGTTTATGACTGTATGCTTGATCCACACAGGGGCGTAAGAGACGCAAACTTACCTGAAGGCCCACGCAACAGGCGCCGTAATTGTTTCGGCATCATCACGAGCGTTTATAGTTGACGAGACTGACGATTTAAGGTTATAGTTTCGGGTTTTGTCTGCATATTTACGAGGGACAAAAAAACATCCCCTCCGCTCTTTCAAGATGAATATCCACAGTTCTACCAGCAAAACCATTGGACCATCTTGAATATCCAGACGTACGACATACACTGCAAACAAGAGTATATAATCCCAATTCTTGCAAAAGATGGGCCAGCTGATAGGCCATCGGCACATAACAGAGGACAAACCACCATGAAAGCAATTATCGCCCTGGAAGATGGGACTACCTTTGAAGGCCGTTCGTTCACCGGCCATGGAGAGGCCGTCGGTGAAATAGTCTTCAACACATCTCTTAGCGGTTATCAAGAGATCCTTACCGACCCCTCCTACACAGGACAAATTGTCACAATGACCTATCCGTTAATCGGAAACTATGGGACAAATCCTGAAGATATGGAATCCTCTGGAGCACATCCAAAGGCGTTCCTCATTAAGGAATATAACTCTTACCCATCCAACTATCGTTCTACCAAACCACTTGCAGAATTCCTTCAGGATCATGGCGTACTTGGGGTTGAAGGTTTTGACACCCGCGCATTAGTTCGACATATTCGTACCAAGGGAGCAATGAAAGGTGTAGTATCCACCAAAGAACTGGACAAGGAAATCCTTATCCAGAGAGCAAAGGACTGGAGCGGCCTGGTGGGCCAGGATATGGTCAAACGTGTCACATGTGATACGCCCTTTGGCTGGGGAAACAACGAACCAATAGCAGGAACCAATTTCACAACTGCGACAAAACCTGAAGGCGAGTCATTTAAGGTGGTTGCCTTTGATTTTGGTATCAAATATAACCAGTTGCGCATACTCCAAGAAAAAGGCTGCCAGGTTCAGGTCGTACCTGCGACAACTGACGCCCAGACTGTTCTTGCCATGAACCCTGACGGAATATTCCTCTCCAATGGACCGGGAGATCCCGAAGGTGTTGAGGGCGTGGTAGATACAATCAAAGAGCTTCTCGGCAAGAAACCTATCTTTGGCATCTGCCTGGGCCATCAGATGCTGGGCCTTGCCTACGGAGCATCCTCCTACAAACTAAAATTTGGACACCGGGGTGGAAATCAACCAGTCAAAGATCTCACCACAGGCCACATTGAGATCACCTCACAGAACCACGGTTTCTGCATCGACCAGTCGACCCTGCCAAAGGACGATGTGGAAGTGACCCACATTAACCTTAACGACAACAGCCTCGAAGGTATGCAGCATAAAAAATACCCGGCATTTTCAGTTCAATACCATCCTGAATTTGCCCCTGGTCCCCATGACGCAAAATACCTGTTTGACAGGTTCATCACCATGATGCGGACAGCCTGAGACAGAACGAACTAAATAGATTTTTTCTTTATCCACGGGTCCCAAAGACCCAGAGCCAATACAACAGATCATGCCGAAAAGAACAGATATAAAAAAAATACTCATCATCGGTTCAGGTCCTATCATTATCAGCCAGGCCTGTGAATTTGACTATTCCGGAGCACAGGCAGTAAAGGCGTTGAAGGAGGAGGGATATGAAGTCGTCCTCATTAACTCCAATCCTGCAACCATCATGACCGACCCTGAGCTAGCCGATGCCACCTATATTGAGCCCATCACTCCTGAGTTTGTTACAAAGGTCATTGAAAAAGAACGACCCGACGCCTTGCTGCCAACTCTAGGGGGACAAACTGCGCTTAACACCGCTATTAAGCTTGCGGAGCTCGGTATCCTAGAAAAGTATAATGTTGAGCTGCTTGCGGCAGACATTGCAGTGATCAAGAAAGCGGAAGGACGGGAAGAGTTTCGCGATGCCATGCACAAAATTGGCCTTAACGTTCCAGAATCCTATATCGTTAAGTCCGTTGAAGACGCAATGGTAGCCAGTGAGAAAATAGGCTTTCCAGTTATTGTTCGCCCCAGTTTCACCCTCGGTGGTACTGGAGGAGGCATTGCCTATAACCGCCAAGAGCTTGAGACCTTCTGTACGACTGGTCTCGACCTCTCCATGAACACAGAAATCATGCTTGAACGTAGCCTTCTTGGCTGGAAAGAGTATGAGCTTGAAGTGATGCGGGATAAAAATGACAACGTGGTCATCATCTGTTCCATTGAGAACATTGATGCCATGGGTGTTCATACAGGCGACAGCATCACCGTAGCTCCGGCCCAGACTCTGACGGACCGCGAGTACCAGGAAATGCGCAATGCAGCCATCGCTATTATCCGTGAAATCGGCGTTGAAACCGGAGGCTCCAATGTTCAGTTTGCGGTAAATCCTGCAGATGGCGAGCTGATGATTATTGAGATGAATCCCAGAGTCTCACGTAGCTCCGCCCTTGCCTCTAAGGCAACCGGATTCCCCATTGCAAAGATCGCCGCTAAACTCGCAGTTGGCTATACTCTGGACGAGCTTACCAACGATATCACCCGCGAAACCCTGGCTGCGTTTGAGCCCAGCATTGATTACTGTGTTGTAAAAATCCCCCGCTGGACCTTCGAAAAATTCCCTGAAGCAGATGACGTGCTTACAACCTCAATGAAGTCTGTTGGGGAAACCATGTCCATGGGAAGAACATTCAAAGAAGCCTTCCAGAAGGCGATGCGCTCCCTTGAAACAGGTAGAGACGGTTTTGGCGGCGACGGAAAAGATATACTTATAGACGTAGAACAGGAAGACCTTGAGCTGGGCCTTCGAACCCCCAGCTCACAACGATTTTTCCAGGTTTACGAGGGCTTAAAGAGAGGTATGAGCATTGATAAGCTCTTTTCCCTCACCAAGATTGATCCGTGGTTCCTTTTCAACTTCCAGCAGATCGTCGAAACTGAATTTCAGATCTCTGATGTTGGTTTCCAGGGACTGAATCCCGAATTTCTTCGCTTTTGCAAAGAACGCGGTTTTTCCGATAAACAGCTGGCATACCTCACAGGAACCACCGATGACGACATCCGTCAGTTACGAAAAAAACTGGAAGTAACTCCGGTATTTAAGCTCGTTGATACCTGTGCAGCCGAGTTCGAATCATACACACCCTACTATTATTCCACCTACGAACAAGAAAATGAAGTCACTATCACCACGGGTAAGAAGATCCTTATCCTTGGCGGTGGCCCTAATCGTATTGGCCAGGGAATTGAATTTGACTACTGCTGTGTACACGCTGCTTTTGCCCTGAGAGAGATTGGTGTTGAATCCATTATGGTCAACTCTAATCCCGAAACAGTCTCAACGGATTACGACACCTCGGACAAGTTATTTTTTGAGCCGTTAACCCGGGAAGATGTTCTCAACATCATTGATCAAGAAAAGCCAGATGGCGTCATAGTACAATTCGGAGGCCAGACACCTCTAAATCTTGCAGTCACTCTTGCAGAAGCCGGAGTAACCATCATTGGCACCCAGCCTGACGCCATTGACCGCGCCGAAGACAGAAAACGGTTCCAGCAGTTTCTACAAAAACTCAATCTTCGTCAGCCTGAAAATGATACAGTATTTACTTTAGATGAGGCACTTGCAGCCGCAAACCTTATTGGCTACCCCGTAGTAGTTCGTCCTTCCTACGTTCTAGGGGGTCGGAATATGCGCATTGTTTATACGGATCAGGGAATCAAAGATTTCATGAGAGTAGTTGGTGGCAGTAATCTTGAACACCCTATCCTCATTGACAAGTTTCTCAAAGATGCAATCGAAGTGGATGTTGATGCGCTCTGTGATGGCACCCGTACCATCATCGGCGGCATAATGGAACACGTTGAAGAAGCTGGTATCCACTCCGGTGACTCCTGCTGCGTCCTTCCGCCCCATACACTTTCTGATGCAATGATCGAAGAGATCAAAGTTGCCAGTAGAGCAATGGCTGAAGAACTCGGTGTAATTGGCCTCATGAACGTTCAGTTTGCCATAAAGGACAATGATCTCTATATCTTAGAGGTGAATCCAAGGGCATCGAGAACAATCCCATTTGTGAGCAAAGCAACCGGTGTTCCCCTTGCTAAACTTGCAACCAAAATCATGATGGGTGCAAGCCTGGATGAACTCGGACTGATGCAAGAGGTAGTAATTCATCACTGGGCGGTTAAAGAAGCCGTTTTTCCCTTTGATCGTTTCGATAAAGTTGATACACTTCTGGGACCGGAGATGAAATCCACCGGTGAAGTGATGGGCATTGATAACAATCTCGGACTTGCCATCGCCAAAGCGCACATAGCCGCGGGCTCGCATATCCCCACCGACGGTAACGTTTTCATCAGTGTCCGCGACAATGACAAAAAAACAATTCTTTCTGTCGCCCAGGCGCTGGTGGAACTCAAGTTTAAAATCTATGCCACCGCAGGGACGGCAAGCTGCCTGAAAGATGGTGGCGTTGAGTGCTCGGTTATCAACAAAATTTCCCAGGGACGACCACATATTCTTGACAAAATACATGATAGAGAAATATCATGGATTATCAACACGTCCCTCGGTAAACGCACGACTGAAGACTCTTATTTGATTCGCAGAGCAGCACTTGACTATCACATTCCTTACACAACAACAGCCAGCGGAGCGGCTGCTCTTGTCAAAGGCATGCTAGAGTTACAAAATAATGAGCTTGAAGTTCAACCTGTCCAATACTTTACACAATCTATTCGATAGGGTAAAATAATTATTGCTTTAGGCTCGACATTCTCAGTTTAATATTTATTTTAACTGAGCATGGGACAACTGCATGACGTTTCATTGTTGCTTTAATAACTGATAAATCAAAAGCTTAAGATATTCCATTTAAGCTATTTATTGTTTTTTAAAACCAGGACCACTGGAGGGTTCGTTGAATACTTTCTACAAAAACTTGAGCATGTGGCTGGTGATTGGGCTTACCATGATCCTCCTCTTTAACCTTTTCAATAAGCCTCAGGGCAATATAGCTTCACTTAATTATAGTGAATTTATGTCTAGCATTGAAAATAAAACAGTAACTCGAGTCTCCATTAGTGGAGACGTAATTTCAGGAACCCTTCGGAATGGCAAAGTATTCCAGACGATCTACCCTGTAAATGACCGCGATCTTATGACTATTTTGCGTGAGTCTGGTGTAGATATTACTGTCAAGGAAGTTCAGAAAGATTCCTGGTTTATGACCATTTTTGTCTCTTGGTTCCCTATGCTTCTCCTTATTGGAGTGTGGGTGTTTTTCATGCGCCAGATGCAGGGTGGAGGTAAGGGTGGAGCCCTCTC
The DNA here is from genome assembly GCA_002733995.1 of Desulfotalea sp. GTDB lineage: Bacteria > Desulfobacterota > Desulfobulbia > Desulfobulbales > Desulfocapsaceae > Desulforhopalus_A. The sequence goes on along the minus strand of NVXR01000011.1, from coordinate 29,821 downwards.
CTTCGGCAAGAACAAAGCCCGCCTCACAGAACAAAGTGAGAATACCGTCACATTCGACGATGTTGCAGGCATTGATGAGGCGAAAGAAGAGCTCGAAGAAATTGTTGATTTCCTGAAAGATCCAAGCAAATTCACAGCGCTTGGTGGACGAATTCCTACCGGTGTCCTCCTTGCAGGCGCACCTGGTACAGGTAAGACCTTACTGGCAAAAGCGATTGCTGGTGAAGCTGACGTGCCTTTCTTTTCCATTTCAGGCTCTGATTTTGTCGAGATGTTTGTAGGTGTTGGTGCATCCCGTGTACGTGACATGTTTGCCCAGGGCAAGAAAAATGCTCCTTGCATTATATTCATAGATGAAATCGATGCAGTTGGACGTCACCGTGGCGCAGGCCTTGGTGGCGGTCATGATGAGCGGGAACAAACCCTTAATCAGCTCTTGGTTGAGATGGATGGTTTTGAGACTAATGATGGTGTAATTATCATCGCGGCGACAAACCGTCCCGATGTACTCGATCCTGCACTTCTTCGCCCCGGTCGTTTTGATCGGCAGGTTATCGTGCCCGTTCCGGATGTTGGCGGCAGAAAGAAGATTCTTGAAATTTATGCCCGTAAAACCAAAATGGCCGCACAGGTAGACCTCTATGTTCTTGCCAGAGGTACCCCTGGATTTTCCGGCGCTGATCTGCAAAACCTCGTGAACGAAGCCGCCCTTATGGCAGCAAGAACCGGGGCAAAAGAGATCACCCTTGAGCTACTCGAAGGTGCAAAAGACAAGATCATGATGGGTGCTGAAAGACGCTCCATGATTATCAGTGAAAAAGAAAAGAAGGTCACCGCATACCACGAAGCGGGCCACGCACTTATCGCTTGGCTCCTTCCCGATACGGACCCGCTTCACAAGGTAACAATTATTCCACGTGGACGTGCCCTTGGTCTGACCATGCAGCTGCCTACGGATGATAAATACACCCACTCCAAGACCTATCTGGAAAATCAGCTTTGTATCCTCTATGGTGGACGTCTTGCAGAAAAGCTCATCTTTGATGAGATTACCACCGGTGCGGGTAATGATATAGAACGAGCTTCTGCTCTTGCCAGGAAGATGGTTTGCGAGTGGGGAATGAGCGATGACCTCGGGGCTCTTTCTTACGGCAGGAAAGAGGACCAGGTTTTTCTAGGAAAGGACATAACCCAAAGTAGGGATTTCAGTGATGTAACAGCACGACAGATAGATCTTGCCGTGCGTAAATTTATCGACATCGCCATGGATACGGTAGCGACACTCCTTACCGAGCACAAGGATATCCTTACGCGTATAGCTACAGATCTCCTTGAAAAAGAAACTATTGTCCTACATGATATGGAAGACATTGTTGAGGAACTTCGTCCTGGTCAGTTTGCCGACCGTATGACCAAGCGAGATACCGCTAAGCCACAAGCTCAACCTGTCACCCCTGAGCCAGTACAAGAAACGGTTAAAGACACCGAATCTGCCAAAGAAACCGTAGAGGCTGATGAAGTAGACACCCCAGCCGCCCATGGGTCTGACCCGGTAGACGAACCTCAAACCGAGAAACAAGATACCTCAGATGCTCCATGAGCAGGTCAAAAATAAAGATAATGGGCGTCCTTAATGTGACGCCCGATTCTTTTTCCGACGGTGGTGAATTCACCACCGTCGAGACCGCAGTAACCCAAGCAGAAAACCTTATCTCCCAAGGAGCCGATATCCTCGATATCGGTGGTGAATCCACACGTCCTTTTGCGGATAAGGTTGAGCTGCAAGAAGAACTCGAAAGAGTCATTCCCGTCATTGAAGCAATCCGCAAGAAACACCCTATCCCCATTTCAATAGACACCAGTAAAGCAGAGGTCGCTGCAAAAGCCCTGGAAATTGGTGCAACGTACATTAATGACATATCCGCACTCAGAACCGACCCTGGGATGATCAATATCGCCCGCTCAAGCAGCGCAACTATCATAATCATGCATATGCAGGGCACCCCACAAAATATGCAAGTGGGCCCGACATATACTGATATTGTCAAAGAGATGATGGCATTTTTCAGCGAACGTCTCAATTATCTTGAGTCCAATGGTGTAAATAAAGATCGCATCATCATTGACCCGGGCATCGGTTTTGGTAAAACACGCAACCATAATCTGACGATACTAAAACACCTGAACTGCTTTTCTCAATTTGGAGTACCTGTACTTCTGGCCCACAGCAGAAAACGTTTCCTGGGCGATATTACAGGTGTGACCCAAGAAAAAGACAGAGATCTTGCAACGGCTGTTGTGGCCGCGCTCTGCGCCAGCAAAAAGATTGACATGGTTCGTGTTCATGATGTCGCAGCAACGAGACAGGCTCTTACACTAGCTGCTGCAATCGATTCTGCTGTGTGATAAACTAATTATCCTTTAGCTGTTACATGTATCTATTGCCTGCATACCTTGGGTAATACAAACATACTTCTCTTACACGATTACTGAGAACCATCCAATGACACAGCCTGATTACAGCAACCAACTCGCCCAACAACTCAAAATATCCCAAAAACAAGTGGTCGGAACCCTACAATTAATTGCAGATGGGGGTACAGTTCCGTTTATAGCACGCTACCGAAAAGAGGCCACCGGCTCCCTTGATGAAGTGGCCATTGCCGCCATCCGGGATGGGCATCAGAAAATAGTTGACCTTGAAAAGCGCCGGGGCGTAATTATTGAGGGACTAAAGAAAAGCGATCAACTTACCTCCCTGCTCGCCACAAAAATCCAGAAGGCTGACAACCTTACCGTTCTTGAAGATTTATACCTTCCCTATCGCCCAAAAAGAAAAACGAGAGGCCAACAGGCGAGACAACGTGGCCTCGAACCACTCGCGGCCCTGCTACGTAAAAACCGCTCTAGTGATATTGACCTCACTTCATTTATCAATGACGATAATGGTCTTGCAACAGTGGATGATGCACTCAAAGGGGCTAGGGATATTATTGCAGAGGATATTTCAGAAAACCCAGAAACACGTGCATCCCTAAGAAATTATTTTGCTTCACAGGCTATTATCGAATCAAAGCTTGTAAAAAAGAATGAGAGCAAAGGTGAAAAATTCAAGGATTACTTCGCCTGGCAAGAGCCTGCTGGAAAAGCCGCAGGACACCGACTACTTGCCATGTTTCGGGGGGCAAACGAACAGATACTCAAACTGACGCTGCGCCCACCCCAGGAAACGGCACTGCGCCTGCTCAAAAAGCAGCATTTAACGACGGGTCCCTGGCAACAGGAATTGTCTAAAGCCATTGAAGATTGCTATACAAGGCTGCTGGTCCCTTCCCTTGAAACCGAACTTGCGAAAAATCTCAAATCCCGGGCAGACGATGAGGCAATTCAGGTATTTGGAGAAAACCTCCGCCAACTGCTGTTATCCGCCCCTCTTGGTCCCAAAAGAGTTCTTGCCATAGACCCAGGGTACAGATCAGGTGGAAAAGTTGTCTGTCTCGACGCCCAAGGCCTCCTCCTTGACTACACCACTATTTACCCTACCATTGGTACTAAACAACAAAAAGAAGCTGGCGATACCCTTATAAAGCTCGTTAAAAAGTATCGGATTGAGGCCATTGCAATTGGTAATGGAACCGCAGGGCGGGAAACAGAAACATTTGTACGCACACTACCGCTCTCTCCTGAGCCAATTATAACACTGGTTAACGAGGATGGTGCGTCTATATACTCTGCATCCTCAACAGCAAGAGCAGAATTCCCGGATCATGACATCACTGTACGTGGTTCTGTTTCTATTGGCAGAAGACTCCAGGACCCCCTGGCGGAACTTGTGAAAATTGACCCTAAATCCATCGGAGTTGGCCAATATCAGCATGACGTCAATCAAGCAGAACTACAAAGCAGACTGAATCAGATAATCGAAAGCTGTGTCAACAGTGTCGGTGTTGAGCTCAATAGCGCCAGCATTGAATTGCTTACCCATGTTGCCGGTCTGAGCAAGACACTTGCGGAAAACATTGTGGCCTACAGAAACAGCATCACCGCCTTCACATCGAGGACAGAGCTGAAAAAGGTACCACGCCTAGGACCAAAGGCTTTCGAACAATGTGCTGGTTTCCTGCGCATTCAAAATGGCAAGAATCCTCTAGACGCCAGCGCGGTACATCCTGAACGCTATGCTCTCATTACCCGGATGGCAAAGGATTGTGGCGTCTCTGTCACTGAACTTCTGCGCCTTGAAGATCTCAGACAACGGATAGTGGTAGCCGACTACGTTAATGAATCTACGGGCCATGCCACTATTGAAGACATCCTCACGGAACTGGGTAAACCGGGACGGGATCCACGCAAAGGCTTTGAACAATTCCGCTTCGAAGAAGGTATCAACTCTTTAGCAGACCTGCACGAAGGCATGCGCCTGCCAGCAATTGTTACCAACATTACCCGCTTTGGTGCTTTTGTTGATTTAGGTATCAAAGAAGATGGCCTCATCCATATCAGTCAGCTCGCCGACCGCTTTGTGAAAGACCCTAGCGAAGTCGTTTGCCTAGGCCAGAAACTTAAGGTCCGTGTACTGGAGATAGATGAGAAAAGAAAACGAATAGCACTCTCACTTAAAGAAAGCAATTAAACCATACTTCCCGTGGGGATGGTATTAATACAGGTGAAGGGCCGACAACAGATTGTTATTTATTGCCTTATTCATTAAAAAAACGATAGATAAATACAGGACACAGCCGCCCCCTTACGTCCATTTGCATGGGCATAAGGGGGACAGTCGATACAAGAAGGATTAATACAAGAGATAAATCAAACAGAGACTTGTAGTGGATATTGTACACGTTGCAAAGATTGACAGCACCAAAGGCTTATAACCAATATGCAGGAGCCTCTTAAAGTCTGTTTCAAGCCCCATCGCCCCCATTGCCATAGTCAGCAGAAACATATCAACTGTTTCAATAGAGGCAATCGCCTTAACGGTGAAAAAGTCATTCGAATTAAGTATTACCATACCTAAGAAACCGAATAGAAAAAGAGGGAATTTCACCTCACCCTTCTCCTCACTTCCACCGGGTTTGATCATACCTTTGGCAGACATGAATGAAATAGCAAAGGCAAAGGGTACAAGGCATGCAACCCTTGTGAGCTTAATGATCGTACCTATTTCACCACTCTCTTCCCCGCCACCAAACGCTGCAGCTATTACCTGGGCTACCTCATGGATAGACGAACCTGACCAAACTCCATATTCTTTAGCGGTCAGATGCAGGAATCCCATATTATGCACAGCGGGATACAACAGCATCAGAATAGTGCCGAATACGGTAATAGAACTGATAGCCACCACAACGTTATCTTCTTTCGCCTGGGTCACGGCACCCGCCGTCATAATTGCTGAAGCACCACAAATCGAGGTTCCTGTTGCAATAAGCAGAGTCTGGGAATGATCACATTTCAACAATCTGCCAAACCAGATAGTCATAAAAAGAGTTATAAGCAATGGGCCCGTCGCGAGTACGATCCCCTCCCAACCGAGACCACCAATTTGGGCAAAAGTGATTCGTGCTCCCAACAGTGCCACTGCAAAACGTAGAACTGTACGGATCGAATACGTTATACCTGCCTTATATGCCGGCAGAAGAATAAAAGCATTTCGCAGAAGAATGCCAATACCCATGGCAACAATAAGTGGCGTCACATAGGCCAGTTGGGCGCCGGTGTAAAGCGCAATTGCGGCGATACACATAGTTAGCATGAGACCAGGTATCTTCACCGCAGCTTCAGGGGGCAGGAAAAAACTAAATTTCTCAGCAAACTCCACTAAAATTGTTCTATCTTCCTGATCTATTTCAGAACTCTTTTCTGATTGATTTTCCTTCATTTTTCTCTTTATTAATAAATGTTTAAATATTGTAACTCTTCAGTTCTTCACAGCAGTATAACGGTTGCCCATTGCCAAACCCTTACTGGACGAAGCAAGAATGACGCTAAAGAGCTACCAAATTATTGAGACTAGGATTTGGTTATTTCATACGAAAATAACGCGAAAGACGTTCAAAAAGAGTGGTGGGAAGCTCAAATATCGAACTTACAACCCCACAATGGGCCTTTCGCCCTATTAAACCCAGTTTAAAATCCGAGCTGAATTTTTTGCCACAGGTCGGACAGACCATAACCACCCCACCTACGTGTTTTGGAAAACGCAGCTTTTGTCCACACCCTGAACATTGTTTTTCAATATAATTGGACATAACCACATATAACTTTGTTGATGTTTTTTATCACCATAGGCTTCTTTGCCAACGGGTCAATAACTGTTACGTTGCACCTATGTTATGACACTCCACCAGTCCTATAGTCCGGCAGTACAACGGGGTCAACAGCAGACTTTTCCGTTTCTTGCAAGACACCAAGTAGGCAATGCGTATTGCCCACACAAAGCAGACTGTAGTACCGCTGGATCTATCCTTAATAAATATTATACGCCCTTTCCTGCGAAAAAAGGGCATTAATAATATTATGCTCTCAATTGTTTAACTCAACTACAATACACTTTCATGAAAATGCGAGGAGAGCATCACTATAATAGGCATATAAACGGAACACAATTGACACCCACCACTGTAAGTAATAAACTATATACTTAAACTACTACATAACAGAAAAAGATGGCTAAAAAGATTCCCAATAACATCAAAAAAAATGTGCTAAAGGCAATTTCTCTGCATCAGCGTGCCACAGCTGATTATGCACAATGTGAAGAATTTAGTAAACTTATGTCAAAAGTACTGTCACAACTTGAAGATGCTGGTTGCGATACTGTAGCAGATAAAGTTATGGGGATTCTTCTTGAATGCAACCCAAAAACTGGCTCCCATTGCGAAAAATCAAATCATGTTGCAAACTTAACAAAGAAATTGGAAAAATATTGTTTGTAATACGACGTCTTACCAAACACAACAATTATTGACTCTACTATACTGATGCCCTGTAACTCTTTCGCACCACTCCAACTCCGTTCATTGCAGTCTTTGCACCCCACACCTGCATGCTTTAATGCCCCGATCTGAATAACTTTGAAGCACTCATAAACAGTTACAACCACTTCTTCAAGAGGTATGAACTCGCCCCCTCGACAATTTCGCTTACCTTGTGTTTCAAAACAACACCAACTCCCATAAAACACATCTATTAAAAACAAGGAAGACCCTTTCCACAGGTGTGGAAAGGGTCTTTCATAAATTCAGAACAGCTTGAATTCAGTGCATCTTACTTCTCTGCAAAATACTTCTTGGTTTCTGAAACTACAACAGGGGTCAGCAGAATCAAACCGATAAGGTTTGGTACCGCCATAAGACCATTGAGTGTATCAGAAATATTCCATACAAGACTCAGCTTAGCAACCGCACCGACACCAATAAACAAGATGAAAACAATACGATAAGGCATTACAGATTTAACACCGAAAAGATATTCGATGGATTTTTCACCATAGTAACACCAACCGAGAATGGTAGAATAGGCAAAAAGTATAATCCCAATAGTTACAATAAGACCACCACCAGGCATACCAAGTTCAAAGGCCGTTGTGGTTAGCTCAGCACCGGTTTGACCGTTTGACCATGCTCCGGTCAAAATCAAGACGAGACCAGTCATAGTACAAACTACGATGGTATCAATAAAGGTCTGAGTCATTGATACGAGAGCCTGTGAGGTTGGGCTCTTTGTCTGGGCAGCAGCAGCAGCAATTGGTGCACTTCCAAGTCCAGATTCATTAGAGAAAACACCACGGGCTACACCAAAACGAATGGCCATCATTATTGTCGCACCGGTAAACCCTCCCACTGCAGCGGTAGGATTAAACGCCTGCTTAACAATAAACATAATAGCAGCCGGAACCTCGGTAATATTGCTGATGATAATATAACCTGCAGCAAGAACATAGAAGAAAATCATAATCGGAACCAAAACGCTGGTTACCTTTGCAATTGATTTAATTCCACCAAGAATAACAACTGCGGAAAGAGCCATCAGGGTCAAACCGGTCACCCAGAAAGGAATATGGAACGTTGCTTCAACAGCATCAGCCACGGAGTTAGACTGAACCATATTACCAATTCCAAATGCAGCCATAGCGGCAAAGACAGCAAAGACAGTACCAAGCCAAGGCATGTTCAAACCCTTGGAGATATAGTACATAGGTCCACCACACATCTCGCCTTTTGCATCAACTTCACGATACTTAACAGCCAAGATTGCCTCAGCATACTTGGTCGCCATACCGACAAGACCGGTGATCCACATCCAAAACAATGCACCGGGTCCACCAATGGCAATAGCAGTTGCAACACCAGCAATATTACCGGTACCAACCGTAGCGGCCAAGGCTGTCATCAGTGCCTGAAAATGAGTGATATCCCCAGGCTCATCACCGTCTTCTTTACGTTTTATAAGAGCTAGATACAGAGCATGTCCAAGCTTAGTAAACTGTATACCCCGCAAATTAATAGTCAGCCAGAACCCTGTACCAACGAGTAAAATGAGCATAGGCGGTCCCCAAGCAAAAGCATTTATTTTGCTTACAATTGCATCTAATGTCTCCATAATTCCTCCTAGAATGTTGATTGTCCCCAATGCCCCCGCAAACCGGGGACACACTCTAATACCCGTTGTCTACAAGTAGCCAACAAGCAAAACATACTCGCTATTTCCAACCCCCGGTGCCCGGGAAATAAGCCGGAATAGCTATCAATTGCAGATTTTTTTCTTTATTGCATGCCAGACAACAATCTGTAAGGCACGAAAGAATAGCTTAAGAGTAGTCAATACTCTTCAGTTGAGCCCATGACCCGTGAGAATTTTAGCCTCGGACATGGTTATTGACCACAGCATAACTCCCAACGCCATCATGGATATTGGACGATATAATGACTATCCCGGGTGAACTAAATACTTTTTCCCTTGTCTATTATAGTCCTGCCACACAAGCTCCGGCACCATGCTGCCTCCCGTGGCCCAGACCAGATGACTGGCATGTTGTTGCTCAGCTCCCGGGACACTTTCCAGCACAGCTTTCACTCGTGAGTATCCAGAAAACCCTACCAGAGCCGAGGGTTCAAGACAAATTTTTTCACACCGCCAAAAAAGCGTCAGTAACCGATACATTTCTTTGTCATTTACCGTAAAAACCCCGGCAAGCAAATGCTGCATGATCCGGCTAACAAAACCCGAAGGCCTGCTCACCGCAAGTCCATCGGCGATTGTTTTATTTACCACACCAAAATCGGTTGCAGATACAGTATCGTGCAAACCAGTAGCCAACCCCACCAGCATTGCGGGAGCTTGGGTTGGTTCACCAAAGAAACAGTGGACATTGTCCCCAAAGGCCAGCTTTAGACCGTAGGTTATCCCCCCAGGACCGCCACCAACACCACAGGGGAGGTAGACAAACAGAGGGTGTGTAGCGTCCACAACTATTGCCCGTTCTGCAAACTGCCTCTTTAACCGTTCCCCAGCAACTGCATATCCTAAAAAAAGATCTTTTGAGGCTTCATCATCTACGAAATGGCAGTGTGAATCAGCTTCCGCCTCCGCCCTTCCCTGTGCCACTGCAACACTATAATCCGCGTCATGCTCTACAACGTTCACGCCAAGAGACCGTAACTTATCTTTTTTCCACTGTTTTGCATCGGCGGACATATGAACAGTTACTGAAAAACCCAAGGCAATACTAATAATTCCTATACTCAGCCCCAAATTACCCGTTGATCCCACTACAATGGAGTATTTCCCGAACAGTTCACGGCACTCTGGGGAGAGTAACTTTTTATAATTATCTTTTAATTTCAGCAGTCCATAATTGATAGCTGTCGTTTCGGCAAACTTGAGGATTTCATAAATTCCGCCTCTTGCCTTAATCGATCCAGAAATGGGCAGATGACTATCTAGTTTTACATACAAGGTGCCGGCGCTGCAGTGATACCTGCTCGACAGCTCTTTCTGCATCACAGGAATTTGCTGTAAAGGAGACTCTATTTCACCTTGCACTGGCGCGGTCTCCTCAAAAGCCTCGGCCAGCAAAGGACGAAATCTCTCCAGCCTATCCGCCGCATCTTCAACATCTGCACGACTTACCCCAACCTCCGTCCCACCTGGGATAAAGGATTTTTTATCGGGATTAATCCAGAATGTGGGCCGTAAAGATATAATATCTTTCAACACCGGACAGGTTGCCAGCCAGGTCTCTAAAGACTTACCTTGGATGATTGTTTCCATAGCCTCTACCATGCAACAGTACATAATTAAAAGCAGTAATAATAATAAACCTTTCTTCTACAGGTCGCTTCATTTACGTTTTTGTGATACAAAACATTTAATTTTGAATGTGCGTGTATCCTTAGCACTGTACAGACAGATCGACAAACGAAAATTTGCAATCGACACATTAGCAGGACTAATCTATGGACCAATCAACTCTCCGACACGCACTGCACCTCATGCCTATATTTGTTTGTGTAGCCAAGTATCAGAGCTTTTCTAAAGCTGCTGAAGAACTCTGTGTCACCCAGGGCGCCATCAGTCAAAACATCCGTAAACTCGAAGACATCCTCGGGTTCTCATTGTTTCACCGCCTCACTCGACGCATTATCCTCACCGACAAAGGCCAGAGATTATTAACAACAGTACAGGGCTCCCTGCTTGAAATAAGTGGCGAAATCGAGAGCATCAAGCGTAAAGAGCTCAATGGTAATTTAAATATATCCTGTCCGCCGACACTTGCTAGCAAATGGCTCGCTCCGCGTCTGAAAAGTTTTACAGAAAAAAACCCTGGAATATCAATTCATTTCCGTTGTAGGAATGACCTCGTTGATTTTGAATGCGAACATATAGATCTGGCCATCTACTACGGCAAAGGCACCTACCCTGACCTCAATGTTACTTTTCTCATGGACGAATTTTTTTTCCCGGTATGTTCAGAAAAATATGCCGATCAATTTTCTCTCTGGAAAAACCCCCAGGCCTTGCAACAGTGCTTACTCCTCCATGACAGCCAGCCTTGGGCACATGCCCAGTATTACTCTGAGTGGAAGCTCTGGTTCGAACGCATGCGCTTACATACCTTCAGCCCCCAGTCAGGCCTCAGTTTTGATCAAAATATTGCCGCCGTCAGCGCGGCAACAAACGGCATAGGTGTCGCCATTGGCAGGAATCGACTGGTGCAATTAGACATTGAGGCTGGCCTGCTAGTCGCCCCCATAGGTAAAAAGCTGCTCACAGACCAGGCATATTATATAGTCACTATGCATGAGAACACGAACACACCACGGGTCACAGCTTTTCGCAACTGGCTGCTAGGCGAGGTAGCAAAATCTGCATAACATCGGGCGCCATCTTCTTCTCAGTAGCCGTACAATTGTGCGCAGGCCAAACATTGCTCTGGAGGAGGGTGGGAACTAAAGTACTTTTTTATTTCACCAATAGCAGTCTCTAGTTCCACAGAGCCAGACATGGAGAAGCTGACACGAGCAAGCCTTTCGTCATAATACGCCTTTCTTTTCTTAAATTTCTCCCTGAACATCTCGGCCTTCTTGCTCGTCCATATTTCTTTCAATGGAAGATTATTCACATTCCCCATAACAAAGTTTTTTTGCCAAACAGCCAATCCCTCCCACCGCCAGACAATTCCATTTTTTACTGGAGGAGCTAGAAATACGCAGGGCGAAACATCCCCTGTTGCGCTAATGAATAAATTGTTTAATGGGTCTTTATTACAGACCGGAAGCAGCCGCGGATAAAACGGCCTCATTTTAAGCTCCATACGAGCAAACAAGGCACTCATATTTGTTCTGATGCGTAAAAAGCGGTATTGATTTGACTCTTTTTTTGAGGGTATAAAAGCAAGAGTTTGCTGGACCCGACTACTGACTTGGCTAAGATTTACCGTGGCAAAGGTATCGACACCAACCCTACGACACCAGGAAACGGCCTTAGGTAATTCTTTGACACTCTGGGGTGTCAACAAATAGTTTACAGCGATCCGTGTGCCTGAACCGTGATAACGCGCCCTGACAGAAGCGAAGGTCGTAATTGCTTTACATAACCGCTCAAACGTGCCAACCCCACGAAGCTTGTCTTGAGTTAAGGAGCATGCCCCGGCCATAGAAAAAGTAATCCCATCAAAACCAGTTGCCATTAAAGATTCGGCAAGATTTTCAGTCATCACAGTGCCATTGGTGGTAAAACTGGCACTCATATCCGCTTTTTTGACCTGTCGAACAAAAGATAAAAAATCATCTTGCCCGAGAGGCTCCCCCCAACCTTGCAAATGAACTGCCGGTTTTTCATGCCTGACCTGGGCCAGAATACGTGAAAAAAGAGGCGCATCCATTTCCCTTTCCTGCCACGATTTTTTATATACGGATTTGAGACACGATATACAATCTAAAGTACATCTGCTTGTAGTTTCAATCTGAATTGATTGAATTGGAACATGATCTATTTTTTCTAAAGATGAAGGCATAAGAGTTCCTCCTCTACAAGAACTATTCGCTCTACCTCACTAGACTCCCTGGCTCTCTAGTTCTCTACACAAGACATACTATTACACATATAACATCATATCTTTCACGAGCAGCCAATCAACTCCAACCAACGTAAAAGTCCAATAAAAATAATTATTCACATTCAATTGTTTAAACAAAACGACTTCCTAACTAATAAGACCACCGAAAACACTTTTTTTTTACCTCTTTTTGCGGTAAAATTATTTACAATTACATGTAGTAATTATACACGTCATTTTTGAAGAGGTCGCCTAAATCCATTCTTCAAAAGTAAAGGCCTAGCAAATTATGCAAACTCATTTCGCGCCACCATACAGAACGTCACCCAACGAGATCAACCGTAAAGTTGACCTTGTAAGTAACAACCCTGTAATATCAAAAATGCTCGAATCTGTTGGAGGTCTTCTCTTAATACTTGACGAAAACCGCCAGATTGTGGCTACCAACGACGCTTTTTTGCAAACTATTGGGGTAAAAGATCCAACAGAGGTATTTGGCCTGCGCCCCGGTGAAGCCGTGAACTGCATGCATGCTAAGAAGGAACAGGCAGGATGCGGAACATCTAAGCACTGCTCCACCTGCGGAGCTGCGATAGCGATAGCTTCAGCTCTTGAACATGACACTCCAGTTGAAAAAACCTGCTCTATTTCCGCAGAGATTAACGGCAATAACGCCGACTTGTTTTTTTCTATAAAATCCTATCCAATACAACTTGCCAACAAACAATTTGTTTTATTATTTTTACAGGACATCACAGCAAACCAACAGAGAAAGGCCCTGGAAAGAACATTTTTTCACGATGTGAGTAATATGTTACAGATGCTCGTGGGGGCCAGTGAGCTATTAGTCTCCCAGGAGAAGTCACCCCTCGCAACAACCATCTATCAAGCGGCCCTGCGCTTGCAAGATGAAATTACTATTCAACGTTGCCTGTCCCGAAAACACTCCAGCACCTATCAGCCAATCTGGAAAACTATTTCAACCTCAGAGATCTTAGAAGAATTACAAGGATTTTTTAAAGTACATCCACTCACTGACCGCAAGGATGTTGATTTTTCAGGCTGTCATCCAGATACCATTTTCTTCATAACAGACCATTCATTGCTATGGCGCGTCCTCCACAACATGCTGATCAACGCACTGGAGGCGACCCCATCTGGAGAAACCGTTAAAATATGGTTTGAGCAAAAAGAGAGCTTTCTCACATTTAAGGTTTGGAATACTGGCGAAATCAAGGAAAAAGTAGCAAACCGTATCTTTGAAAGAAACTTCTCCACTAAGGGCAATGATGGACGCGGTCTTGGTACCTATTCGATGAAATATTTCGGAGAAAATGTCCTCAAAGGGAAGGTATTCTTCACCTCAACGGCTGGGGAGGGTACAACATTTTACTACACAATACCGATTTCCGGTAACGGCAATAGCCAATCAGATGAGCAAACCACTAGACAGCCAGTAATAGACAATATACACCCCAGCAACAACAAGTAATAATGCGGATATTTTCTGCACATAGGGCATAACCTTACGCAAAGCCCCAACGACGACACCCTCTTTGACCACAGCGATCCCCAGGGTCAGAAGCTGCATTATTGCACCCATCCCAAGGACATAACTCACAAACTGGAGTAAACCTCCTGTAAAATCACCCGCTGCAACCGAGCTACCAACAACCATAAGAAAAATAGGTAAGGTACAACTGAGCGACGTTGCGCCAAAGGCGATACCAAAAAGGAAAAAGCCAAATACCGACATCTGTCTTGGATCACCAATTTTTCCTGCGACATTGGCAATAGAATGAAAAGCTACAGTATTTCCAAGAAAAATCCATATGCCAAGAAGTACCAACCCTCCACCAACAAGAACAGAAAGCCAAGGCATAAGGCCCATGAGAAAAGAGCCTCCCGCAGAGACCACCAGACCAACAGCACCAAAAAGTAAGCCAAATCCAGCTGTAACCACCAGGGTAATCCAAAACGATTTCAACAGACGGAACCACAGTGACCGCTTCCTAAAGTTCTCGTCTTCGGCACCCAGATAAAGTGTAAGATAAACAGGCAACATGGCAAAACCACATGGATTAACAGCGGACACCATGCCTGCACCAAAAGCGTATCCGAATGGAAGTAACTCGGCCACCTGCCCTAACCATTGACTAATTTCTACCTGTGCTCCCATGACCACGACCTTTTCAATAAATTATCTCAGTAAACATATTTTTGCTACACTCCCAACATAAGACACCGATTATCATTTTTCTAGAACTTTTCTCTCTAGCCTGTATTTGACATCCAGGCATTTGCTTACCTAACATTTCGACCGCGGTCACTTTCCCCTTGCCCTAATCATGCTATGCAGTTATACAATTCGACTGCGGTCATTTTTACAGGAGAACAATGCTATGTCCATCAGAGAATTAAAGAAACAAAAAAAGAAAAGAGCGATCCTAGAGTCGGCTATTTCACTTTTTAACGAGAATGGTTACGACAACACTTCAATTGCCCAGATAGCACGCAAGGCTGGAATAGGAAAAGGCACAGTATACAGTCATTTTAACAATAAGAAATCGATCATCCAGGGTTTTTGTGAATACGAGCTGGAAAAAATCCATAACCAACTGATTGCCCAGTCAAATCGCGATTCATCTGTGCTTGAGCAGATGTTAATTATTTATATGACTGAATTTGAGCATGTTACCAAAAATCGAGAATTTGGCAGACTGTATATGCGAGAGGCACTCTTTCCAGACGATGAAGACCAAAGGAATACATCGGATCTCGAAAAAAAATACTTTGACGTACTCTTTCCCATTTTGCAAAAAGGCCAGGAACGTGGTGAGTTACGAAAAGACCTTGATCTTCTTCATATCACTGCCCACTTCTACAGCCTCTACATACTAGTTACATCCTCATGGTACACCGGAAGACTGCCAACATCAGGAGTAAAGGTTGCCATGGAACTACTTTTCAAACAGGCCCTTAACGGACTCAGTCCCGCGCCGGCAACCAACACAATAGGTGAGAACTGCAATGACTAAACCAATACCTCCCAAAACCAGCCGTGGCAGCATTGTTTATTTCATCATGAACAACCTACCACGATTTGTCCTTGTGGCCATGGTCATTATGATTTTTATCCTCAGGGGATCAATTAATGACCAGAATACAATCATTGCTGAGAAAAAAGCGAATGAAATTAAAGCAGAAAGACCTCCCATCAATACGGTTATCCTGTCCCTTTCTCCGTCTACCATAACTGATCGCATCAATTTACCGGGATCGATCGAGCCTTGGACGAGGTTGCAGCTCATGGCAAAAGTCGGCGGCACCATTGAAGAGGTACTGGTCTCCGAAGGGGATCATATCAAAAAAGGCACCATTCTGGCCCGCATCGAAGCTGTGGACTATGAAATTGCACTCAACCGTGCGGAAGCCGCATTCAAACTCGCTAAGGTTGATTTTGAAAGAGACAAAGCTATTTACCAGCAAGGTGTCATCCCTACAGCTACTCTCGATATCAACAGAACAAAACTGCAGATAGCCAAGGCGGATTATGACAACGCCGAGCTCATGCTCTCCAGAACCATTGTGACCTCTCCTATGGATGGTGTTATCAGAAGACTTGATGCTAAAGTCGGCCTCCAACTGTCAGCGGGAGACCCCATTGCAGAAATATTAGAAATTGACCGGGTAAAAGCAATTATAGGCATCCCAGAATCCGACGTAACCGCAGTGAGAAAATTGAAGACAGTCGGCCTCACCATCCAGGCCCTTGGTGATAAAAAGATCCTGGCTGACATCCATTTCCTCTCCCCTGCCCCCGAAACCACAGCCAGACTCTACAATCTTGAGCTTAGGTTAGATAATCCTGACAATGCAATTATGACAGGTATGTTTGTACGGGCCGACATTATCAAGCAACAGATTAAAAACAGTATCTCAATACCCTTCTATTCTGTTATTTCCAGGAACAATGAACAATACGTCTATATTGCAGAAAATGGGCGTGCCGTAAAAAGAGTGGTCTCTTTGGGAATCATGGAAAGCTGGATGGTTCAGGTAAAACAGGGCCTCGCTATGGGGGACAAATTAATCGTCGAAGGACATAGAAATGTCGAAGATGGTCAGAAGATTAAAATCATTAAGAGCCTTGAGAATATAGAGAAGATGGCCTTATGATTATTTCTGATACCGCGGTAAAAAAGAGCGTCTCGGTGGCTGTACTTTCCGTCATGCTTGTCATCTGTGGGGTCTACTGCTACCTGACTCTCCCCCGCGAAAGTGATCCGGACATAACAATCCCCCATGTCTTTATCTCAACCAAGTATCGAGGTGTATCGCCTGCTGACATTGAAACAGCCATAACCATAGAGATTGAAAAAAAGCTCAAAGGACTGGAGGGTCTAAAAGAGATTAAATCAGTAAGCTCAGAGGGACTTTCATCAATCAACGTTGAGTTTGTTACCGGCACAGATATTGATAAAGCAGTCCAGGATGTCAAAGACAAGGTCGATGAAGCAAAAAACGACTTGCCAAGCGACCTGGAAGAGGACCCAACCGTCTTTGAAGTCAACTTTTCAGAGATGCCCATAGTCGTATATTCACTCTCTGGCACCTGTGGCCTCCCCTGTCTCAAGGACATTGCAGACGATCTGCAAGATGATATCGAAGGTATTGCCGGGGTGTTTGAAGTCGAAATAACCGGTGGACTTGAGCGGGAAATCAGAATCGAGGTTTTCACCGAAAAGCTTGCCTATTACGGCCTCAGCATAGCAAGCCTACAAACCGCAGTTCGAAGTGAAAACACCAACACCTCCGGGGGGAACATCCGTTTAGGTGAAGGCAGATTCCAGCTTCGGGTCCCTGGAGAATTCAAAACACCGGAGGAGATATACGGGCTGGTCCTGGCTGTACATGATGGGGAGCCTGTCTACCTCAAAGATGTTGCAAGGGTTGTCGATGGCTTTAAAGAAGAAACCAGTATTTCAAGACTCGATGGCCGGGTTGCTGTCAATATCACGGTTAAAAAGCGTTCAGGTGAAAATATAATCTCCATTTCCAAGGCGATTGATCAGATCATAGATAATGACAAGGTCAATTGGCCAGCCGGTACAGATGTCACCAAGGTTCTGGACAAGGCCAAAGATATTGACATGATGGTGGCAGATCTAGAGAACAACATCCTCTCTGGCCTGGTGCTGGTTCTCATTGTCATATGCTTTGCCATGGGTATTCGCAATGCCATCCTTGTCAGCATGGCTATTCCCTTCTCCATGCTACTCACCTTTACCGTCCTCTCTCTTATGGGGGTTACCTTGAACATGGTGGTATTATTCAGCCTCACCCTCGCCCTGGGTATGCTGGTAGACAACGCCATCGTTATCATTGAAAACTGTTACCGCTTCATGGAGCAGGGCGTCGGCCGCCGGGAAGCCGTCATGAAAGCGACATCCGAAGTTGCTTACCCCGTTATCGGCTCAACTCTCACCACCGTCGCCGCTTTTTCTCCAATGCTTTTCTGGCCAGGAATCATGGGAGAATTTATGAGTTACCTACCTCTTACTCTCATTATAACGCTTTTATCCAGCCTCTTTGTGGCCCTTATAATCAACCCTGCCATCGCTTCGATGTTTATGAAGGTAAAGAATGTCGATCCACTCAAAAAAAAGAGTATGGCTGAGATTGCTCTGGCCGTTGAACAACCCGCAGCAATTAACGGCTTTCTACTTAAGCGATATAGCTTCCTTTTACACTGTGCTCTTGATAAACCGATCACCGTCATCCTTACCGCTTTCTGCATCCTGATACTCATGTTCCAGGGCTGGTTATTGATGGTGGGCCTCGAAAAGCCTGTCTCTTTCTTCCCTGAAATTGATCCTAAGGGCATGTATGTCAACATTGATATCCCAGAAGGTGCTAGCCTGAGTTACATCGACAAGATCACCCAGCGCATCGAACTTGCTGTAGCCGGACACGGTGAATCCCAGGGCGAACATACGAGTATATCCATCACAGAAGCGCTTTCTCCTAAAACCCATCATAAACCTAATGGAGAAGAGTACAGTGGCCCCAGCGATCTGCCAAACATTACTAATATCTACATGCGAGGGGTGCTTTCCTCTGGAGGAGGTTCATCCTTTGCCGTCAATACTCCCAACCATATTGGGGTACGTTTTCTTGACCTTGCGGACAGAAAAAGATCTACCCATGATACGGTCGCTGACATCCGCGCCAGGGTAGAGAATATACCGGGTGCTAAGATAACCATTGCCATGGAAAAAGAAGGGCCGCCAACAGGTGCCCCTATTAATATAGAAATCGCTGGAGATAACTTTGCCGTCCTTGGGGCGATAGCAAAACAGATAAAAGATCTCCTGAGTCAACAACCCTATGTGGAAGATATCCGGGACGATTTTGTGGAAGGAATTCCCTCGGTACAAGTGCTCATCGACCGGCAACAATCATCTCTGTTTGGACTCACATCCGACATGGTTGGCTTCGCCTTGAAGAGTGCCTACAACGGCCTGGAAGTTTCGTCATTTAGGGATGGTAACGATGATTACGATATCACTGTTCAACTGGCGGAGTCTGACCGTGAAGTAGTCAACATCCTCCACGAACTCATGCTGCCAACACCTTCAGGTCAGATGGTTCCCCTTTCGACCATTGCCAAAATTACCTTTGCAGGTGGGATGGGAGACATTAACCGTATCGATAATGAAAGGGTTGTAACCGTTAAGGCAAATGTGGATGAGACAAAGATTCCAGGCCCTGTAGCCCGCGCAAAGGCTGCAGAGTTTTTACAGGACCTGCCACTTCCACCGGGGTATAAAATTACCTTTACCGGAGAATTTGAGTTTCAGAAAGAATCGCAGGATTTTCTCACCAAGGCATTTCTGGTGGCCCTGTTGCTGATTTTTCTTATTCTGGTTTCCATGTTCAACTCGATCAGCCAGCCGTTTATCATTATGACTTCGGTCATACTGTCCCTTGGAGGGGCCTTTCTTGGCCTTGCGCTCTTCAAATCCCCCTTTGGTATCATCATGACCGGAGTGGGGGTTATTTCTTTGGCCGGTGTTGTCGTCAACAATGCGATCGTCCTCATCGACTACACTAACCGCCTTAGATCGAGGGGAATGGCGTTAAGGGATGCCGTAATTGCTGCGGGTGCAACACGGCTTCGGCCGGTTCTCCTTACAGCAGTCACCACAATCTTAGGACTGATCCCAATGATCACCGGGATCTCTTTTGACTTCCATAAATGGACCTTTTCTTGGGTAAGCGAATCAAGTCAATGGTGGCAGTCAATGGCCATCGTCGTCGTTTTCGGCCTGGTGGTCGCAACCTTCCTCACCCTCTTTGTGGTGCCTACACTTTACTACCTCTTTGAAAAACTAGCAGTTATCAGGCAAAGATTATTCCCTCAATTGGCAGATTTGTACTGGAAGCCATTTCCTTTTTTAGCTGGTATCAAGAAAAAAGACGAATAGCTTTCGCCTACATTTTTTATGTTCGGGCAGTGCCACGTTCAATCTTTGCCTGTGATACAGCAGACAAACAACAAGGAACGGAGGGCACTTGCATCCCCGAACAATATTTCCTGGCTACTCCATCTCCCTAGTGATGGCCAGGAAGTAATAGCGATTAAGATCAAACAATCCGGCGTGGGCGGGATCTTGCCTATCAAAACGAGCTTGAAAACGATCATACACTTGCCAAAACCTGTCATCCGCCCTATTCACACCAAACGTATTAAGTATGTTCCAATACTTGGCGCTACCGTCGAAATTTTGCAGTCCTTCAAGAAACTGGGGCAATTGCTGAAGTGATACTTCATAAAAGTAGTTAGGATAGGAACCAACAAAACCTTCCACGAAGGAGGCCTGATCTTTTTTTGGACGTAATTTATTCGCTTCTCTAAAAAGAGTCGTCACGTCATCGTGCCACCTGTTAATCACCACAGAAATATAAACATCCTCTTTGGGGTCCTCCGAAACCATAATCCGCACATAGGCAAGATTGGCGTTATGATCAAGCACATGGCTAAAGAAAGAGGCCCCCGGCCGTGAGACGGATTTAAATCCCTGCAAATAATCAGCAATCGTTACATATTTCTCAGGTAACGGCGGATACGCCTCACCAGCATAGAGGTAATTTACATCAAAGCGAATATTCTGTTCAGGCTTGAAATAACTTTTCACCAAAGACTCAACAAATTCCCGTTTTGGTTCACCGGTCACATAATGAAAGCCCGCATCCAAATCAGAAGGAGAATAATCGATGGCAGAACCACTAATATCGATCTTGCCATACCATTCCTGCATCATGGTTCTACGCTTTTCAAGAGGCATAAAATCGATAAAATTTGTCTCTGCCTCCTGACGCAGCTCATCCATGTAGGTTCTGATTGTCAGCTGATGCATGGCCGTCCCATACACATTAAATCCAGCCACAAGCGAATAATAGATACGCTCTAACAGTGGGTAATCAAGGACCCATAGCGTTTTGGGCAAATTACCAAGTGCGCCGGCAAGAACCGAAGCGCTGTCAAAATGTCGAAACACGGTGAGTAGAGGTGTATCAGATTGTTTAGTGCCAGCCCAAATTGCCTTCCTGTCCAACTCTCGATACCTGTAATGTATCGAGTAGAACCGACTACGTTTCTTCACAAAAGCGGATGCTTTTTTTCTGTATTTTCGGGTAAATACACTTCGCGCCAATTCTCCATCAGTCTTCTCAATAATGGGCATCTCAAGATAATTACTATAGGTTTGCAAAAAACCTGGATACTTCACACTCAAATCATAGTCTGGATCAAGAAAGAAGGTCCAAAAGTGATCCTGTATAACGTTAAGTGCCACCTGCCCTTTGCAGACCGGACCACGGATAAACGTCATAAGGATATAATGATTATTATCGAGTAAAAACTGATATCTGGAACGTGTGGGGATCTGCTCGTAGAGCTCAAAAGGGTTTGCACTGAGCTGCTTCTCATAGCCCATGACCTTGGGTTCAAGAAGCCATTTGGGGCCGATAAAAAGCTCTTTAAACCTGGCCAATTGCCCATCGGACATGTCAAAAACCATATGGGTTTTATGAACAATGGTCGAGTGAATCTTACGAATTCGGTAATAAAAGGGTCCCTCTCCCGGGCTATCATAAGGAAGAACAGTGGCTATAACCTTAATGGCCTGCCCCGTGGGTGTCTTAGAGCGAACAAGCTCATAAAACGTATTTTCACCCGTACCAAAGGTTAAATGTGCAAGGAAAAGATGTTCATACAGATACCTAGCTGTCATTTTATGCTTGGCATCCTCTGTATTGAAAAACTCCTCCCACATTTCAATTTTTGCACGGTCTGTTGCTGGCACGGCTTCAAGTATTGCCTGTTCTTGAGCATTTGGACCATGGGCTCCCTGAACCAGCCATCCCCCAATAATGTTAAACTCTTCTGTAGTTAAAGGAGGAAATCCAAAAGGCATTCCCCTATTGGGATGTTCACGCAGATACGCCCCAAGTTCTACACCATTTTCAGAGCAGGTCAGGTCAGTAGCTTCTGGATAGAACTCATCCCTGTTGTTAATTGGGTTATCCTTTTTATGGGAGAGAAGCTGCATCATAAGAGAATCATTTTGACCGACGGGTGCGCTATTTTGAGTAACGCTATGAAACCCCCTGGTCCGCCACTGTTCAGTGCTTTCAGCATCCATAAACAGACGCGTTGGCTGCATGGTCTGCAGACGACTTGCATTATAAACCGCCTGTTTACTCGCACCACGATCAAGTCCTGTAAAGGAACTAAGTTTGAGTTGACACGGTGAATTATAACAACTGTGGCAAACGACGCATCGCTTCACCAGTACAGGTTTCACCTCGGTAAGGTAATCGATTATTCGAGAGGGGGGAGCAAAAACTACAGGGGCCAGTGGCTTACCGGCGCAACCACCAGAAAAGACGAGACAGAGCAGTAAGAACAATACACGATAGTTCATAGAAATCCTCTGAGCTAAAGAAACGAAAACCTTAGTTAATCAACAGACCCGTAAATATATGACAACGAAACCTAACGAAAAGAAAATAGAGGTGCAATCTTTCTTTTTCTCCTGGAGCAATTTATAAGGCCCGGTGCAGAGATAAGTTATGCCCGACGACAAGCGACACACATCGCCAAACAACAACAAAATAGAGATATTAAAATTCCTCGATTTTACTCCCACGGGCAACAAGGCTTGCAATATTATCACTACAATTGTTCACCCCCCGCATCATAGAAAAGATTTCTTCAAACACAGGATCATCCTGGCCCAGCGTTGCCTCGACCTTGGCCATAAGAGCAACCCCGTCTTGCAAATATTTCGCTGCTTCAGTGGCTATCTCCTTTCTTTTTGCATGCCTCTTCTTCTCTTTTATAAGTAATGGCAGAATCCTCTCTATAGAATATTCCACAAGGGCATCACGAGGAGTCCCATACTCCAAAGAAATTCGTTCCAGTACTTCCAATGTTTTCCTTGAAATAACATAGGTCTTCGCCACCCTTATCCTTTGAGTTTCGAAATCCTCAAACTCCCTGGCGATATGCTCTAATGCCTGATTATCCTCCATCAGATGATCAAACAGAGATTTCTGCTTGATACCGAGTTGAATCGCCAGAAGACTTAGCGCATTTATAGAACGTTCGGACAACTTAAAGGTTGTTCGTACAGATTGTTTTCCACGCAAATCAGCGGAGGAAGCCTCAGTAAATTCAAAACGTATCAATGTTCGTCTCTTTGCAATCATTCCCTATCACCTTGAATTACTTTTTATGTTTTTTACGTTTAGTAATATTTCTTTTATTGACATCATCTTATTAATTATTACCATTTCCAGTAACAAGAGACAAGATTCAATGATTTTGTTGTACACATAAATAACATATAGGAGAAACATTATGAACCTCGTACGCTACAATCCACATCGTAGAATGGCCGTAACACAACGTCCTGCAACCAACGTTTTTGATGATGTTTTCGACGGTTTTTTCAGCCCATTTGTTATGGGACAAGATGCCCGGAGACAGAGTCAAGAGAACAACCTGCAAGTTGATATTTATGAAAAAGAGGAAAAGATCATAGTAGAAGCAGAATTTGCGGGTGTGCAAAAAGAGGACATCACCGTCGATATTAAAGGTAAAATATTGACTCTAGGCGGTGAACGCAAACTCGACGAAGAAATTGCATCAGAGAACAGCTATCGCAGAGAACGAAATTATGGCACCTTTGCACGAAAATTCAACCTTCCTTTTGAGGTTGATGCTGACAATATCTCAGCGACCCTAAACAACGGTGTGCTTAAGCTAACAATACCAAAGCCCGAAGCACAGAAAACAAAAAAAATCACCATCAACTAAGCGAGAGTAACAGCTAGTAACCAAAGATGTTTTGCTTAATCAGTGGAAATATTGCTCGCGGACGGTGGCGTTGTGCCACCGTCCGTATTGTAAGTGAATGAGCATTTTTAAGGTTTATAGTCCTCTATACTTTCAACGGACATAGTGTAACCAATGTCAACACTGCTTGAACCATCGGTCAAAAAGAGGTCTTTGGATAGAGATTTCACCTTTATTCTTCCTTGAATCGAGACGGGTTTAAACAATCTGTCAACTTGGTAAGATATTGGAACAACCGATACCGCGTGAACTATTTGGTTCGGCGGCGGAGGCGGGGTATGAATACAGGCCCCTATATAGGGAACTAGAAGAAAATCTGTTATTTTATCCCCAGATAATTCAAGGGGCAGCAGATAACCAGCAAGAGTAACATCCTGCCCATCAAGTTCAGTATTAACAGCAGAATTTCTAAGGCGTCTCTCCGCTATTATTTTGTCCACATCAAGACCCTTCTTCTCAAATTTGACAATGGCTATATTCATTTCATCATAAAATTCTTGCATACTTGTATCCACTTCTTCGGGCAGATATTCTCTCAGGTAGATAATCCATTCTGCTGAATCCCTTTCCTCTTCAGAAAAACCGGCCATTGGATCATCTTCTGAAAGTAATTTCGGTACAAGGTCCTCCCATTGAATTTCCCTTGCCACAGCAACGTTACAAGTAGAGGCATAAAAACAGAAACAAAGACCGAATAATAATATATTTCGCAACATATTCAGAACCTTCATGTTTTAATTGTCATTCCATCGTTAAGAGAATAATGATATATTTTCCATCCTGGTATAATACCCGCCACAATACCGGCAAGTAAAACCGCCCCCAACAACACCAATTCAGCACCAGAAAAAAACGCTATATGTATATACAAGCCAAATCGTGCGACCATGAGCGGCTGACCTATGATGAGAAGACTGTAAAGAAGAACAACCCCTGTAATTATGCCAAAAACCGTTACCAGTATCGCCTCCCCAATAATTAAAGAAAAGATATGTACAGGACGCGCACCTACCGATCTAAGGATAGCCATTTCCCGCCGTCGTTCGTTGAGACTTGTCATCAGCGTTGTCAGCATTCCAAACAAACCAACAACAACTACACATGCCGACACGACAATTAGAGCTTTGCCTGCGACCCCTACCAACTCCCATAATTGCTGCAGAGCTACACCTGGCAAAATTGCGGTCAACGGCTCTTCTTTGTATTGATTAATTGTGCGCTGTACAGTGAAAGTGGCAATCGGGGACTGTAATTTAAGCAAAAATGCTGTGATAACCTTTGGGGTCAATTTGAGGCGTCTTGCCTGATCAGCAGAAATTTTAACTCCACCAACCGATGAACCTCCTTTCCAACCAACATGAATTGCCTCAATGCCTTCAAGACTTACATGAATTGTTTGATCAACCGGCGTTCCCGTGGGTGCCAAAATTCCAACGACCACAAAGGGCTTATCAGCATGTTCGATGAAGGAGACATCACCAGCGCCATGGGAGATGATAATATGATCCCCAATACTATAGCCAAGTGTTTGGGCTGTTTCAGCACCCAAAACGGCATCGTAGAGATCAGCGAACGGAGCTCCTTTCTTAAATACCAATTTCTGTTTGCCACCATAACTAAAACGGGTAAAATATTCTGTAGATGTACCCATTACCCGATAGCCTCTATGGGAATCACCCAATGAAATTGGAATTGTCCATAAGACGGAAGGAAGCGCTGCAATATCCTGATAACTCTCCCAAGAGATGTTGTTCGTAGCGTGCCCAATACGGAATACCGAATAGAGCAACAGTTGGATAGGTCCACTACGAGCCCCAACCACCAGATCAATATCGGATATAGTAGCGGTAAAACTGTTCCTCGATTCCGTCCTTATTCGCTCTACCCCTAACAACAGAGCAACACTCAAGCCAATAGATACGATAGTCAGACAGACGGTAAACTTCCTATTCCTTAAACTTTTTAAGGCAAGGAGCAATATATTTTTCATGCTAGATCCCCCACTCCCCCACCGCTCACTTTATTGATTACATTCAAGTCAACCACCCTATCAAAAAACGGAGCCAGGCTCCTATCATGACTCACAAAAACCAGTGTTGCCCCCGAGCTGCGGCATTCTTCAAAGAGCAATCGCAAAAAGGCTTCACGATGATCGGTATCAAGAGAAGATGTCGGTTCATCGGCAATTATCAATTCCGGCCCACCGATTAAAGCCCGGGCGGCAGCCACCCGTTGTTGTTGCCCAACGCTCAGCTCACTAACTGGCTTGGCCAACAGCCTAGAGTCATTCAGGTTCAAATGCCCTAGAAGGCGTAGTGCTTCTTCCTTTAATGAAGATGCCTGCTGCAACACCCTTTCCCTTCGTAGCGCAGAAAACTGACACGGTAAAATTACATTTTCTATCACACTGAGATAAGGAATAAGGTTGAACATCTGAAAGATGTAACCGATAGAATCGGCTCGAAATCGGTCTCTTGCCACCTCAGATAAGCATGAAATTTTATGCTGAAGAACCTCAACGACACCCTGTTGAGGTAGAAGAATACCGGTGAGAAGACCAAGCAGAGTTGATTTACCGCAACCACTTGGCCCTATGACAAAGAGCAACTCTCCGCGGTCAACACGAAACTGTTCAATTTCAAGTACCGGGTCTAAACCTTTTGGCCAAGTGAAACTGAGACCGGTTATATCAATAACTGGTCTCAGGTTTTCATCCGGGCATGAAGGCTCTAATTCTTTTACAGAATTTTGCTTTAGCATGCTTTCACTTAGAGAGAAATTTTAAACTTCTGAGGCGTCAATTCAACAGCAGTCTGTTTCTTTGGAGTGAGAAGTTGCACTTCAATCTCTTCAAAACCTGGGAAGTATGAAAACAGCATCACATCAATTGCCTTCAGCTGACGTGGAGATTCGCACTCGAAATGATATGTAACTCTAAGGTCACTATGGCCTGCGTTATCAGTATGACCTGTCACTAAACGATCGTGTTCGTGATGATGTTCAGGAGAATGTCCTTTGGCCATATCGCTATCAATATCAGCATCATGGAGACGACACTTGGCTTTGGGCGTTATATTGAACATCTCCTCTCCCGCCAGCAGCAACTCAAAAGCTGCCTCCACTTTATGATTTTGCTGCTCATTTTCTGGTGCATGTTCAAAACCAAAAATATTTGCAGCAGGGCTTTCCAACTCAATGATGAGGTCCTTCCCATCAAAAGCCACATTGAGCGTTCCGATTCCGTGAACATGAGTGCCATGTTGCCGCGTTTCTGCGGTACCTACAGCCGCCTGACATGTTAAAAAAAGGAAACAAAATACCATTAAACCAAGCATAGAATAACTGAGGTGTAGCCCTGAACTTTTCGAGAAAAACGATTTTGCACACATAAATAGCCTCCTGAGGATATTTACAAAATAAATGGGCGACACTCTCCTTTAGGTTTCAAGCAGAGTGGGCCACAAATAAGTCAATTTGGATGAATTGAAGCTGATGTCAGGCCTTGCATCATAAGGCTCAAGGTTACGACGCACCTATTGCTTCCGACCTTCCTTGGACTAAAAACAAATTCAGTCCTACGACTAAGAACGAAATTTGCTAGAAGAACAATAGAGGGTAAAAGCCCCAAACCAATGAAGCTTAACAGAACAATTGAAGATTTTCACAAGAGGAGACTGCGGTGGGAGGCCCACGGATATAAAAGCATGTGTTGAGGACAGGTATAACGGACAGATGATAATTAATATCTGGTCGTTGATCATGATAAGGAGTGACGACCCATTCCACAGTACCGGTTTTGAGTACTGAACAAACAGCAAAAAAATCACAAATTGGACAGGAGAAGTTATCATTGCTAGATAATGCAGCAATTGGACCTCCTGAACGATAGAGATCAGAAGCTAAAAGCTCACTTTGATACCCGGAATGAATGACATTACGATTATGAAAATACGGATGTAAAACATGGGCACCAAGCACGAAGAAGAAAAGTGCAAGAAACGGTAGAAAGAGAAAACTTCTTCTGAGACTGATTACCTTGAGCATCGTTTAGGTGCAGATTGCTAATAAAATTTTATCGTGTAGATGTCACTCTGCGTGTAGACATAATCAATAATAGTCAGATTGTCATTTGTTAATATTCTCCTGATTTGCAGAAATCAGGCATGGCTGTCTGTTTGCTGGGTCTACAAAAATATCCGTTCGACACTCTTCCACAATCGAGATATTGAAAATATCTTCCAGTCATTTTAGCAGTATTTTTTCTTTTGCAAGATGTAACGATTGTCGTGATAGTTTCAATTCCCCATCCTTGAACGTGTCAACAATGAGGAGAATACAACCCATGTTATCGTGGCGGCTGGGCGTTATCAGGCGCTTACTTTCTCTTCGGCAATTCACACGCTGGGAATCTCGTTTCCCCCGCGCCCGCCCTCTGACTTTGGCCAAAGTCTACCTAGCGGGTCTTGCCGGTCATAGGCAGGTTAGCAAGCTCCTAGGTCCTTGTAACTTCCGCTCTATCTTACGCACTGGCATTGGTTAAACAGACGTCCATATCTGCCCTACAAAAGGAACTAAGATCATTACCAGTATTTTGATATACTCCAGCCCAACACACCCGCCACCACAAGGTTTCCCCACGCAAGTCCACAAACATACACCTATTGTCCACCCGACTACCACTCCGCGGCACCGCCCCACTCCCCGGTTAGTCAATACTCTTGCCATTGGTTATGATTTCATGTATATTTCTCAACGCAACTCAGGGGGTTTTTCTCCTATGAGTTCATTCCCTTGCCGGACGCACACAAGGGTCTTCCAACGGACACACACAAGTATCGTAGAAGAGTACACAGATAATGACGGCCTAAATCTACGTCGTTGGTTACCGGGTCTGCAGGTAGAAGGCATGGCGTGGGATTTACCGATTGTTGGTTGTAATAATAATTCTGTATATCCACTGCGTTTATGGGAATGTCGCGCACCAGCGCCGTTTAATTTGAACCGCTTCGATGAAGGTAATTATGTAGACGCGCAAGCAAGTCATATACAGGCGGGTAACCTGACCAAAGTATTATATCCAAATGATAATCATGATAAAGGTAATTATTATTTAAACGGACAATTAATTGAAAATTTAGATGAGAAAAAGGCCGCAATTCTTCGAAATAAATTTTTAGGATTTGTATTTCAGTCATTTAATTTAATCACCTATAAAAATGCGCTTGAGAATGTAGCCTTACCTTTATACTATAAAGGAATAGGAAGAAAAGAACGTCAAGTAATTGCAATGAAGTATTTAGACAAAGTAGGTTTAAAAGATAGGGCCAACCATTTACCAAGTGAGCTTTCAGGTGGTGAAAAGCAACGTGTGGCCATTGCACGTGCTTTAGTTACCAATCCAAAAGTGGTTTTAGCCGATGAGCCTACAGGGGCACTAGATTCTAAAACCTCAAATTCGGTTATGGAGTTATTAAAAGATATTAATCGTGAAGGAATGACAGTATTTGTTATCACACATGAAGAGGATATTGCAGCAGAAACGGATAGAATTGTACGTCTGAAAGATGGTGTTATTATTAGTGATGAAAAAGTTATAAAAAATATAAACAACAAAGTAAACGTATAAGTTATGTTTGATTTAGATCGTTGGATTGAAATTTTTCAAACGTTAAGCAAAAATAAGCTTAGAACAGCTTTATCAGGTTTTACAATTGCATTTGCCATTTTACTTTTTACGTTGTTATTTGGAGTTGGAAACGGGTTAAAACACACTTTTGAAAAGCAATTTGCGAGTGATGCTGTAAATTCAGTTTATGTTAGATCTGGCA
>NVXR01000010.1 GCA_002733995.1 Desulfotalea sp. | reverse complement strand
AAAAGCGAAAGCAATAAGGATGAGAGAAACCGCTGTCCGGTACGTTGCTCGGAGCGGCGATATCTTACGCACGGGGCGATTTATCAGGGCACAGATAATAACGACCTTATCAGGCCGTAGATAATAGAGAGCGGCCGGTCATTTCTTCGGGTTGAGTAAGATTAATAAGGGCCAGCATAGTCGGTGCTACATCAGCGAGACTACCATTTTCCTGGAAATCCAGGTTTTGAGGGCCGAAATATACCAGGGGAACAGGGTCTATAGTATGGGAGGTGAGGGCCTGGCCGGTGTTATTGTCTCTCATCTTTTCCACGTTGCCGTGGTCAGCAGTAATCAGACACTGACCCCCGACATCCCCGAGTGCGGCGACAATTCTGCCCAGACATTGGTCGATAACCTCTACTGCCTTGACTGCAGCCTCAAATATGCCGGTATGACCAACCATATCACCGTTGGCAAAATTACAGATTATGGAATCGTAGCGACCATTATGGATAGCCTTCACTAACTCCTCGGTCACCTGCATGGCGTTCATTTCGGGTTGTAAGTCATAAGTGGCAACGTCCGGCGAAGGGATGAGTACTCTGTCTTCCCCCTCAAATTTGTCTTCGCGCCCGGCGCTAAAGAAAAAGGTCACGTGGGCATATTTTTGGTGGAGAGATTACTGTGCAGAATAATCGAGTCGGAGGTTGTACTTTTTCCTTCAGCCTTCCATCATGCAAATAAAGTGTTCTCACGTACTATAGGGATACCAGGTTACATGACAATTTTATCCAGTACATTCAAACTTTTCTCCCTCCTTACTTTTTTAGTCATTAGCATTAGCACATCATCCTGTACCAGCCTGCTGGTAAGCCTTAAAGCAACACAACCAAAGGATGCGATCACGACCACCCAGGTTACAGCTGAGACCTTCTTTATCAATGGTAATTTTGATGATGCTCTGCTTGAATTCGAACAGATCTACGAAACAGCAGCCTCCCATACCGACAGAAATTCCGCCTTATACGGTTTAGCCTGTACCCAGATGATACTTGCCAACAGCGACTTGCAACTTATAGAGGCAATAGATAATCTACTGAGATGGGATGCCAATAAAGGAACCGCTCTGTTCATAGAAAACAGGCATCTCCTCACCTTGGCGTTGAGGCAACAAAGCTACCTCATTCAAAAAAAACATGTTGCCATGGCGACGAGGGAAAAACGCAAAAACAACGTCATTACCTATCAGAGAAAAAAGATATCGCAGATGGCAAATACCCTCAAGAATTTACAGCATCAATTGGAAGAACTTGAACAAATAGACGAAATATATCAGGAAAAAAGAAAACCTTTATGAACCAAACAAAGCAGATACTCATTGTCGATGATGATCTTACCTTACTTGAAGTGCTCCATACCAGACTGACAACAGCAGGCTTCAAAGTTGCCAAGGCGTCCAACGGAAAAGACGCCCTTGTCATCATGCAAAAAAAATCCATCGACCTGTTAATATCGGATATCAAGATGCCTGAGATGAGCGGTATGGAACTCCTGACCAAGGTCAGAGCCACATCCCCACGTCTACCTGTGATATTTCTCACGGCCTATGGAACGATTTCAGGTGCGGTCGGCGCCGTTAAGGCTGGTGCCTTGGATTATCTGACAAAACCTTTCGAGGGTAAAGACCTCATCACCATGATCCATAATATCCTTGGGAAACCGACTAAAAGAAGCAAGGACCTGATGGATACCAGCGGATTTATCTGGGGAGTGAGCCAGAAGATGGAGGAGGTTAAAGAATTACTCAAAAAGGTTGCGGGGAGTAATGCCACAATCCTTATCCTTGGCGAGAGTGGTGTGGGCAAGGAATGTATAGCAAAATTGCTGCATAACTTTAGCACGCGGGTTAATGGACCGTATATGGTGGTAGATTGCGGTTCGACACCTCCGGGTATTCTTGAGAGTGAACTTTTTGGTCATCTCAAGGGGTCATTCACCCATGCTATTAGCGATAAAAAAGGACTTATTGAATCGGCAAACGGTGGAACCCTATTCCTCGATGAAGTAGGCAACATCTCAGCTGAAATGCAAAGCCGACTCCTGAGATTCCTGGAAGAAAGAACAATCAGACAGGTTGGCGCAGTCAAAGAAAAAACTATCGATTGCCGTGTCATAGCAGCCACTAATTCCGATCTCAAACAAAACGTTGAGGATGGCACATTTCGGCAGGATTTGTACTACAGACTTAAGGTAGTCACCATGCTCATCCCCCCTCTACAAGAGAGGATTGAAGATATTCCGGAACTCGCCCGATTCTTCGTCAGCAACTACACATCGAGCAACAATTTACCAGCCATTGAACTACCTGACGAAACAATAAAGTGGTTACAGACACTCGAATGGCCCGGCAATGTGCGTGAACTAAAAAACAGCCTAGAAACCGGATCTATTCTTTGTAAAAATAACATTATTCTCCCAGAGGACCTGCAACTTGAGGCTGCTCCAAACCCCAGCCACAAACGTGACGAGAATAATTTTTCTATTGAAGAGAGCGAAAAAGAGGCAATTATCAGAGCGCTCAAGCAAACCAAAGGCGTAAAAAAGGAAGCGGCTGAACTACTTGGCATCAGCCGGCGTGCTATTCAGTATAAATCAAAAAAATACGAACTTGACGCCTCTGAATTTAAAAAATAAACCAAACAAGCAAACTGATCACAAAAAAACGGCCCAGCAGATATTCTCTGCTGGGCCGTTTTCAGGTAAATCGTTGTCTCTTTACTTAAACTTGCCATCCGCGGGATTTGCTGATTACATCATCTTTATCAATAATAAAACAGTCAGCATCTTGCTGACGATTGATGAAGGCAACACCCTCTGCAGGTCCCATGACAAATACGCTTGTAGCAAGCGCATCAGCATCCATTACCGTTGGAGCCACTACGGTCACACTGCTGGCCAGATGTGGGGAATGTCCGGTTCGGCTGTTGACAATATGATGGAAGAGTTTTTCGTCATCATAGTAAATCTCGTAGTTACCAGATGTGGCAATTGCCCCATCGTTCATGGTAATAATATCGGGATATTCTTTATGCTTTTTAGGGTCCTGAACAGCGACAGTCCAGGCTTTTCCCTGGGCAGCCTTACCGCTGGTCTTAATATCTCCACCCGCATTTATCAGATGATTTAAGACGCCATTTGCAGCCAAAACCTCAGAGGCCTTGTCGACGATAAAACCTTTCGCTATACCGTCAAGGGTGATTCCCATGTCACTCTGAGCAAATATTACTGAACCTGCGTCGTAACGCATCTGATCACTACCGACAAGCTTGAGGGTGCGATCAATTTCAGCTTCGGTTGGTTTGTGATTCACAGCAAAGCTGTTTTTATACAGGTCAATAAGCGGCTTTACAGTAATATCGAAAGCCCCCTGGGTTTCTCTATTGTAATAAAGAGACCGGGCAATAAGATCACTGACCTCAGTAGGTGCCTGCTCAAGTTTACCGGATGCGTTAAACTTTCCAATTGGAGAGTTCTTCTCATAATGGGTCAACATGGCGTTAAGACGATCGATTTCCTCAAAGGCAAGACCAATGGCGTGTTCTGCTTCATCTTTTGAGGAATGGATAGCGGTCATAGCAACAAAGGTCCCCATGACAAGGCGGGTCTTGGTTACTTTGTACTCTTTTTTATTGAAAAGAAATGCTTCTGCACTTTCTGCAGGTAACAATGCTGCGGATGCAGCACCTAGTCCTAACAAGCCGGAAAGTTTCAAAAACGATCTTCTTTTCTGATCAAATGGGTTCTTTTGGGTTTTCATATCAGTTTCCAATCTCGAAGTAATTAACCAGCCATTTTCAGGCCATCAACACTATTTCGTTTAATAGCTTGACGTCCCTCATAATGTCTGAATATATCACGAGGGCACTTTGTAACACAAGCAGTTTCACAACTCGGCCCGTATTCAATACATGCCTTATGATCAATTTTAATAATATTATTTTCGTATGTGACAGCATCTGCAGGACATGCTTTAACACACATCTTACAGCCAATACAACCAACCTCGCATACGGCTTTCACGTTTTTACCAAGGGCCTTAGTCATACATGGGACATAAACTCTTGCCTTGAGTGTTTGTAACTCAATAATTGCCTTTGGACAAGCTTTTACGCACTGACCGCAACTTACGCACTTGTCTGGGTTGATCACCGGAAAGTTTTCAACCATGTCTATGGCCCCAAAGGGACAGACTTCTGCACATTCTCCAAGGCCTATACAGGCATATTCACAGGATGAAGGGCCACCAAAACTGAGATTTGCAGCGGTACATGAGGCAAAGCCATAATATTCATGTTTATGACTAACCTTGCCTTCAACCCGCGAACAGCGAACCAGCGCAGTCTGATCTTCTACCTTGGTCACCTTCTTACCGGTCAGTTCCGCCACTCTATTTGCGACTGCCTCTTTGCCTGGAAAACAGAGGTTTGGAGGAACGTCTGGGTCATTGACCACCGCAATGGCGTAACCTTCACAGCCGGGGAATCCACAACCACCACACTGGGCCATAGGTAAGGATTCTATAACTTCCTCAATGAGTGGATTCACCTCTACTGCAAACTTATGGGCAGCAAGGGCCAGTCCAATGCCAAAGAAAAGACCTATACACCCAAGCAGTACCAGACCACCTAAAGCTAATTTAATTAATGCCGGATCCATATCTTATTACTCTCTAATGAAATCTAACCCCAACAAACGGGATAAGTGCCAGGAAGATACATTCAAAACAATCCATTTCGAATGAATCCCCAGTTTTTTTATTATTAGGCCAGCCTTCCTGGTCTAAGGCACTAATAGAATTTTCCTCACAATCGGTCCTAAAATATCTGTAGACCAGAAAAACCGAGGAATGCCATGGCAAATTGACCCGCAACAATAAAGGCAATGGGGAGCCCTTTAAAGGTTTCGGGAATATTTGCAAGCTGCAAACGCTCACTCACAGAACTCATGAGATAGAGGGCCAGCAGAAAGCCACCGCCTGCACCAAGCGCAAGCATAAAGGTTTCGTAAATATTGTAATTATTATTAGCTACAATGAGCGGAACTGCAATAATTACACAGTTTGCAATAACGAGAACCAGGAAGACACCAAAGGAATTAAACAGTATAGGGTTTACCTTCCTGAGTATTGTATCAACCGCCTGGACCGTAAGTGACACCAATCCAATGAAAATTACAATCTGCAAAAAATTAAGATTGTAAGGAATTAAAATGTAATTGTAGAAGAACCAACCCATGAGCGCCGAGACGACCATGACCAGGGTAAAAACCACACCCATTCCTTTGGCAGTCTCTTTCTTCTTTGAGGTACCAAAAAAGACACAGAGCCCAAGGTATTTGGTAAATACAAAGTTATTAATCAACATGGCAGAGATAAAGATACCAAAAAGATAACCCAAATATGACTTGCTGACCGTAAAGGTTACTTTGTCGACCCCTGCGAGACCCTTTATCACAACAACATGTGTTATTGCAGTGTTAAGCGGCTCCTCAAAAGAGAGTGATGCGACTTTACCATCCTCTGACAACACGGCGGACTCAAGAGTTAAGCGAATATCCGGATCAGGTTCTTCAAAGACAGTATAATTGCTAACATCTTCAACGACCATTTTTTCAACTGGATCGCTAAAGGTAACTATAATTCTATTGTCACCTTTAAAGCTCTGAGCCGCAATCAACCCTTCAGCCTGGACACCAAAAGGTGCCACAAGAAGAGCCAGCAGTGCGAGTACTACTATTTTTGTTCTATTAAGAGTCATCATTTTAACCCTTTTGTACGCTTGTAGAATATTTCAATCCAGTTAAAAAACGCCATCATCAAAGCCACAACGAAGAAACCGGCACATGGAAGAATAAAGAACAGAAGTGGTTTAAATCCAAGAACATCAATACCGAGAATCATTCCAGAGCCAAGAAGCTCACGGACGAAACCAATGGCCATCATACCGACCATGAATCCAAGTCCCATGCCAACACCATCCCAGAAGGAATCATTTATAGATTCCTTACAGGCAAACATTTCTAGGCGCATGGTAATAATCGCAAAGGCAACAATAAGCTTAACAAAAATACCCATCTTCGCATACGCCTCTGGCATATAGGCGGCCAACACCAAATCGATGACCGTAACCCATGTTGCAATAGTCAAGGTATAGGTCGGGATGCGAATCCTTGGGTGGATTACATTTTTAAAAATTGAAATTGTCACACTTGAGAACACCTGTACAAAAAGTACAGCTACACCCAGCATGAAACCATTCATCACCGTGGTAGAAATACCAACGGCAGGACACATGGAAAGCGCCAGCTTAAAAATAGGATTTTCGCTAAGAATACCCCTGCTGATCAGCTGCATGCTTGATTTGTCATTTGCCACGTCGACTTCCTCTCACAAGAATTAAAACGAAACAGCAAGTTGCTGTTCTTGTAGAACCTTATCCAATACGTTAATCCGGTATGCAAATTTGGTTACAATACCTTTCACACCGTTTGCAACAGCTCTGGTGGAAATAGTTGCACCGGTAAGAGCGTAGATGGCTCTGCTCTTATACTTCTCTCTGAAGGCAAGAACTTCTTCTTCACTGACCTTGCCATTGAGGGCAGCCAGATAATCAGAAGGAATAGGTGCTTTGACAACATCAATGGATTTAATTGCCTCAAATGGTTTGCCTTTGAACTGATTTTTGAAGTAATCCTGTTCGATCTCTGCACCAAGACCAGGATCTTCTTCATGTTCCAATACCTCAAAGCCCACCATGGTAAAATCCGGATCAACTGCCAGCATCACATTAACAAAGGTCTTAAAACCCTGGAATTTTCCGCCAATCAGATAAGCAATTCTCGTTCCATCGTCTGTCACCACAATGATGCGGTCGGCAAATCTGATACTAAAGGCAGCACCAACAGTGTTCTGTACTGCTGCATCACGAGACTCTGCCTCAAACGAATCAGCTTCTGAAAGTTCAACGGGCTTGCTCTCAATCATTTTTCCGTTGAGATCAATGTTAACAAACAAAAAGCCTTCGTGCTCTCCATGCCCCTGGGGCAGAAGATATCCTATGGATTGTTTGTCATTGCCACTAATTACATACCGATACACCTCGTGAATGGCAACGGAATCAGGAACTTTAACATCACCCTTATAGCCAAGCAACTCATACATAACCTTCTGCTCTTTGGCATGTTCGTTATACTTTTTGGCGTTACTGGTAAGAATGAAACATAAACCCATAACAGTTGCTGCAAGAAGGCAGGTTACTGTCAGACGAAATACAATTGTTATTATTTCTTTCATTTTACACCTCCTGCCGGGGGAGCAAAACGTTTCTGCTTAAACCATCCGTCAAGTACTGTGCTAACAGGATTCATAAGTAAAATCGCATAACAAATACCTTCTGGGTATCCACCTTTGACACGAATAAGGACGGTAAACGCCCCGATACCGATACCAAACACAATTTTAGATATTTTATTTATTGGGCTGGTCACATAATCGGTTGCCATAAAAAAGGCACCGAGAATAGCTCCACCCGACAATATTGCGAGTAAAGGGTCTCCAGTGAAATAATCTTCTCCTGCAAAAACCCAGCTAAACAGAGCAACAGAGCCAAGGAGAGATACCGGAATATGCCAGGTGATATATCCACGATAAAGAAGATACAGACCACCAAGAACTAAGAGAAACGAAGAAGTCTCTCCGATACAACCGGGTCGAAAACCAAGGAAGAAATTGCTGTACAGGCTAAATCCTGAGCCAAACATCTCTGTAAAGACCACTATTCCCTGCTCTTTCATAACTGCAAGAGGGGTTGCCGTTGACACGGCATCAATAGATGTGCCCAAGTAAGAGAAAATCGCAAAGCCATCCACAGGAGCAAGCCATGCAGATGTCATGGCAACAGGAAATGATGCCAGGAGAAATGCACGCCCAAGAAGGGCCGGATTAAAAAAGTTATATCCAATTCCACCGAGTAAGTGCTTACCTATATAGATTGCAAAGACTGCTGCCAAAATCATCAACAGAGGAGAGACCCCCGGCGGAACGATAAAGGCCAATAACAAACCGGTGAGCACGGCACTACCATCTTTTATGGTTACAGGTCGCTTAAGTGCCTTTTGACTTAACACCTCGACCGCAACACAACTTACCACAGACACAGCTGTGATAAACAAAGTCTGAATACCAAAAACAAACACTGATAGAATCAGTGGCGGTACCAGACATGCCACAACAGTCCACATAATTTTTTCTACAGACTCACTGCTTTTCACATGGGGGGAAATTGATACCTTCCACATGTTCTGAGCAACTGCAGTCTGATCTTCTGACGCTTGCTGTTTGATCACGACTCTCCTCAAACCTCCAAGTTAACTTATATCTCCCCTAGCGGGAGCATACCATTAAACGAACAGGTCCATTCATTTTCTATTGTGGCCGTTTAGCCTTCATCTTTGCCATGCGTATAAACTGAACCAGTGGCCGTTTAGCCGGACAAACGTACGCACAAGACCCACATTCAAAGCAGTCAAAGACACCGAAAGGTTCAGTCTCTTCAGCTTTATTTGCTTCAACATAGATACCAATCTCTTTTGGCTCTAGGCCCATGGGACAGGCGTCAAGACACCAACCGCAATGGATACACTGGGAATGAGGCGTAGTATCGACCTCATCTTCGGCCAGAAACAAAAGTGCAGATGTAGTTTTCGTTATCGGTATATCAAGGCTGGATATAGCAAAGCCCATCATTGGCCCGCCCATAATAACCTTGCTCAGTCCTGGCTGAAGTCCACCAAGAAAGTCTACAAT
The DNA here is from genome assembly GCA_002733995.1 of Desulfotalea sp. Lineage (GTDB taxonomy): Bacteria > Desulfobacterota > Desulfobulbia > Desulfobulbales > Desulfocapsaceae > Desulforhopalus_A. Next base: position 114,448 of record NVXR01000010.1, on the reverse strand, counting down.
GTCACCGATCTTGGTACCAACCTTGACCAGCAGATTCGCAGGTCGTTTGATACCTTTACCGGATACGGTCACCACCTTTTCATAGAGTGGTTTAGCATAAACGACACCATCATAAACGGCCTTGGCTGTGGCCACATTCTGCACCACAACGCCGACTGAAGAAGGTAGAGCCATTGCGGGCACTTTTCTTCCTGTTATAGCTTCAATGAGTTGTTTTTCAGAACCTTGGGGATATTTCACCTGCAAGGGCTGCACCTCAATTGAATAATCAGTATCGGCTCCATCCTGAATCGCCTTAGTCATCACCTCAATGGCATCGGGTTTGTTGCTTTCAATCCCGATGTAGCACTTGCTGATACCGAGAATCTTCAGAATAACCTTGGCACCTTCAACAATATCATTGGGGTTTTCAAGCATCTGACGATGATCAGCGGTGATGTACGGCTCGCACTCAGCTCCATTTAAGAGCAGAGTATCTACCGGCGACGATGAGGGTGGATTCAGCTTAACGTGGGTCGGAAACCCCGCTCCACCTACACCAACAACACCGGCTGCATGGACTCGTTTCAAGAGTGTTTCTGCATCCTCGTCCTGCCAATCCTGCTTTGTATACTGAGGCGCAGTTGCGTCTCTATCCACAGCGATTGTAATGGATGGAACACTCATTCGCATTGGATGCGTAGAGGTACCGATATTCTTGATTTTCCCTGTAACAGGTGAATGCAGAGGCACGCCGAGACCCTTGGTAACTTCACCAATCATCCTGCCCTCTGTAATCTCATCCCGCTTACATACTGTCGGCACACAAGGTGCGCCAATATGCTGACCAAGAATAAGCTCCAGCTCCTTTGGGACAGGCATTATTTCAATAGCAAGCCCCGCAGTCTGCGCCTTAAATTCAGGCGGATGCACTCCGCCTTTTGCAAAAGTAAGCAACTGTTTCATAAACAATTAATTCTAAGGTTAATTGGATACAGCCTATAAAAAAAGACCGTATCGCCATTCAATTCCCGTATGGAATGCCTATTAAGACAATCCGCCATAATACTTCATAAATTGTGTCCGCTCAAAAACCGCGGGCTCTGCAATTTTTTCGTAACTCAGCTGTCCCCTAAAATCTGAGAGCTTCTCATAGGACTTCTGATCCATCCAGCTTTCCAGACCTTCTAGGATTGTGCCAATCTGGCCCATCCCGTTTTTATAGACGGTCGATACAATCTGTACCGCTGTAGCACCAGCCAACAATTGTTTCACAACACCTTCACTGTCGTGAACACCGGTTGACGCCACCAAGTCTTTTTCAACAAGACCAGAAAGCAATGCAATCCAGCGGAGTGAGAACGCCCCTTCTGCAGGGCTGCTGAGTATATCTGCGCACTTCACCACCATTTTATCTATATCAATATCTGGGGTGTAATAACGGTTAAAAAGAACAAATCCTTTGATTTTCTCGGTCCTGCTGAGCTTTTGAATCAGGTTTGCAAGAGAAGCAGAATAGTGACTCATCTTCAGAGCCACGGGGATTGCAACCATCTCACTTACAGAACTAACAATATCGATATATTGACGTTCTGCCTGTTCGCTCGTCAGCTTAGGATTTGAGGGAAGGAGCGACACATTTAATTCTATAGCATCTGCACCTTCATTCTCTACAGATTTTGCAAATGCGGTCCACTCTCTGGCAGACACACAGTTAACACTCGCAATAACAGGAATATCAACTTCCTTTTTGGCTCCAGCTATCAGCTTGAGATACGCCTCAACCTCATTTCCCCTCGTGTATTCACGCACATAATCTGTCGCTCCGGGATAATCAGTTGTATAGCTTTCGAGATTTGCCGACAAATCTGCGAGTATTTGTTCCTCAAACAGAGATTTCAGTACAACAGCTCCCGCACCGTTCTGCGCCAGCTCTCGTATTGTCTTTACTGAATTTGTAAAACCGCAACTGCCCACAATCAAGGGGTTTTTCAGGTCCAGTCCAAGGTACGTCGTTGAAAGATCTTTCATATCGTCCGGGTCGTTCTCCATTGAATAAATTTCCCTTGCCTATGTTCAAATAAAGATGATGCATAGACAAACGGTTGCACCGAATATACAACCAACAAAAGATGCAAATTAACTTCTAGATCGATAACACCAAGAGATTTCTAATAGATTTTCGTAGAAAATCAACCACATTTTTACCTCTCAAAGAGCAAAACATGCTAATTACTGATAATTAGTGTTATTATTTTTTATATAAGAGAAAAAGGTTTACACAAGAACCCACAGTGTACTAGCGCATTGTGCATGTTGGTCAAACTTGGCCCCGTTCAAAGATAATCAATGGTTCTACCGCGAACAGCCAAGTAAAATTCATCCCTCCTACAACACCGAGCAACCCAAGCCTAAGACGAGTGCACAGCCGACTTGCATTGCAAAACTAAGACTCGGCCTCCATCCTTGAAGAAAACCACCTCTACCTAAACAAAAAACGAGTCCATAGAATACCACTTCGAGGCCACCCCGCAAGCTATAAAATTCACTATCCCCATGAGTTATAAGCACAACCACACTGCTGACGAGCCGGATAAACGCAGCCATGCCCCACCGGCAGCAGTAACACTTTTCGCTCCATCGCCCTGTGGCATATTTGTAAACCAATGCCCATCGCAATCCCGTCTACTGTAAAGACCATTTAGCGTAGGCTTCTGGACGGTTTCTTAACAAAGCCACCGAGGCATCCCCCGGCCACTTACAGCTTTTGTCACCTTAACCCTGCCTCCACTCCCACCCGCCGGTACGTGCGTAGCATACACCCAAATAACTACATGGGAGCTATGACCAATGGGTGGGCTGGGAAGTGCGAACAAAAGCATACAAAGAGTTGCATTCCAAGCCAGCTGACCTATAATCCACCAGAGATAGCCAGCATTCTCCATGGAACGGTACCTTGACGCCATGGGAGAGATCAAAAGCAACAACCTGTTTCTCCCATCTTTTTAAAAGCGCACCCGCCTGAACCGCTGACAGATACGGATCAAATGGTACATTAGTGACAAGCCTAACAGAGCATTGTCAGCCCATGCTAACCCACCACGTAGCGACCACGCGTCCGTCCTAACAACCCAAAACCAATAGGAAAATAATGAAAATAGTAGCCTACAAAGACGTCCCCGCCCACGAGTTCAACAGTGACAAGGTACAAGGTGTTGCCGGCAGAGTTGTTATAGGAAAAGCAGACCAGGCTCACAATTTTTGCATGCGGGTTTTCACCGTGAAGCCGGGTGGCTTTACCCCAAAACATTCCCATGCATGGGAACACGAGGTTTTTATCCATTCCGGAATAGGTAAAGTATACCAAGACAGTGAATGGCGCGTAGTTTCAAGTGGCACAGCAATATTCATCCCCGGCAACGAAGAACATCAATTCATGAACAGCGGAGAAGACGATTTCGTCTTCGTCTGCTTGATCCCTTCAGGTGTGGATGAAATTTAAGCAGGCACACTTAATAACCCTTGGGTATGGTCCTTAATACCAGTATGCTATAGTTAGCAACTGTATACTTAAGATGCGAGGCAACAGAATTACACGCCCCAAAGCCCCACCTAACCCATATCTCCCGTAGACATGGTGTTATTTTGTGTAAGTGATTGAGAGTAATTAATGACGCGTTACCCTGCCCCTCTTCATTTTTTTGATATTGGGGCTCAATCATCAAACCAATTTTAAATCCTAGCCACTTACCTAACACAAATGAAAATAGCAGACCCGCCTATGGGCCAGACAAAACCCTTTCTCGCGATGCTCCTTCTTGTGGTTATACAAATCGTATTACCCTTGGCCCAGGCCCATGCTCTCAATGTAAAAAAGAATGTCCTTTTTCTCAACTCCTACCACAATGGCTACCACTGGTCAGACGGACTTCTAAAAGGTGTGCGCTCTGTTCTCAATAACAGCAAGCACAAGATAGACCTGCAAATTGAGTACATGGACACTAAAAAATTTACCTACGATGATGTTTCAAAAAATCTATTCTCACTCTACAAAAGCAAATTTCAACATAAGTCATTTGACATCATTATAATATCCGACAACGACGCGCTAAACTTCATCAACGAATACAGATCAAGACTATTCCCTGATGTTCCTGTTGTTTTTTGTGGCGTAAACGACCTCAAGGATTCAGATATTGCCTCTGGAAACATCACAGGGATTGTCGAGGTGTTCGATTTCCTCGCTACAATTGAGGCTGCAAAGAACATACATCCTGAAAAAGACCGTCTCATTATACTAAGTGACGATTCCACAGCCGGCGCAGCTATAAGAAAACAGATTGAGAAATTATCGTCGGAAAACGATACTGGCCTCGACACAGAGTACTGGACACAATTCAGCCTGGAAGAAGCCAAGAGGCGGGTGAAGAATCTGCCGAACGACGTCATGCTATTCATCACCCCATACTACCTCACCACCCCCGATGGAAACTTCTACACCTCTGAAGAAATAAGCGAGGCACTGTACACGAATAGCTCTGTGCCAATCTACTCATCGTGGGAATTTATGATCGGCTATGGCGTCCTAGGGGGACGCGTTCTTTCTGGCTTTGAACAGGGTAAAACTACGGGCAAGATGGCCCTACAGATCCTCAACGGTACTCCGGCAGACGACATTCCAATTATTAAAGCGGTGGAAGGGATGTATCTCTTTGATTACAAGGTCATGAAAAAACTAAACATCGAACCGGACCTCCTCCCCCCCATCCGAACGATTATCAATCAACCCCCCGCCGACTACGCGATTACCAAAGAGCTTTTTTGGACCATAATGATCAGCCTTTTTCTTCTCGCCATAGCCCTGATCGCAACGGTTATTGCGATGGTTGAAAGAAGAAAGATCGAATTAAAAATAAAAGACCAGCTTACCTTTCTAGAAACTCTTATGGATACAATACCTCAACTGGTATCATGGAAAGATGCTGATGGTAAATACTTGGGGGCCAACCGTGCTTTTATAGATTTCTTCGGCATCAAAGACATGCAACATGTTATAGGCCATAGCACAAACGACATAATCGGCGACAATGACTACGTTCTCTGGTCTAAAAAAGCGGACCTTGCTGTCGTCAATGATCAAAAATACTTTCGTAAATTACGCCGCCAAGTCATTGACCAGAGCGGCAACGAGGCGTGGCTAGAGGTCAACAAAGTCCCCCTTAAAGGCCAGGGTGACCGGTTGGTTGGTATTTTATCAACTGCAGAAAACATCACCAAAGAGCGCTACCTTGAGCGCCAGCTTCTCCAATCACAGAAGCTAGAAGCCATAGGTACACTAGCCGGTGGTATTGCCCACGATTTCAACAATATACTCACCTCCATCATAAACTCCACCGAACTCGCCATAGGAGACATCCGACCGGGCACACAAACAGAATCAGACCTCAAACGTGTACTCACAGCAGCCCATCGAGGGGGGCAGGTTGTAAAACAGATTCTTTCTTTCAGCAGACCGTCCACCGAAGGTTTCCACCCAACAGACCTCGCCGAGATCCTCCAGGAGGTTTTCCAGCTCATACAAGCCTCTACCCCTGCAAACGTCAGAGTTTCCTCTCACACTGAAAAAGGTCAGAGCTTTTTTGTACATGCCGACCCGACCCAAATGCACCAGGCAATCCTCAACCTGACCACCAACGCTTACCACGCCCTGAGCAAACAAGGCGGCCACCTGTTAATTGAACTAAAAAGAATACGAAACAGAAAAGATCAATCAAAGGATTTCATCAAACTATCAATCAGCGACAATGGTCCCGGAATACCCGAAGATATCATAAGCAAAATATTTGATCCCTTCTTCTCTACAAAATCAAAAGCTGAAGGAACAGGTCTTGGCCTGGCCGTTGTCCATGGTATTATCCAAAGCCACAAGGGCAGCATCAAAGTACAATCAGAACTAGGCAAAGGCACAACGTTTGACATCCTGCTCGAAGCTGTCAAATCACAAGAACCAAGCGCACCAATCGACCAACACATAGGCAGCATCAGAGGTGGCAGCATACTATTTGTTGAAGACGACCTTGAACAGCTACAGACAACCCCACGCCTGCTCGAAGAAATTGGCTTTTCCGTCACTACAATCCAAGACCCGGTAGCAGCCCTAAAATTGGCATCGTCTGGGACGCAACATTTTGATATACTAATAAGTGACTTTGACATGCCCACCATGAGCGGCACAGAACTTGCGAATTGCTTACCGGACCTGCCTGTCATCCTCGTGTCGGGACGAGAAGACGCGCGAACAGCAGCCCAAGATTGTCCAAACATTTTCGAGGTAATCATCAAACCTTATCATAAAAAAGATCTCCTCCAGAGCCTGTCAACATTCTGGAAAAACAAATAAAAAACATGTCCAATATACTAGTTATAGATGATGACCTCGAAGCATGCGAAACCATGGTCAGCCTAATTACCCGTCTTTCTTACAACGCAGACAAGGCCCACACCTTGGGTGCGGGGCTAACTCTGGCCCAGAGCACCAAATACGACCTCATTTTCTTGGACGTTTACCTGCCAGACGGCAATGGTCTCGACATCTTGCCTGAGATAATGTCCATCCCCAACCCTCCAGAGGTCATTATCCTTACCGGTAAAGGAAATCCAGATGGGGCTGAACTGGCAATCAAGGGCGGCGTGTGGGACTATCTGCTCAAACCAACCTCAATCAAAGATATCACCCTCAGCCTCAACCGTGCCCTAAAGTACCGCAAAGAGAAACAAGGTCATACCACACATCCCGATCCCCCCCTTGAAGGTGTTATCGGCATAAGCCCTGAAATCCAAGCAAGTCTTAAGCTGGCCAACAAGGCCTCCCGGTCGGACTGCAACCTGCTGATCACCGGTGAGACAGGAACAGGCAAGGAACTCTTTGCCTCTATCATCCATCAAAACAGCGGACGAGGTCGAGAAAACTTCACAGTGGTCGACTGCACAAATCTCACGGAGTCCCTCGTCGAGTCAACACTTTTCGGCCATAGAAAAGGCTCATTCACAGGGGCCCAAACCGACAAAGCGGGTCTGGTTAAAGCCGCCGATGGCGGCACTCTTTTCTTGGATGAAGTGGGTGAAATGCCACTCTCCATCCAAAAGGTCTTTCTCCGCGTTCTCCAGGAAAAGCAGTTCAGACCCATCGGGTCCACCAAAGAACAGGCCAGCAATTTCAGACTAATAGCTGCGACCAACCGAGACCTTGACCTGATGGCAGAAAATGGACAGTTCCGCCGGGACCTGCTTTTCAGGATTAAGACGATGCGTATCCACCTCCCAGCCCTTCAGCAGAGGCTGGGTGACATCATGGAACTTACCACCTTTAAAAGCAATCAACTCTGCAACGACTTCGGCCTTAAGCCCAAAGAATTTGGAGAAGATTTCATTGAATCGCTGAACGATTACAGCTGGCCAGGTAACGTCCGTGAACTCTTCAATATACTTGAGCGATCTGTTATCGACGCAGGGAGTGAAAACACCCTGTACGCGGTGCACCTGCCGAGAAGTCTTCGCATTGAGGTGGCAAAAAAACATATTTCTCGCTACGACAATTCTGCAAAGACGGCCGCCGCAGAGGGGGACCCCACTCCTCTTGCGCAGAATATTGGTCGACAAATCTTCGAAGATATCTTCGACAGACCCCTGCCACAATTCAAAGAATTCAAGAATGAGGCTGTAAAAACATACCTTAGTGAGCTGATTAGACAATGTGACAGCAACATTAATAAAATTATGCAGATTTCGGGTCTTTCACGCTCCCACTTCTACTCTCTGCTCAAAAAATACAACCTTTCTCAATAGGGCGGGCCCGACAGAACCGGGGCAGAGAAAAACCTAGTCTTTTTTTTAGGACTAGAAAAAAACTGTCTTTATTTCAACACCTTACGCCCATAGCAAGGCTCTGTCCGAACGTTTAAGCAAGGACCAGGTCGCCTGTTGTCTTTTTTTTCAGACAACCCACCCAAACCTCCTTTTATCGCATTGTCAGAGACATACGCAAACCATCCTATTCGAAGCACCCCACCCTAACCAAGGCATCCCCCACATAGCGAATTTTGTTGTCCTTTTTTTCAGACAACGTCCCAAAGCCACCTCAAGCACGACAGAGAACCACAGCCGCAACATGCTGTTTTATAGAACATATCAACAACAACATCAACTCAGGCACGACAATTGCTTGCCTAGTCTTAGAAAGGGATCTTCAGGTTTCCAGGAGCAACTCAATTGGCAAGACCCGTCATTTTTAAAAGTACCTGTATCATTTAGAATTGACGCGTTGCGAATGAAGAATTTATTGCAATGAGTGCAACTCATTTTTTATGACATTGCCTTTCATCTTGCCAGTTCCGGACGACTCGCATCAGCCGGGTAAAAACCAGCCAGAAATCCAATATGGACTCATGAAATTATTTTTAAAAGTATTTACAGAGAGAGGAGCAGCCGATGACCGAGAAGTATCTTGAAAAATTTACCACTACTGCCAAACGGGTAGGAGCAGTGGTACTACAACTTGACAGCCTGCAGGATGCAGCTAACTACATCAGTAGCACCACCCAAGGTCTAACCCTCGTTCCTGAAACACCACTCGCTCGACGACACAGCCTCAGATCTCTCCTCCAGGATGCAGGGGTAGATGTTTTTGACGGTAACTTCCGTGAAGCGGGACATTTCCCAGCCGGGGGAGTTACCTTTTGTAATTTCTGTATGGCTGATAGCGGTACAGTTGTCCTCGAATCAACAGATGAAGATATTCGCCTGGCAACGACACTACCTGAGGTCCATTTTATTATTGTCGATCCCGCCAAAATCCTAGTAGACAATCTTGCAGCCGTAGCTCCCATGACCACGATGCACGAGGGCAGTGACCCTCTCTTTGTCGCCTACATCACAGGGCCCAGCCGTACTGCGGATGTAGAAAGAGTGCTCACCATTGGTTGCCATGGCCCTAGAGAATTGCATATTCTTCTAGTCAACAATATTTCCAATGATCTGATGGAAAACTAAAAGGAGAATATCAATGTCTAGCTCTAACGATTACAAAAAAACGGTCGATGCAGCCATCGCCAACCCAAAACTAAGCAAGGCCTTACACCTTTTTGGTGATTCCTATCTCATAGCCCGCGAAAACGCATACAAGGGCCTCGATTTTGAGGAAATGCGCAACGAGCTTTCCGACATGAAGGATGAAGTGCGTATCAACCGCAAACAACTCCTTGCTGAATTTGTTAAAAATGCGGAAGCCGCAGGTTCTACGGTGTTCCTGGCAAAAGATACAAAAGAAGCCAACGACTACGTTATACGACTGGCTAAAGACAAAGGCGCCACGCTCATCGCCAAATCAAAATCCATGGTTTCAGAAGAGGCGCATTTCAATAAAGCGGTGGCGGCCCATGGCATACGCGCAGCAGAGACCGATCTTGGGGAATGGATCGTCCAGCTTGCCGGACAACGCCCAAGCCACATGGTGATGCCAGCCATCCACATGTTCAAGGAAGAAGTGGCAGAACTTTTTAGCAAGGAATCAGGGGAACCCATTAGCCCAGAAATCAACACCTTGGTTAACCACGCTAGAACCCGTCTCAGAAAAGAGTATTTTGACGCTGACATTGGCCTCACCGGAGCAAACTTTCTCGTAGCAAACACCGGCGGAATTGGCCTGGTAACAAATGAAGGTAACGCTAGGCTCTGCGCAACTTTACCTAAAGTACATGTTGTTTTCGCCTCCATCCACAAGCTTGTACGCAACATGGAAGACGCCATTAAGATCACACGTCTTTTACCGCGTAACGCCACAGGACAGCTACTCACCTCCTATGTCACCTGGATAAAAGGTTGCGTCCCCACCGATGGTGAACAAAAAGAACAACACATTATCCTCATTGACGGTGGCCGAGAAGCTCTATATGAATCAAAAACCTGCCAGGATGCCCTCAAGTGTATTCAGTGCGGTGCCTGCGCCAATGTCTGCCCTGTATTCCAGACCGTTGGAGGACATGTTTTTGGTTCCATTTATATTTCCGCCATCGGCGTTATCCTCACCGCATTTTACGAAGGCCTAGACAAGGCAAAAGACATCACAAGAGCCTGTATTGGCTGCAGATCTTGCGTAGCTGTCTGTCCCTCTAAAATTGACCTCGAGGAGATTATTTTACACCTCAAGAGCGAAGTGACCAAAGAGTACGGCATGGGGGTCATTAAGAATGTCGCATTTAAGGCAATTATGAAAAACCGCGGCCTCTTCCACTCCATGGTAAGAGCTGCATCAAAACTACAGCTGCCTGTCACCCACAAAAATAGAGTTCCAGGACAACAACGGATAATTCGCCATCTTCCCCTGCATTTTATGGAGAAAGACTTCACCGAATGGCGTGATCTACCAGCAATCGCAGCAAAATCTTTTAGAGATCAATTTGACAACATTCCCCAAACACTCTTTAATCCTGACTACCGCGTCGGCTTTTTCGTCGGCTGTGGCGGCGACTTTGTCTACCCGGAAGTTGGCGTTGCCCTCATTAAAGTCCTCAATTCACTCAATGTAGAAGTCGTTTTTCCAAAAGGACAAAGCTGCTGCGGTATCCCCGCACTCTACTCGGGTGATACAGCTACAGGCATTGACTTGGCAAAACAGAGCGTTGAAGCTCTTTCAGAGGAAGATCTTGACTACATCCTTTGCATTTGCCCCACATGCACAATGGGAGTAAAAAGAGACTTTGTAGATCGACTCGCAGATCATCCACAATGGGCAGCTAAGGCTAGAGCTCTTGCAGAGAAGACCATGGATGCATCCGCATTTCTTGAAAACATTCTCGGAGCCTCTAATAAACTTGACTGTGTCGCCCCAGGTGAATCCGTCACCTACCATGATTCCTGTCACCTCAAACGTGGCTCTGATGTATGGAAGGAACCCCGTGCCCTCCTGAATAGCATAGGACATGAAGTAGTTGAGATGAAAAACTCCGATCGCTGTTGCGGATTTGGCGGAACATATTCCTTTCTCGGCCAACCACAGATATCAAAGCAAATCACCGCAGACAAGGTCGACACCATCAAAACAACCGGTGTAAAAACAGTGGCCATGGATTGCCCGGGATGTATGATCATGCTCAAGGGTGCCGTTGGCAAAGCCGATGATTCTATTCGTTGCGTACACACCATAGAATTACTTGCAGAAGCGATAGATAAGAAGAAAAAACAAAATTAATAAATTCGTAATAACATAATTTTGGAGAGAGCTTAGACATATCAAGCAACCAACAACTCAACAGGCACAGACAATGAATATTCGCCCAATCAAACCAAGACGTATCTCCAGCCAAGTATTTGAACAGATTAGAGAACTCATATACAGAGGAGATTTCAAATCAGGCCAGCAGATACCACCAGAACGAGAACTGGCTACCTCTATGCAAGTGAGTAGAACATCAGTGAGAAATGCCATAGAAAAACTGGTTCACCTTGGTCTGCTCAAGCAAGTTCAAGGTCAGGGGACCTTTGTGAGTTCTCCGGAGCAGCGGGAGGGGAACCCGCTCTCTGCCGGCATGAGTACAGATGAGGCCACTTTTTTCGACCTCCTTGAAGTTCGTATAGGTCTTGAGTGCAAGGCCGCCCACCTTGCAGCTCTCAGGGCTACGGACAGTGATATTCGAGGCATCGCGAAAAGCCTTCGAGAGATGGAAGAGGGTCTTGCGGATAACGGCGCTATTTCCACCGCTTCAGATACCGCCTTCCATATGGCCATTACATTTTCTACCAAAAACCCTGTTCTTATCCACCTGACTCGAAATTTTTATGACTTCCTCTTTGTAGGAATAAAAAAGAATCTCTGTCATATGGAGGAGATAGATCTGGCGTTCGAAGAAGTCTTAAGTCAGCATAGAGAGGTCTTTGCACATATTAAAGCCCGTGAGCCCCAAAAGGCTTACGACGCGATGCACAGACACCTTGTCTATGTGCAAGACTTGTTTGAAAGACGTAACATTAAACAGGAAAATATCCCTCTCAAACATCTTGCAGCGTAAGGTACATAGCAGCAAAAGCAGCCCCAGAGGAACGGGGTAAAGCCGGGTTAATGGCCACCACTGAGATCAGTGGTGGCCATTAGTTATGCCGATACAGTATTCGGAATACGAGAAAAAGGACGCACCACTAAGACCGCTTAGATATTGTTATATTTCCTCACCCGCAACATGGTTATTCCCCGTAGCTTAGCAGCTGTTTTTTGAGTTTTTTATTCACAGGATTTTGTCCCAGCCAAATACGTAAAAGTGCATCATTAAAATCTTTTCCCTGGATAACACCTTTTTCCACCCCCGCCACAGTTACAGTAGTTCCCTTGCCAGGCACATAATCGAGAACAATCCGCTCACCTCTTTTTACCTCTGAAAACATCGCGTTAAAACTATCGATCCTTGGCTGCAAAACGGCAACATTTTCCGACGTGCTATTACCGGAAAAACCTTCGTTCCAGCCAGCAACTAATTTCTTTTTTGAGACTTCTTTATAAAGGAAATACATCACCAACCGCCGACCGCCACTGGCTGCGAGAATTTCCCCCACATCCGCTGATGGTTGTTCCATATAAAGTTCGGCAATGTAGATATCAACGAAGAACTTAGAGCGTATCCCAGCACCATTAAGTGCCATATCCGCCCCCGATTCAGTCGTCACAACCTCCTGAACTATTACTCCAGCTATCTCTTTTGCCTGTAAGGGACAGGCGGTAAATAGTAAAACAGCGATAATAAAAACCTTCATAACATCCTCCCTTTCCTGATTTTATAGCCAATGAAGAAATCACTCTATCCCAGGGTGATCTCCCCAATACGTGAACCTAAATATTTCTTTCCAATATTTGCGGGTTGCTCCAACCAGTTTTGCGACTATAATAGTCGTAATAATATATTTAACTCAAACAACGTTAACATTTACCGAAACAAGCACAATAAACATGACCGATATCATAGAAAGAGTTATCTCCAAATCCGGAGATTTTTTTGGTGTTGCCTGTAATAGCACAGCACTCGTTACCGAAGCCTGCCGACGCCATGACGTTGGCCCACTTGCTGCGGCGGCCTTAGGTAGAGCACTAACAGGCAATGCGCTTTTAGCTGCCCTCCTCAAAGATGACCAGAGTGTCCTTCTCAAATTTGAAGGCAATGGTCCCTTAAAGAAAATCATAACAGAAGCGGGCTACAATGGCTGGACCCGGGGCTATGTTAAAGAACCCCATGCAGACCTGCCCCTAAAAGATGGTCAACTCGATGTCGCAGAGGGCCTAGGCCATGCTGGCTTACTCACTGTGATTAAAACCATTAGTACCAATCAAACATACCCAGGCACTATTCCTCTTTATACCAGTGAAATTGGCGGTGACATTGCCTATTACCTCGCCCAATCAGAACAGACTCCGTCGACTCTTGGTCTCACAGTCCACCTTAAAGCGGATGGCTCAATTGCCGCAGCTGGCGGATTTCTTATTCAATCCTTACCACCTGCAGACGAGGCGGCACTTACCCATATAGAAGAAGAGATCAGCAATTTGCCGCCACTCTCGGAACTATTTAGCTCAGGTAAATCACCCGCCGACATCCTCTCTCTACTTTTCAAAAATGTTCCCCATAAGAAGATCCATTCGAAACCTCTCAGTTACTCCTGTAGCTGCTCCCATGAAAAAATGGAGGGCGCCTTGGTCTCATTAGGTAGAAAGGACTTACAGCAGCTTATGGAAACAGAAGGCAGGGCCGAAGTCCGCTGCGAATTTTGTCGACACGGTTACGAATTTACCAAAGAAGATCTCGCAGCACTTATTACCCAAGCATCTGACAATTCCAAATTATAGCTACCAAGGAGAAGGCCTACTTTGCGGAAAAAGCGTCTTTTCGCCAGACCAAACCCGCAGTTACAGCCCCTAAACCTCACTGCTCCTCCAATAACACCGCAAAGATAAGGTTTTCCTCTAAATTTTGCGGTGTTAATCCATTTTTTCATATCGCGTATGCAATTATTTTGGTTACATCATTATATACTAAGAATAGCACCCTACCGAATGTTAACAGATTGACAGTTACCTTTTTATCTTAAGGAGATAGTAATGCAAGAGATTCGAGATAATGCAAGAAAACTAATGCAACCACACTGCCAGGTGTGCCCCCATTGCAACGGCAAGCACTGTGCCGGTAAGGTGCCTGGAATGGGTGGCCTCGGAAGCGGTTCATCCTTTCACAACAACATAGAGGCCCTTGCCAAGCATAAATTCAACATGTGTCTGATCCACGACGTCACCACCCCCGACACCAGCGTCAATATCCTTGGCAAACGACTGGCACTTCCCATTATCGCAGCCCCAATTGGGGGTATCTCCTTTAACATGGGCGGCAAAATCACCGAAGAAGAATACATCAATGCGATCATCAATGGCTGCAAAGCGAAATCTATCATAGGCTGCACCGGAGACGGTGTACCTGATTTCATCTACCAATCCGGATTTGCTGCAATAAAAAATGCAGCTGGCCATGGCATACCTTTTATCAAGCCGTGGGAAGACGACGAACTCTATGCCAAGCTAGAACAAGCCAAAGCTACTGGCACGACTATCATGGGCATGGACATTGATGCTGCGGGCCTCATTACGCTTAGAAAAATGGGCCGACCCGTTTCTCCAAAACCACTTGAAAAGCTCACAGAAATAGTCAAAAAAAGTGGTATGAAATTTGTTATTAAAGGCATCATGACCCCCGATGACGCACAACTTGCGGTAAACAGTGGTGCCGATGCCATTGTCGTTTCCAACCACGGAGGCAGGGTTCTTGACCACACCCCTGGTAGCGCCGATGTACTCGAAAATATTGCGGACACAGTTAAGGGCAAAATAACGATACTCGCCGATGGCGGTGTTAGAAGCGGTGGAGATGTACTCAAACTCCTTGCACTTGGTGCAGATGCTGTAATGATTGGTCGACCATTTGCTATAGCAGCCATTGGCGGCCTACAAGATGGTGTTGAAAAATATATTGATAGCATCATGACCGAACTGCAGCAGACCATGATCCTCACGGGAACCCCTGCGGCAAATGCTGTTGACAAAGACATTCTTTTTTCAGTGTAGTATACTAAAGTTCACACTCCCCATAAACAATTACAGGTGGTGGCTGAGCAGATCCTGAAAAGCTACCTGAATAGTTACAAAACCTTGTACTTAGAACCGCCTGAATTGATGGGAGCTATCGGCTAGCCCGGATGATATGCGTACGATATCTCCGGGTTTCCTCACTCGATCACACATCGTTACACCACGCTGCCTGTTTTAAACGTCTTCACTTCAAATAATTTGTTCGTTGCATTAGCCTAAATAATAATTATTATTTTATAGCTATGTTTCATCCCAAGTAACTGTAACTATCAGCTATTTGTGCATTCATTGCTTCCACAATATAGCTTACAAAATCTGCTAGGAGTCATTATGAGTGAAAAAGCAACACTGAATGTTGGCGGAAAAAGTTATGAATTTGATGTTATAACCGGATCAGAAAACGAAACCTGTATAGATATCCAAAACCTGCGCAAGGAAAGCGGTATAATCACCATGGACCCAGGATTTGGCAATACCGGCTCCTGCTACTCCTCAATCACCTACGTAGATGGCGCCAAGGGTATCTTAAAATACAGGGGTTATCCAATAGAAGAGGTCGCCGCTAAAGCATCTTTCACCGAGACCGCATATCTCATTTTATACGGAGAGCTTCCCAACCCCCAAGAATTAAGAAAATTCTCCGCACGCTTGAAAGAACATGCCCCACTCCACACCAACCTCGAACACCACTTCTCTGGTTTCCCCAGGGAAGCCCCCCCCATGGCGATCCTCTCAGCCATGCTCAATCTTGTCTCCTGTTTCCACCCCGAGGTCCTTGAAGTGCCTACCACGGGAGAAGAATTTGACAGAACGGCATCCTTACTCCTCTCAAAAGTCAGGACTATTTCGGCGTTTGCCTATCGCATGGCAGCAGGAAAACCAATTAATCACCCAAACCCCAACCTCTCCTACTGTGGCAACTTCCTCCATATGATGTTTTCAGATCCCCATCAAGAGTACGAGGTGTCTCCAGTCGTAGACAGGGCCCTCAACCTCTTTTTAATTCTACATGCGGACCACGAACAAAACTGTTCAACATCAACAGTACGCGTTGTTGGCAGCTCCAGAGCCAATCTTTTCAGCTCTATCTCGGCGGGCGTGTGCGCCCTGTGGGGACCTCTCCATGGTGGTGCAAACACTGCTGTCATGATGATGTTGGAAGACATTAAAAATTCAGGCCGGCCATTGAGATATTACCTCGATAAGGCAAAAGACAAGAACGACCCCTTCAAACTGATGGGCTTTGGTCACCGGGTGTATAAAAACTTTGACCCCCGCGCCCTCATCTTAAAGGAGCAGGTTCATCAGGTGCAAAAGGCTTTAAACATACAAGACAACCTCCTCGACGTTGCCCTTGAACTTGAAGAATTCATCCTCAAGGATGACTATTTTATCTCAAGGAATCTCTATCCTAATGTAGATTTTTACTCAGGAATTCTCCTGCGGGCCATTGGTATTCCACTTAAGATGTACACCGTCATGTTTGCCATAGGCAGAATGCCCGGCTGGATTGCCAACTGGAAAGAACTCCACGACCACAATCAGCGTATTTCCAGACCTCGTCAAATCTACACCGGCGAAACAACCCGTTCCTTTGTCCCCCTCACCGAGCGATAACAACACAACAACTACTGCCCCTCCGACTCTACGTGGTGGGGCTATAACGGTAATACAATGCAAGAACAGGAAGATAAATTTCAGATGATGGCACGCCGGTCAGATCGTTACGGTCAACTCGAAAATCCCGACGGTTTCGGGAGTCGCACCGGAGAATGTGGAGACACCATAAACATGTATCTCTCCATCCGTGCTAAGCAAATCCAAATGGTCACCTTCACCGTCAATGGCTGCAGCAATACCGTTGCCTGCGGTAATACCGTTGTTTATCTCATGGAAGGCAGACCCTTACAGGACGGCTGGGAACTCTCCCCTCAAAATGTAGCGGACTATCTCGAGACCCTGCCCGACGATCACTTTCACTGTGCGGAACTGGCTGTTGGAGCCTTCTACAAGGCCCTTGCAAATTATAACAAACTCCAGACAGAACAGTGGAAACAGGCGTATCCTACAAGATAAATCTACGCCCTAGCACCCAAGCAATCTGCGGTTTTACAAATTCGAGGCGGAGAAGAAACATTACTATTGACCTTTCTAGAAGATTATGTGACTTCATTCGGGTCGTATAAAATGTAGTTGTACTGTTTGCTGCAGAAAAGAAGATACAAACTCTCTTCTACAGAGACGGTCTACAAAAATCCCCCGGCCCTCCCTTGTATGGTGTACACTCCATAAGCGAAGACTGGGCAACAACGCCTAACAGCCTGTCCGAGAAGAAAAGCCCTCTCTCAAATCGAGGCATTTTAAAGAACCAACACAGCCCTATAGCTGATGTTGCGCGCATCATTTTCTTTAAAACAGCGAAGAGTTGAGTGACATGGCCATTCATGGAGAGTCTCACTGGAAACATTCGTTATATTTTAAGGAGAACCAATGGCAGGAGAAAAAGTTTCCCTTTTCATTCAATGCTTAGTTGACTCTATGTTCCCGGAAACAGCCGAGGCCATGGTAGCCATTTTTCAACGATTAGATATCCCCTTTGACTACCCAACCCAGCAGACCTGTTGCGGCCAGCCCGCCTTTAACAGTGGCTACCGTAGAGACGCGGCCGTTGCTGCTAAGAGATTTATCGAAATATTTGAAAATGAAGACATCATAGTCTGTCCATCAGGCTCCTGCGTACACATGGTTCGTCATCATTACCCCGAACTCTTTAGCGACGACCCGGAGATGCTGGCCCGGGCCCAGGCCGTTGGCAAAAAAACTTTCGAGTTCACCCAGTACCTTGTCGACGAGCTACACCTAGCTGACATAGGAGCGGAGTTTAACGGCTCGGTCACCTATCATGATTCCTGTCATTTAACACGGGGGCTGAACATCAACTCCCAGCCACGCACCCTCCTCCGCCACATCAACGGACTCGAGTTCATCGAGATGAAGAACAGTGACACCTGTTGCGGTTTCGGTGGCACCTTTGCCATGGGTTATCCGGATATCTCAACAGCAATGGTGGACGATAAGATCGAGAACATCCTTGCTACAGGTGCGGATGTGGTAACAGGTTGTGACATCAGCTGCCTGATGAATATTCAGGGCCGCCTCAAAAGACGCGGAGAGAAGGTGGAGGTGATACATATCGCAGAACTCCTTGCCAATACATCCGGAGGTCAGTCATGAGCCAAAAGACAGGATCCACCTACAACCAAGATGCAAAAAAAGCCATCGACTCCCCCACCCTGCAAAAGAACCTTCACAACCTCTATGAACGCTTTGGCAAGGGAGCCATGCAGGTCTGGGAAGAGCTGGAGGACCAGGGCATGCGTGACAGGGTAAAAGAATCTCGGATGCGCACCCTGGCCCATCTTGACATTGTTCTTGCGGAACTTGCAGAAAATGTAAGAAAACGTGGCGGTAAAGTGTATTTCGCCCAATCCGGCCAAGACGCTATCGACTATACCATCGACGTTGCCCGCAAAAACAAAGTGAGAAAGGTAGTAAAGGGTAAATCGATGATCTCCATGGAAATTGAGATTGACCAAGCCCTTGCGGCTGATGGAATTGAAGTCATTGAAACAGATCTCGGCGAATATATCATCCAATTGGCCGACGATCGACCATCCCACATTATCGCGCCCTGTATCCATATGGACCGTAATGACATCGGCCAACTGTTCACAGAAAAGCTTGGCATTGAGCCTACGACAGACCCGGAAAAACTGACAATGGTCGCCCGGAAAGAACTCCGGCAAGAGCTCCTCACAGCCGACATGGGAATCACCGGTTGCAACCTTGCCTGCGCAGAAACTGGCCAGATCAGTATTGTCTCCAATGAAGGCAACATTCGAATGGTCACCACCATGCCCAGGGTACATGTTGCACTCATGGGGATGGAGCGGGTTACTGCCACCATGGATGAGCATCGGGAAACCATTCAACTCCTCACCATGGGAGCCGCCCTGCAAAAGCTCTCAACCTATGTCAGCTTTACAGGTGGACCGAGGGGCAAAGACGACCCTGACGGACCAGAGGAATTTCACCTTGTAATCATCGATAACGGGCGCTCAAAGATTCTCGAAGACTCTGACTTTCGCGAGTCTCTTGCCTGTATTCGCTGCGGCGCCTGCCTTAATATCTGCCCCGTCTACGGTAAAATTGGAGGCCATGCCTACAACTCAACCTACCCAGGCCCCATCGGAGCAGTTATCACCCCCTTACTCGACGGTATCAACAAACACGCCGATCTCTGCAAAGGAGAGACGCTCTGTGGCGCTTGCCTCGATGTCTGTCCGGTAAGAAATGACCTCCCCCGGATGCTCAGTGCCCTAAGATATAAACTTGCCTATGGGGACAACCACTGGAATGTACGCCAGCACAATGTCGCAGAATCCTATGTCTACGCGGCATGGCAAAGGGCCATTTCACACAGTTCTGCATACAGACGTATGATCAAAACCGTACGCTTATTGCAAAAACCATTTATCGGTAAAAATAGAATGATCCAAAGGATGACAGGCCTTGCCGCCGGCTGGACGGATAGCAGAGACCTCCCGCCAATCGCCAAACGGACATTCGCTGAGATATGGGACGAAAAATATGCAAAACCCCAACAACAGACCCAGGAAATAAGGGAGGAAAAAACCGATGACTAGTGATCTCTCTTTTCTAAATAATATTCGCACTGCCCTCAAACTGCCCCAAGGTGCAGAACGAACAAAAAACATGTTTCCTGCTCTTTTTGCAAAACCTGATAAGAGCAAGATCCTTGAAAAAATCGCCAACCGAAGCCAAGACGAAAAGGCGCTCCTCGTTGACCAATTTAAGGCAAACTGTGTCACCCTTAAGACCGTCCTCCATGTGGCGGAAACAGCAAAGGAAGTAGAAGATATCACCGTCGAGATTATTCGAACCAAAGAACCGGAATTTTCGTATAACAGACATATCATTCAACACAATCATCCAGACATTAGTGGCATGCAGCTCTGGAAAAGGTTTAACCGCGAATCGGTAACGGTACACACAACCTTTCCGGGTGACCCCGAGATCACCGAAAAAACAATCGCAGCCTATATAGGTATCACGGTCCCTCGTATCAGCATTGCTGAATCCGGAACTCTCGTCCAGTTCACCACACCCGGTTGCCCAAGGTCAACGTCACTCGTGCCTTCAATTCACATCGCTCTTATCAGAGGTGAGGACCTAGTCGCGGACCTGGAAGAGGCGTACGCACTGATAGAAGAGATCAACCCTGGGGAGAGCTTTGTTTTTATCTCCGGCCCATCCAAAACTGCCGATATTGAGGCGCACCTGGTCCACGGAGCCCATGGCCCCAAAGAGGTACATATCATTTTATTAAAGGAAGTTGAAAAAATCCCCGAAGCCGCGGCTGAGTCACAACTTGCTAACATAGCCGAAGAAGAAGCGTGCCAAGAGGGAACTACCAAAGAAAACGCAGATACGGTAAAAGAAGGCACAGCAGGGCTAGAAGATCCAGCTGAAAAAATGAATTAACAGCAGTCTACAATCAAAAACATGAGACCTCGGGTGACCATGATAAAAGGAAATTTTAGTAATATAACACTGGTAACCCTGGTTGTTCTCATCTCTGGTGTATTTTTGACTATGATCCATCAGTTTTTGATGGCCATTTTTATGGCGGGCTTGTTTTCAGCAACAGTAAAGCCATTACACACCAAACTCAGCGATGCCATGAACGGCAGGGATAATCTTGCATCTATCATCACTGTTCTTGCAATTATTGCTCTGGTCCTGACGCCGCTATCCATTCTCATTACCCTTGTTATCTCCCAGGCCATTGCCATCGGTCAATCGGTGACACCCTGGGTACAAACATTCATCCACGAACCAACTATTGCCAGTGCCTATCTGGAAAGACTTCCATATTACCAGGACATTCTTCCCTACCGCGATATCATTATCCAGAAAGCGGGCGAATTGGTCGGCACCTTATCTTCTTTCTTAATTGACTCACTTTCCGGCTTCACCAAGCTTACAATTGATGCTATTTTTTCATCGATTATAATGCTGTATGTAATGTTCTATTTTCTTACCATGGGAGACGTTCTTTTAAAAAAGATCCTCTACTTCCTGCCCCTGGACGATCATAATGAAATACGACTTCTCAACAGATTCACCTCAGTCACCAAAGCGACCCTTAAAGGCACTCTGATTATCGGCCTGATGCAAGGATCCATTTGTGGCATAGCCTTTGCTTTCGCAGGCATTGAAGGCCCTGTATTCTGGGGCTCATTAATGGCTGTCATGTCCATCGTACCGGCCTTTGGAACTGCTATAATCTGGTTCCCGGCCCTCTGTATTCTTGCCCTTCTCGGCAACTTTTCAGGAGCTGTTATCCTCGCCATTCTCTGTGGGGCTATTGCCGGTAATCTAGATAACATTGTTCGCCCAAGACTCGTGGGTAAAGACACCGAAATGCACGATCTCTTTGTCCTGTTTGGCACCCTGGGCGGCCTCTCTATGTTTGGCCTTCTGGGCATAATCATAGGGCCCATTGTTGCCGCTCTTTTCATCACTATCTGGGAGATATACGGAGACACCTTCAGTGACTATCTGCCAAAGGTCCGATCCATTCGCCCGAAAAATGAAGCCCCTGCAGCCGATGAGGCGGAACAATAGCGAGTACACAAGCCCCCCCATAGTCAACCTGAATTTTGCAATGATCCCCTGCCTGCATTACTTAGCAGCGGACATGTAGCGGTAGTTGTCCGCCGCCAAGGTCCGATATCAAGATAGATGAGACCAGGGTGGGTCACCGGGACAACAACAAACATATAAACTTTACATTGCATACTTTAGGTTCAAATTAAAACGACTGATGCCCTACATCCTTCTCATACTTACAACCCTGTTCTGGTCCGGTAATTTTGTAATCAGCCGTGGCATGCATGCAGCAATCCCCCCCATATCTCTGTCTTTCTGGCGTTGGGCTATTGCTCTTCTTATCCTCTGCTGTTTTGGACTTCGGCCTCTTCTTAACCAGCGTCAACTGGTGATACAACATAGAAAGTTTATTATCATCCAGGGAATTCTAGGCGTTGCCGGATTCAACAGCCTCATTTATATCGCGCTCCAGACCACCACTGCTATCAACGCAGTTCTCATTAACTCCTGCATTCCTGTCATCATTGTGGTGATTTCCTGGCTAAAGGACAATGACAGAATCAGTTTCAGACAGTTTCTTGGGGTTTGCCTTTCCTTTAGCGGCGTACTGCTCATCATCTCCCAGGGAAAGTTTGCAACCCTGCTACACCTTCAGTATAACAGGGGAGATATCCTCATTTTCATTGCAGCCATTCTTTGGGCCCTCTACTCTGTAAATCTAAAAAAATACCCTAAAGAACTGCATCCATTCGCCTACCAAACTGGCATTGTGATCGTTGGCCTGGCGATCCTTACACCTTGCTACATCGTGGAGATGTCCATGGGTAGGACTATGATCCTCTCCCCCCAGACCTTTATTACCATTGGCTATGTCGCCCTCTTTGCCTCGGTGCTCGCTTTTATTTTTTGGAACCGCGCGGTAACAACACTCGGGCCCAATATCGCCGGCCCATTTATCCATCTCATGCCTGTTTTTAGTACCATCCTTGCCGTAAGCTTTCTTGGAGAAAAGCTCACCTCAAATCACATCCAGGCAATAGCGCTTATCTTCGGTGGTATTCTCCTGACCACCTTCCGGGTAAAAAAAGTAAGTCTGCCATGATCAACTCAGCCATCAGCACCTGTATTCCGGACGAGCTGAACCCCTAATTTTGTCAATAGGAACAGAGTGATAACTTCACATCCGCAGGAACCAGAAATGAACGATAAAGACACCAGCAGATCTAAGTTAAGCGACCTTGATGACGAACTCATCTATGCCCTTATCGATAATCCTTACGAATGCCCCATGGTGATTGGTAAGGATGGTGTCATCACATTTATGAGTCGTTACAGTGATAAACTCCTTGGCATAAACAGTGAAGAAGCCGTTGGTAAACACATCACTGAGGTTGTAACAGATACCCGCCTACACGAGATTCTAAAGGACGGTAAGGCGAGAATAGGAGACATGCTATACATTGGTGGACGCCGACAACTCATCTCCAGAATTCCACTCAAAAATCGAGCAGGACAGGTGATCGGGGCGGTGGGCAAAGGTATGTTGAACGAGGTTACCCGACTCTATGACTTACAGCGAAAAGTCGACCTCCTCGACGGACAAGTACAATACTTCCAAAGTCAGATACATGAACTCAAAGGGGCCAATCCTCTCATCGGTGAGTCTGCCCCTCTTCAAGACGTCAAAGAGAAAGCGACGCTGGCTGCAAAAACAACTGCAACCATTTTGGTTACCGGCGAATCCGGTACTGGAAAAGAAATTATAGCCTATTTTATCCATCAGTCGAGTCACAGGGCTAATAAACCTTTTATTAAAGTCAACTGTGCCTCCATTCCTCTTGAGCTTTTTGAAAGCGAGCTTTTTGGCTATGAGCCAGGGGCGTTTACAGGTGCCAGCAGCAAGGGAAAGCCAGGAAAATTCGAAATGGCCCATGGAGGTACTATTTTACTCGATGAAATCGGCGAATTACCACTCGCGATGCAGGGCAAACTGCTTAGGGTTCTGCAAGAGCGATCTGTGGATCGACTTGGTGGAACGAACACGATACCCGTAGATTTCCGCCTGATAGCATCTACAAATCGTGACCTTAGTGCGCTGATCACAGAAGGTAAATTCAGAAGCGACCTCTATTTCAGAATTAATGTTTTTAACATTCAAGCACCAAGTCTACGGCAGATGCCCCAGGACATTCCTCTGATTGCAAGACATCTCCTCGCCCAACTTAAAACCGAAATTACCTGGGGTCCTTCGGCCATCTCTGAAGAGGCAATGGATCTACTACAACACTATTTCTGGCCGGGGAATGTCAGAGAGCTGAGAAATGTCATGGAAAAGGCCAGCATAATCGCCAAGGGTGAGAAGATCAGTCCAGAAGATCTGCCCGAGCAGATCCGAGACTGCACCGAGACAACTAACAGAATCATCGATTATCCCGGGGGCTACAACCTCAAGCAAATCCTCCAGGAGACAGAAAAAAGAGTGATTGAAGAGGTTCTCCAATCCGTCCAGGGCAACAAGACGAAAGCAGCAAAATTACTAGGTATTCACAGAACATCTTTGTACGATAAAATTCATAAAACCAAGGCGACTTCCAACGACAGCCAAATAAAATGAACCGCCCAATGCAAGCGCAGCAACGACCGTAGCATATCCCCTACACTGTAGGCTTCACCCTACATCTAAGAAAAAGCAGGCAACTTAGGCCTCTTAGGGGGGGAAAGCCCTCTTTTCCGCACAAACTGTAGCGCCCCCCCTACAAACAGCCACCTCCTCCCTGCACCTCAAGATACTGCCATCCATCCTCATTACAGTGACATACACATTACTATGCACATGGCACATATTCTGCATCTTCACTCAGACAAGACCTCTTGTATAAAGACTGAAATCAAAAAAGAGCTCGGCTGTATGTAGAGGCCCAGATTAAACACTGATAGCAGAGGAAAAGTTTACAACAAAACAAGGAGATCAATATGCAATTCGGTTTAACTGACGAACAGAAAATGATGCAAGATATGGCCAGGGACTTTGCCCAAAAAGAAATCGTCCCCACCCTTAAGGAAGATGAACTCAACCATACATTTCGCCCGGAACTGGTGAAAAAGATGGCTGATCTTGGCTTCTTTGGCTGCGCACTTCCTGAAGAGTATGGTGGAAACGGTTGTGGCTTCTTCGAATCGGTTCTCCTAGCCGAACAGTTGGCAATGGTAAGCGGGTCCTGGCGGGTGCCCCTCAACATGCAGAATATTGGACCTGCGATAACCGTCAACAAATTTGGTAGCACAGTTCAAAAAGAAACCTACATCCCAGCCTGGGTTAAAGGTGAATCATTCGGTTTTTTTGCCATTACCGAACCAAACTCAGGATCGGATGTGGCTGGAATGGGGACAACAGCTACTGACCGTGGAGATCACTGGGAATTAAACGGGCAAAAGATGTGGATCTCCAATGCCCATATAGGTGACTGGGGCCTCGTCTACGCCTTCACCGATAAAACAAAAAAGTACAAGGGCATGACCTGCTTTATCGTCAATCTGAAAGATAACGAAGGCATTACCACAGCCGCCATAGAGACTAAACTTGGCCTGCACTGCTCCCCCACCGGTGAGATTGCCTTTGCCAAGGCAAAGATTCCTAAGGATTCCATACTGGGTGAGGTTGGCCAAGGTTTCCAGATTTGTATGTGGCAACTTAACAACACCAGAATCAGTTGTGCCGCTGGAGCGCTGGGTATCGGCGGCGGGGCTGTGGAGGCTGCAATCGGTTATGCTAACGAACGCACTCAGTTCGGTAAAAAGATAGGCTCTTACCAGATGGTCCAGTCCCAGATCGCAGATATGGTAGCTGAACATGAGGCCGCCAAATTGCTCGTCTATCAAGCTGCCTGGTTGAAGGACCAGGGAATGCCCAACCAGCACCAAACCTCGATCGCCAAATTATTCGCCTCTGAAGCGGCGGTACATGCCACCAGCGACACGATGAAGATCTTCGGCAGCTACGGCTTCTCGACGGAGTTCCCTGCTGAAAGGTTCCTACGCGACGCCCAGTCTCTACGAGTCGTCGAGGGCACCAGTAATATTCAGAAAATCATCATCGCAGGCATCTCCATGGGCGATACTCAAAACCGCTAAGACCACTGGTCCTGCGACTCGACACTCACTATTTTATGACAACCTAAAGGCTGCAAGATTAGAATGCATAATTTAGGCAAATTTTGAACGAAAAAAGGAGCTCTTTATGTCACGCAAACAAACGCCATTGCGTCCATATTTTGAAAAAATGGCGGATATTGGCACAGCCCTCACCGATGCTGATGTTCAACGAACACTTGAAAATATTGAGTTAATCGAAGAGCAGGAACAAATTATTGCCAAAGAGGTGGAGCGGGTCAAAAACGCTGGCATCCCTGCAAAAAAGATCCATGATCGCGGGTCAATGACCATCTATGATCGCTTAGACTACCTCGTTGACGAAGGTACATGGTCCCCTCTGCATACACTCTACAACCCACGGGATAACGAGGAAGGGTGTACAGGTGTGGTCAACGGAATTGGCAAAATATGCGGTAAGTGGGCCATTATCATTGGCTTTGACAACAAGGTGATGGCCGGTGCCTGGATATCGGGTCAATCCGAGAATATCCTTATGGTCACGGATATGGCAAAACGCTTGAATGTGCCTTTAGTCTGGCTCACGAACTGCAGCGGCGTAAAACTCATGGAACAAGAGACAGTCTACGCCGGTCGGCGTTCAAGCGGCACTCCCTTTTTCCGCCATGCAGAACTCAATCATCTGGGCGTACCTATCCTCAATGCCATCTATGGCACCAACCCTGCAGGGGGTGGGTACCAGGGAATCAGTCCAACCATCTTACTTGCCCATGAAAATGCCAACATTGCCGTGGGAGGTGCTGGTATTGTCGGCGGCATGAATCCTAAAGGACATTTCGATATTGAGGCAGCACACGCCTTGATTAAGGCAACAAAAAACTTCAAATCCAAGAGTCCTGGCAGGGTTGAAACCCATTTTGACCATACCGCATACTTCAGGGAGGTGCACGATACCGAACGTGGTGTGCTTGATGGTATCAAAGATTATATGAAAATGATGCCGGCCTACGACCCCACAATGTTTCGTGTTGCAGCGCCCGCACCGCCAAAGTTTGCAGCCGATGATCTGAACAAGATCCTGCCAATCAACCAAAAACGTCAGTATGACGCCAAAGAGATTCTTGCCCGCCTCACCGACAATAGCGAATTTATGGAATATCGGCCCGACTATGGCCCCGAGGTATTCGCCGGACTTGCCAAGGTTGACGGCTTCCCGGTTGCCTTCATCGGTAACAACCAGGGCTTCTTTCCCGATTACCCAAAATATGCCGACGGAGCCTATTTTGCAGTCGGTGGTAAACATTACCGGGAAGGGCTTATCAAACAAGCCGAATTCGTCACCCTCTGTGGACGGGACAATCTGCCAATTATCTGGCTACAGGACACCACTGGCATCGATGTTGGCGACCTGGCCGAGGAAGCGGAACTCCTTTCTCTTGGCCAGTCTTTAGTCTACTCAATTGAGCAGACCGAACTGTCTATGATGTGCATTATCCTGCGTAAAGGATCCGCCGCCGCCCACTACATTATGTGTGGACCACAGGCGAACAACAACAACGCCTTCACCCTTGGTACGCCAATGACCGAAATCTATGTCATGCACGGCGAGACCGCGGCCGCTGCCTCATATGCCAGACGTCTGGTAAAAGAAGATGCGGCGGGCCACGACCTTGAACCGGTATTGGACAAGATGAACCAGATGATCAAAGATTATCAGGAAAAATCCCGTCCGGCTTTTTGTGCAATGAATGGGCTGGTTGATGAAATTGTAGAGCTGCCCAACCTCCGTAAATATATTCAGGCCTTTGTTGGTGCAAACTACCAGAATCCAAGATCAATCACCCCGATCCATCAAATGCTCCTTCCTCGTACTATCAAAGGATAAAACCGCAGACCTTAAAATTATGGAGTTATAAGGAGCTGACAAAATGAATAAAGCTGTGATTGTAAGTGGCTGTAGAACAGCTGTGGGCAGTTTCGGAGGAGCATTAAAGAACGTCTCAGCGGTACACCTCGGCGCAACGGTACTGCATGAATCTCTACAAAAAATTGGTCTTCGTCCGGCGACAAGCGACGCCATAATGTGCTATACCCCGGACAAACTCCAAGACCAGGGTCGTATACCACTGGAAGAGGACCAAGAGTCCTGGGACATGCAAACTATACCCGTGGATATTGATGAAGTTATCATGGGTAATGTCCTCCAGGCAGGACAGGGACAAAATCCTGCCCGTCAAGCTATGATTAAAGCCGGAATCCCCAAGGAGACGCCTGCCTACACTGTCAATAAAATCTGTGGTTCCGGCCTCAAAGCCATTGCCCTCGGTGCCCAGGCTATCATCTCAGGTCAGGCTGAAATAATAGTGGCAGGGGGCCAGGAAAACATGAGTATGGCTCCTATGGCCCTGCCCAAGGCGCGCTGGGGACACCGTATGGAGCTGACAGGTTCGGGTGAGGTCACCGATCTGATGGTCTTTGATGCTCTCTACGAGATCTTTTATGGCTATCACATGGGAATAACGGCCGAAAACATCGCTAAGTTGTATGCAATCAGCCGCGAAGACCAGGATAAGCTCAGCGTAATGAGCCACGCCCGGGCCTGCTGCGGCAGAGACGATGGGCTCTTTGCCTCGGAAATTGTTCCCGTTAAGGTAAAATCCCGCAGGGAAGAAATTCTCTTTACCACCGATGAACGACCGATGGCAACCAACATGGAGAAAATGGCTAGGTTGCGACCGGTCTTCGATCCAGCTGGGTCCGTCACCGCAGGGAATGCCTCCGGTGTCAACGACGGTGCAGCAGCAGTGGTAATGATGAGCGAGGCAAAAGCCAAGGAACTAGAACTCACACCCATCCTGACAATCGACGGCTTTGCCGCAGGTGGACTCGATCCAGCATACATGGGTATGGGACCAGTTCCCGCAATCCACAAGGTACTCAAGCAGACCAAGATGAATATTGCTGATATTGATTTGATCGAGCTGAACGAAGCCTTTGCCGCCCAGGCCATTGGCTGCATGCTAGAGCTTGGTATCGATATCGAAAAACCCAATGAGCTTGGCAGCGGTATCTCCATGGGACACCCCGTCGGTTGTACCGGCGCTAGACAGCTGGTTACAGGCATGTATCAGATGGAGAGAAAAGGCTATGCTACCGGGCTTATCAGTATGTGTATAGGTGGCGGCATGGGAATGGCTATGGTCGTCAGCAGATAAGCCTAGAACGTTGCGCTGGAGTACCTTACAGATGTGTATCAAATATATTTAAATAGGAGAATACGATGACAACACAAGCCTTTCAAGATCAATATCCAGACGAGTTCGCACACTGCTACGGCTGCGGAAGACTCAACGATGGAGGCCTACAGATCAAAAGCTATTGGGATGGCGATGAAACAATCTGTCAATTCACACCGGACGCTAAATATTCCGGTGGCTTTCCCGGTTTTCTCTATGGCGGAATGATAGCCTCCCTACTTGATTGTCATGGGGCCGCAACCGCTGCGGCGGCTAAAGCCCGGGCAGAAAACAAACCTCTTGGCCGATTTGTAACCGCATCATTGAAGGTAGATTTCCGCGCCCCCACCCCAATAAATACTCCGCTTGATATCCGGGGAAAGATCACGGAAATTAAAGGCCGAAAGGTTGTGGTAGAGCTGACACTTTCTGCCCTCGGTAAACTTTGTGCCGAAGGATCTGCAGTAATGGTTCAGATCCCAGAAAAAAATAAAGAATAGCCTCGATGAGAGATGGTTGATGGCAGATGACCAACACACTCTTTCAGCGGACGCTTGCCGTCAAAAACATTAAAAAAGACAACAGCCACACCAACCCGCAGGGGCTGATTACAGCCGTAGTCTGACCCCTTTCCAGCGGGGGAGAGGCGTCTCAACCATTGTGCTGCGCTGCTGGGCCTAGGAGGACCTTCGCCCACGAAAATCGTTGCCACCGCTTCAATATCAAACGGGTGCAGGGGCCGGAAACAACCCAAGCCGATAGACTATGTCCCAACCGCCCTTTCTGCCTGACTCTCTTTACAGAGCGAAATGAAGAACAACCTAGCCCCTTGATATTATGCAGATCCTCTCTAAAAAGTGTAATTCAACAAACAAAATACTGGAGAAAGACCATGAATATATTGGTTTGTATCAAACAGGTTCCTGACATGGAGTCAAAATTCAAGGTGAACGCTGAAGGCTGCTGGTATGACAGTTCTGATCTGGCATGGCGCATGAACGAATATGACGAATACGCGGTGGAGCAGGCGGTTCAACTAAAGGAACAAACCGGTGCTGACCTTACCGTACTTTGCATTGGCCCAGACCGAGTAAAAGAGACCATGAAGAAGGCACTTGCCATGGGATGCGACCGAGGTATCCATGTTACAGATGCTGAGTCTTTTGATAAAGATCCCTTTGCTATAGCCTCAATTATCGCAAAATTTGCTGAACAAAAATCCTTTGACATGATCTTCACCGGCATGCAATCACAGGACAGGGGTAGCGCTCAGGTGGGGGTACTTACCGCAGAAATGCTTGGGATCCCCAGTATCACCACCATCGTCAGCTTTGCCTTTGATGCTGGCCAGATAACCGTTCAAAGAGAGCTTGAGGGTGGTGTGAAGGCAATGGTTAAGGCCCCTCTTCCAGCACTAGTAACCTGTCAGCTTGGACTCAACACTCCCCGTTACCCAACCCTCCCCAATATCATGAAGGCCAAGAAGAAGGAACTCGTCGTAACACCTGTCGCTGACCTCTTGGGTGTTGCAGTCCTCCAAGAGACGTTATCCCTCTACTTCCCTGAGAAAAAAGGTGGTGGAGTTGTTCTCGAAGGAGATTCTGCAGAGCTGGCCGACCAGTTAATTGCTATTCTAAAAGAAAAAACCGCCGTTCTGGCGTAAGGAACATCCTATGAAAATACTACTTGTAGCGGAATGTAGAGAAGGAAGGTTGCAGGCCAACATAAACGATCTGCTGGGCTTTGCCGCCAAGGCAGACGCTGAGAGTGCTCTTTTTCTCGTCGGAACACAAGAAGAGCTGCCAAAGTTTGCGGGCACACTCTACCTCGCAGACAGTAGCACCTATGGTGAATATAACCCTGAGATACACAAACAATTATTACTGGACACAATAGACACAGTTAAACCGGATATGGTTATTTTCAGCCATTCTTCCTACGGCTGGGATCTCGCCCCAAGGATCGCCTTTGCCTTGAAGGCCGCCCAGATATCAGAGGTGGTGGATTTTGTTGACGGCAAGCCCATAGCACCCGTCTGCAACGCAAAATTACGCAGGACCGTCGCCCCCAAAACAGCCGTCACCATCCTCACTCTCCAGGCCGGCGCTTTCAGCCTGGCAGAGGAACCAACGACAACTCCAACCGTTGAAGCAATCAGCACCACAGCCACCGGAAAAATTGAATTTTCGGGCTACCAGCAGGCAGACATAGGTGGCGTTGACTTGAGTAAGGCCCAGGTCATTGTCAGTGCAGGCCGCGGCATTGGTAAGCCTGAAAATATTGCAATTATTGAAGGCCTGGCCAAGGCACTAAAAGGTGAATATGGCGCCAGTCGCCCTGTCGTCGACTCTGAATGGGCTGAACATAACCGCCAGGTTGGCACCACCGGCCAAACAGTCTCACCAAAATTATACGTGGCCTGTGGCATTTCAGGTGCAATTCAGCATCTGGCAGGAATGAAGAAATCCGAGTTTATCGTGGCCATAAACACCGACAAAGATGCTCCGATAGGCGAAGTCGCCGACGTTTTGCTCATCGCCGATCTGAAACAGTTCGTACCTATTTTAACAGACAAGATCCTAGCGATGTAAGGACTACAAAGCAGCAGTCTAACACGGATAAGAAATACACCCTTATCAGTAGACTGTTGCTGCCGGCACCGACAAATCCAGACCTACAGGATCGCCTATCCGCCACATGCTGCTGCGGTAGCTCCATTTTGCACAGCGAAACACATAGACCCAAACAACGAAAGAAACAGTCCTTTTGTGATAAAAGCAGCACTCATTGCCGAATCGTCTGGTAACTGTCGCAGTGATATGTATATAATGGCACAGAGCGAGAAGAGGGAGGTCAAACCGATATTGCAATACCACCTGCAAATCCCAAGACATTCGACTCGCAAAACATAAAAAGGAAAAACAGAAAATATGGCTGCCAACGACCCCAAGGATCGAAAATTCGTCACTGCCCTCGCCCGAGGCCTTGATGTTCTCAAATGCTTTGGCGTCGGAGACATGTTTTTAGGCAACAACCAGATAGCTGAGCGCACCGGTCTACCCAAATCCACCGTATCAAGACTTAGCTACACGCTCACCGAGAAGGGCTATCTAGAATATGTAGCAGAGCACAATAAGTATCGCCTCACCACAGCTATTCTCAGACTAGGTTATGCGAGCCTTGCCCAAATGGACGTACGCAGAATCGCGCGCCCTCTCATGCAGGCATTGGCGGAGCACACCCAGGCATCGGTCAATTTTGGTGTCCGGGATCACCTCAATATGGTCTATATCGACACCTACCGTAATGCCTCAACATATGCCGTCCAGCTCAATGTTGGTTCCGAAATATCGATCAGCAACACCTCTATGGGCAGGGCGTTCTTAGCCGCGGTTGCCGAAGAAAAGAGACTCGAGTTAATGGAACAAATCCGGATAAGCGATGAATCAAGTTGGCCCCAAACCAAGGTAGGAATAGATAAGGCAGTAAGCGATTTCAGCGAGAAAGGCTACTGCCTTTCCCTCGGAGACTGGCGACCTGAGACCCATGCCCTTGCCGTGCCCTTAGTCCCCGAAGACTGCGAATCAGGCATCATGGTTTTTAGTTGCAGTGGTGCCGCTTTTCAACTCAGCCCTGAGGTATTTGAAAACGATATAGGCCCCCGCTTGCTCAACCTAGTCGCCAACGTCAAAACGGCCCTGAAATTCAAATCTGGACGTTAATTTTCAATTGTTCAAATCACCGAGGGACCTTTTTCAGTAGCCCTCGGTCGCCGGGCGTTCTTCTGCCCTGTAAGCGCCAATCCCCCCCCTCTAGCACCTCCATTTACATATTCTAGCAAACCATACCCCTTTTAAATCAATTCCGCACAGCGGTACTTACGGTTGTGAATTGTGCATTTTTAACGTATATACCGCTATATTGAAGATATGAGTTGCATCATTGTGAATATATAGCTACTGTTGGCTCAATTATTTATAGTTCTTCTCAGGAACAAGCTACTATAGCTTATAAATTATTATCTTCAGTTTTGTGGCAGAGAATTTTTCCCGAGGCTCTTATGTCATTCGGTTTTGCTGCAAATTTCCTTTCGTAAAAAAACAATCTGCGGAAGGCTCTTGCCCCAACCTCCTCCTCGTTTACCGGGGTTAGGGGTTATTGACACACCAACACCCATCACCTTTAGGAAAGCCAATGACAGTTAAGTCTGAAAAATTGATGGCTCTCTCTTCCGCCATCGAAACTTTTGTCACCGACGGCTGCCATCTCTCCATCGGCGGATTTACAGTGAACAGAAACCCCATGGGGGCTGTTTATGAAATCATCCGTCAGGGCCGTAAAAAGATACACCTGTATGCCCACTCCAACGGCCAGGGCGTAGATGAACTCGTTGGAGCCGGATGTGTGGAAAAGATTGAAATTGCCTACGCCGGAAACGGCCGATTTGCTCCCACTTGTATCAGATTTAAACGCGCCGTACAAAATCGCAGTATTCTTGTCGAAGACTACTCTAACTATCAAATGACACTAAGGTTTCAAGCCGGGGCCATGGGAATACCTTTTCTTCCCACCCGTTCTTCGTTAGGAACTGACATCATCAACAAATGGGGCTTTTCTAAGAAGATCCGCCAGGAAGACCCACGAATCCCAGATGAGAAACTCATTGTCGGTGAAAATCCTTTTAAGGGTTGGACTGACACCAAAGCACTGGTTTTTGTGCCTGCTATAAACCCTGATGTAACTATCATCCATGTCCAACAGGCAGACGAACATGGCACGGCAAGAATTCAAGGCTTAACCATGGCAGATGTTGAGCAGGCCAAGGCAGCCAAACACCTGATTGTCACCTGCGAAGAGCTTGTCAGTTCAGATGAAATGAAAAGTAAACCTGACACTAACCAAATTCCCCACTTCTGTGTCGATGCAGTCGTCCACCTGCCATGGGGAGCCTACCCCACCGCCTGCTATAACAACTACGACTACGATCCTATATTTTTCAACGACTATAAAATATTCGCCTCCGATGACACCCTCTACCAGAACTATCTGGATAAATTCATCCACGGCACAAAAAACCACCAGGAATTTCTTGATCTAATAGGTGGCAAACGTTTGCAAAACATCAAGGCAGATCCACGAACCGGATATGCCATTAATCTTGACAGAAAATAAACACTAACAACTCAGCAGCGCACCGACTACGACCATTGTAAGCTTCGTAGGCAGCACTCGTATTGTTAAATAAGCCCAAATTAACAGCTTGTGAAAAGTGATACTACAGTTACAGGCGCGGGTTGAGTTCGCTTAAAAATCATTATTGCCATTTTCTAATACCCCATTTTGCTGAAGTGCAGATACATATCCCGGCTGATTTCCCTACCAACCGGGCGTAGCCCATACCGGCGAACCACCCGAGTAGTTACCATAAACGCTGGACAACGCTTTGCATAAAAGAAAGGAGAGTGACTGCAGTGGCTGATTACACCTTACGAGAACTCATGACCATTGCCGCAGCCAGAGAAATTCCTGACGGGGCAATAACTTTTTGTGGTACGGGCATCTCCATGGTAGCGGCCATGGCTGCAAAACATATCCATGCCCCAAACAGTACCATTTTTTTTGAAACAGGTGCCATCGACTCACTCCTTGAAGAGCTTCCCCTCGCCGTCGCCGACCCCAGAGTCATGTACTATACCGCAGTGAACGGCGCACTTACCGATGCCTTTGCCTATATGCAAAACAGAAAAACAGGAAAACAAGTGGTAGGTATCATGGGCGCTGCCCAGATAGATTGCTTCGGCAACCTCAACTCGACGGTTATCGGAGATTACCATGAGCCAAAAGTGCGTTTTTCTGGCAGTGGTGGTGCCTGTGATGTGGCATCCTTTGTTGATCACAGCCTCATTTTCATGCAGCATGAAAAACGTAAATTTGTCAACAAAGTTGACTACCTAACAAGCCCTGGGTGGCTTGACGGTGCCGGAGGACGTGAACGGGCAGGACTTACCGGCAAGGGTCCTTCAAAGGTGATCACCAACATGGCAATCATGGGATTTGACGAGACTAGTAAAAGAATGGTTCTAGACTACTACTATCCAGGAATCACCCCCGAAAAGATTCTTGAGAACATGGAATTTGCAGTAGATATCTCTAAGGCCAAAGAATTACAACCACCCACCAACAATGAAATCAGGATACTTCGAGAGAAATGCGATCCCCAGGGGTTAATCCTCTAAATCGCTCTTATACGCTTTGAAGCTCAACAGGCTTTCATTTCAACTGTTCAAGCAGAAAAAGGAGATTTAAAATCTATTCCAAGCTAGGGAGACTCAGGTAAATCTTGTCTTGAGACCTTGCATCACTGGCATAAAGGTGAATGTACGGAGTGGTAATGGAAAACGAAGCTGGCTGACCTTGCAGAGACAACAATCGCAACAACAGCAGCTAACACAAACACTTAGAGGAGGACGTAATGTTGACAAGCAAGAAAAGGTTATCGTTGAGTTTTGCAATGGTCTTAGTTTTTTCAATGATGTTGACCACAGCCCATGCCGAAAAAACCTATAAGTTTACGATGCAAAACATGTTTTCTCTTAATCACCCTGCAACTCTTGCCATGAATAAATTTGCTGCTGATGTGAAGAAAAAGAGCAATGGGCGAATCAAGATTATGGTGCTCCCCTCAGGTGCCCTGGTAAAAGGACCCTCTATTTTTGAATCAGTCAGCATGGGTTCCATCGACATGGGAACAACCTGTTCCTGTTACCACAGTGGCATCCTCCCCGCCGCAGCCACAGCTTTTGCATTGCCAGGAGACCCTAGAGGAGTCGATGAAATTATAGATTTTATCTATAAGGATGATGTTAATACCTTCTTCCACGATATTTATGCGACTCAAAATGTGTTCTATGGTGCCCCCCTTGTCATGGATGGGTATACCATCGTTTCCAAAAAACCCATCACCTGCTGGGAAGATTTGAAGAAAATGAAGGTTAGAGCCTCGGGAACCATCGCCAAAACGTTGAGAAAGCTAAACATTCCCACCGTTTTCATTCCATTTTCTGAAATCTATGTAGCCCTTTCCCGTGGAACCATTGATGCCGAAATCAGCGGTAATCACACAGAAAGCTACCTTGGCAAAACCTATGAGGTTGCCAAATACCAGACAGTTCCCTACATCTCAGGCGCCCAAAACTGTGAAGTTATCGCCAATATGGACAGGGTCAATGAACTCCCTGCGGATCTCAGACTAATCTTCGAAACAGCGCTTAAAGACTCTGCCATGAATATGGTTAAAGCCTTTAATGAAGAAAACAAAGAGGTTATGAATAAAATGACCGCATCCGGTGCTCAATTCATCAAATTGCCCGACGATGTGATGCAGCGATGGACCAAGACCTCCATCAAAATGTGGGATGAAGAACTGACCCAAGACACCCTTTCTGCTGAGTATATCGCTCTGGTTAAAAAAGACCTGAAAGACCGTGGCTACGAGCTATAAAATCCCCACCATTCTTTTTGGCTAACAGCTCTGGTGTTAGCCAAAAAGAGTCTACATGTAACTATTCAGCTAACTCTCCTCTATCGGTTCCCCCCGGTAAGCGTGGGAATAAGCCGGGATAAGTATCTCCACAAAATCATTATTAAGTAACAGAAAACAGGAAAATTGTTTTCTACAGAGCACCACCACCATCTGTAACTATTCAGCGGTGGTTCAGATCCGTTCAATGAAGACTTTGGAGCAGACGAGCGCTACCACCAAAGGCCACAATAGACGGAGTTGGAGTGCAGCTGAAGAGTTACGTCAATACTAGGATTAGAAATGCAAACCATTGAAAAATTAATATCTTTTGTAGAAAATTTAAACAAAATGGTCGGCAAGGCAGCCAGCAATTTGATCTTTGTTTTCATGTTTCTAATGGTCTACGAAGTCATTGCACGATATTTTTTCGAAAGCCCTACCATCTGGGTCCATGAACTATGCGGCTATCTTTTTGCGGCCTACGTTGCCCTTACCGGTGGTTGGGTCCTGCTGAGAAAAGGTCATGTTGCCGTTGATATTATCTATCAGTATTTCCCCAGAAATATAAAATTTATAGCGGACATCATAGTCTCAATAGTCGCCCTCTTTATGTTTACTGTCCTGTTCTGGCAGGGATATAAATTTGCATGGCATGCCTTTATTACAAATCAACATTCCCACACCCTTTTTGGCCCTATTTTATGGCCTGTAAAAATGCTGCTTCCCCTTGGAGCTGTGTTTTTTATTCTTCAGATATGTGCAGACTTTGGCAAAACTATGTTGGAATATAAAAAAGGGAGTGCCCAATGAATCCCGCTTTAATCGTACTGCTCATGTTTGTGGCTGTCATTTTTCTCTTCGTGTTACGAACACCAGTTGCCTTTACCTTGGGTAGTGTAGGTATCGTCGCCCTGTACTTGATAAATGGCCCACGCTTTCTACTCATGTTACCACCATCAATCATTGAAAGTATGACCAGTATCATTTTATTGGCCATACCCTTATTTATCTTTATTGGCTGCCTCCTAGAAAAATCAGGCATAGCCGATGAAATCTTTGAAATGATCTACAGATGGCTTGGACCGATACCGGGTGGACTTGCTATTGGTACTGTGCTGATCTGTGTAATATTTGCAGCCATGGTTGGTATTGTGGGGGCTGCAACGGTTACAATGGGCCTGATTGCCCTACCGGCAATGCTGAAAAGAAATTACAAGACCTCTCTTGCCATCGGCTGTATCTCCGGTGGTGGTGCCCTGGGATTTCTCATCCCCCCCAGTGTTACTATGATTGTCTATGCCTCTCTTTCCAACCTCTCCATAGGTAAAATGTTTTTAGCCGGTATTGTACCGGGCTTATTACTGGCCTTCCTTTTTATTGCTTATATCCTGATACGAAGCCTTATCAATCCAGAACTGGCCCCTCCAATTCCCGTGGAAGACAGAGCCACCTGGGGGGAAAAATGGTCCTCGCTTAAAAATCTGACGATGCCGTTCATTCTTATCTTTTCCATCATGGGAACGATTTTTTCAGGCCTTGCCACCCCAACAGAAGCCGCCGCCGTCGGTGCTGTTGTTGCTATGGCTATTGTGTTGTTCAGGAAACGATCCATTAGTAAAACCATGGATGTCGTCTTTAATGCATCTGAGCAGGCCGCCTTTCTCACCAGTATGGTTCTGTGGATTATTATAGGCTGCCTCGCCTTTTCAGCTGTCGTCAATACCTTAGGACTGCCTC
The DNA here is from genome assembly GCA_002733995.1 of Desulfotalea sp. Taxonomy (GTDB): domain Bacteria; phylum Desulfobacterota; class Desulfobulbia; order Desulfobulbales; family Desulfocapsaceae; genus Desulforhopalus_A. The sequence continues at coordinate 75,996 of NVXR01000010.1, read as the reverse complement.
TACTGTTAAAAGAACTCATCGATTCCATCGGTCTGAACCGCTGGACTGTTCTCATTGCCATGATGGTTAGTTTCTTTTTACTAGGAATGGTGATGGACGATCTGCCTATTATTATGATCACCGTGCCTATTTATGTGCCGCTTATAACCCTGCTTGGCTTCGATCCCCTATGGTTCGGTATTTTGTTTATCGTCAATATGCAGATGGCCTATCTCACACCACCTTTCGGCTTTGTCCTGTTTTACATGAAAGGTGTCGTTCCTCCAGGCATTACCATGGGAGATATTTATAGATCTGTCTGGCCTTTTATCGGCTTGCAAGCGGTCTGCCTGATACTTATTATTGTCTACCCCCAGTTGGTCCTGTGGCTCCCTTCAACTGTTGGTATGTAAGCCGCTGAAACAGAAAGGCACTTATTCTGAATAAGACGAAACTATCCGGGTTGGTGCCTAGTAAAGCTAGATTAACGAAGAGTTTTTTACCCAGAATTTTTCGGGATTTCACATTGAATGGAAGGTAAAAATACCATGATAAAACCGGTTACATCGATTCTCTTTGCAACAGACTTAACAGCAAATTGCCAGCGGGCTTTTGACTTCACTATCGATATAGCAACCCGCCTGGATGCAACGATATATATGCTCTATGTGATTGAAAAACTGTCCGAACATGTGGATGTAAGAGTAAAAAACATTGTTGGTGTTCATCAATGGGAAGAAATGCTCGACTCCCATAAACTAACCGCCCACAAATCCCTGCTCGGCAAGACTCCCACAAACTCAGTTGTAAGAAAGGCAATACATGATTTCTGCAAACAGGAAGATATGCAGAAAGGTTCAGCCGATTTCACATCCCGTGAAATAATAATTAGCCACGGTGATATCGTGGCAGAAATCCTAAGCCATTCTCAGAAAAATGAATGCGGCCTTATTGTACTTGGGGGGCATAAGAACATGTTCTCTAAAACAGCCGTTGGTAGTACCGCAAAACGCATATTGAAAAAGAGTACAATTCCTGTGACCATGGTGCCACCCGAAAGTTCCTGAGCCATACAGGCCCTACGCTTACTCTTCGTAGCACGACGAATCAGCCACAGCACCTTGCCGGAAACGGAGGGTGCTTGTTTGTGTTTTTGGGCCCGAGACAGCCACTGAATTTGCGGCTATCCCCACGACCATTATCTTGCCAGAACATTGGCTTCTGGCTAACCTTAAATAATGAGCACAACAACATCGTTGGCCCATTATTGAATGGTGACCTTATGCCTAGATCCTAGAGTGGCACGCCCGCTTCATCCCAGTTTCTCAACCGATAATAGTCCTGTAACATATATTCCATTTCCTCGAAGGAGAGAGACTCTCCTGAAGGCAAAGCCTCTTTATGGATACGCTTAGGCAACCTATCGTCCTCGGGAACTAACCCTTCCTGCAGGTTGAATTGTCTGGTCATATTGATGATATTTCGAGCAATTTTCTCAAGATCAGCCTGGGTGCTTGGCAGTCCAGTAACAGCCCGCACAGCTGGCTCTAACTCATCCCAGGTATACATATCCCGATAAAAGCGACAGAGTACCAAGGTATCAAAAATATTAAGGCGGTCCTCATACTGAATAAGCATTTCAGCCTTGTCTTCAGTCTGGTCCGGCGGAATAAGGCCTGAAAGCTCAGGTTTATAAAATGTTGTCCTCAAGTGACATGCACCTCTAGGAGAGGTACCAAAGGTAAGTCCCATCCCTTTAAGCGCCCTAGGGTCATATCCAGCGGGTTCTAGCCCCTTTACATGGATTGCAATATCTTCTACTCCCCAGTCCTTTGAAGCTGGAATAATACCGTCGGCAAGAATATCTCCAATACCATCACGATCGGATATCATCTGCAGAAGCCTTGCGATCTGGTCAACATTTCCGTACTCAATATCGTAATCAATCTTGCCCCGCAGTTTAGCCTCAATAGCCAAGCCACAAAGATTACCGGCGGTGATCGTATCCATCCCCAATCTATCGCAGATATCGTTGAGGTGTACAATTTCAGCCATATCGTCGACCATACAAATTCCACCGAAGGAGTAGATAGTCTCATACTCCGGTCCTTCCAGTTGAAGTCCTTTATGCCGGCCCTTTTTTATTTTTGCCATGCGACCACAGGCCATAAAACATTTTGCACAGGCATGGGGTTTTATTTCATGGTCTGCGTGAAACTGTTCCCCACTTATCTTTTCCCAGTGCTCGCAGGAGCCCTGGCTCCAGTATTTGGTTGGAAAGGCTCCCACATTATTCATCAGGGAAACCATCATGGTAGTGCCCATTGCTTTATAGGCTTTGGCAGCTGGACCCTGACTGTTTTTTTTGCCAAATTCTTTAGCAAACAGGGCAACGGCATCCGGATCGGCGTATTGGCGTTTTTTGTCACCCTGAAAAACGATGGCCTTAACATGTTTGGACCCCATTACAGCACCCGCACCCGTTCTGCCTGCACACCGCCATTTGTCGTTGGCGATAAGAGCGAACCTGACCATTTTTTCTCCGGCCGGCCCAATGGTGACGGCCCCGGCTTTGCGATAGTCCTTATTATCTGTGGCATAGCGTTTTTCCACAATTTCTTCCGCCACAATCGAATCAGTCCCCCATAAATCACCCGCATCGTGAAATTCGGCACCATCGGGGGTGATGGTAAGAACAGTTGGCTTATCAGCTTTACCCGTCAGAATAATTGCATCAAATCCTGCAGAGTCGATGGCCTCAGGAACCTTACCACCAGAATAGGATTCAGCGTAAAAACCGGTGAGGGGGGATTTGGTATAGACCCCATATCTACTGGCACCCCACATACGTCCACCACAGAAGGAACCCGTGGCAAAGATAAGATGATTCCCCGGCGAAAGAGGATCGACGCCCGGCGTATTTCGCTCAAGCAGCAGACGTGTCGCCAAGCCCTTACCTCCGGAGCATTCGGCAAGAACCTCATCGGTGACCGGTTCAATGAGCACCGATCTATCTGTGAGATTGATTGTTAAAATGCGATTATAATGTCCAAACATATGTTCCCTCGTTGATCATGAATAGTGCAAATAGATTAATCCGCCCTTCGATAAGGTGTTTCACTCGGCACCGTCAATCCTTTAAAAATGAGTAACACATTTATCTCCCAGTAAACGACACGGCTGATGAAGGTCGTGATACCGTAAAACCAGAACATAAATGTGTTACCTGAATCCAACCCCGTAAACCAACAAGGCTGCATATTTCAGCGCCCTATCAGCTGATGGCGGTCAGCCCATCTCCCATAATTTCCAAACCTTTGGTCAACTGTTCTTCGGTGATAACCAGAGGCATGAGTAACCGGATAACGTTTCCATAGGTGCCGCAGGCTAAAATAATAAGATTTCTCTGCAAACAAAAGTCAACAAGTTGCTTAGCCTTGTCAGGTGCAGGTGTCTTTTTCTCTTTATCCAAAACAAATTCCATTGCGATCATCGGCCCAACACCGCGCACGTCACCGATAAATGAGTGCTTTTCCTGGAATGCTTTTAACGTTGAATAAAGCTTCTCCCCAAGAACCTTTGCCTTAGCAAGAAGATCTTCCGTTTCAAAGATATCAAAAACAGCGAGGGCCGCTTCACAAGCCATCGGGTTAGCACTATAGGTCCCACCAATACCACCAGGATGCACAGAGTCCATTATCTCTTTCTTGCCAATGACGGCACTTATAGGCATTCCTGCACCGAGGCTTTTGGCAACGGTGGTAATATCCGCCTCAATTCCATAATATTCCATTGCAAACATATAACCGGTCCGGCCAATTCCGGTCTGGATTTCATCGGCAATCATGAGGATGGAGTGTTTCTCGCAGATAGCCTTCAAACGCTTAAAATACTCTTTAGGAGGTACAATAAAACCACCTTCTCCCTGAATTGGCTCAATGATAATTGCAGCCGTCTGCTCAGCGCCTACATGGTTTATCAAAAAGTCCTCCATGTAATCTGCACAGGCAAGATCACAGGAAGGATGCTCTTTGCCGAACGGGCAGCGATAACAGTTTGCATACGGCATGCGGTACACTTCAGGGGCAAAGGGGCCAAGACCATGTTTGTAGGGCTTGATTTTAGAGGAAAGAGTCATGCCCATTAAGGTACGACCATGGAAGGCGCAGTCAAAGGCAATCACCCCTGTTTTCTGAGTGTAATACCGTGCAATTTTTACCGCATTTTCAACAGCTTCCGCGCCACTACTAACAAACATGACCGCTTTTTTAGAATCCCCAGGAGCTGCTTCACACAACTTTTCTGCAAGTGTTACCGGTGATTCATAGGGGGCAACCATAAAGCAGGTGTGGGTAAATTTTTCGGCCTGATCCTTCAGGGCTTTGACCACCTTTGGATGGGAATGCCCCACATTCATCACTGCAATACCACCGGCAAAATCGAGATAATCCTGGCCTTCAACATCGGTAATCACCGCGCCTTTAGCGTGGGCAATGTATTTATCGGTGGAACTACCAAAACCTTTGGCGATAACATTCTTTCGACGTTCATTTAAAGATGCATTTGTTTGTGGCTGTGTCATTTTCTACCCCTGTATTGATTAATAAGAGACAACGTGCAGTCCTGTCTCCTATTAAGCAAGAACAATACCAAAAGATAGAAACATGTTTTACTGAGGAATAACGCAATGATAGCCAGAGAACAGCCTGAACACAAGGTCCCCGTCGATGCTAAATCGCATCAAATATACATATGGCTCTGTTTTTACGGACCAATCCGCTGATGCCAAAACGCATCAGCGGAAAAGTGATAAAATAGCCGCAGTAATCGACAGGAGAATATACCTTAGATAACGTGCACTTACAGATTATTATTTATACTGAAACCGGATGAGTTATCGCGACTTCACCGTGATCCCACCATACTCACCCACCCACCAGCTGTGCCTGGAAGCACATCTTGATGCAACAGCGCATCAAGAACGACGACAAAGACGACTACCTTCCTGTCCACCGCGACAACAAACCTGTTCAGTTAAAGCGGACGAATACTAAACTCCACTAATTTTTCTGGACACCAGACCTTATAACAGCCCTGATCAAATTCCAGATTTTTAGATTCAACGCCAAAACGAGCCGTCATGACCCAGGGGTAAATCGCGGTAAGCGCCGTCACACAAATAGTATCAGATTTATCCTTATCGATCATGGGGCCCTTCAGGTAAAGGCAGTCCCCTTTTTTCATGAGGTCACAATCGCATTGCGTTACTTCAATTTTTACTTCTTTGTCCGGCTCCAATTGCATTTCGTTCCTCCAGTTAGTGGCTTACATCCCTTTTATAGGAATGAGACGTGGAATAATAACAACTCACCATGCACAAAAGACCAGCTTGCCTCTGGCATAACTATCCCGCAGACACACATACTTGCTTACAAACCATGTTTCTGCATTTTCCTCACTACAGTTGATTGGCAGATATTGAGAACCTTGGACATCTGTCGAGTCGTGTTGCAACGCTGTTTGGCCTTAATAAGGAGTTGCTTTTCAACCTCATTAAGGGTGGCGGATAAATCCATATCAGCAGACGCTGTCGAAAGATCAACATTTGTAACCAAGGGAGGGTTACCTTTTCCTATATTTGCAAGGTATCTATCCAGGGTTGCATCTTCACTGAGGACCACTCCATTTTCAATTATATTTTTTAATTCACGAACATTACCCGGAAAGGAGTAGGTTTTCAGCTGCGCAACCACAGAGGCGCTGACCCGGATCAACCTATTATATTTTTTATTGTATTTTTCCAGATAGAAGTGAACCAATCCGGGAATATCATCCCTGCGATCGCACAGAGAGGGAATCTCCAGGGTAAAGCTGCTCAGACGATAAAACAAATCCTCCCGAAACAGATTGTCTTGTACCCGCTCCTGCAGATTTCGATTGGTGGCGGAAATTGTCGAACATTCAACCTTTATTTCCTTCGTTCCGCCAAGACGTCTAAACTGTTTATCGTCGAGATACTTGAGGAGTTTTGTCTGCAAGTTTAGAGGCATATCCCCAATCTCATCGAGAAAAATCGTTCCTCCCTGGGCCAGCTCAAACAGACCTACCTTGCCGACTTCTGCTGCACCACTGAACGCCCCTCTTTCGAAACCAAAGAGCTCAGCCTCCAGCAGATTTTCTGGTATTGCTGCACAGTTGATTTCAATAAAGGCATTCTCACGCCTACTGCTGTTTTTATGAATGGACTTTGCCAACAAACCTTTTCCGGTACCCGAAGCCCCAAGAATCAAGATATTGGAGGCACCAATATGAGCAAGTTTTTTTGATTTTTGAAGAATTTGCTGCATCTGACTACTGTCCGCAATAATGCTGTTCTGCTCAAGTTCACGCAGTGATAATTCTGACAACTCTTCCTTAAATTTAGCGGTGATTTTTTTATTTTGTTCGAATTTAGTACGCAGGTTTTCAAGCTCAGTCATGTCTCTTTCGTTGACAACAATAAGCGCAACATTTCCGCTTTCATCACGTGCGGGGGTGCCTGTACACAACAAAAGCCTGTTGGTTTTTTTTACATGTTGAACGATAGTCTCTTGTTGACCACTTTCGAGAACCTTAGTGGTTACCAGCTGGTCGAAATTGTTATTGTCGAGAAGATTTGAAACATTCTTGCCGATAACGTCCCTTGCCTTAATACCGTTAAGGGATTCCGAGGCGCTATTAATCGTGACCACAACGCCCTTGGCGTTACAGACCCATATGCCATCTGAAGAGGCACCAATAATAGTTTTGAGCTGTCGATTCAATTCCTTATAAGAATCAGATTTCCTGACCGAGACTTCGGACATATCTGATACATTGAAACTCAAGACAGCGCCGACAAGCCCCCCAGCAGACCAAACGGGATTGACATGGATAACACATTGCAGGTCAACCAGCTCAACGAGTTTATCCATGACTTGTACACCGTCCGCCAAGCACTCCATAACAACCGTAGCCAAGACTGGGAGAACGTCTGCAATGTTTTCACCTATCAGCTCTGGCGCTACAAGGTGTAATTTCTTTTCACTCTCCCGGTTAACATGGGTAATACGTCCATGCTCATCGGTGGCAATGATTGCGCTACTGAGACAAGCAACAATGTCTTTATCGCTGATGGCCTTATTCAATGACGTCACCTTTTGTATTGTTCAACACCAGTTGCAAAATTTTCCAGGATCACACCCGCAGGCAGAAAGCCCTCTTGGAAGAGATCCGTTTGTCTCAAGAGTTACAGGAGTACAGCTCTGGATCGGCAATTAAACAGGGGCTTTACTCCGTCAAGCCCGAATCATCTTTCCTACTATTTCCAAGGCCTTGAGAGAGCGCTTTTCATTAAAACGGGCTTTGATGGCACCTTCAAGCATAGGTCGAGTGAACAGCTGACCCCTTGCCGCCAAAACGCCGAGTGAGGCCAATGCCCAGTCTGGTTTACTCACCTTATATTCCTTAAAATCAACTTCATAAACCTCAGCCCGTGTTTCAGGAATTCCTACATTTTTTTCCTTAACAACAAGGGCGGATGCCGCCAGGTCCTTAAAGATGCCTATGCGTCTGTGCACACCTTCATCACTGAGGGCCAAGACTACAGAAGGGTTCTTCACCCCTGCATAGCCAATTTTATTAGGCGAAATCAGGATTTCACTGACAGACTGCCCCCGAAGGACCGTAATATTATAGTCATTTTTCATAGAAACGTTCATTCCTGCCGACATCCCTGCGAAGCAGACAATATCACCGGCAGTGACAATCCTCATACCTGCACTGCCTAGGATGAGAACTTCCTGCGGCTCCGCGTTTTCAAGAATAAATTTTTGGGCGATGCTAAGCGGCTTTGGGAAACTGGTCTTTTCAGCAGCAAGTTTCCTGTAAAGATCGCCATATTCAGGCCGTACATTCTTTTCAACCAGACCATTCCTGGCAGGTAACTCCGTAAGCATCTGCTCAAGGATTTTTGTGGTGAGCTTATTTTTTTTGGTGTAACGGCCGGTACACAAACCAAGGGTTTCCAGAACCGAGAACCCCTTGTGTTGCATTGCAGCAAGGATCTGATCACTCAGATCGGCACCATTACCGGAACACCGGCCAACCCAGCTGGCCCCTGCACTTTCTGCTATAGCACAGATATCAATAGGGATTTCTGCCTGGTTTAAAAAACCGGATCCTACGACTGCATCCCCCGGCGTGGTGACGGAATACTGTCCACCGGTCATACCAAAGTTGAAATTATTGAGAATAAGCAGGGTGAGATCAAGATTTCTTCTACAGGAAGCGAGCAGATGGGCACCACCAATACCAAGCCCACCATCCCCCATGGTCACAATGATATTCAACCCAGGATTGGCGAGCTTTAGCCCGGAAGCATAGGTCAAAGCACGACCATGAAGCCCATGGAAAGCGTGGACATTAAAGAAGGTGTCAAAGAGGCCGGAACAACCAATATCACTGACAATAACTGTTTTATCAGCGGCAAAACCAATCTGTAGTAACGCCCTGTCGAGTCCTTTGGTGATATTTTGATGGGTACAGCCTGGACAAAAAACAGGAGGGCGGTTTTCGTTCAAAAAACTAGTCATTTGCAACAACCTCCATTATTTTTGCAGGGGTAATCAAAGCCCCATCCATCTGACCATAGAACTCGATTATTTTATCCAGAAGTACCTTTTGAATCTCCCCGACATACTGTCCCTGGTTCATTTCAATTACCACAACTCGCCGGCAAGAGGCAGCTTTTTTCCTAAGCAATTTTTCAGGCACGGGCCAGAGGCTCTTAAGGGTAAGAGTAGAAACGATCCTACCGGCCTGTTCCAGCATAGCACTTGCATCGGCAACAGCCCTGGCTGTAACGCCGTAGCAGATTATCAGGGTATCGGCATCTTCTTTACGATTTTCTTCAAAAAGTGTGATTCGTTCTTCGGCTGCAACAATTTTACGTTCCAGTCTTTTCTGAGTCGCAGCAATCACTTCGGGGGAGTTCGTTATATACCCATCGGGACCATGGGTAGAGGAGGTCTGTCTAACAAGTGTTTTACCACCAATAGGTAGGAAAGGGGGGGCCATTGCCTCTTCTGCCTGGAAGGGCAAATAATCCTCACCGGTAAACATTTTCCGTTCAACAAGAGGAGGCAGTTCAACACCGTCAAGATCAAAGCTCTCCCTGGTCATGCCAATCTCTTTATTGGAGGCAATAAAGACAGGACATCGAAATTCTTCTGCATAGTTAAATGCATGAACGGTCAGGAGATAACAATCCTCAGCATCCTTGGGAACCAGAACGATAACCGGCAGACCACCGGTATTTCCCCAACGTAAAAATTGAATATCGCTATCCGCTCCCCGCGTTGCAGAACCGGTCGAAGGCCCAAGCCTCTGGACATCTGCAATCACAAGGGGTATTTCACTACCAATGGCAAAGGAGATCTGTTCACTGTACAGGCTCATTCCAGGCCCAGATGTTGCGGTCAATACTTTGCTACCCGCCATGGCTGCACCAAGACAATATCCCATTGAGGATATTTCATCTTCGCCCTGGACACAGATACCGCCGATTGGGGGTAGCATCTTAAGCATACTGGTAAAAATAGTGGTGGCCGGAGTAATCGGATACCCCGCAAAGAAATTACATCCTGCAGCAATAGCTCCCCTAGCGAGAGCTTCATTCCCTTCCATAAATGATAAAGCCATTGTCCCTTCCTCAGGTTATTTAACCTTTTATCAAATAAGCGTAACGATTAACCTCCACCCAGATTTTCTCATATAATTGTAATTCTTCAACCGGCTCTCCTCTATCGCTTACAGCAGAGTCTGCAACAGTTCGGGCAGCTCTAAAAATTCGTTTACTATTGGCTAAGTAGCCTGCAAAGACTGTTGGACAAAACCCTAAATAGACCTCGCTGAACTACTGCAAAATAGCGACGGACACGGTACCTTGCGCCAACAGTTGCCAGCCCAGACGACCTCATCTCCTCAACGGAGAGACATCTCGGACGCAGCAACCATTGACCTCGTTTTACCTCAAGCGGCTTTTTTTACGAATTGGGTCAACAGTACGATCTGCTGGCCGCTCACCTTACCTTCAATTTGTGCCGAGTTATCAGCCACAAGAGAGATTGAGCGCACCAGAGTTCCACGTTTTGCCGTAAACCCACCCCCCTTAACGTTAAGGTCTTTAATAAGGGTTACCGAGTCACCGATACTAAGCTGTGTCCCGTTGGCGTCGCGGTGTATTACAGATTCTACTCCAACCTCTTCAACACCATCTTTCGCCCAATCAAGAACATCATCTTCAAGGTAGAGCATATCGAGCAAATCCCGCGACCATGCGTTTGTCGAAAGCCTCGTTAGCATGCGATAAGCAAGTACCTGAACCGCTGGTATCTGACTCCACATACTGTCGCTGAGACACCTCCAATGGTGCTCATCAGTTTTCTGCGCATCTTCAATCTGACCACGACAGACAGCACAGAGCAAAACACTCGATTCCTGACGAGTATCACCCTCCGGCCCTACAACATACACCGCAAGGTCATCTTTACTTGAACAGAGTTCACAGCTGTTTCCACTTCTTTCAATTAATAGCAGTTCTACGCCCACATCGTACCCTTTCTTTACCTCGGAAAAACCGAATTTAAAATATAAAAGACAAAAATCTTACCATAACCAGCCCATAACATGGGCATACTTCCCTAACATCCCAAGACACATGCTAACCACCATAATACGCAAAAGACCAGGCTGAATTGTCAGTAAACATTTCGAACCCACCCAGGCCCCAACACCCTGCCCTACCATCATAATAAGGCCCGCACTCCACATCACCTTACCAACCAATAAAAACACACACAGAGATGCAATATTGGTGGCAAAGTTAAAGGCTTTAGCAACGGCAGTTGCATCTATAATACTCTTTCCCTGCAGTGAAACACCCGCCAGAGCAAAAAAAGAACCGGTACCAGGGCCAAACATTCCGTCGTACCAACCAATGACAGGAACAATAAACCTGTGATATCTCTCCTTTGACATCCGTGCTCCGACATGCTCACTTTTTATAAAGGGAGAGACAATAAAATATATAGTAATAACCAACAACACCGCCGGAATGACAAAGTCAAGCACCCTCGTATCTATAAACTGCACCGCGATCGTGCCAAGCACAGATCCAATGAAGGCAAAAAGCATCGGTTTTCGTACGTCCCGCCAAACCACCCTTTTACTTCTGAGCATCATAAGAGATGCAGTTGCCGTCCCCATTGTCCCTTGGAGCTTGTTGGTTCCTAAGGCCAAAAGAGGTGGAATACCACTCATGATAAGGGCCGGTAACACAATCAGCCCCCCACCACCGGCCAGGGTATCTATAAAGCCTGCGACAAAGGCCGCCACAAAGAGAAAGGCCAACACGTCCAGTGATAAACTTGCAATCTCCATACGACCTCCTGCAAAGAAAAAATCCCCGCACATCATAAAGATATGCGGGGAAAAGAGACAACGTCATTTTCTTCTAACTCTTACTCTTTCCAATCGGGACGAATATGTAGTTCAGTGAGCTGCTTTCGAGCAACAGATGCAGGAGCATCAGTCAAAGGACACGTCGCCTTCGCAGTCTTTGGAAATGCGATTACATTACGGATCGAATCACTGCCGGTAATGATCATCAACAATCGATCTAGACCAAAGGCCAAGCCACCATGGGGAGGAGCGCCAAGCTCTAAGGCACGCAGTAAAAAGCCAAACTTCTCATTGGCCTCTTCATCACCTATCCCAAGAGCCTTGAGAACCTTAGCCTGAAGATCCTTCTGGTGAATACGTATGGAGCCTCCACCAATCTCAGTACCATTTAGGACCAAATCGTAGGCACGGGAATATACCTTGCTAGGGTCGGTATCGAGTTTGTCGATATCTTCTTCTTTAGGCGCAGTAAAAGGATGATGTATAGCCTGGTATCGCTTTTCCTTTTCATCGTATTCCATAAGAGGAAAATCGGTTACCCAGGTAAAGCTAAATTCATCTTTTTTCAACAGATCAAGACGCTTGGCAAGCTCGACACGTAATTCAGAAAGAACCTGAAAAACAATCTTTGAGTTATCTGCACCAAAAAAGAGTAAATCACCCTCCTCGGCATCAACTTGTTTAGCGATTGCAGCACGCTCTTCATCGGTGAAAAATTTAGCAATGGGAGACTGCCACTCACCGTCCGCCTTCATCTTCACCCAGGCGAGCCCCTTGGCGCCAAACTGAGTGACCCAATCGGTCAAGCCGTCGAGTTCTTTACGGGTGAAAGTAGCGCAACCCTTCGCGTTAATAGCGCGTACAGAGCCACCCTGATCGGCAATAGAACGGAACACTTTAAAGCCGCAATTTGCAGCAATAGGTGTCAGATCCACAAGCTCCATACCAAAACGAACATCAGGGCGATCGGTGCCATATCTCGTCATCGACTCATCAAAGGTGATGCGTGCAAATGGCGGAGTAAGGTCGAGTCCCAGAGTGTCTTTAAAAAGACGTGTTATCATGCCCTCATTTAGAGCAATGATCTGTTCTTCGTCCACAAAACTGAGTTCCATATCTATCTGGGTAAACTCAGGCTGTCTGTCGGCACGTAAATCTTCATCGCGAAAACACTTCACAATCTGATAGTACTTGTCCATACCAGCAATCATAAGCAGCTGTTTGAACAACTGTGGAGATTGGGGCAGTGCATAAAACTTACCGCTGTTTACGCGACTGGGCACCAGATAATCCCGGGCACCTTCTGGAGTCGAACGGGTGAGCATTGGAGTCTCAATATCGAGAAAACCCGCATCATTGAGATAATTGCGAACACTCATCACCGCCTTGTGGCGCATGACAAGATTGGCAGCCATCTCAGGTCTGCGAAGATCAAGATAGCGATACTGCAACCTGAGATTATCAGATATCTCGCTGTCCTCATCGAGGGGGAACGGCGGAGTTTCACTGGAGTTGAGTATCCGTAAATCGTCAATTAATACCTCAACGGCTCCGGTTGCAAGCCTCGGATTCGCCATATCTCCTGGACGCGCCTCAACCCTGCCACTGATAGCAATAACCCACTCACTTCGAATCTGGTGGGCCTTTCCATGGACTTCCGGGTTAATTTCAGGATTAAACACAATCTGTGTGATACCTTCGCGATCTCTGAGATCGATAAAAATAACACCACCGTGATCACGCCTGCGCAGGACCCACCCCATCAGGGTGACTTGCTCCCCGATATTTTCTTTGCCAAGCTCACTACAATGATGAGTCCGGCGTAAATTTCCCATTGATTCCATGATGTTTACGTATGTTGAATTTTTTTCTCTACCCGCCCACGACAATGAGCAGGCTACCGGATAGGGTAGCCTCAAGCAGAGAATAAGTAATAGGTTTCTTGAATTATAAGATATTTCGTTTAAGACCAAGGTATATAAATACCTTCCGAAGATATCTTTACGATCGGAACACAAAGTCTTAAGCGAAAGGGCTGTGCTTCAAGACAGCCTCATGCTATTTTAACCGATTGTGGCTGCAATTGCCTCGACGGTGAGTTTGACTTCCTGCGGTCCCGCATCACGGTCGCGCATATTTTTCACGACACCAACACCTGACTCAAGTTCAGAATCGCCAATAATGAGGGCAAACTTTGCAAAATCCTTATTTGCCAGCTTCATCTGAGCCTTAAGACTTCGTCCTTCATGGTCCATGCCAATAGAAATACCCTGTGCCCTCAAACCATGGGCAAGCCCATAAGCTAGACGAGCTCCTTCTTCACCAATCCCCGCAATAAAGAGATCAACTCCAGAAGGTTCGACAACAGTTTTCTGTTGCTCAAGAAGAAGAACCAACCTCTCCATCCCCATAGCAAAGCCAATGCCATGGCTATCCTTTGGTCCCCCAAGGGTTTCGATAAGCCCGTCGTACCTGCCACCAGCCGCCACTGCAGCCTGGGCACCAAGATCGGCGGTAATAAATTCAAAAGTTGTTCTACAGTAGTAATCTAGCCCACGGACCATAAATTTATTAAGTGTATACTTAACACCGAGCTGATTCAAACCGTCCTGCACTGTATTAAAATGCTCACTGCAATCATCGCAAAGATGCTCAAGAATTGAAGGGGCATCAACAATTTGCTCCTTGCATGCCTGCACCTTGCAATCGAGAACACGCAACGGATTCGTCTCACTCCTGCGTTGACAGTCACTGCACAGGGCGTCTTTTCTCTCATTGACATATGCAACAAGAGTTTCCCGATATTTTGGGCGACAGGCAGGACAGCCAAGCGAATTAAGCTCAAGGCTGACATTAATTCCCAACTCGGTGAACAAAAGAGAAGCCATTGCAATCAGCTCAGAATCAACCCTAGGACTTTGAGAGCCAAGAACCTCGACATCCATTTGGTGAAACTGACGTAATCTCCCCTTTTGAGGGCGTTCGTGGCGAAACATCGGTCCAATAGTAAAGAGACGCTGCACAGGTTTTTGTACATACAAACCGTGCTCTATATACGCCCTGATAAGAGAAGCCGTTGCTTCAGGTCGCAGGGTAACCTGCTTGTCTACGAAGGTGTACATCTCTTTTTCGACAATATCTGTAGCTTCCCCAATAGATCTGGCAAAGAGCTGCGTTTCCTCCAGAAGAGGTAGGCGAATTTCCGCAAAATTAAATCGCTCAAACACCCTGCGAGCCTTTTCCTCAAGGTACTGCCACAGTTCGACCTCTCCGGGTACGATGTCTTTAAAGCCTTTCAGGGCCTTGATCTTCAAACCATTCTCCAATTTCAGGTTTTAAACGTCCATTATATATAGTAGTCACAAAACTGCTATTATTTATTTAATCAAAAACCCCGAATTTAACCGCAATTTTATGGTTTTGTCAAGCAGCAGCCAGTCGCCGCCGAAACCGATCTAAATTTTACGACGTTAAATCAAGTATTTCTAGACAAAAGCACCTTTAATGACTCAATTTTGTGGGATTTATCCTTTTCTTGACAAATTGTTGGAAGAAGTGCATTATCTCAATTCTATCGCTTTATTACTTTTACAGGAGTTACATATATATGAAGTTACCATCGCTTAGCATAGCAGGCCTCAAGGCATCGTTCCCCCTTCTTCAGGGCGGCATGTCTATACGCGTGTCTACGTCTAAACTCGCTATCCCCGTTGCTGACTGCGGCGGTATAGGCATCATTGGCGGGTCCGGTATACCACCAGAAGAACTACGTGCTGATATCAAAAAAGCTCAAGCAGCAACCGGTGGCATTATTGCAGTAAATATCATGTATGCCATGAAGGATTTTTATAAGTTGGTTATGACTTCGGTTGATTCCGGTGTCGACATGATTGTTACAGGAGCAGGTTTTTCCCGCGATATTTTCAAGATAGGCAAAGAACACAACACACCTATCGTCATGATTGTAAGCTCCCCAGCTCTTGCTAAACTTGCAGAGAAGCTTGGTGCAGCAGCCGTCATCGTAGAAGCCAAAGAAGCCGGTGGTCACCTTGGAACAGACAAACCACTGCGTGAGCTCTTCCCCGCAGTCAGGGCCGTTATCAAAAAAATCCCGCTCATCGCGGCAGGTGGAATCACCAACGGTTTTGAAATGGCTGAAATGATGGATAAGTTTGGTGCAGACGGGGTGCAGATCGCATCGAGATTTGTACTCAGCAAAGAATGCGACGTGTCTGACAAATTTAAACAGGCATATCTGGATGCAAAAAAAGAAGATATTGTAATAACCTCCTCCCCTGTCGGTATGCCCGGACGTGCAATCAACAACCGGTTTGTCAAGGGAATGAATGCTGGAGAAGATGTCAGCACCAAAAAATGTCCACATCTCTGTCTCAAAAAATGTAATCATCATTATTGTATCAACGAGCGACTCATGATAGCAAAAGAGGGGAATGTTAAGGATGGCTTAATATTTTCAGGTGAAAACACCTTCAAAATGAACAACATTCTCTCTGTTTCTGAGATATTCAAGCGCTTCAAGGAGCAGGCAGAATCAGTCTATGAAGAAGGAAAGGGCTTTAATCCAGCCGTCTAATCTGCACAAAATGACACAAAAAATCAAACCTAAAACAACGCAGACGTCCCCTGATGGCGCCTGCGTTGGGGTAACTATCCAACCAGGGCAGCATCCAATCACCAACGACATGATCGATAAGGACGCATTATTCGTCCTTAAAACATTACAAAAAGCAGGCTACTGTGGCTACCTCGTTGGCGGCGGTGTAAGAGATTTATATCTCGGCAAGACACCTAAAGATTTCGACATCAGTACAGATGCCCGTCCAGGCCAACTGAGAAAGCTTTTTCCCCGTAGCAACACCATCGGCAGACGATTCCGCCTTGTCCAGGTCTTCTTCAGGGGGGGTAATATTATCGAAGTGAGTACCCTCAGATCTTTCTCTGAATACGACATCGATGGTCCAGAGGCAGTTCTCGCCCCCAATAACACCTTTGGCACCCTGCATGAAGATGCACGCAGAAGAGATTTAACCATAAATTCACTTTTTTACGAAATTCAGAACCAGACTATTATAGATTACGTCAAAGGTAGCGAAGATCTGAATAGCTCAATAATTCGTATAGTTGGTGATCCGGAGAAAAGACTCACACGAGATCCTGTCAGGATGTTGCGTGCTATTCGCCATGCCGCCAGAAATAATTTCATTATTGAAGATCTGAGTTGGAGCGCAATCTGTAAAAACGCGCCCAAACTGACGCTCTGCCCACCATCCAGGCTACGGGATGAACTCATTAAAGACCTCTACAGTGAGGCCTCAGCCCCTTGGTTTACCCTAGCCCTTGATTCCGGCCTATTCTACGCACTTTTTCCTGTCTACAAAAACATGCTCAACCCAGAGACAGAGGCAGGCCAGAAACAAAGAGAATTGTTAAAAAATCTATTTAGCACCATTGATAACCTCAATGCTCTCTGCAAGACAAATCAGATACACAGACAAAAAGATTTTTTTCTCTTTGCGCTTCTACTCACACCTGTTGTTGAAGAAACACTTCAGCTCTACACAATATTTAGAAAAGGTGCGGCTCTGTTCCACCTTGGCAAACAAATCCGCAGGAATCTTGACCAGGGAATTGGCATCCAGCTCAACCTGCGAAAATCATTGCGCCAAGAAGTTGTCAGCCTTCTCATCAACCTTGCCCAGCTCATCCACCACAGGCAACAGGATGATTGGCCAAAATGGCTAAAGAAAAAGAGTTATTTCAAGAGAACCGAACTCTTTTACCAATGCTACCTGGCCGCTACCACGAATACCCCCATTGAACTGAGCCATATTTCAAACAAACTCCCTCTCCCCCCCGCGACGGAGCCAAGCACCAGTTCACCACAAACTACGGAACCATTCCAACACACACCCGTTATCCTGAAAAACCACAAAGGTGGAATCTTTGGCTTCAAACGCTAGTGGCTAGCCGGGTGGTTTGTTAGATAACCAGAACCACCCTAAACTGACACATGGCGCGCTCCCACGCGCCCTAGCCACAGTGCAAAACGCCGTCACAGTATGCAAATTGTGCAACGCAAAGCTAGACCAATGGCCGTGGCCTACCTAGATAACATCGTTTTAAAATTAATCTTGCTTTAGAATGTCCATGGTGGTACTTTTTGGGCAATTTTAATAATAGTGATTAATTTTGCACAAGCAAAGCAGCGCTCCACTTCTGATTGACGCAACTTTCGCACAATGGCTGAAAAACTCCATTCCCAGTACCCCATTAAACGTTGGGGTTACTTCTACCCACTCTTCATCATTAGCATTATCTTTGCCCTGCGCTCCAAGGTAGAACCTTCATACCAATCCTTCCCTGCAAAACCCATACTCACATATTCTGTCCGCTTAGGAAGACACTTTGCACGTCTATTTCCACGTAGAATAGCGATACTTACAAAGCCGCCTCCCCTCGAAACGAAACAACATAAAATGGTCTCTTTCAGATACCATAGAACTCTATTTACCCTAGCCTTCGGGCTTTTAGATTTTATAGACAGTTTAGTTTTTTCCTTATTCGACACATCGCACGTCGAACACAACGCGCATTGGCGCACAATTGTTGTAACACAGCAATAGGAGGTTGATATGGCAGACACAGTTAAAAACAATCTGGAACCGCAACTTAACAGGCGCGGATTCATCAAAGGATGCACTTTGGCTGCAGCCGCTTTGGGACTGTCCGATGCAATGATCCCCAAAGTGGTTGAAGCAGCTGCGACTGCAGAACGTCCCAGGGTTATTTGGCTCCACTTTCAAGAATGCACCGGCTGTACAGAAAGTTTGCTCCGTGCCTCTCACCCTGACATTGGCAGGCTGATACTTGACATAATCTCACTTGATTATCATGAAACTATTATGGCAGCTGCTGGCCACCAGGCCGAGCAGAACCTGCACGATACAGTAGACAACCACCCATTCATCCTTGTCATAGAAGGCGCAATTCCAACAAAAGACAATGGTATTTACTGTAAGATCGCTGGTAAAACAGCCATGGACATCCTTGCAGAGGTTGCCCCTAAGGCAACGGCTATTATTGCAATCGGCACCTGCGCAGCATTCGGTGGGATCCAGTCAGCAGCTCCTAACCCAACCGGCGCTGTTGGTGTTCAGGATCTCGTAAGCGACACCCCGATCATAAACATTCCAGGCTGCCCACCAAACCCCATTTCTTTCCTAGGAACTATCCTTCACTATTTAACCTTCAAAAGATTTCCGGCTCTTGATAAACTCAATCGCCCACTCTTTGCTTACGGTCGTAGAATCCATGACCACTGCGAGAGACGAGCACACTTTGATGAAGGTCGTTTTGTCGAACAGTTCGGCGATAAATTCCATAAGCTTGGTTACTGCCTCTATAAGGTTGGTTGTAAAGGCCCAGAAACATTCTCTAACTGCCCCGTCGTACGTTTTAATGACGTAGATGCATGGCCAGTAAGTGTCGGACACGGCTGCATTGGTTGTACGGAACCAAATTTTTGGGACACGATGACTCCATTTTATGAGAGACTACCAATGATAAAAATCCCTGCCACAGGCATTGTTGCAAGTGCCGATAAAATTGGAAAAACCATACTGGCCGCTACCGCAGTCGGTGTTGGAATCCATGGTGCTGTAGGTATTGGGAGAAGCTTAATCAAAGGTAAGAAACAGACCCCTGAGGCCTAATCCGCTGTTGGTCTTTTACTATTATCATTTGCAAATTTTTACTGGGCTTTGAGATACACAATTTTCTCGACCCGGTAGTCTAATTTTATATGGAGGTTCCACAAATGGCTCAAAGAATTACCATTGATCCGATCACTAGGATCGAGGGTCACCTCAGAGTAGATGTTGAAGTAGATGATGGCAAGATAACTAAGGCATGGTCTTCAGGACAGATGTATCGCGGGCTGGAAAACATCTTAAAAGGTCGCGACCCACGAGATGCATGGCTTTTTGTCCAGCGTATCTGCGGTGTATGTACCACCGTTCATGCCCTCGCCTCTGTGCGTGCTGTAGAAAACGCCCTGGGACTTCAGATTCCTCTGAATGCCCAGCTCATACGCAACATGGTTCAGTCCATTCACTGCCTACAGGATCATATTGTTCACTTTTATACACTTTCAGCACTCGATTGGGTTGATGTTGTTTCAGCCCTCGATGCCGACCCTGTTTCAACCGCAAAACTTGCAGACAGCCTCTCTGACTGGCAGGGTAACAGCCCTAAACGTTTTGCTGCGGTTAAAGATAAGCTGAAAAATCTCGTTGCAAGCGGCCAGTTGGGTCCTTTCACCAACGCATACTGGGGCCACTCAGCCATGAAATTGCCACCTGAGGCAAATCTAATGGCGGTATCCCATTACCTTGAAGCCCTTGATTACCAGCGTAAAGCCACCCAAGCCCTTGCCATTTTAGGCGGCAAAAACCCCCATGTACAAAACCTCTCCGTTGGTGGTGTAACGACTAACCTCGATCCTAATAATGAGACTGCTGTAACCATGGAACGTCTCTACTGGGTTAAGCAACTCATTGAAGAAGTTCGCGACTTCGTCAAGATGGTTTACATGACTGATGTTGTTGCCATTGGAGCCCTTTACGCAGACTGGATCCCTTATGGCGCAGGTGTTACCAACTATCTTGCTGCTCCTGATATGTTCCTCGATGTTGAAGCTACCAAGGCGGACCTTCCCGGCGGAACCGTTTTTAATGCCGACCTCAGCACCATCAAAAGAATCGACATACATGCAGATCCATACTTTAAGGATAATGTCGAAGAATCCATTGCTCGTGCTTGGTACAAAGGTGACTGGTCCAAACATCCTTGGGAATCTACTACGGAACCTCAATACACAAAATTTGAAGATGAGGGTCGCTACACCTGGTTGAAAGCTCCTCGATTCCAGGGCAAGCCCATGCAGGTTGGCCCACTGGCACAGATGATTGTAGGCTATGCCCAGGGCCATGAAATGACTGTGAAGAATGTTGACGAGTTCCTTGGACGCATTAGCGCTGTTGCAGGCGTTAAACTCGGACCTGAAATCCTTCATGGAACCATCGGTCGTCATGCTGCCCGTGCTATTCGCGCTGGAATGATGGCGGATCTGGCCCTCAAACATTGGGACCTACTGGTAAACAACATTGCCACCGGCGATTACGAGATCTTCAACCCACCAGTCTTCCCCAAAGGCGAGCAGCGCGGCGTTGGAGTCCATGAAGCCCCCCGTGGTATCCTGTCCCATTGGATTGTTATTCAGGATGGCAAGATCAAGAATTACCAGTGTGTTGTTCCTTCAACATGGAATGCTGGTCCACGTGATGCAGAAGGACAGCTCGGACCCTACGAAGCCTCTCTTCTCGGCAATCCTGTTGCCGATGTAGAACGACCTCTTGAGGTACTGCGTACTATTCATTCATTTGATCCTTGTATTGCCTGTGCCGTCCATATGATCGACCCAGAAGGTAAGGAAGTGGTTAAAGTAAAGGCGATGTAACGACGTGTTTACATTAACAAAATCTTTTCTTTCCGGTTCATACCGTAGGAGGTAACTAGAATGGCAACATTTGAAAAACAACAGTGCTGGAGTGTACTACTCCGGCTGTTCCACTGGATGTTTGCTCTCTCTATCGTTTTTTTGGTAGTAACGGGTTTCTACATCAACAATCCGTGGAGCAACACCATGATTGAAGGAAGCGCGAGCTTCCCCATGGCAATGATGCGCTATATCCACTTCATTGCTGCGTACACTTTTTCAGGGGCTGTCCTGATCAGGTCTTTTCTCTACATTTTTGGCAATGCACAGGAGAAAGTTATAGATGTGCTCCCTATTACCAAGAGAAATATTAACAACCTGATAGTGACGCTTCTTCAGTATTGTTACATTAGCGATAAACACGATGAACGCCTCGGCCATAACATCCTGGCTGGACTGACCTACCTGTTCACCTTTTTCGTCGCTATCACGATGATCTGTAGTGGCTTTTTTATGCTCTTTCCTGAGATTCCTTTTTGGCAGGGATGGGGCCTGATGCTTTTTGGCAGCCAGCAGTCGGCTCGCTTTTTACATCACATACTTATGTGGTGGTTTATGATCTTTGTCGTCATCCATATCTATCTCTGTATATGGAACGACGTCAAATCACCAGAGGGCGTTATCTCCTCTATATTTACCGGTGTCAAGTTTACCCATAAATCATAAACAATGTAGAGTCGAAATCCTCGTCCAGGGCACTGTCCAGGGCGTAGGATTTCGACCTTTTATCTACAACTTAGCCGCTCGCCTCACTATTTCGGGGAGTGTCATCAATACCGGTGCAGGCGTTATAATCGATGCCCAAGGTGACGCTAAACTGCTGGCCAATTTTACAGAGGCAATACGAGCAGAAGCTCCACCAATTGCCAGCATTGATTCCATTGAAATCAAAAGTAAACCGCCAAAACTAGAGCAGGACAACAGTACAAAATTTCGCATTCTGAACAGTACGAGCCAACACATTGCCAATACCGCCATTCCCCCGGATATCAATCTTTGTAGTGACTGCCTTAACGAACTGTTCGATCCCACGAATCGCAGATTTCTCTATCCGTTTATCAACTGCACAAACTGCGGTCCTCGATATACGATAATAGAAAGTATTCCCTATGACAGACCCAAAACCTCGATGAAGGTTTTCCCTATGTGTGCGGCCTGTACTAAGGAATATAATGACCCGACAAACCGTAGATTTCACGCCCAGCCAAACGCCTGTTCAACCTGTGGACCACAGATTAGCTTCCATAGTAGCGATGGCAGTCTCATCACTGAAGTCTCGCCAATTGCTGCAACCGTAAACGCCCTGGCAACGGATCATATCGTCGCAATCCGCGGCCTTGGTGGATTTCACCTCTGTGTAAATGGTTGTTCAATTGATGCCGTCAGCAAACTTCGACAACGAAAAAACAGACCAGACAAACCCCTTGCCATCATGGTGGCAAACGTGGACACGGCAAAAACACTGTGTCACATCGACCACCGCGAAGCAGAACTCCTGTTGTCGTTTGAGCACCCCATCGTACTTCTCAAGCGAAAACGAACGGGGGTCCTTGCGGATAATATTTCTCCAGGAATAGAAGAACTCGGGGTCATGCTCCCCTACACCCCCCTGCACCATCTCATGTTTGCGCAGGAAAATTGCCCTAGGGCGCTGGTCATGACCTCTGGGAATCACAGTGGCTCCCCCATCTGCACCAAAAACGATGATGCGCTCAGCCACCTTAGCGAACTGGCTGACTATTTTCTTCTTCACAATAGAGAGATTTTGACGAGGGTGGATGACTCGGTGGTAAAAACCGCCGGAGAATCAACTCTGATCCTTCGCAGAGCCCGGGGATACGCCCCAGCAAAACTACACACAAAGCTACAACTGCCACAGATCCTTGGTTGCGGAGCTGGCCTAAAAAATACCTTTAGCCTTGCCAAGGGCAACAACATTTTTCCTAGCCAGCATATTGGTAACCTCGACAATGTTGAAACAGCAGATTTTTATCAGGAATCCATAGAACACTTTGAAAAGTTATACCAAATCGTGCCGGAAGCCGTTGCCTGCGATCTGCATCCTGACTACCCATCGAGCAGATATGGCATAAGCCTCGGACTACCTGTCTACAGGGTCCAG
Source organism: Desulfotalea sp. (assembly GCA_002733995.1). GTDB lineage: Bacteria > Desulfobacterota > Desulfobulbia > Desulfobulbales > Desulfocapsaceae > Desulforhopalus_A. Next base: position 52,837 of record NVXR01000010.1, on the reverse strand, counting down.
CATCACCACGCCCACGCAGTTGCCGTCATGGTCGAACATAACCTGACAGAGCCTGTCCTCGCCATTGTCCTCGATGGAATAGGACTTGGGAACGATGGTACCCTTTGGGGTGGAGAAATACTCAAAACAAGTCTTACCGATTACCAACGACTTGGGTCTTTAAGTCATCTGGCTCTACCGGGGGGAGATGCAGCGGCAACGGAACCCTGGCGTATGGGCCTCTCGGCTCTGTATGCGACATTTGGCAAAGAAGGCCTCAGCGCCGCCAACCTACCAGCTACCCTTCGGGATATCGATGGAGGAGCAATCGACGTCATATGTTCAATGCTCGAGAATTCCTTCAACTCTCCTCCGACCTCCAGTTGCGGAAGATTATTTGATGCGGTTGCTAGCCTGCTTGGCCTTCGACAAACAATCAGTTACGAAGGTCAGGCAGCCATGGAACTGGAAACCTTGGCCAAAATCACCAAGACCAGCGACTGGCTCGATAAGATAACGCATAACTCGCACACCTCCTACTGCAACTCTCTACATTTCAACAAAGGAAAATGGGAGATTAGTTCAGTAGAATTTGTTAAAATGGTGGTTGATGGGATCCGGGCAAGACGTCACTACTCTTCAATTGCGCTCGATTTTCATCTCATGCTCATCCAAAGCGTGGGTCAACTTGTTGCATGTATAGCAAAAGAGACAGGAATTCAACAAGTTGTGCTTTGCGGCGGCTGTATGCAAAACAGCCTGCTACTTGAAGGATTTTTTTCTTTACTCAAACTCAAAAACCTACAGGTTTTTACAGGAAATGTGCTGCCAATAAATGACGGTGCCATTTCCATAGGTCAGGCAATAATAGGAGGTCTGCACCATGTGTCTCGCAATTCCAATGAAAGTAACAGCCGTCCAAGGTAACCCCGACGACTTCACCTCAAACCAGCTTGCAACGGTTGATGCCGATGGCATTAGCCGCGATGTTCGCCTCGATGTTGTGGACTACTGGCCCAAGGTTGGCGACTATGTCATAATTCACGCCGGCTTTGCAATCCATTCTCTTGTAGAAGAAGAGGCGTTGAAAAATATTTCTTTACTCCAGGAACTGGCAGATAATACGCCTGAAGAACTGCTTTCTTAATAAGGTACACCATGAAACATTTGGATGAATACCGTGACAGCAGTCTGGCATTACCACTGGTCAAAGAGCTGCAAAATACAGTAACGAAACCCCTCACTGTGATGGAGGTGTGCGGCTCCCATACCATGGCGATATTTCGCAATGGCCTGCGTTCTATTCTACCCCAAGGGATGAAACTTGTCTCAGGTCCTGGCTGCCCTGTGTGTGTCACTTCTGCGTCCCATATGGATGCCTTCATTGCCATGGCGGATATCCCCGGCGTCCATGTCACCATTTTCGGAGATCTTTTCAGGGTCCCGGGCTCAACGGGATCTCTTGCTGAAGCCAGTTCACGGGGGGCGAAGGTTGACATCGTCTACTCCCCTATGGATGCCCTTGATATTGCCAAAAATAACCCCGATGAGTTAATCGTTTTTCTTGGCGTCGGTTTTGAAACAACGACCCCGGGAATCGCAGCCACAATCCTAGCCGCTAAAAACCAGAAGGTTACCAATTTCTGTGTATTCTCGACCCAAAAGACCATGCCTGCTCCCATGGAGGCACTTCTTAATGATCCGGATTTAAAAATTGACGGTCTACTCTGCCCTGGCCACGTTTCCACTATAATTGGCGCTGGTGCCTGGGAACCTATGGCAAAAAAATATAATCTTGCCTGCGTTGTTGGTGGTTTTGAAACGGCCGATCTGCTCAAGGCACTTATTCTTTTAGCCCGTCAAGTTGGCAGCGGCGATATTAAGGTGGAAAACGTTTATCCCCGAGCTGTTTCTTGGGAGCGGAATGAACGGGCGACCAAAATGGTTGAAGAAATATTTGAACCGGTCGACATGGACTGGAGAGGGCTCGGCATCATCCCCCAGAGTGGTCTTAAAATAAGGGCTGCCTACAGGGATTTCGACGCTGAAGTTCGTCTTGATATCGTCTTACCAAAATCAAAAGAACCCAGAGGTTGTCTTTGCGGAGAAATACTCAAAGGTAAGCAGACCCCAAATGAATGCCCCCTCTTTGACAGAGGCTGCACTCCAGCCACTCCAATTGGTCCCTGCATGGTCTCAAGCGAGGGCACTTGTTCCGCATATCATAAATATGGACGCGACGAGTAAATAATGGCCCATCGCTTATCACATCCAAAAACAAAATTGATCTAAGCCAGAGGTTTTTTAACAAATGTCCAAAAAAATGATATTACTTGATCACGGCAGCGGTGGTGTTGCCAGCCAGGATCTGATTACTACAATGTTCCTCAAACATCTCGACAACCCGATTCTCAATAGCCTTGAAGATAGTGCCATTCTCCAAAACCATGGCGGCAGAATTGCATTTACCACGGATAGTTATGTGGTCGATCCTATATTTTTTCCAGGCGGTGACATCGGCAAACTAGCAGTCCACGGCACCATCAACGATCTTGCCATGCGGGGGGCCCAACCCCACGCCCTCTCATTGGGATTAATCCTCGAAGAAGGATTGCTCTTTGAAGAACTTGAAAGAGTCATCATCTCCATTGCAGAAGCGTGCAAAGAAGCTGGGGTATTTATAGTAACAGGAGACACCAAGGTTGTACCCAAAGGGAAGGGTGATAAGATCTTTATCAACACCTCTGGCATTGGTTTTGTCCCTGACGGTGTCGATATCTCCTCAAAATACGCAAAAGAAGGTGATGCTATCATTCTTTCTGGCACCATGGGCGATCATGGTATTACCATTATGACCAGAAGAGCAGGCATTGCAGTCCAGGGAGACCTTAGAAGCGATACCATGGCCCTGCACAGATTAGTTGCCACCTTGCTTAAAGAAATGCCGGATGCTATTCATACCCTAAGAGATCCCACCCGCGGCGGGGTGGCCTCCACCTTAAATGAAATTGCCGAAAACAGTGGACTCGCCATCGAACTCATCGCCGAAGCCCTGCCGGTAAGACCCCAGGTCAATGCAGCCTGTGAATTGCTCGGTCTTGAGCCTCTGTATCTTGCCAATGAAGGCAAGTGTCTTGTTATTGTCAGCGGCGACAAGGCGGAAGAAACTCTGCAAATTATGCGAGCCATGCCGGAAGGAAAAGAGGCCGCCATTATAGGTAAACTTGTAGCCGGAAAAGCCGGAAGAGTTGTTATAAATACACCAATTGGAGGCTCCAGGGTAGTAACACCACTACACGGAATGCCCCTACCCCGAATCTGTTAAAGGACGGTTATATATTATTATGAGTAAACAAAAAAAAATCGGCATTGCCGGTGTAGGAAATTACATTCTGGCCGATGAAGGTTTTGGAGTCCACGTCGTACACTACCTTGAGAAGCATTATGATTTCCCAGAAAATGTTGATCTTCAAGACGTTGGTACAGCCGGCATTTACATGGCCCCATTTTTGGAAGAGTGTGATCTTGTCTTTATCGTCGATGTTGTTGACATGGAGGGTGAACCCGGTTCCTTTCACTACTTTGGTCTCGATGATGTGAAGGCCGGTAATTTTCAACTGCGTATGTCTCCACATCAGCTTGGACTACTGGAGATATTGGAAGTATCCAAACTCCGCGGAGCCATGCCCGGCGAGATAGAATTCTACACAGTTATCCCCAAGGTTCTTGAAGAAGGCATCGAGCTCTCAGAGATATTGGAAAAACGGAAGGTTGAGGTTGCTGAAATGCTTCTGGACCGACTGACAGAGCTAGGCATTAACTATACTAAAAAACAATAGTCCTATCATCTTGGTAAAATCATGCACGAAATATCGCTCGTACAGGGCCTCTTTCAGCAGTTAAAAGATCTCGCCGATGAGAATTCAGCACAGAAGATTACCCGTGTCACCATGGAAATTGGTCCTCTGTGTGGGGTCGTCCTTGATTCTTTTCAATTCGGCTTCGAGATCCTCTCCGCCGATGACGAGATGCTTCGCGGCGCCAAACTCATAGTCAAAATCCCGGATGTGAGCTACAAGTGCACTGAATGTGGCCACGTCGAAGTTATTGCGGGACCAAGACCTGAAGAATGTCCTAAATGTAAGGACCTACTTCTCATCCCAACAGGCGGAGAGGATTTAATCCTCCTCCAAGTGGAAATGGAATAACAATTTTTTAGCCAAAGAATACTTTTAAATCAAACAGCCAACAGGTTTTACTTCCTGTCTCTCTATCCATGAGGTTATACAATGTGTGATACATGCGGTTGCCCTAGTCCTTCTGACCATACCCACGACCATTCCCACAATCACAGCAATCCAAAGACTATTGACGTCCACGCGAGTCTGTTTGCGGCCAACGACGCACTTGCAAGAGTCAACAGAGAACATTTTGATGAAATTGGAGCCGTCGCTCTTAACCTCATCAGTAGCCCCGGATCGGGCAAAACCACCCTGCTTGAGCACACTATTGAGGCCCTAAAGGGTGAAATTAACATAGCCGTTATCGAAGGTGATATCGAAACAGAACGAGATGCAGAACGCATCCGGGCAAAAGGGGTTCCAGTCATTCAGTTGACAACTGGTGGAGCCTGCCATCTCGACGCGGCAATGACCCACAAAGGCTTTCACAGACTGCAAAAAGAGCCGGGTGGAGATAAAATCGATCTTCTATTTATTGAAAATGTTGGCAACCTGGTGTGTCCAGCTACTTTTGATTTGGGAGAACATGAGCGTGTGGTCTTCGTCTCGGTACCAGAAGGCCCGGATAAACCATCCAAATACCCAAAAGCGTTTATCAGCTCACAAACATTTGTGATAACAAAAACGGACCTGCTCCCCTATTTTGACTTCCCTGTTGCCGAAGCCAGGGGTGATGCCCTGCGCTTGAACCCAAACCTCCGGACAATGGAACTGGCCTCCACCACCGGCGAAGGCATGGAGACATGGCTCAACTATCTGCGAGAACTCGTTGCCGCCAAAAAGGCACAGAAAAACGTATAACAAGCAATAAACCGACAAAAAAAGGCCGATGATCTTGCAAGATCACCGGCCTTTTTTCCTATAGCACTTAATAACTGAGGGGGCTTTTAACTAATGAACCTTTTAGTTCAAGCACTCTTTGCCAACTGTTCCGCTTCTGCCTGGGCCTGCACCGCAGTCATTGCGACGGTATTTACAATATCAGGAACCAGACAACCACGGCTAAGATCATTCACTGGTTTTTTCAAACCCTGCAGAATGGGCCCGACAGCAACTGCCCCGGCCGATCTTTGCACAGCCTTATAGGTGTTATTTCCGGTATTAAGATCCGGGAAAACAAATACAGTGGCCTTACCTGCAACCTTACTGTCTGGCATCTTGGTTCGAGCAACCCCTGGATCCACCGCCGCATCATACTGAATAGGCCCTTCTATCTCTAAGCCTGGATACATAGCCACTGCTCTTTCTTTAGCCATATCCGTGGCAGCTCTCACTTTTTCAACCTGCTGTCCCTTTCCTGAATTACCCGAGGAGTAAGAAAGCATCGCAACCAGAGGCTTAATACCAAAAAGAGCCGCAGTCTGAGCAGAACTGATGGCGATTTCTGCAAGTTGCTCAGCCGTAGGGTCAGGATTGACGGCACAATCGCCATAGGCGAGAACACGGTCGTTAAGACACATCAGAAAAACCGACGAAACAAGGGAGCAACCGGGTTTGGTCTTAATGAACTGAAAGGCGGGGCGTATAGTCGCTGCTGTAGTATGAATGGCACCGGACACCATACCATCCGCGTGACCTTTGTAGATCATCATAGTACCAAAGAAGTTCAAATCAGCCATAATATCCCTGGCGCCGTCCCTCGTCATACCTTTGGCTTTACGCAGTTCGTAATAGGTGTTTACATAATCTTCAAACTCATCGGCCAACCTCGGCTCAATAAAGTTTGCCTTTTCAAGATGCAAGCCGAGATTTTTGATCCTTTCATTGATCATGTCTCGTCTTCCTAAAATGGTCAGCTCGACCACATCACGACGAAGAAGTATCTCCGCGGCTTTAAGAATCCTGTCATCTTCACCTTCAGGCAGAACGATGTGCTGCTTATTGCTTTTTGCCCGCTGCAACAGTCGTGATTCAAACATTTTGGGGGTAACAATGGTGGTCTTGGTCTTAATTATTTTATCGCTGAGCGCTTCCATATCGATATGACGCTCAAACACCGCCAGTGCCTGGGTAATTTTTCGGGTATTATCTGGGGTTATTGTGGCGTGGATATTATCAACGCGAATTGCTGCCTGAAAGGTATTTTCATTCACTGCAATAATGGGAATCGAATTGTGGAATCCCTCAATAACTTTTTGAATAGGCGCCTCAGGCACAAGGCCACCGGTGAGCATGATACCGGAGATATTAGGCATAGTTGCAGACTCAACCGCCGCAAGACAGGCAAGAATAACATCGGAACGGTCACCGGGGGTAATAACCAGAGCGCCATACTCAATGCGATCCAGCAGGTTGCGCAACTGCATGGCCGCAATGGTGAAACCACGAACGTGACGGGTCAGGTTCTCTTCACCGTAGAGGATTTCGGCGTTAAGCAATCTTGCGACCTCCCCCATGGAAGGGTTGCCAAGATTTTCGTTATTGGGGATCACGGAAAAGTGCTGCACACCCTGGCCAATTTTACCTTCAACCAATCTTGTCTTTATCCTTTCAGCCATCAAAGGATCAGCACGATTAACAATGGTACCGACGACATCACAACTTCTATCATGCAGAGATTCGTAATACACCTTGATTGACTGAATCAACTCGTCAATGGTTTTCATACGACCACCGGCCACCAACATCACAGGACAGCCCAGGTTATTACTGATCTCCACGTTTATATCGAAATCAAATGAAGCGGTTGCGCCTTCAAGCTCAATGCCCTCACAAAGAACAAAGTCCGCTTTTTCTGCCAATTTATTGAATTTTGCAAGAATACCTTCATGAAGCTCCTCGGTTTTCCCCATGGAGATCATCTGATTAGCCTCATTCACTGTATAGGCATACATCTCATCATAATCATAATCGAGATGATAATGATGCCTGATCAGGCTGATTGTATTATCCATCGCCTCGGGGGATTCACTGATGTCAACAAGGGGCCTAAAAAACGCCACTTTCTTGATATTTCGTGTCAACAATTCCATTAAGCCCAAAACAACAGCAGACTTACCAGTTCGGGGTTCAGTACCCGCAACATACAATTTATTAGCCATGATATTCTCTTTTCAAAACTCCAACACAGACGAAAGGACGTATCCTCCCAGAAACCTCAACTTCACAAGTTGAACTATACAATATAGTGTAAGACCTACCTGCCAACTTAGACAGTAAAAATTCGGCGAGTATACTAAACCCGGAATGTAATTTCTACAATTTAACAAGGATTCCAATACCATTTAAATATTTAAAGCTTAGGTCTCCTGTTAATCCAAATCATTGTAAGGAGTTAGTCTGGACACAAAAGAATATTTTTTTTTGCTCGTGTAACCCCCCACCCATCTATTCAATTTTATTAGGTTTTTAAATCAAATTTATTGAGTTGCGGCCTCCCTGATCACACCCCAAAGACAGCAACCCTTAAAAGACCACGGCAAAAGCCCAAAACAGCGATTGATTTCCCCTTACACTGTAAGGTAGAGTTAAGTGTCGACCAACCTCCCTCAACCCACCAACGCATTCAGACCACAACGATGTAACTACACATGAAATTTGCCCATTACTCCCTCTTGATTACAATATTTTGCCTCACCCCTGCCACGGCACAGTCATTTGCAGATGAACTGCAACCAACCAAGGAGTACCTCGTACGTACGGCCCAGGTATTTTCTGAAATTATAGAAAAATCAAAACCCGCCGTTGTCTATATACAGGTAAGCAAAAAACCAAGGGGCAACCAGTCACCCCAAGAGCTGCTAAGCCCAGAACTTGAAAAATTTTTTGGACAAGATAAAAATACGAACAACGATAACCCTTTTTTCAATCAAGCCACGTACAGCTATGGCTCCGGGTTTATATTTAATCCTGATGGATATATCATAACAAACAGCCACGTCATAAAAGATGCGACCAGAATAACGGTCACTCTTACAGATAAGAGACGCTTCTCTGCAACAACTGTTGGCACTGACCCCAAAACAGACATTGGTCTTATAAAAATTAATGCCAGCCAGCTCCCCACCATCCCCCTTGGCAACTCAGACCTGCTCAAAAGTGGCCACTGGGTGCTGGCGATAGGCTCTCCCTACGAATACATCCAGACCGTCACCGCAGGAATCGTAAGTGCTACAGGTCGTAATTCGCTTGGTATAAGTGATTACGAGAATTTTATCCAGACCGACGCGGCCATAAGCCTAGGGAATTCCGGAGGACCACTGATCAATATCGAGGGGGAAGTGATTGGTATGAACACCGCATTTCTCACACAAACTGGTGGTTATATGGGAATCGGCTTTGCCATCCCCATTAATATGGTCAGAAAGGTTACAGAGCAGCTTATCGACCAAGGCAAAGTAACAAGGGCCTGGCTTGGCGTTGCCCTAAAGGACGACAGCGTCGATGTACCAGACCTACAAGATATTACAAGTTATCAAGCAGCCAAAATAGTAGGCATAAAGAAAGATTCTCCAGCAGAATATGCTGATCTTAGAAAAGGCGACCTCATCATAACAATAGACGGTGCACCGATTGCGGGTGCCGCGGACCTCAGGAACCGGGTATCTCTGACCCCTCCATACTCTGAGGTGACGATTGAATACATCAGAAATCAGCTAAAAATTGTCCAGACTATCAAACTGGGGGTACTCCGATAACGGCATAGCTTTTAGCCACTAGCTCCCAACGAGATCGACCTTTTTCGCAACTATTCAGCTAGGCACGAAAGTTCTAGTTCAAACACCATCAGCAACGGCCTGTAAAAGCACCAGATTCGCTTGAGTCAAGCGGAGAAACCGATGAAGTGCCTCCGGGGCAGAGTACAATAGAACCCATAGGACGAGTATCGACGCTAGCCCATGTCCAGGCTATTTCCCCTCCAGCAGCACCTTTACCTCATATGGGCCAAAACGCGCCTTGATCGTCCCCTCAACAACGGTATAAGGCGCTCCCGTATAATATTCAGCCCATGGGGATTGTTGTCCCTCTACAATACCAATTTTAGCCTCGGTATACGTGTTAATGGTGCTGACGCAGATAAGCATCTGAGTACCGAACTGCTCTTTTCTTGTACAATGCACCGCTGCCTTGCCACTGGGATCGACATTATACTGTGATGTCATTTCCACCGATACCGGCTTGTTGTCATTTTTTACCAGCAGCCAGGAGCGCATACTATTGAGGCGGCGAATCAGGCGCGAGAAGTCCTCTTTTCCTTGCTGGGTGGCGGTAACACTAGGGTAGGTATAAAAATATATGCCCCTACTCCCGTGGATTACCGAAAGAAAAGACAGGCAATTCATTTCCGCAAAAGTCGGACGCCTTGGCCAACCGCTAGTGGTGAATTTTGCGCCACCAAATGCCTGGATGACAGACTGTAGCCTCCCTTTTCCCACATATTCCGCCGCCTCATCCATGGAGTCTGACAACCAGGTCATCGGCATATAGGGAACGGGGTATTGATCGAGCATAAAAAAATCAGCCCCTTGCTCATAGTATGGTATCGCCTGGGGCCGAACAATTGCCATACCGGTGACGGCCTTTGGATAACGCGCTTTAATAATGTCATAGAGGTCCCTTGCGATCGACTCGGAAAACGAATGAATACCGGGCTCGTCATTGACGTAGTAGCAAAAATCACCCCGTTCAAGCAATGGGCCCAATTTCTCTAGGGCAATGAATAGTTTTTCTGGGGTGCGGGGGACAGAAAAGGTACAGCGCATGTTCAATTGCAAACACTTCTCAACGTTTTCCCGGGACAATGCCACAACTGCGGTATTGAGCCCAATCTCCTTTATTGATCCAAGATTTTTACTGTTTGCCCCATAGACTCCAAGTGGGAAAAAATTGGCTTCCACAGGAACTCTCTTATAGGATTGGCCCAAATTACTCTCTCGAACCAGCCTGGGAGAACGCATCCAGAAGGTTGTTGCAGGGTAGTTATTTTTAAACCGAAAGATATTATTCTTTTGTGCGACAGTATCGGGACAGGTAACACTTGCTTTAAGTCGTTGCCAATATTCGACTATCCGGTGGGTATTGAGACGATACTTTTGGCCCCATATTGCTATTTCTGGATAGGCCTGAGGTTCACCACGATTATGCCTAAAAAAATCGGCTGAAAACTGATATTTTTGGCCAGGCACACATGCCTCAAGAGGCGTCTGCCAATATGCCATCCTGTCTTGACCTGCCGTCAGCCCAATCGCATGGTTATTTTTACTATCTAGTTTATCGAACCAAAAGGCGCTATCTTGAATTGCAGCAACCGGCCCCCGCATCCAATCCCGTGGAATTCTAGCACCCTCCACATTTGCGCCCACCGTTCCAGGCGTATCTGCACCACTTTTTAGCTGAGGATTAACAATAAGGCTTTTTTTAGGCACAAAATATTTCAACAATGGCCATTGATCCTCACCCATATACCGGAAGCTATATATCAGTAGCCCGGTAGCTTTTGATTCACTTAAACCCTGTAAAACGCGACCAAATTCATCCTTTGCCACAGACTCAGCCTGGATAATTGGCCAGACAGGAATTCCAGCTAACTCGGCAAAATATTCCGTTGTTAAACAGATCCACGCAACAGACTCACCGACCATCTTGTGATAAAGCATAGGGGAAAGAACATCGAGATAGGGCGCAAGAAGCTGAGCGTCCTGAGCTAAACGAAAAGAAACAGCACCGTTGTAATCTGATTTTTTCCATGGAACCACAAAGGCCCCCAGCAACAACTGCCGGTCTCTCGAATACCGATCAACCAGCCTACGTGCGTCTCGTACAAAAGAGACAATCTGTTCCTTCTTCCAAGCCACCCACTTGAGCTGAGCATTGGCTTTGATCCACACGGATGCTTCAGCACTGGAGAGTCCACCGGGAAGCTGAACCCCCTTTTCGTCCCCAAAGAGAGCCAAACACCTTGGGCAGTAACATGTGTCAGGCAGTGGCGAAAAGTCATGCTCCCAACGCCCTGGATATCTGATAAAATCTAACCATATACCAGAGATCCCTTTGTCAGTATTAAAGTCTGTGAGCCACCTCTCTAGCAACGCGAGTCGACTCTTGCGCCACTGTGGATGTGTGGGACAAATGCCCCCACCAGACGCAGCAGAAAGCAAGGTCCCATCGGCAGTAACGGGTATCGAATCAGGATAGGTTGTCCAGGGCTGCTTCCCGCCGAAGACATTTAAGGTGAGATATACCTTGAACTGTTTTTTGTTAAAAACTTCTATGCTTTCTTTTTTCGCTGCTGTGAAAACCGATGTTACACCTGTGTTACCAAGGTATTCGAGTGTCCGCCCTATACCAGAGCCTCCTGACGCGCCATATATGGCAATTTCAGCAGTGCACGCAACCTGCGGTGGAAGACATATAGAAAGGAGCAACAAAAGCAAGCAACATGCTCTTTTACTTACAGAAAGATATAACATTTATCGACCTGTCCTCTTTTAAGAAAAAGCCATATCAAGAAGAGCCATTGGTGATCAACCAGTTTACGTCCATAACCACATTGCGTAAATCTCCAGCATCAATATGATGGTAACATACAATATGTAATATTTGATAATCACAGTTAAATAAAACAATATCTCTGTATGGCAGGCCCTGCCAATCCCCCAGCCATCAGGCCTTTTCTAGAGGTAAAAGTTGCTTTGAAGAGATTTTACTTTTTTTTTACTTTTCATTATATTTAAGTGTATAATTTATCGAGGCTTTAGTATTTTGGTATAAGGTTTACAGAAGAATAAGACATGATTTTTCTAATTTTTTTTGTCCCATATTATCGCTTGGGCCACACGTAAGTACTACAGATAAAAGATCTCTCTCGTTTAAATTCAGACCTTAGCATCAGAAATGTGGTTCAGGAAAACTCCCCTTACCACAGGGGTGAAAACTAAAATGCTACTGAATTGGCAGGAGCTACATCTACAGTGACATTTAATACTACAAACCTCTCATTAATTGATATCACCAGCCCAGATTTTCAAAGTTATTAGCGCACAGGCTACCCTTCTCCGGGTAAGTGATGTCAATGGGAATGGGCTTTCACGGCAGATTCAGTTACACATTAACCCATGACTACAACAGCCATATTCAACAATGGACCTGACCTCAATGTCAGTATTTTCAATCTTACATTTCAGTATCCGTATCCGCTGTAATTCAACTGTTTCCGAATTGACAATATCAAATTCGAGAATAATCTAGGGAAGAGGATGTCATATACACCACACAATATTGATAATCGTAGTCATAAACGAATACCAATGCTGGGACTCATCGCCTTATTACTGCTGATAGGTTGTAGCCAGATTTCCGCCATAGCAAAGACTCCAGGCGACGACATGCGGGTATCATTTAGCCTCAACAAAACCCCTTTCACAGAAATTGTGAAGATGATACATGAACAAACGGGATACACAGTTCTCCTTGATGATAGCCTCGAGCGTATAAAGATATCAGGAGAATATCGCTCAATTAAATTAGAAAGGTTTTTGCTCCGGACCCTAAAAGGAGGGAACTCTTTTTTCATAATATCAGACAAAGAAAAGACTATTGTAGTACGTACCGCTACAGCAGGTGCAAGTACACATAAGCCCGTAAAAAACATCAAGAAACATCTTTACCAAGCGGAGACCAGCAGTGATGTAAATATACTCGACAGACTGAACAAGACAAAGAAATCGAATAAAAGCTATTCACAAGAGGCTTATGGGGGAATTGACGAATTAGATAATATTTTCCCTTCACAAAACTCAGGCAACAAAAAACACTTAATAGACACACAAACCGGTAACAAATGGGAAGAAGAAGAAAAATCCCTACAGCAAGAATAAATTAAAAGGAGTTCCAGAATGCGTAACCTCAAACCATTTAATATCGCAATTATTTTTTTACTTTTTGGCATCCTCCAATGCTCCCTTGCCTTCGCTGACTGTAGCACAAAAATTTGCGTGGGTCTGATAGAGCGTATATTAATGGATAGTGAAGGCACAGCCTGGATAGCAACCGATGGCGATGAACGATCATTGAACTGTTCCGCTGATTCTGGCGTATACGTTACAATGACAACTGCATCGCCTGTATTTAAAGAACAATATGCGTTGCTATTAACAGCACAATCCCTAGGCCAAGTGGTTGGTTTGAGGATTATAGAAGGAAGCGAAAATTGCGCAGTAAGCTATATTTATCTTGATGCCCCCAAGTAAACAGTTGTGCCTACTTTTACCAAAACAAACCTCTTTTGATACTACTGGTTCCCTTCTTTGCCGAGAACAAGTTATGGGCAATATCCACGTTAAACCTTGCAGGAAAAAGATGGTGTCCTGGATGCAAAAAAGCGGCTAAAGACCGGGACTACTCAGGTTGAATACAGAATCAAGGTAACGTGGGATTTGGCTTGAACTTTAGGGATCTTCCTAACGGCAAAGATTGAAGTAAATGTGCAAGATAGCCCCATCAGCTGCTTGCTGTGCCAATATCTTCGCATTGCAGACATCTAGCCCTGATACTGGCTTCCCTCTCAAAACATTGCTAGGCTTCACAAGACGTCAAGCATGCGGTTATTTTACAACAATCCTTGAAGTCACCACAGCCTCTGCACCGGGCGGAGGACAAGGCTGTAATGCAGTGTTTCGTCTCGCCACCGCAATCAAACGTTGATCAGCACCCAGGCTTTGAAGAATTTTGGCAACTCCTTCCAAGGCTTTTCGGCGTGAAATAAGAGACATGATTGTTAATAGAATGAGTTTTATATCCAGCAACAAGCCGTGATGCTGGACATAAAAAATGCCGAGGCGGCTTTTCCACGGCCTGATGATTTGATTATAAAGTAAATCAGGATCATCAGCACCTTCTAGAATATCACCTTCATCGGAAAAAACGATTGAAGAAATATCCGTAATTCCAGGACAAACCTCCAGCAAACCCATCTCTTTTGCAGTGTATAAGTCAACATCTCTGGACACATTGGGTCGCGGTCCAACCAGGCTCATTTGCCCAAATAAAACATTCCATAATTGCGATAACTCATCCAACTTATAACGACGAATCATCCGTCCAATCTTAGTAATGCGCAGATCACCGGCCGCAGTAGAGTCAATCCCGGATTTATCGGCACCCGCCACCATAGAGCGGAGTTTTATCATATTAAACAACGTGCCGTTTCTTCCAACTCGTTGAGCGATGTAAAAAGGCGAGTGGAAATCCTGTAACCAAATGAGCAACATAAAGACAAGCAGGACTGGAGAGATAAACAACAATCCTGCCAGCGAGCATATAATATCAAAGAATCTCTTCATTTTAATAGTGTTACCTAAAAATAATGGCTTTTAAAAAAGTCAGATCAACTTTCTAATTTTTCCAGCAATAGCAGAGGCATCAAGACCATATTGCTGCCTAAGGTAGGCTTGGCTACCAACCATAGAAGAAAATCGATCCCCAAGTCCAATCCTTAAAAAGGCTTTCGGCTGAACTCCATTATCAAGCAATGTTTCAGCAACAGCACTACCAAGCCCCCCGATAACAGTGTGCTCCTCAACCGTCACAACAGTCTTTATTTCTCTGGCAATATCCAGCACCAAACCAACATCAAAAGGTTTTATGGTATGAACTGAAACAATTTTAACAGAGACACCAGAAAATTCCAAAATATCGGCGGCCTTCTGCACTTCCCCGAGAATTCCACCGGTCACTATAATCGCAACATCCGTTCCTTCTTTTAAAATCCTAGCACGGCCAAGCCGAAAGACCTCTTCCTGCTGTAAAGGTTCATCGCATCCAGAGGATTTATCCAAGCGTAGAAAAAAGGTTCCCGGAGTATCTATAAGTGCATCAGTAGCCTGTTTTGCTTCCCATAATCCACACGGTGCAACAACAGTCATATTTGGTAAAGCACGCATAATGGCAAGGTCTTCAGTTGCATGATGGGATATTCCCAAGGCCCCATAACTAAACCCGCCACCAATAGAAACTATCTTAACATCGGTATTGTGATAACAAGCATCGTTGCGTATCTGCTCAAGACAACGAAGAGTACTAAAATTACCAATGGAATATGTAAACACAATCCGGCCTTCCATGGCCATTCCTGTGGCCACCATGGTCATGTTCTGTTCTGCAATGCCTGCGTTAAGAAACTGCTTTGGGCAATCTTCACGATACCGATCAAAAACACCAAAGCCCAAATCTCCAGTGATCAGCATAATGCGTGGATCTCCAACGGCTCGTTGCTTTAACTGTCCAATAAAAGTATCTCTCATTCTGAAGCCTCCAGCTCGGCCAGAGCTAGGTCGAACTCTTCACCCTGGGCTGTACGGTAATGCCAAAGCACCGAATCCTCCATAAAGGAAACACCTTTGCCTTTGGTCGTATGGGCAATAAGAACCTTTGGCCGGCCTTCCATTCCAGCCAGTTCATTCAAAGACTTGTGGATTGCTAAATGATCGTGACCGTCAACTTCCCTCACTAGCCAGCCAAAACTGGCCCACTTATCTGCAAAAGGTTCAAGCCCCAATGTTTCAGCTACTGTAGCCAGTGCCTGAATTTTATTATAATCAATAATAGCAATGAGATTATCTAACTTATGATGTGCGGAAAATAGAATTGCTTCCCAGTTTGAGCCCTCATCGCACTCCCCATCTGAAAGCAAAACGACGACACAATGCTTTTTATCAGATAATTTTGCAGCCAGCGCCATACCGCTGCCAACACCAAGCCCGTGCCCAAGGCTACCTGTGGAAAGTTCAACTCCGGGTATACCTTTATGACTAACATGACCGCTCAGATCAGAACCATTTTGATAATGTGTCGTTAATTTTTCTATAGGGAAAAAACCGGTTTCTGCTAAAACTGCATACACCGCAGCACCCGCATGTCCCTTGCTGAGAATAAACCGATCTCGATCAAACCTCTTCGGATCCATCGGGTCAATATTCAAGAAGTTGCCGTAAAGGACAGCGAGGATATCAGCAATACTAAGAGCTGCTGCAATATGGGAACTCTTACCTGAGCTGGTCATTTTCAAGGCATGAATCCGAATTTTTTTTGCCAATTCAATAGTATTCATACTGTTCATAGGTTCTACTACAAGGTGTTATTTTTTATAAAAATCTGAAATACAGCCTGCCACATAATGCACATCAGCATCTGACAAGGACATATTCATTGGAATCATGAGTAGTTTTTTGAACAATTCATCTGTGTACGGTAATAATTGGCTAAACCCTAATTTGTTAAATTGATGAACCGCCTTACCGCTCCATGGGATAAGTGTACCGACCCCTTGATCTGCAAGATACACTTTTAATTCATCTCGCCTTTCGGCCTCAATCTCATAATTTTGAAAAACATCAAAATGGTCTGGACTACTATCGGGGGCTGGGGGCAAAAGTAACTGGCCGAGAGGATCCAACTGCTCTTGATATATGGTTGCGATATAACGACGCCTGGAAATTATTTTATCATATTCTTTGAATTGCAAATCAAGAAATGCGGCCTGGAGGTTATCCAGGCGACTATTTCTCCCCCAGAGATCAATATCACCGGTTAGAGGATTTCTTCCATGATCACGCATGAGCATTATTTTATCGTAAATGTCGCGATCATTGCATAAGACGGCGCCACCATCACCAAGGCAACCCAAGATTTTAGCAGGATAAAAACTAATACAACCACCAACCCCAAATGTTCCGGCATGACGACCTTGAAACCTGGAACCAAGTGCTTGGGCTGAATCCTCAAAAATAAGTAAATTATGCTTATCAGCAATTTCTTGGACAATTGCCATATCGCAGGTTCGCCCATTGAGTTGGGTAGGCATAATGGCCTTTGTTCGATGAGTAATCGCCTGTTCGATGGAAACAGGATCTATCAGATGATCGGGCCCCGCTTCAACAGGAACAGGAGTAGCACCATTGACATGAATAGCGGATGCAGTCGCCACCATGGTGTGGGAGCAGAAAATCACCTCATCACCTGAGCTAATACCCGCTGCGGCGAGTAACATCTCCATAGCATCTGTAGCGTTACCCACCCCAATGGCATATCTAGCCCCGCTAAACTCTGCAAGATGCTGCTCAAAATCGGATAAATCCTTCTGAGTGATAAAAGCACCACGACGACTCACATCTTGGAAGGTTTGCAGCAAGTGCTCTTGTTGAGAAACAAACAGGGCAGAATAATTAAAGAATGGGACAGATTGCATAGTAGTTATCTACCTTTATTTAAGTCTAAATCATTAGAAAACATATATCGACCAATTATGGAAATTCCATATCGTGAATATCGTTTTCCTTT
The DNA here is from genome assembly GCA_002733995.1 of Desulfotalea sp. Lineage (GTDB taxonomy): Bacteria > Desulfobacterota > Desulfobulbia > Desulfobulbales > Desulfocapsaceae > Desulforhopalus_A. The sequence continues at coordinate 35,342 of NVXR01000010.1, read as the reverse complement.
ACCACAAAAAGAGAAACCTACTTTTTCTGCGAGGTTTACGGACGCCAGATTTCTTTCATTTACAACATACCAGAACGTGATATCCCGAGAACTAAAGTGACTAAAAATATAATTAATTGCCGATGTCGCAATACCCTTTCCTCGAAATATAGGATCTGTCCAAATATCGCCTAACTGCAAATCATTATTACCCATGAATGGAAACCTGAAATACTTGGGAGTAATAAGTGTTCGGTGTATCACTTTATATTTATGCATAACCAACAAAACAGCATAGTTTTTATTGGAAAAAACATGTAAGAAGTGAAATAACCACCATATGACAAAGGGAAACAATGAGCTTCCAGTTGGATACACTTTTGCAAAAGCAGGTTGCCACAAGATGTAAGTGTAATCTTTATCCAATGGGGATGTGTCCTGGCAACACCTGATCTTTTTATTATAAAATAAAAAATTCATGATTTATTAATGAGATATTCTGCTTAATTTTTCTGATACAATTTTTTCTAAGTAATCCACCAATATTGGATAGATTTTCCCGGCAGAAAACTCTTTTGCAAAGAGTTCACTGGCATTTTTAGACATGACTACTACTTTTTCAGGATTATTGTACAAATCAAGTATGGCGCTTGCCATTTGCTCAGCAGATCCAGCCTCGTATGTAAGGCCACAGTTGTATACATCTATCATTTCGGCGAGCTCTCCTTGCAAACTTGAGACAATAGGCAATGCGCCACCCATGTATTCAAACGGCTTATTAGGAAGGCTTTGCGGAGCATTGACAGCATAGGATGCGAGACCAACGGCAGAGATATCCATAATGCTAGTTATGGTCTCGGGAGACACCCAGCCTAAATACACAAGATTATCTTGTTGCCTAGAAAGATCAATCACAGCTTGCTCACTACGTCCTTTTCCACAGAGGACAAACTGTATTTTGTTATATTTTTTTATATTAAAGTGTTTTGCAACATTTAATATAGTTTCAACATCATACGTTGACTCCAATTGACCAAAGTAGCAGCATATAAACTTGTGACGCTCCACCCCCCTATCTTGTAACCATTGAAGAATTCTTACATTCTTTTCTGCAGAATTACCAATGGCTTTATATCCAATAGGAAAAACTTTATCGTGGCACCCAACACCTCTTGCGGATTTCATACATCCCCAATCTAAATACTTCTGAGAAACAGCAATCAATGCATCTGCCTGTCTCAATATTTTTTTAGTGTCATAAAAGACAAGGCTAAAAAGTTTTTGACTCAGGGCTTGTAGAAAAGGATGTAACTTTCTAAAGAAAATATCCGGCCAAGGGTCTCTGATATCAATACACACCGGAATGTTATTTTTCTTTGCATACTCCGTGACAACCCCACAGGCATCAGGTGAAGGTAATCCGCATATTATAAGATCAGGGGCTACTGAAACAGAATCGAAGGCGTTTTTCAGATGAGCAGCAAAGCCACGATAAGAAAGCAATCTTTTGAGACTAATGTTTTTTCGATAACTCTTATTATGTATTAAATTGATAGAATAATGATCGTTTACTTTGTATGCCGCATATTGCTTATCTCTCTGTTTTTTAAGAGTATGGTTAAACGTAGGCGCCCACCTCAGAACAGTATGGCCCTTTGCTACCAACGCATCAGCAAGCATACCATATCGCCATTCTCTTGAATCATCGTCCATGGGCAAAGTTTCACCGATAAACACTATCCATACATTCATAATAAATCTTCAAATTACAGTAAAAACACTCAAATAAGAGTTTAAGTAAACACCCTCACAAAACAGATATCATATTATATCTTTGCATCCATCTCCCCTACTCCTGTTATTATAAGAGCGACTAAGATAGTAGATAAACCTTTTTGATTTATTTTCAGATAAGCATATATTTTTTTAGAATAGATAGAGATTTTTTTTTGATACATATTTTTGCCTTTGTAAGGCCTGAACCGGTTGTAGCATGCTCTTCATGAAAAATTTGCACTCGTGGATCATAAACAACTACCAATCCAAGGGCATCGCAAATGAAGCCAGCAATTTCTTCTTCATAAAAAAGGAAATTTCGGTTTTCAATAACCCCTCCTTTTTGAAAGAAAGTACTGCTGAAACCAAGAAATGAACCATGGGGTGCAAAGATATAACGCGAACACTTTTGCTTTACTGTTCGCTTGTGTTGTACCGCCATCAGAACTGATTTTAACATAAAAAGAGAGTAGTACAGTTTACTGAGCATGAAAGACGACGAAATAATTGCATACTTGTAATAATATAGACGAGATGGTTTTTTTAATAGAAATGGATTTTGATCTCGTCCAGTTACTGCTGAAATAACCGACGGACAATATATGCCTACGCCCTGAGCTTCAGCTAAAAAATCATCAAGGTAATTAAACACACAAGGATCGGAAAAAAGCAGATCTGAGTTAGCAATAAAAAGCCAGTCAAATTGCAGGTGAGGACTCACACGAAGAAACTCATGCACAGCACCAAAATATCCAAAATTGGTTGCAAAGTTGACAATATTCACATCACTATATTTTTCCCTGATAGTTCTAATACAAGGTATTGGATTGATGTCCGAATTATTATCCAACACATAGAACTCAGGAATAACTTCAAGTGCGTCACCACTCTCAAGCATTGCGAGGGTCTTATCCCAGGAATTATAGTTAACGATAAGTACAATTATTTTCATAGTATATATTAGACAGTTATGCGTCTTCCATATAATTCTTTCCTGTAAAGTAGAAAGAAAAACAGATAAATCACCAGAGACGAAACAATGAGTGAGTTATATGTCAAGAAAGAGGTAATTGGGGACCAGAGTATAATGGAGTAGCTCGTCGCTAAAAGCAATATATGAAAATGAGGAACTGCCAAGGATATAGAAATTTTATGGTACGAAAAAGAAGCTATGAAAAATAATATTAACCAGAACATTAACGCGCCAACAAAATGAAAGTCAACGATTAGACCCCTGTGTATGGTGTAAATATTTGAGCTCAGATCCATTGAACTCAAAGTAAAATAGCCGAGACCACCCTGTCGGGTATAACCTGTGAGCAGTGAATAAACGCCACTAAAAGTATACAAACCAAATGTTAATTCCTGTAGCTGATTCCAGTTTTGAGCAAACCATTCAGAGAAAAGAAAAAGTTGAGCTGTAAATGCGTTTATCAGTCGCTCTGCAATAAGGATGAGATCAAACTTCTTATATCGTATGGCACTGGTTATAAAAAACACGAAAAACAAAACGAGCATGCTTACCAGGAATTTTATCAGTGAAAAATATGACTGCACATCCTGTTTCTTTTTTAAATAGAGACTGACCGAGAAATACCAGGACAGATAAATACAAAGAGCAAACACCAATGATGCTTTTGTTGTTTGTACCATCGCCCATAACAGACAAGGTGTAAAAGATAAAAGAACCAATACCTTGGTCACTTTTGACTGGCGCACGGCATACAAAATCGCAGCAATTCCTGGGGCGATGTAGATAAAGTGTTTCAACAGTCTGACAAACAATTCTTCACGATACAGCTGATTATACCTTTCAACAGACAAAGTATGACCAACCTCTGTAATTGCAGCAAAATCAAACAATGACTGAAGGGTGAAACCATGCTGAATTATTGTTAACAATGATGGAATATATGCTAACAGTACGGAAACAATGACCGCGACGCAATTTATATTTACATTACGCCTCTGAACATAAATAAATATTTTCCGGTCAATTGACTCAACATAATCATTCCGATACCTAGAGAACACCATACTTATAACTACACCGAGCAGGACAACGAAAATAATCCAGGAAAAGCCCAATGGATTCAGTGGAACCTCTCGACCCAGCACCACAAAGGGTATAACACTAAAAACTGTCCAATATACTGCATAAAAAACTCCTGGGACTAACCAGCTACCACATTGGAGACGCCCGAAGACAGTTATGAGAATAAGGACAGAAAAGAGGATTAAAATTATTGTCATTTTTGCCTTCTACACGTCTGACGAAAGATAGGCTTTTCGCCAGGAAACTATTGTTAAACTGGCAAGCATAAATAAGGACAATATCATTGATAATTGGATATCAATCATTGCGGATCCGTACTCCAATAGCAACACAACAGTAAGCAATGTAATAAACAAATTCATACTATTATAAGGCCGTACAACAAGCGCATCTATCGGGTTCCTTAACACTATATAAACTACATAAGGGACAAAACTAATCACTATAGTTTTATATCGTATAACATTTAGGAGAAACTCTTCACCCATAAATATGGCAATAATTGTATCGTATCCAACATAGGCACATCCAGTTAATACAAATGATACAAAAACACTATACCTCAACACTTTACCCACAATAGTTTTTATACGTTGCCACTCCTTCTTACCTTTCAAATAACTTATTCTAGGTAACAATACAATACCAATGGAGGCAAACAGACCCCCTACAATTTGCAGTAAAGAAAGACTGAAAGAATAGTACCCTGCCTCTTCAATACCATATTTATGGGAGATTATAAAAACGGGAATAGCAAACAAGCCAAACAATGCAAACTCTCCTGGCACCCTTGGCAAACCGTATCGTAATAAATCTATAATACATTTCTTATTGCGGCGTAGAGTTGCTCTGTTAAATGATTGCGAGGACAGTATCCGTACGGCAATGACCAGATTAACACATATCCACAGTCCCCCCATCAGAATCAAACTGTCCATGGCACTTCCATGGGTTACACAAACAGCAACAGGCGGCACAATACCAAAAGAGAACAACTTCATCAGATTTGCAATTGGCATACGAAATGTCCCCCGAAAATAGTTGTACACAAGTGTGTGTAATTGGAGGCCGATAGTTATCAAAACCACCGGTAATGCAAAATGACCGAACAGTTTATCACCGTAAAAAAATGCAGCAAAAGAGTCAGGTAACAACAACGATGCTACACAAAACACTATCATGATGGGGCCAATCAGCAGACAAGAGGAATAAAAATAACTCCCAGGTAAATTCTGCCCTTTTAGCTCAGAGGCAGCATTCAAAGCAATATACCTTGGTAGGCTTATGCCTACTCCTAACAGCATAGGAAAGGCCAGTACATTCATAGCACGACGTGCAATTGCATACTCACCAAACCCTTGCGGCCCTAACATTAGGGCCGCTAACTTAAGCGTCACGATTGCACTTACTAACACGAGAAGTTCTGTACTGAAAGTTAACAAAAAGTCCTTTCGTAGCTGGTTGCCTTTAAAAAGGAGGCGCCACCTCTCTTGCAAATTATTACCGCATTTTTTATCAATACTCTTAAACATTATTTTTTATCTACCACCGCCCCAGCATCCAGTGGCAATACAAAGCTATAGATATACTTGCCGGTAAAAAGATACAACGTTCCATTCTCGCGCCAAGGACTAACTAGCCCATCAGCCGGAAGCCACTGGGCATAACCACGATCATCTCTTTTGAACTCCTTAAAATCAGTTGTTACATTATAGATTATACGTGGATCAGAATCGTAATATTTACTCTCAGCCCAGGCCACAAAAAATTTTGAGCCACCTAAATATCCTATAAAGCTCGGTCGTAAAACACCTTTTCTCTCTCCTCCAGTATTAGCCTGGGTGACTATTGGGTTACCGGAGACATATTTCCAGTTATTCAGACTATCCGAAGAAACAGCAAAACCAAGTTTGGTTGTATCCTGTAGCCATTTGCCAGTTTTATCGTATTCACCACCAGTCCCCCTTAAGAATGCCAGCCAAGTGCCGTCTGGGAGCTTCTGAATCGCATGATAAGAGGACTGACTATTCATCCATCGCTTAGAGGTCGTCGGAAAGATAGGAACAATATTTCCTTTTTCATCCCTCTTTATGGTCCATTTATTATTTTTTAAATCAGCACAGGTCGCGACACCAGTTTTCTGATGACCTTTGCCCTGTTTAAACTCATTTTTATAATAGTGGAAAAACATGACCCATAATTGTTTATCCCCATCCCACACAACACAAGGGCTGGAATAATGGTACGGCAACTTCCGCAGCAGTTGTTTTCCTTTCTGCAATAAACTCAAGGGCTGTAATACTTGACTATTTTTACGTTTTTTGTCCAAATCCGCTATTTTAATATAAGGTCCATCTATTCTATCTGCAATGGCACAGCCTATTCCAGAGTTGGGATCATGATGGGCATAAAAGAGGTAGTACTTATTGTCTGCATCTGCACCGTAAATATTTTTCACCACACTAGGAAAACCCAATGAGTTTTCAGCATTTTCAGTCCACGTACTGAATTCCCATTTTTCTGATCTCCATAATATTTGTTTAGAGTCAGAAACGGAGAGGGGTAACTTTCCGTTTAGGCCAGTCAAGTCTACACACTTTGTGTTATTCCTTTCTGCTTGGCTTAAGAGTGCCCACTCCTTAAAATCAGCCTGCGCCGATTCTCCAAAAGCGAAAACAATAAAACTGGTTACCAGACAACAAAAGATAAGACTACAGCCCGTTTCTTTTAGCCGTTGCCACATGTGTTGTTGTTCTATATTATCAATACGGCAACACAGTAAGGCCCTGCTGTTCAATTGTTTATTTTGTAACATCGTTGGCAATTCTCCCCAACACCCTTTACCAGACGAAACCGGAGCATCTGCTTAAAGACTCTGAGTATTTAAATGCATAGTATGGCAAATAAGCGCTCTTTACGTCTGAGGTTCTCTTATTTAATTATGCTCATTTGCGACGTTAGTAGACGGAAGATCTACACACCCTATGTAACCCGATGTCATATCCGGGGTATATTCTGGAATAATGCTATGTAATTTACTTTTTATAGCCACTCCATCATGTTCTCTACAAAAAACAGTAAACTCATCAAGGTATTTCTGTAACATGGAACAGGAATATAAACTGTCTCCCTGCAATACCATTATTTTTTTATGGGGTGTATCAACAATACCTTCTCCAACAGTAATAAGTTCTTCATAGAGCTTTTCACCCGCCCTGAGGCCAGTATATTGTATTTCAATCTCTGTTTCAGGTTCTTTCCCTGCCAGTCTGATTAGATCCCGTGCCATTACATCAATCTTGACCGGTTCCCCCATCTTCAGGATAAATATTTCACCACCACTGCCCATGGAACCAGCCTGCAGAATAAGCTGACTGGCCTCATCTATAGACATGAAATAACGGGTGATCTCCTTATCAGTCACTGTAACAGGCCCGCCTTTCTCTATTTGCCGCTTAAAAAGCGGTAGAACAGAACCTGAAGAGCCAACTACATTACCAAAACGTACCGCCATAAAGTTGGTCTTGTGTGGTGGCGCATGGTCATTAAACCGAGAAAATAACTCAACCTGCCCACCCATTTCTTGCCAAGTATCGCTAAACGTCCCATCCCATTTTTTGCTGCCATAAGCCTGCATCAGCAGTTCCGTCACCCGCTTAGAGGCGCCCATAACATTCGTAGGCCGAACCGCTTTGTCAGTGGATACAAGAACAAAACGCTCCACCTCATACACAATTGACGTTTCAATCAACAGCTGGGTTGCTATAATATTGTTGCTCACTGCCTGCCATGGATTTCTTTCGATCAAGGGCACATGCTTGTACGCCGCCGCATGAAAAACCACAGAAGGACGATGCTGTTGAAAAACCATATTCAGCAAGCGTGCATCTTGTACTTTCCCTAGTATAGCAATAGCATTATTGACACCATGTTCATGAAGAAGTTCCATTTGAATGTTATAGAGATTTTCTTCACAGCTATCCAATAGTATTACTTTCCCTGCTCTAAATCTCACTATTTGCCTGCACAATTCAGAACCAATAGATCCTCCAGCTCCAGTCACAAGGACAGATTTCCCTGTAAGGTAATCCCCAATCCGACCCTGTTCCAGCTCCACCTCCTCTCTCCCTAACAGATCGTTATATGAGATATCTCGAATAGTTTTAACCGAGATATTTCCATTTAGAATCTCTCCATATCCGGGAATGACTTTAAAAGGAATCCTTGCTAACTGGCATTTTTTGACAAGCCGCTTCATATCCCCTCCCTTAACAGAATCAATGGAGATAAGGATCTCGTCTATTGAGTTGCGTACAACATGCTCGTCAAGAGCATCCACCGTGCCGACAACGGCTATGCCATGGATTTTCAAACCTGTTTTTCTAGGATCTTCGTCCACTAAGGCAACAGGCATATATGGTAGATGGTGATTAGTTTTTAATTCACGGAGGATTTTTTCTGCGGCATCTCCTGCACCTATCAGCAGTAAACGTTTCTTTGGTTTAGCCTCCTCTCCAACGTGCAAACCAGTAGAAGAACTCAAAAAATACCGTATGCTGCCTCGATGCAGACAGATCAACAGGAAGGTAAGAATAGTATCAAGAATGAAAACCGAACGGGATAAGCCCGAGAAACGATTTGCATACAAGAACACAACAACGAGCATCATTGTTGCGAGGGAGGTTGCTTTGAAAATATTGAGCAAGTCATCAGTACTCGTATATCTCCACATCCCACGGTACAGTCCACCAAAATAGAAAATTGGGATTTTTACTGCAATGGTGATCGGCAGTACATTTAAAAACTGACGCGACTGATCTAATGAAAAGACATTGCCTTCAAAACGTAAAGAGTAGGCGCAGTACAGAGACAAGCTAAGCAGGAGGATATCTAGCGCAAGAATAGCCCAAAACCTAGGACTACTGCCCATTCGCTTAGCAATTGATAGATGAAGAAATAAAGTAGTTTGTAATGGTATTAACATAAGAGCGAAAACAGATTAAGAAATTTGCCACAACAATAAAGGCTTAATGAAAAGGTTACGTTAACTAACCTTAATTATCGAATGTATAGTCCATCGAGCTGACACGAAAGGTATCGTTATAATTCTTCAGCGTAAAACGGATTGCTCCTGTACCGCTAACTTCGTGATAATCCTTATATAAAAGATATATTTTAAATCTGCTGCAAGTGGAAACCCCACCGTCAATAGCTTCCCAAGCTAACATTGTCATATCCATATCAACCTGCAAAGTATCGTCAAAAAGGCTCAAGTATACCGGTAGCATAAAGACAAACGGCTTGCCGTTTTCCATTGCGTTTGACTCAAAAAACCTGGAAAACAAGATGGCATTGCGCTGTGTATAGGCATCGATGTATTCTGCAAAAAAGGTATCTATTCTTAATTGTTGGCCTGTTACTTCATTTGTTTCATTGTCATGCTGCTTTACAGCAGGTTCATGCTTTTGTTTGTCAGAACTTTCCAATGAAAGAGGCTGCATATCCGCATCTCCCTTCATTAAGATTCCAGAATCAACCTGTTTCAATTGTTGAGGGACCCTTTCTTCAGATTGTTTGCAATCATCAACACCAACCACTACCTGCGACTCCCCTGCATTTTTTAGAGATGCTCTTTTAATAATTTTTTTATCGGCCAACAAAGTGACAACTTCTCCTTCAGCCTTCCTCTCTATACCACAACGTGGTGTCTTTATCTCTACATTCACAACGGAGAAGTTTTGCTCAGGGTCAGTTTGTTCAAGATGAGTTTTGCTCGGTTCGCTATCAACAGATGCTTTAGAAGGTTGACTCGTTACTTCTACTTCGGTTCCCTCTGTGTCTGCAAACGCCTTTTTATTGCGAGTAACCAGGGATCCCCTTTGGCTCTTAGCTACAGTTTTTGGTGCAAACTCCAAGGTAACAAGCTGCTTTTTTTCTTTCGTCACCGCTTTCCTGCCTGTCACCTGGGGCTCAAAATCACCACGACTCCCCTGTAACCCGGTCAGCATGGCATGTTGTTTGTAAATATTTGAAGCAACCGCTGAAAAAAGCAACAAACCGGCCACTACTCCAACCACCAAAATTAATAGATTTCTTCGTCGATCCGGTCTGAGATGTTGTTCCTTTAATGGCTGCCACTCTCTTTGTGTAGGCGCAGCAACAGATTCTGTTGATAATCGCTCGCCCCCATCCACAAGAAAATGATAGGCCTTGGTGATTTGTATAAATTTCTCAGGCGCATCAGAGTCACCTTCTGGAGCAGTGTCAGGATGGTATCGTAAACTAAGCTTTCGATAGCGTTTTTTTATATCATCTCGGCCTGCATCTGCAGGCAAACCAAGAATAGCAAAATATTCTTCACTATTTTGTGTCGGTTTTAATAGTGAGACAACCTGGGACAACTGCTGCAAGAAATAGTTATATGAAACAGAAGCTTGCCTACATTCATCTTTGAGCCAATCCTGCTCAGAAGAGCCCTCTTTTTCAATAGTTTTTTGCAGTTGTTCACAGGTTGCAAGCATTCCATTTCGACGCGCAGCAAAAGAGAGAACGGCCTCAGGACCACTATTGGTGGCAATAAACTTTACAAGTTCTTTTATATGGAGCTGATTTTTAGGCATCATAATGGCAGTGCGTCAAACACGGTAAAAATTTGACCTGTTTGTATAATTTCAAAATTCCTCAGCCAAAGCTGTCCGGCTAACTTGTTGTCTATACGCCAACTCTCATCCCTCCGTAACCTAACAACAATCGATTCACATTCCTCTGAAACACCGAAGATAAATTTGATAGTTGTCCAATCTTTATTTGCTTCTACCTGTGCAGATTTTGCATATCCTTTGTTACACTCAAACCCATAAATCTCCACAAAAGGTCGTTGATCTGTTGTAACATTTTTTGTTTTAAACTCCCCCGTGAACTCATACAACTGTCCCCCAACAAGAGGCACTATTTGGTAGAGATGCTCAAAGGTAAAATTCTGCCACCCTTTGAACCTATAGTGGAGACTACGGCCAGAGCCATCTTTGATAGAGGGCTCAAATTTCATAGTGAAAGCCTTATTACCCCAGGCCCTCCATCCAAATGCCAACTGGCAAAATGGCTTTGCAAAATCCTGATTAAATAGAATTGACTGTGAATTGAAATAGGCTCGCCAAATATCTCCAGCTGCACGAATCTCACCCTCCCGTAGTAACATATCTAAGAAGGACAAGAGCGTTCTCTCCTCCAACGTCACCCCACGATTCTGCATTATCTGCCAAAAAAATAGTCCTTTTTTAGGCAACTTTTTGGCTATGGCATGGGCCATTAAATGTTTTATATTTTTATAACCAACATTCAACAGAAGATCATCTGGACTGTCCCATAGGGTGAACGCTAATTGCAAACCATCCCTGCGGGTTTTACCAGGGACCTCCGCTATGATGTAACTCAATTCACTTGCTAATATCTCTGTTCTTCCCACCTGATAATCAACAAGTGTTTTTTCCCACCTCCAGCGGTTTATTTCTGAGGTAAGCAGATCTGTATACTCCAAGACCTGTCGGCTTTGCTGTCTGTGCCCTTCATCGTTGTACAGCTCAGCCAGACTTAGCCAAGCAGGAATTGAATACGACGCACTAATCAAAGCTTGTTTCAGTAGTACTTTAGCACCTTGAATATCCGCATCAAACAGATATTTTTTCTTGGCCAAACGTGTAAGTAATCGAGCATCATGAACACGATCAACAGCCAGACCGTTAATATGACCACCAAATACCTGCTGTTCCTGTACCCTAAAACTCATCTGCAAAACGCCTACAATCAGGAGTACCAGGAAAAAGCCCAAACGCAGTATTTTATTATGAAACATCTCCATATTATATATAATTGATTAGTTTTGGGAATCCTGTCCATACTGATAATTATATGAATAGTATCGGTAGCCACTAGAGGAACTGTACCCACTTTTTTGTCCTGTCTTATTAATTATCGTCCCAAGAATTCGGCCTCCGACATTTGTTACAGCATGCTTAAAATGCTTCACCCCTTCACGTGGTGTATTGCCTTCAACAGAGACCAAAATGACCCCATCAACCATGTTAGAAAGCACAAGAATTTCTGCAAACCCCTGGTACGGTGGGCCATCAAGTATAACCCGATCATAATTGCGTGAAACAAGCTGCAAAAGCTGCCGCATTCGCTTAGACGAAAGGAGTTCAGCGGGGTTTGGTGGTAAAGGTCCACTGCTGATAAAATCCAGCCCCGGATAGTCTGTAGCTGAAATCACTTCTGATAATTTAGCCATCCCTGAGAGAACCGACGACAACCCTTTCCCCCGCATCCCATCCTTAAACACATTGTGCAGACTCGGTTTTCGTAAATCTACATCGATTAAAAGGCAGCGTTCATCTTCTGCGAGGTAAGAAAAACATGAATTGCTTGCAAGTGAGCTCTTTCCCGCACCCGGAAGAATACTGGTAACCAAAATCGTCTTTGGAGGTACATCGGCCACTGATAACCGTACAGAGGTCATTGTTGTACGAATAGCCTCGGCAACCGGGGAACGAGGATCATCGAAAAACTTTAGAGCCATCAACTTTCGGTTATCTACAGCAGCTTTATCGAATGGAATAAGCCCCAGCACAGGGATACCAAAACGATCTGTCATCTCATCAGGACTCTTAATTGTGTTATCAAAGTATTCAAACAGAAAGGCCGCCCCAACGCCACCCACAAGTCCCAGAATAAAACCAAGAGCTAGATTCAGCGTAACCCTCGGTTTAAAGGGGTACAACGGCGGCCGGGCGGTATCTATTATTTCAATATTGGTGACCGACGCCCCCACAGTTGCCTCTATTTCTTTAGATCGCTGCAAGAGGCTTTGATAGATAGATTTATTACTCTCTACTCCCCGCAGATAAATTTTGTACTGTGTGGCCTTTTCAGCTAAACTCATGGCACGTTCTTTCTGCTCTTCTGTACGCTCTGCCAAATACTCTTCCGTCTTTACCGCAGTAAAATAATCATTTTTTATCGAATCTATGATCGCCTGCTTTTCCTCATAGATACTTGCTTCTATATTATCCATCTGCGCCTTGAGCTGTACCAGTTTAGGGTACATTGGCTTAAAGGTAGCACTCAGTTGTTTATATTCTGCCAGTAGCGATGCGTGTTTATTTTTCAGATTTTGAATGAGCTCATTTAAAATCATCTGAAAATAGTTTGCGGACCCTCCAAGTAGACTCTGCTGATACCTCGCCTCCTTCGATATCCTCACAGACCTTGCCTTAGCAAGGGCGTCATTAAGTTCTTCAAGTTGTCGCATCACAAGATTTGACTTTGGATCAAGTGAAACTATACCAATTTTCCTAGCAAACGCCTGTAACTCAATTTCGGAATTTTCCAGTTTAATCTGAGCATTTTCTATCTGTTTTGCCAAGAACCGACTCGCATCGTGGGAAGCTCTGAGCTTACTGTCCATAGCCATATTAATAAACTCATCCATGGAAGTGTTAGTCACCTCCGCGGCAAGGACAGGTGACGTCGCACTAAATGACACTTCGATAAGTTCACTATTGCGAATGGGTCTTACCTGAAAAAGATTATGAAAACGCAACAAAGACTGATCAACTAGAATACGGTTTTGATTTTCTTCATTAAGTAAATTAAGGGTATCACTATCCTCATCCGGACGGATAAAAGACATCAAAGTATCTACCAAACCTTGGGCTTGAGCTTCTCCCGAGGAGCTTCTTGCCTTACTATTAAAATGTAGATTATTTGTTAAATCCATTCGATCAATCACCCGGGTTGCCAGCTGTTCACTCTGCAACAGATGAACTTGGGTCTGCTGGAACTCCATAGTCTTTGTAGCGGTGGATCGAAGCCCTTCAAATTGTGTTAATTTATCAGACTGAGCTGATACACGGAGTACCGCTGTAGCTTTGAACTGAGGCTTAACTGTAAAGGTATAGAGGGCGACGGCAGAGAAACAGCACAATAGGCACGTCAAAATAACAGCTTTGCGCCGAATGATGGTATCAAGAAGATCTCTTAAATCAATTTCATCTTTAAGCTCAGGGACTAATTCCCGAACTTCGATGCTCGGTAAATACTGCTCTTTTCCTTCCCGTACAGCAAGTTTATTATCCAGTTCCGGATATACATCTTTATTTTGCATAGTAGTTCAATAGTGTATCAATTCGTAAAAAGATCATCTAAGAGCTGCATGCAACTGCTAAGATTTTTTCCGCCTATACTGCTGACAAGGGTTCCCCACTCTTCAATTGTAAAGGGGGGTCTTGTATCATGGTTATGTGCATCTGAGGCAAATATATGCAAAAGCCCTCTTTTTGCCAAATAAGCCGCCGTTTCCATACTTTTACGTCCAAAGAAGCCAAGCATACTGCCACTGTTCACTTGAATCAGCATGCCTTGTTTCGCAAGGCTGGCCAAAAGATCTGGCTTATGTTGAAATTGATCAATCCTCTCTGGATGCGCCAAAATAATGTGAACCCCGCTCTTGAGTAAAGAAGCCAAATCTTCAAGCATCCCATCCTGATCGCCATGAAACGCCGGCTCTATCAGGTAGTAATCACTCCTTCCAAGGGGTAAAAGACATCCTGCAACAATTCGAGCAGCCATTTTTTTATGATAGGCAATTTCCATCCCAGGCTCAATTTTTAACCGCAGACCTTCTTTATCAAGGTGTTTTTGCAACTTTTGTACGGACTCAACCACTCCTTCCCTTGTTGGGGACCAAGCTGTTCCAGGCAAGAAATGCGGGGTGGCTATAACCTTTTTTATGCCAAGGTTTTCATAACAACGTGCAATGGCCAGACTTCCCTCTACAGTCTTAGGACCATCATCCAGACCGGGGAGAATATGGCAATGAATATCAATAAAATTATGTGGTTGATTCATCTTGGCACCGATGGTGCTTCAATTTTTTTCATCTTCTTCGTTGGCACAATTTTTCGTACCCGTCCAATGCCAGAGGCATCATCAAAACAACTTTTAATAATCGCGAGTAAGGTTGTGGCATATACCAAATTGGCAGGTAACCTCCAGCCAAAATCAACAACTCCATGTATCAAAAACCCCACCAAACCGCAAAAGGCACTCATTCCAATCAAAGCTGAAGTGTAATCAATACTAGCGGCCCTAGTCTGCACCATTATGGCGCGTAGAATCTTAGCTAATCCTGCAAAAATCCAAACAAACAAAAGTGAGGCCACAGGTACGCCCAACTCAATAAGCAACTCTAAATATTCATTATGAACCCTGTCAAAATGTAAATTCTCAGGAAATCCTTTGAGATAAACTGGAGAAAGTAGCGTATATGCCCCCAAACCAATACCGGTCAACCAATGATCGACAAGCATTGGGAGTGAAGAGACATAAATATCAAACCGTATGGCCCCTGAATTCCCAATTGAATTAAACCTTGAAACAACAGTATCCAAGCCAAGCATCGTACCGTAACTGCAAACGAACAATAGAAAACATGAAAGGCCGACTAGTTTTTTCTTGGTGGAAAAAGGCAGCATCAAAGTGAGGAGTAAGACTACAAAAACCATCGCAAGAATACCACCACGGGAAAGTGAAAAGAGCACGGCCAACCACATGGCCCCCGCAGCAAACAGATAAAGGACAGCTTGCAGCTTGGTATCAGCCAACGGACGAGACACTGATTGCGCCTCTCTCCTTGACCTCCTTGCCCCTGACTTCTTTCTATTTGTAAGAAAAAAACTAACACAGCTCGACAAGGCGAGTGGCCAAATCATATTCAGAAGCGAGGCGTACTGATTCTTGTAGATAATAGTGCCATGGGCCGCTCTCCCTTTAACGGAGAGCCATAGTATACCTATCTGCGGGCTAACAAACTGAACAAGGCCATAGAGTGCCTCAAGCACACCGATGGCAACGATACACAGGACAAGAGAAGTAAGAAACGTTTTTTTTATTCGCAAGAGTGTTCTAACACTATGGTAATAAAAAAGGAGGGCCAGCAAAAATGTCGCTCTATACAACCCGGCAATCCCATTTTCACTCAGAGTGATATTTTTTTGATCGGTTCCTGCAAGCAGATTTACCATGCTGACCCTTTCGAGCCGGTGGGGGGATAAAATTTCTACAATTTCAGGCGGCAGTGGGATCGACTGAACAACAAGATAAAAGACCAGAAAAAAAGGAGCCAAGCTCCAAATAGACCAGTCCCCAGCAGAGCATTCCGGCAGATTTAACAGCAACCAGCCCCCCAAGCCCACAAGCATCAAAAAGGTATAAAAGCCAATAAATAATGGGTGGACAGCTCCAAAAACAATTGGGATGCTTGAAACAATGCCCAACACCAACCATTGAGCGCTTTTTTGCAGATGTATTGAAAAACCCACGTCCATATTTAAGTGTTTATCGTCCGCGACGAGCTTCTGGGTCACTAAAAGATACCCCCGTCCCCATAAAACCAATTGTCAGCCCTGAACCGGCCATCAATTTCCCAGTGGCACTGGACTCTGCAAAAATAATATCCTGATCTTGCAAAAACAGTGTATCTCCAACCCCTGCCTGCAGCTGAGCATAACTCAGACTAACAACGAGGCGCTCTCGACCTCTCCCCATATACCGAACAAGCTTTATACTATCATCATCGGCATAGCTGGCCAATCCACCGGCTAGCGCTATCGCCTCGGAGATGGACATATTGTTGCTGATCGGATAGGTACCCGGCTTTCGCACAGCACCATCGACAAAACATTGCCCTGATTCAGGGATGTATATGACATCTCCACCTAAAATCGTGTGATTGCTGGCCATATCCCCACGTTTCATAAGCTCATCGAGGTCAACCATATAACTCACCCGCTTACCACTCTTTGCGTCATGCCGGGTGACATAACAAAAAGATCCCGCTTTTTCGGTCAAACCATTTCCCATTGCAAGAATATCCAAGAGACGTCGCCTAGAAACATAGTTATATGTTCCAGGGGCCTTTACAGCGCCAAGCAGGGTTATTTGTTTGCTTACATGATCTTTAATATGTACAGAGACATGCGGGTTATAGAGGTAATTTTTTGAATACAATTTTTCAATCTTTTGTTCCGCCTCAGCAGCAGAAAGATTAAGAACATTGACAGCACCAAGCAGGGTAACATTAATAATCCCGGTGGAAGAGACCCTCACTTCCGAGTTCAAATCCTCGGTTTCAAAAACAATTATTGAGAGTAAATCACCCGCTCCGAGCAAGTAATCCCCTGCAATATTATCATTTTCCGGCATAAGTGGCATTACCAGAAGGTCTCTGTCGTTTAATTGTGAAGACTGTCCTCCAAAGCTATTTTTAAACTCTTCAAGAGACACAGTTTGTTCAAAACGTGGTCCTCCCCCACACCCCTGCAGAAACAAAACAAGAATGAGCGCGAAAAAAACAGACCTAAAGCTACGGGCTATGTGATTGTTAATAATTCTCATAACACCTAATCATAATTGCAGAAAAGAGGGTTGCCTGTCACGAGAGAGACGTCCCTTCATAGATAAAATCCAGACAATATCAATTATTTGGACTTGCATCAGGAGTGGCGCCTGGAATGACAACAGCCGGTGAACTATCATTGTCACTTACGGCAACAACCCCACCGACAACAGCCACTCCAGCAACGGCCGCAACAACAATTCCAGTAGAAAGCCCTGCCCCGCCAACTCCGGCAATGGGCGCAGCTGCCGCTGCCGCAGGAGCAACAGCAAGAACTATCTTGTTATTCGCGTCCACAGTCTTCACCCCATCGGCGGTTGCAAAGACCAACCTGCCCTCTGTAACGGTGATCTCAGTGCGACCATCCGCCCCAACAACTACAGAGCCTTTCACAACAGAGCCACTACTCGCATTAAAAACAACCTCCGCCACGGTATACGTGCCCTCTGGCGTATAGAAAGCGATTTTCCGGGCATTATTGCTGATCACATAATCAACAGAACCTTCCTTGACATACAATTTAAAAGTATCGTCTAAATTCGTCACAGCAATCTGCGATTTGTCAGCAGCAATGACTGAAATCCCCTCAGACTTAAACATACATTTGCCATCACAAACGAGTAGAGCTCCATCTTCAACCGGATTTTGGCCAGTCAACTTTGCCGTGAGCTGGCCATCTTTAAAGACAGAAATATCACCATGGCCAATACTCCCACCAGCTGCAAAACTTACATTTACAGCAGCAAGAGATAATATAGCAACCAACGCAACAGTCCTTAAAAAGGTCTTCTTCATTTCATTCCTCTCATTTTTTGGGTCAATCCGTTCCTAACAAAAAACATTTCCTATTATCTACCTACAATGGTTATAGCAATTTACAGGCGTCATTCAGGACAGCTCTCCCCCACAATAATAGACAGAGAGCAAAATATCCGCCCCACAAGATCACCGGTCAAACATTTACGTCAAACGAACCAAAAGAGGGTTAGGCAAATTAGCAAGAAAGTTGTCTCTGGCAGCCTCCCCATCTATTTTTTCGGGAGATAGCGCCTTTGCATCCTGGTAAGATGCCTGATAACCGCTTGATAGGCGTCCCAATCCTTAACCGAAGAAACTGTTTGCTTTACGTAAGCTAACTCTTTTTTATCCATTTCCGACTCCTTCAGGAAGAACGACTCGAAGAACACCAGTTCTCCGAATTACTTAGATAATCCGGGGGCCCTGATTCACCACAGATATGCACCATTACCCTCTGATCCTCGGAGGGCTGGGCGTTGAATCAAGGCAGGTATTCTGACTCCCGAATCATCCTACTCATCACACCTTCCCCAACCTGGATATTTCTGTTAAGTGGTATACGTGACTTTCGTCCTCGATCACAGCGGCGGGCCCGTTTCGGAATTACACCGAATTCCCTTTTTTCTTCGTGAAAACACCTTGATTACTTAGATTATACGTTTAGCTCAAATCCGTCAAACAGTCAATCCATCAATGGGTTATAAACTCTTCACTTATTCTGCCTGCTGGCGTCGAATCTCCAACAGCATCTCTCTACCTTTGTTATTAAGAATATACTCACCAACGCTCATGCCAACGGCTTCAGGATCATCTCCACTGCCGCTTTCTGTTTTACGAAGGATTGTGGTTCCATCAAGGCTTGCAAGCCCTGCAGTAAGTGTCACTTCGGCGCCATCGGCGCTGAGTGTGGCATAACCAAAGGCAGGAATGCTACAACCACCTTCAAGTTTTTTAAGAAAAGCCCGTTCGGCAAGCAGGCAAATCTCACTCCTGGTATTATTCAAACAATCCCGCACCTGTTGTAATTTTTTGGGGTCAATGGATGAGGCCACTTCTATGGCAATACACCCCTGTCCAACAGGCGGGATAAACTCAGAGGTAGCAAATTCATACACAATCATATCCTCGTACTGCATACGCTTAACTCCCGCGTAGGCAAGCATCAATGCATCACAATCTCCATCTTGCATTTTGCGAATACGAGTTTGCAGATTACCCCTCATCTCAACAATTTTTACATGGGGGTAATAGTTGCGCAAAAAAGCACGCCTGCGCACCGAAGATGTACCAATAACCAGGGGCTTGGTCGCATCCTCAATGTTAATGTCATTTTGGGCGCTCACCAGTACATCGTTGACCTTTTCCCGCTCTGTAAAGGCTATTAACTCAAAGCCATCCGGTAAGATGGATTGCATGTCCTTTGCACTATGAACGGCAATGTCAGTAATACCACCTGCCAGTTGCTCCTCAAGCTCAACCGTAAAAACACCTTTACTACCAATTTTTGCAATTGATCTATCAAGAACCTTGTCACCTATGGTATCCATAGAGTTGATCTTGGTTTCGAGTCCGGCTTCATTTAAAAAACGGGCGACGGTTTCGGTCTGCCACATTGCAAGCTTACTTTTTCTTGTGCCTATAGTTATCATTTCGTTCCAATAAGTTAGAGAAATACACTTCTTCATATACCGTTTCGCAGATTAAAGCTTGTGAGAATACCATACACAGCAGACTCTGCAAAACATAACTAGGCCGCTCGTTCCATGAATATTACATTACCTGCAGGTAACTGATTGAGAATTGTAATATTGCGCCTTACATTTTTCCAAAGAGAGTAAAAGCACACTGACCACTAAAGGTCAGTCTAGGGGCAGCACTTTCTTGTCGCCTACCAGTTGCCTCTCTCGACACAAATAAGTATCATATTCATATGCGACTTCTTCTTTACAACATACGGTACGGGACCGGACACCAGAACGGTTACCATTTACCCCTGCCCTTTTCCGGTTTTTTTAAAAACAGCACCGTAAATTTCGGTCGAATTTTAAATTTTATCGCCTCGGTAAATCCGGACATCGTAGCCCTCGTTGAAGTAGATACCGGCTCCTACAGAACCGGACACTTTTGCCAGGCACAGACCGTGGCCGATGCCTTAGGTTACAACCTTGTGGTAGAGCCAAAATACAAGCACAACTCGCTGGCCAGGAAAGTTCCGGTGCTCAAGCAACAGGGCAACGCCATCCTTACAAAACAATCGGTGGAGCATTTCCATTTCCACTACTTTGAAGAGGGGTTAAAGAGACTAGTCATCCAGACCGACCTTAAGGCCATTGCTATTTTTATAGTTCACCTCTCCCTTAAATACCGACATCGCCAAAATCAACTGGAGCAGCTACATGCCCTCACCCAGGGAACCGAAAAAGAAGTAATAATTGCAGGTGACTTCAACACCTTTTGGGGCAGTAGAGAACTCAATCTTTTTCTTGCTGCAAGCGGGCTGCAAAACGCCAACCTTAGCAACGCGCCCTCCCACCCGAGCCATGCTCCACGCAGACAAATCGACTTTATCCTCCACAGTTCAGGCATTCGTATAGACAATTTTTACATTCCGGACGTACGACTCTCAGACCACTCACCACTTGTCTGCGACTTCTCCTGCGTCCTGACCTGATTACAGGGCAACACCACCTGAAAACAACTGCCATGGTTGAGCGTACTACTCACCGAAACTTCTCCACCATGAGCTGCCACAACAGCCTGTACGTAATTCAGGCCAAGCCCCAAGCCTTTTTGCGACCTACTCCTGTCACCTCGATAAAGACGTTCCCATATTTTATTCTGTTCAGAAGTGGATATTCCCATACCATTATCTGTAAAACATACACTAAGCGTATCATTATCAGATCGTACCGAAATATTGACCCAGCCCCCATCATGGCCGTATTTAATTCCATTATCCAGAAGATTGGCCCAAACCTGGGCAATACGCGTACTATCAAGGTCTAGAACAACAGGCGAAAAAGCCTCCAGCGTAACCACAATATTTTGTTCTTCTGCAACATATTCGTACAGGGTCACCACCTGAGCGAGACTTCCCCGAAGATCACACTCTTCGCGCTCCAGACGCATGGTTCCAGACTCGGCCTCAGCGACACTCATCATAATCCGCAGCATCGCCAAAACCCGATCAGACTCTTCAAGGCAGTCAGACAAGGCCTCCTGCAAACGTCCGGTATCTCCGTCTGCCTGCAATCCATATTCTGCCACCGAGCGAAGCCTGGTCATGGGGGTGCGCAGATCGTGGGCCACATTATCAAGAGATTGCTGCATCTCCGACACAAGGTGACGATTTTGCTGGAGCAAACTATTGATCTGCCTGTAGAGATTATCCAGTTCAGGCCCACTTCCCTGCTCTGGTAAAAGCTCTGTTTTTGAATCCCCGGAAAGCTCGGCCACCTTCTCTCTCGTTGCAATCAACGGCGAAAGACTCAGTTTGATAAAATAGAGGGAGAGAGGCCACAGCAAAATAGCACTTGTTAAAAATATAAAGACAGTGGACCTGAGCATCTGCCGAAACAGCTGATAACTACCACGCCCATCCTTGCCCACTTGAATAAGAGATCCCTGCTTAAATTTCCTGCTAACAACAGTGAGTACATCTCCAACGCCTCCGTCCCCGGCGTCCAATTTGACCCAAACCTCCGAGGCCGAGGGCAACAAACCAACCAGAGTCTTAAAATTTAAACCACTCAGCTCGTCACTGACCAGCAGTAGTTGTTCTCCTTTAAATACAATACGGACAAAGACAATACCATCAGGAAGCTGATCGTGCTGAAAGGAGAAGCGTTCTACAACTCGGCTGGAGTTACTACTCATATCCAAATATGCGTCAAGAAGATGCCCTACTTGAATCTGCTCAAATGACTGTAGATGTGACCGGGCACTCAAGAGATAGGTTAGCGCCAGCAAAAGTCCTCCGGCCCAGAGCAGTAAAAAAACAGGTAGGGCTTTTTTGGAGCGGGACCAAGACAGATCGTTTCTGCTAATCTTTAAGGACATAGCCCACGCCTCGTACGGTATGGATCATCTTGTGGTCGAAGTCCTTGTCGATTTTATTTCGTAACCGACAAACCAGAACATCCACCACGTTGGTTTGTGGATCAAAAGAATAATCATACACCCTTTCAAGAATGGAAGTTTTTGAAACAACAATGCACGGATGACGCATCATGTACTCAAGCAAGGCGTACTCTTTTACAGGAAGCTCCACCTTAACACCATCCCTGTGGACCTCATGCTTAAGAAGATCCATTTCAAGCCCACCAATGCTAAGCCTCATAGGTTGGGTGTTTTTCTTATCTCGCCTGATAAGTGCCTGAATACGGGCAAGAAGCTCGCTAAAAGAAAAAGGTTTGACCATATAGTCATCACCACCCCTCTGCAAACCTTGGATCCTATCGTCTACTGACTGCTTGGCACTTAAAATAAGCACAGGAGTATCAACGTCTTCACGTCGCATCGTTTCAATAACAGACAGACCATCAAGACCGGGCAACATAAGGTCTACAACAGCGGCATCGTAGGAACATCCCAGCACCCTGTGCAGCCCCTCCTGTCCATCATGACACTTGTCTACGGCAAAACCCGCTTCCTTAAAGCCACGTTCAATGAATGAGGCGATTTTCACATCATCTTCAATAAGTAGTATACGCATAATAGTTACTATTCAGTACCTTAAGATTCATTGAGAACAATCACAGATCCGTTTCGGCCCGTTACCCCAGTAGCAGCTTTCACCGACTCTCTGTAGGAAAAATAATCAACCAGGCAGCGTGTACATTCTCCAGTAACACTAATATTGACTCTTTTCAGACCTGCATCCAGCAATTGTTTCGTAGAAATTCGCCAAAAATCAAAATGACTTTCACGAACCTTGAACGGCCTAAAGCCCCCGGGAAGTTCGCTCTGGTAATGGATAAATTCAGCACAACAAGGTCCAAGAGATGGTCCGACAATAGCCTGCAAATCACTCGGGTTAGAAGAATAATCACGAGTCATAACAGTGACAACCTTTGCCAGTATATCTTGCACACTTCCCCGCCAACCGTTGTGCACTGCAGCAACAACTCCGGCGACACTATCATAGAGCAGCACAGGTTGGCAATCGGCGTGCTGGACCATCAACGCCACACCCTTCTGACTTGTAATAAGTGCGTCATAACCTTCTACTTCCAAGTCTCCTGTAAGCGGTTCCTCCTGAACATGGATTTTAGTACCATGGACTTGAAGAGCTGAAAGAAGAAACGGCACGCCCATTTTAGCTTTTATAATTTCTCGATTGGCAAGAACAGCAAACTTTTCGTCCCCCACATGAAGACCGACATTAAGAGACGTATAGTGTCCCTTGCTCGTGCCACCATAACTGTTAAAGAAAGCATAGTTGCAACCCGCGGCCCCACCGGCATCCGACGGCAAACTTTTTCCTGTCTTTAAGTCTTTGATAGAAAACATAGGCATCGTGCATCACCAGGTTAAAAAATAATATAATTTGGCTTCACAGTAAAACAGGAGCTCAGCTTGAGCAATAAAAAACGGGTTTGACCACGATTCCCCATCGCAGTCAAACCCGTTTTCCATTCATCAGTACTACAACTTTTTTCTTTAAAAGAACGCCTCAAAGGTAAGATAGACCTGATCGGCACTTTCCACAGGATCAAGACCCATCATCTGTAATTTTGCAGTATCTCCGGCATCACTGAGATCAAAGGCCGCAAGATTCCAGTCTCCAGAACCGGCATAGTCATACTCGTAATGCTGGTAACCAAGACGAACAAATGTCTTTGCATACTTGGAGAGAGCCTCCCCGGTGGGCAAATCCCAGATGGTGTAGACCTCATAGACCTGACCTCTGGCGGCAAGCTTGGATTGATAGATCTCATCATGCCCTGGAGCCATGGCCAGCCAATATTGAGAACCGTAGTTAAATTCAGCACCAAACTTAAGTCCAGCCTGCTTTACGTCATAGCGCACACCGAGATAGAGAGAATAACCTTCTTCGTCATCGGTGTTTGGCCCCGTCTCTGAGAATGGATCGTTGAACATTCCACCACTATCAGGCATAGTCTGCGAATAACCACCCGAAACAAAATAATTTAACCCGGCAATCTTATCTTGATATACCGAAGCGATGTGCAAGACATCACCCAGATTCTGTCTGTCACCCATGCCACTCATATCACCAAAGGCGGAATTGATGATTGGGTCCTGAAAATTAGGATAGTTGATTACATCAAAGGCCATGAAGGTCTGGATATAGACAAACCGATCACCTTTTTTCATAACATCCCAACTAAGACCAGCAAAATCCATATCGTTTAAAGTACTGGACACATCATCCTGAAGCCCGGCTTCAAAGCCTCTACCGTAGCAAAATCGAACACGACTCGAACCAAGAGTGTCTGCACCCCAGTTCCAGGCATAGCCGAGAGATAGGCCATCAAACGGCCAATCCATAAAAGCCATTGGGGTGGCCATGCGTTTGTCCACACCAAGTCGCATCTGGGCGGGGGGACCATCTGTAGTAGGTCTACGACCGATGGAAAACCACATCGGTAAACCGGCAATATTATTCCAATTCACAAAGGCACGATCTACATACAAAGCACTGCTACCTGTAGGAGTTCTCGTCACATTACCATCGAACACAGGCCACATAGCACCACTTTCATCGGTAAAGCCGGATTGATTACCCCATGTTTTATACATGGAGAGACGACCTTTGAACTCTATGTTCTCCGTGGCTTTTACCCTCATGTTCAAACGAACTCTATTGGTTAAAAGAGTATCGTTGTCAATGTCTCTCCCCGACACTGACTCGGCATTATAAAAATCCGCGCGGGCACGAAAGTCACCGGACAGTTTAAAACGAGAGGCAAGATCCCAATCTTCTGATCGGTCATCAAGGCTCTCAACATTTTCATCAAGGGTTTCCACAGTCTCGGCAAGAGCCATATTCTGCTTTGCTTGTATCGCCACCGCCGCACGCAACTCTTCGAGTTGCCTACTCAACTCCTCAATCTTTTGTTCCATGTCCATAGGACCTGATCCGCCGCCGGCGATTGCTACAGCGGGTAATGCCAGCATCCCCGCAAGTGCCAGCATTGAAATTTTCTTCAGCATAAATTTCCTCCCTGAATAGTTATCCAACCTCTACCTTTATAGCCAGACTCTACCTAATGTAGTATTTAGTTAATTAAAGTAGTACTACATTTTTTCGTTTGTAGTCAATAGCACATCGAAATTTAGCTCATATAATTGTTAGGTTTGCTTGTTTTTTTCGTCGGAGGAGGAACCAACAAAGCGCTCCGTATAAAGCAGAACAGAGCCACAACTGTTGCCAGAGGGGATAGACATCCATAAATTCCGCACCCATCTGATTAAGCCGAATCAGGCCATTCATTGCTGGAATAACGGGTATAAACTGCAATACCTTAACAATTCCTTCAGGTATGGCTGATACGGGCCAAACAAAGCCTGAACCAAAAACAAGGGGCATGGACGAGAGCAGAACAAGTAACGTTGCGAGTTCGCGACGTGGTAAAATTAATCCAAAAAGAATACCTAAGAAACTCGTACACAATAAAAAGGGCACTATAAAAAGATTCAACTCTGAAAAATTCGCGATCTGTGGAATGCCATAAAATGAAAAAATAAACCCGAAATAGTACATACTGAGAACCCAATAAATACCTACAAAGAGCGCTGAACGGACCAGCAACAATTTCAAGGCGGATACTTTAAGCCAATAAAAATCCCCTTTTCCTGCACGTAACTCCTCGTTCTGGCCCCCCCCCAATATCCCAGCACCCATCAAAAGGGTATGGTGGAGAATAAGGACAAAAATTGCCGGAATAACATAATTGACATAGCCTAAGGTCTCATTAAAAGCGGAAAATATATTGAGTCTTATGGCGCTATACTGCTTCGAGGCCAAGGCCATTGCCTGACCTGACAGAACCATTCTTTTCACCTTAATTTGAGCTGCAAGCGTCTGAGCAGCACCTGTCATACCTTTCAGCACAGTTCCATACACAAGGAAATAACTGGCGTCACCGGCAAAAGAAAGGGTAGGGCGTCTATTTTGCAGCAGGTCTCGGTAAAAGTTTTCAGGGATAACCATAATCCCGGCTAATTTGTCATCTACAAACATCCTCTGAGCTTCAGCCAGACTATGGGCTCTGCCGCTCAGCTGTACCTGGGGGCAGGCATCGACCATCCTCTCAAGACGCCTACTGATCTGACTGTTGTCAAGGTTCACCACCACGACCTTCAGCTCCCGTGGAATCTGTTGAGCATAGGGTAACGGATAGAGAAAGGAGTAAAAGACAATCCCACCAAAAATAGTCAGGAGAATTGCCGGATTTTTAAAAATTGCAGCACATTCTTTTTTGCAAAGTTCCCACCAGCTCATACGACTTCCTCAGTATTTTTTCCGCGGGCGGCAATAATTGTAACCAGGGCAAATGCAACAAGAAAAAGTACCCAATAACAGACAAGCGCCTTAAATTGCGGGATCACGAACATAAACGGGGCCCCATAATTAACCTGGCTAAACTGGATTTCAATATAGTGGCTGGATGGAATCAAGCTTCGCCAAATCTTAGCTGGCAAAGTCATGTTACTTACAGGAAAGGTTACCCCCATAAAGGCAAGAGCGGGGGCAGCAAAGCCGGCGGACAGACTCAGGCCCCTGGCCGCATCACGCGTCACGAGAAAGAACAGAGAACCAGCAGCCACACAGGCACAAGACGTCAAAAAGACGGCCAGCACAAGTACAAACCACGACCCGTGCATCGGCCAGCCAAGTACAATGTACATGCCAGATAAAAAGAGCAGGCCATGTATCCATGCAATGGTAATAAGCGGAATGTACTTAGCAATACAAGCCCTTATTGGCCCATCCGCGAGCCACGCCTGTAACCCTTCCCGCCGGTTTTCTGCAGCAAAAGTAAGTACCGTTAAGGCCACAATGAGAATCTGCCACAGGCCTGGCAATATTGCGGAAACGAGAAACTGGGCGTAATTGGTGTTCACATTAAAAAGCGGAGTTATCTGCATCCCTATCGGCAGGGCAGAAGAAATTGCAGCTGAAGGAACCGGTTGTCCCATAGCTAGATTTTTCTTCACCTCAACTTTTGCATTAAAGGTCGATAGGACTTGAACAAGGGCAGAATTAATCACCTTACCGATAAGTAGAAACTGGCTATTTACAAAAGCGGTTATTTCAGGCGCAAGACCTCGTATTGTATTTCTTTCAAGGTCTTCAGGCATTACCACAAAGGCGTAAATAGTCCCGGCTCTCAGAGCAGCAGCCCCCTCTAAAACATCCGGATAGCTCTGAACTACCTGTAAGGCAGGACTTGCATCCAAATTACGTATAATGGCCCGGGAAACCTGACTGTGATCAAGGTCTATAATCCCAATCGGCAGCTCCCGAGCTATGCCTTTAACAAAGATAGAACAGACCACAACCGCCAGTACAAGAGGGACCCAGGTTGCAAGAGAACAAAGCCATGGGTCGAGAAACAGAAGCCGCCATTCCCGCTTAAGCATAGTCGTAAAAGCAGGCGAACTCATCTTAAGCAAACCCGACAAAGAAGACTCTCCGTAAGGGCTATGCGTATCAGGAGAAGCTGCTTTTGCAGAAAGGCTGTCTTGTTTTTAGGACAGAAAACCATCTGTAAGGCGCTAACAATGGCAACGCTTACATAACAAAGTTCGTATTTGAGGCAGCTGAATGTCATTTTTATTATAGTGGCAAAATATACAACAGTAAATGGAATGAATGGCTTAACGACACCATCATTTTTCGATGATAATACTCATACCAGCCCGCAGACCTTCAATCTGCTCAACCGGTCTTGCTTCAACTTCAAAAGTCCTCATATCGAAACCCTTATCCCCATTTGTTGCCCTCCAGGTTGCAAAATCCCCCATCACCGCCACATGGTCCACCTTGAAGCGGTAAGAGACATCGCCAAGTGCGATGATATGAGCATTGAACTCGCTGCCTTTGTTAAATTCTGCAAGCCTGTCTTCACGCACATGGAAAACCGCCCAAGCATCACTCATGTCGATGATAGTCACCACAGGAAAGCCCTGGGGGGCAACTTCACCGCTCTGCAGTAATATCTGAGAAACCTCTCCACTGTGCCAACTTTCAATTCTCATATCCGCGGCATACGCTTCTACTTCAGTAACTGCACCCGCTGCCATACGGGCCTTTCCGGCAGCAGCCTTCTTGGTTTCTTCCCGGGCACCTTCCTGGGCCATCTTATACAACTGCAATGCCCCATTTTGAGCAAATCGCGCGCCCTTAAGTTTGGTTTCTACCTCGTCCCGTTTCTGTTCTGCAACCACCCCAGCACTGTAGAGGTTATCGATTCGCAGAAATGTTTTTTCCATCAGATCCGCCGCAGCTCGCGCCTGTTGCCACCTGTCTCTGGCGGCCTCAATCTGCTCTTTTCTGGCACCGGTATACACCTCCGCAGCCAGGGCATCTGCCGCATCCTGCCCCGCTTGAGCCTGGATGAGTTTTGCCTCTATTTCAGGACTGAGGATGGTAAAGATCAGCTGACCTTTCTTTACAAGATCCCCTTTCCGCACCTTCACGTCATCAATACGACCAGCAATTTTTGAACTGATATTATACTGCTGTGCCTCTATCTGCCCCTGCATTCGTACCGGTTTTGGTTGATACGCAATCCAGAAAGTGTACGAAAGCCACGCAACAATTCCTGCAAAAAAAGTAATAATAACCGCCGTTCTTGCCATACGCATCAACGCACCTCTATTAATGGTGAAACTTGATATTGAAAAAAGCTTGGTAGATCTCCGCTCATTGCGACCAACTTTGCAAGAGATATTACATGATTAAAAAGTGCAACCGCGCGTTGGGACTTTACTCCAGCCAGAAAGAGCTCTGCATCGACAACATCTAGAGAAGTGGACAGACCTTGACTAAACGCTTTTATTCTTAAATACACAGTCTCTTCTGCAAGACGCTCACTGGACCCCAGTCCTTGGTATTCTTCCAGTGCCTGTTCGGCTTGCTGGTACGTTTTTTCAAGCAGTACGGCCAAATCACTACGAACCTGACTTTTAAGTGACTCTATTTTTTTTATGGTGGACTGCGCCGCTTTTACTTTACCCGAGCGACCACTCCTTTCTATAATTGGTATACTCACACCAACACCTAATATCCAATCAGGTGCAAGCTCTGTCGCCAGACTTTCTTCTTCATAGAGACTGTAGGTACCAAACAAACCAACAGTTGGATAATATTTCCCCTTCTCAACGGCTACCAGCCCAGCCACCTGATCTTTTTTTGACTGCAACAGCTGAAGCCCCGGATAACCACGGAGAGTTCTATCAAGCAACTCTTTCATCCCCGGCAAACTTTCCTGCGCAAAAAGTGCGTCAGAAGGAATCACCGTTTCCGTTTTTTTCACCATTCTTGTGAGAGCAAGTCTTGCAATATCCAGATCCCTTCCCGCTTTTTTACGCTCCACTACGGCCTTATCATGGGACGCCTGGGATTGCAGCCGTTCAACTTTTGCTATCTGACCCTGCTCTTCCAGTAGAATCGCATGGTCCAAATGCTGCTTCAGGCCGGCTTCGACTTCTTTTCTGGTCTCAAAAACCTTTTTGGCCAAAATCGCACCAAAATAATAACGGCTCAGAGTTTCAAATTGAGTCAATACTTGTAAGCGAAACTTATGGGTAGCCTCTTTGTATTTGCCGGCAGCAATATCCTGGACGGCGGAGATGCGGCCTCCTGTATACAAAGGCCACTTGGCACTAATTGAACTTATCAAGGCCTCACGATCATGTATCGTGGATGTTAAACCACTTTCCAACTGGGCAGCGGACATACCATAACTTGCTGCAAGCCCTGCAATCAGCGGCTTCAGCTGATCCCCGGCAGCCATACTGTCCAACACATCCAACGGTGACAATTCAATATCATCATCGAGATAAAGATAACTGGCCGAAACCGTTATTTCAGGGAGATAGAGCCCCCTAGCTGCATCTTTCTTATGGTCCGCACTCTCCATATCCGCTCGTGCCGCCTGCAGAGTGTCGTTTCCTGCGACCACAGATGACCATGCATCGGCAAAGCTCATCTCCACCTCTTTTGCCATCAGCTGAAGCGGGACCAGGCAAAAAGACAATACTCCTATTAAAAGTGCAACAACACGGTAAAATCCCATCGACCTAACTCCTACATTGTCTTAATTATGTATTGGAAATATTCGTTTTATATAAAACCGTTCATAACTCTTCAGGTGGCTGGACAATATCGGTTACATCACCGCCCACAACTGTGCATAAGTGTTTTAAATCCGTTGTATGACGGCTTTAAAACATACGTATGCCAGTAACGAAGGCCACAATGGACGTAGTTGGTGTATTGCTAAATAGTTACAGCTATTCAAAGATAATATCTCAATATATCAAGGATATATGTAAACGGCAAGGACAGATTAACAACGAGCCTTGATCCTTGCACCGCTTGATTTGATGAAGAATGCGGGCTATGTGATCGCTTCTTCAATCTTTTCCTGGCTACTGAGGATCCAAATGCTACGCTAAATAGTGCAGAGTCATAGAGACCCTCTGTTCAAACGACACTACGCGATGGCGGGACTTTAAGCTATCTTTTCATGCATTGGGGAGCGACTGACTCCGTTGTTGTACTTTTTGGTAAAAACTGTGACAACACCACTTGAGGCATCAAACAGATAGGCGTCTCCATTGCAACAATCTGCGCAGAAGAATAGAGCTCCCCTTTCCCCCACGTAGAAGAAGTTGTACTGTTGGGCGTATTATTCATATTTACCGTGTTAATGACCTTAAAAACATCAGAAGTCATTATTTAACTTAACCACCAAGAGGCACACAAATGCACCGAACTATTATATCTACAGACAAGGCCCCAGCAGCAATTGGTCCTTACTCCCAGGCGGTATCCGCAAATAACACCATCTTCGTCTCTGGACAACTGCCTATTGATCCGGCAACAGGAAAGATGCTCAGTGGAAATATCGGTGATAAAACCGATCAGATTATGAAAAATGCTGGCGCCATTGCCAAGGCAGCCGGAGCCACACTTGAGAACATCGTCAAAACAACCATATTCCTCACTGACCTCGCCGATTTTAAAGAGGTTAACGATGCATATGCAAAACATTTCCCAGAGGCTCCTCCAGCACGATCAACGGTACAGGTTGCCGCACTGCCTCTTGGTTCTCAAATTGAAATAGAATTTATTCTTGCGACGTAAAGCATAGAAGCCTCCGTAGCATGCAAGGCATATGAGTTGCACCCACCGAGGGGATTCTTTGGGGTAAAAACCACCCTTAGCCGCGCTAGACACAGGGCCCATGGCAACTGCAGGGGAAACCGTGACCATGGGACACGGTGGAAACGAAACAAACGAGCAGATAACAAGAAAGAAACGGGCAAAGAAGATCATCCCGCCATTACAAAACATCCCGGGTAGGGCGATCAATCGACGCCCTACCCAGGAACTCACTGCTTACGAGTTCTTCACACACCAGTTATAGGCGTTTCTAAACATCTGCATCCAAGGAGAAACCTGCAAATCCTTCATCTCTTCGGGCAGATAATGTGCCTGCCATGGCAAAAAGACCCTCTCAGGATGGGGCATCAGTGCTAGGTGCCTGCCATCACTGGAGCAAAGCCCGGCCAACCCGCCGATTGAACCGTTGGGATTAAACGGGTATCGTTCAGTGGCCTGTCCTTCATCGTCCACGTAAACCATTGGGGTCATACCACCTTTTACCACCGATTCCAGCACAGCTTCATCGGGAAAATGCAGACGACCTTCACCATGATCAACATGGATACCAAAGACCAGATCCTCCATCCCCTGCAGCATCATCGCCTTACTCTTCTGAACCTTTACGGTTGACCATCTTGACTCAAATCTACCCGAGATATTTTTCACGAAGCGGGGCTGTTTCTCAGGGGCAATCCCCACTTCAGGGATCCAGCCAAGCAGTCCAAAGAGCTGACAGCCATTACAGATACCAAGGGTAAAGGTGTCTGGACGCTCATAAAATTCTGTAAACATTTTTTTCAATCTTGGGTTAAACAGGATTGTAGCTGCCCACCCTTTGGCTGACTCAGGAACATCCGCATAGGAGAAACCACCCACCGCGGCAAGGCCTCTGAAATCATCAAGATTAACCGTCCCAGCAAGAAGATCTTTCATACAGATATCCCAGGGCTCAAAGCCAGCACTATAGAATGCCGAGGTCATCTCACGGTCAGAATTCGAGCCCTCATCACGCAGAATCGCAACCTTTGGCTTATCCTTTCTTGCGAGCAGTTCTGCAGGAGCAGGCTCTGGGGTGAAACTAAGGTTATAACTCGGACCCTTTCGTGCATAGATCGCGGCTTTTTCTTCATCGGCACAGGCAGGGTTCATTTGCAACTTTTCGAGTTGATACGAGGTCTCCTCCCACCAGCTTCTCAGGACAACCATCTCCTCATCGACAACATTTTCTCCATTGTAGCTCACCTGCACGCGTCCTGTATCGGTGGAATGCCCGATGGTAACACCACTTACCCCATGACTTGCGAGAACAGCTGTCACCTCGGCAAGGCGATCCGTATCACACTCAACCACCAGTCCAAGCTCTTCACCAAACAGTTTTTCAAAGACAGTGCAATCACCTTCAAGCGTAATATCCAGACCACAGTTACCACTAAAGGCCATCTCAAGGAGGGTAGTTATCAAACCTCCATCACTGCGATCATGCCCTGCGCGGATAAGAGATTTGCCAATCAACTCCTGCACTGCGAGGAAGCCATTTTTCAACACCTGAGCATCATCTACATCGGGACAAACATCCCCCATCTGCTGGAGAACATGCCCAAGGGCGGTGCCGCCTAAACGGTGCTTATCTCCACTGAGATCAATAAAGAGTAGAGAACTGCCGATATTTTTTATATCCGGATTGACAACCTTTAGTATATCAGGCGTTGCGGCATAGGCTGATATAACAAGCTCCCGGGGGGACTTGACCATTTCATCGCCAACCATAGTCGCCATGGACAAACTATCTTTACCGCCATCTACAGCCATTCCAACGGCTATCATGACATCACGCATGGCAGCAGCAGCATCGTAAAGGGCTGCACCCTCACCGCTTAGTTTAGGTGCCCACATCCAGTTTGCCGAACACTTAACCTTCTCTAAATCTTCAATTTTTGACCAGACGAGATTGGTAAGACACTCACCGACAGCCATCCTCGCACCGGCGGCAGGATCCACCAGCATTTTAATGGACTGCTCTCCTATTGCTGTCGCAATACCGGTTTTACCCAAGTGACTCTGGGCAACAACAGCAACATTAGCCACGGTGAGCTGAAGAGGGCCACAACACTGTTGCTGAGCAATCAAGCCTGTTACAGCCCGATCCACCTTGTTTGTTAAAAATCTCTTGGAGCCGACAGAAACAAGGCGCAGTACATCGCGCAGGGCAGACATCACGGTAAGGTCTGCCGGAATGTTCATAGGCTTGCCACCAAAGGAACGACGCGTATCCTCAAAACTCTTTTGCGGAATCTCTCCCAACAGTACAGGAAGATCGATATCCACTGGAGTCGTATTATCCAAAGAGTCTCGCACCACAAAGCGAAGATCTCCAGTCACCTCTCCTAGTATTTCGCAACCAACCTTTTCCCTGTTACAGATAGCTTGGAAGTTCTCAATATTTTCGGGTCTGATTAAAAATCCTGTCCGTTCCTGAAATTCAGCAACATAGATTTCAAGTACAGACATGGTGGGATCACCAACACGTATATTACGGATCTGCACCCAGCCACCGGATTTTTCAACCAGCTCTTTCAGGACATTAGCTGGCCCGCCGGCGCCCTGATCATGGATGACATCGATAAGGGACTTATCCCCCATCTCGTTACAGGCCCTGATAACACGGTTCATCTTCTGTTCCATCTCCGCATCGCCACGCTGCACCGCATTAAAGTCAAGGGTCGATTCGTTTTCACCCTGGAGCATTGAGGATGCTGCGCCCCCGCCAAAACCAACACGATAGGCGGGACCACCAACCTGAACGATTGATACAGCTGCGCGCGCAAGATATCCTCTTCCGCGATTTCGGAAACCGTTGATGTCATTGTTACTGCCATCTCTTCCCCTGCCGCCACCAATCAGTACAATGTGCCATTAGCGGCATTCATTAGACTGGACGGACTTCCCTTCGATCTAGGTTKCTGCCAGAATCAAANCAATGACTCYTTATAGAACCGATCTAAGAATAACYCTAATGTAGTTTTTCTGAGATCGCAACTSTAAACCCTACTGTTTTGGTCAGACTTTCACATCGTGGATATGTTTCGCGGCARSCCACCTCCTCCCAAAACCTCACCCTRTTGTTTTTAAATTGTTTTTCGGAAAAATCGCGACAATATGTAGCAGGCWGGATAATTGGCTGCTTTTGCGGCTTATACGATATCAAAACACGCCGAWTTGATSCRCRGCAAAGATAATCCCTTTGATTTGGCGCCAATGTGCGCCATAATCTCAAAAGAATACGCCGCATTCGCTGAAAAACCGGAGAACGAACTTGAACGATTTTACGCCACCTGAAGGCCTGACAGTTGCTGATTCTCCCGGTGTGAATGCCGAAATGATCGACCCGCATGGTCGGGCCGTTTCTTATTTACGGGTCTCTGTTACRGACCGTTGCGATTTCAGATGTGTCTATTGCATGTCGGAAAACATGACTTTCCTACCGAAAAAAGAACTGCTCACACTGGAAGAGCTCGACAGGCTCTGCTCCGCCTTTATTGATAAAGGCATTAAGAAGCTTCGCCTTACCGGTGGC
Source organism: Desulfotalea sp. (assembly GCA_002733995.1). Taxonomy (GTDB): domain Bacteria; phylum Desulfobacterota; class Desulfobulbia; order Desulfobulbales; family Desulfocapsaceae; genus Desulforhopalus_A. Next base: position 340 of record NVXR01000010.1, on the reverse strand, counting down.
GAGCCTTTGGTGCGTAAAAACCTGATGTCCTTCATCAAAGGCATGGGCCGTCATCTGGAATCAGGYGCRCTCGAAGAAATCACCATGACRACCAAYGGCAGYCAGCTKWCSCGYTWTGCSRMYGAGCTTTATGACTATGGATTGCGCCGGATTAGTGTGTCTGTCGACACGATTGACCCGGTTAAGTTCCAAAAAATCACACGTTGGGGCAGCCTCGACAAAGTGAACGCGGGCATTGATGCCGCTTTGGAAGCCGGCCTGAAAGTCAAGATTAACGCCGTTGCGCTTAAAGGCGTGAATGACACCGAGATTGACGACATGATCCGCTGGACCCATGGAC
>NVXR01000028.1 GCA_002733995.1 Desulfotalea sp. | reverse complement strand
ATCCCTATAGTACGTGAGAACACTTTATTTGCATGATGGAAGGCTGAAGGAAAAAGTACAACCTCCGACTCGATTATTCTGCACAGTAATCTCTCCACCGTAACTCGTCACAATTTTTTTTGATATAGCAAGACCAAGACCTACTCCATCGAGATGACCCCTCACTTCTTTTGCTCTATAATATCTCGTAAAAATAAGTGATATCTCTTCTTCGTTGATGCCCGGCCCAAGGTCGGTTACATGGAACAAAATGAAACCTTCTGTCTTTGTTTCCCAGGTTATGAAGACGGATTTTCCACCGGGGGAAAATTTGATTGCATTGCCAATAATATTAATGAAAACCTGTTGTAGCTCTTCTCTTACCCCATAAAGGTAAGGTGACTTTTTGGGGGGCTGTACTTGAAGGGTCACAGACTTCTTTTCGGCAACTGAGGTGAACATTTCATTTGAGTGTTGTACCAGATTGGCCGGTTCTACCTTGGTGGCCGCTTTTTTACGAACGCCGGATTCGAGGACAGAAACGTTAAGCAGGTAATTAAGAAGTTTGTTAATTCTCTGAATTTCAACACTCGCAATTTTTAAAAATTTTGCCTGGTTGCTATTTACTGGGCCAAAGACCTCTTCCACGATCATATTCACAGATTCTCGAATAGAAGAAAGGGGTGTGCGGATTTCATGACTGAGTGTGGCAATGAACTCGTTTCGGATGTTGTCTTCTTCTGTGAGCTGGTGGCTCATTTCATTGTAGGCAGTCGCGAGTTCATTGAATTCGTGGCCACCTTTGAGGGTGATTGGCTTATGTAACTTGCTTTGCGAGATGCGTCTGAGGCCAAGGGTTAATTTTTTTAAAGGGGAGAATATGGAGCGTGAAAGATACCACAGGCCAAATAAACCAACTATAACAGAGAGACAAAAGCCATAGAGTCCGTTTCTTACACTGATAAGACTCCTGGTGTTCAGCTCATGGAGGGCGGATTCTATCTCTTGCAGATTCTGAGTTTTTGCCGAGGTTATGTTTTTTTGCCAGATGGATACGACCTTATCAGATATCCAGCGTTTGCCGATATTAGGGATAGTTCCACTATTCCACAACCCTTCTCGGTGTCGATAGTAGCTAAATTCTAGGTCGTGCCATGTTTTGCTACTGCTATCGACAAGAGAAAGGTTCACTACATCGGTGAGAGCAGTTTCATATCTGTTTTTTGCCTGGACAAAGTACTGAGAGTAACGTTCTTTTTTTAGAATAATTAATTTCTTGTGGTTAGATTCCATATCGAACAGGCTGCTGAGCAACACATCGGCGAGTTTATCGATCTCGTTGTTGTTGGTGACGATATGCTCAGTGGTCTGCACTATGCTTTGTACGTTAAAAAGTAGTACACCTACAGTGCCTGTGAAAATCAGGAAAAAAAGAAAGAAAATAAGAGAAAGCTTCTGTTTTATACCTGCTTTAAGTACCATCACTACTCCGCTTGTTTCTAAATGGTAGACATTCTTTTACGGATTGTAGCAAAGCTTATACCAGCTGTCATCATTTGTCTTTGTTTGCTCAAGAGGAAATATTCTGGCTGGGTGATTTACGGGGCTTGCGGTGATTTGGCTTTTACGTTGTTTGTCGCAATTACAATGGCTTATCTGTGGGTTTTGTCGTTTTGTGGCGGGCAGGACCGGGTGCTGCTATGAAAAACATTGACCCATGCAGCTGTCTCACGCAGTTCTTTTCTCCCATTGAAAATATCTGTGAAATAGGATAGTTGTGCGTGGCCCAAAGGATTTGAAATTTGTATGTGCATATTTTGCGCACGGCTAGGGCTGTGTAGGGTACTTTTTGCAGTTTGAGAGGGGCCTAACGTGGTATAAATTCCACTAACGAATGGAATCCAAAAGGAAAAGATTGCTGGCATATACCTTGCTGGTGTATTGACATAATTACTGAATCATAATTACATACAACAGGCTTGTATTTAAAATAATGGAGAATCAATGAAACATATAGTCACCTGTCTGTTACTCGCCAGTTTTGGTGCAATGGGAATGGTTGCTGTGGCGGCAAAATCAGATGGTGTCTCATCCCAGGACTATGGAGAACCTTTAAGTAACCTTATTATGCTGCAACAGTCCATGTTTTCAGGCCTTGTCTTCGAGGGCGAACATGGACTCTCTATAACCACTAACCGCGGGACCTTTCTTTTAAAAGGAGAGGGCGTTAATTTATTGGTAGGGAAAAAAATCCGAGTCAAAGGAGTGATTCGAGGAGAGTCGCTTCTCGCCGTACAGGTCGCAGTAAAGTCATAGCGATGACCTGCTGAACCTTGGGGGAATAGGATAGCTATCCCCGCAAGGTTCTTTTTCCCTGTGGTGGTCAAGCTCCCCGAGGGGAGAAATCCTCGCCAAGGCTGAATTTTACCGCCCTGGCCGCATGGATTGCCGTTGTATCAAACAGTGGCATGTCTGTATGTTCCTCATTTACAAGCATTGCAATTTCAGTACATCCCAGCAGTATTGCCTCCGCGCCCTGACTCTTTAGCCCTTCGATGATGCGAACATATTCCTTGCGGGAATTACTCTCCACCCGACCTAAGCAGAGTTCTTTAAAGATAATTCTATCTACTATTTGTCTGTCTTTTTTGTCTGGAATAAGCACGTGTAAACCGTGTTTTTCAGCAAGTCGCAATCTGTAAAATTCTTCTTCCATGGTGAAGCGTGTGCCAAGTAGGCCTACGCTGGCCACCTTTTTTTGTATCAGAGCTTCGCCGGCAGCGTCTGCGATATGGAGCAGTGGAATTTGGATGGCCTCTTCCACCTGGGGGGCGACCTTGTGCAGGGTGTTGGTGCAGATAAGTAGACAGGCCGCGCCTGTGTCCTCAACTTTTTGTGCGCCTGCGACAAGGATTTCAGCGCAGGCCGACCAGTTACCTTTGGCCATGTTTTCTTCAAGGTAGGCAAAGTCTAGACTCACCATGCTCAACTTTGCCGAGTGGAAGCCACCGAGCTGCCTGGCCACCTGTTGATTGATAAGTCTGTAGTAGTCGAGGGTCGACTGCCAGCTCATGCCGCCAAGTAAGCCTATTGTCTTCATTGCTATCTCCATGGGAAATAAAATGCTGTTACTCTGTTGAGGGGCTTGGATTATCGGTCATAAATCCAGCCAGTTCCGAGTCGTTCATAATTCTATCATTTTCCGAGAAACTTTTTGCCAGCGATCCAAAAATTTCCCGGCAAACGGCTGTTTTGGGAAAGGGTGAAAGAAGGTGCAATTCAACAATCTTAAGATCAAAGATTGTTTGTTCTGTGACGGTGTAGCTTAGGGCATTTTCCGTAATTGCATTTTTGACGCTAGCGATGATTCTCTCAATGATCTGCCGATCCGAATCCGTTACAACGGGGCCCGGGCTGAGATTGTAGGCATCGGCATTGTCGCTTGAATTAGTCGGAGACATGCCAAGTGAAATGAGTCCTTCATCTGTAATACTGATTCCACCTGCAAGGGTTTTGAGCTCGATCAACCCTTGGAGCATGAGGACTTCTGCGATTCTTCCTGCCTCTGTTTTTTCAACACCGATACCAAGGCCAATATCGTGCATTGAGACCTGGGTCTCGGTATTGCCCTGTGTTGAGTTATAAAGTTCCTGTAGATAGGTTGTAGACGTTATTTCATCACTGTTCATATTATACGATCCTATGCCTGAGGCGAAATTATCTTTGTTGGGGGTAAATCTTTAGGAGACTCTCTAGTATGGGTTAAATATTCGCCTGTTACGTTAACAGCAAACACTGTAGGAGTCGAGTTGGACTTTTTGGCTGAAAAAGGGTCTGTACTCATCCGTTCTGTGGCTGACAAAGAGAATAGTCGCAAGCTTATCCGCAGCTATAAGATCGAGCAGGTCAAGCAACTTGTGTCGGTTCTTATCGTCAAGCCCTTGGGTTGCTTCATCAAAGATGAGGAGTTGTGGCTTTTTTATAAGAGCACGTCCAATGAGGATCAATCGTTGCTCGGCAAACTCAAGACGGCGAAACGGTTTGTCGGCTAATGGGCTTAATTCTAGCCAGGCAAGCCAGCGTCGAGCCTCTTTGATCTGGATTGTACTCACCTTGTCGTAAAGGCCAATGGTGTCAAAGAGGCCGGAGAGGACGACGTGCAGTGCGGTGCTCGGTATTCGGTGGTTTCGGTGCAGAGAGGAGGAGATAATGCCCATCTGTTGTTTAAGCTGCCAGATTGATTCACCTGTACCTCGCTTGTTGCCGAACAGAGATAGATCGTTGGCATAACATTTAGGGTTATCTCCTGTGATGATGTCAAGAAGAGTAGATTTTCCGCAACCGTTGGGGCCACAGATAAGAGTATGGTCACCACTGAAAATATCGAGGTTGAGTCCTGCAAAGAGTGTTGTTCCCCCGTATCCGGCAAAACCGTTTTTTAAGCGAATGAGCTCTTTTTTAGGGTTGGCTGGTTGGGATTCCTTGCTTGCATTGTTATTGGTGAAAGGTGTCTCAATTGGAGCTGTTGGCTCAGATGTTGTTATAAGATGGGGGAGCGTTTTGTCTCTAGGACCTGCGTGGGTCAGGCGATTATTGTGGAAGATTCCAATATGCGAACACCAACGGGGGATATCGTTGATGCTGTTGATCAGGATGATGATCTCAACAGTCGTTTGGGCAATCTGCTCCAGGGCATGGTTGAGCTCTGTGCAACTCAGCACATCGAGGCCGTCGTAAGGGTTTTGCAGGATAATTGTTTGGCTGCCCCGGATAACTTCACGGAGTATGATAAGTTTTCTGCATTGGCCTGAACTTAACTGACGGAACCCCGTATGCAGGCATGATTCCAGGTTGAAAGTTTTCAGGAGAGGAATCGCTTTTTCTGGCGCTCCCAGAAATTCTTCCACCGTAGTGCCGGGGTCTGTACTATCCATGAAATCGCTGTCATCGTTTCGCAGTTCTTCCTCAAAAATCTGCTGCTGGCCATAAAAGGAAAGAACTCCTGCACCGGGGGAGAGGTCAATGGTTGTGGCTGTGAAATCAGTTAATCGGCCATCCAGAAGTTGTAAGAAACTGTCGATGCCGCTATCATTATCACCATAAAAGCACCATGACTGTTGTTGTTCAGTTTTGAGAAAATCGATTTTAAGATCTGTGTGTACTACATCCTGTATTTGCATGACAGCCGTGTTGTTATGAGTTGAGATTTAGATTGATTTAATGACGGTGGACGATGAGGAGGCACTTGTGGCCTGCGTTAAGGGCTATCCTTGATGTGGGAGGGTCGTAATGAACCTGTCCAGCCTTTCATAAATGTCAAAGAGGGATGAAAGTATAAGATGTTCGTCTTCTGTATGCTGGGACATTTCACCGTCTGCTCCCCATATTACCCCCGGAATCCCTCTACTGGCAAGAAATCTTGCATCTGAGGCGCCGTGTTCGCGGCCTAGTTTGGAACCGTTTGAGTTTGCTAACAAGTGGTCGAGATAGGGGGATTTACCCCCGGAAAAGACCGGCTCTTTTGCCTTTATTTGCAAGGTTGAGGTGATAATATCTCGGATTGTGTTTATCAGCTCGTCGGGGTCTTCCTGGTCTGTGTAGCGTATGTCTAGCAGTGCACGGGCTGAGCCTGGAACCATGTTGGTGGAACTGTTCCCTGCTGAGCATTGGGTAAGAGCTATTGTTTTATGCCAGTGGTCTTTGTTCTGGTCGTTAAAAAGTTCCTGGATGCGCAAGTAATCGGCTGTAAGGACATCAAAAGCGTTTTGCCCAAGCCATGGTCGCGCCGCGTGGGCTGTTTTCCCATGGGCCGTTAACTCTAAGAGGAGAATGCCTTTTTCTTTTGTTATGATAAGATCGGGGCTGCCACCGTCCATGGTGATGAAAAAGTCCGTGGAAAAGAGATCGATTGCCTTAGCTGTACCGTTAGCTCCTCCAATTTCCTCGTCTCCGGTAAGCAAAAGTCCAAAAGGCATTGCCTCCTGGTCCTGGCCATATTCTCTGAGTCTATCGAGGTGTTGTTTAAAAAGGGTTAACGAGAGGGCCACTGCGTATTTATCATCAATTGCCCCTCGTCCATATAGCTTTCCGTCACGTTCCCATGGAGAAAATAGCGCGCTGTTTGCCGCTTCAACAACATCAAAGTGGCTCATGAGGAGCAGGGGGGAATGATGTGCACTGGGGAGGACGAGAATAGACGGCACATTGTTATGTTCAATTGTTGTAAATTGAATGTTATTGTGGCAGAGCCATGCCTGTATCCATTCGCTACATTCATGAATTTTATTGGGACGGGAATGGGTGGAGGGTATTTGAATGAGCTCTTTGATCAACGTTATGAGTCCTTCCTGTTTTGTCGAAGTGTTCACTTTGGTATCTCATTGTTTAAATGTTCTGTTTGTAGGCTGCAAGAACAGTCATTGCCTCGAGTTGCGTCTTTATTTTATCAATAAGGACAAAAAATTAAACCATACTGGTACGTACAATTAAACAAAAAAATATCAAAATCTGTTGTTGTGGGTATCTGGTTTTAGCTCGCATTTCTTCTGATTGTTGTGTCAATTGAATATTGGGTAATGCTGCATGCGAGGTGTCCCGTGACACGACAAAGAAAAAAGGAAATAAACGATGAGTCTGGTATTGCAAATAGCTGGTTTTTTAGCATTAGTTTATGTCGGTATAGCAGGTTTTATGTATTGGCGGCAGGAATCGTTTCTTTTTTATCCAACGGTTGCCACCCATGCCAGCCAGAACTCTGGTCATGTAGAAGATTATTCCTTTACCGGCGCCGGTGTGACGGTGAAGGGGTGGCTGGTCAATCCTCTCTATGCCAAAGATAAACTCGTAATATATTATGGTGGTAATGGTGAGGATGTTTTTTTGAATGTGGAGGAGTTTGAGGCCCTTCAGTGTGCAACCCTTTTTGTTGCTTATAGAGGCTATGGACCCAGTGAAGGACAGCCGGGTGAACAGGGTATTTTTGCAGATGCCCTCGGTATATTTGATGACCTTAGAGGTCGTTACCCTAGCTCTGAGGTGTTTCTTATGGGGAGAAGTCTTGGGACGGGTGTTGCCTGTTATGTCGCCTCCCGGCGTGGGGTCGCAGGGGTCATACTGGTCACTCCCTATGACAGTCTTGTGGCGGTGGCGCAGTCAGCCTACCCATGGTTGCCAATAGGTTTCTTGTTGCATCACAGGTTCGACTCTGTTGCTTATGTTGCTAAGGTTACAGCACCTTTCCTTATTTTTTATGGTGGGGAGGATACCGTTGTGCCGCCCGCCAGGACGAAGAGGCTTCTTGAACATATTCCCGGAGAGAAAGAGGTGGTGTACATTGAGCGGGCAAACCATAGCACCATAGCCATGTTTCCTGAGTACTGGCCGGCACTTCTCGCTTTTTTGCATAAGGAAACCAAGGCTACTACGACCGCAAAGTAACTGTAACTGCTCAGGTTACACTCCCTGTGGCCTCCCACCGTATCCAGCCGTTTATCAGTGCTTCAAAGCCGTTCAACTGGGGCTTTGAAGTATACGGGTGCTCTACGAGAAGACTCAAAATGGCGTTGTTGGATTGGTGTTGAGTCGCTACAACTCAATTTTGTTTTCTTTGTGCTGAATCACCAATTTGTTTCCGGATTTATCTACAGAAACATAGGTGAATGCGGCCTTTGTGACCTGGAATTTTGCACCAGTTGACTCTGGCTTATTCATCGACGGTTTAACCCAGACCTCTAAGCTGATGGTGACAGATGTCGTTCCTATGCGAATGACATCACCGTAGCAGCAGACGACATCTCCTACCCACACAGGTTTTATAAAGGTAATCGAATCCACCGCCACGGTGACGATACGGGTACCAGTGACCTCCCTCGCCATTATACCACCGGCAATATCCATCTGTGACATAATCCAGCCTCCAAAAATATCCCCTGCGGGGTTTGTGTCTGAGGGCATTGCCAGGGTTCGTAAAATCAGGCCTCCTTGGGGAGATTTGTTTCCTTGCATGGGAATTGTATCCTTTTGGGCTGGAGTGGTAGCCGTTTAATGCTTATAGTTGTATTGGTACTGTAGCTTTTCGTTGCTTTATAGCCGTTCAATTGGGGCTTTAGCGTACATGAGTGCTAGCAACGCCGACTTCAATAGCCAGAGTTGGAGTGGTGTTAATTCGTACAGTTGATACTAAGATATAAGGAGCGCGGGAGGAATATCAAATGAAAAAAAGCTGTTTTTGGGTAAATATAAGATATGTTTCATAGGAAAAATTAACGTTACTGTCCCTGTGTCTCTTCCCGGCTCAGGATATGCCACCTAGCTTAAACGTTGATTGCTCCCGTGGGTTTGGCGCATTAAAAAGATGTGGGAAGTAATGTTATGAACGATAATTTTACCTGAAAAATATGACTATGTTCAGGGGGAATACGGGCAAATCCATGGGCCGGGATGCTTGTTGAGATATGCGCCTTGAATTTTATTGTTAGAGAGATATAATTAATTATTATCCTTTAATACCACTTTTAAAATACTCTTTTTCAAGAGAAATGACACTAGATAGTGAGAGATTGTATGACAGTTGAAAAACGTAGATTTAGCCGGATAGTTTTTAATGTGGCCGTAAGATTGACTGCCGACGAGATCGATTATGATCTTAAACGGATCACAAATCTGAGCGTGGGTGGTTGCCTGCTTGAAGTCGAAGGTGACTTTACTAAGGGTCAAGAATGTCTTGTTACTATTCTGCTTACCCGTATGGAACCTGGTGTTATGGTTTACGGCAAGATTGTAAGAGTTGCAGGAGGGGAGGTCAGTATTCAGTTTACCTCTGTTAATCCTGAAAACCTGCAACATCTACAAAATATAATTCGTTACAATGTAGAAGATCCAGAGCTTATTGATGAAGAACTGAGTCACCGTACTGGCTTGCAATAGCCGTTGTAATGTTCTGCCTGATAATGGACAAAAGACCTTGGCTCCTTTGTCCTCCTTTTGTTTTGATGGTGTTGTCGCTTGTTACTCAACTGTGCTAAGCCGTCTTTTGCCAAAATTGACATTTTTTAAGGCTCCCATTGTTGTAGTGAAGATGGCTACTCTTTCGGGGAAGCATGGACCGCGCGAAAAGATATATCTTCATTTTAATTTTGCTACTGACAGTTGCTAGCGCGGCAGCCCTCCCGTATGTCTACGAATCACAGACTCTTTGGTATAAAATTGGTCTTGATAAAACACTTCTTCGTGGGGGGCAGCTTGCAGGAATGTTCGCCCTTACCCTGCTGTTTACCCAAATTGTTCTGGCTGTAGGTGGGCCGTTTCTGGAAAAAGGTTTTGGTCTAAAAAATATCATGTCCTGGCACCGTACGAATGGTGTTCTGGTTGTTTTGTTTGCCTTAATCCATGTCTTTTTTATTCTGGTTCCTGAGGGTCTTGACAATTTACCCATAGGAATAAAATTCTGGCCTGAAATGGTGGGTATGCTGTTGCTGTGGATCCTTGTTGTTATGGTGACCTCTTCCCGTTATCGGGGGCTATTGAGGTTGGATTACAGGCGCTGGCGGACTATCCATAAGCCATTGGGATATTTAGCTACCATCCTTGTTGTGGTCCATGTTCTTTTTGTGAGTGATTCTTTTGTGCATGTCGTGCCCAGAAGACTTTTTATTGTTGCTGTTGTGGCGCTTTTATCCCGTGTCGTCTGGGTTAAAGTTTATGCACAGATTGAAAAAAAAGGCAGCACATCCGTAAACTGAAAGACGCAGATGCGTACTGTTATTGGTAATAAATACCATGGAGAATATAATGAAACACAGGAAAATATTAGTTTTTTTGCTACTTTCACTCTTCATTGTCCCTGTAGCGCATGGTGCAAATGATAGTTGGGAGCTGGATAAGGCCCACTCCAATATCTTCTTCAGTGTTGATCATATCTTTTCAAAGGTGAATGGTCATTTCAATGATTTTTCCACTGAAGTCGTTTTTGATCCCAAGGATCTTAGTGGAAGTAGTTTTGCCTTTACGATTAAAGTTGCCTCCATCGATACCAATATGAGTAAGCGAGATAAACATCTAAAATCTAACGATTTCTTTGACGCGGGGAAGTATCCTGCCATGGTGTTTACCTCAACTGCTGTGACAGCAGGAGACGACGGACTTTACAATGTTGAAGGAACTCTCACCGTTAAAGGCCAAAGCTACAACGTGACTCTGCCGTTGGTTTATGCCGGTATGAAAGACCACCCCGCGATTCGGGGCAAGGAGGTAGCTGGTTTTAACGGTAAAATCGTTATTGACCGCCTTGCCTTTGCTATTGGTTCAGGGAAGTTTTACAAAATGGGCGTTGTAGGAAAAGATGTAGAGGTCTTTGTTAGTCTGGAAGTTGTACGAAGTAAACAATAGGTCTGCACGTTGGAGGTCTATGTGAGCTTCAAAGGCGTTCTGCTTGGAAACAGGTTAGGGCGTCTACTTTCTCAACAGGAGAAATGCGCAATGGGCGGTATAGGTCAACGCCTGGGCCCCGTCTGAATTGATGAGCTTGTTGGGTTGCTTTCTGTTGGCTCAGTACCTTAGTTCTGCGAATATAATAATCCTCGGAATATCAAATATGCCTGTGGATATTATTTTTGTGTAACTTGATCTCGGCTGCAAACACGAGTAAATCAACGAACGCATAAATGAACCATTAAATCTTTGTAACGCTAGGGCCTTATTTTAGGCAGGACGGAAGTTAATTTATCAGGATTCTACTTTGTCTTTGCCGGTGTATGTTGTTTAGCTTAAAACGAAAATCCTGGTAAAAAATAAATACTATTATAATTAAGAATGAGTGATTCATCTATTACCCACCTGAAGCAGTTGTTGACGAAAGTTCCGCGAAACACATTGATCTTGCGGTTTCTTTTTTACCTTTTTCCTTTGTTAATATTTCTTTGCCTCGGATATTATGTCTTTCTTCAGCTTAACCATGAGCAAGATACTTCTTTGCTTATGAGGGAAGAGACTGAACGTCTTAACCTTGCCGAAAAATTGGTTGTCCGGGATCTGGATATTCTTGCTTCGGACCTGAGCCTTTTGTCTTCTTCTGAGGAATTAGTGGCCTTTGTTTCCCAAGGTGGATATGGCAATTTACAGCGCTTGAAAAAACGATTTCTGTTCTTTTCCCGTGATCGGAAAATTTATGACAAGATACGATTTATTGATCGAAATGGGATGGAAATTGTCAGAATTAATATGGATGGAAACATTTCCACGATTATCCCAAAAAAGGATCTTCAAAATAAGGCTGACCGATACTATTTCAAGCAAACGATGCAAATGATCTCAGGTAAACCTTACCTGTCCCCTTTGGACCTGAATGTTGAAGGTGGCGAGATTCAGCGGCCCTTGAAACCTGTTATTCGAATTGCACAAAAACTTGTTAATTCTCAAGGAATCCCAAGTGGAATCCTGATTCTTAATTATCTAGCAGCACCGATGCTTGATCGCTTCCAATCAGTACTTCCCCAGAACCCTAATGCTGTTTATTCTATCGTCAACAATAAGGGCTGGTGGCTTTGTAACCCTGAAAAGTTTCGTGAATGGGGTGGGCAACTTGGGCATAAATTCGGGTTCCAAAATCAAAATCCAGAGGCGTGGCGTCAGATAAAGACGGGTGATTCCGGGCAGTTTATTTTGGAAGATGAAATGTTCACCTATACACGGGTCAGACCTTATCTGAAGCTGATTACCGCTGACGCCTACAGTGGTAATGACAACTTATATTCAGGTGGAGACGATTGGATTATTATTAGTCAGGTTTCTATCCATTCAATTGACTACAGTTCTCAGGCCTTATTGCCGTTTTTTATCCTCGTTTTTTTCATGGTTTGCGTTGCAACTTGGAGGTTTGCCCAGGTTCAAATCATAAGAGATCAGTGGGATGGATTGGCACATTTACTGGTTCTGGCTATTGATCAAAGCCCGGCGGGTATTGTGTTGACAGATAGAAATGGAAATATTGAATATGTGAACGAGTGCTTTTGTACGTTAAATGGTTATTCACTGGAGTCTGTTATTGGGGATAATCTTAATGTTTTAAAGGCGGGAGACATGGATCCGGAGGTATATGAAATACTTTGGAGGACTATTTCCTCTGGTTGTAGCTGGAGAGGCGAATTTCACAATAAGCGTAAGGATGGTTCTTTTTACTGGGCAAAAGCAGAGATTTCACCTGTACTTGACCGCCAGGGGAAAATTAGCCATTATATCGGTATTCAAGAAGACATAACCCAGCAAAGACTGTTGAGCTCAGAGTTGAAAGCTATGGCTAGTACCGATCCGCTTACTGGCCTTTATAATCGTCGTCACTTATACGTTCAAGCCAAAAAGGAAATTGCCCGTTGTCAACGCTATCATACTGGGTTGACTGTGATGCTGTTGGACATTGATCATTTTAAGGTAATCAATGATACGTGGGGCCATGCCTTAGGAGATTATGTCTTAACAGAACTCTCTACATTACTACAGGCCAATGTACGTGAAAATGATGTGCTAGCTCGATATGGTGGGGAAGAATTTATAGTACTTTATCCAGGAATTGAAGAGGCTGATGCGTGTCTTCTTGCAGAACGATTCCGTGCAAATATAGAAAATCTGTCTTTGCAGCACAAGAATGAAACAATTAAATTTACTGTAAGTATTGGTTGTACCCAGTACAAAGAAGACGATATTGAGATTGAAACTACAATTGCTCGGGCCGATCGTGCTCTTTACAGGGCAAAAGAATCAGGTAGAAATAAAGTTGAGACGTCTTGATTGCTGCCTGTGTCTATTTCATCCTCCATTTTCCTTGCATGTAAAGAAGAAAAACGGACAAAATCAACCTAATGCTGATCTGTACGCTTTATAAGGTACTTACGGAAAATGTACCTGTAAATGAAGTGCTTCCATACATTTTATCCTTGAAAAGTAAAAAGAATTCCTGATAATAACTATTATGTAGATTGTGGGACGTGCTTTGAAATATAAGTATGTTCTGGACAGGAATGTATTTTTTGGGGGGAGTAGTTTTGGAAAGTTTTTTGAAAGGTCTTGCTCTGTTTTGTCTGGGGGGCGCAGCAGCTTTTACTGTTGGGGGCATTCGACTCAAGCAACAAGTCGAAATTGTTTCACAAAGAGCAGCTCAATTAGCAAGTGGTGATTTGATTCAATCAGCAAAACAGTCTGGGAAAATAACGGAGCATCTCAATGGGATAGTTGCTAGTTGGTTGAATATATTTCGAAAAATTGAAGGATATATTTTAACCAATGACGCTGCGACGAAGGTAACCAGTACAGCATCTCGGAAATTAGTAGAATCTGCCAAAGAATTATATGCTCAAACAGATAACGTTGCTCTCGCAGCAGAAGAGATGAGTTCCAATATGAATGCTGTTGCTGCTGCAATGGAGCAATCGAGCACCAATATTTCAATGGTTGCTGCAGCATCAGAAGAGATGTCAGCAACGATCAATGAAATATCAGGTAATACAGAGCAGGCGAGACTTATCAGTACCAGTGCTGTGAAAGAGGCGAAAAATGCATCTAAAAGTGTGAATAAATTAGGAGAAGTCGCTAGAAGAATATCGAAAATAACTGAAACCATTAACGAAATATCTGAGCAAACAAATCTCCTTGCTTTAAATGCAACTATTGAGGCCGCCCGTGCAGGTGATGCCGGAAAGGGTTTTGCTGTTGTTGCTAACGAGATCAAGGATCTCGCTAGGCAAACGAATGCTTCAACTCAGGATATTCGTATACAAATAAGTGATATTCAGCATTCAACGGAACAGACGGTGCAGGAAATAAATAGCATCACCCATACCATCAGCTCTGTTAATGAACTCGTTGAAACAATTGCCACAGCAGTGGAACAACAGGTTACATCAAGCGCTGAAATTTCCGAAAATATAGCCCAAGCATCTTTGGGAATGCAAGAAGTTAATGAGAACATATCCCAGGCGTCACAGGTAAATAAAGGGGTTGCACAGAGCATAAACTCAGTTCGCGATAAGGCCGATGATATTACCAATCATTGTCTCGAAATTCGCGAGTATTCCTACGAGCTTCAATTGATCTCGGGTGAGATACAAACTAAACTTACCCACGTCAAAATTGGTTCTTCTCGTTTCGATATTGGTGCGGTTAAAACAGCCCACCTAAACTGGAAAATCCAGTTAGAATCTGTACTTGAAGGGCGTGTGAAAATTCCCGCTGATCAGGTAACGGATCACCACAACTGTGTTTTTGGTAAGTGGTATGATACTGCAAAGGGAAGCTATACCAAAAGTCCACTTTTTGAACAGATCAACATTCATCACAAGGCTGTACATGACACGGCCAGAGAGGTTGTCACTCTATATAATCAAGAGAAGGTGACCTTGGCCCAAAATAAACTAGCGGATTTTGAGACCTCTAGGCATGAACTATTTCGCCTGTTGGATGAATTATATGAAGACTAAACCCGTTTCACACCGACCAAATGCTAGCGCATGGCGAATGCATTTAAGCCGCTAGGGGGGAATCCTTTCCCCTACGGGACGAGGATTTTATTTTTTGGCAATAAACATAGTTTACGACGGTTTATTGCCAAAAAAAAGCAGACCTTGGCTTCAATCTATCAGCTTTTTCCAGAATATTTCATAGCAAAGGCAGACGATTGTCTGCTTCTCTCTTCTTCCCTTAAATCCATTGTCTCACAGCGGTTCTAGTACCACCCACATGTGGTTATGTTCTGCGGTGGGGCATCTTCAAAAATATTGAAATTCGGTTTGGCTTAAATGATCTTGTATCTGTGGAAAAAATCAAATTGTTAAAAAACTCAATAACCAACGTTTCATTACTACTGTTAAAAATGGCCATATAGATGGAATCACGTGAAATACACAAATAAAAAGCAACAGAATAGGATAAATCAATCTTTTTACATATGAATAGATAAAAAGAGTACCTGCATTTTTCTCAATTTTGGCTAAATGGTAACAATAATAAATAATCCCAATTAACGTACCTACTACTATGATGCTAACATATCTTCCAGCTCTCCAGTCGAAAAGTGAGAGGTCTGAACCTATCTGCTTTATATTCATGCCAAATACCCCTGTAATGAGAATAGCCGCTCCCACTACCATACCAAGAATAGTCTGGTTTGTATTTAGCTTGTGCATATTTTGTGTGCGTTGCGTTTCATGATCTAGTTGCTGTCTTGCATGTTGCGCTTCGGATAAGCTGACTATTGTTTTTGTCTGTTGACACATGTCTTCCCAAATTTCATCAAGATCATAAATCTCTTGAAATATTCGGTAGACCTGATCCACGTCAGTTCGTTTAGCAAACTCACGATACATCCATGTTGCTTCAATGAAGATGGTTTGTTTTAAGAATGTTTCAATTTTCTCTAAAATCTTTTTAGGGTTTTCTTTTTTTTTGATAATTAATTGTATCAATTTTGCTGAATTAATGGCGAGTTTTTCTGCCTCAGCACGTTGATAAAGAGTGACTAGCCATGCTAGCCAAGCCGCCCCGCCCCACCAATCGTCCTTGCCTCCAATCTGAATTTCTGACAAACAACGATTAGATATTTTTCGTACTGCGACTAAACCTTCCAAACCTGCCAATCCAGAAATGAAAGACATACTTCCCCTTAATCTGCGTAATTTCGATGAGGTCTCAGCGTCTTTTATAAACCGGGTGTATAATTGGTTCAAATCGCCATCAACGTTTGTTTGCTTGTACTGTTCTGGTGTATCGATAAGGAGAAAAAAATAGGGATCCCGTGAAGAAGAATCTTCCCATTCGCGCTGTTTATTTAGTATCTTTGCGCAAAAGTCGTCTACGTTGCTAGTTAAATCGGATAGTGTCCAAATTCGAAATTTAATTTCCTTGTTTTCCTCTGATCCAGAATGAGAATTATTGGACGCCCAAGATGGAAACCGTATGTTAAAAGTTTTTTCGGATTGATCTTTTTTAGATTGATTCACGTAAGTAACTTTATCACATTCGATTTTTTTGAGAGGTTTTTCAAAAATCTCTAGAAGCAATTGCAATGCGTGGGATTTATCCTTAATAAAACTGCTGGACTCAGGCTTGGGATCAGCACTCTTATCGTATGGTTGAACCAGACAAGCATGCAATATACCTTTAGTCTTCATCCATCGTTGATAGGAGGATTTAGCCCCATCTTCAAACTCACAGTAGGCATCCGTCCAATGGCCAATTGCAGTACTGCTAATCTTATCATCACGACTTCTGATTGCTTCATCAAGTGCCTTAAACCGCAACTGACCAAGCAGGCTTTTCCATTGGGAGCCAATCCCGGTGAATAACCATAAAAGTTCTTCTTCGTGGTCTGGATAAAAGCGTCTAGGTAAACGCCACTCTGCAGTATTCTGCAAGGATTTTCTATTGATGTCAAATAAGCCGTTTTTTTGGGCCCGTTTAATAATATTTTCAGATTTCTTGGGTTGGTGAGACATTTTCGGATTTCTCTCCCCTATTCCATCTTTGCAGGAGTTGAATAAGTGCCAATGCCGCAATTATTGCATTTTCTCTTGCTTGGGTATGTTTGATACTTTGAAAAGATAATATGTGTGCTCTATAGATTACATCGACGAATTCTAAATCGAAGTAACGGTTATCTGGGCTTGTGTCTTGTTTCTCCTGGTATACATCCAATTCTTTCAGAAGCATACCAATGCGTGTTCTGCCTAAAAGAGTATTGAGAAATAGCCAGGGAGCAACGGCAGCCATAGCGTATTCTTCTCTTTGAGCTAATGGTAACCAAGTTTTTCGGAGCCAGTACAGAGGGGATGTTTTAATTACTATATCAGCCCATCCAGCTTTCCATCTAATTTTTTCAAACTTACAATATTCCCATTCTTTTACTGCTTCTTTCCACACCTCCCTTACCTTGACCATCTCAATTGCTCGGGCAATTGCCTGGTGCAAGTCAATCATGATTATTTCAGGATCACAGGTGTCGTCGTCTTCTCCACCAAGGTAGGGCTTTGCAAAATTTGTGATTATATTTGAACAGTTGCGTACTGCCTGAATAACGCTGCGATGCTGGGTGCTACTGAAAAGCACGATTGGCAGAGCAGGATCAATACCCGCGAGTAATAGCGGTAGAATCGCTAATTCCCGGTGGCTATGGATTGAAAATGAGCTTAGTTTTATATTGAAAGCTTTTCGCAACGGTTCATAAAAGGAGGGTGGTTTATCATGAGTAACCGTTTTCTCCCAAAAACCAAGTAGAGTCTTCGCTGCTGCATGATATGCGCTGAGAACGATATTCTTGTTGTTTGGTCCAGGCCTCCATAGGCGCAGATCAAGGAAAAGGATATCGGTACCAATGGTTCGAAGTTTAAAATCTTCTCCGTAAACCTTCATGCTCTCACATAACAATTTAAGATTCGAGTCAGAATTTTCGTTTACGAAATTTTCATCATAATCATCAGGTTTTCCAAACATTCCACGACGACTCGCAATTTGCACATTGCTAGTTAAAGTAGCCTGGAGAATGATTTGAAACCCCTTGTCAAAGTTGTCATCGACAAGCAGGATATCTGGGGGTTCATCGTAACATGTTGAGCTATCTTTAATTTTTTTTTCTTCTATTTTTATAGGAAATAAATTGGAGCAAAAAGTTACTTCTTTTTCTCTTTTCAGCTGTTCATCCTTGCCTGTCAACAGATACTCAAGCATGAGAGCCGTATTTTTTTCTATGATGTCGGCACTCTTTCTCCATTTCGGACGCAAGTGAATCGGGAGCCCACATCGCATAATCATCGCACCAATTTGATTTGAGACGCTATGGTGGGATTCTGCGCTACCTAATACATTGGTATGGGCCAGACGTAGCCTTTTCCAGTATGATTTACAAATAAGGGCAGAATTTTTGTTCATACTAGCATCATAATGAATTGAAACATTTTCCAATGTTATGTTTTCAACAAATTCATCAATGAAATTTTTTTTATTTTCTTCAGAACAATTTTTGTAATAATAAATATTAAACCAATTTCCCAATAAAGTCTCATCGTCAATCCTTACCTCTGTCGTAGAATCCAGGTCAAGGATAGAAACCTTTGGGAGGCAATGACCAGTCTCGACACATGATGCAAAAAAGGCTACAATCCAAGAATGAACTGGTACCCATGACTTGAAACTTGTTTTCTCTTTACCTCTACCATGCTCTCTGTTCTCCATTATTATTGGAACGCCTGAGGCAATGAGAATGACTTCCTCGATATTCTTTAATCTACGAGGATCTCTAACGTATTCCCATAGTTTTTTGAAGTCAGACTCTCTACCATAAGAATAGACAGCTAGATCATTTGTTTTTTTATGGACATGTTCCAGTATAGAATTTATTACAGAAACAATAGGGTCCTTGTTCTCAGTTGGTGCATCTTGAATCATACCAAAGGCTCTCCTGTTCTATCGGTAGCAACGTCAAAGTGTTGGCACCCCAAATCATCAGTTATTGATGATCAGACATTTTTGATACTAGGATGGGACTTGAAAGCGGTCTATAGATTGGCCATCAAGCCCAACATGTAAAAAAAATCATTCACGTTTCTGACAAGTCTTTTGAGCCTTGCGCTTGATACCGTTACACAAGGATTCAAGGTCGGCCATCGTGACAGGAACATCTTGTTTTCGCCTTAGAATCTCGTTCATTAATCGTTTCGCACCAGTGCCCTTGAGATCCTTATTGCCCGTCAGAAGTTGCATAGCGGGTAACAGCCTCAATTTTTGTGAGATGGGATGGCGACAACGCTTGAGACATTGAATGGCGCAGTCAGAGAGCAGCCTCTGCAGTGCTTGCTCTATCTTTGGCTTGATTCCTGGTAGGAATACGTCATCGAATTCAACACAAAAGGTTCGAATTATTTGTTCTACTCTTGCCAACGTCAATTCTTCGAAGGTTTGAGACGAACACGTATCCGATGCCTTTTCAGGTAAATCTTTTTCGCAGATGGAAAGTTTAGTTTTTAATTTTTGCACTGGCAGAGGCAGATCATCAGCCCTGACCAGTCTATTATTGCCCACTCCGATACCCACCACTCTCATGATTGCGGCAAGTTCGCGGACATTGCCAGGGAATTCGTATTCAAGAAGGCGTTGGTGAGCAGATTTGTCGAGGATAATCCCCTGTTTCCCCAGTTCAGAAGTGATTTCGGCCAAGAAATGTTCTGCTAATGGAATTATCTCCTCAAACCGTTCACGGAGTGGTGGCAAAGTTAGTTTCAGCGTTAGGCGGTTGAAAAGATCTTCGCGAAATCGATTCTCCTCAATACGTTTCTGAAGATTTCGATGTGTCGCTAAAATCACACGGCCATCAAAAGGAATAAAGACTGCCCCCCCTACTCGGCGGAATTGCCTCTCTTGCAGTACCCGTAAAAGACGAATTTGATGTTCTTCCGGCATATCGCCGATCTCGTCCAAAAAAACAGTGCCTTTCCCTACCTGTTCGAAATAGCCCTGCTTTAACTGCTCAGCACCGGTGAAAGCGCCTCGCTCGTGCCCAAAAAGCTCTGCGTCAACCAATTTTTCGGGCATGGCAGCAACATTGACTGGTACAAATAAGTTGGCACCCCTGCCGGAATGACGATGGATATATTGCGCGAGAACCTCTTTGCCAGTGCCACTTTCTCCTTGTATCAGAACAGGGTCGTCTGTGACCGCAAGTTTCATTGCACTGCAGTAAACATCCAGTATTGCCGACGAGGCAAAGAATGAGGTCGAGTGAAGTTCAAGAAGTTCTCGCTTCTGTGCGAGGTCAATTTGGCCGTGGGCAAGCAGGGCATACTGAAATTCTGGCGGCGTCAAATTTAGTTTTGCAAGATAGGGGCGACTTTCTTCTCTGATTTCTTGTTCACTCTTACTGGTGAATCGAATGAGAGGTAAATTACGAAAACGTTCATAGAGTTTACGCTCAACCTGAAGCCCGAAAAATTCATCTCCAGGCTGGCCTCCTCCTTTTTTTGATTTCCCAATAGATCCAGAATCAAATTGCATATCAAGCAATATCAAAGCCCAGTGAGCAACAGATGCTACAGCCTCAAGCACTGAGGCAACATCATTGTGGACTTCTTCGTCTATGATACGCTGTCCAGAACAAAAGGTTACATCATAACGTCCAAGAAGTTGCCGATCCTCTCTGTAACCCGTAAGTTCACCGATGGCGCGCAAAAAAATGGATTGTTCTTCTTCTGAGCAACCGATCTGATCGTCAATGACAAGAATACGCATTATCAAGGAATCATTACTCCTTTTGGAATAAGGTCCAGCACTGTTTTCAGATCGAAGGCCGCTAGCAATAACTCTTCAATTGTCATCCGAAGTTGTTTTTCGCCTTTCGGGTAGGTTAGATCCCAGTCAGAGCGAAGTTGTCTAAGGCTCTTTCTTAATAATTTGAGCGAAGACTGATATTCAACACACAATTGTTCCGCCGCTAAGTCAGAGAGGTATATAGAATTTAAGGCTTTTTCTAACATTTTTCTGGGTTCCGCGGGCAGACATGCTAATGGGGAGAGAATTGGGACAAGGCGTGCCAGTGAAAAGGCTTTAACGAATGATGTTCCAAACCTTTCAGCTTCCTCTTCTAACTCCAAAAATTCCGTCTCAAGTGCGTGCCAGCGTCTCGCATCCAGCCATAGACCGAGTATTCCTTCCAGTCCTTTATTAATTATACCATTCGCGATCCAAGAATGATTGAGCCTCCCACGTAGGGTGGATAATTCAACAGGATAGTAAATAAACGGATCAGCACTCATTTTGACTTAACCTCTGGAGTAATCTTTTTACTTTATCTTTGGTTAAAATCTCAGAGGTCGCCAGAGGGGCAAGATTAAAGTGATTAGCATATTTATTGAACTCAGTATTAATTGTCTCAATATTAAGATGAGAACTACATTGTATCCCTTTATCTTCCGCTACCGCACAAAGATACCAGGCGAGGACATGCTCAGGCCAGCCTTTTCTTCCCTCAAGAATTAGCATATCTGGGCCAGAAAGTTTGGCACAACTTTCTTTAAATTTGACGACAAGGTTATGGTCAGATTTGAGTCGGTTGACTATTGTAGCAAGCGGTTGAGTGATTCTCTTGATCTGTTTCTGTTCGTTATTGTCCAGAATACTGTGATCACTACTGACAAAAATTAACCACGATGATTTTTTTGTTGATAAAGTGTTGATCCAACATTCTCCTTCGTTATCTTCAGAAATTCCTGCATGAACAAATATAATGAATGGTTCATCTTCATTGTCTAATTCTACTACAGATGATTTTTCCACCAAATTGAGAATTCTTTCAGAAGCTAAGTTACTCAAAGCTATAAATTCCTCGTTTGTTTTATGATCAAAATAGAAAAAATTCATTTATTCTCCTAAAATTATTCCTTTGAAACGAACATATATGCCCTCGGGATTCATGTTAATGTAGAGCAAAGATTCATCAGGACGGCTGTTATCATTATTTGGATACCATTGAAATATTATATTATTATCATAAATATTTTTGTTGTGCCTAAGCTCGAACTTTGGCCTAGTGTAATCTTTCATTTTCATTAACCATGTGACCATATTACCCATTTCCATATCTGCTATGTCTTCTTGTTCATATGCGTGGCTAAATTTATCGTATAAATTTTTAACGTCGTCATTGCTTTTCTTTAAAAAGTTTTTAAATGAAATTTTTATTATTAAAAAATCGTTATTTCTAATCAAATCGAATTTCACATTAATATTAGCTCTTTCTTTTTTAACCTCTTTCCAGCGGTGAAATATCAAGACAGCAATGATTTCTACTAAATATCCCATGCTCTTTAATGGAAATGTGTTTTCTATACTAAACTTCTTGTGCACCGTTGGAAAGGATACCATTGGCATGAAAGCTCTAAAATAGTTTGTATCAAAATGGAGATTGAAATTATATTTATATATAGAATGAAACCTCTCTTTGAGTCTTCTAAGATTATTTGTCTTAATATCAAGAAGATCTTTAGATTCATGACTGAAACATGAGCTGTTTAGAAATACTCGTATCCGTTGTTTAGTCTGCATTCGTTTAATATCATTAGTATGGGTGAAATCCTTAACCATTTCATGCCAAGCATTTGTCCATGCTGCATGTGCATTGGTCTCTAATACCTTTGTATTTCCAGATAAAAGTCTCGCAATCTTCGCTGCTACCCATAGCAGATTATCTTCTTTCCATCCTGCTGGATCGTGCTCATAAGTGATGTTAACGCCAAGGGGAAATCCGTGAATGTAAACTCCTTGTTTATCGCTAAATAAATCTCCAATTTGTTGGCGACAAACAAATAGTGCCCCCTCCGGATTAACCACTTGGCTTATCATTCTTGCTTTGCCCTGCAAGCCTTGCAAGTTTCTGAGCATGTTTTCCAATGGGCCTTGGATTTTTTTATGATCATTAGCTATTATCTCCAGTTTTAATTGTTGCTCTATTAACTTCTGTTGTTTGTTTTCAAGTTCATCGAGTAATTCTCGGCTAAAAGCGAGTAACAATAGGTATCTAATTTTATCAGTGATCGATTCAAATATTTGCTGCAATAGTTCAGGCGCTCCCTGGATGGCTGTTTTGATGATAAAAGACCAAAATGTACCAATAAGATCATCGTTTGCTTGTATTTTATCAATATTCCCATAATTTTTTGGGCCCAATCCAATCCATAGGAAAATAACAGGGAGAGCAAGATGCTCATATTCGTTTTTATATGTTGCCATATATCGTAATATACCTTCGTCCCATAATATTTCGTGATGCCTGCCGTTGGGTTTGGACTGAATGATTTTTTTCTTTCTTTTCAAGAAAGGAACCATCTGAGCAGAAGGCCGATGTGATGGATGGAAAAATGCTGGATAATGCATCAGGCTAGTTAAGCTTTCAGATTTAACATGATAATTCTCAGTTTTGATGGCTATGCATTCGGGATTCCAACCAAAAACTGAGGAGTCATCTCCCCATAGTTTATCATAAACTGGAGCTGAATCGGGATCGTTTTTAATATGTGAGGTTATACTCTTGGGTTTGCAAACTAAAAATGAGGCTTGTTCGAGGCTAATACAGATAGTATCTACGCGTTTTGCACAAATGTTTTCATTACTACAAATTTTATATTGCACAATGGCATTGTTAGGTTTCATTTTTTCTCTGGCTGCTAGAAGAAATTCTAGAGCTAATGTTGAAACTAACTCAATGCGTCTTGTATTGTTATGCAATCTTTTAATCTTTTCTTCATCGATTTGTAATTTTTCTTTACTCTTTTTTGTAACGGTAATAAGCAATGGAGAATTATTACAATCATTTTTTATGTATTGAATCGATTTCGTAATACCTGTCAAACTGAAGTTGCAAAAGTATCCCAATGATGCTTGGATAACAATCATTCCATGCTCAAATGAATCAGACCATGCCACATTATGATTTTCACTATCTGGATTAAATCTTTGAGCAGTCCAAATGAGATCGCCACTGTTCTTGTTCGATAGCCAAGCATTCATAATCTTTGGAGTCATTGGACCTGACATTTCACCCTCTGCTTTCAAAAATAACTAAAGAAAATAACCCGTCCAACAATTTGACAGAAACAGGTCTCAAGCCAGCCTTTTTAGCAATCTGTTTTAGTTCTTTTATGTTACGTTCTCGACCACCGGTATTTACAAGCATATGAAAATCCCAAAGACTAGCTATTGAAGTAGCTGGCCAATCAGGTAGCAAACTTTCCACCACCAATATTTTTGCCTTTTTGTTCATAGCACGATTGATAATGGCAAGAATATTTTCCGCTGATTCATCATCCCAATCATGTAAAACTAACTTCAAGAGATACACATCAGCTTCGGCAGGGACCTTAATAAAAAAATCACCAGCCACAAATTCACACCGCGGTAGCGGTCCCCCAACACCGGATTGAGCTAAGTCACAAGCGGATTTCTGATCGAAGAAAATACCATACAATTGCGGATGATGTGTAAGAAGAGCAGAAAGCAGCGCCCCATGTCCACCACCTACGTCACAGACAGTTTGTACCTGACTAAAATCATAGGCGTTAACGACGGTTTCATTGATCAGCCGTTGAGTATCGTTCATCGCACGGTGGGCCGTTCTCTCCTTGTCAGGATGTGTTGCTAACCAGTTGAAGTATTTTTGACCATGAACAAAATTAAAAGCACTTTGGCCTGTTTCTAATGAATAATGGGCATGTCCCCATGCCACGTACATCTCTTCGTTCATGTGGAGGACATGAGCTTTAACGCTATTTGGAGCATTGGCCACAAGTGGTTTTCCTAATGGTCCAAGAGCAAAAAAACCGGGTTCCTGTTCTTTCACAACTTCCATCGTAGATAGAGCCCGCAACATTCGGTATAAGGGGTCATGTTGAACATTCACTGCTTCAGCCAATACTGTACACTTACAAGGACCGGCAAAGAGAAGTTCCGCAAGGCCTAAGCGAGTAAATAAATAAATACATTGAGACCGTGCTGGTCCTAGGCAGTGGTCGATTAAAAGTTCAGCTGGTGTCATGGTATTAAAATACTCTAATGAATTACTTTACTGTTTGTTGAGCTTTGTTAACGAATTCATTTGTGTAAGCAACTTCTATATCTGTTGCTGACGATAACCCGGAATAATTGATCATGAAGTCACGAGTTTCTTCCCATTGAGCAGTGCTCATTTTTCCGATTGGATCATTACTTCCCCCTTTAACGAAGGGGATGGTTGCCTTGAGAACTGCCAGTTCTAGATTTTTGTTTGATTTTGGTACAGCTTTGATCAAAAAGGATACCGCTTCGTCGGGATTTGTAACAGCAAAATTCCATCCCTTGGTTAGAGCATTCACAAAGCGCTGGACGAGTTCAGGATGCTCACGAATCATCGTCTCTCTGGTAAAACAAACATTACCATAGAGCCTGATGCCATAATCGCTCGGATCGATGGTATTGATTGCTTTGCCTTCCAGTCGAGCCTGTACTGGTTGGCCATTCAAGTAAACAGGCAGTACATCGACTTGGCCGGAGAAAAGAGGGGAAATGTCATACTTCACTGGAATTCTAGTCAGGTCTTTGGGGTTGATATTGAGTTTAGCTA
Organism: Desulfotalea sp.; assembly: GCA_002733995.1. GTDB lineage: Bacteria > Desulfobacterota > Desulfobulbia > Desulfobulbales > Desulfocapsaceae > Desulforhopalus_A. The sequence continues at coordinate 4,602 of NVXR01000028.1, read as the reverse complement.
GCAGAGCATCCAAAGTGGGTTCTATATTGGTTCCATATTGTGCTCCAACCTTTTTGCCGATAAAATCTTGTGGCTTGGTTATCGCTGAGGATTTGAGAGTCATCCAGCCTGCCGGACTATAGCGCAATTCCATGAAGATGGCCACGATTGGAACACCATTGGCCCGAGCCTGTAAAAGTTGTTCAGCCCCGGTAATACCGAAATCATTTGACCCCGCGGCAACCAGCTTGATTGGGTCTGCTTCGAAACCACCGGGAAAGATTTCAACTTCCAATCCTTGAGTCTTGAAATAGCCAGCCTCCTTAGCAACAATAGACCCGATATAGGTTGCTCCAGGAAGCCATTTGAGGCGCGTTGATACTTTCTGTGTAAGGCCATTCTTGGTTGTTGGAATCAGTTTATCGTTCTGGTTACAGCCCGTAATAAGAACAACAGCGGTAATCATAATGATCAATGTATAGGTGAGTTTATTGGTTTGCTGCATGGGGGCCCCCTCTAAAAAGGACTATAAATTGTCAAACTATTTATACGCGGTTAGTACAATATCCTCATATAAAAGGCTCAGTGGTTGGCCAAGACTAATCTGCTTATTGAACAAGGAACGCCATATGGGCTCTTCCGTGAGCAATGCGGATACGGAAAAACGCCAGAGAAAAGACAAGGCATTGAGTATCGGTCCTCCTTCGATATCCCCCTTCTCGAACGCCACCATATTTTTTTCTAGTTCAGTAAGAGTGAATGTGATACGAGAAGGTAGCACATCGCGATGAAAGACTACATTTTCCTCAAATAACGCAAATTCGACCTCCTCAGCGAAATCCATCCGGCCGTCGGAGTCAAAGGTGCGATGAAGCTTTGGCTTTCCCCTAAGGCGTGGCAGGATAGTATGGTACAATTCGTTTTGCAAAATTGTGTGGGATGTTCCAATGATCAGTGCGACACCACCCTCCTTCAAGGAATTCATAATCTGCTGGACAAAAGAATTCTTATCCTCGAAATAATAACAGACATGTGAGGCCATGATAAAGTCATAAGGAACACGATCCAACGGTGCTCCAATGAGAAAGGGGCGCTCTTCCAGCGTTACATGTTTCTGCAACTCACCAAGAGTCTGGAGACATTGCTTTCTAGCTCGAGAGCTTGGTTCTAGTGCAACAATTTCGATTGCAATACCTAATTTTTCAAATAATTGGAGCAATTGTCGTGTAAGTCGGCCAGTACCAACGCCAATGTCAAGTATACGAAGATGCTCGCGCCCATCGAAGAGACTTGGCAATCTTTGGTGAAGATAGAGGTCAAGAGCATCATGTTTATCGCCATGGGTCAAATAATCTAGATAGCGACTGAAACCGGTTTCGGAAAAGTCAAGTTCCTGCCGTTGGCCCTGTTGTTGGCTATGGTTTATTATCATAATTCCTTTAATTAGAGTGTATTGGTAGAGGGAAAGTTTCGGTCAACACCCAAAGAGGAAAGAGAATCAGCCTCTCCTCTAGGTAATCCTTTACGGAATAAACCTATTGTATTGAACACTGACATACGGTGTAAAGGGGGAATGGCATTTTGAACAATAGTATCAACTGCTTTTTTGACACCAAGATTCTCAGGATGATTATAATCGTGTACGACAAGATACCCTTCGTCCGACAGTAGCGGGAGGTAGGCTTCAAGATCTTGATGCACCTGATCAAATTCGTGACTTGCGTCGTGGTGGAGAAGAGAAAGTCCCTTTCCTTGCAAATTTGCCATAACATCATCACGTTTTTCGAGGATCAGGCCGGAAAATATTTGGTACATCTCTGAATATGGTCGAAGTTGCTGTTCCAGCTCAAGGCGGACGTTACGGCCTTCATGCATGAATGGATACGTATCCGCTTCAACCCCCCACTCCCAGTTATCTACTAGCAGAACTCGCTTATTCGTGGAAAAGTGTTTAGCAGCAGCACAAAGTATTGTCGCCGACCGTCCACTCCAAGCTCCTAGTTCACAGAAATCCCCAGGTACCTTGCACGCAAGGCGAGCGATTTCCCATAGCACATGTGATTCACCTGGGAAAAGCCACCCTCCTGCCATGTCGGAATAGCGGAGAGCAATGGCGCGGGCTTTACTTGTTTGCAAAAACATGACAAAGTCTTTCCATTGCGTAAAATACTGTTCTGGAAGACGCAACAGTCCTGTTTCTATAGCCGCCCAATATGCGACTCGGACTGAAACTGGGATCCCGTCGTAATACCAATTTTCCCAAAGATGATGATTAAGAATTATGGATAATCGCGAACGAATAACAGGTTCTGCGTTGCACTTCGGATAGTTCTCAAGTGCCTTAAGAAGTGCAACTGTATCGTTAAGAACGGATACTTCGGTAATGAAATCCTGAAAATAAAAATGTATCTTCTCGTAAGCTTTGTCGAGAAGATTGTTTTTGCTTTCTGTTGGGGCTGTTTTAATAAATTTAACGTCGACCATGTTTCAGAACCCTCGCTTCCATCAGTGCAATTGATTGAAAAAACAGGATTCCGGTCAAAGCTGAAAAAATGACGGCTGCAAAAAGCATAGGCGTATCGGTCTGATAGGATGACATCAATACTTGAAAGCCTATCCCGCGGGTGGCTCCTGCCAATTCCGCAACCACAGCACCTATGACACTGAGTGTGGCGGATATCTTTAGTCCAGAAAAAATATATGGCATTGCGGTAGGGAGGCGAAGTTTCCAAAAAATCTGAGATTCTGTTGCTGATAGAACTCGCATCAGTGCCAGCGACTCATGTTGAACGGATTTGAGGCCGGCCGCTGTATTAATCACCATAGGAAAAAAGCATGCAATTGCGGCCATGACCACCTTACTAGCCAACCCATTGCCAAACCAGATAATAAGAAGTGGAGATATCGCGATAAGTGGAACCGCTTGAAGCGCCACGAATAATGGTGAGATACTACGCTCAATAAGTTTCGACCTTACAAAAAGGGCACCGAGTAGAAATGCAGCCGTGGTACCCGCGATAAAACCTAAGACAGCCTCGATAAGAGTGACCATTGCATCGGTAACGAGCGAGCTAAAACGTTCTACAATAGTTATTAAAACGAGGGAAGGCGGAGGTATTAGATAACGAGGGACAGCTAATCCTCGGACCGTAGTTTCCCACAATATCAAGAATATAATAACACAAATAGTTGGGCCAAGAATTGACATCTTGCTGTTATTAAAAAGGAATTGATGTTTTTTGCTCATAAGTGTTCAATTTCCATTAAAACTGGATACCGTGTGTGCTCTCAGAGTTCTTCGGATATGGTTGACTAGGGATGTGTAATTTAAATCGTCGAGCATAGAGATCGAGCGGGGGCGAGAAAGAGGGATTTTAATCGATTCTACTACTTTAGCAGGTTTATCACCGAGTACGTGGACAGTGTCAGAGAGGAAAGCGGCTTCGTTAATGCTATGGGTGACAAAAACGATGGTAGTTCCCGTTTTTTTCCAAATTCTCAATAATTCTATATTCATTCTCTCCCGAGTGAGTTCATCTAGATCGGCAAACGGTTCATCCATTAATAGGAGATCTGGATGATGTGAAAGAGCTCGCGCAATAGAAACTCTAGATTGCATTCCTCCCGACAATTCATGGGGATAGAATTTCTCGTATCCTTCTAAACCAACCAGCCTGATGAACTCATGTGCCTTGTCTTGAATTTCCTGTTTGCGCAGTATTTCTCCAGGTAACTGAATATTTTCTAGTACATTCCGCCAACCGAAGAGTACAGGTTGCTGAAAAATAAACCCAATCTTCCTATTTTCGCGAGCCTTCCAGTTAGGTTTGCCGTTGATAACGATCTCTCCACCTGTAGGTTCAAGGAGACCTGCGACAAGATTCAGAATACTTGACTTGCCTGAGCCTGATGATCCTACAATGCTCACGAAGCCACCTTGCGGAACTTCAATATTGATTGAAGCAAGGATAGGTTGCTGTTTACCTAATGGATCGAAATCAAGCGTGATATTTTTTAATCTCAGATACAAAAATGCCTCCTCATTTAGTTAGCCTTGGTTGAAACATAACAAGCAAATCATGTGCCATCTGAGATAAGGGTTTTCAAATTTTAAAAACACACAGCCGTTTTATCTGCATTGCTGATGTATACGTTGGCTTCGCAGCAGAAAACCAAGTTGAAAGAATCGAACTAGGTGTTTGGACGGGAACCATTAAACACAAACCTTCAAGCAAATTAGACTACGCAATGACGAAATAAACAGCAGACGACGTGATAATAAGTATCTAAATAGATATATATTGTTACTCTTTGTGTTTCGGGTAGTTTTCATTTCAACCATTCTACTAATGGCTAATTGATCGAGTAATTTGGAAAATTATTATCAAAATCAAGGAGTGTAGTGCTTGCAAATAAAAAATCTAGAAGACTAGATAGCTGAGGCTAAGTTAGCTGTAGTCATAATAATAGTCTCTTTCAACGAGATCTCATTGAGTGAATACTGTCGCGGCAAAGGTCTATATAAAGGTAAGCGGCAATTAAACCCCACTCGGGACATTAGGCAAAATTAAGTCTTCCATCTTCAATTTGGTTGGGAGTAAATTTCCTATTTCGGCACTGGGT
>NVXR01000027.1 GCA_002733995.1 Desulfotalea sp. | reverse complement strand
TATTTTTGAAAAAATCCCCACCACACCCAGTGCCGAAATAGGAAATTTACTCCCAACCAAATTGAAGATGGAAGACTTAATTTTGCCTAATGTCCCGAGCGGGGTTTAATTGCCGCTTACGATTATTGTTAGGCAACATACAAGATGCTTAACTGATATCAGGCTCGAGAATTTTCAAAAATGGAGCCGGAACGTTAGAAATTAGTTTTATTACTTTTATTTGAAAATACTTATTCCACTTGTCTTCCTTTATAATTCTCATTTGGCTTGAGTTTACGCCAAGCTTTTTCACCTCTTTCCCATACAATTTTCCCTTCCGATAACTTTCTAAATTCTTTTAATACCTTTTTACTAATTGCATAATTTTCATTTTTTTTTTGGTAAACAAAATCCATTCCAAATTTGCCCTTGATTTTATAAACAGTATCTTCTTGATGGAGCCAAAACTGATTCTTGAATTGAGCTACCATCCATTCTGCAACTTCTTTATCTGAAGCCATTTTATATCCCTTATTTGTATTTCTAACATGATGATCACCGGTTTATCCGGTGGATTATTTCGTTATTAGAAAGTTGCGACAAGAGTCAAAGGCCGATTTGACCCTTATGTTGGAGATAAAAGGAAGCTAGAGATAATCGCGGTTATTTAAATGATAGTTGTCAACTAGTCGTAGAAAAGTCATGCTCCGCGTCTTGGAGTAGACGCCTTCCCTTACGTAACCGTTGCAGTTTATGGCGATGTTTTAAAGGCTGAGTATTGGGCTTGTGACCAGTGTAGGCTCTGAATGGGTTTTTTTTTTGGATTGTGTTAATTTTTCTCTACAACATCCAAAATGCACTCTCTGATTAAATCTTGATAGCTTATAACGATACCATCTGAAGGAAGACCACCTTTAATAAACCAATCTAGCCACTCGTCTACTACTGATAAAGCTTCCTCAGTGAGTTTGTAGCCTGTCAGTTCATAACTGTTATAGTGCGATCCTATTGTTTGCATATGGTCAAACCGCATGATGGAGGAGTTTACCTTTGAATCGGTCGGCAGCTGATCAAAAAAGAGTTGAGGACAACGAGCATGACGGATTTGCTCCAGAAACTCTTCAGGGAAACCACCTCTGCTGCCATCTTGATCTCCCCCATAATATGGAGCTACTAAAATGGTTGATGTCCTGAGGTGCTTTGCCATTTGCTTCTCACGTGCTTTCGCAAGTCCAGTAACAAGGGGCTGACAACTCAAAACAAGACAAGGTCTCTTTTTGGCTCTGTAACCAGCCCAACATTCTCTTTTATCGAGGGATAGTGCTGCGGTAGGTAAATCGTGGAAAGGACGTCTAGCAGAAATACTAAGTTTGTTTATAGTGACATGAGCGCCACCATGTTCTCTGGGTTCCTTTCGGCCGGTTGGTTCTATGACTAAAGGTTCTTGATCAGGATATGCAACATACGCCCAAACCAAGCATCCCCTTTGAATAGTTTTTTCTTTATCTTTTTCCCACCAACTCTCCGACAAAATCTGGATAGAATCTTCAGGAAAGGACATCAATATTCCTCCATCCGCCGAACAGCACTGTTCCAAACAGTTTCATCGAACTCTACTTCTTTTTTTCCTGTAGGAATTGGAGGGCCTGCTAAATTATCTAGGTAGTCTATTCCTTTTTGGAAGACATCACTATCTAATGGAGGCATTAGGGGAGGTACAAAGCCTCTTACTGAAGATACATGCCTCTGCTGCAATATACTCTTTTTAAGCTCAGTAATTCTGGCTTTGAATTTCTTTTTCTTCTTTGCAGAAATCGAGGTCATAGCAGATGTGAATTTTTCTTCGTTCTTTTTGTGTTGTAGGTCAACTATTGAAAAGTCTAAATAGTCACCTGGGGCGGCATAACGCATAGGTTTTGTATTGTAAACATAGTCCAACAAGTCAGCAGTCGTTTTACCAAACTTCTTAATAAGTAAAGGCAGTTTAAATGCTAAGCAGGAGTGAATCTTGACACCGATTTTCTCATAGAGCGAATCGGCGTCACTATCTTTGTAAGACCATCGATAGTAATCATCTTCGCCAAAATCAGAGGGGATGCTTTGCATCTGAGCTCCTAAAGCATTCAGAGCTATAGGAATTTCACTGTGAACCATATTCGACCATGGTCCAAAGTTATGAAAAGTCCAATGAATTCCTGTGTATGTGTCACCATTATGTCTTTCAGAATAAATCAAATCTGCAAGATAAACGTATTTGACCAGATGAATTGGACCTAATTCTCTTTCTTTCCAATCATCATCTTGTGCGGCGCACAGCAATGCGTACTGTAAAATTATATGAAGATTTTCTTTATTCATAGCAGTATTGGTCATTACCTCTGGTTCTCAGAAGGTAGAGCGACAATCTGTAACATTTTCTAAAACAATGTTCATCAAAATTATTCTTGCAAATTGATCGGCAGTTTTATTTGGTTCCCTTAGAATTTTTTGCTAGAGCAGTTCATTGTAGTGTCTTTAAACCTTGTAAGAACCTTACTATTTCTAACACCAACAGGAGCATCCTCAAATACCACAAGTGGAACATTCGAAAAGAGCTTTAACGATTGGTAACCCCCCCCTAAAAAAAAGAGTACTCAAAGGTAGAATTTTCTTGTAGTTGAAAAACAGGAGAGTTTGACGAAACAAATCAAGATTTAGCAATAGTCATCTACTCGGAATAGTAAAAGAAACAGAGTCCGGCGTTCTTGTAGCTGATCTTTGCCGCCAACATGCCATTAGCAGGAGCACATTTTACAACTGGCAGTCAAAATACGGTGGCAAGGTTGGGGGTAAGCGCAGTCATCTGTTGTGGAAAGGCTATCGTGTAGGGGCAGGCTGCTCATGGAGGTGGGGTAGAGGCGGCGTGTGGCCACCATGGCAAGGTTGGTGCGTATAATGTTGGTGCGTTGTGTAGGCGTTGTTTCTAGGCAATAGCTCGGGGGGCGTAAAGAGGTCTGCAAAAGGCTAATGATTGCCAGGGACGCTTTTTAGAGACTGTTTTACCGCAACGGCGAGCTGGTTGACGGTGTAGGGCTTTTTAACAAAGTGCGAAACCCCGAGGGTTTTAATCTTTGATATTTCGTCGTCTTCTGAAAAGCCACTGACCACGATAGCCTTTTGGCTCTGATCGTTTAGGAGCATTTGTTCGTAGGTCTGTCTGCCGTTCATGCCTTGTTCGAGCACCATGTCTAAAACAACAACGTCAACGGAGGTGTTTTTACACATCTCAATCGCTTTTTTACCGTTGGTTGCCTGTATGGGGACGTATCCCAGGTTTTTGAGTAGATTACAGGCAATTAAACACTGGCTTCTTTGATCATCAACAACCAGGACCACCTCTCCATTGCCCTGGAGGGTGTTTAGCGAAATCACGGGATTGGTAATGGTTTCAAGCTCTGTTGTTGCGGGGAAATACAATTCAAAGGAGGTTCCGCTCGCTCCACTTATAACGTTGATAAATCCGTCATGATCGTGAACCGTACTCCAGACAATCGCAAGACCTAGGCCTGTCCCGCTTTTTCCCATTATTTTCTTTGAATAGAAGGGCTCGAATATACGCTCGATATTAGTTTGAGTAATCCCTGTCCCATCGTCTGAAATAGTGATTTTGACATACTGTCCTGCTTCGATGGTTTCATATGCCACCAGTGACTTTTCAAGGTGTATATTTGTGGTGGTGATAACTATGGATCCCTCGCGACTGACGGCTTCTAAGGCGTTGCCGAGCAGATTCATCAGAACCTTCTTAATGTGCATGTCTGAACAGCGCATGTTCTGCAGATTGTTAGTGAGGTCTGCTTGTATCGTTATTCCTGGGAAACGAGTAATATAATCCATGTGTTCTATGGATGAGAGATGGTCTGTGATGATTGTGTTTGGGCTTTTTATGATCTTGGGTGTCGTCGTGCCCCGGGCAATAGAGATAAGGTCTGAGACTACTGATGCGGCCCTTTTTCCGGCATCTTGGATGCCAAGTATATATTTTCTGTGTTTGTCCGAAAGATCATTGTCCATGAGGACGATTTCCGGATAACTGACGATTCCTGAAAGTATATTGTTCAGGTCATGTGCAACGGAACCTGCCATCAGGCCGAGGGCTTCCAGCTTGCTTGATTTTGCCAGATTTTCCTGAAGCTCTAGCTTTTCCCGCTCAGAATTTTTTCGGTCTGTTATATCCCTTATTGCACTGACGGTTACCTGCTGACCATTGAATTCTATTTCGTTGGATCTGATTTCAAGTGGAAAGAGTGAGTTGTTCTTTTTCTTCCCCTCTGTTTCTAATGTGCCGAAATTGCCTTCCTTAATTTTTTGGATCACCTGGAAGTAGGAGTCGCCTGGGAAAAGCATCTTTACGATATTCCTGCCAAGTAGCTCATCGTTGTGATAGCCAAACATCTCAAACAAATGCTGGTTTGCTTCGATGAGGACCCCTTTATCGTGAATGGCAATTCCTTCGCGGGCAGCCTCGGAAAGAGTTTTAAACCTTTTCTCACTGGCCTCTAATTTCTTTTCTAGCCTGTAGTAGTGCATTGCCTTCTGAATGGTAACTTTCAGTAGGTCGTGGACAATTGGCTTTTGGAGATAATCGTAGGCTCCAATCTTCATGGCTTCAACTGCCGTTTCTACAGTCGCATTCCCAGTCATCATAATGACAGGCAACATCGGGAATAATTTTTTGATGTGCGAGATGAGTTGAACCCCATTCATATCGGGGAGGTCAACATCCAGTAGAACGAGGCTAAATGTTCTTTTTTTCAATAATTCCAGAGCAGCATTGGCATTGTTGGCAATGGTACTGGGATAGTCCTCAGCCATGAGGATAAGCTGTAAGCTTTCTGCGAAGCGTTGTTCGTCATCAACTAAAAGGATATGCGGGGTTGTTTGCATGGTTATGTTTACCTTAAACTGTTTGCTACAGAAAGGTTTAGAGGGAGAGAAAGGCTAAAGCATGTTCCTTGTTTGTTCACTGTTTTACATTCAATGGTGCCACCTAGCTTTTGGGTTGTTTTGTGTACAACCGATAGGCCGAGTCCTGAGTGTCCATGTGTCTTTGTGGTCATAAATGGTGAAAACAGGTTGCTCTTGATTGTTTCAGGAATGCCGGGGCCATTATCACGGATGTCTATTCGTACTCCCAGGATCTTGTCTCTGCTCATTATATTAGATGTGGTGATTGTAATTGAGCCACCTTCTGGCATTGCTTCGGAGGCATTTTTGACAAGGTTAATGATGATCTGTTTCAATTTGTCTTTTTCTGTATCTATAGCCGTCAATGATGGTGCGAGATTGGATATGAGTTTGATTCCCTTTGGCTCAAGGAGAGTCGTATCTAAGATTCGCAGCATTTGTTGAAGGAGGTCATTCACATTCAGGGTTGTTGTGTGCGAGGTCGTGGCTGCCGTTGAAAAGTTGTTAAATTGCTCAATGATGCGCGATATGCGGCTGATTTCTTCGTTCAAAACCTGAAGTTCCTGCTGCATTCCTTGCTCTTTTGGTAATTTTATTTCTAGTAGTCTTAGGTAGTTACTTATTATTCCAAGGGGGTTATTGACTTCGTGAACGACCTTGCTAGCAGCAAGGGCTGCTGTGGCCATTTGTTCTGCAAGAATCTTTTCTTTTTCTTTGCGTCGCATTTCATTCATGCACAGTGCGATGGCCGTTTGTTTTGCAACCAGCTGCATTTGCTCGTGCAGGTTTCGTGTGTCTTTTTCTGATTTGCTCTGGAGGCTGAGGACAATAACACCTATCCTCTCCTTTTTTACAAGCATTGGCAGGTACTTTATTGATGAACTGTTGGCGATGTTGAAAATTTGTTCATCAGCAAGAGTGCTGTTTGCTGCTATAAAATTTCCATTACACGTAAAGATTTCCTCTGAGATTAATGAGCGTAGTGCAAGGCTTGGGCGGCCGTTATCAGGAAGCTTGAGATCCCGGAAGAGGTCGCAATCGGGGTTTTTTGAGGAGGTTGTACCTGTTAACGCCATGGTTTCTGCGTTGTGGAGCAAAAAGAAAACAGTTTTCGATGCCCAAAGTATACGTATTATTTCTTCGGTGGCCGCCAGGATGGAATCTTGATCATCTTGCTGAACGAGGTTTTGGCAAAAGTTTGTCAGGAGTGAGCTGTTTTCTATGTACTGGATGAGTGCTTTGTGTCCAGCAATAGACTGCTCTGGGGCTTCAGCTGTGCTGAGGCTATTGGCCTGTGGATTGTGCGGCTTTGTACTGTTTGTTGCCTTGGGGAGGCTTATTCGGATTTCAAGGTTTGCCGCTATTTCAGTGACTTCTTCTTGTGCGTTTTCTGTAGCGTCTTCAGCTTGTTCCGGCGTGATTCCTAAAATGTCTCCTGCCAGCGTAACAGCATTTACCTGTTTGCCGTTTTGTTCCTCAGAAAGCTTGTTCGCCAGATAGGTTAATTTGACGAGTGGAAAACCTTCCTTGATGTAGTCGGTCGAATGGTGATGGTAGAGGGTTGCATCTGTTATGAGTGGGCTCATTTTCCATTTTTTGAGTAACCAGGAGCCGAGTTCACAATGGGTAATGCCAATGAGCTGTTTTTCGTGGTCACATTCGTCGCCCCCACTGTTTTCTTTTTGCTGTAGGAGCTTGTATGCCGTAGGAAAAACATTAAAGAGGATGAGCTGACCGATGTTATGTAATAATCCGGCCAGATAAGCCTCTCCTGGGTTGCTGTGGTTTGTCGCTAGAGCGAGTCTTCTTGCTATGCTGGCGGTCAGGAGTGAGTTGTACCAGAAGAGGTCAATGTTGAACTCGTTTCCATTCTTAAAGCCTGCAAAAACCTGTTGTACTGATGCAGTTATCGCCAGGTTTTTTATGGTATCGCCACCTAGATAGACAACCGCCTGAGCAATATCTGAGAAGGGTCTGCTGAGCCCAAAGTAAGAAGAGTTGACCAGTCGGAGCACTTTGACGCTCATGGAACTGTCTTGGGCTACTAGGGATGCGATGTTACTAACGGCAGTGTTTTCATCGTCGCATGCATCTATCAGTTTTACAAGGATGTGCGGGAGAGAAAGGAGTAGTGTCGACTCTTCGATTTGAACTAATATTTCTTCCTTACTCATCATTGGAGTAACTTCCTCGCTGGCAACCTAGATCTGTTGAATAACCTATAAATACAAAGATAGTTTCATAAAAAATATTATTTGTCAAGAGTGATGGTGCTGTCAAAAAAACACAATTGAGAGGGGGGACTTAGGGAACGGACGGTTATACACTATATGTGCCATGGTCGACTGTTTGAAACACTACTTCTAGGGGCAGGATTCAACAGTTTGGCAGGATTTGGAGGGCTCGTGAAAATGAAATTAAAGGTACATTTCTAACACAGTTTAACGGAAAGGGCGTGTTTAGCCAAAAAGATCTTTCTGGATATCCAGCATTTTTGCCGTGGATGGTTGCTGCTTGGTTTTCCTTAAGTCCGTAATTTGTTTTAGGGCCAGTATGTTTCTTGCTGATTGGGTTCCAAATTGTTCCAATCTGTTTTGGAGCTTCTCGGTTTCCGCCTGGCCCCCTTGCTGGAGGCCGAAGATGATAACTCCTGCACTTTCACCACCTTCAACCATAGGAATACAAACTAAGCCTTGGGCATCAAAATAACTAACTAACTGTTTATCTCCAAGTGAGAAGTTTTCAGTAGACTCTTGCCTGGTGATGAATTGCACTGTGCTCGTGGAGAATGCCTCTAAGATGGTGCTGTTGCTGGACTCAAAAGAGAGCTTGATTTCAGAGATAATCTCCTCTCCCCAACAATTTGGATAGCCGACAGCTTGCAGACAAGAGAACTGTTCGTCCGGTAGAAGGCAAATTGCCTGCTGAATGTTAAAGAGGAGATACAGGCTCTGGTGGATACGGGCGATAATCTGAGAGAGGTCTCCTGTTGGTGCTGGTGGGGGGAATATTCCCTGCAGCAAAGAGTAGTCCACGGCCTGTTTACGAAAATTGACGAGGGCCTCTTGGGTCGTGTTGGTGTCGGTTTCGCTGTGGAGTGCAAGGCCAAAGTAGGCAGCCGTTTGGGTAAGCTTTTCTTCAGATTGCGAAACACAGTTTTGCAATTGTGCCGGCGAGAGTTGGAGTAACGATAGGCCAAGTTCTAAGGCTGGTTCATTTTTGTTGTCAGTGACTTGCGTTGAACGGCTGGCGAGATAGACAATTTTTACCAGATCAAATGCGGTTTCGACCGCTGCTGAAGACGCCGTGTGGTACTGGACGGCATCAGAAATAAAACTGCTCAGGTGCCAGTCTCGTAAAGTTGTCGCGCCAAACTCTGCATGGTCTACTCCAAAGGCTTTTCTTTCGGCTTCTACTAAGCGTTTTTCTTCGTCGGCTGAGTCGGGGCTCTGCTTATATAGCTGGGGAGAGTCCGTTTGTAGCGCTAGTCTGCCCGTGTCATGGATGAGGCCTGCGATATACGCCTCGTCGGGATAGGGGTATTTTATGGTGGTGGCAATTTGCTGTGCGATGAGAGCCGTTTTGTAACTATGAAACCAGAACTGGTTGAGTAAATCTGTATCTGTTGTTGGCAGGTCGTAGAGTGCGCTTTGCAAGGCTGTCTGAGTTAACAGGCTGGAAAGTAGATCTGGGCCAACTTCTTGCAGTATTTGGCGTATGTTTGCCGGCCTCCTGCCTCGCTGTTGTTGTGAGAAAGCGGACATCCTTAACACTCTGAGCATAAGAGCTGGGTCACAGGTGAAAATTTCCATCAGTTCACTTTGTGATAAGGTGCCTTTGCCTTTAAGTTCAAGACTTTTTGCCAGTATCGGAAGTGGGCTGGCCAGATTTGTCATTTCAGGAGTTGGGCGCAAGATTGCTGTTGGCGTATCGTTGCCCGGAGAAGGACTTGGTGTCTCTTTGATTTCAGCTTCGCTTGCCTGTTCGTCCTGGAGACGAGTTGTGCTGTCGTTGTTCGCGCTTTCTGTGATGTCTGGTTGTGGGGGTGGTTCAGTAATGTCTTCTGGGATAGCCTTGCTTGCAAGAGAAGGAAGCAGCCGTTCTGTGTCTGCTGGTTCTGCTTTTAAGGTATTGACGGCTGGCGCATGGGAGGGGGGGGGTTCGTCTGTCTCGTCGGAAGATGTTGGTTCCTTTGCTTCACCTCGTTCTTGGGGTTTGTCGGGAATAGAGAGAGTCTCCGAGGAAAAATCGAAATAACGCTTCCAGAATGTAGAGAAATCACCGGTGGCTTCGTCGAGAGATTCATTACTCAGGAGTATTGATACCATTGATTGAATACATTGGGACGCAACAGAGTTTGGGAATCGTGACAGCAGAGGCTCTTGGTGTTTAAGAGCTTCTTCAATATTAGGGTCATACAGCACTATACCAGCGAGAGCTACTTTAATATTGAGATAGTTATCTACCGCTTTTTTGAACCTGATATAGGTGTTTTTCGATGTGGGAACATCGGGGCATTTATTCACCAGAACTTTAACTGTTCCCTGGTAACCATTTGCGGCCATAACTTTTACCAAGGCATAGGCATCTATAAGTGATGTGGCCTCAGATGTTATGACGATAATAGTTTCGGTGCCGGCTAGACAAAACGAGATGACTCCCCTAGAAATTCCCGACGCTGTATCAATAAGGAAATAGTCGTAGCCCGCAAGCCGAGAAAAAGCGGAGACAAGTTTGTCGATTTTGTCAGCTGTAAGGTTGGCTAATTGTTCCGTTCCGGAGCTTCCAGGGATGATGTCGATACCAGCATCTGCGTGCAGAATAATGTCTTCTAGATCTTTGTCTCCGAAAATGACATCGTCGAGGGTCATTTCCGGTTGCAGGCCAAGGAGGATGTCTACATTTGCCAGGCCGAAGTCCGCATCAAAAAGGCAGGTCCGATACTTTCGATTGGAGAGTTCTAAGGCGATATTGACGCTGATGTTGGTTTTACCAACACCACCCTTGCCGCTGGTTATGACGATTGTTTTGGTCACAAAAATATTCTAAAATAAATGTTATCATCATGTGATGCGTTCAGTTGCGCTTGATTACACTCATAAAACTTCAGAATAGCATATCTGTAGCGTCACCTCCAGAAAATTGTGGAGGTTTTTTAATGTTAGTAGGGGGACAAGAGGAAATGAAAATATCTGCGTGGGTCCTAGCTTAACTTTTTCGCAAATTTTTCAGTTTAGCGAGCATCCCGCAAGCCCTGTTGAAGCGAGTAATAAAGGACAGTCTTAATGGACCCGCAAATTTTTTATCAGCGGCTATTGAGGCTGTATCTTTCTCGTTAGCGACAGGTGTATACATGTGAAGCCACCAGAATATGTTTTTAAGGTGAGAGAAACATAAGGCCTTTATATATTTTCCCGTAGAATATCCTGCCCCGTAATAGACTCCCAGCCACCAATGTGAAGGCAGAAGGGTTGCTTTTAAAACATTTTTTAGAGTGGTGGTCCTCTGTAGTTCTTTTACGCGTCTTTGTGGCCAGCCGTTAAACGGTCTTGGTGGCAGCCGGCGTTTACGGTTTTGTAGAGAAATAAAACTTTCTGGAATCTTCTCAAAATTCCACGGAGAGATATGGTGCATCAATGGCAATGCTTTATACAGCTGAGGATATTGTTTTTGGACCCGCTGCCAGTCAATCTCTTGGAAATACGCCTCAGTGAAGCCAATTATATCGGCGGCATTGACGAGTTTGAACTTTTCATAAGTGAGTGGCGATCGGAAGCCATGTTGATAGAGATAATGCAGTGTTTCTTCATGGTTGAAGGTAGCAACCTCTGTCCCGCCGATTGTGATCTTTCTGCCGCTCTGCAAGAGGTTGTTAAAGTCAACTTTAGGATAATACGGAGGGCAATTTGGGTATAATCCCCGGTGCAATTCTATACATACCTGAACATCTTCTACCGTTTTCTGTAGTGATGGTAGGTGATAATGATCGGGTGATATCGCGGCTGTTGACTGGGTGAAGCCAACATTGCGTAGCAGCTCTTGGGCCTGGTCAACCTCATCCCTACTCAATAAGATATCAATATCGCGCATGGGCCGTAATGCAGGATCAGGATAAAGGGTCTGACACAAGGCGGCCCCCTTAATTAATATGGGGGTTATCTGGTGTTGCTGAAGAAGAACAAGTAGTTCCCCAAGCACCGTGAGACGCACCGCCGCCTTTTTTTGATGCCGCTGATGGAGGATGCTTAAGCTCCTGCGAGTGGTTGTAGGGATATCAGCCCCTGACTCAAGGAGATGCTTGCGTAGTAGAGGTGCCATCCCTTCACGCTCAGCATATTTCAACATATCTTGCCAATCTTTAAACTGTCGGCAATGCTGGCGGAGTATTTGCCACTGGACCGGGTGGCCCTCAACCCTGGCGCAGATTTCAAGAATTGGATATTGAGTCATCTAAAATGGACTCGAATCTGAGTGGAAAATCTTCTGTAGATCTGTAAAGTTGCCATAGGTGAGGCTGAAAGATCGGCATGTCTTGACGATGGCTGCAAGTTCAGATACACCGTGTCCATCAAGATTGCGTGCGTTAACGTGGGATTGTAGAAGATAGAGACTGCTCCTCGCCGGGGAGATTTCCAGCAAACGAGGTTCTGCCCCAACCTTGTATTCCGGGAAGATAATATCGGTGACTTTTGGCTGCTTTGCCTCAAATAATGGATTAAAGAGCCGATGCGGAATCATGGACCCAGTATCAGAGGTTATGAGGCTTTTGTTGTGTTCTGTAGGGAGTAACCATGAGTCATGGGACGAGTTTGCCTTTAGGCTGATAGGTCTTGTCATCGGTAGTAGTTGAGATTCTGAATCCAAAAATACCAGCTCATCGGTCAGGTATTGAAAGCCGTTCATAATGAGCCAACTGGTCAGTGTACTCTTGCCATTGCCACTTTGTCCCGGCAGAATAATACATCTGTCTTCTTTGAACACCGCGCCAGCATGCAGAGCGTGATGGCTTTTATTGGTGTTGATGGAATGATAGATAATCTCATTCATTAAAATGTAGGCCAGCTGGTATCGGGATTTACCATAGTATAGTCTGCTGTCATTTTTCCACAGTGAAAGCATTGGTACTGGGCCTGATAAAATGATGTCATACTGTTTTGTTGTTGCAGATATTGCCCCCGGAAAGTCTAGAAAGAGAAACTCCGCAATATCGTAGGCATCTTTATTGTTACACTCAATTGCAAATGCCTGATCTCCAAAACCAGTATGGTATGTCTGGTGATTAATCTTCATCGGTAAACCCTATCACTCCATTTTCAAGCAGTGTTTCCAGCGCACCGGTGACATCGCCTCTGATCAGCTTTTGTTGCTCAGGATACTGTTGTTCTAAATACTGTACCATTTGTCCAACCGTCATATCTTCTTTGCATAACAGCCAAACAGTGTGGGCTGTGTCATTGAGGTATACCGCCTGGGTGCCAGCCTCGGTATAAAGGAGGATCTCGTCGTCAAATTTTTCAACTGTATATGTCGTGTTTACGATCGGTTTTTGAGTATCTTTCATGTCTGTTTGTATTGTTTTAACTGTTAACTGTTATCGGGGAATATAGCTGATTGTAATGTCTTTATCTCAGGTAATGTGACCGTGTTAAATATAAAATAGTGAATGAACTTAGAAGTGTTGAGAAAAATGATTTGGGTCTATGAGCTGGCGATACTTAGAAATGACTTTCTTAAAGTCTTGCCACGTTGCTTCTTTTAGATTGGGGTTGCGAAGTAAAGCCGCCGGGTGGTAGGTGGGCATAAGTAACCTGTGGTTCCAGTTGATCCAACGTCCTCTGTGATTTTTGATTTTGCAGGTTTCGTCTCCGAGTAACTTTTTAAGTGAGGTGGCACCAAGAGTGATAACGATTTGAGGGTTGATGAGTTCAATTTGTTTCAGCAGGTAGGGAAGGCAGGTTTGTACTTCTGTTGCTGATGGGACTCTGTTGTTTGGAGGGCGACAGCGAACGATATTGCTGATGAAAACATGGGATTCCCTTGAAAAACCACAGGCACCTAAAATTTTGTCCAGTAGCTGTCCCGATTTACCAATAAACGGTCTGCCGTCTCTATCCTCGTCAGCGCCAGGGGCTTCACCTACGAGAAATATTTCCGCTTTCAGGTTGCCTTCCCCGAAAATGCTTTTATTTCTGGTTTTGCACAGGGGGCATCGGGTGCATGTTAGAATTTTAGCTCTTAAGTTCTCCATACGGCGGTCCTTTTTTTGCCCTTTTTCATCCAAGTTAGATTGTTTCTATCTAAGATATACAACTATTGGGTAACAGATGTCACACGCTTATTTTTTGGAGCCATGGAGTTGCAAGAATAAACCGTATCAAGCTTAGTTTATAGTAAAAAATATTGAAAAAGAGGTTGCACGTGGATTGATCCCTTTGGGCTGGAGAGATGTTTTTTGAGAAAAAGTGCAACATCACTGTTTGTTCTCAAACGTTTTTCTCAAAACAAGGCAATGGTCATAAAAAATGTGGCTGAGCATTGTTATGCTGTTACAAACTAAATTCAGCGCTGGATAAAGAAAATATCAAGGGTCAAGAGTGGGATGAGTGGACATGCAAGTCATTGTTAGGGTTTTGTGGGGGGGAGTTGTATAAGATAGCTGGACCTACCACATAAATTCGTTATAATAAGGGATAGTAAGCCTAATTATAAAATGCGTATAGGAACAAATCCTAGGGCAAGTGTTTGTTATGTTGTGGGATAGTACGTTTTGTAGTTGATGGGGGCATGTTTTTATTATTTAAGCCGTTTACGCGCGGGTACTTATCTTGACTTATTTCCCGTTTACCTCAGGGGGAGCAACTTTGGAGTACCAGTTAACCGTTGTATAAATTTTACAAAATAGACGAGAAGATGGATCATATCAATTCCCTTAAAGAACAGATAGAAAAAACACAAGGTATCCTGGCAGAATCCCAAGAGAATTTTGTGAAGAACCCCGAAAGCTATGGTGCGCAACTTCTGTTGTTGAGCACAGAAAACTATCTTGCTGATCTTCTCAAAGAGCTCGATGCCGTAGAGGCTCTCTAGAGCTGCGGGAGCGAATTGTTTTAGGTGTACTTGCTGTGTTAGGTCAGTCGGTAGTTGTGGCGTAAGAATAGTTGTTTGGATAACTTTCACATTCAAAATATGAAGAAATCATATGAATAACAACTCCTCTCATAACGAAGTTTTTCGCTCAACCATACTAAGGTCCGGTTTTATTTTTGGCTTTTGCTGGATTCTTATTATCGCAGCATCATTGTGGTGGAGCTATAAAACGTACGAGACCTCAATGATGGATTTGGCCTTGACTGAGGCCCGAGCCAGTTATTATAAAGATATCCTCTATAGAGGCTGGGCTTCGGGGCATGGTGGAATCTATGTTCCGATAACGGCAGAGACTCCTGTAAATCCTCATTTACTTAACGTCGCAGAAAGAGATGTTACAACACCTTCCGGGCGGCGATTGACCCTTGTTAATCCTGCATATATGACCCGGCAGGTTTTTGAACTTCGCAAAAAAGGATATGGGATACAGGGGCATATCACTAGTTTGAACCCGGTACGTCCAGAAAATAGTGCAGATAGTTGGGAACGTATAGCCCTTAATTCTTTTGAGCATGGAACAGAGGAAGTCATTGATTTAGCAAATATTAATGGGAAGGAGTATTTGAGGTTGATGCGTCCCATGGTTATAGACGAGTCATGCTTAAAATGTCATGGGCATCAAAATTATAAGGTTGGTGATATTCGTGGTGGGTTGAGTGTTTCAGTGCCGATGAAGCCGTATCGTGATATTGGAGATAAATATTTTTTTTCCCAAGTCATGGTTCATTTGTTCATAATGTTACTGGGATTAGTGGGTGTTTATTCTGCTTTTACGGGCCTTGGGAGGATGGATCGCAGGCGTGTCTCAACCCAGAGAGCGCTGGAGGATAGTGAAGCTCATCTCCGCACGGTTTTTGATGCTGCTGCAAACGTGGCATTTGTCTCAACGGATCAAGAGGGGGACAGAAGTCGGGTGATGAGTTGTAGTGCCGGGGCTATTGAGATCTTTGGCTACAGTGCGGGGGCGTTTGTTGGTAAAGAAGTAAGCCAATTGTGTTCAGATGAGTATAAGTCATTGTTTTTGGAGCAGTGGAAGAGCCTTTGTGAGACGGGTACAGGGTTTTCCGGCGAAACAATGCTTCGTAAGAAATCGGGAGAAGAATTTCCAGCACTTCTTACAGTTCACCCCCGCCATGATGTGTCAGGAAAAATGGTCGGAGCTGTTGTGGTCGCAGTTGACATCTCAGAACGGAAAAAAAATGAAGAAGCGCTCAGGCAAAGTGATGAAACTGCCAGGGCTCTTCTTGATGCCAATACTGAGTCCGCATTTTTGCTTGATCTAGATGGATCTTTGATCATTTTGAACACGATTACAGCAACAAGACTGGGACGAACCGTCGAAGAATTACTAGGGAAATGTATCTTTGACTATATTCCACAAGAAGTCGTTGAGGCTCGAAAGAAGATAGTCAAGCGGGTCATTGAAACGGGAGTTGCAACGCGATATTCTTTTGAGCACGAAGGACTCATTCTGGATCAAAATGTATGCCCGTTGTTTGACTCCGCCGGGAAGGTGAATCGAATTGCTGTTTTCGCTCAGGATGTGACTGCGAAGAGACAGGCTGAAGACATTCAGAAAAAAGATCTGGGGCTCAACAGGGCTATTGCAGAAATATCAAAAGAGTTACTCTCAGAAACCTATAATATAGAGTCAGTTGCTGGGGCAACGTTGAAAGCAGTGTTGGCAATAACCGATAGTAAACATGGTTTTGTCTCTTCCATTGATAAGGAGACTTTGAACGGTATTGCGAATGCTAGCACAGAAATGTTTGGTGCGGATAGTCCGGCTAAGGGTGAGAATATTGTCTGTCCAGTTGGAGATGATGGCAAGTATTTAGGCATTTGGGGAAGTGCTCTGAATGAAAAAATGCCAGTGTTCACCAATACGCCGGCGCATCAGCCTAATTATATTGGGATGGCCGATGGATATGGGCCACCTCATAATTACATGGTGGTTCCGGTGTTGATCGGTGACAATTTGTTTGGCTTAATTGCTCTTGCCAACTCGAATCGTGGTTATTACCCAAGGGATGTCGTCGCAGTAGAGAGAATAGCGGAAGTCTTTGCCTTGGCGATTCATCGTCAGGACTTTGAAACCGAGAGAATTGAGATGGACAAGCGACTTCGGCAGTTACAAAAAAATGAGGCAATTGGTTCATTGGCTGGGGGGATAGCGCACGATTTTAACAATATTCTCACACCGATTATAGGGCATAGCGAATTCTTGAAACATGATCTGGCCAAAGATAGTTCTATGCGGGAAAGTGTTCAGCAAATATTGCTTGCCGCAGCCAGGGCGAAGGATCTGGTGAAGCAGATATTGACATTTAGCAGGCAGCAAGAGCAGGACGTCGTTTCTTTAAAACCCCATCTGGTCATTAAAGAGGTTGTGAAACTCATTACATCAACTCTTCCTGCAACGATTCTGATTAAGCGGTATATAGATGAGGATTGTCGAAACATTAAAGCCGATCCATCACAGATCCATCAGGTTGCGATGAATCTCCTGACCAATGCCTACCATTCTATGGAGGATAGCGGAGGCGTTCTTGTTGTGTCATTGCAGAATATGGATTTTTCTACATATAACGCTGAACTTAGTATTGGACCTGGTTCTTATGTTGTTTTTACCGTCGAGGATACCGGCTGTGGAATAGAGAAAGATGCGTTAGATAAACTATTTAATCCCTACTATTCCACGAAGCCATTGGAGAAGGGTACAGGGCTTGGATTGTCTGTGGTCTATGGTATTGTTAAGAATTATAAAGGGGAAATAGAAGTGGACAGTACTCCCGGAGAAGGGACGCGGTTCCGTGTATATTTTCCTGCATTTGAACAAGAGGTTGTTACAGATCCGCGATTGGCTGAGTTGGTCAAATTAGAAGGTTCTGAGAATATATTAATGCTTGATGATGATCCTGCTGTACTTGAAACGGGTTGTCGGTTATTGATGCGCTACGGTTATAACATTGAAATGATGGATAACAGTAAGGAAGTATTGGAAGAGATAGTTGCTCATCCTGGGAAATATGATCTCCTTATCACCGACATGACTATGCCTGGGATGACAGGGGATACACTTACCCAAGAGATCAGGAAGGTAGATTCTAAGTTGTCTATCCTTATTTGTACCGGATTTAGTCAAAGTATGACATCCCAAAGAGCCGTAGAGATTGGTGCAGACGGTTTATTAATGAAGCCTGTTGGCGGTGCGCAAATGGCAGGTGCTGTGAGAGAGATTCTGGATAGAGGTCGTGGGGAGTCTTCTTAACCCGCATTGCCATGAACACCACTTGTTGTGGCTGAACGTCCAGTACATTTGTTGGGGCAAGAAGTTGTCCCGTGTTTATTTATTGATTTAGGAAGAACCATGCTGGAGTTAGCTCTTATCACTTTAGGGTGGTGTTTTGGTGGTTTTGTAAATGGAGTAGCTGGTTTTGGGGCGGCCATGATAGCTATGCCGCTTATTGCGCCGTTTATAGATATTTCCGTGGCTGTCCCGAGTTGCCTTTTAATTGTTTTAACCCTCAACTGTCATGTTGGGTGGACTTTTCGTAAATATATAGAGTGGCATTATGTAAAAGGTATATTCATAGGTGCTATTCCCGGTGTAATTTTAAGTGTTTTTGCCTTGGAGTATCTTTCTGAGCAAATGCTGAAAATTGCTATGGGCGTTTTTATAATTTTGTATGCGTTGTGGAGTTTGTTTGCTGATAAGGGTGGACCGCGGAGCATCAGTCCCCTCTGGGGATATTTGTCCGGTCTGATGTCTGCTACCCTTGGTATGGCCTTCGGTTTTAATGGGCCACCACTTGCCGCCTATATTGCTTATAGTGGTTGTCCTGCAAGGGCTGTTAAAGGTCTTCTTGGTGCAGGTTTTATCATTACAGGTGTCTTTATCGTTGCAGCAAAAGGTTTGACCGGCCAGATAGACTCAAAGGTTATGCTTATATATCTGGTGGCAACTCCGGCTGTTTTGCTTGGTAGTATGCTAGGGATCCGGGTCTCGTCTGCTTTGAACGAATACTCATACAGGAAGATTCTCTTTGTGAGTCTTGTGGCTATGGGGGTTAATATTGTCTGGAAGGCGGTCTAGCTTTATACGCTGAAGGGCTTTGTGGATAGTTCTGGCCGCGTTTTTTCTTGGGTAGTTGTCCGCTGTAATTATCTGCTTTCTCCCGCGCTTTTTGTCTGTTGCGGGCTCATGTTTTATTCTTATCTGATCTGTATTTAGAATTATTCTGTGATCAATTCTTACCAAAGTTTATAGCTGTTTTGTCTCTCCCTATACCGATTTGTATGTGGCACTGATAGGACAAACCTATTTGTGGACGTATACTAAACGGAATAAATTATTGGTGTGATTCCAAAATAATAAGTACCTTATCTCTGTTTTTAACTAAGCCCAAACTTGATAAACGCCTAAAAATTAATAACGCAGTAGCGTGAAATTTTACGACGCCGTCAAACCTATGTACTTAAACGGAGGAATAATGAAAAATTTAGCTTTATTGCTGGGGTGCTTCTTTTGCCTGTCTTGGCCAGCAATGGGACACGCAGCATCGCAAGCATCTGGTACTATTACTATGGACTTTGATCTCTCGGCACAAGATGCAAGGGATGGGACGAAATTATGGATACCATATCCACTGTCGGATGTGGATCAGACAATTACAAATATTTCAATTTCCGGTGATTTTGCGGAATCCGCTGTGTATTCAGATAAGAAATTTTCTACACCTATGCTCTATGCCCGCTGGGATAAGGGTGTGAAGGACAGACACCTTTCTTTTAGCTTCAATGTTGTGCGTCAGGAGGTCGTTAAAAAAGACTTTCCTGGGACTGAAGGGGCTTGGAATGCAGCTGATTTTAAGTTGTCGCTTGGGGCTACTAGTCTTGGTCCCATTGGTGGAAAAGTAAAAGTTTTGGCCGATAAGATTGTGGCGGGTAAGGTCACTGTACAGGGAAAAGCCAGGGCTATTTATGACTGGGTTTGTGATAACATGTACAGGGAGCCAAAAACCAACGGTTGTGGGGCGGGGAATGTCTGTTCTCTACTGCTTGTTCCTGGTGGAAAATGTACCGACATTCATTCTGTGTTTGTTGCCCTGTGTCGGGCTGTTGGGGTGCCGGCAAGAGAAATATTTGGAATCCGCCAGGGTAAACAGGATGTTGTTGATATTTCAAAATGGCAACATTGCTGGGCTGAATTTCATTTACCAGGATATGGCTGGGTACCCGTTGATCCGGCTGATGTGAGAAAGATGATGTTGAAACATGATCTGCAACTCACCGATAAAAAGGCAAAGGAGTATCGGGATTATTTTTGGGGGGCATGGGACCAGTACCGTGTGAAACTGGCTGTCGGACGTGATCTTATCCTTAATCCTGCACAAGAAGGAGCTCCACTAAATACCTTTGGTTATCCTTATGCTGAGGTGGGTGGAAAGGTGCTCGATTGGCTTGATCCCAAGACGTTTAAATACACGATCACCTATCGTAAATAGGTTTAAGGTACTCTTTGTCTAAAGTGGCTCCATATCAGGAGCCACTTTTTTATTGTGTATGCAGTAGCCTGTCATAGTCTATGTCTGTCGCAGGCATAGAAGGGATTTGGCGAAAGAGAGAAGATGTCTTTCTGTTTTATTTCGGTAATTATTGAGATGATCTTGTCTTGTTGCTAGGGTGTATTTCCCACCAATTCAGGCAGTAATTTAAGCCATATTGAAAGCAATCTAAATAGTTACGTTGTACTTAGGATTGCTGAGGTGTATATAGTTGATACTCTAATGTTATTGTGTGGAAAATAGTGCAAATTAAAAGGAATCAGCTATGGAAGAGCAAAAAGGCTTGTGCCCTAGGTGCGGCAAAGAAATCCCCAATCATGTGATCTATCAATGTGCCCGTTGTTTTAGTAAGTACTGCGTGGTCTGCGACGATTCTCATTCGGGTAAAAATTGTCCTAGTTGTGGTATGAGTGCCCGCCTTGTTTTGGATCAGGGTGGATCTAATAAAGAGACGGCGTAGCTGCCTGCCGCTCTGGAAGATTCATTCCCCTCTCTTTACCTATAACGTCTGTAGTTTGCCGATGACCTCTCAGATCTTGGGAGGTCGGGGAGGCGTTGTCTTCTTCTCCCGTCTTTTGCCTGTAACCATTGTCTAGGAAAATAATTCAAAATTGTAGATTGTAGTTACAGTCTGATTAATTGAGAAGGTAATCTAAGGCCTGCTCATCGGTGAGGCCCTCGTCAGAGGATTGAAGGAAGTTTGTTTCATCACCAAAGAACCAGAGTCGCAGCGCTGTTGTTGATTCTTCTTGGGGGGATGGCTGGATTTTGTAGCTTGCGTTGAGGCCCTGCTCCCTTGCCTGGATTCTGATTCTTGATTTGGCGATTTTGTCTTTTCGTCCTTGCTGTGAAAATGGCTTTCCCGGCTGTAGAATATCATTCACCATTTCGAGTAGAAAGAATTTTTTCTGGACGGCTACTATCTTTTCATTCATGCTAAAGAAAAATTCAATTACTTCTTCTTTGAGTATGTCATCCTTTACATCAGGGTGAAACTCAGAATCTTTATAGACACAAAGCCATTCCCGGGCGCACGTCCTGCATTTTGTGATTTCCATAGCCATGACATCTTTTGCCTGCTTTGGCATTTTTGATGTGATATCCTTGGCATATTCGTCGAGTTCATCTTTCATGCCTTGTAGCTCTAGAGTGCTTTTCTGGCTGATGGATGAGGCCATTTCTTTAAGGTATTTGAGTGTTGTATCCGTTGCTTCGCTGTCCATAGTGTCTTCTTGGTGTTGTGTTACTTTTAGTGTGTGGTGAGTGGGGATGGCTGCGTCCTGGTTGCCAGGAAATGAGAGGTGTCGATGGAGTATCTTACCCACCGTTATGAAAAGAAATCTCCATATCTATCATTTCCCTGGCCCTTTCGAGGGCGCGTTGTTCGTTGTCGCCACCCATGCTCACATGCTGGGTTTTTCCTGTTGGGTCGCTAATATCAAAACTGAAATTTGCGCACATATTCTGTTCAGCTGTAACCTGTATTGTCCATCCCTTATAACTATCAGTGCGTGGTGAAATCATTGTTGTTACTCCACTAGTGAGGGTTGTCGAGCTGTTTACCCTAAATAATAATGCGGGCCTGTTACCCTACTATAAACAGTGACGGGTTGGATGAAAGGGTGAAATCGCCACATGTGGAAGTTGTCGATCTTCAGCCTGAACTTGACAGCTTTCTGCATATACAATAAATATTAACAATGTTGAATAGAATTATGCTTTTGACATTCATTTCAGGTAATGCTTGTTGGTGATCCTATCTATGGATCCGTGTCTGTTGCTCCAATGCAACAGACCGCAGGGAACCCGGTGGGATTCCGGGGCGGACCCGCCGCTGTGTGTGAGGACGAAAGCCGTACAATGTCACTGTGCTGTCTGAAATTTCTTCGAAACAGCATGGGAAGACACGGTGATTAGGACGATTCACGAGTCAGAATATCTGCCAACCAAGTAAAATAACTCTCGGAGAGATGGTACTCCCCCGGGCTGACAGGTGTCGGCTTGCTTTGTCCAGGCCGCACACAATGCGCAATGTGATACTGCTACGAAGGTGTGGCGAGACTTCACATAGGCTGGAGGATGTATGGACGGATATACCATTTTCACGATGCTGCTTGCCGCTTATATCGTACTGTTGATTGGAATAGGCTACCTTTTTACTAAGAGGCAGACGTCAATGAGAGAGTTTCTCCAGGCGGGTAAACGTGCCGGGGCTCTTTCCATAGGTTTTTCCGCCGCCGCTTCTTGGCTGACAGCTGGGGCTTTACTTGCTGTGATTGGCTTTTTCATGCTCCTCGGTATGGGGTCAATTTGGGGTTTTGTTGCACCCAATATTATAGCCCTGCTGGTTATCGCTCTGCTGGTGAAAAAGATTCGTTCAATCCCCGCAATGACCCAGCCAGAGTTGTTGGAAATCCGGTACGGTTCATTTTTACGTACGCCGGTTGCCTTGATTATTATTGTGGTAATGATTTTATTCGCCGTAGCTGATATCAAAGGCTTTGCCTTGGTTCTCCAGGTGTTTTACGGAATAAGTAATTTTCAGGCAGCTTTGATTGTCGGGTTTTCAGTGGCGGTGTATGTGACTCTTGGCGGTTTTTCTGCGGTTCTTGCAACGGATGTGATCCAGTTCCTCTGTTTATCCTCTTTTATTCTGGTCATGGCTGTGCTGGTACCTTCTGCTGCGGGGGATATTACGGGAATGGATCTGGGCCAGATGATCGCTTCCATGGATGGTTCGTGGTGGAACCCCCTCTCAATTGGCTGGCCAATGGTCTTTGTCTTCTGTTTTGCCATTATTCCGGGTTGGATTACTGAACAGGATCCCTGGCAGAAAATTTGGGCAGCGCGGGATGGGAAATCCGCTCAAATTGGCCTCGTTCTCGGGGCATTGTTGGTAACCTTAGTTTTCTCTGGTTGCGCGCTTGTTGCTTTTGGTTTGCAGTTTATCTATCCCGAGATTGCGCAAATGGGTTTTCCTATGGGGATGGCTGGGGCAGAGTCTGCCCTTCTTAACTTCATCGTGGAAGGTGGCTATCCTGATCTGGTTGTGGCTCTCTTTGCTGTGGCTCTTGCCACGGCTGCAATGTCATGTGCCGATACCTTTGCAGCATCTGGAGCCTCATGTGTGGCGCGGGATATCTATCAACGTCGTATTAATCCCGCCGCTTCCATGCAGCAGATGCTCACAGTAAATCGACTCAGTGTTCTGTTTATTATTTTTTGTGCGACTGTGGGGTCGTTTTTTATAAACTCGATCATTGATGCTATTCATATCGCCACCTTTATTGCCAGTGCCTCATATTTCTTTGTGTTGATGGGTGGTTTGTTCTGGCGTCGGGGGACCGGTGCAGGGGCAACTGCTTCAATGTTTACCGGTTTTATTTTACAGTGTAGCTTGGTCGT
Organism: Desulfotalea sp.; assembly: GCA_002733995.1. Classification (GTDB taxonomy): domain Bacteria; phylum Desulfobacterota; class Desulfobulbia; order Desulfobulbales; family Desulfocapsaceae; genus Desulforhopalus_A. The sequence goes on along the minus strand of NVXR01000027.1, from coordinate 7,300 downwards.
GGTGGATTTACTCAAGACCCAAGCGGATGGCCCTCCTTTTCTGGAATCTCTCCACCCACTTATGATGGGACACGGAGTCATCGTCGCAATGGCTGCAAGTGGAGTGGTCTATTGCGTCGTATCGCTTGCCACTCAACCTTCTGAAACCTTTAGGCTCGCGCCATTTTTTGCAGATAAGGCAAGGGAACTTGTTGCCACCAGTGGAAAGAGTGTGCGACCCCAACGGTTGCCTGCAAGTAAAAAGGTGTTTACAACAACTACAGGTGATCAGGTCTATTTACAGATGCATGTTGATTTACCTGCAAGCCTTTCCTGGCTGGAGTTTATCCAACTCATGAACAGGGCGCATCCGTATTGGATATCTCTTTGTGGACTGGACTCTATTCGCCGTTGTACACGGTCTGAATTTCTTTCCTGTGTGTCGCTTATCCGCGGTCAATCGAGTTCCAGTGTATGGCTTGAAATCGAGGGAGACATCGCCCGTGCGGAGGAATTGCAGGAGGAAGTGGCCAGAGCCTATCATGAGGTCACTGGGACGCTGAAGCATGCATAACCACACTGGTTATCACAATCTGTGTGAACGCCAATTTCCCTAGGCTGTAGCCAGTTTGTAATAGTAGCATGAAAATTTGCACTATTTTGTGGAAAAAAACGCTGAACCCAGGTATCACGTGGGTGCGGAACTCGGCTCCGTCTGAACCACATAACAGATGCGTGCTGATAATTATATCTGATGAGATGGACAATAAGATGTTCCTTTACGGGACGACACTTTGATATCTTTTTCATTTAACCCTTTACGACTGAAAAAAATATGACCGATGTAAACTTCTCTTCCCTGTCTCTCTCTCAACCAGTACTTCACAATTTGAATGAACTTGGTTTCTTGGAAATGACTCCCATTCAGGCTCAGAGTCTGCCCCATATACTGATTGGTCGAGATGTTCTGGCCCAGGCCAAGACGGGAAGTGGCAAAACGGCAGCCTTTGGTCTTGGTTTACTCAGTAAACTTAATGTTGAAAAATACAGAGTTCAGTCGTTGGTTCTGTGTCCCACACGGGAGTTGGCCGATCAGGTGGCAAAGGAGCTGCGTAGGTTGGCGCGAGCCACGCACAATGTGAAAATCCTTACCCTGTGTGGTGGGGTAGCCTTTGGTCCGCAACATGGGTCTTTGCAGCATGGGGCGCATGTTATTGTAGGGACTCCTGGCCGGGTTCTACAGCATTTAGTAAATGGTAATCTGTCTCTTAAGGATTTAGAACTCCTAGTACTTGATGAAGCGGATAGGATGCTTGATATGGGGTTTGTTGATGATATCGGTCGAATTATAAGTCATGGTCCTGCGAAGCGACAGACCTTACTTTTTTCTGCAACCTACCCCGATGCAATTGTAACGTTGAGTTCGTCAATTCAAACCGATGCAATCAAAATAAAAACCACCTCTGAAGAAGCCGATAACAAAATCGTTGAATACTTTTATCAGACTACTAAAAGCGGGAAGATTGACGCTCTTATGCGTGTCATGGCGCGGCATACCCCCAAAAGTATGTTAGTTTTTTGTGCAACAAAGATTGAGGCCAGAATTGTGGCAGAAGATCTGGTTGCCGGGGGAATTGATGCCATTGCCATCCACGGTGATCTTGAGCAGTACGAGAGAACAGACGTTCTTGTGCGTTTTATGAACAAGAGTTGTTCCGTCTTGGTGGCAACGGATGTGGCTGCCCGAGGTATTGATATTAAAGAATTGGAGCTTGTCGTGAATTATGATCTGCCCCAGTCGAGCGAAATCTATACCCATAGGATTGGTAGAACCGGGCGTGCGGGTAAAGAGGGTATTGCTGTGACCCTGTATACGGCTAGGGAAGCCTATGGGGTCGAGAGGTATCGCGATGGAGGCGGAATATTTGAAGAGGCGGACAGTTTAGCGGCAGAACCAAAGTTTACGCTACTTGCCCCCAATTGTACCCTGGTTATAGAGGGGGGCAAAAAGAACAAGATGCGTCCTGGAGATATCCTTGGGGCCTTGACTGGTGATGCGGGGATTGCTGGAAAGCATATCGGCAAAATAGATATTTACGACAGGCAGAGTTATGTTGCTATTGAACGAGATTTGATCGATACGGCCTGTGCCCAACTTAAAAAGGGAAAGATAAAGGGCAAAACCTTTCCCATTTGGATTTTAGGACGGGAAGAGGCAGTTGATTGCTCAAATGTTTGGGGCGGATCTACCGGTAAATGATCCGGCCAGACCTTTGGCGCAGGGGGGATGAGGATGGATCCTCTTTGAACAGGCGACAGAGGTCATTTAATGTTTTCAGCCACTTGTCTGAAAACATTAAATATCCATGGGAATGGGGCTTAGAAATTAAGCTCCACACGTCTGTTTTTTTGGCGTCCTTCCTGGGTGTCATTCGGTGCTGCTGGCTGGTTTTCCCCGAACCCCTTTGTTGATAGGTTTTTGGGGTTAACTCCTCGCTCCACCATATAATTGACAACGGCTATAGCCCGTTGCTCGGAAAGCTTCTGGTTATAGCCCTCGGGACCCGTGCTGTCCGCATAACCATATATGTCTGCTGTCACCAGCGGGTTGTTCTTGAAATAGTCCACCCAGCGCTCCAGTTCTGGAACGTATGTGGATTTAATGACCCATTTATCGAATTCAAAAAGCACATCAGAAATTTCAATAACAAGAGGGAGGCTGGCACGTTGTTCTGCCGGTGTCATATCCCTGGGGAAATAGTTTTCCTGTTGTTTGTCAAATTGCCGATCACCTGGCTCTATTGTATTATTTCTCTGGCGGTTGGTGTAGTAGTCCGTCACCCCGGCATGCCTGCCGATAGAGTACCTTTTTCCACCGGTTCTATTGGTGTACTTGTGGGCTTTTATATTGCCGTTTGCCGTGTAATGTGCTGTGGCTGAACCATATTTTTTCACATGGTATCGTACTGCGCCGGCTTGGCTTGGCGATGTGGTCTTGGTGTCACTCGTTTTGTAGTTGTATGTTCTCGTGGATTCAGCGTAGCGTGTTTCTTGAGAGAATAGAGAGCAGCCACCGAGGAAAAATGGGAACAGAAAAAGAGTTGCCCCAAACCTTTGGAAGATAGAAGTCAGGCGAGTTTTGCTCATTGGAATTATTTGTTTTACTTGTAGTGAAGTAACTATTCAGGTGGCTTGCCAATACTGCTTAAACCACCGCCTGTAACTGTCCCTTAGTGCCTCAAATCTATTCCGTTGGGGCCTCGAAGCCTCGTAGCGTTACTAGGCGAAGACCACAACGGACGGAGTTGGAGTACTGCTGAATAGTTAGATGATAAAGTGATTATTCAGATCCTTTACTACCCTATCGTTATTTTGGAGTTATTTCCAGAAATTTTAATCCGGACGGAGCTCTTTCTCTTTTTGCAGACCCTTGTTCCGTGGAACTTCTGAAGATGAAGGTCAGGGGCGTTACTCCTTTGCCACATTCCCCTTCAGGCCAATTTCTGCTGCGACCTCCCGCATGCCCATGATTGTGTCGGTGATGAGATCTGCAAGCTCCATATCAAGCATTTCTGCACCTTTGGCAATGATCGAACGATTAACACCGGCGGCGAATCTCTTGTCTTTCCATTTCTTTTTGACGGATTTGACCTTGATATCTAGAACACTTTTTGACGGCCGTACAAGGGCGGAGGTTGCTACCAGACCGGTGAGTTCGTCAATGGCGTAAAGTACCTTTTCCATCTCACTTTGCGGCTCTACATCGCTACAGATTCCCCATCCATGGCTAACAACGGCTCTAATATATTCATCTGGCCAGTTGTTCTCTTTGAGGATAGATGCAGATTTTGTACAGTGCTCTTCTGGGAACTGTTCGTAATCAAGATCATGGAGGAGGCCGACCATACCCCATTTCTCTACATCACCATCTCTTTTTGCGGCGAAGTATCTCATCACCCCTTCAACGGCCAGGCCGTGGCGGATGAGACTGTCTGATTTGTTATATTGTTTTAGGAGATTAAGGGCTTCTTCCCTCGTTGGTGTTTGTGACATTGGTGTTTCCTTATTGTATTGATCGTTTAGCCAAGAGGTTGTCCGATTGCGCCCTGTTGCCAAACTCTGCGTTATATTTCAGTGAAAAATACTCGTAATATTAGGTGTCTGGGGGGGCTGTTTTTGTTGCAAAACCTAAATCTTATACAGAATTCCACTTCTTAGGCAGCCCCTTGGCATTACTCATCCCAGATATTTGCAAGGGTGTAGGGGCTTTCTTCCAAGGCCCAAAAATTGCCGCTAACATACCGACGATCGCGGTTGAGCTTTTCTATCTGTGCCATATCGTCTTGGGGAAGAGTGACCCGCAGAGCACCTATGTTTTGCTTGATCCGTTCTGCATTAACAGATTTAGGGATGACAACTGTTCCTCGGTGGATAGCCCAGCTGATCAGTAGTTGAGCAGGGGTAACATCTTGCCTTTTTGCAATTGTAGCTATGGTGGTGTCTTCAAGGAGGATGGGTTCATTCTTTTCTTTAAGGCGAGCAGGCCGGTCGCCTGAACCTAATGGTGAGTAGGCGGTGATGTGGATATTGTTAGATCTGCAAAATTTTATCATAGCAGGTTGTTGCAGGTATGGATGGAGTTCAATCTGATTCATTTCTGGAGGTTTTTTCGCCGTCTCTAGCAGTGTTTGTAGCTTTTTCACACTAAAATTTGACACCCCGATGTGTCTGCAGAGATTCTTGTCTACCAGTTGTTCCATGGCTGGCCATGTTGTTTCGATTGGCATATCGCAAAGAGCAATAAAATCCTTGGAGGATGCTTGAAAGCTTGCGTCTCTTTTTAAAGCCACTGGCCAATGGATCAGGTACAGGTCGAGGTAGTCGATTTGCAGGTTAGCGAGGGTCTTTTCAAGAGCCGGCTGTACATCTTCGGGAGCATGGGAGTTGTTCCATAGTTTTGAGGTAATCCACAGCTGGTCGCGGTTGACGATGTTGCTCTTGATGGAGTCCGTGATAGCTTGGCCTACTTCAGCTTCGTTTTCATAGCTATGGGCGCAATCAATATATCGATATCCCTGGAGTAGGGCTTCTTTGACTGCGCTATATACTTCGCCGGGAGCCGATTTCCAGGTACCGAGGCCTATGATGGGCATCTGGTCCCCGTTGGAAAATTGTACAGTTTTCATTATTCGTGTCCTTTGTATAGAGAAAAAGAGTACCTATCCTTCTGGGTTGACACTTTGATTGAACCTGCGTTGTTATCGAGGCTGTAGCCTGTTGTGGTGCGTCAGTATGTTCAAGGGTTCTCAGCTAAGATAGCGAATTCTGTATTACTAAAGATACGTTACTCGTGGCCTTTCTTCAATGTCATTATGAAGAGTTACAGCTGGTGGTTTAATTGATATTTTTGAGCCCTGGGAAGAATTACTGTGGTCAGATGCATAAAATAACATCAATTAATTAAGCTTTGGGCAGGTGAGGCGGCGTTTATTCTAGTTGTTAGGGCAGGGGATGAGTTGAGAAATTGTCAGCATAGGATACTGTCGTCGGGATGGGCGTGATTTGCGTCTGGCCTCTTTGGGACAAGGGCATATTATTTTTAAAAATCTTCCCAATGGTCCGGATACTGTATATAACTTGGCGGCAGACGAGTTCACGGTCCAAAAGATCGAGAGACAAACATATAATATCTGCTGATGAACAGCTAACCCCTATGTTGCATCAGTTCAGCTGCTGCCATGTTTATAGTTTTTTGTAGGAAGAACCAAAGAAAATGGCGCTGTCTGGACGGACTTTTGTGATTTTCCTCCGAGGCGAGATGTAAGGTGGAAAGACTATAATGTCCATGGAAAATACGGGTTAAACGAGAGTGGTACACATGGGTTTACTTACTATATATAATCGCATTCAAGATGAACTTGATCAGGGCATATCCCGGGTTGATATTTTTAATAAATATTCTGCCAAAAGTCCTGTAGATACAGCTAAAATCGCCTATGCTCTTGCAAGTATACCCTATGCAAGTCTTCGGAAAAAATATCTTAAACTTAATGCGTTTCTGTTTCTGTTTCTGCTCTGTCTCCCCTTCCTTACCGTGCTGGCAGAGTGGCCAATTGATTTCAGTCAATCAACACTGTTTATCGCCATTAAGACCCTTGTGCCTTTTTTACTTGCCTATTTTGTCTATCAATTTCAAAAAAAGTATCTTTGCAAAAACTAACAAATCCAACTATTTATGCAATTAAGCCCTTCACCAGAAAGTAAAGATAAGTTATCATTCATCGATTTTAAAAACGAAGTTCTAGCCGACTACCGCACTGCTGTGGTCAGTAGGGAATGTAGTTTATTAGGTCGTAGAGAAGTACTTACCGGAAAAGCAAAGTTCGGGATATTTGGAGACGGAAAAGAAGTGCCACAATTAGCCATGGCAAAAGCATTTAAAAAAGGTGATTTTAGATCTGGTTATTACCGTGACCAAACCTTTATGATGGCCATTGGAGCATTAAGTCCACAGCAATTTTTTGCAGCATTGTACGCAGACCCGAACATCAACAACGACCCTATGTCTGGAGGTAGACAAATGGGAGGACATTTCGGAACTCATAGTTTAAACGAAGACGGAAGTTTTARAAACTTAACAGAACAATACAATTCAAGTTCTGACATCTCCCCTACTGCTGGTCAAATGCCACGTATGTTAGGATTGGCACAGGCCTCTAAGATGTACAGAAACATTGAAGAAATAAAAGGACATACCAAATTCTCAAAAAACGGTAACGAAATTTCTTGGGGAACTATTGGAAATGCAAGTACCTCGGAAGGTGTGTTTTTCGAAACATTTAACGCCGCCGGTGTATTACAAGTTCCTTTAATAATAAGTGTTTGGGATGATGGATATGGAATATCTGTTCCTGCCAAATAYCAAACGACAAAAGAAAATATTTCGGAAATTTTAAAAGGTTTCCAACGTGATAATGATACAAAAGGATACGAAATTTTCACCGTAAAAGGATGGGATTACGTACAGCTTGTAGAGGTATATCAACAAGCAGAAAAAATAGCAAGAGAGGAACATGTACCYGTKCTTATTCAYGTNAMAGNAWTTRACRCAACCTCAAGGWCATTCYACTTCTGGAAGTCATGAACGTTATAAAAGTAAAGACCGCTTAATTTGGGAACGTCAGCATGATTGTATTGCTAAGTTTAGAGATTGGATTATTCAATTCGAATTAACGGATGGAGAAGGAAATACATTATCATTTATAGATAGTGAAGATGACCTTATAAGAATAGAAAAAGAAGCTAAAAAGGAAGTAAGTCT
>NVXR01000009.1 GCA_002733995.1 Desulfotalea sp. | reverse complement strand
GTTCCCATTCCGAACACGGAAGTTAAGCTCTTTTGCGCCGATGGTACTGCACGGGCGACTGTGTGGGAGAGTAGGTCATCGCCGTATTTTTACGAAAAACCCCCAAGCAACTTAATTGATGCTTGGGGGTTTTTTTTGCTTATTTGTCTTCCATCCCCTAAAAGGTGCCCGGTGGAAGTGGCTCCTTTTGCAAGGAAGCATCCTACAATATATTATTTTCCAGCAAAATCCATCATCGCAAAAACGGGACAACCATTCAACTGCTCTCTACCATTAAGATCAGGTAACTCAATGAGGAATGCACATTCAATAATATCAGCACCGAGTTGATTGACAATATTTACCGTAGCACCTGCGGTACCACCGGTTGCAATGAGATCGTCAACTATAACCACCCTCTCACCCTTAACAATACTATCCTTATGGATCTCCAAAGTATCGGATCCATATTCAAGCTTGTATGACTCTTCAATGGTTTCGCCTGGCAACTTGCCTTTTTTCCTTACTGGAACGAACCCAACACCGAGTTTATAGGCAAGTACCGCTCCAAACACGAAGCCCCGAGCATCTATTCCCACAACTTTATCAATATTTTGATCCTTATAGCGGTCATACAAAATATCGCACGACTCTTTCAGGGCCTGCGGATCTTTCATTAGGGTTGTCAAATCCCTGAAAATAACTCCTTTTATTGGCCAGTCAACAATGCTTCTTACGCTGTTCATTAATTCCATTTTCATTTTTCCTCGGAGTTATGCTTTACAGTTCTCTATTACATTTTTAAGCAGTTTTATTACATTATCTGCATTCAAATTAAATACCTCTAGAATTTGCGCCCAGGTAACAGCCTGTTCATCTTCCTTCCAACAATCGTAATCTGTGGACATCGCCACAGCAGCATATGGAATACCCGCCTCATTTGCAAGCATTGCCTCTGGGGCCGTGGACATATTGATAACATCAGCGCCCCACATTTTAAACATTTTAGATTCTGCAACAGTTGAAAATCTAGGTCCTTCTATGCTCACGACACAGCCCCTCGGATGTACCGTAAGACCAAGTTCCTTGGCTGTGGAATATAGTCTTTTTCCAAGTGATGTATCAAAAGGATTGGCCATCGGCGTGTGAACCGGTCCATCTGCAAAGCTATCCGCAAAAGTATTTTTTCGAAATCGTGTGAAATCAATAAATTGATCGAGAATAATAAGATCGCCACGATCAATTTCTTCCTTTAAACTTCCACAGGCGGTTGTTGCTATTATATGGCTTACTCCTGCATTTTTTAGTGCCATTATGTTGGCTCGATTATTCACTTGGGTAGGACTTAATTGATGCTTTTTCCCATGTCTTGCCAAAATGACAGTATCCACCCCACCTATTTGCCCCGTTGTAAGAACCGATGAGGGTGAACCGTAAACGGTTTCAACTTCTATAGTTTGAGGATCTTCCAAGATCTCAGGGTTATCTAACCCCGAACCACCGATTATTCCAATTTTCATAATTCTAACGATTCCTCATTGTAATTTTTATACGTCTTTTTCCCTATTCTCGTAGATTCAATAAACATTAGAACAACATATTTCCCCCAACAAAGACACTGTTTATATTTGTTATCAGACGAGAAGGCAAGTCAACATCCTGATCAAAAAGCAAACTGGCATGACTCATTTAATGAGCTTTTCCAATGTTTTTAGGTAATAATGTAATTTCGTCGTTTTTTTAAGTCCTTAAGAGAAATTTCTCAAAATTATTTACAGTACGGAGTTGAGTAATGCTAAAAGTTGGCTTTGTAGGTTGGAGAGGGATGGTTGGTTCAGTCCTCATGGAACGGATGCTTTCAGAAGATGATTTCAAAAACATTAATCCCGTTTTTTTCACCACTTCACAGGTTGGCCAGGATGGTCCGAACATTGGTGGTATATCCCCTTTAGAGGATGCCCTTGATCTGCACAAGTTAGCAGAAATGGACGTTATTCTATCCTGTCAAGGTGGCGGCTATACCACAAAGATATATGAAGATCTCCGCAAAATCTGGGATGGCTACTGGATTGATGCAGCCTCTACCTTACGCATGAAAGATGATGCTATTATTGTGTTGGACCCGGTTAATCGTGGGGTCATAGAGAAGGGGCTTGACCAGGGAATTAAAAATTTCATTGGTGGCAACTGTACGGTATCATTAATGATGCTCGCCATTGGTGGCCTTTTGGAAAACGATCTCATTGAATGGGTCAGCTCAATGACATATCAAGCTGCCAGCGGCGCTGGTGCTAAAAATATGCGTGAATTGCTTACTCAAATGGGTGAACTGCAAAACGAGGTCAAAACCCTTCTCGATGATCCTTCCACCGCCATTCTTGATATTGACAAGAAAATCACCGCAAAACTCGGGGATGGAACCTTGTCTATGGACAACTGGGGTGTTCCTCTTGCTGGAAGCCTTATCCCCTGGATTGATGTAGCAGTCGATGCTGGTCAGACTAAGGAGGAGTGGAAGGGGGTAGCTGAGACCAATAAAATTCTTGGCAACAACCTGTCAAATCGTATTCCAATCGATGGGCTTTGTGTACGTGTCGGTTCAATGCGCTGCCACTCTCAGGCCTTGACAATAAAACTGAAAAAGGAAATGAGTATTGAAGAAATTGAAACCATTCTTCAAAACCATAACGAGTGGGTTAAAGTAATTCCCAACGAGCGAGAAATAACCTCACAAGAACTTACCCCCGTAAAAGTATCAGGTACACTCAATGTTCCTATCGGTCGAATTCGAAAAATGAATTTTGGTCCTGAATATATAACGGCATTTACAGTTGGTGATCAGCTCCTCTGGGGAGCCGCAGAACCGGTGAGAAGAATGTTGAAAATAGTCATAGGATACCTTGCAAAATAGTTTCTTTGAGAGCAGATCACACTTGGCGCATAGGATATGCTATGCGCCGGGTGTCTATGGAAGAATCAAGCATATTAATCCAAATAATCAAGAAGAAGCTTTTCAACCGCAACGTCTTTATTCTCCACCTCATTAAGATTAATATAATATTGACTATCAGCATCTAGCGGATATCCACCCTCCCCTGCTGTCACCAGAAGATTGGGTCTATCTATAACTTCTGTCACTTCCACAACCATTCCAACCCTCTTGTCGGTTAGACGAACATATGTTCCTGGGGGATAAACAGTCACCATGGAAATAAAAGCCGCGATCAGGCCCGGATGAAATGCCCCTTTATCATTTAACATGATTGAATACGCGACTTGTGGCTCAAGTGCTGGCTTATACGGTCTTACAGCAGTGAGGGCTTCAAACACATCACACACCTGCAATAATGCAGTAACAGGATGTCGGACAGCCCAAAGTGGTACATCTGGGTATCCGGCCCCATCATAACGGATATGATGGCCCCAGCAGGCAGCTAAATCAAGTTCCGATACACCTTTTTGCTCCATAAGAATTTCAGCGCCAGCCCGTGGATGGTCTCTAATGATCTCAAACTCTTCCTTGGTCAATTTTCCTTTTTTAAGAAGTATTTCGTCGGGGATAACCGCCTTACCAATATCATGCAATAAGCCAGCAACACCAATTGAGAGAAGATCGTTATCATCCCAGCCCATTTTCAGACCTACGTATATAGCGAGGGATGCTACTCTCACAGAATGACCAACCGTGTAGCTATCATTATCAGGATAATGAACATATTGCATAACGTCTGCAAAATTAGTCTGGATATACTTCAACATGAACTCACTTACAGACTTAGCCTGCTCGACGTTCACACCGGTTCCAGCCGCTGCATTCCCATACGCCTTTGAGACAAAATCGTAAATCTCCTGATACATAAATGATGGAGATTCCAGTCCTTTACCTACAACCTGACCTTCCCACACCTTGCCATGAGCCCCGACAGACGATAACGCATTATCTGTATAAATATCCCCTATATTGATAGTGACGACACCATAGTTTTTGAGTAAAGCTCTTGCATCCGCCAGCTTCTTCACAGGTATGTTCTTTAGTGCAGTAATATCAAAAAACTTCTTGATATCGCCCACGTTAATTCCACGTTGCAAGCCAAACCCACCACAATGTAGAGTCTTTGCCAAAGCAATTAATCGCTTCCCTGTTACCGATGGTCCAAAAACACGTTTACCATCATATACAAAAAATCCGTCTACAATACCGATATAAAGCTGTCGTGAATTATTTGAATAAAAGAATTCATTGGCAAGATCTACAATTTCGGCTGCATAGGAATCAACACGGGGATGATCGGAAAAATAAAGCTTCCTGTTCGCCATCCCTTTACTCAGTAGTATGATGATTTTATTGACTATATCTACCATGATTTTATCCTAAAAGAGTTCGGATACCGATACCCGTTTCAATGATTTAATGGCACGTTTAGCCGCTTTTCTACATTTTCTTGGCCACAGAGGTATAATAATATTCTTTTTAGTTTTTATTATCTGCTCAAGCATGTTCTTTATGCCTTTTGTATAAAAAGACGAGGTCGCAAGGATCGTTGTCTCTAAAAATTCACTGTTCTTTTGTTCTTCTGATATACCTTGCAGATATTCAAGGATAATCTCGCCACCAGCCATGCGCAGCGACAGGGGAGACTCTTTCTGGTGCGACTGCAACAGATAGTTATATAAAAACTCCAAATGATGTTCTTTTTTTAGCTCAAGTAACGGTGCCACCGCTTCCATAAGTTTGCATTGAGGCTCTTTTCGAAAGGCCCCAAGTACCTTCACAGCCAACTGATCACCAAGTGAGGTCTCAAATAAAAAAGCGTAGAGCCTATAAGAATAAATGTAGGACGATCTGAAACAAATTTTAGCGATAGGCGTCTTATTAAAACCATCCATTTTTTCTAGTTGAGGCTTGAGACTCTTCATAGCATCGCTGTACATATGCGATGCTATTTCTAAAACCTCAAAAAAACTTTCTCGCTTTTCCTCCATCCCTACCACCAACAACTCATTGACAATAAATGGCCAGAGAAGCATGTGAGACGAATGGGACATTTTCACCCAGAAATCTGCAATTAAGTCAAGAGAACGTCCTGTTTGAGATCCTCGAAGCGTCTCAATAACATAACTAAAAACATGGTAAAACAATTCGGCAGAACCATTTTCTATAAGGTGTTTAATTCCTTCAACGAGTACATCTTTTTCTCTTTCTGTAAGATCCGTAACTATAATGAGTAGTAACTTTTGTAAATAATCCTCACGCAATTCTTCATGCTTACAGCTTGCTATTAATTGTAAGTACATTGAAAGTTGATCACTACGATCGGCCGCTGTAAGTTGGCCAAGAATTGTTATCGGGATATTATTTTCGTAGACGAATTTTTTAAGGTCTGAAATTTTAATTTTATCAGCATCAAATTTCTGCCGCATTTTTTTTCTTAGACTTCGATTCTCTTTGCCTCTACTGTCATCCTCAAAATCCTTCCGACCAGCCAAATGCGACATAAGAAACTCAATTGTTTCTTTCGCCTTGGAATCTATAACTCCTCGTTCAAGGCTTTGAAATATGGCTAAAATTACATTAATATCACTTTTAGCAATCGAACGAAACTTCCCTGTTTCTTTGGAGTACGTCTCTGTTACAATCTGATAGAGCATTGCCTGCACATCATCCCAAGTCGCATTGGGAAATCCCTTTATTTCCAAGTGTTTTGAAGCGGACTTGCGAGATAATGTTAACAACAAATCACGACATTGATCCACCTGCTTCCCCGTAAGTCCCTGGGTTGTAAGAGATGAACATATCTCGTCAAGTACTTGCTGCCCCGTCTTCTTCGGCTCATCATCAGCCACACTACCTTGATCCACAATGAAATTTTGTTGTTCTACTTGAATCGATTCAGGTAGTTCAGCTAGGTTAAAAGAAATGATTGCCTTGGCGCCTTCAAGCTCCATTCTCCAGCTGAGTATTTTCCTAATGAGTTGAAGCAGCTCTCTGTGGGTCACAGTTCTATCAATATTAACCGCGACAATTCCCACATTGTAAAATAATTGGTGTAATTCTTTAGCAGATCTAACCGTTGTGGTAATGATATTTCCGGCAACAAAGAGCCCTTTTGCGTCTATGGAGATCCGCACAGAAGTAGCTCCTGCTGATATCTCCCGAAGTTGCTGAATACATTTACTGGCGGCGCTATCAAGAACAACATGACCAACCGGATAATAAATACCAATCTTAAAGACACGATAAAAAGACTCTACAAAATAGCCCAGAATAGCCGCAGTTTCAGCTGGAACCATCTTTTCATTTTCACTCATTACCACACATTCACCACTTAGAGATAAATCTATAAACTATACTTACAAAATTATCTGCATTCATACGATCTATACAGATTTGCCGAGCTAGATCATGCTTAATCTGTTCATATTCCTTTGGCTAATCTATACACTTACCTTCATTCGTCGGTTAGGTAAATACAATTCGTGATCAATTAGTCAATTTTCGTATACTAAAATTTCATTATTTTAAAAGCATCATAATGAAAAGCTATCCAAGACCTGCCATATGAAAAATATATAGCATAACTGTATACGTTGCCAATGAACATAGGGTAGAAAAAGCAATAATTGCGCCGGACAACTCCGCATCGGCCTGTAACTGTTGAGCCATAATGTATGCCGCTGCGGCAACAGGGGTACCGGCAAAGAGCATTCCGACCCCAAATTCCATGCCCCGTATTCCAAAGAACCAGAGTAAACCCCCCGTTGCTAGGGGCATTAAAATAATTTTGTTTAAGGTTGCAAGTAAAGTTATACCAAGGTCTCCGCGAAGCTTTTTAAAAGAAAACGAAGCCCCTATTAAAATCAATGCGAGTGGAAGTGCCATACCGGTTACAATTGCCAATGCCCTGTCTATAATTATGGGGAGTGGCCAGGCAAAAAAACTCCACAGAACCCCTGTGAGGGACGCAACAATAAGAGGATTGTATAGTATTTGTTTTACAAAAAAGTGAAAACCAAGCTCAGAGAACTGATTCCGCCTGGATAAAATTAACGCAAATATCGACAGAAAATTTAATAACGGCACCAAAAAGCCGAGGAGGATACCGCCAACCGTAAAACCTGCATCTCCATACGCCTGGTAAATTATGGCAAGCCCTATATATGCAAGATTCCCCCTGAACGACCCTTGGCAAAAAGCACCCTTTACGGCGGGCTCATAACCTCTGAGAGTTGCATAGAGATACGAAAGAAGACAACAACTTGTCGTAGCAATTACCATTGCAGCAAGTAACTTCGGATTAAAACTTGTTTCAAAATCTGCAGCTGCAACTTTATGAAAAAGCAGTGCAGGTAAAGCAATGTAGTAAATCAACCTGTTCAGATCGTACATAAAACTGCTATTAATCAGGCCCGTTTTTTTGAGACCAAAACCCATAACAATAACTAAAAAGACAGGCAGAACAATAGTGAAAATATCAGTATTCATAGATAAGGTTACGAAATAAAAGACTTGTTACGACTAAAGAAACTTTTTTGAGAAGCGCATTTTGCGCCAAATTGTTTTTCATAAGTGGCCGATTACGGCCAACACTCATAGTTGCGGCTATCTTCACCGTTTAGTAGATAAAAAATAGCCTTATCATCGGTGACTTTACACCTATCAAGTTGTAATACTCAGCTCCCAAAAAGAAAACATTTTTTTCACCACAGCTTTGTAATATATTTTACCAAACAATAAATAATTAGATTATAGAATATTCAGCTTGCATATCTTTGATGTTCATAGCACATTGCCGTTTTAATAGTTTATAACTAATCAGGTAGCTCTCTACCATCTTTTAAGCCGCCGCCTGTGTCGGTTTACCAAGGCTTTTCCCCGTTCACCTGTGGCTTTGAGGCCATACAAGTACTATACGAGAAGACTACGGTGTACGTCGTTTATGTCCTACTGAAAAGTTAGCTATCTTTTTTAATAATAATGAGGGAGAAAATCATGCCATCGACGACAACTCAGGGCCTACTGAGAAAAATAAATTTTCTTGAAGTAGATGTTGATATACAAAAACAAATTCTTTTCTCTATCCCTTCTGACCAGACGAATGAGATGGAAAAAACCATTAGACTCATTGCAAAACAAACCAAAGAAATCGAAACTCTCAGAGAAGAGATCAAAACCGATGACCCTGAAGAGTATAAACGTATCATCACCTTTGAAAAAGCTATCAACACCTTTAGAGAGCTTGCTTCAAAGACAAAATTTGAGTCTATCATCAGTCGTGAAATTGGCGGGGAATGTGTTTTGGAGATAAAAGGCTCTGCAAACGTCGAGTGCCTGATAAAAGCTTGTGATGCCCAAGAAAACTGGACGATTATCACCCTCGATGGAGAGATTCAACAATACACAAAAAGTCAGGTCAATGAAGCTCTACCCAAAACACCGGCTATGACTATTTCATTGGACTAAATATATCTGGCCCCCATATCCCCCGAACATTGTCTTGTTTTCAGCTCAACGACTGACAACATAAAAGTGTTTTTTTCACGTTTCCAACCTGACAAGAGTCGCAATGTTCACTAGATATCAGTAGCAACAGTACCATTAACTTTTATGTTTTTGCCGGCCGGACTGCTGGTAAGCATTTCTTACTTTTTCCTAAATTCCATCGTTAAAGCTTTGATTATACAAAATTTAGCTTTCGGTCATGGACATAACAATTTTGTAACAAACGGTTATGTCCTGTCCCACAAAGTCGACTAACCCCATAATTCTTTCACTTTATTTCTATCAATCATCTCATTTTGTTGAGGAAGAGACGCAACAAACTCGACATATTGCGGCTTTTTGTATCGAGCAATTCGACCAGCAACAAATTCGATGAGCTCTTTTTTCTCCAACTCCACACCTGCATTAAGTACACACACAGCCTTTATTCCTTCACCAAATTTTGGATCAGGAACACCAATTACACAAACGGCCTTAACACCTTTATGCTCAAGGATCACTGTTTCCACCTCCGCCGGATAGACATTTTCACCACCCGGTTTAATTAACTCCTTTTCTGGCTTTCGACCTTTAAAGTAGAGATAACCATTGGTATCGAGTTGACCAAGATCTCCGGTATGATGCCAACCCTGACGAAATGTTTTTTCATTAACAGCTTCTAGGTTCCAGTAGCCCTGAAAAACAAGGGGTCCACGCACGGCGATCTCTCCCGTTTCGCCAGTTTTGACTGTTACGCCATACTCATCCAGCAGGCAAAAGGTGACTAAACACCCCTGTTGCCCGGCACTTCCTAGTTTTTTTGATGCCTCAGAAAATGTTACAAAACCGCTGGTTTCTGATTGTCCATACAGTATCCAAAATTTTGCATCTACCTTCTCTTCAAAAGAAGAGATCATCTCTGGTCCATCGAGCCCAACAACATACTTCAATGATGAGATATCATAGTTACCACCTGTAAACTCAGCCATACAGCGAGTAAGTATCGGCGGAAAACTTCCCCAAAGCGTAACCTTTTCAGATGTTGTTATTTCAAGCACCTTTTGTTCGTCAAACTTTTCTATAATGACGTTTCGCCCCCCCACCTGCATGACAGCTAGGGCAAGATTTAATCCTGTAATATGAAAAAGAGGTAACATATTAAGATTTACGTCTTTTGCAGAAAGCCCCATGGAGGTAATGACCTGCAGACTTGCGGCTATCAGGTTGGAATGACTGAGCACGGCACCTCGCGGATGTCCTTCAACTGCGGCTGTATAGATGATACACAGCGGCGTATCTGCAACGGCTAACACCGCCTCAGAGTCTGATGCGCTATATCTTGTTGCATCCGTTTGCTCTTTTAACCTCAGTTCATTGATGTCATTGATCTCGACAGGGCATTTTTGCTGTATTTTTTTTGCAATCTCAGAGTGCTTTGCATCAGTAAATAAACATTTTGGAAGACAATCTCCTATTATATACACCAACTCACCAAGAGAAAGACGCCAGTTCAGTGGAACCATTATGGCACCGAGTCTTGCCAGTGCACCTAGAAGTATAAAGAATTCAAGTCGGTTCATGGAAAGTATCGCCACACGATCTCCCCTAGCGACTCCTCTCTTACTGAGAAATTCTGCAGCATGCAGTACGCTTGTATGCAGCTCGTGGAACGTGCAGGTCTCATCACCTTCCATCAGGGCGATAGTGTCTTTTGAGACGTTGTCATTTCTTACATAAACATCGTACAAAGAATGCATTCTCATTGAAGCCTCCATTCTGTGATGTGAATTAGCCAACCTTCTCCTGTTTGCATTACTACGGCAAAGAACCACCGATATTCTAACAAATAATACAACCTTAAAATCATATTTCATACAGTCTTTATACGAAATATCTAATATAAATAATCCTAGCAGTTCTTTCGTCACCATCTGCTCATATTTTCTACAGCCACAATGTAATATACGATATATAAAATGAGCATCAATCAAGCCTCAAAGCAGTAAAACACATTGATTCTCATAGAGATTTATGTTACGAAAAGCATGTTGTCGAGTCAGAATGCGTCACTTTTTCAAGGTGATAATCACAGAGGTATAACGTTGAACCACTGGAGTCGACTTATGATTCAAACAGCAGTCCCTATTCTATCTTGCAATATTCTCGGCCGATTCGGGTCTTTTATTTTTTGATGTTTCTATTTTTTCTTGCTTCGAAGTACCTGTAACTCACAGTACTAAAACATCTGGCTCGGACAGAGCCTCAATCTAACAAAGGAGTTGATTATGCCATTAGATCCGACCAAACATGCTGATTGGGAGATTGCGCAGGAAGCTGAAAAAACAATGTTAACAATTTATGAAATTGGGGAAAAGCTTGGTTTAACCAAAGAAGAACTTCTTCCCCAAGGGCATTTCATTGCTAAAATTGACTTTAGAAAAGTGCTCGACCGTTTAAAAGATGCTCCAAATGGCAAATATATTGATGTAACAGCAATAACTCCTACACCACTAGGTGAAGGAAAATCCACCTCTTGCATGGGCCTCGTTCAAGGTCTTGGAAAACTCGGCAAAAACGTCTGTGCTGCTATACGCCAACCATCTGGTGGACCTACCATGAACATCAAAGGTTCTGCTGCTGGTGGTGGTCTTGCACAGTGTATCCCTCTCACTCCATTCTCTCTTGGTTTCACCGGCGATATTAACGCCATTATGAATGCGCATAACCTCGCAATGGTTGCCCTGACATCTCGGCTCCAGCATGAAAGAAACTACACAGATGAGCAACTTGAACGTCTTTCAGGCATGAAGAGAATTGATATTGATCCTACCAATGTACAGATGGGCTGGGTCATGGACTATTGTTGTCAATCGCTAAGAAACATCATCATCGGTATTGACGGCGTCAACGGTAAGGCCGACGGTTTCATGATGAAATCAAAATTTGCTATTGCTGTTTCTTCCGAAGTTATGGCTATTCTTTCTGTCGCCCGTGATCTTAAAGACATGCGCGAAAGAATGGGTAAGATCGTTGTTGCTTATACAAAAAAAGGCAAGCCGGTTACCACTGAAGACTTACAAGTTGCCGGTGCCATGACCGCATGGATGGTTGACGCGCTTAATCCATCTCTCATGCAGACCCTTGAAGGTCAGCCCGTAATTGTGCATGCAGGCCCATTTGCCAACATCGCTATTGGCCAAAGCTCAATTATTGCCGATAGAGTCGGCCTGAAACTTGCCGACTATCACGTTACCGAATCCGGATTCGGTGCTGATATTGGATTTGAAAAATTTTGGAACCTCAAGTGTCGTTTTTCTGGTCTCAAGCCTGATTGTGCGGTTATTGTTGCAACCATCAGAGCACTCAAGTGCCACGGTGGCGCACCAGTTCCTGTACCAGGCAAAGCAATGCCGGAAGAATACAACAGTGAGAATGTAGAATGGGTAGCAGCTGGTTGTGCAAACCTCATTCACCACATTAAAAATGTACGTAAAGCTGGCATCAGCCCTGTTGTTTGTATCAATGCTTTTTACACGGATACCGATGCAGAGATTGCCAAAGTACGTGAACTTTGTGAAGCCGAGGGTGCCAGAGTCGCTCTTTCCAGACATTGGGAAAAAGGTGGTGACGGAGCAATTGAATTTGCTAATACCGTTATTGAAGCTTGTGAAGACAAAACTGAATTCAAATTCCTCTACGATCTTGATATGCCTGTTAAAGAGAGAATTGAACTCATTGCAAAAGAAGTTTATGGCGCCGACGGTGTTGATTACTCAACAGAAGCCAATAAACAAATCGATAGAATTCAAGCTGACCCAGAACTCGCAGGAATGGGAATGTGTATGGTTAAAACCCATCTGTCCCTCTCGGATAATCCAGCTCTAAAAGGTGTACCGACAGGATGGCGTCTCAATATCCGTGAGGTTCTCACCTATGGTGGTGCAGGCTTCATCGTCCCAGTTGCTGGGACTATCAGCCTTATGCCTGGCACGAGTTCAAACCCTGCCTTTAAACGGATTGACGTTGATGTTGAAACCGGAAAAGTTGAGGGTGTATTCTAAATCCCATTAATGGGATGAGTGCCTTATTGTTAGTCTGGTTAATGACTTTAAACATGAATTGGCACTAATTTTGACGAATAATCGTTATAATATGTGCAGTAAAGACCTCTTTGCTGCACATTGCAATTCGCCAAAGCGCACTTGCAAAATTCACCTCTTCACAGGGAGTGTACCGTATAATGACCGCAGAAATTATTAGTGGAACAGAAATTCGTAAAGAAATTCTTGCCGAGATTAAGCAAGAAGTTGAAGCTATGAAAGCTAAGCACGGCAGGGGTCCAGGTCTTGTCACCATCCTAGTTGGTAGCAGCCCCGCATCTATCAGCTACGTCACATTAAAGGTAAAAACCGCACTCAGTATTGGTTTTCATGAAATCCAGGACGATCAACCTGAAGATATTTCAGAAGCCAATCTTCTGGCCCTGATCGATAAGTATAATAACGATCCAAGCATAGACGGAATCCTTGTCCAGTTGCCACTGCCTAAGCATATTGATGACAAGAAAGTTCTCAATGCAATCAATCCTGACAAAGATGTCGATGCCTTTCATCCTGTAAATGTTGGCCGCCTCATGATTGGCGGCGATGCCGTACGTTTTCTCCCCTGCACACCAGCAGGTATCCAGGAGATGATAGTACGTTCTGGCACCGAGACCTCAGGAGCTGAGGTTGTGGTTGTTGGCCGTTCTAACATTGTTGGCAAGCCAATCGCTATGATGATGGCCCAAAAAGGTGTTGGTGCCAACTCAACGGTTACAATAGTCCATACCAGAACAAAGGATCTCGCTGGTCATTGTAAACGTGCGGATATCCTCATCGTAGCCGCAGGGGTTCCTGATCTGGTTAAACCCGAGTGGATTAAGCCTGGTGCCACCGTCATTGATGTTGGGGTAAACCGTGTTGGTATGAACGAGAAAACCGGTAAAGCCATACTCAAAGGCGATGTCGATTTTGAAAAAGCCCGGGAAATTGCAGGCAAAATCACCCCAGTACCCGGTGGTGTTGGCCCAATGACCATTGCAATGCTTATGAAAAACACCCTCACCTCTGCCAAAAAGACCTTGGGGGCATAAACGTAGGTAAAGCTTCAAGAACAGAAAAGGGTTTGATACCACCTTGGTATCAAACCCTTTTTTATTGCCAGAACATCGCCCCCGTTACCACCGAAATGGCCGGTAAATGGGGGTTAGTGTTTGTGGTCATGGTCGTGAGTATGGTTATGGTCGTGGCTGTGACTATGCCCATGCTCGTGGCCTTTATCCCCCGCCGCATTTGGCCCACCCACTTGGTGCAGCGCCTTACCGAGCTCGGCATTTACCATCGCCATCTGTCTGATCGCTTCTGTGATATGAGAGGCTGTTTTTTCCTGATTTTCATCTGCCATCAGTTTACGCCAATTTTCAAACTCCTCTACATGCCCTTTGTTATGATCTATCCAGTGTTGCAAAAGAACGCGCAACTTCTCAACATTATCCATTTAATCTCCAGTTAACTCTATCGTGTTAAACAGTTTATGCCGCCTGCTGTAAAAAGACCTTCCCTCCAGAAAAATCGATACGTTTGATTGCTACATTTTGATACTCGGCAGCACCTTCAAACAGGGTGGTAATGGTAATGTTCTTTCCCGTGACCTCAAGCCCTGTCACATTTTCAAGCAACAACTCTTCCTGACCATCCTTTTCCATTAAAACACTTGTTTGACACATGGGGACACCTCTTGCCCGAATCTAATCCACAATCGGCCTGGGATACAATCCGGAACGCTCTACAATTTCAGGAACTTTTTCTTCCCATTCAATGGCCATAATGTGGAAACCAGCCACTCCCTTTATCTGTTTTAACCTCTCAATGGCCTCCACCGCAATAGTTATTCCTTCATCGGCCTGCTTATCTTTTGCAACACCAGAAAGTCGAGCAATCACATCCTTAGGCACATCCATCCCCGGCACAGATTTTGCCATATACTTGGCCATCGCAACCGAGCGCATAGGGGTAATCCCAGGCATGATAAACACCTTTTCGTGGAGGCCTCGCTCAACCACTGCCTCCATCCACTTTTCAAACTTTTCAAGGTTATAAACACACTGGGTCTGAATGAATTCTGCACCCGCCGCAATTTTTTTGGCAAGACGGGGAACTCTTATTTTAAATGGATCGGCAAAAGGGTTTGCTGCAGCACCAATAAACATATTGGGCGGCTTTTCAATATCCCCCCCACCAAGGAACTTACCCTCGTCTCTCATATATCTTGAGGTCTGTATAAGCTGTATAGAATCGAGATCAAAAACATTTTGGGCACTGGGATGGTCACCAAAACTCTGATGATCTCCAGAGAGACAAAGCATATTGTTAATTCCAAAGGAGGCTGCCCCAAGAATATCGCTTTGCAGAGCAATACGGTTACGGTCCCTTACCACCATCTGTAAAACAGGCTCTAAGCCCTCATGTTTAAGATGAATACAGGCAGCAAGACTACAAAGTCTTGTCACAGAGGTCTGGTTATCCGTTACATTTATACAATCCACATGATCTTTGATGAGATGAGCTTTCTCGATGATCCCCTTAGCATCACTAGAGCGCGGAGGTCCACACTCGCTTGAGACTGCCATGTGTCCATTTTTAAGTATCTTTTCAAGCTTACTTGCGGTTCTTATCTCCACAATTAAAAACCCTCCAGTTTGAAAGATCTTGGCCCACCAGCACGATCTTTAGACCAATCTTTAATCGGGATAATCTTTTCATATTCATCGAGTTTACCAAGGGCCTCAAGTCTATCCACCACAAGTTGCCAAGCACAATCGATATCCGCAGAGATTTCGCATTTACCGTTAGTTGATCCACCACATGGGCCGTTAAGAATTCTTTTACAGCAGCGACTCACAGGACAGATCCCTCCAGTAACTCCAAGCAAACAATCGCCACACGCCTGGCATTTTTCTGTAAACAAGCCATCTGCCTGGACATCGCCTAAGAAGGTGGTATTCAGAGCTGGATAAACTGGTAGATTCGGATACTTAGCTGCAATAAACTGCACGCCAATGCCACAGGCAAGACTCAATACCGACTCAGAACGTTGCAGTTTTTCATTTACTTTTTCAAAGAAGAGGTGTTCGCACTGACGTTCAATACCGCTATCTTCAATAACAATATCTAACTCTTCTTGGCTTGCCATCATCCGCAGAAGCGATGCCAATATTTCGGCCTCTTTATTCCCACCCTGGTGGCAGACTGAGACACAGGTATTACAGCCAAATACAGTGATCTGCTTATGCTCTTTGACCATGGCCCATATTTCGTCAAAGGGTTTTTGTTCTCCGACTATCATCGCCTCATTGCTCCTTGTCCAAATACCTTGTTTCGGCCCACGCGATTTTGCGAGTATCAGGCAGCCTGTATTGTAAGGGCTGCCTTTGCTTTTTTCTTCTGCAGAGCTATCCCTATGGGCGACGGCCCTAGGGTGTTTATTCTTTCGGTAAATTCTGTACAGATTTCAGCCCAGCGAAGTCCCTGGGCCGCGGACAAATTGTAAAACTCAAGCCTGCGTGGATCAATACCAACAACAAGCAGGTAACTTTTTACTTTTTCGACCCTTTTTAGCGCATTTGTATTTCCTTCCAGGAAATGGCATTGTCCTTCAAGTCAACCAGCAACAAAGACACCATCCACTCCCCGTTCAAAGGCTCGGAGCAGATAGATCTGGTCAAGCTTTCCTGTACAAGGCAGACGTATCACTTTAACGTTGGTAGGATATGACAAGCGCAGAACCCCCGCAAAATCAGCTGCCGCAAAAGCGCAGTAATGACAAGCAAAAGCTAATATGTTCGCCTTCCATCCAGCTGGAACCTCCTGCTTTTTTTCAGGCCCCTGTAGACCATCTTTTACCTCTTCTTCATTTGCCATACTTTTACTCTTTCGGTTAACTTATGCATTCCAGAAGACTGGGGAACCTTCTTATTACCTTAAAGAAACAGCCTTTTGTATTTTTTAGTTATCTGTAACTGAGTCAATCATAGCCAAAAGTTGATCATCCCGGAAATAGTTTACCTGATATGCCTTTGCCGGGCAAACACCTGCACAGATACCGCAACCAGTACACTTCACCTCATTGTGACTCACCCGTCCGTCATCGTCTATAAAAGGCGCTCCAAAAGGGCATTTTTTCACACAGGCAAGACAGGACATACAGATATCACGGTTATGTTTTGCAATAACACCTGAGACATCAAGCTTTTCATTGGATAAAAGAGCACCTACCCGTCCCGCCGCTGCCAGCGACTGGCTTATTGTTTCTTCTAAATTCTTAGGTGCATGGGCAAGACCGGCGAGAAAAAAACCTTCTACAGGAAAATCAACTGGCCGTAATTTGACATGGGCCTCAAGAAAAAATCCATCAATATTGCAGGTCAACTTAAACTTCTTAGCCAGTTCGTCCCGGTCAGGTTGCGGCCGAAGCCCCGTTGAGAGGACAAGATAATCAGCATCGATTACCATGTCTTTGCCAAGGACAGTTGCAAGAAAAGTAACCTTTATTTTATCGCCTGTAATCTCTGTTTGAGGTTTTAATTCAGATGTATAGAGGAAAAACAGCACTCCCAGATCCCTTGCCTGTCTGTAGTATGCTTCTTTTAAACCATAGGACCTCATATCTCTGTACAACACGAAAACCCTCGCGTCTGGACATCTTTCCTTAATGCTAATAGCATTTTTAAGGGCGTCCTGACAACAGATACGAGAACAATAATTATCCGGTTCCTCTCGTGACCCTACACACTGTATCATTACATAGGTGGCGTCCTTTTCAGGACCATTGTTGTGTAGTTCTAATTCAAGTTGGCGCTGGGTTAGTACCCGGTCAGAATCTTCATAACCGTACTCCTCGGCCTCATACTCAATGCCACCAGATGCAATAAGGACTGCCCCATGGGAAAACCCGGTACCACTAGCAAGGGTGGTTTCAAAGTTTCCTACAAAACCATCAATGGCAGTAACCGTTGTATCGAGGTGAAGAGTAATTGCGGAGTTTGCTTTAACCTTTCTGATCACCTCTGCGAGATAGCCTTGAACATCAGCGCCATCAATTGTGCTGTATACGTTGTTGAGCAATCCACCAAGGCCACGCCGTCGTTCAACCAGATGTACCCCATAACCCTGCGCCGCAAGTGAAAGAGAGGCGTTCATACCTGCTATCCCTCCTCCCACGACTAAAGCCGTATGCTCTACCCCCACTGAGGCGGTGGTAACTGGCAGCAGCTTGCGGGTTTTTGCCACATTCATAGTAACTATTTCAATGGCCTTGCTCGTGGCATTTTCCTTGTCATTCATATGACACCAGGAACATTGTTCTCTGATATCAGCCAGTTCAAAGAGAAACTTATTAAGACCAACTTCACGAATAGTATCCATGAAAAGTGGTCCATGGGTTCGGGGGGTACACGATGCTACCACCACCCGGTTCAGTCTTTTTTCTTCAATGAGATCACGGATTCTCTGTTGACCATCTGGGGCGCAGGCATAAACAATGGTCTCAGAATGGGCTACACCTGGCTCTCCTGCTACTACTTTTGCAACCTTCTCAACATCTACAGTCCCAGCAATGTTGGTACCGCAATGACAAACAATGACACCGATTCTGGGCTCTTCACCCGTTACATCCCTTTCCTCGGATAACTCAAATTCAGTCACCTCAGTCCCTCGCTGACTCCCAAGCAGTGCCATGGCTTTTGCTGCTGCGCCAGAGCCCTGTATCACCGTCTCAGGAATATCCTTTGGCCCCTGGTAGGTGCCAGCCACATAGATACCCTTTCTTGATGTTTCTACCGGACGGAGTTTCGAGGTCTCTGCAAAACCGTATTCATCGGCAGATATGCCAAAAATCTGAGAAAACGACCTCGCATCTTCCCTTGGCTCAAAACCGATAGAGAGGATCACCATATCAAATTCTTGGTTACGAAGTTTACCATCATCCCCTACAAAATGGATAAACAGGTTGCCTGTTGCCGGATCTTCAACGACCTCCGAAACCATAACTCTTTTATAGATCGCCCCAGCATCGGTTTTGGCCTTTTCAACATACTTATCAAAATCCTTACCAAAGGCTCTGAGTTCCATATAAAAGACGGTTGACTGCACATCTGGATCATGCTCTTTGGCAATGATGGACTGCTTGGCAGCGTACATACAGCAGACGGAGGAGCACCAGGGGTTGGCATTGTGGGCGTTTCTTGAACCAACACACTGAATCCAGGCAAGGCGTTTTGGATGGGCACCGTCCGATGGGCGAGCAACCTTGCCGCGGCAGGGGCCCGAGGCTGAAAGCATCCTTTCAAACTGCAGGGCTGTCAGCACATTTTTGTATTGGCCAAAACCAAATTCTCTTCTAATTTCAGGAGGGTACGTTGCAAGACCAGGGCTTAATATCACAGCTCCTACCTTGAGTTCAATCTCTTGGTCGGTATCAGCAAAATTTATGGCACCCGCCTCACATGCTTTTTCACATTTGCGACAGACATTTTTAGTCAGATAGAGACAGGCTTTTGGATCGATGGCCCTGGTATTGGGGACGGCCTGTGGGAAAAGAACATAGATTGCCCTGCGCTTATTCAAACCCTGGTTGAACGAATCAAAGACCTTCGATGGACATTGAGCTTCGCAGGCCCCACAACCGGTACATTTTTCCGCATCTACATAGCGGGCACGCTGATTGATTCTGGCAACAAAGTTGCCCTCATGACCTTCAATAGACAGCACAGCTGCCAGGGTATGTAATTTTATATTGGCATGTCGACTAGACTCAACCATACGAGGAGAAATCATACACATCGCACAATCGCCTGTGGGAAAGGTCTTATCAAGGCGGGACATTGTGCCACCAATAGACGGTTCGTCGCATATCAGATGCACCAGAAAACCACTGTTGGCAAGATCAAGAGCTGCCTGCATCCCACCAATTCCGGCACCGACGACTAAAACGGAACCTATTGTATCGTCATTTCCATGCTGTGGGGTCATCCTGATCACGTAAAAATCCTCCATTAGATTGGCCCCGATTTGTAAATGGCCTTGCCATTAGTACTCTCAGCCAATTACATACGGGCATACACTAGAGTTTCTTTTCACCCAACAGGTAAAGGATCCGGACACGTTCATTATAATAAATATATGGGGTTATGATAGTTTTTTTATCGCCGAACTGCTTATCTATAATATTGATAGATCATCTCTACATTATCCTTAACCATGTGATATTCTATCTTTTTTAGTGTTTAGACGAGCCTTTCTGCCGGTAAAACAATTATACGCTCAGCACCTTCTACAAGAGCTGTTCGGTCTATCGAATTACGCATAAAGCCTGCTCACCATGGGCAAACAACCGGCTAAGGATATTACGCTGGGTCAGCAACTTAACTAAATAGACCTTGGACTTTCCAGCGTGAAATCAAGCATAGAATCACACCATGACACTATTACGGTTACAAGCAAACCAGGCAAAGGCTAACTTTTACAATTATCCTGCCCGTGGGGGTAACCTGACAAACTCTACAGGCGGGAGAGACACTAATGCTTACGGAGCGAGCTAAAAGCCGTGATGGTCGGCCAGTTTTTCAAGCATCTGGGCGATTCCTGTAGTTAAAAGATACGCAGAGTCAACACCAAGATTTGGGTGTACAGTTTTATCAAAGAAAATATTAAGACTGGACTCCATACCATCTTCTGCCTGCCAGTAGCAGAGCATAATTGGCACCAAAGGAAGAGGATGCAAAACCACAGAAATATCTGCCTCAAACTGCTGGGCCACTTTTACACCAGCAAACATATGAATAATATCGTTGAAAAAATGAGGAAATCGATCAGCAAGGGATTTAAAGACATCCTCGCACCGTTTTTGAAATAGACCGTATTTCTCCCTCCCACCAGGGATTTCACGCAACGATATCCAGTTATTTTTAGGAATCTCTCCCCTAGAATTACAAAGATATTCGAGAAGGGAAACAATGAGCCAGGAATTAATATGCAAATCAGTTCTAAATCGGCACGTTGCCCATCAGCAATCCCAAATAATGCTATTGTTGCAGAAGACAAGCGGGGACATTCGCTTATTTTTCGTGTACCTGTGTGTACCGCACCGGCAAATGCCAGACAGGTTTTTTCTCCGCATAAGGTACAATTAGATTTATCGAGCAAAAAAATATTTTCAGAGCATTTTTAGGCTTTTCCATTTCACCATTCTCCCCGAAAAACACCTTCGTTTCCCCCTGACAAATTTGGGCCAGTCTTTGGCCATAGACTCCACCACAAGCCCCATCCTCATTCAATCTCTCAACAACCACTTGACGAGAGACAACAAACAATAGTATTCTTTATAGTTATGAAAAAAACGCTATCGGGGCGAAATCACATTATACGCCTTTGGAGCTTCCTATAAATTTTCCCCCAAGATATCCCATGACCATAATTTACCCATCCCGCACAGCGGTTCTAGCTTGTACATTATGTTGTACATTTATACTGTCACCTCTTTATGCACAAAGCTCTACTGCGACGAGTGCAGAACCAACATTCATTACAACAGGTAATAGCCCCGCAGAACCTGACAGCCAAACTGGCTGGTGGAGCAGCCAACCTAAAGAGACCAAGTTACTCTACACCAACATTGCAGCGGCATCACTCATTGGCATCTGGGGCCTCACAGAATGGGATTACGGCTCAGCCGACTGGCATGATGCTGATGAAGGCTGGTTTGAACAGGACTCAAAGTATGGTGGAGCCGATAAATTTGGCCATTTCTGGGCAACCTATACATTTGCTGATGCACTAACAGGTCTATATAAACATTGGGGTTACGATTCTCAAAGAGCAAATACCTATGCCGCATTATCCGCATGGACTGTCCAGGCATTTATGGAGATGGCCGATGCCACCAGCGAATCCCAGGGCTTCTCTTGGGAAGACATGATGATGAACACCTTTGGCGCCCTTACCTCCGTTTTAATGGAGAAATACCCCGAACTTGATCGTAAAATTGACTTTCGCGTAGAGTACGTTTTCAATGTCGATGTAAATGGCATCTTCGATGACTATTCAAATCACTACTACT
The DNA here is from genome assembly GCA_002733995.1 of Desulfotalea sp. Lineage (GTDB taxonomy): Bacteria > Desulfobacterota > Desulfobulbia > Desulfobulbales > Desulfocapsaceae > Desulforhopalus_A. The sequence continues at coordinate 109,335 of NVXR01000009.1, read as the reverse complement.
CTATGGTTATCAAACTTGATGGCTTTGACAGCGTTGAAAATACCTTGTTAAAATATCTCGAACTCCATGCGGGCTACTACTCCAGAGGTTACGATGATAAAACAGAAGACGATACACGTTCGCTTTATGCAGGTGTTTCTCTAAACTTCTCAAGACTCTTTCAGCAAAATGGCTGGAACAAAACGGGAAAAGCTCTCGAATACCTCCAGGTTCCATACACCGTGCTTAAAGCCTCCCATGAACTTGACTAGTCAAGCCCAGTATACGTACCAATCTGAGATTGTATGATTGAGCCAGCAAACAAATTAAAGATCGCTCAATCATACAGTCAAGACAAACTCCCGAGCATTGTGTTATCTACATCTTCTCTCTGCCAAGGTATTGCAGTACCTTGCAGCATATTTCTGCCATAAAAGACAATACACCTGCGGTGTGATCTAAAACACGCACCCTGCCCCTTTGCCGTTTTCCGAAGTGAGTATCAATAACGTACTTTTCCACGTAATACCTACGTGGTTTTTATTAACTCAACAAAGGAGAAATAGTGAAAGCAACTATCTCAAAACAATGTATGGGCGATAGGAACTGTAACACGTTGTGTCCTGATGTTTTTGAATATGATGAAGACCAGCTCCTCTCCGTCGTTAAGGCTGGAGTGATCCCGACTCATCTTGAAGCAGTAGTAAAGCAAGCGGCCAACGAATGTGGTGCAAACGCAATTAACATTGAAGAATAGCGGGTTCACTATGGTTAGTTTTCGTGAAAGCCAAACGGCTAAAAACATACTCCTCTCCTATTCAGCAGAGACTCAAGCACGAACAAGATATGACTTCTTTGCAACCCATGCACAAGAGGAAAGCTTTATTCAAATTGCAAAGATTTTTAGCCAAACTGCTGATCAGGAATATGAACATGCACTACGGTTTTTTAAATTCTTTAATGGAGGAAAACTTGAAATTTCGGGCACCTTTCCCGCTGGGGTTATTGTAGATACCTACGCAAATCTCATTCAAGCGGCGGAACTCGAATTATATGTACACGATGAGCTCTATTCCGTTTTTGCACAAACGGCTGAAGATGAAGGTTTTTCAAGAGCTGCGGACACCTTTCATGCCATTAATGTTTCAGAAAAATGTCATGAAACAATGTTCAGAGAACTTGCTGACAACCTCGTAACAGGGCGTGTATTTAAAAGAGATTCAGAGGTCACATGGAAATGTCTGGGCTGCGGCTACCAGCACAGGGGTACAACCCCTCCGGACAAATGCCCCGCCTGCGTAAAACCCCGAGGTTACTTCGAGGTTTTACAGAAGAACTGGTAAATGACAAAAGCCGATCTCAAAAATGAGATCGGCTTTTGTTGCAGCAGAAGTAGATCAAACCGTTTTAAGCATCCTCCACCACTGCTGCAATAATCTTAATTGCTTTTTTCAACTGTTTCTCGTGGATCTTCCCTGCAAAATGCACAGGACTCTTACCATAAATAGGATCCCAACTACTGGGGTCTGCATAGCAGTAAAACTGGGTTTCAAGTCCTATTTTACGTGCGGCATCATCCACCGGATGTCCAATAAGACGTTTGGCCACTTCCCATGTAGCGCCACAGGGGGCCCCCCGAATGACTTCTACTTTTTTGATTAATCCTTCTTCGATGCCAACGGCAAATTCTGGTGCCCCAAAATACTTACCGTAATGACCGAGACCTTCAAGACGTGGTAAACCGCAACAAGTAGGTGGCGTTATTGCGCCTTTCCCAGGCAGCTTTTTGCCAGAGCCTATTACAGGAATACCTTTTTTCTGACACAGGGCCGCAAGATCTGTGGAAAGATCATTATGTTTTAGAAAATCAAGCACCAGGTCGCAGTCTATATCAGACGGTAAATAATCACTGGTATCATCTAAGATGAGAGGTAACACATCATCGATATCGACAATTGTCATCTCGAAATACTGCTCACCATGCTTTTTAAGACCTTCTATTTTGAGTTTCCCACTTCCATTCTGCTGAAAAACAATTAATCGCTGTCTTGTGATGCCGTCGTTTTCAACCACTTTTACCACCTCACTCTTACTTGTATTTTATTGCAGAAGTGTGCTGTAATGTATAGACCAAAAATAAACACCAAGGGACTAACCTGTATTTCTCATCAGCTTAGACTGATACCATGTTCAACAAAATGCCGGTTAAATATCCAATCTAACCCACCTTGTACAGTATCTATATCCAGCTTCGAGAAGTTTTTTTCTATTCTGAGAAGGATGAATAAAAACCAAGAAATCTCCAGACGGTTCACGACTCAAGACGAGGCCTTGCTCAAGGGTAATGTCTCCATCCTTTGTGGCAATTGTAATAGTACTGGTGACCTCTTTAATCTCTAACTCATCATCCTGATACTGAAAATACGCTATCTGTGCCATGGCGTGGTATTCATGTTTGGCATGGGCAGCATCTTTTGAGGTGAAAACCTTGATATACCCCGCCTCTTTAATAGCAATTTCAGGCACCACAATCACCGTTTCACAAACCGAGAGGAGCCCTTGTTCGGATTCTATCCGCATTAAATCAGACATCTACTCTCCAACAGCAAAAATCTATTCGAAAAAAACGGGAAGCTACGCCTCAGCTCCCCGTTAACGCACTTTATATCCATAGAAAAATTCTAGCTCAACCACTAAAACAAAAGGTTGATTTACACACTACCTCTTTTCTATTTTTACCGCACAAACCTTTGCTTCCATAATTTTACACACGGGATCCATGGCATCATTGGTTAACAGATTTGCTGCCGCTTCACTATAATGAAACGGAATAAAAACAACATTTGGCGGCACTATCTTGGAAACCTTTGCCTTCAGCTTAATCTGTCCACGGCGGGAAGTTACCGTGAGTTTTTCTCCATTATTCACACCAAGAATTTTGGCATCAGCAGGATTGACCTCAACAAATGGTTCCGGTGCGACTTTGTTCAAACCCGAGGAACGCCTTGTCATTGTTCCGGTATGATAGTGAAAAAGCTGTCGCCCGGTTGTAAGAACGAATGGATATTCCTTATCCGGAAGTTCTTTGGAAGCCACATACGGGACCTGTGAAAATATTGCTTTACCACTTTCGGTATTAAAGCCGTCTTTAAAAAGATACTCAGTACCTGGGTGATCTTCGGTGAGACATGGCCATTGCAGACTATTTTTCTCCAACCGACCATAACTCATACCAGCAACACCAGCCCACAGCCCTGCAATTTCATCGAAAATAGCTACAGGATCTGCCGCTATTTCAAGATCGCCCTGCCCTGTAATCCTCTTGTAAAGCTGATCAATGATTGCAAGATCACTCCGGGCCTGACCGGGGGAGTTAATGGCCTTTCTCACTCTCTGGATGCGCCGTTCCGAACTGGTAAAGGTTCCTTCTTTTTCAGCAAAGGAGGCACCCGGCAAAACCACATCGGCCAATTGGGCCGTTTCTGTCATAAAAATATCTTGAACAACTAAGAATTCAAGGCTTTCGAATGCCTTAACAGAATGGGTGGTATTTGGATCACTCATTGCTGGATTTTCACCGAAAATATACATCCCCTTCAGACTACCTTCGAGCATGGCACCGGTCATCACAGTGGCAGGCATACCAATTTTCCCTGAAAGAGGCACTCCCCAAGCTTTTTCAAATTTTTCCTGAACGGCGGGAACATCAACCTTCTGATAACCGGGGTACACATTGGGCAAGCCACCCATATCACAGGCTCCCTGCACGTTGTTCTGGCCTCTTAATGGATTTACCCCACAGGCTCTTTTACCAAGATTTCCGGTAAGCATTGCAAGATTGCCAACGGCTAAAACATTATTGGTTCCCATCACATGCTGGGTAATTCCCATTGCATAATAAATTCCTGCATTTTCAGCCGCAGCAAAAATACGTGCAGCTTCGATGATATCCTTTGCAGGAACTCCGGTCATCTCTTCTGCGTATTCCGGTGTGAACGGGTCGAGGGATTGCACAAATTCTTCGTACCCTTGCGTTTGTTCGTTAATGAATGTTTTGTCTTCAAGGCCTTCTGCTAAAATTGCCTTCATAATTGAATTCAACAGTACAGAATCGGTCCCAGGCTTGTGGCGCAACCAAAGAGTGGCATACTTAACCAATGGAATTTTACGGGGATCGGCGACAATAAGCTTGGCCCCTTTTGCTACAGCTTCTTTCATCCTCAAGGCAATTATGGGATGATTTTCTGTAGTATTTGAACCTATAACAAAGAGAGCATCATTATCTGCGATCTCTGCAACAGAGTTAGTCATTGCACCAGAACCAAATTTTGCGGCCAGACCGGCCACGGTGGCACTGTGTCAGTAGCGGGCACAATGATCAATGTTATTGGTGCCAAACCCTACCCTGAATAATTTCTGAAAGAGATAGTTCTCTTCATTGGTACAACGCGCGGAACAAAGACCAGCTACACTATCTGCTCCATGTTTTTCTTTTATGGCAGAGAGCTTCTCTGCAACAAAACTCAGTGCCTCATCCCAGGTTGCTTTTTCAAACTCCCCACCCTTTTTCTTTCGAATGAGAGGGGTCGTAAGGCGTTCATTGCTATTGATAAACTCATAACCAAACCTTCCCTTTACGCATAACCAGCCTCGATTATGATTATCCGCAACTGAATCAATTCGAATCACCTTATCGCCATGGCTACTCAGGGTGATGTTACAACCACAACCACAATAGGTACACGTGGTATCTGTTTTGACAACACCTCCTGAACGGGGTTTTCCGGCCCATAAACTCCCCGCCAAAGCCCCTGTTGGGCAGACAGAAACACATTGACCGCAAAATTCGCAATCCAGATCATGGCCAAATGGGGGGATGACCTTAGCTTCGAAGCCTCTTTCAGAAAAGCCTATTGCACCAACACCCTGCACCTCATCGCACACCCGTACACAAAGTCCACACATAACACACTTGTTCTGGTCTCTTATGATAAAAGGATTGTGGTCTGTTCTGCTGTGCTCCCGAACCTCCCCGAGAAAGCGATTCTCGCGGATACCATAGAGATAGGCGAGTTCCTGCAAGGTGCAGTCCCCGGAACTGCCACAAACCATACAGTCATTTGGATGGTCTGAAAGAAGTAGTTCAACAGTGGTCTTACGTAACCTGTAAAGTCGTTCGCTATTTGTTTTAACCACCATACCATCTGTTGCTGGAGTGGTACATGAGGTCACGGGTTTTGGCATACCGGCAATTTCAACGATACACAGCCGACACGCACCAAAGGGTTTTAACCGTTCATCATGACAGAGCGTGGGCACCTCAAGACCTGCGAGCCTGAGTGCTTCTAACACTGTGGTTCCCGATGCGACGGCGACATCTTTTCCATCAATATTGAGATTTAACATGGCAACTACTCCTTTAGTACAGCGCTAAACTTGCACGCATCAAAACACGATCCGCACTGAATACAGAGGGTATTGTTGATCTTATGGGGCTGCTTCTTCTCGCCTGTGATTGCATTAACAGAACATGCTCTCACGCACATTCCGCAGCCAACGCACATATCTTCCCGGATGAAAAATGTCAAAAGCTTGCTACACACCTTTGCCGGACATTTCTTCTGCTTAATATGTGCCTCATATTCATGGCGGAAGTATTTAATTGTGCTCAGCACCGGATTTGGCGCTGACATACCGAGTCCGCAGAGGCTAGAATCCCTGACGTCCTCCGCAAGCTCCTGGAGCAGTTCAATATCCCCTTCTTTCCCCTCACCCTCTGTAATCCGGGTAAGAATTTCGAGAAGTCGTTTGGTACCTAAACGACAAGGAACACATTTTCCGCAGGATTCAGATTGGGTGAATTCAAGGAAGAATTTAGAAATATTCACCATACAATCGGTTTCATCCAACACCACCATTCCACCGGAGCCCATCATTGAACCAACCGAGGCAAGTCCCTCATAATGAACGGGAAGATCGATATGCTGTTGAGGAATACAACCCCCAGAAGGACCACCAGTCTGCACCGCCTTAAAGAGTTTATCGCCCTCGATTCCACCACCAATATCAAAGATGATATCTTTGAGAGGCATTCCCATGGGAATTTCAATAAGCCCGGTATTTCTGATCTTACCGGTAAGGGCAATAACCTTGGTCCCCTTACTCTTTTCAGAACCAATAGCAGCAAACCACTCGGCACCTTTATTTAAAATGTGCGGAAGATTGGCAAGGGTTTCAACGTTATTGATAATGGTTGGTTTACTCCACAAGCCCTTATTTGCTGGAAACGGTGGTTTTGCTCTAGGCATACCACGCTCACCCTCAATCGAGGCAATAAGGGCAGTCTCTTCCCCACAGACAAAGGCACCGGCGCCAAGTTTTACTTTAATCTTCAGATTGAAATCGCTACCAAACAGGTTCTTACCAAGAAAGCCTCTTTCATTGGCATCTTTAATAGCCATATGTAGTCTTTCCACCGCCAGGGGATACTCAGCGCGGATATAAACATAGCCAATACTAGCACCAATGGCATAGGCACCGATGATCATTCCTTCGAGCACCGCATGGGGGTTTCCTTCGACGACAGAACGATCCATAAAAGCACCGGGGTCACCCTCATCCGCGTTGCATATTATGTAATACTGGTCCGACTCATTCGCCGCACAAAAACCCCACTTGACACCAGTAGGAAAACCACCACCTCCTCGACCACGGAGTCCAGACCGTTTTACGGTATCAATAACCTCTGCAGGACTAAGGGTTGTCAACGCTTTTTCAGCGGCCTTGTATCCATCTACACGAATATATTCGTCTATGGATTCAGGATCAATCTTACCAAGATCGTGCAGGACTATCTTGGTCTGACTATCATGAAAATTATGGTAATCATCTCCCACCATCCATTCAGTTACAGGCCTTTTCCCAATACAGTGATCTTTAACAAGACGGTTGACCATATCCGCTTGAATATACTGATAGGTTGAAATTATACCACCCACTGAGATATCAACTAGCACATCCCGTGCGCAAAAACCACGACATCCGACCTTATGCAAACGTGTATGTTCTTTGACTATTGCATTAGAAACTCCGGCCTCTTCAAACTCTTTTTCAAAAGCCTGCATAACCATGTCACCACCAGCAGCAATGCCACCGGTGCCCATGCATACACTCACTACTATTTCACTGTTCATGGTTTAATCCTTATATGCCTTGAGACTTTTAACCATTTTACTTGGCGTAACTTTTCCAAGTACCTTTTCATTGACAAGAACTACAGGAGCAATACTACATGCCCCAACACAGTTGACACGCTCCAAGGTGAATTTCATGTCCTTTGTTGTCTTCTGACCTTCTTTCAACTTGAGATCTTCATGAATTTTTGAAATAATACGAGAGGCACCTTTAACATGACAGACGGTACCGCAACAAACGGTAACAATATTCTTACCACGGGGATTTTGATGAAACTGCGAATAAAATGTTACAACTCCATAAAATTTTGATGCCGGGATGTTTGAACGTTCTGCAAACCAGAGAACAACCTTTTCTTGTATATAGCCGAACTCTTTTTGAATCTCCTGCAGAACTGTGATAATGTTATCTTCATTGGCGACACACCTGTCATATATCGCCTCCAAGGTTTCCGTCATCTGCGTGTCCATATACGTCTCCGTAAAGATGAATCTTCACTCCGTGATTTTTTCCACCGGAGCGTTGAAAATCGTTCCATATTTAAGTTCCTGAATTTACTCCAATAACGCAATATGTATCGTTTCTCCGTTAAATATTTTCAAGCATCTGTTTTTCATCACCATCATAACAACAAATAAGATCCTAATAAAACATGATAGTATACCCCAAGACAGGCTATATTTCCAGCATGTTTCAAGTCTAATATCTCTAATTCTTACATTGTTTTCTTCTGGAAATGCAGTGCTTTGACAATATCTCCTCTATCCTGTAATGATTAAGAGCAAGGCTATTTGTTTGCTGCAAAAACATTACACTTCAATTTGTACTTACCAATTGCGAAATTTAGATTGTAGACAGCTCCATTATCCCTAGTTCTCAAATGACTATGAAAACAGCTTCCGTTTTCCCAAAAAACAAAATATCTTTCTCTCGTCAAGGGAGCAGAACTTTTGCTAAAATGTCCTATCCGGTTCATACCGGGACATACAGTGAAGTCGAGACCGACAATCATATTTTCCACTTCAATCTCAATCAAGAAATAATCCGTGCACGAAGCAAGAAGAGGTCCTGGCACCACCCCCATGAATGGCTAAAACGAACGATGGGTGACGACTGGATCTATTATTCTACAGGGGGCTACACGGGTGTATTTGAGGCAACGGGAGAATATTATCTTCCCAATTTCAACTACTCCAGCAACAGTATCCTTGGCGGAACCCCCTTTCGTTCTCCTGAAATTCATGAGCTGACAACAGACTGGTTCCACATCCTTGAATCCTGCAGAGAAAATAACCTAAAAGACACCGAGAGTACAAACTTTTACAACAATATTTTGCGCAATACCCCTCTATACTTAAAGGAGAAGGCTACAGCATTTCACAATATCATAGATGGCCATATCTCCGTCCTGCCACCGGACGCCCGACATGTTGAGTATCACCTGATCCCAATTATGATTTCCAGGGGCTGTTTATATAAATGCAGATTCTGCAAGGTCAAAAATGCCCTGCCGTTCAAGGAGCTAAACCATCTCCAGATCGATAAGCAAATTGAGCAGATGAAATATCTCTACGCAGCTGACCTGGCAAATTATAACAGTATCTACTTGGGCGAGCACGACGCCCTGATGACAGGCCATAAAACCATTCTTCACGCAATCAACAAGGCATACAACACCTTAGACCTTTATACTTCGTATCTCGATGGGCTCAATTGTTTCTTCTTTGGTTCTGCCACATCCCTACTCGAAGCACCGGCTGAACTCTTCAAAGAATTGCAACTATTACCAGGAAAGGTGTACATTAATATAGGCCTAGAATCTCCGGACCAAAGCACCTTAGATCAACTGGGAAAACCAATATCAACAGCACAGGTAAGGGACTCTTTTAAACGTATCCAGGACCTCAATAATACCTATTCTACTATTGAGATTTCAGCAAATTTCATTATGGGTGCAAGCCTCCCCCCCGCCCATTACCAAGAAGTGGAGAAACTGATCAGAGATACACAGACGCACCAGCAGGCTAAAGGTTCTATCTACTTTAGCCCACTCACCTTCGACAAACCGTCACGGGCTAGGCTTTTTGAATTTAATCGGCTAAAGATTATGAGTCGGTTCCCCACCTATCTCTACATAATCCAGCGCTTATAGCACACTTATTAACCCAGAGTAATAAAGGTTATGCCATGGTAATCGACCCACAAAAACTTCGTAAAGATATCCTTAACAACAGAAATACTCTCTCTGAAAGCCATAGGGCCACAGCTTCAGCAGCAATATGCAAAACAGTTCTTAAGCTTCCTGAAATTATCAATTGTAAAACAATATTTTCCTACGTCAGTTTTAGAAGCGAAGTCTCGACCTTCAGGCTAATTGAAGCAATGCTTGCTGCGGAAAAAATCGTAACCGTCCCCATTACCAGGGTTACCGACAAACGACTTGATGCCATAAGAATTAAGAGTATTACAGAAGACCTTGAGCCGGGATACTGTGATATCCCTGAACCAAAGCAGGCCCTATGTGAGACCAACATCGTTAACCCAAATGAGATTAATGTTATTTTTTTACCAGGATCGGTATTTGATAGTAGGGGTGGAAGGTTTGGTTATGGGGGCGGATTCTATGACCGTTTTGTTGCCAAAATTCCAAATGCAATACGAATCGGACTTGCATACGACTTTCAAGTGCTAGAAAGAATTCCACTACAGGCCCATGACGAACTACTGGATTTTGTGGTAACTGAATCAAAGATATTCCAGGGAAGGCGCTAAAAAAGAAGCACTTACCGAGGGATGTGCACATTATTTACATAGATTCCTTATACTTACCACCGACACTGGCAACTTTGACACAAAGATTTTTCGAAAATCAGATGTCGCAGCCTATTGTTTTTTGTGCAAGAAAACAGACTGCGACACCACTATACCCGAGGGTTAAATCTTAAACATATCCACTAACTTTTTAAGGTCCCTGGAAAAGCTCTGCAAATCTGTTGAACTGACCTTAACTTTAGAACTACTTTTGGAAACCTCTTCCGTGGCGCTGTTTACCTGGGCAATTTCAGAGGTTATCGTAGAGGCCACAACAGATATCTGATTCACATTTTCATTGACCTCGCCAAGCCCATCTGCTGCCTGGTTAATATTCATAGCTATTTCTTCAGTAGCCTTTGATTGCTCTCCAACGGCCAGTGTTATGGTTGCAACTATTCCATTTACTTTATTAATAACCTTTGTGATCTCCTCTATATCCGCTACCGTATTATCCGTCGTTACCTGGACGTCTTCAATTTTTATTTTTATATCCAAGGTTGCTTCAGCTGTTTGTTTGGCAAGTTCTTTAATTTCATTTGCAACCACCGCAAAACCTTTGCCAGCTTCCCCGGCCCTTGCGGCTTCAATAGTGGCATTAAGAGCCAGAAGATTTGTTTGCTCAGAAATCTCGGTAATGGTTTCAGTTACCTTGCTGATCGCGTGGGCTGACTGACCTAATTTTGTCATTTGCTCAGAAGTTGCACCAGCCTGAACCACAGCTTTTTCCGAGATATCACTAGCCTGACCAGAATTTATTGCAATTTCATTTATAGTTGCAGTCATCTCTTCGGCAGCACTTGCAACCATACTAACATTAGTGGTCGATTCCTCCATCGCTGCTGCAACGTTATTAAGATTCGCACTCATTTCTTCCACCGCTGATGCAACCGTATCAAAACGAGAGGAGGTGTCTTTTGAATTATTTGAAAGGTCGTTGGCAATAGAAGACAGGGTTACAGCTTCGTTGCCGATTGTTTCAGTATTATTTGAAATTGAACCGATAATTCCCTGTAATTTTTCGATAAACATATTGAACCATCCAGCCAGTTCACCAATTTCATCGTTACTATTGATTTCAATCCGCTTGGTCAGATCACCTTCTCCTTGTGCGATATCCTTGAAATTAGTAATCATTATGTTCAAACCATTGACCAAGCCAGCTACAATAACGAAGCACAGACTGATGACACCAACAAATATTGAGCCTGAAATAATGAGCATCATCGTCACGTGTTTTGATACCTGAACGTGAATTTCCTCAGTCATCTTTGCTTTATACGCATCTATATTATCGAGATAGACTCCAGTACCAAGCAACAGTTGCGTTCCTGGGATCGGTTCAGCATATGCAATCTTACGCACATCTCCTGCCCCCGGTTTTGGCCAAATATATTCAACAAACCCGCCACCCTTTCGGGCGGCATCTCTAAGCCCGCGGACAATGTAAAATCCGGTTTTATCTTTCAGCTCACCGAGATCTTTACCTTCCAATGATTTATTGGTGCAGAGAGCAACACAGGTCGTCCCTTTATAGACAAAAAAGTAGCCAGACCCGTCTTTTTCAAAACGTATATCATCGAGTAAATTCCGTATAATTTTTTCCTGTTTCGAACTATCAGTTACACCCTCAATTGCATAAGCAACAGCCATAGCAGCCGTATGACTTGCTATCTGAATTTTATCTTTCTGATCATTGAGCATTATATTTGAGACCTCTTCCAGTCCCAAATCACGAACATTATTTCCATTTTCAATGGCAAAATACATCATCAAAAGAAACAAAACCAGTATCGCCCCAATAATGAGATACATCCTGCCCTTGACAGAAAATCCGTTTAACATTCTACCTCCCCACGCTCTGCTAATATATTTCAGACATAGCTCGTACCTACCCCAGCTATTCCAGTTTAATGGAGCAATTTACCGTAGCTCTCTCTTCTTTTTATTCCAATTCAAATATCCTAACATCTAGAGCATGACAATAAAAGTAATACTTGAAAAGCTTGGAAGAAGCTGTGCCACATGGCGTTTAAGTATTTAAAGCACAAACCGTTCAGCTCCTACAATAGCACAGGAAACGGCACTCATATTTACAAAAATCCTTTTACGCTGGCCTCGTCTTTGATATATTAAATTGCATTGTACTTTGGGAACGTAGTCAGGGGACACATAGCCGAACGATCAGGAGTACATCTATTGAGAAAACAGATCTAATGGGGATTGGACAAAACAGTTCTGACTTCAAGTACTAAGAGCAACAGGACGCCAACAAAACACTTTGTCTCTGTTATCTCGTTAGGCTGATTTAAAAACACCAGCTACTCTTGAGGCATAACAACTGCCACCAGAGCCAATTGATGCTCTTTAATCTATCGATTTTTCTTATGACTTTAAAGAAAAAAGGAAGGAGAACTACCGTATATCAAAGAATGAGAGCAAACGACGAACCGGCATCCCACATCAACCACGGCGGCAGCCGACTCAAACGTTGTATTTGCCTAGGTGCTGCCACATAGACCAATACCTTGAATGAACATTTTTGGTATTAGTATCTTGGATAATTTTCAGCAAGCAATGCAAGGGGGGGGGTAGAGGGGGAAAGGGAAGTCATTGAAGCTCTTTAATTGTCTGTAACAGGAGATCTTTTTTATCTTCAAGAATGAAGAGTTCTCCCATCACCTGGGGCTTGACTGAATGAGCGGGGACACGTTTTTCAGTCTCTCTTATCTCTTCCTCAAGCTCTATCAATCTTAATTTAAGTTGTTCAATTTCATCTGTCATTGGCGTATTCTATTAGATGTACACATCGTCCTAAAGAAAAGGTAAACATTTCAACTCATTTTCAATTTGCAATATTTCGTCCATCCCGGCCCTTCTTTTTACCGTTTTATAAAATATTGTCGCACCTATTTTTCTTATCCTCTTAAAGCGAATAATATCATACTGCCGGTCTTTACTCAGTAAATTCTCAACCCAGATCACTCTTTCGATGTGCAGGGAAAAGTCATAACAAATATGTTGGGCAAATTTCTCAGGATTGGCTGAAATGGATTGTCCAATCCCCGTTTTAGAATATACACAAACATGGGGTTTCAACAGTTCAACATTGGCCAAACGGGACGGCCGTTTATAGATTTTAATATCGTAGGTACCAGCAGACCAGGCGATGGGATCTCTGGCATCTGTTTTGATACCATCCCAACTATACCGACCAACATAGACAGAACGTTCCAGTAGTGACAGGCAATATGACATAATATTTCACACTCTTGATGAACAGGGAAGAGACTACATCTTCCCTGCTCTTTTCAGACATTCTAGCACATTTTTTTAGACCAAGGCGTCAAGAGAACGACGGTCAGCCATATCCGTGAGGACTCTTTCCCTCGTTTTATCTATACCTAACTGAGCGCGTTTCTTATCAATATGAGCGATTATCAAGCGAGCCATTTCTTTTGGACTATCGGCAAAGCCCCACTTACCAAAGCCTAGATCTTCAAGATCATGGAAAAGATGTTTTTCAAAACGTGTTCCTTTGGTCATCGGGAAAGTATGACCAAATACCGTATAGATACCAGAAGCAACAAAATACTGGCCAATGGCAATAGCTTTTTCGCTCATCCATTCCGGAGCGCAGCCCGCCGCAGGAAGATCAGCAATACAATCGCCCAAGCCACCGACCTTAACCATTTCCGCTGCGGCAAGAAGTATTCTGCTGTTATCCACGCAGGAGCCCAAACCAAGTACCGGTGGCATACCAACAGTCTCGCATACTTCTGCCAGACCTGGGCCCGCTAGTGCCGCCGCCCCGGGACCGGTTAAACCGGCTTTAGCAAGGGCCATCTGCGAACAACCAGTCTGCAAAACCAACACATCATTTTTAATCAACTCTTTTACTAATTCCACATGGGAATAATCTTGTTTCGACCGGGGGTTGGTGCAGCCAACAACACCGGCAACCCCACGAATCCGTCCATTGATTATGTTTTCATTAAGTGGAGTATAGCTACCTCTAAACGAACCACCAAGCATATAGTTTATATATTCAAACGAAAATCCATGCACACCTTTAGCTGTAACTTGAGGAATTTGCACCGGCTTTTCCCTGTTTTTAAATCTGGTAATAGCCTTAATAACGATTTCATCAGTACACTCACGGGGGAGCAATTCATCCAATTGAATATGCAGAGCACCTTCAATTTTAGCTCTATAATTCGTGGTAATGAAAGGTGTTTGATAAAAAGCAGCAACTTTTTGCAATCCCTGCTTTATGCATTGGATATCCACTGTCATTGCATCAATAGCCCCGGTCACCAATACACACTCGGTATCTGAAAAATTACCAGCATGGGGCAAACCATGTCGAGACATTGCCTCCAAACCAGAGCAACACATACCTATGAGATTAATCCCCTTAGCTCCTGCGCTTTTGGCTGCAGCTAAAAGCGTAGGATCTGCAACAGAAACAACCATGGCTTCAAGGAGATTTGGTTCATGTCCGTGCACAATTATATTCACCTGATCTTCTTTAATAACTCCCATATCGACTTCAACTTCAACAGGTGCCGGTGTACCAAACAAGATATCAGAGATATCGGTGGAGACCATTGATCCCCCCCAGCCATCCGCAAGGGCTGTTCGAGTTATCTGCTTAGTAATGTTCTCATAATCTTGATCGACCCCGATGGCTGTGCGATGCATCATCTCCATAATTTCGCGCATTGCGCCCCGGGGCACAACTCCAGCTTCACGCCACTGCTCAAGTGTTTTTATCGGCACCCGCTTCATCAATGGGATTTCACCCTCCACCTGGGTATATGTTTTTTCAAGTTCATGATAGAGGTCCATGGCAACATCTTTAAGCTCCCGCCCCTCGGTTTCAATATCAAGAGATTCTGCAATCTCAATCAGTTTCAGGGGATCCTTAATTGAATATTCCTTGACTTTACCGTTAATTACATCACGGAACAGCTCAAGCATAGCCATCCCATGATCCGTGTGGGCCGCAGCTCCAGCTGCGACCATTCGACCAAAGTTCCTGGCAAGAATTGTATCAATTGTAGCCCCACAGACACCAACCCGATCATAAGGACTGTTCACATTCATACGACAGGGCCCCATGGAACAATTCTTACAACATGCGGACTGTTCTCCAATAGGGCATGCCTTCATAGACTGTGCCCTGTCAAAAAACAGTTCCACGCCATCTTTTCTAGCCTTAGTAATCATTTGGGCAGTGCTCTCACAGATCGTAATATCCTCTACCTTCATCAGCTCTAGTGGTTTTGCCATGGCTCCTCCTCAATAAACATTGCAGATTTTTAGTTGTACATTTATGCAGCAATAATGCGTTATCAAACGAATGGACTCTCTCCGACAAAAAACTATACTAAACACTGGGAAGAAGAGAACGATTCTCTCTTGAGATAAATTCCCATTCAGATACAGTGCTATGACAGCCTATAAATGTCAAGTATTTCCCAAGAGATAATTGCACTATTTTACGTGGATAGAATGTTTTTATTCAACAGAGGTAGGAGGTAAAACGATAACAACCTGCAGAAGCCAGTGGCCAATACAGGTTGTTAGGTAGGAGGCATGTTACTTTTTCAGATTTTCAAGACTTCGTACGATATCAAAAAGTTCTTTAGGTGCATCGGTTATATCTTCATAGGGCCTTCTTCCTTCGCGATCGGAAGCTACTATCTCTGCACTATCCGGTAAGAAACCAAGTATTTCAAAATCAGGAAGAGAGTTTCGAATAAGTTCTTCGTCCTCAACGCCTGTCACTCGGTTACCCAAAACAACGATATTTTTAATCCCAATATCAGTGCCAAGTTTTCGAATTTGCCCGGCAGCAACCCTACTTCTTGATCCCGGATTAACTACAATAATCAGAGCATCAACAGATCCAGAAGTTGCACGGCCTAAATGCTCGACCCCGGCTTCCATGTCCATTATAACGATATCATCGCGGTATAAAACAAGGTGATTCATCAGAGCTTTAAGAATAGTACTTTCCGGACAGATACACCCGGAACCACCGCTTTGAACGGTACCCATCACCAATAGCTTAACATTGTCTCTCATAAGAGAAAATTTATCCGGAATATCATCAACCTTGGGATTGAGACTGAAGAAACCACCGATAGTACCTGCTTTGGCACCTGTCCGCTCCTCAATGAGTTCTGTGAGGCCGGAAATTGGTATGATCGGCTCCTCTTCAGAAATCCCTAGTGCAGCCGCAAGATTGGCCACGGGATCGGCATCGATTGCTATGACTTTATTATTCTCATTAGCAGCAAGACACCGGGCCAGCAACGAGGTCACCGTCGTTTTCCCAACTCCACCCTTCCCACCTATAGCAATTTTCAAACTCACGTCTTTCTGTCCCCTTAGATTGGTTTAGTTGTGGCACCAACAATCCGGATTACACCAAAATAATAATCCAAATATTTCACTCTGCAATAATTTTGCCGTCACTACCCACTATAGCGACTACAAAACCATTTTTGTCAGCAGCTTCATTAATTTCTTCGACATGAACCGCCTGACATTCATGCTTCACACCTTTTTTGCGCGGTAGCTCAAGAAAACAGTCATTTGCTTCATCTCTTGAACGAAAAACTGGAATAAAATTTAGATCCTTTTCTTCGTTATACAACCCAAAATATGTCTCCTTTGGACCCGGATCACACACAAACACATAAACCCACTCATCAGAATTGTTGTTTTTTTCCATATTATAATCCTGTTAAAAATCAGCTCCTTGATTGACTCTGCCAATTTTACCGACAAAAAAAGCCCCATCCTGAACAAGGATGAGGCTTTTCACAAGCAACATAGAGCAGTTATATTTCCAAATATGAATCGGAGAAAAGAGACTCACCTTTGATAACTTTAACTGTCTTAACATAATCGGCAAGCTCTTTTGAAAGAGTTGCGGTATCAGGAGCATTTCCATCCATTGTTTGATAAACAACATCAACGATATCTTGACGTTTACCCTTGGCGACATCAGTAAGAGTGGTATCGAGAGGATCCGATATAACTGCCTTCATCCCACTTCTACCAAGCATAACCATATATGTTGTATTGAGAATCGGACGCAGCTGTACTGGGGGACCATTTGAAATATTTGAGAGTCCACATGTAGACATGGCGCCCGGAGCGATATCTTCAAGCATCGTCTGGAAATCCATAAGAGCTACACACTGGGCCTGCTGAATATTTACAGGTGTCACAATTCCATCTACCCAAATTTTCTCATTTGGAATACCCGCTTCATTGGCTGCATACAACAGTTCTACGGCAAGAGCTGCACGCTCATTCTCATCTCGGGGCAGGCCATCGGGCCCCCACATAAGTGCTACGATATCGGCATCATACTTCGCAGCCATTGGCAACATCGCGTTATACCGCTCGGGACGGGCCATAATTGAATTAACCACGTGGGACTTACTGGCAGGCTTACATACCTTCAAGCCTTCCTCAATGGCATTAATATTCGATGTATCAAGTAGCAATGGCATATCAGGCACAACTTCCTGCACTACTTGAACCACCCATGGCATCAGTTCGTGACCATCTTTTTTAGCAGGACCCAGATTAATATCGATATAATCCATTCCAAGCTTTTGCTGCTCAAGACATTCTTCCTGAATCGGTTTTGGGTCGCGTTCTCTATATGCCTTTCCTATTACACTGGAAATAACATTGAGGCTTTCACCAAAAAGAATCATATTTTTCTCCTTTGTCAAAAAATAGTAGTAACGAACTCTTCTGTGCTTCTAGTAAACTTTTTCGATGCCAGAGTAACAGAGGTGCTCAGAATAAACACCCCTGCGTTGCACTCTACTTATTCTTAAGAAAACCGGCAATATGAGCAGCTTCTCGTGGTCCGACAGTAATAGTCCAACCTTCCAGTTCTTCTTCAACATCACCTGCAATTGCTGCAGCATATCCTGGAATGATCAGTTCTGTATGTTTGACCTTATCCATAATTCCGGATTTTTTCACAAACGCACCAACATCATCACCACCAAACTTACCTGCGGCCCATGCTGTAAGAACGGAAAGGCCCTCAGAATCTTTAATAAGCAACCAGGTAGGAACTTTACTTGCTTCAATTTCACCAGAAACAATGAAGTACGTTAGAGCAAAGTTTGTGGTGACAAGGACCGGCGAATTCTCGTCGGGGTTACCGATCTCAAAGATACCTTCAGTAACTGTCATTGGACGCTGTGGATCTGTGAAGATGTTAAGCCGTTCCAACAGAAGTGGGAAGATAACTTCAGAGGTAAGATCAGACATAACCACAATACCGCCATACTTGGCAACAAACATACTGGCAACAAGACCTTCTGTCGCAATATTTGTCGCCATCTCGCATGGAAAGGTGATCGTTGGAAAACCAAGAGATCTGTTACTATCTTTCAGGGCAGCGCGACGAATTGCAACCTGATCTTCCAGGGCTTGTTTTACTTCTCTTGCCCCCGAATCTATAACCAGATCTTTCAGCCCCATGCCTGTAAGCTTATCCGAAAGGGCTATTATGTCGTCAATACTATCCGCTTTAATCGCAAGGGGTAAGTCGTTGTCTAGGGCAATTTTGCCAAATGCATCAGCAGTATCTGCTGTTGCTGCATAGATGAGAGGACGCTTAAAACCTGCTGTTTTGACAGCACCTTCAATCACCTCTGCACTTTCACTCATAAGAATGAGATTAAACTCAGATGTTTCAGCAATAAGCTTTGCAAGAGAAGCAAAAGCTACACCATCACCATTAACATCTTTAAGAGCCACAAGCTCTGGTCTTAGATTTAAACCAACACGCTCATACTGCAGTGCGTTCCAGCTGTTAATTTTTGTGGTTACATCTGCTTCAGCGGTATCAGAGGTTATGATACCAGCAAACATAGTTGGATTAAAAAATGTTTTTTCATGTCTGAACAGAACCGTTTCACCACCCACCTTGGCAGCGCGAACGCCTTTACCAAGAGCAACAGGACGAATTGGTGGAGCAGATGCCTCGGCAAGCTGTGCCCTTGCTTCCTCTGAAACGTAAGGACATGCATCGAGTTCAGTCTTACTCGATGCAAGGTTCATAGCAAAAGCAAGGCATGTTGGAACCCCACACTCCTTACAGTTAGTCTTGGGCAGGAGTTTGAAGATTTGTATTCCTGTTAACGCCATTTGTGTTGTCTCCTTATGTATATTACACACCGGGACTTGCATGGCCCAACAATGAGCCTGTTGAGCCATGCGCCCTGCTTTAACAATTAACCAATTAAAGAAGCCATCTTAAGTGCAGGATGCCCTTTTTCTTCGAGCCATGGCAAGATCTCTTCTTCTGTAGTGCCCACAGTTTCATCGGCAATCAGATCAGCGAAGTTCTCTACACCCATTTCAGCTCCACGAATATTCAATCTTTCACGGATTTCATCTTTTACCACCTTAGGCATCCAAACCATTCTAAGGAGTCCACCATCACCTAAAATAAACTTCTTCTGGGTGATGTTAAACTTGGAATGACCTACAAAGCCCGGAGAAGAAGCACCACCACCCATGACACCCGCCAGGGTAGTAAACTTCATACCAGAAGGTGTTTCGCCTGTATAATCCCGGCCAACGGTCATGATACCATTACAGCTTGGTAGCAGAGCCGCAATACACTCACAACAACCACAAGTGGTCATTGGCGCATTCACCAGTGAGTAGAAATTATAGGTCTCTACAGCACCTTTAGAGGCAATTTTGATAAAGTCATCAACACCTTCAAAACGGCCAAGAACTGGATCGAGGACTTTGCCTTTATTAATCGGCTGATTTGGCCCTGTAGGATTGATCTCAAACGCTGCCTTACAATCCATCCAGTTATAAGCACCACAGAGTCCCGTTCTCTCAGGACTTACAGCACAGACATGACTCGGTGCAAAAGACTGACAAAGACTACATGAGTAGAAGGTTTCCACATCCTCATCCGTCATATTATCTACACGGGAATCCCGGGTCTTATACTCCTCTCTTGCCTGGGCAGTGAGCTTGTCCACGTCCTCTTTTTTGGTATAAAGTGTAACTTGAACTTTGTCCACTATCTTCTGGAAATCCTGATGAAATTTCGCATGTAGAACGACACCAATATCTTTTAAAGTAAAGCCCTTCTCAACAGCAGCCTTACTCACACGAACCCAAGAGATATCACGCTGTCCAATATGCATGATCCCCTGGATATAGTTCACCAGGTGATGGATTTGACGCTCCATGATTGGTTCGAAATCGGTCTGGAACTCACGACCAGCAATTTTCACCATGATACCTAAAGGCAGAACATCACCCTCTTTCATATCACCAATATCTGGTCCAATGACTTCTACCTTGCCATCTTCAATTTCGTTCATTTCTGCCATCTTCACAAGCTCAGTACACTGGGTCTTATTACCACCCATCTGGCCGTAAAGATCACCACCACGAACACGCTCACCCTCAAAGGCTGGACCAAATGCCAGATCAATGTCAATTTCAGTAATGTTGATTTTCAAACCACGTACTTCAACGGACTTCTGACAGATCTCATCGTGGGGAACATTGGCCACAATATGTTCATACGTACAGATACCTGTGGGAAGAATCTCAGGTATATCAGTGTCAGCAATCGTTGGGAAACCCCAGTTAACACATCCTGCCGCAGCCACTGCCCACTCTGTTCCTACATCACCAAGCGCATTAACAAAGGCAAAGATTCTGTTCTTATTATACATCAACATTTTTCGGTAATCGCCAGGCTGAACACCACCAAAGGCCATGGCTGCACGGTTGGCAAAACCCAGTGCGAAAACCGCAGAAGAAATATCAGGGCCAAAAGGTACAATGCGGGTATTCCAGCCTATCTGCATTCCTGCCTCTAGGCACTGCTCGATGATAGTTTTACCATTATGATTCGCCGCACAGAAGATATAAAGACTCTTTTTCTGATAATCTTCAACGATCATTTTGGCTATTTCTGCATTAGGTGCTGCACCTACAATAGCCGCAAAACCGGGAGCCGAGCCATCAACAAACTCAACACCACGCTTTCTAAGGATTGTATCATCGGCGGGTCCAACCCATATTTTACCAGCAGCTATGTCTGGATCTTCCTGGAAGATATAAAAATCAGGCTCTCTTAAAATTCGCAGGGCTTCTTTAACTTCATAGGCAAATATTCCTGCCATACCGGCATCAAGAAGCGGCCCAAGATAAGGCAGATGGTTTGCCCCTTTGATATGGGGAGGCAGAAGACCACGGGCAAACGCCATGGGTTTTTTTAGATCTTCAAGGGTCTCACATTTCATCCCTGTGAGAGAATATATAACGGGTAAATAATATGCCGTATTCGGAAAGCCTATAGGGGTGCTGGCGTCATAGGTCTGAAGCGCTGTTTCCAGCTCACCCTCCACTTGGGACACAACCTTATAACCGCCTTGTATAGCAGCAAATGCTATTAATCGTGACATGCTTAACTCCTATTTAGAGATTCGTAGTTACGAAGATAGTTTCAGTTATACTATTCAATTCCAAGGGCCTGCCTATCAGCCATATCCATAAGCACTCTGTCACGGGCTTTATCAATACCGAGTTCTTTACGCTTCTTATCTATATGAGCAATCATCTTATGAGCATGCTTCACCGGATCAGGCTCACAGTCCCACATACCGCCATACATCTTCTCCATGTCTTTAAAGAGATGATCCTTAAAGACCGGCGCGCCATCAACGGGCAAACTATACCCAAAGACTGTGTAGACACCTGAGACGACAAAATAGTGGCCGATTGAGATGGCTTTTTCACTCATCCACTCAGGCGCACTACCGGCAACGGGTATGTCACAAATATCATTACCAAGACCACCGGCTTTGACAACCTCGGTAGCTGCAAGCAAGATACGACTATTATCAACACATGAACCTAAATGAAGCACAGGCGGAATACCTACGGTCTCACAGACTTCAGCAAGGCCAGGTCCGCAATGAACTGCGGCTGACTCTGGCGTGCAGAGCCCATGTATACCGGCGGCAATAGCGCTACAACCAGTGGTAAGCACAAGAACATCATTTTTGATCAGTTCCTTCATGATCACAATATGCTCTTCGTTGTGCTTTGTACGTGCGTTGTTACAACCAACCACACCTGCAAGGCCACGAATACGACCGTTAATAATATTGTCATTCAAGGTAAAATAATCACCACGGAAGCTTCCACCGAGATGATACTTAATAGACTCAACGCCAAAGCCTGCAATCTGCGAAGTCTTATGGCGAGGAATCATTACCTCAGCACTACGATTCTCAAAGTTATCAATGGCGATTTTAACAATACGAATGGCATCTTCCATCGCATGGTGTTCATCAAATTCAATATGCAGAACATTGTCCTGCTCCATTTTAGCTATAGGATGGGTTGTGATGAGCTTGGTATGAAAACATTTTGCCACATTGGCAAGGTTTTGGAAGATACACTGAACATCAACGACCATAGCGTCACAGGCACCTGTAACAATTGCAAGTTCCTGTTGCAAGAAGTTTCCTGCTGGCGGTATACCATGTCGTTGAAGAATCTCATTTGCGGTACAACAGATACCACTAAGCATTATGCCTTTAGCGCCCTTCTGTTTTGCATAATCGATAAGTTCATGGGACTGACAGGCCGCAACGATCATCTCAGAGAGAAGTGGTTCATGACCATGGACAATGAGATTCACATGATCTTCTTTCATAACGCCAAGGTTCGCTTCCGCCTGGAGAGGTGTAGGAGTTCCAAACATAACATCCTGGAGATCCGTACCGATCATAGATCCACCCCAACCATCGGCGATGGCTGCCCGGGTACCCTGTTTCATCAGGTTTTTAAAGTCCTGATCAACCCCCATGTGGGTACGATGCATGATTTCAACAATCTCACGATCAATATTACGCGGAATAACACCCTGGGCTTCCCATTTGTCCTGGAGCGGTTGTGGAGCTCTTTTGATCATCGCTAGGTTGCCTGTGGGCTTACCCCATTCACGTACGGCTACCTCACCTACAGCAACGGCAATTTCCTGTATATCACGGTCTTTAACAACACCGTCTTCTTCGACAGTAATTTCTACGCCGTAATATGGAGCTATCTGCAGAAGTTTCTGCGGATCTTTAATTTTATAATCGTCAACTTGATTCTTTGCAGCAGCAAGAAAGGTGATAGCAACATTTCGACCATGATCGGAGTGAGCGGCAGCACCACCGGCGATCATTCGAACAAAGTTTCTGGCACAAATTGTATTGGCTGTGGCTCCACAAAGACCCTTACGGGTGTCTTCGCCTTGGATTCCATCCTTTGGCAACGGCAGACGACATGGTCCCATGGAACAATTTTTACAACAGATACCCTGCATACCTATGGCACAAGGTTTCATCGTTACAGCACGATCAAAAACAGTTTCGACACCGAGTTGCTGGGCCCTGGCGATCAGCTCCTGGGTTGCTGGCTCGATAGATGCGTCCATCGGATTTGCAAGCTTCACAGGTTTTTGCACTTTTGTTTTTACTTCTGTCATATCAAGGTTCCTCCACCTAGAGTTTATGAGAATTATCTGTATCTCATGAGCCTTACATTACATAGTATTACATAGTGTATGTTCGATTAGCTCCGTTTATGGAATCTATCGAGTAGTTCAAGTATCTTTTCTTGATCTGTTTTCTGTACTGCTGCGGCTGTCATAGCAACTGCGACTTTTGGAGTAGCTGCGGCCGCTTCATCATGGGCTTTTTGGGCCTGGGCACGTAAACGTCTCAGGGCATCTTCTTCCGCCTCTCTCTGCTCTACCTCTGCCTTAAGTGCCTCTGCTTCATCTTTGGCCTTAGTCTCCGCATCCGCTTTAGCTTTTGCCTCGGCGTCAGCTTTTGCCTTAGCATCCGCTTCAACCTTGGCTTTTGCATCCGCCTCAGCTTTTGCTTTTGCTTTTGCCTCGGCATCCGCTTTTGCAGCTGCGTCTAGCTTAGCCTGGGCTGCAGGATCAACTGCAGGTGCTGCTTTTTCTGCAGGTGCTGCTTTTTTAGCAGGTGCTGCCTTTTTAGCAGTTGCTACCTTCTTAGCAGGCTCTGCTTTCTTAGCAGGTGCTGTTTTCTTAGCAGGTGCTGCCTTCTTCTCTTCTTCGGCTATGGTCAGGTCCATTTCTGGAGCAAGAGCCGCAAAGTCAATATTCGCATCGGCTAAAATCTTTTCAATGGGCTTTGCATCAGCAAGAGATCCACCATCGACAAGAACATTAATAAATTCTTTTGCCATTCTTATGGCTTCTGGGTGGCGCATGATAAGAATGTTAGAGCCTCCCAGCAAATAAGAAACAGCGCCGACGGCCTCCATCATAATTCCACGGGTTTCAGGATCACCAAGAAGCGGGGCATCTTCAGCAGTCTGCTTTGCTTCCTTGCACTTCCAGACTTCATTACCGAGGTTGTTAATCATTGGAAATTGCAGTTTATCATCGCCCTGTACCATGGCGGCCATATTCAGGCGTTCCATAACGGAGTATGAATACTCCATACCGTAACCAAGCCCACCGGTGGTTGGATCAACCAAAAGACGATCCATAGGCATTCCAAGATTTTCAAGTAAAATATTAACCTGCTTTGCAAGGTTAACATCTATTGGTGAAGAGGCGATAACCGCATGGCCATAGCCCATTGCAGCAGCACCAATACCTTTGTAATTTTTTTCTTCGACGGGACCAAGAACGAGATTATAATCTTGGCATTGCTCTGCTACAACTTTTAGAACTTCTTCATCTTTCTCTGGATTAGCACATCCCCAAACAATGACCGGGACAGTTACAGCTTTCAGAACTTTTTTAACCGTCGCAGCGGCAGATTCTGCACTGGCATCTTTGTCATTGGGGTCAATACTCTTAAGCTGGACAACAATTGCATCCGCACCATAAACCTCAACGCATTTTTTCGCCCAGGCTGCCGGATCAGATAGAACATCTTTAAATGGAGCTAATATAGGTTCAGGCCAGTCTCCGGGTTCAATGTCCCAAATCTCCATTGCAACGATCGGCTTGTTGGGCATGTCTCCTTCAAAGGTGTAAAACGGATAACATGACTCCCCCCCCACGGTAATAGTAGAATCCCCACTACCTATGGTAATTGCTTTAATGCCGCCGTTATAGGATTCCTTCTTCAATTCAAATCCCACGTTTGCCTCCTTGCTGGTAAATAATTATTCTCCTGAAGATCGCCGTCAGTAAACTGATATCAACCTCCCCTTATCAACACAAGTACAACGTATAGAGGTACAAATGCTTGCAAAGCATTTTTTATAACATGTAGCATGTTAATGCTACAACAAAGCCTAATATTCCAACCAATCAACCTACTCTTACCTTCCCCCTTTGCTCCATTCGAGCTTGTAATCTAGGAAATTTTTCTATTTCCGTGTGGGGCAAAAACATTGCTGCTATATAGTTGTCCATGTACGAAGGTGTCTCCGAAAGTTCAAAATTGGTCATCATTTTGGTTACGGAAAAAACGTCTTCTCTGATTCTATTAGTGAGGCAACTCATTCGAGCCCCCATAAGTGAACCGTTACCGATAAAAACAACTTTTTCAGCATCTACTTCTGGAAGTAACCCAATGACCATTGCTTTTTCAAGATCAATGTAGCTACCGAATCCGCCCGCAAGAATTATCCGTTCAACGTCATCCATTGTAAGTCCAACCTCGTTGAGCAGAGTCATACAACCGCTGTAAATTGCGCCTTTAGCCCGAATAAGATTATCAAGATCAGGCTCAGTAATACTAATGTCCCGTTCAAGCTGCGTCTCATCCTTCCAGGCGACGACATACTCCCACACATCATTATTTTTTCTGATACGTGGTGTACCTAAATCACGATTAAATTTGCCACGATTATTAATAACACCGGCTTCAAACAACACAGCCGTCATGGTGATTAGCCCTGAGCCGCAAATCCCTTTAGGTCTCACATCACCTATAGTAAAAAGCATCGGTTCAAAGCTCATTGGATCTATTGAAAAATCTTCAATAGCCCCTTTTGCTGCGCGCATACCAAATTCAATCCCTCCCCCCTCAAAAGCCGGACCCGCCGAGCAGGCAGTGCAGGCGAGCCAATCTTTATTGCCCACCACAAGCTCTGCATTGGTGCCTATGTCTAGAAAGAGAGTCAACGCTTCTTCCTTATACATTCCAGACCCCATAACGCCCGCCACAATATCTCCACCGACAAAACTAGAGACCTGTGGGTAAATAAGCGCTATAGCGTGATCATTGATGGTAACGCCAAGCTCTTTTGCAGAGAAAGGCGGATAGAGAGATGCACTTGGGACATAGGGCGCCCTGCGAATATTACTCGGATCAATATGTAAAAACAGTTGGGTCATTGTGGTATTACCAGAGAAAGTAATCGTTGAGACATTCTCCCTGTCAATCTTGCTTTTTTTGAATATTTTCTCTAACACACTGTTGATTGTACCAAGAACCACTTGCTGTAACCGCCCTAAACCATCACCCTTCTCAGCATAAACGATACGGGTAATGACATCTTCACCGTAGCTGATCTGTGCATTAAAGTCTCCTGCTTCAGCTAAGCATTTTGCCGTCGCAAGATCCACCAGTTGCCCATATATTGTGGTGGTGCCAATATCCATAGCAATCGCATAGTTCGTACCGGTACAATCCCCGGGCTGAACATTAAGAATAATGTTTTTACCACCACTTCTGACGGGCCGCATGAGCGTTGCCGTAACCTTGAATTCATCCGCTCTTAGTACTTGTGAGATCTTTCTTATGACGGGGAGTGTTACCTCCAGACCTCGTTCACCCGCATCGACTTTCAAATGCTCAACCAAACGCGTAACATCCGGCAAATTATTAAGTGGGTCAGGTGGTGTAAGTTCGAGATATAGTTTTTCTACTGGGGGGATGAAATGACCTTCTTCTTTCAGACCTTCAAAATCCATCTGCTGGATGCGAGCCGTCCTCCTAGGGGTGGCTTGATGAGTCATAACACTATTGTCTAAAGACGATTCAACGGGGATACGAACTACGATATCTTCAGTAACCTTTACCAAACAGGCCAGACGATATCCATTTTCAATATCCTCAGCAGATAAGCGCTCAGAAACGCCACCAGTTACCTGCCCTTCTTCAATCAAAACCCGGCACTTACCACAAACACCCTCTCCACCACATGAGGCATTAATGTGAACACCGGCACGCAACGCTGCGCGAATCAAACGTTCCCCTGGGGGCACGTTGATTTGTTTTTGATGGGGTAAAAACGTGATTTTACATTCTTTCATGAAAAGTACCTTGACCGTCAGGGAAACAGATGAATTTAAGTGTTATCTTTACAGCACAACAGGAAAGTAAAAAGACCCCCTCCACCAGTTTACGTAAAGTGGGGGGGGACAAACTATACACAATGTGAGAAGACAACACTCCTACACTACCCTTAAGCAAGCTTTCAGCCACGGCCCAAATATATCATATATTTTCACACTTACAACTTGTAATTGCGAATTTTCCCTTAAAAGTCCACGAATTCACCAACAACGCACATCAGCTAAAAACGTTTTTTCTATCAGCTTAACTGAAACCATCCGCGCCGCCAGCGTAAGTTATTAATAAAATGATTAAATACAACGCCTCCCAGACCCTCCCTGTTGCCCTACCCAAAGCAAGAAAGCAGAAGGCACATGCTTTGACAATCTTTTTTGTAAACACAGATTTTTTGTTTCACAAATACAAGACCTACCCATCAACGGGCGAAACTGCATTTTGGCACTCCTTGTCGCAAATTATCGCTAACACAAGGCACAACACTCACACAAAAAACCAAAAGCCACCACCCTAATCGCCTGTTATTAACCATGTTATTTCATAGACATACAGTACAACACCATACAAACTAGCCAGACAGCAAATAATTCATTTCATATATATTTACGCATAAAATCAAAAACATAACAAACTATCAAGCAAATACGCCCTTTGGACTACTGGTATCACCACTACTATAGCCCCATAAAACAAACAACAAAGCTACGTAAAAACAGCACTATACACAACAAGCAACACCGCAATATTGCGACTTTCTTTTTTCTTGACAACGATACTGGTATTTTTCTATATTGGTCCTACCTTTGAAAAAGACTTTATTCATATATTTTTATCTGTTGCCTTTCTCCCCTGAAAGTAAATTCATATTCACAGGAATGGCACTTTTGGAAATCAAACAGAGGGCGGCACAAGCCCCCCTTTTTCTTACTTGACGGAGTAGAAAATGAACAACAGCCAAATCGAGGAATTAAAAGCCATCTTTGGAGACTCAGAAGTTCTGTCTGACGTCGAAGATATGGTTGCCTATAGTTACGACGCTTCCCATGCAGAGATTCAACCCGAAGCAGTTGTCTTTGCCACTACGACTGAGCAGGTGAGCCAACTCATGAAATTTGCCTACCGAGAAAAGATCTGCGTCACCCCAAGGGGTCAGGGCAGCGGACTCTCGGGGGGATCAGTCCCTTTGAAAAAAGGTATTGTCCTCTGTATGGATAAATTCAACAAAGTTATTAATTTTGACCCTGCCAACAGACTTATCACCGTTGAAGCGGGCCTCACTACTTCAGAAATTGATCCTATTGCAGCGGAAGCCAACCTCTTTTACCCACCGGATCCCGGTAGTGTCGCATTCTCCACCATTGGCGGCAATGTCGCCGAGAATGCTGGTGGCCTGAGAGGTTTGAAGTACGGTGTAACCAAAGACTACGTCAAGATGATGAAAGTCGTATTACCCCAAGGCGACATCGTCACCTTAGGTAATAAATGCGTCAAACATGTTGCCGGCTTTAATATGGAAGGTATCTTCGTCGGCAGTGAAGGACTACTCGGCGTTATGACTGAAATAACCCTTGCTCTTCTTCCAATCCCTGAGCACCGCGAATCAGCCCTTGCTGTATTCGAAACCATTGACGGTGCAGCCCAGGCTGTTTCGGACATCATTGCAGCAGGTGTAACCCCATCAACCATGGAGTTTATGGACAAGGCTACGATCAACGCGATCCAGAATTTTAAAGATTGTGGACTTCCTTGTGATGCTGCGGCTGTTCTCCTCATCGAAACCGATGGAAATAAGAGTGCAGCAATAGCTGACATGGCGAAAGTAGAAATCCAGGTCGCCAAAAACGACTGTCGTGATTTTTCTAGGGCCAAAAATACTGCGGAAAGAGACACTCTTTTTGCCGGCCGCAGGATTGCCCTTAATGCCCTTGCCAGTGTTAAACCAAATCTTATCCTAGAAGATGCAACCGTGATGCGCTCCAAGCTTCCTGAAATGGTCCGCGGTATCACCGACATTGCAGCTAAATACGACATTCAAGTTGGTATTTTTGGCCATGCTGGCGATGGAAATCTTCACCCTACGTTTCTCATTGATATGCAAGATAAAGAAGAGATGAAACGTACTGAGAAAGCGATAATCGATCTTTTCCAACTGGCTATTGATCTTGAGGGCACTATTTCTGGTGAGCATGGAATAGGTCTAGAGAAAAAAGCATTCCTTAAGAACCAGATAGGTGGAGAAGGAATTGCCCTGTTGCAAAACATCAAGAAAACATTTGATCCACTGAATCTGTTAAATCCTGGTAAAATGTTTGATATGCCCGACGAAAAATCGGTATAGGGAGGAGAGCAATAATGAATACTCAAACCTCAATAAAAAAACTCGCAGAATCACACTTACTGGAAGCCGCGAAGGAATTCCAAAAATGCATGCAGTGTGGAAAATGCCGCAGCGTCTGCCCTGTCTTCAAAGAGATCGGCAACGAGCTTTATGTTGCCCGTGGCAAGAATAAGCTTGCCGAAAAAATCGTCAGTGGAGAGCTGCAGATTACAGACAAGGTCAAGCACGCTATAAACGAATGCCTCAACTGTAAAACCTGTTCTGCTAACTGTCCTGCAGGGGTCAGCCCCGAACATGTTGTGCTTCGCCTTAGATGGTATATTACCACCCAGGAAGGCCTTGGTTTCTTCAAAGCCCTGATCTTTCGCCAGCTCGTATGGCGAAAATGGCCCATCACTATCGGAGCCATGCTCATCGGTGTCGCCCAGCGCGCTCTGTTTGGTATTGGACCAAAAAATCCGGTTCGCTACCTGTATCCACTCCTTGGCTTTTCTAAGGACAGATACTTCCCCACTATGGCTCTACGAAGTGCTCAAAGTCAATATCCGGAGGTGATCCCTGCCAAAAACGGCCCTGCCAAAATGCGCGTAGGATACTTTACCGGCTGTGCTGGGAATCTGATCTACACAAACGTCGTTAAGTCAGTCGTAGACATTCTCACAGGCTACGGGTACGAAGTTGTTATTCCCAAGAAACAAAAGTGTAACGGAACTCCTGTACTTGCCAATGGCGATTTCGATGGTGCCAAGATGCTGATGGAACATAACTTTAACCTGTTTCAACAGTACGACCTCGATGCGATAGTTGTTGCCTGCTCATCCTGTGGAATGGCACTCAAAAAAGAGATCAAGGTGTTTATTGCAGACAGTCCTGAGCTCAAGCAGTTCACAGAAAAAGTATTTGATATCCATGAGTTCATAGATAACAATATTGAAATCAAACCGGAAGAACTTGGCACTCTTCCATACAGGGTTTCCTACCATGATCCCTGTCATATGGTTCGCGGACAGGGTATCGCAGAGCAACCGAGAAATCTGTTAAAAATGATTCCTGGTGTCGATTTTCACGAGATGAAGGACGCCGATGTCTGCTGCGGTAGCGCCGGAAGTTACTGCATTACCCACTACGACACCGCAATCAAAATCAACAATCACAAGGTTAAGAATATTCAAGACGCTCATGTCGATTACGTTGCAACCGGTTGCCCGACCTGTGTAATGCATATCCAGGACAACCTGCTCCAGCACGAATCACCTGAAAAAATGAGATTTGTTGTCGAAATGCTAGCAGATTCTCTGCGAGCAGCAAAAACCATTTAACAGTTTTAGGTCAGAGCGGCACTACAGTTCCTGCTGTCGCTCCGTATAACTCCACCCTGTTCCCGCTGTAGTGCGGCCTCTCGGCCATTTTGACACGCAGCGGGAACAGAGTTTTTTTATCTTCCACCTCTTTTTTCTCCCGCCATTTTTCCTTTTGTTTCTTTACAAGCACAACGAGATGTTATACTTCAATTTGACCTTAACTCGCATTTCGCATGAATATTGTACTATTGCACGGTGGGCCAGCAGAGAACCGGCAATTAGCTATCCAATCGTATCAAAGATGGCATAATTCACGATTTTCAGCGAGAAGAAGAAACACGGGCGAAGTATTACATCGATGTCGCCCCAT
Source organism: Desulfotalea sp. (assembly GCA_002733995.1). Lineage (GTDB taxonomy): Bacteria > Desulfobacterota > Desulfobulbia > Desulfobulbales > Desulfocapsaceae > Desulforhopalus_A. The sequence continues at coordinate 77,961 of NVXR01000009.1, read as the reverse complement.
AACTCCTTTCTTTTTTTAAAGATTTCGCAATGAACAGTAAAACAAATATTCCAGGCAAAGATTCGCCTTTAGAAAACACCCTTGCCCTTGCAGAAAAGACCCTGCACAACCTGGGCATACAACTTACAGAGACCAGTTGTCTTAATCCCGTCCCGGACTGTTGGTCTGTCCACCTACAAACCCCATCCTGCCCGACACTCTACACCAACGGTAAGGGTATAACTAAACTTGCGAGCACCGCAAGTGGCGTGGGTGAGTTTATCGAACGTTTAGCCACTGACTTTTTTTTCAGTGAATATTTCATAGATGAAAACAGAGAAGATGATCCATCTGAACAGTTCGTTTTTTATCCGGATGAACTTTGGTTTCCCCCAGCATCTACAACGACAGATCTTGTGGACTATACCCATAGCCAAACAGGTACAAAGCTTCTCAACTCTGAACTTTTTAAATTCTACGACCCCGAGGGGGAGTTGCAAGCCGAAGATCTCCATGACAACAATACCAATTTTTCTGATCGTGGTATCTGCACCCTACCTTTTACAAACGTAGAAAATGCTAGTCTCTGTTATTTCCCGGTTAGCCTTCTTAACAATCTTTATGTCAGCAATGGTATGGCTGCGGGTAACTCACCGAGCGAAAGCACCTCCCAAGCCTTATCAGAGATCATAGAGCGCTATGTGAAAAATACGGTTATCACAGGGGGACTAAGCCTACCTCTGATACCGGATACAAGCTTAGAAGAGTTCCCGCATCTCTTAAGGATTCGCGACGACATTGAAGAACACGGATTCACCGTCACCATCCATGACAGCTCTCTAGGCGGACAGTTCCCCGTCATCTGCGTTATACTCATAGATAACAATAACGCGGGTGTATATGCAGCCTTTGGCGCCAACTGCAGGTTTGAAATCGCAATAGAGAGAACCTTGACGGAACTGTTACAAGGTCGCAGACTCGATCAACTTCGCGAGTTCAATCATCCTGTCCATAACATTGAGATTGTGGCAGATCCATACAACTTAGAAAAGCATTTCATAGACTCAGACGGCCTGCTTTCCTGGTCGATGTTTGCCGACAAGCCTGATTTCCCATTTACTCCCTGGTCCTTTTCAGGTTCCACCCAAGAAGAGGAACAGCAGCTAAAGAACATCATCACAAGGGATGGCTTCACAATATACCTGCGGGAATATCTCCACTGTGGGCTCTACTGCTGCAGAATTATTATCCCCGGCATGTCTGAAATATACCCGCTGGAAGACCTTATCTGGAACAACAGAAACAAGGGCGCGCAACTCCGACCTCTCATCCTGCAATTACCGACCATGAACGACACGCAGCTTCTCAATGTACTTGATCTGATCGAGGAACTTGAGCTTGACGACCAACAGTTGCTTTCCCACCTGATAGGAATAATTTTTGACAAAGGAAGTAACTGGGATACCCTGCGAATTGGAGAGCTTAAAGCGCACATATACCTGGCCTTAAAAGAGTACAATTCCGCCGGTCAGTGGTGTAACTGGGTCGTTGACTACGGCGTGGTTGATGGCCCTAGAAAACGTATCTTCAACATTATATCCACCCTTAGCCAGCTACAAGAAAAAGATGGGAGCATCGACCTCTACCATAACGGCCTTCGGCGCTTTTACACAGAGACGGAACTTGAGACAGGCGCCCAGGTTATCAATGGCAGCCAACAGTTCATTGGCTTACGCTTTGCTCTCTCATGGTCAGACCTGTCAACCAAACACAGGCAACTCCTCAACGTGTATAACAGCCTAAAAAAAGCAAAGGCTGGGCTTGTTCCTGCTCCGTAGTCATACTGATCATAGCTGCACAAATAAAAAAATAAACATAAAAAAAGGAGGAGAAATCACTTTGATTTCTCCTCCTTTACAGAGCCTGCATCTGGACTGAACGGATCCTCGGTTCAACCAGACTAAAACGTTACATATTAAGCTTTTACAAGTTCCTGTGCTTCTCGAGCAATGGCAAGTTCTTCATTCGTTGGAATACACCAAATCTGCACGCGACTCGCGGCACTACTCAACAGAGTAGCCTTTTTGGAGCGCTGCTCATTTGCCTTAAGATCCATTTCAATCCCAAAACCTTCCAGACCTTCAATCGTTCTCGCCCTTACAATATTATCATTTTCACCAATTCCAGCTGTGAAAATAATTGCATCCACCCGACCAAGAGCAGCCATGTAGGCACCAATATATTTTTTATTGCGGTATGTTTGTACATCAAGTGCGAGTTTTGCACGCTCATTACCTTCATCAATTGCAGCATGAATATCTCGCATATCATTTAAGCCACAAAGTCCCTTCAAACCGGAGTCTTTATTGAGCATGGAATCAATTGCCTTGATGTCCATGTTACAATTACATGCTAAGAATGCGTGTACAGCAGGATCAATGTCTCCACTTCTAGTTCCCATTACCAACCCTTCAAGGGGAGTAAGGCCCATTGAGGTATCTACGCTTTCACCATTTTTAATTGCGGCCATAGAACAACCGTTACCAAGATGAATTGAAATAATATTCAACTCGTTGAGTGGTTTTCCCATGAGCACTGCACACTCACCGGCAACATACTTATGGGAGGTTCCGTGAAAGCCATAACGTCTGATGCGTTGTTTTTCATACAACTCATATGGCAATGCATAGTGATACGCGTGTGCGGGAATAGTCTGATGAAAGGCGGTATCAAAAACGGCTACCTGTGGCACACCAGGAAAGAGTTCTTGAGCGACACGAATTCCATCCATATTTGCTGGATTATGCAGTGGTGCCAGAAGAATGTTTTTCTCAATGGCTGCCATAATTTCGTCTGTAATCACTGTAGGTTGATGAAAGTCTTCTCCACCATGAACAACACGATGCCCAATGACTCCGATATCATCTTTTCCTGCGAGGACACCATACTGAGCATCAGAAAGCAAATTAACAGCTAGCAGCATACCTTTGTTATGATCAGCAATAGGCTCTGCGATCTTAGCAACCTTCTCATCGGCTGTTCCTGGCATGAAGGTACACTTTAGAAATCCTTCCTCTTCACCAATTCTTTCAACCAATCCTGATGCTAAAACGGATTCGTCCTCCATCTGGAGTAACTGAAATTTAATCGAAGAACTTCCTGAGTTAATAACAAGTATTTTCATTTTATTTTAATCCTATATATAGCATTTCCGGTTTACTCAAATATATCACTTCTGAGACTGATTAGTCCCAACATATTTATTGCAGCATTGTCTATTACATCTTGGGACGGAAGAGAGCAAGATTTTTTTCATCCTCTTCAGATCCACAATATTGGTATATTACTGTACCTATTTCCCCGTAATACGTAAGCCTTACATTTTACTTTCCTTCCCCGATAGCCCGACTGTATACCCTTGCATTTCCAAGGACATATTCTTTCTCGCACGAGACAAACATCATTCCCCTGCAACAGCCCCAGCGAGGCCACAATTGGTCCAGTTAAAAACTGTCCGCCCCAAAACACCCCTCAGGACCAGTAAAACTGCCCATTGACAAAGAAAGGCACAAACGTGTACAAGATTTTTTCGCGAATAATAATAATCCGTTACTACCTGGTGGATCGGTTCATTTCTCTTCATAGATTATGATTTGAGTCACTCTCTTTCCACGGATATATTAATCATCATTTCACCGGAGCCAAACCAATGCGATATGTAATTTTGTTGTCCGCAATTTTGATGCAAATGTGCCTTGGTGCAACATATTCATGGTCCGTGTATGTGCAGCCACTAAAAACGCTTACAGGCTTACCACAAGGCCCTACCCAGATCCCTTTTACCGCGTTCTACTTTATATTTCCGCTCACGATGATGATGGTCGGTACTCTCCTGCCAAAAATCGGCCCTAGGGTAAGTGCCATGGCCGGAGGTTTTCTTTTTGGTAGTGGTTGGCTACTGGCAAGCTTAGGCTATAAAAGTTTTATCTTTACTATCTTAGGCATTGGAGTGATTGGCGGTATTGGTGCAGGTATGGCCTACATTGTACCCATTGCCGTTTGTATCCGCTGGTTCCCTAACAGCAAGGGCCTTGTTACCGGTGTCTCTGTGGCAGGATTTGGTGGTGGTGCCGCCCTTGTGAGCCAAGTCGGTGGCTATCTTATGGAAACTATGGCATACACACCTTTTGAAACATTTTTTGTTTTTGGCCTGATTTTCATGGGGGTAATCGTTGCGGCGGGATCGACCATGCAGTTTCCTAAGGAGAACACTAAACCAGCGGCGACAAAAGATGTAAGCTTTTCAACAATAATACGCCAGCCAATCTTTCAGATACTCTACGGGGCTATGTTTATAGGTCTTGCAGCAGGATTCGCAGTAAACGCCAACCTTAAAGAGCTTTTCGCCGGCGAGAATATGGTACAACTTGGCATCACTGCAGTCTCCCTTTTCGCCCTGGCTAATGCCTGCGGCAGAATAGGCTGGGGGATGATATTTGATAGAATGCAACCCGCAAATGCCATAAAACTGAACCTCCTCTTTCAAGCTGCTTCTTTCATGGCAGCACCCAGTCTGCTGACCTCCGCTACTGGATTTCTTATCGTGGCATCGATAACTGGCTTTAACCATGGTGGAATTCTTGTGGTTTTCGTATCCACTGCATCACGTTGTTGGGGGGCTGACCGGGTAAGTCAGATATACGGTTGGCTTTTTTCCAGCAATATCCCGGCATCACTTTCACCAATTATCGCCGGACTGGTCTTTGACACCTTTCATAATTTCGACTTTGCCCTTTATGGACTCGGCACACTACTACTTCTAGGTGTTATGCTGGTTCATAAACATACCCCAAGCTTAAACGCAGCGACAGAAGCGTGAGCAGATAGATGACCGGCAATCCTTGAATATAAGCAATCCCTGACCCTGCTTATTTTTCTAGTTGGCTTAGGCCTATTCGCTTCAGAACTCGCTTTAGTTGCTCTACCTCCACCGGTTTTGCAAGGTAGTCATTCATCCCCGCAGCAATAAACTGTTCCCGATCACCCTTCATTGCATGTGCTGTTAAAGCAATAATTGGTATTGCAACATTACTGTTGGTAAGCGACTGCCGAATTTCCGTCGTGGTTTCGACACCATCCATCTCCGGCATCTGGATATCCATAAAAACACAAGCAAAGGTATCACTCTTTAACAATTCAATCGCCTGTAACCCGTCTGGAGCATGCACTACCCCAAAGCCCAGTGATTTCAGCATGGCCGAAATCACCATGGCATTAATCTGCTCATCTTCTACAACGAGAACGTTACCCACCGATGCACCAGCCACATTAGACCGGATTCTTTCCTGCACTGGCCGCTTCTCCCTTTGGTCTTTCAACTCTAAAACGTGGGCGATTATACTAAAACTAACCTCTGTACCCTCACCCATTTTACTTGTAAGAGTTGCCTCACCCCCCATCATCTCCACTAGATTTTTTACGATACTAAGTCCCAACCCCGTTCCACCATATTTTCCACGAAAGCTTCCATCCTCCTGGCTAAACGGCTGAAAAAGACGACGTTGCATACTTTGCGATATACCAACGCCAGTATCCATCACTACGAATTGGATACAAATATCATTTGTATCTTCTGTTGGCACAACAATAACCTGCAGATCAACGGATCCAATCGATGTAAATTTTACTGCATTACCAATGAGGTTAAATAACACTTGCTTCAACCTTGAACCACAGGCCATGATTGTCTCTGGTACTAAGGGATCTATTGTACTTGTGAGTTGCACATTGTCTTTGTTGACTATGGTCTCAAACGAAGCCATCACAGAAGATATTAACGGCCGCAGAGAAACCGGAGCTTTATTACATTCAATCTTCCCTGCCTCAATTTTTGAGAAATCAAGAATATCACTTATGATTTTCAACAGACTGTTCCCCGCCCCTAGCGCTATACCAACATATTTTTCCTGTAAAGTGGACAGTTCTGTTTCTTGTAGTAATTGCAAGATCCCTAGGACACCATTCATAGGAGTGCGAATTTCATGACTCATATTCGCCAGAAATTCTGATTTTGTCTCACTGGCCGCAATGGCATTATTTTTGGCATTTTTCAGGTCGACCTGTTTCTGTACTCGTTTTGTCGAATCGCGGATCATGCCTGTAAACCCTTTCAGTCTTCCAGACTCGTCCCACATGGCGCTACTGGCAATTTCAACCCACACGATTGTGCCGTTTTTTCGCCTGCATTCAAATTCAAAATACTGGGCGGCCAAACCCCTCTTATTTTGTACACCCGATGTTATTGTTCTTAGTAAGCCATTAAAACGCCTCTGATATTTTGGCGTCATATGGGTAATAAAAGGCATACGAATAAATTCACTGGATGTGTATCCTGAAAAGGCCTCAATAGATGGGGTTACATAAATTGGATTGAGATCAATATCAGCAATCCAGAGTACGTCACTAATATTGTTTGCAAGCATTCTGAAACGACACTCGCTTTGTTCAGAGGCCTTTTGGATCTCTATATGCTCAGTTACATCCGTAAAAACAGAGTATATAGCTTTCTGCGTTTTATACTCAATAAGGCGAGATGACAAAAAAACATGCCGACGCTTATTCCTTGCTGTGAGCAATACAGCCAGAAAATCCTTCACTTGCTGTTCAAGCAAAACTTTTTTTACAAATTGTTTACGGCTGTCCGCATCCTCCCAAAAATTATGAGCCAACATGTGCTCAAAGGACCTATCACCTACCCCAAAGTAATTATGCGCATATTTATTGAGATAAAGGACTGCTCCAGTTGCTACAGACACAATAACAATTGGAAACATCGCTCCATCAATCAAACTCGAAAATAACAAATCGTCCTCGGACTGCTTACAGTACAATCCTGCTCCCGCCTGTGACGCCGACCTGCATAACTGGATTTCATCGTTGCCTGTAACTGAATCGTGAAAAGGATCTTGTTCCATATCTTTAGCCATCCTGTCTACCGAAGTTACCACACCTGATCCCCATTGTTCTTTTACCTTGCACAATGCCCTAGGGCCTGCCCAACAAGATCGAATCTATTAGTTGTTCTTTCAGTGTGTTGACTCTATCTACCACATCATTAATATACCTCGAAGTTTCAACCAAAAAAAGGAAAAGAACTTAAAGTTTATTGTATATTTAAAATTTCTTGCTGCATCCGAAACCCAAGAAAAGCAAACTACTCTTCTCAAAAAAGATGAAATTGCAGTTGCCCCTTTTCTCTATTCTTACGGACGTAAAAGACAGAGACATTATTGATTTTACTCTTCATCCCGAAGGAGCAACGAGCTATCCAGCATAAATAAATTCCTTTTTTTTACAAAAAACTCGCAATTATTCATTACAGTGGTAAATTTCCACATTCTATTGTCATACAAGCAGATTGGATAGCAGCGCTCCATACAAGAGAAATACTCTTCACGGATTTTGATTTCTTGCAGGATCAGGGAAAACCTCCCACACCCCTTCGATCATTTCCAGACGCATATGTCCAAGGCATTGAAAAGTATAGTGCCGCCCTATTATTGCGACACATGCATATCAATTCTACTTATACCCAACTAAACAAAAGCCCATGCTTTTTTTAAAGGCCCATAACATGAACACAAAAGACTACAGAGAAATTCCATACAATTTCACTTCTGCCGATGATAAGCTTATCATCAATCTTCTCTTTGGCCAGGAGGTATGGGACAACCTTGAAGAACTGAGGAGCCAGAGGATCACAGGAAGGTCAGCCCGCCTTGTAATGCGATTTATTGGTGATCTTTTCATACTTAAACGCAATCCGTTTCTCTTTCAGGAACTCATTGACTCAACCTCTAAACGCCAAAAGTTTTTCAAGACAGCAAAAGCGGATCTCTCCATTATTGAAATTGCGGCTAAAAAATATAGTAACAGTAAGGAAAAACGCGATAAAGTTTTCCATCTTGTCGCCCTGTGTAGACAACAACTAAAAAATCTCAAGGACCAACTGAGTGACACCCCCCATCAACAAAATGTTATGCTGAAGAAACTGGGTCCAATTATTGGCAAAGAAAATGTCAATTTTGATCCATTTTCCATCATCAGCCACGCAACAGATGCTACCGACTGGAGACTTTATCTTCCCCTGGCCGTTCTCCGTCCATCCACCGAAGACCAGGTCCCCAAACTCATGAAAGCGGTTTGCGAACTCGGTCTCACCATCATTCCACGGGGAGGAGGCACCGGTCTAACCGGAGGCAGTGTCCCTCTCACCCAGAATTGCGTAATCATCAACACTGAAAAACTGACAAAAATCCACAACATTGTGGCTAAACCGTTTCCTCATTTAGGTGAAGGTACCAAGATTCCCACCTTAAAGGTCGAAGCCGGAGTTGTTACCTCGGATGCGATGAAACACGCAAAAAAAGACAAGCTCGTCTTTGCAACGGATCCAACCAGCGCCTGGGCCTCCACCATTGGCGGCAATATTGCCGAAAATGCGGGGGGCAAGACCGCCGTCCTCTGGGGGACTGCCATAGACAACATTCTATCCTACTCCATTGCAATGCCTGGGCAAAACCTGATAACAGTCAGGCGCATAAACCATCCAATGCGCAAGATCCTTCCGGATGACCAGCTGAAATTTGAGGTGGTGGACAGCAATGACAAGGTACTAAAGACTGTTGAACTAGCGGGCACCGATATCCGCAAAAAAGGGCTATGGAAGGATATTACCAATAAGGCATTAGGTGGCCTCCCAGGCTTTCAAAAAGAAGGTACAGATGGGGTCATCACCTCTGGAGAATTTGTTCTCTACAATGCCTATGAAAAGAAATTAACCTTCTGCCTCGAATTTTTTGGCGCAGACATGGATGAAGCCAGCCGGGTCATTGTTGAAATCTCTGAAGAGTTTCATAACGAAGGTAAAGAAGCACTCATGGCCCTGGAGCATTTTGATGAGGAATATATCCGAGCCATAAAATATAAATTTAAGGCAGCCCGTAGCACACAACCAAAAGCGGTTCTCCTCATCGATATGGTCGGCCACAACACCGAACAGATAGAGAGTGGCAGAAAACGTTTAGAGCAGCTTCTCTCACGACATAAGAACACAGAACTTTTCACCGCTCAAGACGCGGATGAAGCTGAACGTTTCTGGCGGGACAGAAAGCGGCTCGGTGCTATTTCCGCACGAACCAACGCCTTCAAACTCAACGAAGATATCGTTCTGCCGCTCCCAGCACTTGCCGAATTCACCCGGTTTGTTGATACCTACAATACTGAAGAAGACATCATCAACAAAGAGCAGTTTATCCACAAGCTACAAGAATATCTTGAGTCGGCAGAGCCCCTAGAAGACCCTGACTGGCTTGAAGCAAAGATTCCAAAGGCCAACGAACTGTGCAAAGAAGCTCTTGAAAATCTGGCACTTCGAACAACCGAATCGGTACGCCACGAAAACTATATTAAGCAGCTCATGGCTGATCTTCTTGAGCTTTTTAGTGGCTATGAGAAGGTGAGTAACACCATCGAATCTATCTTTTCGGATGTGCGCTCAAAACGGATTATCATTGCCACCCATATGCATGCGGGGGATGGCAATAACCACGTTAACATCCCTGTTTTTTCCAATGACCGTGTAATGATGAAACGGGCGGAAAAAACGGCTGAAGATGTGATGAAAAAGGCCGTTGAACTCGGCGGTGTTGTCAGCGGTGAACATGGCATCGGAATCACTAAAATGAAGTTTTTGGAAGAAAGCCGCCTGAGTGAACTCAAAACATATCGAAAAGAAGTTGATCCTGACGCTGTTATGAATCCTGGTATGCTGAGTGACCCTAAAATAATAGATAAGGTGTTCACACCGTCATTTAATCTTCTTGAGCTTGAAGCTAAGATTTTGCAGTATGGTTCCCTAGCGAAATTATCCTCCATGATCTCCAAGTGTATCCGCTGTGGCAAATGTATGCCGGTATGCTGTGTATACTTCCCCGGAACCAATATCTTTTTCCATCCAAGAAACAAAAACATGGTCATCGGCTCATTGATCGAAGCCCTGCTCTACGATGTGCAGCGTTCACACTTGCCGAGGTTCAATCAGCTTAAAAATTTGGAAGAAATTGCTGATCACTGCACCATGTGCCGAAAATGCCAGGCCCCCTGCCCTGTAGACATAGACACGGCTGAAGTCTCTATCCTAGAAAGAGAGATTTTGAGTGACTTTGGCTATAAGCATACGGCGCCTGCGACCAGATTATCACTGATGTATCTGCAAAACCGTAATAAGATTTTCAACAATATTTTCAGAAAAAGTGTCATGGAATGGGGAAGTTCCATGCAACGGGTTGGTACAAAACTATTCAAACAGGCACCGGCTAAAATCACCGAGAACAAGTGGCGCCCCCTGAACATGCTTAAGGCTCCCATGGCCGAAGTTTCCAGCCACGAACTAGCGTCACTACTGCCCCGATGCTCCGAAAACGAGGCCCTTATAGTTATGCCTGAAAGCGGTGAGGTGAAGTCCACAGTTTTTTACTTCCCAGGATGCGGCTCCGAACGTATGTTCTCTGATATTTCCGTTGCGGCAATCTACCTTCTGGCAAAAAACAACATCCGTACAGTTCTGCCCCCACCCTATTTATGTTGTGGATTTCCAGCAAAGGTAAACGCTAAGAAAAAAATGGCGGGTGAAATATCCCTGAGAGATACCATCATCCTTAGCCAAATTAAAGAGATGCTGGGCCATTTTGTTTTCGACAGCTTCCTCATCAGTTGTGGAACCTGCATGGAATCCCTTCACGAGATAGGCTGTGAAGAAATATTTAACTGTGGAATAGATGATATATCCAACTATGTCCTAGAAAACAGTGACTGGGATTATGGCTCCAAACAAAACGTGACAGCACTCTATCACACGCCATGCCACGACTCCTTTAAAGGTGAAGGTGTACCTCTTTTACGTCGATTTTATAATAACGTTGAGAGTGTACCAAACTGCTGCTCTGAAGCCGGTACAATGGCTATTTCCAGACCTGACATATCTAATGCCATGCGTGAACGGAAACGGGCTTCTATTGCAGAAAAGACCCAGACCGGCACCAAACTTGTCATGGTCACCAACTGTCCGTCGTGCCTATCCGGCCTTGGACGTAACAGTGACTTAAACATTGAGCCAAAACATATGGCAATATTACTTGCCGAGGCCCTTGGTGGAAAGTACTGGAAAGATGAGTTTAGCAAACTCGTTGCAAACTCAGAAAAGGTAACATTCTAGACCGCTGCGCTCTGTAAATCTGCCGGTGCCAGCTTCCATACTTTATTGGTAATAAACGAGCCTAGGCTCTGTTTATTGCCAGTAAGACACGAGACAAAGAGGTACTGTAAAAATTGACCTCGTGGGAAGGTCGGGCCTCTGCCCGAGAGGGACAGAAGTAAGAGTATCTTCTCAAGCACTTAGCAAAGAGCCAACACACCAACAACAGGCAAGGGGGCAACCCCGCCTTGCCTGTCGTCCATAGTCCTTCAGCCCTAGTCAAAAACATCCCTTAATCAATTAGAAATGCAGACACCCGGCTACAGTTTATGTTGCGCCTCAAGGGCCCTTATAAACTGACTCCTCAACAGATCGATGTGAACTCTCAAGTTATAGAGTTCTTCCGAGTAGGAGAGAGGAACTTCAATCTCCCGCACCTCCTGTTCCATAGCATTAACCACCGTAATTGCCTCTGTTAGAGTTGCTATATTTTCATCATTTTTCAGCTGCATATCAAGATCATGTAGCTCATCGTACCATCGATAGATTCGAGAACGGATGCGCCACCGATAGGTTGGCGGTAAGACCTTCATCAAGGGAATCAAGAGAGCAATGAGGGGAAGGATCATGAATTTCAACCGATCAATAAGAGACGCTGCCCAGAAAGGCAGGTACCGCTGGAGAAAGGGAGGACCATGTTTAAAAAACCGCTGGGCCTCTGTACTCAAGGGAAAATCAAGATTTTCAGGTGAAGGATAGTGTTGATCCACGGTAAGAACAGATGCCTTATCGTGCACCTTCGTTATCACTTGCATCAAAAGATCCACAAGAGCAGGATGAATATGAGTTGTAGCAACAAGCGTTGCCGCCGGAGCTATGAGGTGATAATCTTTAGCTGGTACATTGCGGGCCATATCTAAGACGCCCTCAACAAGCACGATATGAGAAAGATATTTATGCAAACGGCTGTATGCCTCAGCACGAGCCAGACTTACAAGTTCAACACCATTATCGAGAAAGAGCTCATGGACGATGTCAGCATCGGCCCTGATCACCATAAAAAGTGCATCTATATCCCCGGCAAGCAGGGCTTTTGCCCCCTCCTCCCCATCTAACGGGACGATCTCAAGGGCATCCTGAGTATCCAGTTTATTGTCATCTAGAAGCTGTTGTACAATTTGCCGTGTGCCACTCCCTTCTTTACCAATTGCAATCCTTTTGCCTGCAAAATCAGCAAATGTCTCTATTTCAATCCCCCTGCGAACAAAGATCACGAGCGGCTCTAGATACAGACTCGCCAAACCAACAAGATCCGGAAAGTCCTCAGCCTTCCCAACACCCCCCTGAACGAAAGCAACATCGACTTCGCCAGCTTGTAGCAACTGAATATTTTCAACAGACCCGGAGGTTTTCACAACCTTTAGATCAATTTTCTCCTTTGCAAGTAGCTCTTTATACTCGCCGGCAAAAGAATAATAGGCCCCTTCAGCTGAAGCGGTGGCAATGGTCAAGACCCTAGGCGGTGCAGGTTGTACAAATTGATAGGCAACAGCAATGATCACCACAAAAAGGAAAATGCCGAAACCATATATTTTCAGCACATCTTTGACAGTTTTTCTACTTCGACTCTTTTTTGCCTTTGATTTTTTCATCTTTTACAACCTCCATCTCAAACTTTAATCCAGACGAATATGTAGTAAGTCGGTACTCAAATCAAGCCTTAGGGCCGGTCGCTCGCCTGAAAAACAGAAGAACAGTTCATAAAAAGTACGGGCGAAAAAAGTATGCGACTGCAGATAATAAAAAAGGGCCGGAAAATAAATTCCCAGCCCTTTTTACTTCCTGTACCCAATAAAATATCAGGTCACAATCTTCTCATAATATTTTTTCAAATCATTATTAAGAAAATTCTGAATCTTAGTCAGACTACGACCATATCCACGCCAATGATCGTAAGGTCCGAGAGCTTCCAGGTTTTCTTTGGCTTTTCCAGACATTTTGTCCCAAAGATTTTTTCGATAATCATTATCGAGCTCAAGCAATTCGGCACCATTGGCAACTGCCTTCTTTTTCAGTTGTCTAAATGCTATCTTGCTATAAGCCAGAGAACCGATCATCAAGCTACACACCGCCAAGAAAGTCGGTAGAATCAAAGCAAACGGAGTAAAGGGCCCCATTCGAATCGAGGTGAGCAGTGTGGTTTCTGGGGATCCTGTAATCGCATTGAGAATAACATCGCCAAAAAAGAAGAGGAGCAAAGCAACAGCAATACTCACATTGGCAAACTTCCAATACACCTTACTGGCACGCTTAAGAAATGCGGCGACAGTCTCGGCTACCATTTCAACCTCATTAACCTGACGATCAATATCTTCAAGAATGTGATTAATTCTAAACCCTGATGCCCGTTTGATTTTTTCAATCAATTCGGCTCGTTCCTGTGGCCAACCTTCAGCTACATCTCCAGGTTTTACTTCTGCTGGAGCGTAGGTCAGATAGATATGAGGGATATCTTTGCGGCCAGTCATCTGGGACATATTCCAGCAAAGGGTTCCGTAGGACCTAGTAAAATCACTGAGATGATCACACTCATCAATTCGACTCATGACGAAAACAATGCGATGCTCGCCTGATTTTTCTGGAAGAGTATTACGAATGATTTCGTAGGATTCTCTAATGGTTCCAGCCTTGTGTGGGTCAAACATAAGAACAATGAGATCTGCCATTTTGGCAAACTCACCCAAGACCTGCGCATAATTGTAACCACGATCTTTTTCACTGGTAGCATCAAGCATACCCGGACTATCAATGATGGCCAGATTGTCCAGAACCGGGCTAGCTACCTGTTTCATGCAAATGTGAGAGATCAGTTTTTCTCCATAGCCCTTAAAATGCTGAAATGGCAAGTTAGGATCATTTACCAATGTTGACCCTGGAGTTTCTACATCTTCACAACCGGCATCAGAAGTGATGATGGTGAAAGAATCATCGGTGGGAGCTTGCCCCGTTCGCTGAATATCCTGTCCAATAAATTCATTAATCAAGGTGGATTTTCCGGACGAATAGTTACCTATGATAAGAACAAGAGGTTTCCATTTCAACGTTGCATCAATGCCACCAAAATCCATTTTATACTTGATAAATAGTGGCTCAAGCTTTCTCCTCACCTTTGTCTGTAATTGCTTCTGCAGTTCTTTTTCGTTCATTACGTGACCCAGTTGTTATTTAATCTGACTTTGATAATGTTTAAATTATCCCCGCATCCTACCCCAACTCATAAAAACTCTCGAACATTTATTGGCTTCTTTCTCCTATAAAAAGGCTGAGCCAATATCACGACATTCGTTTTCAATGAGATATCAAGACGTTACAAGTCATTACATGAAAGGGTAAATTTATGATCTTGTTTTTACCAACCTACTTCGACCATATGTTTGTCTCTATTATAGTATGGATTCAACAGCAACGACCTTCATGCAATCCACATAAACAAAAACAGATGGCACATAAATACAAGGATTCTTCAAACATGTAAACAGAGTAACGAAGAATCCCTTAAGGTATGTAACTGAACCAATTTTTGCTAAAGAGTCGCCAGCGTATTTATAAATACCTTTTCACCTTCGCTTGAGACGCTAACCACTCGTATCAGTGGCTAAACATGTGCCATTATTTTATCTTTTGGTAAGAAGGTACAGTCGTTCCTGTTCTTCGCCCCAGCCTGTTCTGTCATCTATAAGTAAGTTCAAGACCAACCCCTACTTCCTCCACCTTGACAACAGCAGCTAGGGCTATCTTTGACGACAAATCGGTGCAGTGACAGGCATGAATTTTTTCTAGACCAAGAGCGCCTATATAAGCCACAGTACCTTTTAATTGTTTTGCATCAGGGTTCATGAGGTGCAAGCCACCTATTATATCTACGACACGCTCATCAGCACATACCTTTTTGGCATACTCAACAATATTGCAAATCCCCGCATGGGAACAACCGGTGATAATAACCAGGCCCTCCTCAGAAGAATAGACAAGAGCACTATCATCGGGCACCATGTCCACCGACGTTTCACCGTCTTTCACGCCAAAGCTGAGCAAATTCTCAAAGTCAAATAAGCGAGGAATCTCGCCCAACCATGTCAGGCGCGGCGTGATTACCACCGGCTCTCGACTAAGGGTAAGATCGAAATGCTTTGCTAGTTTATCAGCTGACATTAAAGAGCCAAACTCACTACCTCCGTCGCCAGTAACACTAATAAATGCCTTCGGATGCGCGACAAGTCGTGGTCGAACGCATGCCCTTTTTTCAAACTGAGCTTCGTTTAATCTGCGAATATATGGCTCCAGCCCCCAAGTATGATCGAGATGACCATGGGAGATTATTACATCTTGTATTCGGGTCAGGTTCAAGCCCATTTTTTGAGCATTTTGATAAAAGATATCAGAATAGCCAAGGTCAAAAAGTAGCTCATGCCCATCATCGTTGAGATAAAATGAAAGTCCGGGTTCAGCCAAAAAATACCTATCAATGAGTGTGTTGTTATCTACAAGCACCGTAAGATTCATATCTGCTCCATATACTAAAATTGACCTCTGAGATTATTTTCCTTACCCTTTTCAACGCTCTTCTCCCCTGTTTCACAACGAACCCGCCCTGCCGCTTGTTATAAAGCCCGCCCAATCGCTTCTTCGCAATCCATGGCATAGGCGTACGGCAGCGGCCACATCATAGGGGACGCTACAATGCTCAACCAGCCAACCATCATCGGTTTTCTCAACCACGGCGTAGGATGCGTGGGATGAGTAGTTTTCAATTGAGTGGGGAACAGGTAGATCATCTGCATAGGCAGGAAGTCCAACGCTTCCGGGATTGACAATAAGTTGTCCTGAGCCAAGAGTTACGATTTTTGGCAAATGGCTATGGCCACACAAAATAAGAGATGCGTCCTGGCCCTGCAAGAGATGTTGAATTTCTTCGTCAGCACGAATAACAGGATGACCACTATGGATATCTTCAAGCAGATAGCTAAGATCATTTCCAGGCGCACCATGGCAAAGATAGACATCATTGTTAATCTGCAACTCTGGTGGCAGAGAACACATCCACTCCATAGGCTCACCATGTAACGCCTCAATAACCATGGCCATAGTTGGATTGGCAGCAATTTCAGCCACCGTGGCTTCATATATTTGTCGGTCCTGATTGCCGCAAATTGTAACCACATCCTCCTCAAAATCCATAAGCAGGTCATAGGTTTTCCTCGGAGCTATGGGGCCGTAAAAGATATCTCCAAGATTGACAAGAGTAGTAACACTTCGCTTGGTAATATCGGCGAGTACCGCCTCTAACGCAAAGGCATTAGCATGCACATCAGAAATCACTGCGAGTTTCATTCTATTCCCCTTTTGTCCCTGTTTTCCTACTCACCTGACAGGCTCTTTTGCATAAAGATGACATCAGCGCCTACAAAAGCCAGCGTAGCCCCATATTGCTTTGCGAGATAGCTAAATGTCTCTGTACAATAAAAGGCAACATGGGTCAGATCGCGAATATAATGCCATGTCTTAAAAGACGCTTCGTCCCGAACCATTTTGGTCATTATCCCCAACCAACCGCCAGGTAAAAGCATTTCAAATAGCTGCTCAAACTCTTTTCCTGGAGAACAGAAATGCTCAACCACCTCTGTTGCACAGATAAAGTCGTATTTCTTGGCCAACACACTCTTGTCATCGTTATACAAGATATCATAAAGAGCCACAGAATGGCCATGTTGTTCAATAAGTGACGCAAGAGCAGGTGCGGGGCCACAGCCAAAATCCAGTCCCTGTTGTTTGACTCCCAACTTTTCCACAAAGGGATCACTAAATCTTGAAAGAAATCGGAGATATCCCTCATCCTCACAGTCATTTTCATGCAGATCATACTCCTTCTTTTCTTTGGCAATAGAAAGATGAAACTGTTGTGGAACAAAGACAAGATGACAGGCTCCACACTGGCGATACTGACGAACAGCATCCCGATGGTAGAGATTATTTTGATTACCGCCACATAAGGGACAGGGCTCAATAGTAGTATCAATGATTAAAGATTGGTTATGCATCCGGGTACACGTGTGGAATATCCATAAAAAGGGGCTGGGAAGAACACGATGGTCTTCTTCTCACGTAGGGGGCAAAAATCTGACGCCACGGGGACTTGTGCACAACGAAACAGCCTCGCAGATTAAAAGTCCATTAGTGACCTGATATTGAACAAAAGCGAGCGGTGGCAATTCTGCCTTCGCCCAGCTTGTTAACCTAGGCCCCCAAAACTATCATTTCCCCTAAAGGGGCGAGATGATTCACTCAACCCTTAGTCCTGCTAACACATCTATATCCTGTACTACAAGGTTCATAATACACCTTTAATTGCATTTGGGTCAGAATGTATGAGTAAAAACCATGGGGAAGGATGATGCCCCATCCTTGCTTGACGCCAGGGGATTATAACTTACTTTTTCGTACAAAATGAGTCCAGATCTTCTTTGACAGGCAGATAGATAGTAACATCCCTGAGAATATGTGTCTGACAAGCAAGTCGCCAGCCAGCCGTTATCTTGGCATCCCCAAGTCGTCTCCGTTCGTTATCATTTACCGGAGAGAGCTTTGAGCCACCCTCAAGAATGCGAACCCTGCAACAACCACACCCGGCCTTGCCACCACAAACAGTATGGATAGGCTGCTCCGCATTAACGAGGGAAATAAGCAGACTGTGGCCCGGCAAAGCATCCACAGTTACGTCAAAGTTTTCTATTTTAATCGTAGACATGATTTTTCCTTTTCCGGAATATTTCAAGGTTAAAGACTTTCATATCCAGATAAATAACCGAAGGTAACACAAGGTTGTTTCTTCGGGAGTACGCGAGCATCAAAAAGTAGCTCACCAAGTATCAATATAGCAGACATCTCATCCTTATCAACTGCACCCCTCAATAGAGTGATGGGTTGCCACATTTCGATAGAGTTACTCTACCATGCTTTTGCCATTTTCAGGTATGATTATACACGAGTAACGTGGCGAGAAAGTAATGTAATCACCGCATCTTCCGACAAAAACGCATTTTCTGCATCGTAAAGCCCGATGGGCCACATTCCACAAAGGACCTTGTAAAAACCGACCTCAATCCATGGAACCTTGATCCTTTCGCCGGTACCCTCACCTTCAAGCCAGCTTGAAGGCAATAAGCTCTTTAACTTGTTCATTGGCTAGGCCCCAAACATCAGCACTACTAAAACCACGATTCAAGTTTTGCCAAAATCTAACAAACCACATTAAAGGAAATCGTCTCTATTATTTTAAGAGGTGAAGATTACGGTGCACCCTCTTTTTACTTTCATTGCCATCAGTCGACATCCGAGCAGTGTGCTGATAATTTGCTACGTAGCTATCAGGATGCAGCACAAACAACAGCTGGTACTGGTTCCGATTTCCTTAATCACATAGAAGGTATCAAACATCGTAGTACGAGGGCACACGTGCGTGGATGATATGCCAAAGCCACAAAGACACGGTCAAACCAGTAAAAAAGCGGCTGGGGCGAGTCAAACTATTTTTTTCAACAAAAGGCGCTACTGTATTGAGAAAACTACGAAGTATTGCGACACCACGAACAAACGATTAATCGCACATATAGCTTAAAAAAACCATAGCCAAGTCGTACTGAAAATGATATTCATCCATTTGGTAGGAATAGACAGAATTGTTTTTTCAAAGTTAAGAGGCCTCGCTTGTGGTAGATGTTAACGCTTTTTACTGTGGTCCGTCCCGAAACAAATATAACCAAGGTGCATAGTCTAAATCTTGTCGGCTCATCTAACCAAGACCAGCAGTCCAACAATATGTATCCGTTGTTAATCCCTCACCAACAAACCGCATTGAATTTAATCCCAGACCATGGTATTTACACGAAATACTGCCCGTCCAAAAAGGAAAGGGCCTCCTCATACAGTAATAATATTATTTATCGCTTATCTTAAAATGCGCAACCCGACTAAAAAGCTTGGTAAAGCTATCTCAATTAGCCTCCTCAATCAAATAGTAAGTAGTGGCACGAATTTCATCCTAGGCCTGTTTCTTGTAAGAATTCTGTCTCCAGTGGAGTTTGGACTTTATGGGATTAGTTTCGCAATCAGCTTATTTTTTACAGGAATCGGCAATGCTCTTTTTTTAACTCAGATGGTTGTACGCATTCCTGACAAACTCGCCGCTGACCTTTTACCATACACAGCAAGAATATTTATACTTACGAGTCTATATATCCTTGCATCTGCACTCATAATGTTATTAGTGATTGTACTAAGTTCAATTAGTCATTATTCGATCTCCCACTATTCCGACTTGGGGCTGGCAATTACATCATTAGCAGCCACTTATCTACTTAAAGATTTTTTTATTCGTCACGCATATAGTCTTTACAAAGAGAAAAGAGCATTGGTGGTAAATATTTCGTTAGCCTTAGCACTCTGTGCTATAGGGTTTTTCTTATCAACAACGGAAAACAACATTACAGCAACTGATTCTCTTATCGCTGTTTCAGCTGCCCAAGCGTTTGCAGCATTCATTGGCTTTTTATTATCAGGATTACCCTTAAAAAGCATAACAAGACCCGAATTACTGAACGACGCAAGAGAACTCTTCCATGGCGGGAAATGGTCAGTATTAGCTCATATTATCATTTCAGTACGAAGCCAAGCATACACTTTGATTGTCGCATCGTTTATGGGGCCAGCAGGAGTCGCGCGTCTAAATGCCGCTAGGATTTTTATTACACCAGCCACAATGTTGATGCCCGCATTAGGGCAGGTTTTTTTACCACGCATTGCCAATGCGAGAGCAACAGACCCAAGACAAGGACGTCGAATAGGTCTATTTTTTTCAATGATTATGTTCGGAGCAGTGGTTATTTATTCTGTTGTGGTATTAGCATCCTTCCAACATATCTCTAGTCTTGTTGTCGGAACGAAGTATCAATCATTATTTTGGCTTGTCTTTTGGTGGTCAATTTATAATTGCATTACCACACTTAAATCAGGGCAGGAATTAATCATTATCGCTAACAAGCAATTTCGAATTCAAGCCATAATAAATGCTATCGCCGCTATTCTAGCGCTTGGCCTTGTGACTCTGCTGTTTATCAATTTTGCTGAGATAGGAGCCATTATTGGACAAACTTTAGCTGAGATAGTCGTGTTTATTTTGATGTGGAAAATAGTAAACAAGGGACTCCCCCATGACACCTAACCAACAATCCAATATATCGACGGGCACAGTTAAGCTAAATATTGCTTTCGTTTCTAGAGAGTACCCTCCATCCCAAAGAATAGGTGGTATTGCTTCTTACATTTATGAAACAGCAACGTATTTGGCAAAAAACGGTCATAAGATACATATCATTGCTGCCTCAGATAATATCCACGAAACCGAAGAGTATAATGACGGAAACATCCACGTCATACGACTTCCTCAAAGTGATTTTTATGTGTGTGACACACCATCATTTTTCAGCAAACTTTACTCACACTACCGTCGTATCGTACACTACCGAAGCTATCGTAAAAAGATATCGTCCTGTCTCAATGAACTGATCAAAGATCACGATATTGATATTGTCGAATTTGCCGAATATGGAAATGAATACTTAGTCTGGTCAAAAAGACAACCTCTTATTCCTTGGGTAGTGCGTCTGCACGGATCGGGGTTTATTGATAATGTAACAGGTAAAGCGGTTTCTTTTTTTAAATCGCCCATGAAGTATTGGTTAGGGCGATCAGAAATATCAGGCATAAAGAAAGCCACGAGAATTTTTTCATGTAGCAGAATTTTAGCTACCCTAGAAGCAGAATTCGCACAAATATCGCCCTCATTGGTCTATGTTGTCCCTAATTCTGTAGAATTCAAGCAAATACAAACTGACCTCAAAAATGCAATCATTAACACACATAACCCATTCACTAAACCTGCTAAATATCAAATTTTCTCCGCAGGAAGTGTAACCGAAGGTAAAGGGTATGGGGACCTAGTAAGAGCAGTACAGATATTAAGAAAAGAAGGTATAGAGATCGCCTTAACAATTGCTGGAAAATGGGGATCCCTTGGTAGAACATTAGCGAAAGAAGCCAAAATTAATGCTTATAATTCCTGGCTTACCCTGCTAGGACCTATTCCTCGTAGCAAGCTGCCACATTTTTATAAAAGTGCCGATCTAAATGTTTTTCCTTCATGGTGGGAATCATTTGGCTTAGTGGTTATAGAATCTATGGCAACCTCTGGTCTAGTTCTTGGAAGTACTGCGGGCGGCATGAGTGAAATAATAGTAGAAGGGGAAAATGGTTTTTTAGTCGAGCCCCACTCGCCAGAGAATTTAGCAAATAAAATACACCAAGTGCTCCTACTCCCTCAGAACAAACAAAACTGTGTTAGAAAAAACGCCCAACAGACAATCAAAAACAACTTCGACACCTCAATTGTAATGGATGAGCAACTTAACTTTTATTTATCAACAATTGACAAATTCAACAATAAATAGCCTTACTAATGTTACATTACTTAGGATTTACATTCTCAGTACTGGCCTTAATTATTATTATAAGGACCAAAAAAGTTTCAACCGCAATAACTGTCCTGTTAACGCTCTCACTTTGGAACATCCCCTTGGTAATGTTAGGCAATTCTGCTACTGCCGGCATTTTCCCAGTTGATATTGGATTGGCAGTTGCCCTAGTCAATTTTGGCTTAAAATATCGTCATCAATTACAATCTAGTCTCAAATCAAAACTAGTTTATAAAACATTTTTATTGTTAGCTTTATACGCAATATTGAGAACAGGTGTTGCATTAATTACAGATGATTACGGCTATTACAATAAGTTCCTCATGTATGGGATAATACGTTGGTTCACCTTCGTCTTCCTACTGATCTTTTTTTGCCAAAGATTACGCAAAAAAGACCAAGTCAGGTTATTAATAAAATTTGGGTGGGTTCTTCTCTTTTATCTGTTTTTTGCAGTACTTCATCAGTTTTCAGTAATAGATTTATCGGGACTCGTAGAAACTGGACATAGTAGTGTCTATCAATCTAGCTATTTTATTAAAGGTATCTACAGAAGTTATTTAGGTAATAATTCTGCATCAATCGGCTTTATAGCATCTGTAGGTATCCTGCTCTCATTACTACTTGCGGGATACGCTAAATGGAAATATAAGGCCATATTATTATTCACTATGGCTTCAACAGCGTTGATTAACTCCGGCTCTCGTACAGATTCTATCACTATTCTTATTTGTTTTGCTTGGGCGCTCATTTTCCCAAAATCTATATTGATACGCTTTCTCGTTAAGAAGGTGATCCCCGTGTTTCTTGTTATTATTTCAATTAGCTGGTTTGCTTTTGGTGATACTGTAGAAATTCCGGGCTTAACACGATTGGTCAATACTAATTTTATAGGCCAATACCACGGTACAACCGATGGGACACTAAACTATAGACAAATTCACTGGGGAATAGCCCAACGCTATCTTTTTGATAACCCTGAAAAGAACTTATTCGGTTTTGGTGTTAACGGCTACCGCCTACTGTCCGTTAAAGGCTATGGCAGTATGGGGTACGGACATAACACCTTCATGCATACTTGGGTTGAGTTAGGTCTTATTGGATTAAGTTTACTCATTGTTTGGTTGATTTTATTATTACATTATCTCTTCTCGTTAGCCAACAACAAACGTAGCTCCCCATTTGCTCGAAACTTAGCTATTATCACTTTAGTTTTATTTAGCCAACGTATTTTGTCTGGACTGACCATAGATACATTTTTTGCGACTGATAATATGCTTACAATGAATGTCTTTATATTATTCTTCTTCGGCTTTACATTAGCCCAAGTACCCCAAAAAAAAGGAATCACTTTCAAAGGTAAAATAAACCAATGTCACGATTAAAAACATGTATTGTACTACCAAGCCTATCTCCATATTGGCACAGTAGACTTAAAGCTCTTGTGACACACAAAACACTTGATGTATCGTTATGTTTAGACCAAGCGCTGCGAGACGATCATCCAGAGCAGCAGGTACAAAAGATCGACGGAGTAAAAACGTACATTCTTCAAAGCACCATTTTGAAATCAACAGCAACAAGTCATGACTTAAATTTTATAATACAAGGAAGACGCTCTATACCTTTTCGACTTTTTTTTGTATTATGGAAAATTCGCCCTGATATAGTAGTGCTCTGCAATGCTACCCAAATTCTTATCACGTTGCCTTTAAGATTATTATTAAATTTCAAAATAGCACTAATTGTAGAAGATACACCTCACGCCAGACGCAATTCAGATGGACCCGTTAAGCATTTTAAAGCTTGGGCATATAGGCAATGTGATCTCTTTTTTCCTTACAGCAACGACGCTCTAGCATTCCTACACAACAGTGGTATTTCTGATAATATTAGACGAAGTTCTTGGAGCCTAGACATGGAAACATTCCGGCCCCTAACTATGGCATCACCAGAGCAACAAAAAACAAAGGTAATCTTTGTTGGTCGTCTAATATCAGGCAAGGGAATTATGCTTTTGCTTGAAGCTTGGCAACAACTATCCGCAAAAACTCTCCTAGAAACAGAACTCATCATTGTCGGCTCAGGTCCACTCGAAGAAGACATTAACTTATTTATCCAGAACAATGGTTTAGATGGAATAATGTTAAAAGGACAAATTAATTACACCCAGATAGTTACAGAGCTCCAGAATAGTGACCTATTTATACTGCCAACATTACAAGATCTTTTCAGTCTAACAGTACTTGAAGCTATGGCATGCGGCTGCCCTGCAATTACCACCAATTACAACGGTGCACGAGAATTAATCACCGTCGATAAAACTGGCTGGATTGTCGATCCACACAATATCAAAGAAATGACCCAAGTTCTACAATATGCCTTATCAGACAAGTGTGATTTAAAGAATATGGGTCAAATGGCACGCATAAGAGTTGAAAAAATGGATAACAAAATTGTAATGGCTAATTTTGCCAAAGACCTCCATTATCAAACGAACAATACGGAGCTCCTGTAACACTACAACAAGCGCTGCAAAAGTTAAGATCATAAGTAATACATAGAAGATCGCCATTTACTTGCTATAGTAAAAATTATTACGGCAACATGGGCTACACTTTTAAATAATTTCATGGGTTTTGTAACAAATGCTGGATGAACGCAACGCAACATGGAAAGTACTTCTTCCCCACCACCAAAACAGCAGAACACTAGCATTAGGTTTACAAGCCAGTCAATTGATAAGCCTCGCCAGAACATGGACTAGAATTGATCACAACACTTCTTTAGACACATTAGAGCCCAATGATATTCCCACCCAACTAAGCAACCGTCTGGTGAAACTCACAAAGGGTATCCCCCAGCTCAAGAGAAGTTACGATCTGATTATTCTTGGCAAACTCTCGCTGGTGGAGCATGACGAATTCGCCAAAGCCCATACTTCACTGCTAAAAGCCGATTCTGTCCTGATATTCACTGACACCTGCCCTACAGCTTTGCATTTCAAGGATTACACAATTTCAGAATATGGCGCGTTACCACCAGAAATTCCAAGAATTTTTTATCCCATTAGCAACTGTAATACCCGTAACAAAGGCTTACACTTTCACACACCTGGTACTCTACACGCAAGAGTTGCTATCCAACTTGCTACTATGCTGAGTAACATTGGAATGACCAGACATCTTAAAACGAATTGCATAACTATTATTACCAAAGGTAAAATTGCAAAAAATGACTATCTGTTAGGCTGGTTGAGTGAACAATTGCAGCTCGTTGTGAATGATATTATTCTATATTGCGGTTCAAACTCAATCCAACGAAAGGTTACAGGTCTTATTCTTCTTGAAAATCATCCCGACTTAGTTGTGAAAATCGCTGACACAGAAGAGGGCAAAAATGCCATTCTCTCTGAAAGCATCGCACTTCAAAACATATCCAATTCTACGATGTGCAATACATATGTACCAAAACTACTCTTGGAAAAAGAGTGGAACGGATACCTCGTCCAGATACAAAGTTGTTTACCAAGAGACAATAAAAACCAGAGTTCCGAACTTACAGAGCCGCATTTCTCATGCCTCAGTTCCCTCACAAAATTGGACAGTTCGCTCCTACAATTTTCTCAAACAACGTATTGTAGACTCATAAAACAGTATTGCGAGCAGAAAGAAATTAAAGTGCCAAAAGAGATTGAAAGAATTATAAAAAAATTATTCAGCTCCAATTTCCAAAAACGTACATTCCTTTGCCACCGGGTGCATGGAGATTTCGCCCCTTGGAACATTGCTCTTCAAGCAAACAAATTATTACTCTGGGATTGGGAAGACAGTATCAGTGACGGTCTCGTCTTTACCGATATTTTCCACTTTATCATTCGTCAGGCAATACTGCTAGGTCCATGGCATGGTGCTGAGACAATCATACAAGATATAAACACGGCCTGTTTGACGCTGAAAAAGAGAGCGACATTGCCAGAAGACGTTAATATTGATCTTTCATTACAGATATGGCTTACCCTTGAATATTTGCGAAATCCCCATCCAAAACTACTTGAGATATCAACTATTTTAGAGGTAGAACATGGCTAAGCGCCTTAAAATACTAATCTCCGCCTATGCCTGCAGTCCAAATAGAGGCTCAGAACCTGGGGTTGGCTGGGGCTTTATTCACGCATTAGCTGCACATCATGATTTATGGATTTTAACTGAACAAGGAGGATTTCAGGATGAAATTGAAAGATATTTAGAAAATAACCCTGATTTTGCGGCCAAAGTTCATTTTTTCATAATTCAGAAACAAAGCAATCCACTATTACGTAAAATATGGCCACCATCCTATTACTGGTATTATAAAAAATGGCACCTACAGGCATACGAGAAAGCCTTACAGCTACATAAAGAAATTCATTTTGATGTGGCTCACCAACTTACCATGGTCGGCTTTAGAGAACCCGGCTATCTGTGGAAATTGAAAATCCCCTTTGTCTGGGGGCCAATTGGCGGTATGGGGTACTTTCCACTCCGTTTCTTACCTGTTGTTGGCATAAAAGGAGTAATGTATTATCTGGCATACAACTGTATAAATTTCTTTCACTCCCACTTCCTTAAACGCCCAAGGGTGGCGGCCCAGAAAGCAAAGCATGGTCTAATTTGCGCTACCCTTGAAAACCAGCACAAAGCATTACGTATCTGGGGTTGTAAAAGTACCATGATAACAGAAGTCGGCTTACCCTGCCCAATCCGAGCCCAACCTACACTCAGGGGAAAAAATACTACGTTACAAATTGTCTGGACTGGGGTGCATATACCACGAAAAGCTCTCAACCTAGCATTAAAAGGACTGAGCCTTCTTGGGAATGACGTAAAATGGCAGCTGAACATTCTTGGCAAAGGTGAAAAAACGGAGGAGTGGAAACAAAGAGCAATCCAGTTAGGTATCAATAAGCGCTGCAGATTTTATGGCTGGCTACCGCGTCAAGAGGCCTTGAACATTATGCAAACCGGCCATATCCTGCTTATTACCAGCTTGCGAGATCTTACCTCAACGGTAACCATTGAGGCTCTTGCCCTGGGGTTACCAATAATTTGTCTAGATCATTGCGGTTTTTCCCATGTGGTCACCCCCTCATGCGGGATTACAATCCCAGTTACCTCACCAAAACAGGTGGCAATAGATATATCTAAAACCATTTCCCAAATATGGGCCGATGAACCATGGCGCCAAGAGCTTGCACATGGTGCGTTGGCACGTGCAGGTGATTTTTCATGGGACAAAAAGGCAGAGCAAGTTAATATCTTGTACAAGAAGGTAATGAGTACATATTGAGCGTTTTCTTTTAAGAAACAAGAGATAGAACTATGAAAATATGTCTAGTCCATAACGAATACGGAATATTCAGTGGTGAAGAAGCTGTTGTTGCCGCTCAAATTCAGTTGCTTGAGAGCCATGGTCACTCTGTTTGCAGATTCGTACGTAGCAGCACTGAAATCGACAGAAAGTTTTTAGGCCAGTTGCAAGCTTTCTGCAGTGGAATTTACAACCCCTTTTCAGTGCGCTCGTTTCGAAATTTTCTGCTACAGCACAAACCGGACATCATTCACATCCACAACCTTTTCCCTCTCATTTCACCGGCAATACTCCATGTCTGTCAAAAAATCAGCATACCGGTTGTTATGACAGTACATAATTATCGGCTTATCTGTCCCAATGGCTTATTTATGGTCAATGGAGAGATTTGCGAAAAATGTTCTGGAGGAAAAGAGTATTTTTGTGTTTTCAATAACTGTGAGGGCAGTTTCAGTAAAAGCCTCGGTTACGCTCTACGTAACTTTGTAGCTCGGAAAAGAAAATCGTATTTACACGGTATTCACTGTTTTGCCGCCTTAACGGTTTTTCAACAAAAGAAACTCGTCAAAGAAGGCTACCCCATAGAAAGAATTACGATTATACCAAATATGAGCCAACCGATCTCAGAAGAGAACTCAACCACCCTTGGAGACTACATTGGGTTCATTGGTAGAATTAGCCCAGAAAAAGGTGTGGATCATCTTCTTGAGGTTGCAGCAACCAACCCACATATCAAGTTCAAGGCCGCAGGTAGATATGAGAAAGCATCCGAACTTGTAACGGAGGCCCCGGATAATTTTTCTTTTCAAGGTCATATGCCATACGACAAGGTTAGTCAATTTATGCTACAGAGCCGACTTATTGTCCTGTGCAGCATTTGGTATGAGGGGTTCCCAATGGTTTTAGTTGAAGCAATGTTGCGAGGACGACCCGTTATTGCCTCGCGTATAGGCGGTATTGCTGAAATTGTTGATGACGGTATTACCGGATTGCTATATGAAGCTGGCAATACCCAAGATCTTGCAAAAAAAATCAACTACCTTTGGGATAATCCCAAGTTATGCCGAGAAATGGGCGTTGCAGGAAGAAAGAAGGCATTGCAAGAATACACACCCGACACCTATTACAATAGGTTGATCGATGCCTACCAAAAAGCTCGAACAATTAGCCAGAATTCTTGACGAAATACGTACACTACCATACAGTGCATTTTTGTTTACCTGTTGCAAAACCCCAACTACGGCATAACTTTTAAATGAAGGCAACGTTTAAATGTTCCGCTCCATAAACAACCGGGTACAACATGAACCAAGACACATGATAAACTTGGCCCCATGCCGAAAAAGATATACAACCGAATTCATCCCCGGCAAGATCCAACGCTTTTAAAATCGTATACTTTTTGTTCTTTAACAGACACAAACAAGAAGAGATTGCAACTCCTATGAAAAATAACGAAAACATCCTCGGTTATTCTGTCACAACAATGGGCACAAGCGATTGTGTTAAAAAAATTATCACATGGATAGACGATAAAGCCAAAGGAAAGATCTTTGTTTGCGCAAACCCACATTCGCTGGTCGAAGCCCGCCGCGATCCCTTCTTTCAGAAAGTTCTTCACACCAGTGACCTCGTCACACCAGATGGAACCGGGATAGTCCTTGCCTCACAAATATTTGGTGGTTCAATTCATAAGCGGGTAACAGGAAGTGATATTTTCCAAGGGTTGAATAAGGCATTGAATGAATCAGGAGGCAAGAGTTGCTTTTTTCTCGGATCAACGGAGCAGACACTTGCCACTATTCAACAAAAGATGACGATGGAATTCCCCAATATCACCTTTGCAGGTTCATATTCACCACCGTACAAAGCAGAGTTCAGTGAAGAGGAGAGTCAGCAGATGATTGATGCTGTAAACAGTCAAAATCCGGACGTTCTATGGGTGGGAATGACAGCCCCCAAACAGGAAAAATGGCTTTATGAACATAGGCATAAACTCGATGTACGATTTATGGGAGCCATTGGTGCCGTATTTGACTTTTATGCCGGTAATGTCAAACGTTCCCACCCTATTTTCCAGCGAATGGGTCTTGAATGGCTGCCACGCCTGCTACAGGAACCGCGCAGATTATTCCGACGTAATTTCATCTCAAACCCAATTTTTATCGGCATGGTACTTGCCCAACGATTTGGGTTCCGTAAACAATGATAAAGTTTACTTCTTTAGTGGCTATCATTTTAATAATTTGTTTCTTTGCATTATTTAATGACTCGACCATTGCAGCCATTTACAATCAAACGGGAATGCTACTGGGAATATCTTCTGACTGGACCCAAACACGGGTTATTCTTATTTCCAATATCGGACATATTCTTGCTTATTGCACATTATTTTCTTTTATCAGTATATTTTACAAGTTGGGAGTCATCATCAGTTTTAGCTTAGTTTTTAGCATAGCTTGCACTATTGAGTTCTTACAGCTATTGACTCTCACCCGACAATTTTCTTTTGCTGATATCGCATACAACCTTATTGGCATTGCTATAGGATGTACATTGCTCATTCTATGGAGCCTAGGCCGCCAGAACAGACAAGAGTTATTTTGGGGCACGTGCAAGAACAAATAAAGGTAGAACGTGGTTATTTTTTGTGCTCAGGCATACGCCTCACCTTGAGATGCAGCTTCTAGACACCATTCATCCAGCGCCATCTGACTTTAACAATCACTCAAAGTCGCATCAATTACGCCGCTTAACGAGAGAAGTGACTACTTCGGCTTTAGTAAAAACTGCCAGAGTAATCACATGAAATCTTGATCAAATTCCCTTTTCTATAGACCTGCGAACCGCTGCAACAACGTGATCAACCTGTTCTTTTGTTATAATCAAGGATGGTGCGAAATTCATAACATTATTGAGACCGTCAAAACTGCTGTTGGTTCTCCCTGCGATAACCCCTTCAGCGAAAAGATTACCCATAATGGTTGCCATCTCGGCGTCCGAAACAGGCTCTTTAGTTGTCTTGTCGCGTACAAATTCGATCCCTACAAAAAGACCAACGCCACGAACGTCACCAACAAGAGGCAATCCCTTTAATTCACACAGTTTTTCAAATAGGTATGCACCTACAATTTTACTATTTTCAACGAGGTTTTCATCCTCTATTATTCTGGTCGACTCTAGAGCCGCAGCCATGGGCCCTGTACATCCGCCATAGGTACTAATGTCACGAAAGTAGTTAAGGCGTTTTTCTTCATCGGTGGCATCACCTAAAAAATGATCGTATATATATTGCTTAACAACTGTGGCAGAAAGAGGTTCATAAGAACTGGCCAGGCCTTTTGCCATGGTGACAATATCAGGATCCACACCATATTGCTCGTGCCCCCAGAAGCGACCTGTCCTGCCAAATCCACAAACTACTTCATCCATTATCAGCCAGATAGCATGTTTTTTACAGATAGCTTCAACGATGGGAAAATACTCTTTGACCGGGGGAATAATACCACCACCCGCAGTAACCGGCTCAACGATGAGCCCTCCAATAGTATCCGCGCCTTCTCTTGTAATGACATCTTCAATGGCATGGGCACACTCGATATTACACCCTGGATAGACCTTAGCAAAAGGACAGCGATAGCAACAACAGTGAGGAAACTCGATAAAGCCTTCAAGCAGAGGCCCATAATCTCTCTTACGCTGAATCTGTCCGGAGGCACTCATCGCCCCTAGAGTGGTGCCATGATAATCTCTGTCACGGAATAGAATCTTATATTTACCTGCCCGCTCTGGGACAATACGGGAGGCTTGCCGCACAAGCTTAAAAGCTTTTTCGTTGGCTTCTGAGCCTGAATTAGAGAAGTAAACCTTGCCCATTGAAGGGAGTTTTTCTAGAAGTTTTTGAGCAAACTTAATGGCGGGTATATTGCCATATGTTCCTGCAAAATAAGGCATTTTAACGAGTTGATCATAGACAGCTTTGGCGATCGATTCACGACCGTAGCCAACCATAATACTCCAAACCCCACCGGAAGTAACATCGATGAATGTACGTCCTCTTATGTCTGTAACCTCTATACCATCCCCCGCCACTATGACCATCTGCTCCTGTGACTCAAACACACTATGAGGTTTCATATGGTGCCAGAGACAGTCCTTATCACCCTTGACTATTTCCTCCACATCGTATTCAAGCCAATCAGTTTTTCCCATAATCTTATCCTTATCTTAGGATGATGCCCAGCCTTCTACCTCTGGTATACGCTATCAAGATTTATGACTGAGTGTATTTTGTTTAGAGAAACGATTACAGAGGTTAGCTGTATAGCTCTGAGCTCTGTGGTCTATTCTCATTTCTCCAGTATCACTGGCCAGCGACAGAAGAAAAGATGTAAAAGTATCCCCGCCTTACTCGCCAATGTTGAAACTTTTGCACCTTACCGTTGAGATATGATCGGCACACTAAGTGCCCCCCCCCCATAGCTTTGAACATTACGACTTCAACCTGAAAATACTGCTCATATTTTTTTGGGCCTCACGGATTTTCATAGGCAATATGCTGTCAGTTTGTTTTGTTCTTTCTTATGTTTTTTTGCTAAGTTTTTCAAGGCCATAGCAACATCAGCCTGACCTTTCAACTTAGTAGCAGCCTTCTCATAATACTCGACGGATCGCGCCAACAAATCATGAGCCCTATCAATGACAAGATCAGGTTCAAGGGTCGAAGCATCTTCCGTTGCGACAATAAAGGGATCACGTTGAAGTTCAGCAAATGTCTCTAGGATCATCTCCGAAACATTCTCTCTCCTTATGCGCAGAACCTCCCCTACTCTCTTCTTGGCACTTTTTTCCATGCTCTGAAACATGGCATTATCTTGGACGCAGGCTTGATTAACAGATGCCTGGGCAAAGAATGTCATGTTTTGCCTTTCTATCTCCTCGGCAAATCCGAGAATACTGCCAAAATTTATCAGTGACATAACCACCTCTTTCCTACAAATCGGGTTAATTAATGCTTCAATTTAGAACAGACTACTTAACAAATTCAAATCATTGTAAAGCACAGCGTATAGATCTAAGCTCACTGTTTACCCGCTTAAACCTGACTCTTTTAATGACTCGCCACTATGGGTTGAACCACCGCCTTTAACGGTTTCTCCGTGCTTCAAATCCGTTCACGGGGGATCTTAAAGCACGGAGGAACCAGCGAGATAAAAACCTTGGCACGTCTTTTTGAGTACGCTGAAAAGTTACATTAAAAGTATCTTTCAATAATCACTTTAGTATCGGTGAAGAATTGAAAACTTTCCCGACCATGGCCTTTAATATCACCAAACATAGAATTACCAGAGCCCCCAAAAGGAAAAAATCCCATTGGTGCGGCAATACCAATATTAACCCCAATCATACCGGGAGCAGCTTTATATCTCATATCACGTACTGCCTTGGCATTCTGGGTATAAATACAGGCTGCATTGGCAAAATCTCTGGTGTTAATCAGCTCAATAACATCGTCGAGACTCTTCGAACGAATAATACTCACCACCGGTCCGAAAATCTCTTCCCTGGCTATAGTCATATCCGGCGTAACATTATCAAAAATAGTTGGTCCTACAAAAAAACCTTGGGGATAGCCTTCTACCGTAACGTTGCGACCATCCAGGATAAGGTCCGCCCCTTCTTCCAGGCCCTTTTCTATGTAAACAAGTACACGCTCCCGATGCGTCTTGCTTACCAAAGGCCCCATAGCCGTGCTCTCATCTAATCCATTTCCCACCTTCATGGCCTTAGCACTTGCCACAAATTTATCTATAAAACCATCCATATCCCCACCAACAGGAGCGAGGATCGAACCGG
Organism: Desulfotalea sp.; assembly: GCA_002733995.1. GTDB lineage: Bacteria > Desulfobacterota > Desulfobulbia > Desulfobulbales > Desulfocapsaceae > Desulforhopalus_A. Next base: position 44,937 of record NVXR01000009.1, on the reverse strand, counting down.
AGAGACAACGCTGACCAGCGCAACCAAAGAACGAAGTTATCAAAGAGGGCATGCCGGCATCTACGTTCGCATCTGGCATGATAGCTACAATATTCTTTGCCCCACCAAGAGACTGAACCCGTTTCCCCGTTGCCCCACATCGTTCATAAATATATCGAGCTGTGGGGGTTGAACCAACAAATGAGACTCCTTGGATATCTGGATGGTCCAGGATTGCATTGACAACATCATGGGAACCGTGAACCATGTTAATCACACCATCAGGAAAGCCCACTTCGTCGATAACCTCAAAGATACGACTCTGAGTCATAGGCACCTGTTCCGATGGCTTGAGAACATAGGTGTTACCAGTAACCAGTGCATAGGGAATAAACCACCAGGGAACCATGGCTGGAAAATTATAGGGGGCAACACAGGCGAACACCCCCATGGGCTGGCGATACAATGAAGAATCAATGCCCCTTGCTATATCTTCCAGGCAGTAGCCTGTCATCATAGTAGTAACACCGGTGGCATGTTCGATATTTTCGATCATCCGCCGAACTTCCCCTCTGGATTCGTCTATAGCCTTTCCCTGCTCGGTGGTAAGAATCCGTGCAATTTCTTCAAACGCTTCTTCAAAAGCGTCCTTAAGCCTGAAGAGGAGTCTCGCTCTGGCAAGAGGTGGGGTTTGCCGCCATTCAGGATAGGCTGCGGCAGCTGCCTGTACAGCTCGATCGACATCCACCCTGTTTCCATAGGGTACAGAGGCAATTTTTTTGCCCAACACCGGATTCCAGATATCACCAAAGGTCTCGGTATCTGAATCAAGCCACTCACCATTTATGTAATTTTTCATTACTCTAATAGCCATTGTATCTCTCCCATCGATTGCTCATAACGAACCACTGTTCAGACCGAGGCCTAAACTATAAAAATCCATTTTTACGCTTTAATCTACTCTCTCCTATGCCATGCACAAAACAGTATGCCAGCAGGCCCACTAGACGGCGATAGCGCTACGATTTATCTATATTAAGAGAATAGGAACTTCATTTTTCGTAGTTTCAGCAGGATAGATCAAGGCTTGACACGTGTCAAGGGGTTTCCTACATATATCGCATATTACCTACAACCATATGACGTTTAATGTTATTCAAATAGACAAATACTGCGTTTAATGTTAATATGTAGCCACACACCCTACATATTATCGCCCATACAGCGTACAATAATCAGAGCCAGCAACCAGGACCTACAGGCAGGACTTTTAATGACTAAACCGAGCAAACCACTAGATAGAATAGACTGTGACCTCATCAGTCTGCTACAGAAAGACGGCAGGATATCCAATATAGATATCGCCAAAAAGATTAAGGTCTCCGAGGGAACGGTCAGAAGCCGCTTAAACAGGCTCATTAAAAATGAAATAATTCAGATCGTTGCTGTAAGCAATCCTATAAAGCTTGGTTTCAATATTGTTGGCCATTTACGTATTAGCGTCGATCTCAGCAGAATGGATCAGGTGGTAGAACACCTCAAAGCGATAGACATGCTCTGGTTTATTGTCGCCACCACCGGTGGAACAACAGGTATAGATGCCGAGTTCATCGCCAAAGATCTTGACGAATTCAACACACTCATTTTGAACAAAATTTCGGAAATTGAAGGTGTAACGAAGATAGAAACAACTCTGACACTCGAGTTTCTCAAACGGAGGTACGACTGGGGAACAGCAAAATAAGCACCTTTTAAGGCCTTGTAGAATGGGGCATAGTTGATCTTTCACTTGAAGCCCCACCACACCTAACTGATAGGGTTAAAGAGAGACACAAATATGGCAAAGCTGCCTTGACGACTTTTCTCTAGGAAGGCATGTAACAATCACACAAAGATACGACACAAGCGGGGGCATGGTATTTCTATTACCCTGCCTCGGTCACCACTGCCAGGAGACTGGCAGAATCATTTGTGGTCATGGTAGATGATTTCTTTGCTTAAATGTTGCAATACAGCGGAGATGGGCGTTTAGAAAATACCAAAATCAATACCAGCAGCAAGGGCGTGCCCAAGATCCTCCACCCCAACAAAATCTTCTTCCGTTGGCACGCCAACAACTCTAATAGCTTCTTGTACTTTTTTCCATTTATAGCCCGCAGCAATCCGTTCAATTTGAGTGATAGCCCCTCTACCATCATTTCCAGCAGAGACAAAAACAATGTATGGAAGTCCAATAGTTTGAGCCTGTGCGGCATCATAGGTTCGATCAAAAAAATCTTTGATCATCCCTGCCATCGTGCCAAAATATTCAGGAGATCCGATGGCTATACCGCTGCAATTCAACAAATCTTCAAGGCAGGCATCCACCGCTTTTTTAAATGTTACGCTGACATTCTCCTCTTTTCCCGCCCCCTTGGCCAAGCGCCTTGCCAAGGCCTCCATAGTGCCACCTTGGGAATGGTAGATTATCAGAATGTTCTTTTTTTTCATTTGTGAACCTTACTCTTCGGCCTCATTTGGGGGCATAGAGTTGCACCAGAATCACCGACGGTAACGAGTCATCAGTACTTCAAAGCCGTCCACTATATACTTTGAGGCTTACAAAACCTACCGGCGAAGACCACAATGAACGTGAGGGAACTGCGGCTGATGAGTTACTTTTTTTTAAGGTGCTCAATCCCCATAATCCGATTGTTAAGATTAGCAAAGGTTTGGCTGCCTATCATCAACTTTGCAGTGAAATCTTTGAGACATTCTTCACACATAGATACCACATCTAGCTCTGTAAGATTGTCGAAATTACGGGCACATTCGAAACAAAGGGCATCTTTATTTTCACTAAAGATGACCGTATCAGCGCTCCCCTCTCCCACATGTTTACAGGTTATCCATACGGAGACATCTCCGTGCTTTTTACATATCTGTTCTTCGCTCATTTTCTTCCTTATTTTCCAGCCCAATGTAGCGTTATCAAACACAAAATACTTATTACGAGCAGAAGCAAACCCGACAACAAGCCAAAAGAATACGAAGGATAGTTGACTCTACAATTTCTGTCACCTACAAACCGCACCCATAACTCGTAACACGGCGGTATATACATCTAATCTCTGCCCCTAAAACAACTATATCGCTGGACAATAAGGGAGGGGGACTAATCACCCCAAGGCAACATCAAGCATCATCATAACGGAAAAACCGACCATAGTTGCCATGGTTACAAAGTCGATATTCTTATAATTCCGTTGTGATTCTGGAATAAGTTCTTCTACAACGACAAAGATCATTGCACCTGCGGCAAAACAGAGGGCATATGGTAAAATATTTTGCATTTTTAAGACGAAATAAGCACCAAAAACACCGGCAATTGGCTCCACTATCCCCGAAGCCTGTCCCATCATAAAACTCTTCTTCTTGCTCATGCCCTCACGCCTTAGCGGCATGGAGACAGCGGTACCTTCAGGAAAATTCTGAATGCCGATACCTATTGCAAGGGCAATAGCACCACCAATCGTAGCCGATGGCAGATCTGCGGCTACAGCACCAAAAGCCACCCCAACAGCAAGCCCTTCAGGAATATTATGTAGTGTTATAGCAAGAACAAGCAAGGTGGAGCGTTGCCAAGACGTCTTCACCCCTTCACTCTGACTCATCTTCAAACCTGGATGTAAATGCGGCAGAAACTTATCTGTCACCCTCATAAAAATCCCACCACCGAGAAATCCTATTACCGCCGTGAGCCAAGGGGTGTGTCCCAGGGATTCGGCCATCTCAATACCGGGCGCAAGCAACGACCAAAAACTGGCGGCAATCATTACACCAGCTGCAAAGCCAAGCATCCCATCCATGGTTTTTGCTTTTATTTCTTCGGCGAAAAAAACAAGTGCGGCTCCAGCCGCTGTTACTCCCCAGGTAAAGAGTGTAGCCAACAGCGCTTGGGTAACAGGGTTAAACTGCATCAAAAAGTCTACCATCTAACTCCTCCCTAAAGTAAGCACCTGTCTGCAGGTTTTAATAAGCATACGTGCCAATACAAACAGATTCTTTTAAACTACAATAAAAAATTAATAGACCCCAGTATCAGCCACTCCAGCGTCAACCATTATGATCTGCGTTATTTCCAATAAAAAATACTCGGGACAAACAAATGAACTTGCAGCACTGGGAGACAGTTACAGGCAATGCTATATTGCTGATACGGCTGGGCTAGCGGAATAGCAATACAATTATCCCAACAATACAATTCCAGCAACCCAACTAAGCGGCTCGTCACCCGGTTGTTTGACCTTTATATTTGGGTCCCACCCACAGGTCTGCAGAAGATGCGAAACATTGACTCCAAAGCCGGACATAGATGGCCTGGAACGAGTTGGATTACGACACTCCCCCCGCCCCGAGAGCACATTACAATCCTCTTCATCAAAGCAAAATAGATCCTTACATGAACCACCGGCAAAGGCCATGGCTTTTTTATATCCCCTTTTTATGGCCGCAAGTTCCACTGTGGCAACCAGCTCATGCAAAAAAGCCATAAGTTCTCTTCGTTCATCAGAAAAAAGGACTGCCGAAGGTACAACGATGCGCACCACAAGTACATGGGATCGATCCTCCAATAAAGCCCGAAAGCCATCAGGCCCAGTGACATGGGGAGGGCAGCCGGGGGAAAGCCCGTAATTTTCACAACGGGGCTCTTTACAGAAATCTACGAGTTTCTCATCTATTTTTATCCTGTGGGTAGGAATTACAGTCACGTCACTTGCACCGAGTGAGGTGGCAAGTTGTTTTAATACATCAAAATCTGTCGTATCTGTCATCCAACCACCATTGAATAAACGGCTTTAATAATAACACTCCATATTGTTATTATTTTTTCCCCTGCCGAGAGCTCTCCAGTAGCCGCTCCCTCACCTGTCGTTGCTAGTCGTGCAACAACTCCGCTCAATTGGAGTTCTAAAGCGTACATCAGCCCCCAAGAAGGTCTTAGGCGAACATCACACCCGTACGACCAAAGAACTAACTGCTTACTATTCCAACATAAACAGCAATTTGACTCGTGCTCTCACAACCTCTCTACCCGGTGATACAGCCTTTCGGCGGCCGCCATCACTCTTCATAGCCATCTCATACATTGGTTCGTTGGAGAAATAGTTCCCATCGTCGAGCTCTTCTATAAGTATTGGAGAACCGAGTTGGGCCCCAAGGGCTGCGGCAAAGCCTTTTGCTTTTTCTCGCCCCTGCTTAATTGCTAGGATTTTCACCTGATCTTCTATCGCTGTTCTGTTTGCAAGAGCAAAGTAAACACCTGCAACGGATACATTGGCTAAAGATGTTACCTTAGTCCAGTAGTCAGTATATGTTACAAAATCATCGGTTGTAAACTGGATACCTGTAAAAGCATAATAGCCGTTTTTTTCCCTACTATTATTTCGATATTCCCAATTTTCTTTAAGCTGCATGTTTGTCGTCTGAACTGCATTTTTTTCCAGACCAAGACCAGCTAGCGCCTGCAAAACATTATCAACATCCACGATATGCTTCTGCGCTACTTTAGCCGCAATTGTGCCAACAGTTTTCACGGTCAGAGACCATTTTATTTCATCTGGAATCACTTGCATTTCAGCGGAACCAAACACGACAATATGTGGTTGAATAACTCCGCCATAGGCAAAACTCAAAGGCAAAAGCAGTAAAAGAATTTGGACAAAATATTTCATATTTCCCTCGTATCCCTCATTTTTTTTATCGACAGGACGATGCCATGTTCAACGCTGTTTGACAATAGACACAAGTAAGCTCTGCCTATTGCACAACATACAGACAACAGCGGTGCCATATGCACAGATCTTTGGTGAACATTGTGAATTTTTCTTCTTAAAAAAGATGTGAAGTGTTATTTCCTGTTCTCAATCACTTACCTGGGAAGACGACAATAGTCATGAAAAATAGCACCCACTTCCTCTATATTTTTCCCAGTCAACGGTAAACAGCTTCCCCAGACGAAGCACTCGTCTGGCGAAAGAAGCTTGTAATTACAATACATCATCTAGATAGGGTAGTACAGGTGAGATTTATGAACCAATGGACAACACGAGCCACAGCAGCGCTGAAGAGTTCAGCGTGTTATTCTTAAATAATGGGGAAATAGGGAGTTGCAGCACGAAGAGTACATTCTCTGAATCGAACTGATTGACAGCAAAAAGGCATTATATTGCAGATTCGACACAAGAAGGCCACGCCTAAATACCAGTTGCATAGCACCTTCTACAGCGTATCAAGGAGCCTCGCCGGAAATAACATCTTCTCTCTCATCAAGAGACATACAATACCCTCAACCTAATTTTGCAACGAAGTATCACTTCGCTTGCTTCTCTACGAGCGTCATTTTTTTAAAGACTTCGAAGAGTTTGAGTAAAAGGCAATCCCCAGACAGGCTCCTTGTTGAGCTAAACCGATTAACAGTAGTCTTCCATTATGTAATTCTCTCCATCCAGCTTCACAAAATGGACCCCATCAAACCGGGGTAATCCTGCAATCTTCCAAGCTTTTTCGGGGTTATTAAATTCGTTATACACGCAGCCACTCGACTGCCGAACCTGTTTACACACATTGTGTAAAATTGGCCAATTATGATGCTTAGCGTGGTAGAAGCGCATGAATTGAATAATTTTTTTCTGTTCATTGGTTATACTATCAATGCCTTCCTTTTTCGCTATGGTTTGAGCAACACAATCATCCCACATATCAGGTTCTGTCATAAACCCATCTTTATCAAGTGTAATTATTTTTCCGCAACATGATAATTCTGCCATGGTTGACCTCCTGTTCTTAAATAGTTATCCGAATATTTTGCACATACTATGATGTTGTGGCGACTCAAATTCTGCCGCACAATTATAATGATAAGCATCCACTAGAGAAAATATAGAGAAGCGACAAGATGATGCCACGAGACAGAGGTAATTAAGAGTATAGCCTGGACCAATTACACCAACAATCAGCGAGGCATCGATTCTTGCACGATCATCTCTCTGAGGCCCGAACGTCGCGGATGCTGCCTGAGGAGTGCCAGTTTTAGAATAGAACGATCAGCGACAATACTTACCTTTTGTTTTGCACGGGTGACTGCCGTATAGATAAGTTGACGACTAAGCACTCGATTGTCTTCCTTTGGCAATACCACAAGAACCTCTCCAAATTCAGAGCCCTGGCTCTTGTGTATGGTCATAGCATAGACCGTCTCAAAGGTTGGCAACATATTGATTGCACAACTTCTGAGACTGCCATCAGGACGTTCGAACCACACCCGTAATCCTTGTTTTTCACTACTCCACAGACAGATACCAATATCCCCGTTATACAGGTCCAGACCATAATCATTACGGGTAATTAAAACCGGTCTTCCGGGATACCATTCGTTATGCTTGCACTGCAATCCTTTTGCTGCAAGACGTTGTTCCACGCGGCGATTTATCGCCATAACACCACGCTCAGAAAAGGCGACACAACAAAGAACCTGAAAGTTATTAAACCGCGAAAAGATATCCCGGACATCCGATTCTAGCGGAGAGGTAATGTCCTGGACAAAACTCAGATAATCACCATAACGAAGACTTAAATAACTGTACAGATCGTCTGCTGCACAAAGAGAGACATTATCAGCTGTAGCACCTGTGAGCTGTTGCCATACCTGTTCATGCTCCGAAGCGTTAATACTTGTCGCTAACTGTTTAATATTATCGTCAAATCTGTAGGTTTTTCTCAGCTCAACACTACTCGCAGGGAAACTAGAGATAAGATCTGCCAAAACCGCCCCGGATTCAACAGAGGCCAGCTGATCCTTATCGCCTAGCAAAATCAGACGACTTCCGGGCTTGAGTGCATCAACAAGTTTGCTCATCATAGCCAGGTCAACCATGGACGCTTCGTCAATCACCACGACATCATGGGCCAACGGTCGTGCACTGCTATGCCTAAATTGCGGCGAATTCTTTTGCACTCCAAGAAGGCGATGGAGGGTCACAGCAGTCTTTGGCATTGCTTCTCGAACAGCATCGGGCAGACCAAGTTTTTCAAGACTGTTACCTATGGATTCACTCAATCGCATTGCAGCTTTTCCGGTGGGGGCCGCAAGACCTATTCGCAGGGATGTGTTACTGCTTGCAACAAGCAGCGACAACATTTTTACAACAGTGGTTGTCTTACCGGTCCCAGGGCCTCCATTGACTATAATGAGTGGCCTTGCCAGTGCTGTTAAAGCGGCTCGCATCTGATCGCTGCCGGCTGCCGACTCACCTGGAAAAAGGATATCGATAATGTCGGAGTCGGCCTCTTCTGTAAAGCGCTTATCGGCAAGAACCCGCAACTGACGGGCGAGTCGGCTTTCGTAATTATAATAGCGTGCAAGATAGAGGTTGGTGCCATGCAAGACCAGAGGCGTGAGAGAGGTGGCATCCTGCCGACCAGTCACGGCAACAAGACTGAGGTTGCTGAGCAATTGCTCTTCCACTGGCGAAACATTGAGACAACTATGCCCCTCTGCCAGCGACGCTGAAAGACGTAAAACTATTGCGTTAAATTCATCCTTCTGCCTTCCATCAAGGCCTGATCGAGCCGCTAAAAAGTTGGCAAAGCTTATATCCAAATACGTGTTTTCCTGCTTACTCTCCATGCTCATCCTCACCTAAAAGAGCCCCTAGTTGCATTAATGTGTCATAGTCAGGCTTGGTGAAATATACTCCGTTTCCTGGATGATCCGGCGACATTCCGCGAACAAAAAGATACATCACTCCACCAAAATGCAGGTCGTAACTGTAATCATCATTCAAATTTTGTAGATGTCGATGTAACACCAGAGAATAGATCCAATACTGCAGGCCATAGTTGTGGGATTTCATGGCAAGAACAAGCTGCTCATGCCGATAGTCTCCAAGATCTGTCCCCAGGTAATTTGTCTTATAATCCATGATGTAATACTTCCCATCCTGCAGACATATAAGATCTACGAATCCTGTGAGATAGCCCCTCATCTGCCGCGGCCCAATGGGCAGTACGGTGGGCTCAAACTGAAGTATCTCATTGATCATACTTGTATGAAATAAAGAGAGTTGAAAGTAAAAAGGCATTTCTTTGAGGCAACGTTCAGACGGAAGGTCCGTAAGACAAAAATCGTCAACAAGGGTACTCGACACTACACACCAGAGAAGCTTCTCAATATCTTCCGCTTGGGCAGTAACACCATACCGCTCACACTTTCTCTCTATCTGAACCAAGAGCTCTGTAGAGGCTTGCATGGAAAAGAAATCAAATTCTTCCAGCAGATCATGGATAACATTGCCAAAGTTTGCGCCAGCAGGGAGACCTTGTACTTCAATAGGCATATCTTTATGCGCTGTAACACTTGCAACCGTTGCTACATTGTGCTCATATTCATAATCACTCAGAGCAGCAAGACCTGAAAAACTCGACATCTGCCAATCGGTATGCAGCGAACGATTCGAAGGTTGCAGCGGGAGAAGCTCCCCCTCTATAGGCGTAGACTCATATCTTTCAGGCACTGTCTCCAATTCGATTTGTCGATGATAAATGGGATTGGCCGCCGCAAGAGATTCAAAGCTTGCGACCTGCGCCTCATTATCACACTGCCCATCAGGAAACAACAGGTAGCCTAGAGCAGAATCAAAAGAGTCGGCAACAAAACTATGTTTTTTGACATCACCCCACATGATGTAGCAACGCACCTTTGCCCGCGTAACAGCCACGTAAAGAAGCCGCAAATCTTCAGCTTTTTGATCACATTCTGCACGTTGCTTTCTTTCTGCAAAGGCGTCTGAGCCAAGGTCTATCACATTCAGGCCATTTTCATGCACTGAAATTTGATATTTTTCTGAACTGATCCTACTCGACGAATACCAAAGATATGGGCAAAAAACCACCGGATACTCAAGACCCTTGGCGCCATGCATGGTGACAATCTGGACGGCGTCCTCATCACTTTCCAGCAAAAGTTCCGTACCGGCTGCCGAATTCTCCTGGAGGTGAATTCTCTGCAACCACTGAAGAACCTGGCCCATGCCATAATTCTCTGAACTCTCCTGTTCCTGAACAAGCTCAACAAGTTGATATATATTGGCAATTGTACGTTCGGCAAACCTATTTTCTGCAATGTTGATAAGGATTTTTTCATCTGCAATACAGACGTTCATCATGGAAAACAGACCTTGATCCTGCCAAAGCCTATGGTATGCAAACATCTTGCCCTGCCAAATACTCAGTTGCTCCTCATCCTGCCAGATATCCAAAAGCATATTTCCGCTGAGTTTAAACCAGGATATCGTCATGGCGGATTTTAATTTTGACAACTCAGTTGGTGAAGCAATTGCCTTGAGCAATACAATGAGCTCCCAGCACTCAAGGGTATGAAACACCGAAACTCTACTGCTCACCACAACGGGAATGCCAGCTTCAAGTAAACCCGCCTGGTATTGTTCCGCCTGTTTATGACTTCGAACCAGTATTGCAATATCCCGGGGCTCAAGCTCGCGCTCAACCTTTTTAGTAGAGTATTTGGCTGTTGAGGTGGAGTCTAGCAGCCGAGATATTTCTGTAACCGTGTACTGGCAGAAAACCTCGGCAGCTTTACCAGAAGACCATCTTCCAGCTTTATCATCCAGATTTTCAGGCAAACTGCAGTAGACCATTCCAGCCAGACTCTGATCCTCCTGGATAATATCATAGGTCGAAGTGGTGAGCCCTGGTAGCACCCTGTGATAATCAAGCATCGTTTCTGCATACAGAAATGGTTGCAATCGATTTCCAAAAAGCCTGTTAACCTCTTCTACCATTAACGGGTGGGACCTATAATTCTTCTCCAGGGTAAGTCGTTTATCAGCACTATTTCTTGCCTTGAAATAGGAATGAATATCCGCTCCACGAAATTTATATATTGCCTGCTTAGGATCACCAATCAGATACAGAAAATGTTGTCCCGTGCCAAAAAGCTCATTGAATATTGTATATTGCAGGCTATCTGTATCCTGAAATTCATCTATAAGGGCAAGGGAAAATCGCTGGCCGATAGCATTGCGCAGCAAGGCACCCTTATCGCCGTGCAAACCGGCAGCCAAATTTTGAATTAGGCCATCAAATCCCATTGTTCCCAGTGCCTGCAACCTCTCACCGACCTCACTTCGAAGCGATGCAAGCTTGCAACGAAACGAGAGCAGCAGTGCCTCCTTACTGGCACAAAACGCCTCCACCTCTCTTGTGGGCAGTGACCATTCGGCAATGTAATTATTTTTCTTTTCATCACCGCGGAATTTACTCCCATTGAGCTGAGCCAAAAGATTCTCGGCCATAAGAAAATCTATATTTTCCGGCAGCAGATAGGTTGCCCCTGTTAGAAAGGCTGCAATTGAAGCAAACCAATGCGTAAGATTGTCACAGATCCACTTCTTGAAGTGCTTGTTAGCCACCGCCTCCGTAAACCTTGTGTAAAGTTGCGCCTCCCCCTGCTGCCACCAGGATTGCAACGTCTCCATTGTTTCCTGGAATTCGGCAATAGCCACATCAACAGACTTGGCATCAGGTTGCACCTCAGCAACACCCCTGAAAGCCTCCGAAACACTGGCCAGAAGTTGTTCTGGTGTCTCAAGGGCGGAGGTAACTAAGGCACATGGCAGGGGGGCAAGAGGATAGACTTCGTTTCTCCAGAAATCGTCCACCACCTGGGAGATTACATGATCGATATTTGCAACCAGCTCCACATTAAACAGCTGACCACTCTCCAGAGCCTGATCTACCAGCATCCTTTGACAAAAGCCATGGATAGTAAAGATGCTTGAATTATCAATATCATAAAGAGCCAGTTGCAGGCGTTGCAGCGCAAGAGTAAGATCCGTCAACGTTGACGCCCAGTCTAAAAGAGTCGCGTCGACTTCCCTTGCCTTGTTTAACGAGCAAGGCTCAAGACGATCCTGCACTAGGCTTCTGGCCTCGGCCAGACGAGAACGAATTCGAGCCTTCAACTCTTCTGTTGCAGCCTTTGTGAAGGTTACAATCAGGATTTTCTCAATGGGAAGACCAAGCTCTACAACACCCCGTAGCACAAGCATACTAATGGCATAGGTTTTTCCAGTTCCTGCACTCGCCTCGACAAGGCTTGTTCCTTTCATAAAAGGTTGTCTGGCGGTATCAAATACAACTATCTCTTCAGCCATCGGCCATCTCCAAGAGCGCAACCATTATATCCGCGGCATATTGCTCAAATGTGTCCCCCAATAGGGTGTCTTCTCTTTGATTTTGCAAGAGAAGCTGTAATTCAGGTTCATAGCCTTTTGCCAACTGATCCCTCAGCTTTGCAGTTGCTTTATCGATGGGTGAGATACGCCCTTTTCCACCCTTCTGCTTTGCATAGGCCAAGGCGGGTTCTACATAAAATTCTGAGGGTTCGCTCTGGCCTGCGTAAAACAGATCCAGCAAAAAGCTGAGACTAGGCCCAGTGTCCACTGAAGAAAAGGTGAGTACCTTATCCTTTGCCACAAGAACAGTAGATTTTTTTTCAGCTGCAAAGTGTTGGTTACTAACGAGGTGATGCAACCACGCCGAGAGGAGATCACGGCCGCGTAATGCACCATAACGGACTATCATCATTCCATTTTCATAGACATTATCCAAATGCCCCTGAAGATGATACTCTCCCACCATGCAGTCAACCGTTACTGCGCTACACCTGTCACCCATCTCCTGGGATGTAACTGTTTCTACAAACCTTGAGATTTCATTTTTTTTAGAGGTAAACAACAGTTCCCCGGCGGCGCCGAGTGGCCAGCTTGCTGCCACCTGCGCCTTACGTAGAAAATCATCCTGCCCCTCCGGTGTTTGTTGGGGAATAAGTTCACTTTGAATTAGAGCCTGCTCTATATGGTACTTACCAAGTCCATCAAGACGAAAGATTTCCCGATCTTCGGGAAGTTCTTCCAGCGTTGCCAGCTGCACCCCAAGTGAGTGGCGGACAAAATATTTTTGCGGATTATTAAAAAAGAGGAACAGCGAATGAAGCTCAACCTCCTTATCTGGCGGCTCAAGCCTCCCCTGCCACCAGACCTTGTCGTCATTTTTTTCCAACCGCAGCCGTTTGGCCACCTCACAGGAATTACGGTCATAGCTTTTAAAGTGGTCATCCCGATCGCCCAGGAAATATTTAGTGCTAAAGCTATGTAGAGGATGGTGAACCGTGAGATCTGCGGTAGCGTAGTGGACATCCAGCACTTCAAGAAACTCTGAGATAACAACAGAGGGTGGATTTTTTGTATTATCCTGAGGGGACTGGCCAATATAACTGAGATACAAATTATCTCTGGCTGCGAGAATAGCTTCGAGAAACTGATAACGATCATCGGCTCTGGCGGATCTGTCTCCTAAGCGAAACGTGCCCGATTCTCCCATGAGGTCAAAATTATCATGGATATCAGGTTTGGGATACACACCATCGTTTAAACCAAGCAAACAAACAACTTTAAAGGGAATAGAACGCATGGGCAACATGGAACAAAAAGTAAGCTGTCCCCGTAAAAAGCCAGAACTGGTCTTCCTCTCCTGGGCAGAGCCGCTAAACCATTCGCGGATTACCTCAAAACCGATATCACTCCCGGGAAAACCTTCTATGGAGCGGCCTAAATCCGCCACAAGAATACGCAACTCCACAAGTTCACTATCACTCTCTTCTCCAAAGAGTTTGCTAATATAGCCCAAAAGCAGTTCGGACCAGTCCTCTAAACTGCGATCGTTTCGAAATATAATTCTGGCCTCATCAATAATATCGATGAACCTGCACAAACCTCCAAGGGGGGCCGCTCCTCTACCTTCGAGTTCCGTAAAAGGAAGCACACCATCAACAAACTCCTCCGCCCCACTGGCATACCCCATAAGCAATCTATCCAGCCCTGCCCTCCAGCTGTTTTCCCCAAAAGAACGCAGTCCTGCATCAACTCTCTGTTCAGCGGAAAGCCCCCATCTAATCCCCGCCTGGGTCACCCAATACTCTATTGTTTCAAAATCTCCTATACCAAGGTCAAACTGAGGAAAGATTGCGGGTTGACGCAGTATGTCAAGAACCTCTCCCCAGCCAAAGCGGCCTGAGAACAACTCGACAAAGGCTAAAAAGCCGGCAAATACAGAATTTCTCCTGCGTACGCTACGGTCGGCAATGGAGTGTTGAATTTCAGAAAAGAGAGCAGGAATAAGCGGTGCATACTCCTGAACATCTGGTGCCATGACGATAATGTCACGCAGTTCCAGGCCAGGATTTGTATGGAGCTGATGCAACAGATGTTCCCGAAGAACGGTCAACTCACGCAATTTAGAATGACACGAAACCACTTGGATCGAACTATCCCCTGCTAAGACCTGAGTCGCCTCCTCGTTTAAGGCACCCTCCAGCAGGTCAGCCTGCACCTTTTTAAGCAGGCTCGCCTGCTCATAATCATCCGCATCAACCGGGGCATCGTAACTATCAAATTCCAAGGAAAAATCGGCCCCCTCCAGCATCATGGATTGCAGGTCCTTCCCCTGCCGCCCCAGACTGGCGAGGAGTGGATGGTGCTCAAATAAATCGTTTGTTACCACGTTTACACCCGAGCGCATCATTTTTTTATACTGCTGCCTCTTTGTCTCCACGTCCCCCCAATAATGTCGGCAGGGGGAAAGTAAAAAGAAATGTACGTCCATATGAGACGCAAGGGTATTAAGATACTCCAGAAAAAGCGGGGGCATGGTGTGCAGGCCGATCACTGAGATACGCTTAGGTAAATTAACGACCAATTCATTTTGAGTGGCAAGTAGTTCTATGACAGAGCGTAACAGTACGCCCCGGTGTTCCGCTCCTCCGGGTTGAGCAACGAGTCTTCGCCATATGGCCATCTGCCATGGTTCGGACACATGGGTTGTAGCCAAAACACCCTTTTCCCAGCTCAGCAGCATATCAGCGCGCATCAACTGATACTGATCAAAAACGTTTGCCAACCTGTGTGCCAGCTGATATCTTTTCAGGTTACAATTGGCACCTTGCAGGTAATATTGAAGAGGCTGGTACACATCCCCCTCAATATCGGTGAGCAGATTTTCAATACGAAAGGTAAGAGTCTGCCTGCTATAGCCATCTGGGGTAATCCCCATATCGAGGCGTGCTGCAATAGAACTCAAAAATTCAAGGGGGAGGTAAAACTGAAAGTTACAGAAACTTGAAAATTCGTCCGCCAAGGTCTGGACGACCATACGCTCCATTCCCTGGCTCTGAATGAGAAACTGCTCTCCACTAAAAAGATCAGGCTGCTTATCAACACGCATCACTTCCGCGAGCTGGTGCAGTAAATTTTCTGTGCGATTCGAGACGTGTAGATAAAACATTAATTGACCACCAAGAGAACAGTATCTGCAAAACTCAGCAAAATCTGACCGCGACGCTAACGAACCAGATAGAGAGTTTTTACAACACCATCATTTCTTACATTTACAGACGACGAGAGTGCAGGTATTATTTACCGCCGGTCATATCAACGCCAGCATATTCATATATGCCAAAGACCAGGCCAGCCATTATACCGATGGCAAAAAACAGACGCAGGCGACGATCCCAGGGAAGCCTAGAGCCCCCACCCATGTACTGCAACATGGCAATAAGGACATAAGTAATACCAACGACATAAGGGACTGTCTGCACAAGCTGCCAACCAGTTGCACCGAGACTGCTCAACGTATCTGCCCCTAAGCGCAGATTAAACAACAGATAGAGTACAGCAGAAGCTGTAAAAGTAATTTTACTTCGAAGATCTGACATATGAACTCACTTAAAACTGTTTTATTTCCGGCAACCGTAATCCACTCGATACGCCAGTATCCAATCTTTCTCTTATTTCCAAAGATTACTATCCTCTCTGTGACAGAAGCCCAAGGCTTGCAGGAAGAGTCCACAGATACTTTCATTAATTCGGACTTATGTCAAGTAGATACTCCCTGTCCGCTTGGCGAAAATCTCGCCCGTTTTCTGCAACTCGTAGGTGAAATACAAAACCGAAAAGATGACTATGCAGCACAACTGAGTTCACTCACGCTTGCAGCAATGTCCTCCACCACTCAATCGGGGGAGGAATCAGAACGGGCCATCATCAATGAATTTCTGGTCCCCAAGGACTTAAGCGCAGAAGAAAACAGAAAAAAACATGAGGCAAAACTCTGGCAAGCTCGCCTTGTTCTCGCCATTGGTGAAATCCTTGATAGGGAAGAAGAAGAAATTGCCAAGAATCTTTCCATGGCAGATGAAGATACATCAGGTCTGCTTAACGCCCTTCGTGGGGACGGTGAGACCGAAGAGTCGGGCCAAGACAGCCCTTTTGCCGAGCTGGAACAAATTACAAGTAATTTCAACGCTGTCCATAGTGGCAACATGGATAAACGGCTCAGCAGCTGGACTCAGCTGTTCTCAGAGAGTAACAACACGGATGCTCAACTCTTCGTCACCACAAGCCCTGATGTCTTTGCTACCCTAGCTGAAACCTACGAGAAAGAATCTGGAACCAACCCATCTTCATACCCTGGTCTGGAGTTACCACGGTATATCGGCTGGAGTGAGCAGGAAGCAATCGCGGCAACTAAAGCATTTCAACTAGAGAATGAACAACTTATTGCAGATCTGACTACGACACTCACAGCTTTCGCACAAAATGGCGAGCAACCTGAAAAAGCCTGGGATGACGTAACAAAAGACTGGAATAGACAACTTGAGACACGTTTTCCGGAAGCTGCATGGGGACGGACCGGGGTCACAGTGAATGTATTTAGAGGACGTAGCGTAAACGCACTACTCAAGGTACAGGATTCCAACAAAGCAGCAACAAACGGTATCGTTGTAGTTATTGGCTAAGCCGAATTCCCGCAAGGGAAGATGGGGATTCAAGCACATTTATTAGCAATAAACCGAAGTAAGATATGTCTATTGCTAATAAATAGTGAAAGACATGTTGCTGTCTGGACTGACTTCTTAAAACCCTGGAAGACATACTGTATTCCAGGATTTTAAGGGCTTCCAGGAAAGGCAAAAAACGTAGTTTACCTGCAACAGGTGTATGGATTAATAGTGGTTACCGGACACGATGCGGCTCGAACGACCTTGTCCGCGACACTACCAAACATTATCTTCTCCAACCCCTTATACCCATGGGTTCCCATGACAATAAGGTCCGCTTCAACATCGGTTGCATACTCGACTATTTTTTCCCCAACATCACCCGTCAAGACCTTGTAGGATAAATCTTTCACCCCAGCCTTTTTACAATAATCAACCATCTCTCCGCAAAAAGAAGCCATCTTCGTTTCTGCACTCTCGGCCAACTCATTTTCAAGGCTTGGAAGGGTCATTTGCGGTACAAAAAAACCTGAGTAGTCCTCAAAATTCTGCACGACAAAAACAAGGTGTACAGATGCTGAAAATTTGCCAGCCAGATATGCTGCTGACTCTGCTATCAACTTTGAATTATCGGAAAAATCCACCGGTGTCACCACGTGCTGTATTTCATGAATTATACTCATATCCCCTCCTTCTAAGTGAAATGAAACTGCCTGTACTTACCTGTAATTATCTCACAATAAACTAGCCAATGCAATTCCCGTCAGATGATTGCTTGCAACCTGTACTGGGCAAACGCCGTATGGGAAAACCGAAGAGATCCGTTGAAATATTCTACGTTACCGGCAACAGCCCCCCGGCAAACAATAGAGAAAGCATTACCAACGGCAGGATCAATGTAAAAAGTATAACCATGCAATTGATCTTTTAAAATATTTTTTCTCTCTCTGTTTGACAATTATACAATTCGAGATACTATCAGGTGATACATTGTCGTACTTTTAAAATATAATTGCCCAAGGTGAACGTTGTGAAAACAATTAAAGCAATATCAATCAGTGACCAGAAAGGAATGCGCAAGAAAAACATCGATTCAACTCATCTTATCGCAGACTTTGGACTCGAAAATGACGCCCATGCTGGAGACTGGCACAGGCAGGTTAGTTTATTGGCAGAAGAGAGTATCCAAAGCATGCGCGACAAGGGGCTAGACGTCACCGCCGGAAATTTTGCAGAAAACATAACAACAGAAGGTGTTGATCTGACAAGAATTGCTGTTGGCACTCATATTACCATAGGTGAGACGCAACTTGTGATTTCACAACTTGGTAAAATCTGCCATACACCTTGTGCGATTTACCACCAAGCGGGGGATTGTGTAATGCCTAGGGAAGGCATTTTTGCAGTCGTTAAACGGGGGGGAGATATCAAGGTTGGCGACCCTCTTGAAATCAAATCTACAGTCACTCAATCAGCCGCCATCATCACAGAAAAAGGCACACAGACTACGGCACTTAAAACCCTTATAGAGAAAAAATGTAACCCAGCATTTGTCAGGCTCGACACCATTAACAATAAAAAAGGAGGGACCCTCAAGGCTATAATTGAAGATCTCGCCTCTACTCAAAAAACAAAAGATATTTTTATCATAGACATAACCGGGGAACTGGGCCTCACCCTTGCATCCCTGCCTTTAACGAAGTTAGCCAGCAACCGCTACAGCTACAAAGAGAGTACTATTTATCACTGTAGGCCCATGTCCCCTTCAACCTCGGTACAGGTTGAAGACTTTGAGACTCTCATGCACTAAATATTAATCGTTCTCACCTTGTAAATTCCAGGCATAAAAACGCCGGAATCAACAACAAGATTGTATGCCCGCCTCACAGGAGCTACTAGCATCGCCCGTTTTAATCCGCATTTGCCATGAATCTTGCGTTGTTTGCAGATAAATAAGTATGAGCATAAAACAACGTTGAGCATGCCAGTACCTAAACGGCAGAAAGCCGCAGATGTAGCTAAGCTACGCCTGCGGCTTTCCGCTAAAACAATTATTTGAGCGATGCGACCAGGAGAAGATCCACAATCGACCCTGTTGTTTCTTTATCCACCCTCAGATCAAGTAAGCTCGCAAAGACGCTTAGCGTAACCCAGGCTTTAAAAGAGGGCATCCCCTAATGAAGCAGGTCGTTGATCAGTTTTTTATACTTTTTCTCAATGACGTGACGTTTCTTTTTCAAGGTGTTTGTCAACTCATCACCAAGCTTAAATTCCTTATCCAGAAAGGTAATTCCCTGCAATTTTTCATAGGGCTTAAACCCTTGTTTAGGGCGCAATATCCTATTTATATCATTGCGAATAGTATCGAGAACCTTTCCATCAGAGAGAAGTTCGGCCCTACCCTTAGCAAGCCCACTCATCTTCGTTGCCAGGTAATCTTTCAGTTCTTCCATATTAGGGATAAGAAGGGCTCCAAGGCCTTTTTTATCATGCCCCACAAGCATGGCATCCTGAATGAACGGAAACATAGTCAGCACATTTTCGATTTTAGTCGGATCAATATTTTCACCGCTGGACAGTACGATAATCTCCTTTACACGCCCGGTAACAACAAGTTCACCACTTAAAGTCATTCTGCCAAGGTCTCCGGTTTTGAAAAATCCGTCCCCGGTAAATGATTTCTCATTCTCAACATCATTCTTGTAATATCCCTTAGTGACCTGGGGACCGCGAACCTCTATGGTCCCCTCAGCACCCACCGGGAGTGACTTGCCCTCTTCATTAACTACCCTTAACTCCGTCCAGGGCACAGGAGGTCCAACTGTCCCAAACGTTCTACAGGTTAGTCCGCGACCACATATTGCGGGGGAACATTCTGTCATACCATAGGCGTTTACAATGCGAATATCAACGGCATCAAGCCACTCTTCCAAATAGGCAGCAAGGGTTCCACCGCCGGTGATAGCAAGACGTAGTCTGCCACCAAAACGATCTCGCACCTTGGATAATTTCTTCTCCGCAAATTTGAAAAACGGATACAACACGATCATTTTCAAAATAGCGACGATCTTGTTAAAGGTGTGGGCCAAGATCTGGCTTCGCTCAAAAACTGGCAATCTCCCCAACACCTTTCTTTTATTGCGACGATATGCAGCGGATACCCACACTAGGGCATTAAATACTTTTTGTGCTTTAGGGCCTTTCTTTTTAATCGCAACTTCCACCTTGCTATATAAAGATTCCCACACCCTCGGCACAGTGGCAACAAGTGTTGGCTTATACTTGTCAAGATCCCGGTTAAAGGTTTTTATTGATGAATAGACAAGCGTCGTACCTTTTGAAAGAGCTACATATTCTGCAGTACGTTCAAAAATATGCCAGCTCGGAAGGATAGAAAGCCAGTTATCGTCTTCAGTCAGTTGGATTACCACCGGTACGACCTTGACGTTATGCATTATATTGCCGTGGGTAAGCATGACACCCTTAGGCATACCGGTTGTCCCCGAGGTATAGATAATCGTAAGCAGCCAATCTTCTGTAATCTTTTGCCCAAGCTCAAGGAATCTTTCGACATCCTCCGGGGTGTATGAGCGGTCTTTCAACAGCTCAAAATAAGAAAACACATTATTAAAAAGTGTATGCTTCGCCTCACCCGTCATAACAAAAACTGTTTTCAACTGCTTACAATTCTTAATATAATCACTGTGCATCTCAAGAAGAGCATCGGTTTCAACAATGAGGTAATCAGAGTCGGAATGATCCACAACATACTCAAGTTCCTGAGTAGGGGTATCAGAACCCCTTGGGACATTCACCGCACCAAAGGACATCAGGGCTAAGTCAGTAACAATCCAGGCATAGCGATTATCAGACAGCAACATAACCTTATCGCCATAACAGATGCCCCTTTTTTGAAACGCTTTGGCCAGCAGTATCACATCTTCTAAAAGCTTCGCATAGGTGACACGGTGCTCCACATCGCCAACGTTATAAATATATGCGTCGTTGTCACTGTACTTACCGACACAGTTTATGAGGAAGGTGAAAAGATTTTCCTGGGTTTTGTACTCAGGCAGTTGTGAAATATCTAACATATTGTTTTCAAGCATTATTTGGTCCCCCAGTGAACACCGATTGTACCTAACATAAACTTCTTATACGCAACATCCTTAAAGCCAGCAGTAGAAAATAACTGGGCTAGCTCTTTTGCCGAATAAAAGTCCATAGTAGACCCTGTAAGGTATGCGTATGCGGCCTCGTCATCTGCGATCATCTTTCCTAAGATTGGGATTCCAAAACGAAAATAAAAGCGAACAAACGGATAAAACAGATTTTTTTCGGGAGGCGTCGTATCAAGACAAACGACTTTTCCACCTGGTTTTAACACCCGGTGAACCTCGGTGAGAACCCGCAAGGCATCATCTACATTGCGGAGCAAATAGCCAAACGTAACTGCGTCAAAAGAATTGGATGCGAAAGGTAGACTGTTGGCATCGCACGCCTGCCAGCTCACCTTCCGGCCAGTAAAGCGCCGTTTCGCCTCTTTTAGCATATTAAGTGAAAAATCAGCACCGAGCACCTTAGCCTTCGGATATGTCTCTTCCATCAAGGCTGCTATATCACCAGTACCGGTTGCTAAATCAAGCGTTGTTCCACATTGTGGATCGCCTACACAACTTACAACAAACCTACGCCATTTTTGATCCTGACCAAGGGTCATTACCCTGTTCATAAGATCATAGCGACCGGCTATGTCGTCAAACATTTTTTGCACACCTGGACCTTTACCCACAACTCACCCAATTATCGAATACGACTACCATAGTTTTAGGACACCTATTAATGAATAAATACATAAAGGGGAAGTTCTTTCGGGATTTTAGTACCAAAAAACTTGCATGTGACACGGTCAATACCCATGAACTAGCGGGCTAGCAGGGGGCCGATCCTGGTGTTCTTGGAAACGGTATAACCTCTCGAATATTTGCCATTCCAGTTACAAACTGGATAAGTCTTTCAAAGCCAAGGCCGTAACCTGAATGCACAGCAGTACCGTAGCGCCTCAGGTCTAAATACCAACTATAATCATCGACATCGATTCCTGCCTCGATCATTCGCGCCTCAAGTACCGTCAATCGCTCTTCACGCTGACTGCCACCTATAATCTCCCCAATCCCCGGAACAAGTATATCCATAGCAGCTACTGTTTTCTGATCATCATTCAAGCGCATATAAAATGGTTTTATGGAGGCGGGATAATCGGTCACAATGAGAGGACGTTGAAACACCTCTTCAGAGAGATAACGTTCATGCTCTGACTGGAGATCTATACCCCACTTAACCGGGTATTCAAATTTCTTTTTACTCTTCGTAAGTATATCCACGGCCTCGGTGTAGGTGATGTGGGCAAAATCTGTATCCACAACACTTTGCAGCTTTTTAAGCAGCCCTTTTGCAATAAATTTATCAAAAAGTTGCAGGTCCTCACTACAGTTGTCCATAGCGTCCTGCAGGAGATATTTCAGCATATCTTCCGCAACCTTCATATTACCCTGCAAATCACAAAAGGCCATTTCTGGCTCAATCATCCAAAACTCTGCGAGATGTCGTGATGTATTAGAATTTTCAGCACGAAAAGTTGGCCCAAAGGTGTACACATCTCCAAGCGCAAGAGCATACACTTCTGCTTGAAGCTGTCCACTCACGGTGAGCCCCGCCGGTCGTCCAAAAAAGTGTTCGTTCTTTCCTTTCTCTTGGCTTGCAACAACCTGAAACAGTTCACCAGCTCCTTCGCAATCGCTGGTGGTAATAATGGGGGTGTGTACCTGGGCAAAGCCACGTTCCTGGAAAAATTGATGCACACCATAGGATAGTCTGGATCGCACCCGTGCAACTGCCCCTAAGGCATTAGTCCTTGGTCGCAGGTGGCTCACCTCTCTTAAGAACTCAAAAGAATGTCGTTTTTTTTGTAAAGGGTATGTGTCCGCATTCGCCTCTCCGGTAACGAGAAAACTATCTGCATGCAGCTCGACTGCCTGCCCTTTTGCCGGTGATTTTTTAAGGACACCTCGGACAACAACACTGGCGCCGGTTCCAAGATTACGAATCTCTTCAGCATAGTTATCTAAAGACTCTGCAGCGATAATTTGCAGATTGCTCAAGCAGGATCCATCATTAATTTCTACAAAAGAGAAACTTCCAGTGTCTCTTTTGGTCCGAACCCAGCCGCATACAGTGAGTACCTGCTCTACAGGCTCTGTTACCAAAATGCTTTTAATCCGTGTTTTCATAGCGATCCCCTTTGTATCGTAACGACTGAGTTGAGCACCACCATCTCGCCAGCTCCACTTAAAACTGCCCCATCAACGCCTGATATTTCCTGAATATGTGCTGCTGCAGCAGAACATTTAACCGTGAGCAGAAAAAAGATTTCTCTGTTTTCTTCGGATAAACTTTCAAAATTCCCCTGCCCCTTTGAGATTACCAGATCCGCCGATCGAAAGTTCTCTAAAAACTCTTTAGAGGCAATCTCAAGGACAGTCCCGGGGCACATCGTTCCATTGGTAATTACCTCAGCATAGCGGTCAAGGCCTGCAATAAATGCATCGGAGATAAGAGCATCATTAATAATCGCCCCATCTTTTACTGCAACTGTAATCGTCAGCCCTTTTTCAAAAAGCTGCTCTATCAGAAGAGAATCAAAAACAATTTCTCCACAGTTATCAGCAAGATAGAGAACGTTGGCACCAACCGGCAGTTTTGCCACAGCGCTGATCAGTTCCCCGGTGTGATCAATAGCAAACTTGGCATCACGGCATTGCGCCAGGGTACCAAAAATATCAAATTCTTCGTAGGCACCATAATCAATTATATTTCCGGCGATCGCAAAACGAAGAGCAAGCGCAAAGCCAGCATCACCACCTTTCGCCCTAATCTCCTGCCGCAAAGACGAGACAAGCGAAAGAGCAATTTTGTTACTCTCTTCTTTCTTCTCGGCATAGGGATCTGTTACCCCTGTTATTTCTGCAATCTTTTTATACACCAGACCAGCAAGCGCAGGAGGAGTCATAACCAGATCGCATTCTGCGATCAACCTGGCACTTGCCTGGACGACCTGTCCCTGTAATTCCGCAGACGAGGTAGATAACCGAACTGTTTGCAGGCTTTGCCTTAAAAGACATGGGAGACAATCAAGATTTAATTTCATAGTAGATAATCGGTTCTAACGTTTGACAGTGAGGCAAAAAGAGAATTTTTGGCCCCAGGTTCAGTTTCATAAAGGTTTGCGAGCAAGCTACGTACTTTTTCTCTCCTAGTATTCCTTGAGAGGGGGCAACCATTATCGATCGGCTCAAGGGCAAAGACAGATGCCAGCTCTAGCACATCACTTTTTTCAAGATATGCCATTGGCCGCACAAGAGACAGACTCCCCTGAAAGAGGTCCTGCTTTGGAAGCATTGTTGAGATATTACCGCTATAAATAGCATTAATCATAAAGGTTTCTATAAGGTCATCTTTATGATGTCCTAGGGCTATCTTATTATAACCATGCTCAGCAGCAAAATCGAATAGTTGACTACGCCTGTTCCTTGAGCAGAGATAACAACTCCTGTCCTGTTCCTTTTCCCTCCACTCCTTTTCAAAGCGAAGATTGATACCATACTTTTGTAACTGCTTACCTATACTGATATCGGGAGCAAGACCATCTTCCATCCCAAGCCAAAAACCATGATCAATATGCAGCCCCTGCAAATGAAAAGAGATAGGTGCCTTTTTTTGCCATAAATGCAAAAGGCAAATCAGCACCAGACTATCGACACCACCCGAAACGGCAACCAGCACTCGATCTCCATCTGCAAACATGGAATAATCGTGCATTGCCTGGCCTATTTTTTTATTTGTTCTTGGTGATATCTTAGGAAAGCTAATCATGGCAACGTATGGATAAGTCCATCTTGAGAGGGTTATAAGACAACAAAACCCGCAGACCTAACGAGTAGGATTGCGGGTTGATTTTCGATAGAGCTCCTGGAATTATTATTGCAAATATGGGCATTCATCCAAGCGCAGCTTGAGACCTTGCTGCAATAATTCTTCAGCAGTAACCCAACGAAAGCCTCTTTTTTTCATTTTAGTAAACGAAAAAATATTACTCAAAAGTGGTTCTTGGGTTTCCTGAAAATCTGCAGACCAGAGCATCGTACCGGTGGGTGCATGGCGCAAAACCATTTTAAAATCGGCCGAGGCAGGTGTTTCCACTGCGAGCTCAGTGCCCTCTCTTTGCACAAAGCGTCGTATTGTTGTAATCAGCACGCCATCACAGTTCATTTTTTTGCCAAGAGCAGCAATCGTCCCTGAGATACCTCCAGAAACTTCTCTTACGGCGTGGGACATCTGAGCGGAATTAATCAGACGAACCTTTGGATTAGTTCCCAGCTCATCCGCCATGAAAGAGGTAGCGTGGGCTGCACCTTTTTCGAGTAGACGAGCATCTTCATAGCTAATGGTATCATCTATATCAACGGATGTTACGGCGGGTATCACGGCAATACACGACAATGGCTGAACAGGAGTTTGAACCTGCTTACCATCGGTATTTTTAGATGAACAGGACGAGAGACTAAAAATCAGCAGACAAGAAAACAGAAAAATTTTAAATATATTTATCATGCATTCTCCTTTTAAATATTGGAAACGTTTTTTGAAGTGGAAAAGCCCAACTCTTACTACAAAACACCCTTAGAAGAAAGACTACCTTCTATGTTAATAGTGGTACAGGCACCGTTGAGTGTCCTGGCAAAACCTTTAAATATGGCCTCAATAATATGATGACCGTTTTCACCATGTAATAAGTCAATATGTAAGGTCAAACCTGCATGCTGCACCACTGCTCTAAAAAATTCTTTAGCCAAGACGGTATCAAATGTCCCGAGCTTTTGCTCGGTTACAGGGGCATTGTAATGGAGGTACGGCCGATTAGAAATATCGACAACTACTCTAACCAACGTCTCATCCATTGGCAGGAAACAACTCCCATAACGAGCGATTTTTCCTTTATCACCGAGCGCTTCAGAGATAGCTTGCCCGAGGCATATTCCTATATCTTCAACCGTGTGGTGATCGTCAACCTCAACATCTCCAATTGCGTGTAGCTTAAGATCAAAAAAGCCATGTACTGAAAAAAGCGTCAGCATATGATCGAGAAATGGGACGCCACTATCAATAGTATAGCTTCCATTTCCGTCAAGATCCAGTTCAAGACTAATATTAGTCTCGCCTGTTTGTCTTTCTATAATACTTTTTCGTGATGATTGATTTTCGGCCATGAGTTTTTAAATAAGGTTTTTGGAAATAAATGAAAGGCTTAAATATAGTTAAGAAATTCATACCATTAAATACGCCATATAACAATATTATACTTTAAAGTTACCCCTCTTGTAGCATTTCCCGTGACAGTTTAAGAGAAAGAAACTATAATACTTACTTCGACCCAAGTGATTTTTTAATTGACACACAGCCAATTACCTAGTAAATACACCGCAGTTTTGATATATAAATGCATAATGAGCGGGAATAACTCAGTGGTAGAGTGCAACCTTGCCAAGGTTGACGTCGCGAGTTCGAATCTCGTTTCCCGCTCCACTATAAAGTATAAAAGGTTCGACACTGTTCGGACCTTTTTTTATTAATTGTTTGACCAGTTGAGGGATATAATGAAAACCTATCTTGCCCCAGTCAACGAGATTGAGAAGAAATGGTATATTGTTGACGCAGAGAACAAGGTTCTGGGCCGTTTGGCGACAGAAATTGCAAGCAGACTTCGCGGAAAACATAAGCCTACCTTTTCATCCTTTATCGACAATGGTGATTTTGTAGTAGTTACTAACGCAGAGAAAATCGTACTCACCGGTAAAAAGTTGGACGATAAGATATACTATCGTCACACTGGATATATCGGTGGAATCAAGGAAATTTCTGCCAAAGATCTTCTCGCGAAGCATCCTGAGGATGTTCTCATTAAGGCGGTAAGAGGTATGCTTCCAAAGAATAAGATTGGACGTGCTCAACTGAAGAAGTTAAAAGTATACGCCGGCACTAAACATCCTCATGCGGCACAACAGCCAGCTGAACTAGATATTTAACTTGGAGAATAAAAGAATGGCTCAAGATCGTTTTTATGCCACAGGTAAGAGAAAAAATGCCATTGCCAGAGTTTGGCTTACCCCAGGAACTGGCAAAGTTATTGTAAACAAAATGGAAGCTGACGTATATTTTGGCCAGATTTTTAAAAGCCAAAAGATTGTTAAACCTTTCAAAGTTACAGAAACCCTAGAGCAATATGACATTATGGCTACCCTCAAGGGCGGTGGTAAGTCAGCTCAGGTTGATGCACTGTCCCATGGTATTTCACGTGCGCTCCTCGAAACCAACCCGGACAACCGTGCCCCTCTCAAACAAGCAGGGCTTCTGACCCGCGATCCTCGTATGAAGGAAAGAAAGAAGTACGGTCAGAAAGGTGCTCGTGCAAAGTTCCAGTTCTCCAAGCGATAAGATACAACGTATTATTACCGGAACGGACAGCAAATCCCTGGAAACAGGGATACGTATTGTTGTTAAAAAGGGGAATGACAGTTTTGCTGTCATTCCCCTTTTTTCATTTCAAATCATACGATTCATTTCAGTCGTTACGACCAATCCCCGTTGTTGAATGAATCATACCCTGAGCCAAGATTTACACTCCGTTTAGCCTGGCTCCAATGTCGTATATAATTATATTATAGGAAGATCACCCATGATCAGAGTTGGAATAATTGGAGCCTCCGGTTATGCGGGAGCAGAACTGGCCAGGATTATATGCAACCACCCCGAAATTGAACTCACCGTTGCAACCTCAAGACAGTATGAAGGAAAACCGCTCTCTGCAGTTTTCCCCAATCTAAGAGGCAAGGTAGATATTATTTGTGAAAACCCCGCCCCAGAAGATCTTGCAGCAAAGGCGGATCTTTTCTTTGCGGCTGTGCCTCACAAAACGGCAATGGACCTTGTGCCCCTACTTCTTGATGGTGGCAAAAAGGTGATTGACCTCTCCGCCGACTTTCGGCTCAGAGACGTCACAACCTACGAAGACTGGTATCAACCTCATTCCTCCAGTCATCTTCTGGCAGAAGCTGTCTATGGTTTACCCGAACTCTACAGAACTTCGATTAAAGAGAGTAGACTCATCGCCAACCCCGGCTGCTTCCCAACTTCGATAATACTGGGACTAGCCCCTCTACTCAAGGCGGGGGTAATCGTTCCTGAATCTATAATTGCGGATTCAAAATCAGGTGCCTCTGGCGCAGGACGTTCCGCTCAAACCGGCAGCCTATTTTGTGAAGTTCACGATGGCTTTAGACCATACAAAGTTGGCAGAGCCCACAGACATACCCCTGAAATCGAGCAGGAACTTTCTGTACTCGCAGGTAAGGATATCAACATTACCTTTACCCCGCACCTGCTTCCAATTTCAAGAGGTATACTCAGTACCGTATACGCAACCCTTGCGAGCAAGGTAACCAGCGAAACGATCCAGAAGCTATACGATGACCAATACCAAAATGAACCTTTCATTCGACTATTGCCAGAAGATACATTCCCCGCAACACAGTATGTACGTGGGTCAAACTTTTGCGACATCGGCTTCAAAATTGACCAAACCACAAACCGTATCATTGTGATGTCCGCAATCGACAACGTGGTCAAAGGAGCAGCTGGTCAGGCAGTACAAAACATGAATCTCATGTGCGGTTTCCCCGAAGAGACGGGACTCCTCACCGCCCCAATGTTTCCTTAACGGATGTGCCAGATATAATGTCACAACCAACGCGCACCATTAAACTGATCATTAGTTTCGATGGAACAGGTTTTTGTGGCTGGCAAAAACAACGTATTGACAAAACAATCCAAGGGGAGCTTGAACAATGTCTTAGCACCATGACAACAGAGGCAATCTGCGTGCATGGTGCTGGGAGAACAGATGCTGGCGTCCACGCCCTTGCCATGGTTGCTCATTTTAGCTGTAACTCACAGATTCCATGTGCTGTTATGCAACGGGGAGCAAATTCAATGCTCCCCGGCGCCATCAGAATTCTGCAGCTCCGTGAAGTCGATGACACCTTCCACGCAAGATACCTGGCCACAGGAAAAAAATACCACTATTCTATCTACACTGGAAAAATCCAACCACCATTTAACCGCCTAACCAGTCTCCATGTCACCCAGCATCTCAACTTTCCCCAGATAATTCAATGCCTTGATATTGTCACCGGAACACACGATTTCTCATCTTTTGAAAATAGTGGTTCACGGGACAAAACACTAACTACTGGCCGCGGTGCTGTACGCACAATCCATAGTGCCACCTTGATTCATCCAGAAAAAGACCAAATTATTGTGGCGTTCACAGGGGATGGCTTTCTGAAAAACATGGTCAGAAATCTCGTGGGAACGATAATTGAAGTAGGAAAAGAAAGACTTTCTGCAACTGCATTCAAAGAAATACTAGAGATGAGAGACCGGACTAAAGCGAGAGAAACTGCTCCAGCCCATGGTCTCACATTAATTGAAGTGTACTACGATCTATAGAAATATCGGTTCTCTATTTCTTCATAGCCGAATACCTGGCGAGCAGGGATTGGAGCTTCCACGGAGAAGAGAGACATATTCTCGAATCGTCACAGATGGTCATAACGTCACAAAACGAAAGAAACTCAGCCATGGCATCGGTCATTTCATAATCTTTTCGCTGGATAATTTTCAGCTGCCTCTTCATATCAAGGCCTTCAATCTTCAAACCTTTAAGCCATCCATTTTCAGCCTCTCTACAAATACTAAGAGAAGACAGGCAAGCTATTCCCACACCTGACTCCACACCTCTTTTCACAGCCTCGGGATGCCCCATCTCCATGACAATATTCACGTCATCCATATATTTACCAAACTTTTCACGAATGGTAGCAACCGTTCCGGAGCTACTCTCCCGCATAATCCACTTTTTACCTTTAAGATCACGGGTAATATCAAATACATCATTATGAGCAAGGGGGTCAGTCGGACCACAGAGGACAATAAGTTCATCCTCAAACCATGGTCTCCAGAGTATTTCTTCATGATCACTGAGCGGGCCTTCTACAAATCCGACCTCCGATTGTCTCTCGAACACAAGTTTTTCTGCTGAACGAGTGTTATATACCATTAATTCAACATGCACATTTGGGTGAACACGCTCAAATGCACCTATTAAATAAGGAAGGATATAATTACCCAACGTGGTACTTGCAACAATGCTAATTCTACCATCGAGAGTATCATTCCTTTCTGACATGATTGTTTCGATATTGGTAACCTGAGCTGTGATATCCTTTGCTAACGGCAATAAAAACCTGCCCCGTACATTCAACAGTAAACTTCTACCATGCCTGTCAAACAGAGAACCGCCTAACTGATTCTCGAGTTCTGCCAGCGCCATACTTACAGCGGATTGCGTTACAAACAATTTCTTACTTGCCTTGGTTACTTGTGCAGTTTCAGCAACTGCAATAAAAATTTCCAGCTGTCTTAACGTAATAGACATTGTACTTCCCCACCCTATTGTTCAATTTTAATGATAGCTATACACCTAAACGGCAGAGCCAGTAAGGCTCTAGATCAGAAGTACTGTCACTTTTAATTTCATTTTATCCACAATTATTTCGCACAAATACATATACATCGAACTTTTGGTACATAAATAGCTAATCGTAATTTATCGTTGACACACATATAACAATTATTTAGTATAAGTCCCGATTAAATAAAAGTTAAATATTATAGATTACCATTTTGGTCTTATCGACGTATCCCATTAATTTAGATACCAAGGAAATAAGATGGAGTCTCAGATCACCGCTTTTCTCTATCACGAGCAGATCCTTTGGATTACAGCATTTGTAATCGGAGGCCTTTCTTTCGCTCTTGGCCCAATTGCCATTGTTTACCTCCTCATGCCACGAAAGACGAGGCAAATCAATAACAAAGCCAGCCAATTCATCGAATGTGGAATGGACCCCATTGGCGACAGTTGGATCCGTTATGGAGCTGTCTTTTATCTCTACGCTCTCATCTTTTTAGCATTTGATGTCGATGTACTATTTCTTTTTCCCGTGGCGCTCGCCTACGACAATGCGATATTCGCTTCTTCATTACGGGATTTCTTTGAAATCGTCATTTTCGTAGGAATTTTATCACTCGCAGTTGTCTATGCATGGATTAAGGGAGTATTTAAGTGGGAACGGAAAACGTACCTTCGTCGATAGTTCAGTTTGCCCTCGCTGATAAACTCATCAATATTGGCAGAGCCAACTCATTATGGCCTCTCACATTTGGTATTGCCTGTTGCGCCATTGAAATGATGGCCACCGGTTGTGCCCGTTTTGATATGTCTCGCTTCGGTGCCGAAGTTTTCAGGCCCTCACCCAGACAGAGTGATGTGATGATTGTCGCAGGGACCATAACTAAAAAGATGATGCCGGGCATAAAAACGCTGTACGACCAGATGCCTGAACCCAAATGGGTCATGGCACTTGGCAACTGTGCTATATCAGGCGGCCCCTTCGCCTTTGAGGGACAATATAGCATTATTCTTGGTGCCGACAAATTTCTCCCTGTTGATATTTACGTTCCAGGTTGCCCCCCCCGGCCAGAAGCCCTCCTACAGGGAATCATCGAACTCGAGCATCTTATATCTGACTGGAAACGATGGGAAAATCCCGAGGCCGCCTAGGAGGCTGTCGGTGAATTGGAAATTTATTCAAAATTACGGTTATTCAGTAAAATAAACGCAGCCATACACCTAAGATTGTGAGTATTTATTGGAAATAGCGCAGAGTTTGGGCGAAAGGCTTTTTCAGACTGCCGCCAAGTAGAGCGTATATCCAATGCAGTACATCAATTTTTTTTGCAGACTTTTTGGAGCAATAGCTAATGATTTGTGAAAAGACCAAACTTGCCCTACAAACTCTTTTTCCTAAAGCTGCCCCCACCGCCTCCGATGTTACGATAGACACAGACGCTCGGGAAAAAGATAAAAAGAAAAAAATTGAACCTCGCCAAAACGGCCTTGTCGAACGGGATTATGCCATCCACGGCTATCACCTTGATGCGCAGGTTGCAGCCGGACAGATCATTGAGGCCGTAACGATACTTGACGAGGCTGAAT
This sequence comes from Desulfotalea sp., assembly GCA_002733995.1. Taxonomy (GTDB): domain Bacteria; phylum Desulfobacterota; class Desulfobulbia; order Desulfobulbales; family Desulfocapsaceae; genus Desulforhopalus_A. The sequence continues at coordinate 12,826 of NVXR01000009.1, read as the reverse complement.
TTTTCATCGAAGCCATTACCGGAGTTGATTGGATCAAAGACAATCAACTTGAAGTTGTTTACGACTTTTGCAGATACGACTTTGACCTCTGCCGTGTTGTTATCCGTACGAGATTAGACCGAAATGCGGCTGAAGTCCCCACCATTACAGACATTTACGCAGGTGCCAACTGGCATGAACGTGAGACCCATGAATTTTTTGGGATAAAGTTTTTAGGTCACCCAAATCTTATCCCACTCCTTTTGCCTGAAGATGCTGACTTTCATCCCCTACTTAAGGATTTCAAAGCATGAGCTCTCCTATAGAATTACAATCTGACGAGACATTTATTCTCAACGTCGGTCCACAACATCCAGCGACCCATGGAGTGCTGCGGGTAAAGATGGAGATGAATGGTGAGTATATAGTGGAGGCCGAAACTGTTATTGGCTACATCCACAGAATGCATGAAAAAATGGGGGAGCTTAAAACATACCCCCAGTATCTCATGAATCTTAGCCGCATGGATTATCTCGGTGCACTCGGTTACTCCCATGGACATGTTCTTGTAGTCGAAAAAGCTGCAGGTATCGAAGTTCCCGAACGCGCGGAGTATATCCGGGCCATTATGGTAGAGCTTAATCGCGTTGCATCTCACCTTTTTTGGTTTGGTGCCTTCGTAATGGATTTGGGTGGATTTTCGCCTCTCATGTATGCCCTTCAAGACCGCGAGCACATCCTCGACATGCTTGAAGCGGTTACAGGCTCCCGTCTCACCTACTGTTATTTCCGCTACGGAGGTCTCTACAATGACGTGGATGACCAGTTTATTGAGTCCGCCAGAAAATTCATTCCTCGGATGCGGAAATCTCTTAAGAAGTATCACACCCTCGTCACCGGCAATATCATTTTTAGAAAGAGACTCGAAGGTGTTGCCCCTCTTTCCAAGGAGACATGCCGAAAGTACGGCGCCTCCAGTGCGGTGGCCCGGGGCTCAGGCATCAACTTTGACGTCAGGAAGAATGAGCCCTATTCCGTCTATCCTGAGTTTGATTTTGACGTACCCGTCTACCATGGGTGTGACTCACTCGCCAGATACAATGTGCGCATGGATGAGATAGAACAATCACTCCGGATCATAGAACAGGGCCTCGACAAACTACCGGGTGGTCCAATCATGCCCAAGAAAAAACCCAAAATTATTAAGCCTCCAGTGGGGGACTATTATCAGGCAGTAGAAACCGCCCGGGGAAGTTTCGGTGTTCGCCTTGTAAGCGATGGCGGTAAAACCCCGTATCGTTTGAAGCTAAGGTCTCCAACCTACTCGAACATGCACCTTTTTGATGAGTCATGTAGAGGGATGCTGATTTCAGATGCGCTGGCATTCATGGGAAGTCTGGATCTGGTAATTCCTGAAATAGACAGATAAAAGGATACGTTTATGCGCTTAACACTCTTTAATGTCGTTGCTGCCGTTATTATCGCTATCGCATTTGCAGCTGTAAATGCAGCGTACCTCGTCTGGGCTGAGCGCAGAGGTGCTGCACGAATCCAAAGAAGACCCGGACCTAATATCAATGGCCCCTTTGGCCTGTTGCAACCACCCCTTGACGGCATCAAACTGATGGCCAAGCAGCTTACTATTCCAGGGGGAGCCGATAAAGTCCTTTTTATTGCCGCCCCTGTGCTTGCAATGTTTCCAGCAATCATGAGTTTTGTAACCATCCCCTTTAGCGAGAACATCGTTGCAAAAAACATGAATGTCGGAGTCTTGATGATCTTTGCCTTTGCAGCCCTTGGCTCAACATCACTACTTTTCGCCGGTTGGAGTTCCAGAAATAAATATGCAATGATGGCCTCTATCCGAGCGGTATCCCAAACGGTGGCCTACGAAATCCCTATGCTCATAACAACTATTACAGTCGTTATGATTGCCGGCTCCATGGATCTCATGGAAATTGTCCACCAACAGTCAGGATCGTTTCTTCACTGGAACATCTTCCCACTTCTAGGCAAGTCCCACAATATCTTAATGCCCCTCTCTTTTCTGATCTTTTTCACCTGCACCCTCGCCGAAACCAACCGGTCCCCATTTGATCTCGGCGAAGCAGAAAGTGAACTTGTCGCAGGCTTTCATACAGAATATGGATCCATGGGTTTTGGCCTGTTCTTCATGGCGGAATATGCCAATATTGTCATCGGCTCCTGCATGACAACTATTTTATTTTTAGGCGGTTGGGGCTGTCCTTTTGGCCTTTTTCCCGGGGTCTGGTGGTTTATCCTCAAACTCTACCTTCTCATAGCAACTTTTATCTGGATACGCTGGACCTTTCCACGCACTACCATTTACGGCCTTCTCAACCTGAGTTGGAAAATTTTAATTCCACTTTCTCTTTTCAACCTGCTCTTAACCGCAGGACTATTAAAGGTGTTCTAGATGGTGGCATATTTTAGCGAAATTTTTTATGGCTTGATCAGTCTTTTCCAAGGAATGGCCATCACATTCAAAGAATTTATCAAGCCACCTGTTACCGTCTCATACCCGTATGAAACACTCCCCATGTGCGACAGATTCCGTGGTCATGTTGAGCTCATTGAGAATGAAGATGGTAAAGCAAACTGCGTTGTTTGCGGGCTCTGCGCGAGGGCATGCCCCTCTGGCTGCATTACGCTTGCCGGTGTAAAACCAGAAGGTGAAAAGAAGAAGGTGCTGACCAAATATATTCTTGATTTTACGAGGTGCTCTCTCTGTGGATCCTGCGTTGAGTCATGTAACTTTAATGCGCTAGAGTTTTCTAAAGAATACAATCTCGCCAGTAGACGAAAAGAGGACTTTATCTTTGACCTTCTTGGAAGACTGGAGGATAGAAACCGATGAACCAAAATATAGCGAGTCACCCAGAATTATTCAGTGTTGAAGGATTGGTGGGTGTGGTCTTCCTCATTCTTATTGCCATCACCCTGACAGGGGGGATCATCGCCTGCAATTCTAACCGTGTTGTCCGCGCTGTTGCCGGACTAATTGTCTGTTTCGTTGGTGTTGCAGGTCTCTACTTTTTCCTCAACTCCCCATTTATTTCCATGATGCAAATCCTCATTTACGTGGGAGCTATTGCAGTCACCATTGCCTTTGCAGTGATGCTCGCAGCACCGGAAGAAAAGAAAAAGTTTGGTCCGACGGGTCCCTTAGAAGGCCCTTTTGCTTTTGCTACCGCGGCCCTTCTTGCAGGTGGCTTCTCCTTACTTGCTCTTAACACCGACTGGCCTGTGAGGCAAAAAATAAACGATGGCTCCGTTGAAGAAATTGGCATCCGCCTCCTCACGGAACACTCTATGGTGTTTGAACTTATCTCCATCGTCTTACTTATTGCAATTTTAGGGGCACTTGTTATTGCCCGACGGGAGGAATAACGGCAGATGGCAATTCTTGGACTTTACAATAATCTCAACACCTACCTGATAATTGGAGCTCTGCTCTTTGCCATGGGGATATATGGCATAGTCGCCAGACGAACCTTTATCGCAATGCTTATCGCAGCGGAAATGATTCTTGCGGGAGCCGCGCTCAATTTCATGGCTTTCAATAGATTTACAGCACCCGATCCAACGACGGGCCAGATATTTACCCTTTTCATAATGGCAATTGCAGCTGCTGAAGCGGCCATAGGACTCAGTATCGTGATAGCCATCTATCGTCAATACAATTCCATTGACGCCGAAGACGTTGTTGAACTTAAAGGTTAGCCAAGGAGCCTTCTGGAATGGATTATAAATTACTCATTGCCCTCCTCATTCCTCTTTTTGGAACTCTTGGGGTCATGTACAAAGGTGACAACGAGAATCTAAGGGAAGGTATTTCCTGCGTTGCTTCTCTCTTATTATTATGTGTTGTCGGCTCAATGGTGCCCCAAGTACTGGCAGGAAAAACACTTGTTTTTCATATGTTCACCATTTTACCAGGGGTCACCGTCACTCTCAGAGCAGATGCAATGTCGATGATTTTTGCCATCGTTGCCTCGTCGCTTTGGACCATAGCAGTCTTCTACTCCATGGGCTATATGCGAAGCTTGCAGGAACATGCCCAGACAAGATTTAATGCCTGCTTTGCCTTGGCAATTTTTGGATCTATTGGCGTCGCCTTTTCTGATAACCTGTTTACCATGTATCTCTTTTATGAGATTGTCTCAATCTGTACCTACCCACTTGTTGCCCACCACCAGGATGAGGAGGGATACAATGGTGCCCGAAAGTACATTGTCTATCTAACAACCACAGCAAAGGCATTTTTACTTCCGGCCATGATTCTCATTTATGTACTCACCGGAACCCTTGATTTTGCCTCCAATATAAGTACAGGAATATTTCCCGCCGGGGTGAATAGTGTTCTGGTCACCATGCTCTACGTTTTTTGTCTCTTTGGCTTTGCCAAAAACGGTGTCATGCCATTTCATCACTGGCTCCCCGGTGCCATGGTGGCCCCGACACCGGTATCCGCACTACTCCACGCCGTTGCCGTGGTGAAAGTTGGTGTTTTCTGCACCACCCGGGTCATGCTCTATACCTTTGGTACAGACACAATGCATGCCCTCAACCTGGGCATCCCAACCGCATACTTTGTCGGCATTACAGTGCTCGTCGCTTCCATCATCGCCCTTTCTAAAGATAACCTTAAAGCACGGCTTGCTTATTCGACCATAAGCCAACTCTCCTATATTATAATGGGAGTGGCTCTGCTGACAGATCCCGGCATCCAGGGTGGCTTGATTCATATCGTCAACCACGCCTTTGCAAAGATCACCCTGTTTTTCTGTGCAGGTGCTATTTATGTCGTTACCCGTAAAAAACATATCTCTGAGATGGAAGGCCTTGGAAAAGCAATGCCTTTTACCTTCGGAGCCTTTGCTATCGCCTCTTTATCTATGATTGGAGCGCCACCGGTTGGAGGTTTCATCACCAAGTGGAATCTACTTATTGGCTCGGTTGAGGCCCATCAACTGGGAATCTTACTCATACTCATTGCCAGCACCATGCTTAATGCGGCTTATTTCGCGCCGATAACATATAAGGCTTTTTTTGGTAAACGCCCAGCAGGAGAAACCGATACCGGAATAAAAGAAGCTCCTCTAGCCATGCTTATTCCTATCTTGATCGCATGCACAATTACGGTACTGCTTGGAATTTTCCCCAACTTCATGTTGCAATTTGTAAAGGCGGTGACAGGATGATTGTAGATCTCATCGATTTCCTCAAAAAGCACCAGCAAACAGTGAGAGTCTATTGCATTATTGCAATAGCGATCATGTTGGTTTGGTCTTTTGTCGGAGTGGATACCCACCACGCGCACACTTGGATGGAGGTATATATTCCAGGATTCTGGTCAATATTCACTCTCATCTCCTGCGTGGTTCTTATCTTTTTCTCATTATGGCTTGGTAAAAGCGGGATAGAGACCAGGGAGGACTATTATGACAACTAGTTTTATCCATCCATCTCTCATCTTGATTATAGGGGCCCTGATACTGCCTTTTATCCGAGAACCGTTTCGTAAATTGTACCTTACGATGGTTCCCTTAATGACGCTACTTGCCGTGGTCTTTATCAATATGAATCCTGGTATCCACGGGGTCATTAGTTTCATGGGCGGCGACTGGACACTCACCTTTGGCAGGGTCGACAGCCTCTCCATCATTTTTGGCTTCATCATGGCTCTCATGGCCGTCATCGGAACAATTTATGGCCTGCATGTAAAAGACAACTGGCAGCATATCGCCGCTTGGTTCTATGTTGCTGGTAGTCTCGGTGCCATCTACTGTGGTGACTATCTTGTCCTCTTTCTCTTCTGGGAGATGATGGCATTCGCCTCCACCTTTCTCATCTGGTTCAATTCAGAAAAAGGTGCTCTCGCAGCAGGTTACAGGTATCTGCTGGTACACACCTTTGGCGGGGTCATTCTTTTACTTGGATTTGTTCTGCGCTACCAGGCCGTTGGAGACCTCGCATTTGTTCAACTCGACGAGCAAAACACCCATCTCTACACCTGGCTGATTTTGGCTGGCCTCATGCTCAATGCAGCGGTGCCGCCCCTGCATTCATGGTTACCGGATGCATACAGCAAGGCAACGATTACCGGAGCAGTCTTCATGTGTGCCTTTACCACTAAGACTGCAATCTATACCCTGGCCCGCGCCTTTGCTGGATTTGACATTCTTATAATTCTTGGTGTTGTTATGGCGATTTACGGTATTATTTACGCCCTCCGCGAAAATGATATACGCCGCCTCCTCGCCTGGGAGATTGTAAGTCAGGTTGGTTATATGGTCTGCGGAGTTGGAATTGGTACAGCCCTTGCGATCAACGGTACCTGCGCCCACGCCTTTGCCCATATATTATATAAGAGTCTACTCTTTATGGCGGCGGGAGCCGTTGTTCATGCCACGGGTAAAACAAAGTTTACAGAACTTGGCGGCCTCTACGCTAAGATGCCAAACACACTATTTTTCATGATAATTGGCGGAGTTTCGGTATCAGCGTTTCCCTTCTTTTCTGGGTTTGTTTCAAAATCCATGATAATTAGTGCAAGTTTTGAGTCACATTTATTATGGGTTGGGTTTCTGCTGACAGTTGTTTCTGCAGGCACCTTCCTTGTTGCTGGCCTGCGCTTGCCATACCTCATCTTCTTTGGCGAGTCTAGATGTAGCGAAGAGACGCTTGAAAAGGCCTGCGACCCACCATGGAATATGCACATGGCCATGGGGGCAGCAGCATTCCTCTGTTTATTGGTCGGAATTTATCTACCATTCCTCTACAACATGCTGCCGTACCCAGAGGTAAGCTATCATCCATATGGCAGTTACCATTTGAGTGAAACCTTCCAAATTCTGGTTTTCACCGGCATAACATTCTTCTTCTTAAAAGGTAAAATAGGGGCAAAAGCGACAATCAGTCTCGATCTAGATTGGTTTTACCGCCTAGGAGGTCGTGGTTTTCTCTGGCTCGCCAAAAATCCAATTCAATGGATAGATACTATGCTGGGTAAGGCATACCGGGTCATAGGCCTCACCCCACTCATGACAACAGCTAAATTCTGGTCTTGGTTTGATTGGCACGGAATTGACGGCGTAGTCGACGGGAGCGCCCGTTGCGTTCGAGCCCTCGGCAAAAGAGTAACCGTGGTAATGCAGAGGGGACAGATTCAACAGACTATATATATATCTATCACCTTTGCGGCCATTCTTTTAATTTCCTTTGTCTGGTTATAATCTTTTTGAACTTAAGGACTACTGGTAATGGATCAACTACTAATGAATTCCGGCTTCCCCATTTTGAGTGCGCTGATATTCCTCCCGCTCATTGGTGCCTTCGTACTTTTATGTATAAAAAACGAAGCCATGTGCCGCAACATTGCACTGATTACGACATCGCTGGTCGGCTTACTTTCAATTCGTTTACTTTTTGGTTTTGATACATCAACTTCAAAGTTTCAATTTGTTGAACATAGGAGCTGGATAGAAGCCTTTAATATCAATTACACCTTAGGTATAGACGGCATTTCAATCCTTCTTGTGCTGCTTACTACCTTTATTATGCCATTTTGCGTACTGGCATCTTGGTCCTATATCAAAACCCGCATCCAAGCGTTTATGATCTGTTTACTCATCATGGAAACAGCTATGATCGGTGTCTTTGTAGCGCTTGACTTTGTCCTTTTTTATGTCCTTTGGGAGGCCATGCTCATCCCCATGTACATGCTCATCGGTATCTGGGGTGGTCCTCGAAAAATCTATGCCTCCATTAAATTCTTCCTCTATACACTTTCGGGCTCAATCCTGCTGCTGGTTGGTATAATTTGGCTCTATACGGTTAACGACCACAGCTTTTTCATCCCGGACATGATGTGGCAGGACTACTCACTTACCTCACAGATATACCTCTTTGTGGCATTCTTTCTGGCCTTTGCCATTAAGGTTCCCATGTTTCCATTTCATACATGGTTGCCAGCAGCTCACGTGGAAGCACCCACCGCTGGATCTGTCATCCTTGCAAGCGTCCTTCTGAAAATGGGCACCTACGGATTTCTTCGTTTTGCACTGCCCATAACACCAGAGGCCACCGTAGTATTGGGACCATATGTACTCTGGTTATCCATAGCAGGTATTATCTATGGGGGTCTTACAGCTCTTGCTCAATCCGACATGAAAAAACTCATCGCTTACTCATCCGTGGGCCATATGGGTTTTGTCACCCTTGGAATATTTGTCCTCAACGTAGACGGTGTTGAAGGTGCAATTTTACAGATGATTAATCACGGTATAACGACTGGAGCACTGTTTCTCTGCGTTGGCATGATATACGAGAGAACCCACAGTAGAGAATTAGACTCCGCTGCTGGAATAGGAAAATATATGCCTGTCTATATTACCTTTCTCGCCTTTTTCTCCCTGTCATCCTTTGGCTTTCCCGGCACCAACAGTTTCGTCGGAGAATTTATGATTCTGGCTGGGGCCTTTGAGCTATCAATCTCTCAAAATCAATTTCCATATCTGGCTCTTGCAGCCATCCCCGGTGCTGTTCTTGCCGCTGCATACATGTTGCGCATGCTACAAAAAATCATATGGGGGGGGGCGAACAATCCCGATCAATCATGGCTCACAGATATCAATACAAGAGAAATTATAACCCTCGCTCCATTTCTATTTTTTGTATTTTGGATAGGCTTGGGCCCACAACCATTTTTGAACCTCATCCATACGAGTGTAGCAGACCTTTTGCAACATTTTGATATACACCAAATCAAAGCCGTGGCGGCTACGGGGGCAATATTGCAATAGACCTCCAACCGCTCCAGATTACGAAATAAGCCAGGAACAGTGTCTTGGTTATATGATATATTTTTAAAACTCATAACGAACTCCAGATACTTATCACCGAGACAGGTGATCAGGAGCAAGACACTTCATAAACAAGAACTCCTAAAGGTAACATGATGCTATTTCTACCTGAATTAACTCTTTTAGGCGCAGGGCTGGTACTCTTCTTCCTCAGCTTAGGCCAACCCAGCAACGGCAGAGTCAAAACTGTAGCAATTACGCTAGCAGCGGTCACATTTTTCGCGTCACTACTTTGCCTAAGAAGTGAAGGATTCCTTTTTTACTCAGCCTATAAGGTCGATTTATTTTCCCAGCTATTCAAAGTGCTTATAGCATTTGGAACCCTTGCTCTACTAATTTTTGGTGCAAAAGACAGTGGCATAAAGCAGAAAACACAACCGGAGTACTACCTGTTCTTATTCATGTCTGTACTTGGTCTTATGATGCTGGTTTCAAGCGTTGAAATGATGGCAATATTTGTCTCACTTGAGCTATCATCCTTTGCAGTCTACATCATGGTACCAATGCGTAAGACGTCAGAGGAAAAAGGTAACCAGGTAGAGGCCGGTATTAAATACCTTCTCTTTGGAGTTATGGCCACAGGACTCATGCTCTTTGGTATGAGTTATATTTATGGCCTTACAGGAACAACTCAGCTTCCTCTCATTGCAGAGCGTCTGGCTGATATGTACACACAACCAGCTGCAATAGTCGCAGTTATGCTTGTACTTGCAGGATTCTTTTATAAACTGGCTCTCTTCCCTCTGCATTTCTGGGTTCCGGATGTGTATGAAGGGGCTTCCAATGAAACAACCGCATTCATCGCAACACTACCTAAGATTGCTGCGGTCGCTGTTCTTATAAGGATAGTGAACCTTATAAGTGGTGAAGGTCAGGCCATTGTAAATGTTCTCATGTTTTGCGCCCTTGCATCCATGTTCTACGGTAACCTTTCAGCCCTCGTACAAAAAGATATCAAGCGACTGCTTGGCTACTCTAGTATCTCCCACGCGGGATTCATTCTGGTTGGGCTTCTCACCTTTACCCCCCTTGGATATGCAACAGCCATCTATTACATTACCGGCTATCTGCTGATGAATTTAGCATGTTTTCTGGTTATTTGTACCGTCTCAGAAGATGGCAAAAACGTAGCTATTGAAGATTTAGCAGGTCTCTATAAGCGTGCTCCAATACTTTCACTGACCCTGATTGTTGGTCTTTTTGGCCTTGCGGGCATTCCACCCTTTGTTGGCTTTACCGGTAAATTGATGTTGCTCCTCGGGGCCTTCAATCAAGGACATTATCTTCTTGTTATTTTAGCAGCATTCAACACGGCAATTGCCATTTACTACTATCTCTCCATCATTCGTATAACCTTCTGTACAGACCCTGAAGAGAGACAAGCCGTTGCTATAGGTGGTGCGACGAAAATTATCTCCATTTTTCTTATGATCGCCATTGTTGTGATGGGTGTATTCCCATCGACATTCATATCCATGGCCAGCAAAGCAGTTACACTGCTTATGTAGCTTTATTTCCTCATTATTGCTAAAAGGCCCTATGGAGATGTTTTTCACAGGGCCTTTCTTTTTTATTAACTCAACACACGCTATCTTCCTGCTATGAATATTTGGCTTACGCTCGTTCTCGGTATCATTTTATTTTCTTTAGCACTTGAACTCTTTGTCTCCTATTTGAATCTGGGAGCCCTCACTCCAGAGCTGCCTAAAGAATTTGAAGGCATATACAACAAGGACGAATACAGGAAGTCACAGGATTATACCAAGGCTACAACTCGATTTGGAATTTTTGAGAACTGTATTTCAACATCGATCACAGTCATATTTCTTGTACTCGGTGGATTTAACTGGCTCGACACCCTCGCCCGCCAGTTCGGTTACAACGCTATTGTAACCGGCCTTATCTTTACTGCCTGCCTGGGCCTTCTTTCTTTTATCACTGGTATGCCATTTTCCATCTACTCAACCTTTGTCATAGAAGAAAGATTTGGCTTCAACAAGACAACTGCTAAAACATTCATCCTTGATATCATTAAAGGCTCCTTGCTCGCAATTGCTCTTGGTGGTCCTCTCCTCGCACTGGTATTCTGGTTCTTTGAGACTACAGGAACCTATGCCTGGGTATACTGCTGGGTAGGAATTGTAGCCTTTTCTGTTCTTATGCAATTCATAGCACCTATTTTCATCATGCCGCTCTTCAATAAGTTTACCCCACTAGAACCTGGCGAACTTAAGGATAAAATCAATCTATACAGTACAAAGGAAAAATTTCAACTGAGTGGTATCTTCACAATGGATGGCTCAAAACGATCCACAAAACTGAATGCTTTCTTCACCGGATTTGGTAAATTCAGGAAGATTGTTTTTTTCGATACTATTGTAGAAGAACTCACAGCAGATGAAATTGTCTCGGTCCTTGCCCATGAGATGGGCCATTACAAATTAAAACATATTGTCAAAATGATGTTAATCTCGACCCTGCAAACAGGCTTTATGTTCTTCCTCTTGTCTCTCTTTTTAAAGTTTCCTGAAATTTCACAGGGCTTTTTACTTGAGCACACTAGTATATATGCTAGCCTCATAATCTTTGGCTTTCTCTATAGCCCGATAAGCCTCTTCACATCCATTGGAATAAATAGCCTTTCAAGAAAACATGAATTTCAGGCCGATGCATACGCCGCTACAACCACAGGGGAATCAAAACATTTGATAACAAGCCTTAAAAAGCTGAGTCGGGCAAACCTTAGCAACCTCACTCCCCATCCAGTACATGTTTTTTTACACTATAGTCATCCCCCACTCCTTGAAAGAATCGAACAACTGCTGACAGTAAAGAAGTAAACAGGCCAACTCAGTAAAAATGCTAATGCTCCGCACACCGCTCCCTTTATCTGCAATAACACCGAAGAAAATGGTGCTAAACAGAGCGATGTTTTGAACCAATAGTGTTGTTTTTCCCAATTGGTAATAATGAAAAAAGTCGAATCTATTATCAATCGATCAGCTGAAAACAACACAATGTTCTTAAGAAAGATGGCTTAGGAGCCTGATTTTATTGTATTCCAATTTCATTCTGTTATGATGATTTTGATATTGCAAATTATATTAGTCTTTAAGGTAACATTCCATTTAAAACGTTTTCCATAGATCAGGAGATAAACATGCAAACCAACAATTTCAAGAACCCTCTCCTTCAATCAGCAGCACTTGTCGCCGCCGTTGTTGTGCTGATACTGGTTATAGGGTCATCAGGAACAAGTTCAACTGGAGGGGGTGTGGTAGCTTTCTTTGCCGGAATCGGCAATGCTATCTTATTTGCCATTGGGATGTCAATTTCGATTGCTCTCTCAATAACGATCCTGATTGGTATATTCCTCGCAGCCGTCGCGATGTTTGACAAAGATGAAGCCACCAAAATGTACCAAGGGTTAAAAAAAAACTTCGATGCATGCCTGTTAGCGCTTAGTTGTTCATCTTGTAATAATGTAGCCGTTGGCGCAACAGAAGAGGAATATGCAGCAATGAAAGAAGAACTCGCTCAACTACAGGGAAAGAATTCCCGACTGCAAACCAACGTTGATAGTATGTTGTCGGACAATACTGACCTGCACACCAACATGACATCACTTGAAACTGATAATAACGCACTCAAGACAAAGATTGCAGATCTCTCTGGCACTGTTGAAGATCTACAGGTAGCAGAGACGAAGATTAAGGAGATGCTCTCTCAATTATCCGAGAAGTTTGAAAATGATAATGATGAGCAGCTGAAAGATCAGCTTAGCCAGCTTGAACAACTCCAAGAAAAGGCTAAAAAGGATTTAGAGGACATTGGTAAAAGGTTAACTGAGGTAGAAGCTAACTTCACCCAGCCCCCTACACCTGGAATCTTTACCTATATAGAAGAAGGAAGCGACCAGGCCCTTTTCATAGAAAAGATAGAGGAAGCTATCATCTTAG
>NVXR01000008.1 GCA_002733995.1 Desulfotalea sp. | reverse complement strand
CCGATCCCTGACCAAAATTATTATCTGAGTAGTATGACACTGGTGATTGGTGGTACGACACATGGGAAGGTTAATCTGTTATTCCCACTACCTATTCTTGAACTTGAAGGATTGCTTGCAATTGATGAACCTCAAGTAGAAGAGAGCGTAACGCAAGCAGGTACACAAACAGATAACAATGCTCCGGCGCAGCCAGAACAAGAAAGAGGGGGCAGTAGTGAAAGAATACCCCTTGATATTCTTATTATTGGAGATGATGCTGAAACAGCTTCGACGATCACCTCGACCGTTACGGAGATGGGGCTTCGGGTTAAAACCTTATCATTTAAAGATAATATTCATGACTATATACCGGGTGAGCTGAAGGCAATTTACCTGGTAATGAGTGATGTGAATGAACAGGGCTTTGGCACAGCAATAAAGATTAGCGCATCGTGTGCTACGTTACCGCTTATTGCTGCAGGGCCTGCATGGACGAGAAGTAAGGTGATTAAAGCGGTGAAATATGGCGTTCGTGATATTTTATTGACACCGGCCAGCAGCGATGATATCAAAGAAAATATAAACAATAATTTATTGGATCTGGCCGCATAGGTAATTCTTTTTAGCAGTTTATGCGCAGGTTATATTCAATGTCTTACGAATAAGCTATGGTCAGCTTATTTTTCCCACAGCCCGTCGATATCTTTTTTCTTTATTTTTTCAAGTAGGGTGGTCCGCTTCAGGTTGAGCAGTTTGGCTGCCTCTTTCTTGTTACCCTCTGTCTGTTTGAGAGCTTGAACAATGAGCTGGGTCTCAAAGTCATTAATTAAGCCATTGAAATCGATCGAACCACTTTCCCAGGATATGTTTTGCCAAAGTGATATTTGTTCTGGTTGTTCGCCGTTGGTTTCTTCGATGGGGCAAAGTTCTGTGAAATCATCGGGAATTTCAACGTAGTGAAATTTTTCTGGAAGATCGCTTAACTGAACCTGTTTGCCGCTGTAAAGAACTGTCATATGTTGGATGAGGTTCTCTAGCTCTCTCACATTACCCTTCCAGTCATAACAGGAAATAGCAGCATTTGCCCGGGGGGAAAAGGTGAAAGGTTCACGTCCTCTGGTCTTGGCGAACTTCTCAAGAAACGCTTCGATGAGGAGTGGTATATCTTGTTTGCGCTCCCTCAGAGAAGGGATATGAATGGGAATAACGCTGAGTCGGTAGTATAAATCTTCCCTAAAGGTTCCTTCTTTGACTAATTCTTCTAAATTACAGTGGGTTGCGGCCAAAATACGAGTGTTTACAGGGATAGCCTTGAAGGCGCCTACTGGTTCAAACTCCTTTTCCTGAATGACTCGTAACAACTTTGCCTGTAAAGAGGATTTCATATCCCCTATTTCATCTAAGAAGAGTGTGCCTTTATCCGCATATTGAATGCGGCCAATTTTATTGGTATTGGCGCCGGTGAACGCACCTTTAGTATAGCCAAAGAGTTCACTCTCCAGAAGTTCATCTGGGATTGCTGCACAATTTACCGGCACAAAATTATTGTTTTTTCTGGCACTCTGGGCGTGGATAGCCTTTGCAACCATCTCTTTACCTGTGCCTGATTCACCTCTGATCAAAATAGTGGCTAAGTCATCTTCTGCAACCTTGCTGATCATCTCGAAGAGTTGGGCCATTGCTTTACTGGCCCCGATCATGCCGTGAAATGGTTGGTGCTTCTGCTTGGTATTATTTCGCGGGGGGATAGGGGGCGCGGGCTTGATGCTTTGGAAGGCTCTTTTAAGTACCGCAGCTGTCTCAGTAGGTTCTAAGGGCTTATGGAGAAAAAAGAACAGGTCAAGTTTGAAAAGATCTTTGACAAAGTGGGGCTTGCCCGCAGGGATAAGAGGTAAAATAGTTAGATCTGGGTAGTCGTGTTGGATCGTTTCAAGAAGAGAGTTGTCTGCTTCTCCTTCAAATTCCATATCAAGAACAAGAATTTGAGGGGAGGTGTCGCAGAGAGATGTGCGTAGATCTTCTGTGTTGCCAACTGTTGTGAAATCGCATTCAAAGGATAATTCTTTTAAATAATCCTTTGCAAAAATATTGCTTTGTTCACGATCCGCTATGAGTATTTGTATCTCTGAAAGCATTGAAACTATTTATATTAATAATCTTGGTTTTTAAAATTATTCAGGTAGCTCGTAAACGTCACTTATGCCACCCGCCTGAAACTACTTATTTGTGCTGTAAATCCCGTTTAATTGGGGGCTTTTAACCTAACTGCTAATGCAGGAAGATCACAATCGACGTGGACGAATAATTTTTGAATAATTGCGATTTTTTAATGAAATGGGTGCAAAAAATCGGCGAGTTTACTTGATGTTCGTCTCATGTTCAGGCTCAATAATCGGGCAATTTTTTTAATTACCTTTATGCCGAGTGTCGGCTGCTTATCGGCAAGTAAATCAAAGCCTTTCTCTGTGAGAGTAACCAATGTTGTGGCCTGTTTAGCGACTACTGTGGCCGATCTAACCGATTGGTCAATAATTGCCATTTCGCCAATTGAACTGCCTTTGGTCAGTCTTGCAAGGGGAACTCTATTGCCACCCGATGTGTTTTTTTGAACCTCGAGCACTCCGCTTACAACAAAACCCATAAAGGATCCCTTATCCCCTTCCATAAACAGGTATTCACCCCTTTGCAGGTGAACATAACTCATATGTTTTGCGAGGATAGAAAGTTCACTGAGTGAAAAGGATGAGAATATAGGGAGTTGTATAAGATGTTCCCTTGTCTCTTCTTCACTCTCGCTTAAAACCAAGTGTGACATATCTCTCATTAAAGTTAGTAGCGAAAAGATAAAAAATCATTATTGTTACCAAGGTAGAGCTCTAGTAGAAAATAGATTTTCTGTGTAGCTATGGCAACTGAGAATAATGTCGCTAATTGATTCTAGCACATTAAAACCAATAAAAACAACTGTGTTTTCTTCATTCTAAGTTATCTTCGTAAAATATTACATGGTGTCCGTTTTCTAGTATTGTTACCTTGAAAAATTTGTAATTTTTAGGATTGGTAATCATGAAAAGATTGCTTGGTTTGCCTTCTTCCATCCTCACTAGCGTCTTCTTTTTTCAATATTTTTTATGCTATGCGTTCGCTCAGAGACCGTTTACTGCTGTAGTAACATCCATCATAGATGGAGACTCAATAAAGGTAAGAGATGGGAGAAAAAAATATGAAATACGTCTATATGGAATAGATGCCCCAGAGTATGGTCAACCCTACGGTGCGAAAGCCAAAAAACTGGTTAAAAAAACAATTCTCAGAAAGAAAGTACACGTTATACCCGTAGAACGGGATAAATACAATCGCCTTGTTGCTATTATCCTTTATGATGGGAAATCAATTAATAAACGTCTGATCAGTAGTGGTCTGGCGTGGTATTATCCTAAATATTGTAAAATGCGTGTGTGTAGAGACTGGAGGAAGGAGTGGAAAAAAGCCCAAAAGCGGAGACGCAACATTTGGAAGAACTCTTCTGCAAAGGCTCCTTGGAAATGGAGGCAGGAACAATATAAAAAGAAATAGGCTTTCTCTTTTCTCAGAGAATGGGCGGTCTTGATAGTCTCAAGTAGATTACAGTAAACAAAACATCTGTAATAAATGTTTCGCTTAACAGGAAACAATCAAATTTCATTGGCGTCTTATGGCTGGGATCAACTCATATGAATTTAAAATATTCCACAATTTTCTGTACGGCTTTACTGGTGTTTTCAGATATTGCCATTGTTCATGCCGCTCCTAGTGTTACGGCAAAGGAAAACCTCGCGAGGCTGGTTGCAACAAAACAATGTCCCGGATGCTATTTGTCTGGATTGAACTTTAATAGGATGGATCTCTCCCAGGCGAATCTTGAGGGTGCTGATCTGTCGATGTCAACTTTTTATCTAACGAACTTGTCAAATGCAAATCTGAAAAACACTATTATGAACGGTGCTGTCTTTGGAGGTGCCGACCTTGGAGACGCGGATTTGACAGGGGCGGATCTTAGAGGAGTTTCTTTGGATTCAGCGTATCTAGGTGGGGCCAAAATGACAGGAGAAATCATTACGACCAAACCATTTGAGGATATAGGTGTCGTTGAAATAGAAAAGAAAGTGTACGTGGAAAATCAATCCATTCCCAAAAAATCACCAAGACAAAATGAAGTCAATGTGAGTAAGAGAAGGGGTTTTAGTGAGACTCCGCCAGTTATTGTTGTGGCGACTGCAAAAACAGAAAAAGTACATCAGACAGCAGGCGTGAAGCAGGACGTAGTTCATGGCAGGGTGATGACAAGCTCTCTCCCCGCAACGATTGTTCCAGATGCCCCCCTGGCTAAGACAAGTAGAAAGGTTGAAAGAGCAATTGTCTCCGCCAAGGCGGAAGCAAAAATGAAAGTAATATCAGTTCCTGAAAAGAAAGCAGCAATTTCAAAGGAAAGGCGTGTCAATTTCGAAAAGTTCATGGAGACAAACAGCTGTTATGGTTGTGATCTCTCAGATTTAGATCTTGCTGGTAAAAATCTTGAAGATGCGGATCTGGAAAAGGCGAATCTTACGGGTTGTAATTTGGAGGAGGCTGATCTGGAGGGAGCTAATCTAAAAGGTGCAATTCTCGTGCGTGCTAACCTCACGGGAGCAAACCTTAAAAATGCTGATTTGTATAAGGCGAATTTAGAAGGTGCCGATCTCACCGGTGCCAAGCAGAAGAATGTATCTTTTGACGGGGCACTGGTTGACGGCGCAATTGGCTTGGATATGCCCTTGATGTTGCACCGTCAGTAATGTGATTATGTCGCTCCAAGTATAGTCAGAGCGGTTATAATTTTATCTTCCGCTGGAGGGTCGACTGCTAACAGTTCACCCTCCACATCATCAATACATTGCTGAAGTTTATTGTTTAACAGTTCAAGCATCTGGATTGTCTGGGCTGCCTCGCCCTCAGTTCTGTTAAGGGCGAGCCTCAGGTCCATAGCGCTTCTATACATGGTCTGAACATTAGCAATTTTATCAAGTCGAAGAAAAAGTTCATCAAAATTAATAGGTTTTTCCAGATAATCGCTGGCGCCTTTTTTCATAGCCTGTACGGCTGTGTCCACAGAAGAGTGTGCTGTAATTAAGACCACATCAATAGTTTTATCTTTTTCTTTTACTATCTCAAGAACCTCAATTCCCCCAATCTCTCCAGGCATCATAAGGTCTGTGAGTACAACATCGTAACGTTTTTTTTCAAGGAGTTCTTTGGCTATGTAGCCATCTGCAGCTATTTCGATTGTATGACCGACTTTTTGTAATCGTTTTTCGAGTAAAAGCCTCAAGACTGGATCGTCGTCCACAACAAGAATTGATAGTGTTTTCATGGTTATACCCAGACAATTATTTTTTCTGATAAAAAATTGATCGCAAATGTCGTTTAGGGACAAACAAGGGGCAAACTCCGGTGAGTGATTCGGTGGAACCTATAATGAGATAGCCGTCATCGGTGAGGCTGTTCGCGAGTTTAGTGAATAATTTCTTTCTGTCATCCAGGGTAAAGTAAATTGCGACATTACGACAAAAAATAATATCAAATTTACCAAGAGCAGTAAATGGTTGCATGAGGTTTAATTTTTTAAAATTAACCATAGCGCGAATTTCATCTTTGATCTTCCATGAGTCACCAAAAAGAGTGAAGTACTTCTGAAGATTTCTTTTGTCTAGACCTCTTTCAATTTCAAATCTGTTGTATTTGCCATAACTCGCCTGGGCAATGGCAGCATCGGAAATATCGGTGCCAAGAAGGGTGAAACTGTAATCTTTATTATCCCTTAGAAGTTCCTTTATCACGATGGCAATCGAATAAAGTTCCTGCCCTGTAGATGACGCCGCACTCCAAATTTTAACCTTTGGTTTTAAGGCGGATAAGTTGGAACGGGCGTCGATTACTTCAGGTAGTATTTTGTGCTGTAATAATTCAAAGGGGCCTTTATCTCTAAAAAAGAGTGTTTCATTGGTAGTGATAGCATCTACAATGTCTTTCTCTATCTTTTTAGCTGGTTCGCGTTTCGCCTTATTATAGAGCTCCTGAAAAGAGGAACAACCGTGAGATTCAGCAACAGAACTTAGTCGTGTCTCAAAAAGGTATGTTTTGCTCTTATCTAGATATATCCCCGATATTGAGTGGATATACTGTGACACAAGCGTAAGTTCTGAAGGTGTGATCTTTATCATTATGATAGCTGGCTAAATTTACAGGTGAAAAAAAGGAACATTATTTTTTAACACTATTGATTATTTCATCAGCGATTTTATGGAGAGGAACAATTGTGTCGAGATAGCCAAGTTCTGCTGGCGCTTTTGGCATTCCGTACACAATACAGGATGACTCATCCTGTCCAATGGCGTAGGCTGATTTGTTTTTTAAGATCTCTAGTCCTTTTGTGCCGTCAGAACCCATACCTGTCATAATTACAGCAGTGGTTCTGCCAACGTAGTAATCACCGACAGAGCGGAAAAGATAATCAACAGAAGGTTTACATGAATTTTCAGGAGGATCGTCTGTAATCTTGATACGCCTTTGTTGTCCATCTGTTCCTGCCACAAGTTTCATTTGCTTGCCACCAGGTGCTATGTACGCAACATTTGGCAGGATGTTTTCTCCGTTTTCCGCCTCTTTGACTGTGAGGGCGCATTTTTTGTCTAAGCTTGCTGCCAGAGACTTTGTAAATACAGGGGGCATATGCTGAACAATGAGGATTGGAACGCCTAAATCACCTGGCAATTTAGGCATCATCTGATTGAGAGCGTTAGGACCACCGGTGGAGATGCCTATCGTTACGATTTCAGATTTTCCTCTGGCTGTTACTCTACCAGCACCAAGAGCTCGTAACGGCCGTACTGGTGCTGCTGGTCGTGTCGATCTCGATGATGTTGTGGTAAAACCTGTGGCGCCAGGTTTTTTACCGATCCGGCCCCCACGATTTTTAGAGTGTTGAAATGCCTTTAATATCGGTTCTAGTGCAGCTCTGATTTCTTTTTTTCCTTCAATCTGATTGGTAGACTGAGGCTTTAGTATAAAATCAAAGGCACCAAGATCCAAGGCCTTCATGGTCATATGGCTACCCTCATTGGTGAGGGTAGAGAGCATAATTGCTCCTACATCTGGATAATTCTTTTTTAGCTCGATGAGTACCTCGATACCATTCATCTGTGGCATCTCGATATCAAGAGTCAAGATATCGGGCTTGAGCATTTTAATTTTAGCGATCGCAATTTTACCGTTATGGGCAACACCGACAAGTTCAACGCCTGGTATTTCCTCAATTATATCGGAAACTGCTTTCCGGTAGACGATCGTATCGTCGACCACAAGAACTCGGAGATTTTTCCTTCCTAGCATCTCTATATCAGTCCTCTATGCTTAAAACTTTATCTACATCTAAGATCCCAATGAGGTTATCATCGGTCTTATAGACACCGGTGAAATATTCACCTTGAATACCATTCATATTTGCTGGAGCACGTTCTTTTTTCTCCATATCGGCGGAGACAACATCACTGATACGTCTAACCAGAAGTCCTACATGTCCACCGGCCGAGTTGACGATGATATTTCGTGGATTTTGGGAAATGTCTGTTTCGCCAAGTCCGAGTTTTTTACCAAGATCGAGAATTGTAACGATCTGGCCACGAAGATTAAGAATGCCAAGGACATATTCAGGGGCTTGGGGCACCTTTGTCATCTGCATAATCTTATTAATCTCTTGGATTTTGAGTATATCCATACCGCAGAGGGCGTCACCTATATAAAAGGTGGCGAGTTCTACGAGTTTTTTTGACTCATTTTTCGCTTTGGTGTCTGTCATATCTCATACCGTAAAAGTATTTGAGTGTATTACTTCAGATTTTTGATAACAAAAACAAAGAACCTAAAGAGTGTTGTTGTTACGAACTTGATGTTGTTGCACAACTACCTAACCTGATCCCCCTCCAACCTCGCTAAAGGCCAAGTGCTTCCAAGGCCTACAGAGGTTGAAAGAGGGCAAAGTCGAAGTTTTAGAACCGTCTTTTTATATAGTCGTGGACCGAAACCATTAACCGTTCTTTATCGAGTTTAATATGATACTCATCGACACCAACTGCCTTACCTTTTGCCACATCTTCTGCTGAAGCAAGGGTTGTCAGGGCAATAATTGGAAGCTTAGAATATCGCTCATCACTACGGATTCTTTGGGTAAGTTCAAACCCGTTCATGTTTGGCATTTCGATATCAGTGACCAGCATGGTGATTTCGTCGCCATATTCTTCAAGTTTATTCCAGCCCTCAAGGCCATCTTCGGCCTCAATCACACTGTAACCAACTTCTGTCATGTAATTTTTAACCTGATTTCTAAAGAATTTGGAATCTTCTGCGATTAAAATTGTAGGTGCAGGACCATCATCTTCAAGTTCGTCTTGCTCAAATTTTTCTTGTTCTTCAAACCATTGGGGAAATAGATTTTGCACCATTTCGTAGACATTAACGAGCATTGTGGTGTTGTCGTTAATAATGATAGACCCCATAATACCAGGTTGACTGAGGGTTGTATCGTCTATGTCGGCTGTTACTTCAAGTGCGTCAATAGGGCCAATAGCGAGAAGGCCAACCGGCCGTTTGGATATATTGAAAACGATAACAAGAAGATTATCATCTTCGGCAAGGGGCTCTACCATTGCAACATCATCTACGCAGATAAGGCTCAGACTGCCACCCCGGTATTTCATGACACGTTTGCCACCAAGAGCTTCAATGTCAGAGCGTTTAATCTTCTCGATACGTTCAACCTGGTTAAGTGGAACTCCAAAGTGCTCGGATCGTGAGTTTTGGAAGATGAGAAGGGATTGCTTATCCTTTCTTGCGTTGACGGCGTCTTCCGCAGCTTGAGCAACCTCAGCAGCCCGATCAGAACCGTCAATTGAGGTGAGATGAGCCATTCGAGCCAGGTTACTCACATCCAAAATAAGGGCGATGCGACCATCACCCATGATTGTAGCTCCAGCATATCCTTTACACTGTTGCAGATGTCTACCAAGAGGTTTGATAACGATTTCTTCGGAATCCTGAAGTCTATCAACGATGAGACCATATTTCATGGAGCCATTTGACACAACCACGATGTTGAGGGCGCTAGAGACGGACGCTCGCCTATCGAGTACAGATCTGGGGCGGTCGTCGGCTTGTGCGGTATTAAAACCCTGGGAAGAATCGTCATCAAAGAGTGGTGACTCTTTGCCACGCCTGTCTGAGATTTTTTCTCGGCGATCCTGTTTAATATCTTGTTCGCGGTGATCAAAATATGTGCGTTTTGCACCGATAACATCTGACAGCCTGATAAGTGGCAGGAGGGTTCCGCGAAGGCGAACTACCTCGGCATCGCCAACTCGTTCCACACGCTTTTTTACTTGGCTCGCCGGAATACGTAATAGTTCTTCGAGATTCACCTGTGGAATAGCATAGCGCTCTCCACCTGTTTCAATAATCTGACATGGTATGATGGCAAGGGTAAGCGGTAGCTTAATAGAGATAGTTGTGCCGTTGCCTTTTTCGGAAATAATTTCTACGTTTCCACCAAGTTGATCGAGGTTGGTTTTTACTACATCCATACCCACGCCACGACCTGAGACATCGGTTACTTCCGCTGCCGTAGAAAAACCAGGAAGAAAGATAAGGTTGATTTTTTCCTTATCGGACATTGCCTGTGACTGCTCTGTTGTGATGAGGCCTTTGCCCACTGCGCTAGCTGCAAGTGCATCGCCGTCAAGGCCTTTACCATCATCACTTATTTCTATGACGACCTGTCCAGCTTCGTGGTACGCCTTGAGGATGACAAGTCCGTTTTCTGGCTTGCCGCGCTTCTTTCTCTCGGCGGGAATTTCAATACCATGGTCAACCGAGTTTCTTACCAGATGGGTCAACGGATCGTTGATAGACTCAATAATTGTTTTGTCGAGTTCAACATCCTTGCCAACAATGGTGAGATCTATAGTTTTATGGAGTTTTTTTGCAAGATCCCTGACAACTCTTGGGAATTTATTAAATACATTACCTATGGGCTGCATTCTGGTGAGCATGATAGCTTCTTGCAGTTCAGAGGTAATAAGATCTATACGCTGGCCAACGGTTTCAGCATTTCGCAGATCGTCAGAGCCGATGGTTTGTAGCAATTGATTCCTGCTCAGTACAAGTTCCCCTGCGAGGTTCATCAAGGAATCAAGGAGGCTGACATGTACCCTGAGAGAGGTTTCAGGTTTCGTTGGTGGAGCCGACTTAGGTTTGGCTGTTTTTGTCGTCGGACTCGGCGAGGCCTTGGGCGCTGGCTTCTCAGGTGGAGCGGCTGTTATTTCTGGTGTTGCTGGCGTTGGTGAAGCCGCAGCTTCAACAACCGCCGTGGCGGTGTCCTCGCTCGCTGCTTCCTGTGGTTCTTCTTCCGTTACCACCTCTGCAGTATCCGCTGGAGTAGCATCGGTTACCGGTTCGGCTGGGACCTCTTGTTCAGACTCCTCAGGGGGTTGTGTATATGTACCGTCGGCAATTGCGTCAAGGGAGGTTACATGGGGAGAGATGTCAACGTCATTGCTGTTCTGTACATCTTCAATCATGCTTTGTAGCTGATCGGATGCCATGAGGAGGACGTTAACAATTTCCGGGGTAGGGATCAGTTTTTTACTACGGATCATTCCGAGAACATTTTCTGTGGAATGGGATAGTCCTTGGATTGCGGTTAGCCCCATGAACCCGGCACCACCCTTAATAGAGTGAGCCGCCCTGAAGACTTTATTTACAAGGTCCTCGTCAATGTCCTCACCAGCTTCCTCGATGGTGAGAAGATCGTTTTCGATATCAGCTAAATGCTCAAGCGATTCTTCGATGAATCCCTGTAGTATTTCGTCGTCTTCAATTTCCATAAAACACTCCTACTATGATTATTATTACTGTTGACTGTTTAAGTTTATACATACGGTAATTCCGATGTACAGGAGTTTTTGTTAAAAAAACAAATTTGGTACAAAGTGGCACCTATTGACATGCTAAGTTGAACAAACATGGGCTGAGCCTCTAGGTTCAGTCCATTGTTTGCCATGGCAAAAGTGGTTTCCTGCAGATCTCCCTTGCAAGAGGAACGACCTCAGCTTGAGGTAAAACCTGTTTTACTGGGTTCTTTACAATAACACTTGCTCTGGAGGACGCAAAAAAAGACAGTGGATCCGGTACCGCCTGAACAGTTGAGAGGCCAACAGCTATTTCAGAGAATTCTTGCCAAGGAAATAGCTGTTTTTAGGTGGCACAGATAGCGTGCTATAAAAACCTAGTTACTTTTTTCTATTTTGAGAAGTTCAACCGTGTAAGTTAAGTGGTGGCCGGCGAGGGGGTGGTTGTAGTCAACTGTAACTTTGGTACCCTCAACTTTTATAACTGTGGCCGGGACGTCATTATTTTCGCCTTCGGTGTTTGTTTTAAGTTTAACTATCATGCCGGCTTTAGGGTGTAGTTTTTCGACCATTTCAGGGTTGTCGATGGTTTGCACCAGATCTTTTTGCCTTGGGCCATAACCTTCTTCAGGGGGGACTCGGACCTTTTGTCGATCGCCTACGACCATGTTAAGCACCGCTTCTTCTAAGGTGGGGGGCAGGCTGGTTTCGCCGATTACAAAGCTCATTGGCTCATCTTTTTCAATGGTGTAAAAAACTTCTCCATTATCCAAGGTTCCTGTAAACGCTATAATAACAGTATCTTTATCTTGTGGTTTGGTCACGACGCGACTCCTTTATTTATGTTGAACTGATCGTCTGAAATTTGTGCATAATACTATTATGTACACCCTGGCAATCGAGGTAAAAGCCAACGTGGTTACCTTAGGTTCATAATAATAACACATATCAAGTTTCTAGTTTGTATGACAAAAAGATCTGGTGTAGGTCCTTAAAATGGACATGCTTGTTGTAAATAGCATCTTTGTTAATCGCGACATAATATAGAGGTAGATATTGTTTATGCAAGTTAATAGCTCGCAAAAGTGCAAAAATGAGAGAGATGCTTGACAAAGCTACAATACCTGTCTAGTTTAAACGACTTTTCACAGAGATTCTTTCACAACGATTGGTCTTGTTCTGAGGTGTGTCATCTCTGGCAAGGTAAGTGGCGGTTCTACGCTCATTATTATCCTTATTTTTAGCTCATAAAATTTACGATTGAGACGATATGGTATCATTAGATTTTACTAAGTCCGACGATGGACTTATCCCGGCAATTGTTCAGGATTATCAGACAAATGAAGTTCTTATGTTGGCGTATGTCAATCAGCTGGCATGGGAAAAGACCCTTGAATCAGGGAAGGCTCATTACTGGAGTCGTTCGCGTTCTACATTGTGGTTAAAGGGAGAGTCCTCCGGACATATTCAGAAAATCCACGAGATTCTTGTGGATTGTGATGATGATACCGTTGTGTATAAAGTTGAGCAAATTGGTGGAGCGGCCTGTCACACTGGTCATCGGACCTGTTTTTATAGAGTTGTAGACGGTCAGAATCTTGTCACCCGTGGTGAAAAGATATTTGATCCAGAGAAAGTATACGGGAAAAAATAATATAGATCGTCTGTTACTATTGTGACAGTTTATGATAGGAGAATGGCAATGAATCAACTGAAATTAGGTTTACCAAAGGGAAGTCTCGAAAAAGCGACAATAGCACTTTTTGAAAAAGCGGGATGGCGTATCAAGCCTGCTGCAAGGAATTATTTTCCTATGATTGATGATGATGAGCTTGATTGTTCGATTTGTCGTCCTCAAGAAATGTCACGTTATGTGGAAAGTGGCATGCTTGATGCGGGTCTTACCGGTAAAGACTGGATCATGGAAAATCGTTCAGACATTGTCATTGTTTGTGATCTTGTCTACTCAAAAGTGAGTAACAGGCCTACACGATGGGTTGTTGCAGTGGCCGGCGATTCAAAAATTACCTGCCTAGAAGACCTCGAAGGGAAAAGAATATCCACAGAACTCGTTGGGGTTACCAAGAGGTTTTTTGAAGAAAAAAAGATCAACGTTGATATCGAGTTTTCCTGGGGCGCTACGGAGGCGAAGGTTGTTTGCGGTCTTGCCGATGCAATTGTTGAGGTCACCGAGACCGAGTCAACAATTCGAGCACATGGTTTGCGTGTCATATATGAGTTGATGGAATCAAATACCCAGTTTATCGCAAATAAAAAAGCCTGGGAGGATCCGTGGAAGAGGGAAAAAATCGAGAATATGGCCCTCATGCTCCAGGGAGCATTGAATGCTGATAAAATTGTCGGCCTAAAGATGAATGTTGCCAGTGAGAATCTGGAGGCGCTTGTTGGGGTTTTGCCTTCACTTAACGCCCCCACCGTTGCGAGTCTTTATAATCAGGATTGGTATTCTGTTGAGACTGTTGTCTCCGCCGATGTGGTGAGAGAACTGGTACCTAAGTTGAAAAAAGTTGGTGCTGAAGGTATCATAGAATACGCTATTAAAAAAATTATCTCGTAATCATTTCTAGCAATGATGATAAAGCTTTCGGTTTTGTTTGCATAACAGACTGAAAGCTTCTTCTGATTTGCCTCTGCCCCCCTCAAGGATTTTAAAATGGATTTTTCACAAGTGGAGTTCCTTCTGAGTGTTCACAGCCTCAAACAATTGCCTGAAGAAGGAATGCCTGAAATAGCTTTTGCCGGAAGGTCTAATGTCGGTAAATCAAGCCTCATGAATAAGCTTATCGGCAGAAAGGCAATGGTAAAGGTTAGTGCCAGGCCAGGTAAAACCCAAGGCCTTAATTATTTTCAGGTCGGTAACCAGTTTCACCTCGTAGATTTGCCAGGGTATGGTTATGCCAAGGTGCCTAAAGGGATGAAGGACGCATGGCTAAGTCTTATCTCTTCCTACCTAGAAAACAGGAATACGCTGAGATGTGTTGTCGTGATTATTGACATCAGGCATGAGGCTAAGGTCCAGGATACACAGTTGCTTGAGTGGTTAAGAGAGCAGTCTATTCCATGCCTTGCTGTTTATACTAAAATTGATAAACTTTCTGGTAGCGCCAGGGGAAAGAATGCTCGTATCCTTGATAAGGGTCATGGCATTATAGCTGAAAAGCGAGTTCTTTTTTCTGCCAAAACCGGCCAGGGCCGTGATGAACTGATTGCTGCACTAAAGACCTTCCTTCCCTCATAACACCAGCTGTGGGAAACATTTTGTAGGCTACTGATTACTCCGCTTACTTTACGTTCCCCCAGCATTTCCCCTTAAAGATCTGCTGTTTTTAAGTAAGAACGGGTAGTTTATAAGACTACTTGTCGCATTTCTTTAAAAGGGATATTAGTAATATTTACCAATGGTTAGTTTCTTCGGTGCCGATTTCCTCTTCGGCTTTTTTTGTAGTAAACATAGCTTATTATGCTTTACCATTGAAAAATGAATCTGCACCGTTTGAACTGATTAGAGCTCACCGCCAGGTTGGCTTTCGCATTTACTTTTCTTTTGTAGTATTCTTAACATCGTAGACTATTTTTTCAGCTTATCATAATCAAGTTTGCACGTGTTCCTGTTGCCAGGGTACCGCTTTTGAAGGGCGGTTGTGCATGCAACCATTCATTGTGGAGTAACAATGCAGGAATTGTCAAAGTCCCAAAAGGCGCGGCACGCGATCAGAACGTTCAAAATACTTGCAGACGCTCTTACCCTCCAAGGGAAGTACAAGCCTTCCGGAATGGTTGGAGAGCGGCTGGCCGATGCTCTAAAGCAGTTGAGTCCTGAAATCTATGGTTCAATGAGTGATCTGCGAGTGTCGGAGTTAAAAGGTCTGGAATATGTGATAGATCGCATGCCCAGAGGTATTGAAAGATGTAAGCGTGTGATTCTTACGGCCCAAGAAGACTTCCAGGAAACTTCCTTTGAAAAAATTACCCCATTGAAAAGAAGACGAGTCTCCTATGCTGTGTCAGACGAAGAAATCTGCTTTGTTATAACCACGGGAAAGAGTGAAATATATGACATTCTCACCCACATTACATTTTTAAATATTGAAGCTCAAAAGATATATCAGCAGGTTTGCAACAGGGTAGGGGGGCTTAGTACCGAATGGGCAGATCTTGAAAGACTGGTGAGCGAAGATCTTGATTTAAACAATGAAGAACTTGAACAGGCAGTATGGAATCTTTCTATTATTCTTGGGCGAACCTATAAAGAAACCCGTGCTACCTACGATTGTCTGGAAAAAAGTCGACTCGAAAAAGATACCAATAATGGCTTGTTCAAAATTATTTATGGGGTAGGCAAAAGGATTATTGCAGAGCAGGCCGACGCAACGAGTGAGCTGACGGTTTATTTTACACCGTCACTGAAAGAGATGATCGATCACCAAAAATATGCAACACTCTGGGCGAGAAACGTAAAAGAAAAATTAATTGAACTCGGCTTTAAAGAAAGACCTCTGCATATTGTCAGCGCTAATATGCATTCAATGAGGAATTTACTGTTTGGTGCAGGGGCATTGGAAGAAGCTGGTCAAGTGGTGGATTCTGACATCTATGCCATGGTTATGCAGTTACGTGAACGAGAAGAATTCGTTGTAGAGTATGCTAAGAAACACGGTTTTTTATTTCTAGAAGACTGTTCTGGCTCGACTATCGATACTATTATAATTGATGTTGAAAAAATGGACCTTACTACACTCCATGCCGACTTCCAGGTGGATGGCCAGTTAAGCAAAAAAAAGAAGCCGGTTATCGTGGTTATCGATTACGCCTTTGGCACCCAGGCTTTTGATATAATGGATGAGTTGTTGACCCCTGTAAAAAATGAAGATGACATTCTGAAATTTGATTTTGAATCGATTTCGATTATGGGTAAAGCCGGTGTGTTGCCTGGGAATAAGGGTGATCTTATGTTGGCAACTGCCCATGTCATGGAGGGAACTGCGAATAATTATATTCTCGACAATGACCTTGTGCGCAGCGATTTTCCAGACGATGTGGAGGTCTTTGTTGGTCCAATGGTGACGGTACTTGGAACATCTTTGCAAAACAGAGATGTACTGGAGCGTTTTCTGTCGTCGAGTTGGAGGGCGGTGGGCCTAGAGATGGAGGGGGGCCATTATCAACGAGCCATCAGTGCAGCTATTATCCAGGGACATATTCCCAGAACCACGAAAACAAGATATGCCTATTACGCCTCGGACAATCCAATGGTTAGTGGCCAGACCTTAGCCTCTGGTCCCATGGGCGTTGAGGGTATTATTCCTACATATATGATCTCTAAAGTCATCCTTGAAAAAATCCTTAATGAAAATGCTGAAAATTTGGTAAATGATGAAAAGGAAAAATGAAAATTGGCGTTTAAAGCTCCTCGGTTTTTCTCCATGGATCCTCGGCTGCGCCTGTATTCTTCTGCTTCTTGTTATCGCCTTTTTTGCCGTCAGTAATTATGAGCGTGAGAAAAGACTGATTACCAATGGATTGGAGCAGAAGGCGTTGACTCTGGTTCGATTTATCAATAGTGCGGTGGCCGACTCGGTACGTACGACAGTTATGCAATCAGCCTCCTATGAAAAATGGGAAACACATATGCTTCCAGCATTGAAGCTGGCGGTTGAGCAGCCTGGAGTAGACTCTATACTCCTCGTAGATAAAGATGGGAATATTCTTCTTTCTGCTGGGGCAGAGCCTGTGGCTGGTGAGCCTCTTGGTGGAGACATGCAACTGCTCATAGAGGGGCTTGGCGACAGTAAGAAGCCCCTGTTGCGCACAAAGATCATCAGAAAAAGTCATAACGGCCAGAGTAAGGCTATTATTGCTACCAGGTATATTCCTCGTGGCCCTTATCTTAAAGGTAACAAAGGCGGCCGTCGACATATGGGGGGAGGGCGTTTGCGCCATTCCCATCACTTTGCCCTGGCTCAAAATGATATGCGCAGGGTTGAGCTGTTATCCCCCGTCTATCTCGTGCAATTAGATTTTTCGCCATTTATGGAGCCATTGCGGCGACAGTTTTTGCAAATTGTTCTGGAACTTATCGCCATTTTTCTCGTAGGTCTGGGGGGAACCCTCTCCTTTTTTACACTTCGTGGTCTCAAGGGCTCTGAAAAAACGCTTGAAAAGATGAGGGTGTTTAATGTAGTATTGGTCTCTTCTTTGCCACTTGGACTCGTTGCAACCGATGAAAATGGCGGTATCCAGGTCTTTAATGATGCTGCGGAGTCGATGACCGGTTTACGGGCTGTGGATGTTGAAGGTAAACAACCAGTTGATTGTTTACCTGGGGGGCTCGCAAAAATGCTCGGCCAAAAAAAAATCTCAGCTGAAAGGGGACAGGATGAAGCTGTTCTTCGTTGTGAGCTTGATCTGGGTGGCTTTGCCCTGGAAGTGACTGTGGTACACGTAGCTGCGACAGAAAATATTTTAGGTGCTGAGGTTATGCTGTTACGAGACTTAACCCACGAGAAGAGGCTTGAGGTCGAGTTACAGCGGAGTGAGAGGCTTGCGGCAATTGGCAAAATGGCAGCAGGCGTAGCCCATGAACTGCGCAATCCTTTGAGTTCTATAAAAGGTCTTACCCTGCTGCTAAAGTCAAAAGTTGGCCCTAAAACAGACGGTGAAGACACGGCGGATACCCTGGTGAGAGAAGTTGAACGTCTTAATAGAAGTATTGGAGAGTTGCTTGATTATGCGAAGCCTGGTGGTCTAGTGCTCAAACCCTCTTCACTTGAAAAAATCATAGCAAAAACACTGTTACTCATTGATCCTGACCTGGCAAGTTATGGGGTGATAGTGGAGAAAGAAATCGAAACTGATCTGCCTGCTGTGTTGATTGATAGGGACAAAATAAATCAGGTACTCTTAAATGTATTGCTTAACTCTTTGCAGGCAATGGAGGAAATTGAGGGTGGGAGACGGTTGAAGATTAGCCTTGAAAAACAGGGTGATTACCTTCTTTTGTCTGTTGCGGATAATGGTTGTGGTATCGATCCCATGAACCTCAAAATAATATTTGATCCCTATTTTACGACCAAAGGTAGTGGTACTGGCTTGGGGTTGGCGCTTTCCTTGAAAATAGTAGAAGAACATGGGGGAAAACTTTTAGTCTCAAGTGTAGCAGGGGAGTGGACAGAATTTCAGCTCTACCTGCGATGCGTCTGACTTTTGGTTTGGGTTGAAAGAAGTACGGCTGAAATAATGGCAAAGAAATGTCCCTGATGGGAATCAAAGAGAAAGGAATTCATTAAACAACCGCAGGACATTGCGACAATTAAACCTTGTAAGAGGAAATTTATAGGTTTTTGTTTGTTGTAGGACGCAATAAAAATGCCGCCAAGAAGGGCCAGATAAAGGCCGACTCCAACGAGACCTACCTGCACACCGATGAGTAGATACTCGTTGTGGGGATTGTCTGATTTCATTGTTTGTGTCCCTTTAATCAGCGGGCGTTGCGCTGATTCAAAAGAACCGGTTCCATGGCCTAAAAGTGGTTTCTCTTTGATGAGGGTAATACAGTTGTGCCACCAGTCAAAACGCATGCCCAACGAGGTTCGTGAACTACCTGGTTGATAGTTTTGTATCTCATCTACTGCTTCACTCATTCTTGTTGAAAAATTTTGTGAAGTGAAGAAAGCAGCTCCAATAACAATGGTGCAGAGTAACAGCCCAAGGATATATTTCTTCAAAGAAAGGTGCTGGAACACGGTGAGAAGAATAAGGGCAATAGAGACAAGCATTCCTGTTCGACCAGGTGCGATATAGAACAGATTAATACTTGCTGTGATAAGGACTAAAAACCAAAATAAGCGAAATCCAGTCCATGCGATAAGGCGTTGTAGCGCCCAGAAGGAAAGGATTGCCATGAAAAAACTATGGGTTATGTGGTAGACCGTGGAATACCCATATTTTTCGGTGGGTATTATGCCAAAGTACATAGCATAGGAAATTGATAACAGAAGGATAAGACCGGCAATAAAACATTTCTCAGCAAGGACTGCTTTGTTCTCCCTTCCACCAAGGTATGAAATTGTCATACTAAAGAGGAGAAGTTCTCTGTACTTTTTTAAAGATGAGAGCGCTTCCACTGTTTCAGCAGGACCGTAGAATACACCGAATATCAGTAATGTGAAAAGTGCTGTTGCTAAAAAGACAAGTTTGTTGGAGCATATAAGTCGTGGAAATTCTGCAATTTTTCCAGACAAAACCCAGCAGATAAGAGCAAGTATAGTAGTTGCTCCCATAAGAGAAGAGGAAAAGGGGATAAAAAAGCATGACGCTATTACGCTGTATAAACCGACTATTTCAATGCGCTTGGTGACTTTTGCGGTATTCATCGATCCCTGGGTTTTTCCGTTTTTTTAAGTAAGGTCTTGCTGTCGTTTATTTGTATTGCATATTGTAAAGTGTTTCATACTCTCCGCCAAGTGCAATGAGGCTGTTGTGGGTGCCTTCTTCCACAATCCTGCCTGCCTTGACAACGACAATGCGATCCGCATTTTTGATGGTGGAAAGTCTGTGAGCAATGACGAAGGTTGTTCGATTTTTCATCAGGTTCTCAAGGGCTTTTTGCACCGCTCGTTCCGATTCGGTGTCAAGTGCTGACGTCGCTTCGTCGAGTATGAGGATGGGAGCATCTTTTAAAATTGCCCGGGCGATAGAAATTCTCTGTCTCTGGCCACCGGACAATCGAGCCCCTCCCTCACCGATGATGGTGTCAAAACCTTGGGGAAGACCTTCAATAAATTCTAATATATGGGCAGCTTTAGCCGCTTCATTTATTCTTTCAGCTGATGCGTTCTGGTCGCTGTAGGCAATATTGTTGCGAATAGTATCATTGAAGAGGATAGTCTGCTGGGTAACCATTGCAATTTGAGTTCTCAGGGACTCCACTGTGACATCGCGGATATCAGTACCGTCAATGAGTATGGCCCCTTTTTTAACATCGAGAAAGCGTGGAATAAGGTTGGTAAGTGTGGTTTTACCGCCACCACTTGGGCCAACGATGGCAAGTGCCTGACCGGCTGGAATCGTAAGATTAATATCCTTGAGGACGACGGCTTCATCATTGTATTGATAGTTAAGTCCTCTAAACTCAATGCTTGATTCAAAAGGCTTAAGGGCAGAGGCACCTTTTTTGTCCTGTATTTCCGGTTCAACATCCAATAAGCTAAAAACCCGTGCGGCTGCAGCCAGTCCCTGTTGGATGGTAGAGTTGATGCGGGTAACGCCTTTAATCGGTTCATATGCAGCTATGAGAGCGGTTAAAAAGGCGAAAAAAGTTCCTGGAGTCGCCGTGCCGTTAATAACCTCTAGACCACCGAACCAGATAATAAGAGCTATGGCAAAGCCGCCGATACATTCCATCATTGGATGCTGGAGGCAGCGGTATCTAGCGTCTTTCATGGTAAGAGAAAAAAGACCGAACACCTGTTTCTTAAAACGCTCGCCTTCATACTTCTCTTTTGTAAATGCTTTTACAATCCTGTTGCCAGTGATTGTTTCGTGAAGAGTATTGGTCACATTGGCTACTTCTTCTTGGGTGGCTGTGGATAATTTCCTGAAGAGTCTGCCAAATTTAACAATTGGATAGGCTGCAAGGGGAAGCACAATGAAGGTGATCATTGCAAGACGCCAGTTCATGAAAAAGACGACACCTAGGAGAATAACAACCTGAAAAAAATCTCGAACACACTTCACAAGAGCATTTGAAACGGCCTGTTGGAGCAGGCTAACATCTGAAATAACGCGTGAGATAAGTGTTCCCGTAGGCATGTCATTGAAAAATGACAGGGATTGTTTGTGAATGTGGTTAAAGATTGCTGTGCGAAAATCTCGAATGACAGACTGCCCAACCATTTCCAAAAGCATAGAGTAAACGTAATAAAAAACGCCTTTTAGAAAGAACACTCCAAGTACCACGAGGGGCATTGCTTTCAGATAATTGGTGTTTTTTTCCATAAATATTTTATCAAGCAGATCTTTGACAAGATAGGCCTGTGCGCCGGTGAATGCAGCGACAAATATCATGGCGAATATGGCTATAATAAGTTTGAATTTATAGGGCTTAAGAACTTCAAACAGTCGAAGTAGTATTTCTTTATTGGTCATTGAACGTTCATCTATGATAGGTTGAATCAGTTATACAACTGACGGAACGGTGTGAATTTAAATGAGAGGCTTAGTTCGTCTTCCTCGTCAAATATGCATCTTAATACAGACGAAAGAGAGAATGAAGGGAAATTAAAAGAAAATCTCTCTGATAGATCTTTTTACCGGCGGATAATCTTTTTTCCCCCAGAGGCGGTGAAACAAGCTGAACCATTGTTCTGGGTATTTACGAATAAAGGGTTCGTATAGTTTAATTGTCTGTGTTGCAATATCTTTAATAGCTTCTTCGTTAGTCTCTGGGTAGTCCGGTAGATCAACTTTTGCAAAATCTATGTGTAACTTCCCCTGTTTCATATAATAGACGCTGGTAAAAATGGGGGCTCCGGTACGCAGGTGGAGCATCGGTGCCCCTTTGGCACAGGCAAGAGGTGTGTCAAAAAAAGGAATTATTGCACCACGACCGGTGTAGCTTTGATCAAGACTTACGATGAGCATTCGGTTTTCAGCGAGTGCTTGCTGATAGGTCTTCATGCCTTCGTGGCTACTCAAATGCTGAAGACTTGTTCCGTAGCGTCCTCGTTGACGAACGAAAAATTTATCTGAAAGCGGATTGCTCTGTTTTTGATAGATTAGGCTTGCAGGTAGGTTCTGGAGATTAAACCAGGCAAAATATGCCTCAAACCAACTTGCATGAATTGTTGTAAGGATAATGCCCTTGTTGTCCTCAAGTGCTTTTTCCACATCCTCAAAGCCGGTGATCTCTGCATTTTTTATGAGGGTAAGTAGTTTCTTTCTGTGGAGGATGAAGACAAGACCAAAGGTTCGTGTGAACTGAAGATACACCTTTCTCATAAGGCGTATCTTCGACCTGTGATCTTTTTCTGGAAAGACAGTTGTCAGATTTTTGTAGGCCACTTTTAAGCGAAAAGGGAAAACAACCCAGGCAATGTAGCCAATAGTGGTGCAGAGAAAAAGGATGGCTTGGACTGGCAAGAGGTTAAGGGCGAAAATAACAGTCCGCAAAAGAGCGTATTCTATTTTATGTTTTGGTCTCATTACTACGTATTATTGGGATGAATTCATAAAAATTAGTGATGAAGAAACGAAAATATACTTTATAAAAATCCGTTTCTTGTTGTGTGAATATGAGGTCGTATACTTCTACAACACTCTTTTGTGGAAACAAAGAGGTTTTTCCCTGCCTGTAAGGAATTTAGTAAACGAATGGGATTTCCATGGGTAAAAAACTCATAATAGGTGATTTCTTATACCACTGTCATATATTAGTTCTTGCTGAGGCCTTAAGGGAAATGAATCGGTAAAACAAACAACAAATAGAAAACAAAAAGTACAAAAAATCTCCGTGGACATTATGAATAGAACTGTATCGTCAATCTTCCGTACTCTCTGGCTGTGCCTTCTTCTGGGTCAGGCTTTACCGCATGTAGTCCTGGCGGGAGAGGCTACTCACACGATCGATGTGGCACAAATACACTGGCCTTCCCAACTCAGTGATCTTACGTCTGATCCATCTCTTGTACGGGGCGTTTTAGCCAATGGATTTCGGTATATTATTAAAGAAAACCATAAACCTGAGAATAGGGTGGCGGCGTACCTAGCTGTCCTTTCTGGCTCGAGGGAGGAACGCGATGAGCAAAGGGGAGTGGCTCATTTTCTAGAACATCTCATGTTTAACGGCTCTACCAATTTTCCTCCGGGGACCCTTGTTGATTATTTTCAATCTCTGGGGATGGACTTTGGAGGGGATACTAATGCTTATACCGGTTTTGGGGAGACGGTTTATCATCTTATTTTACCCAAAGGAACAGATGATGAGTTGGCCATTGCATGCAAGGTGCTAGCGGATTACGCCCGGGGAGCCCTGTTGCTTGATTCTGAAATTGACCGTGAGCGTGGCGTTATCTTTGCCGAAAAAAGAGCGAGAGATTCTGTAGCCTATCGTAACCATATCGCCAATATGGCCTTTGCTTTTAAAGGAACGAGATATCCTTTACGTTTGCCAATAGGCATAGATTCTGTGATTCGTGTTGCTGATCAGCGACTTTTGCGAGAATATTATGATAGCTGGTATCGTCCTGATAATATGGTTCTAGTACTGGTTGGCGATCTGAATGTAGGGTCGGCAGAGAAAATTATCAGTTCATATTTTAGTGGAATGAGCCGTTCTGTTAAATCATTTTCAAAGCCGGATTTTGGTCAATTGGAGCATAAGGGTTTACAGGTGTATTATAGGTATGAGCCTGAACTTGGAAAAACAAATGTGTCCATTGAAACTCTTTGGGATTTGACTCCGGAAATCCCCTCTAGGACCGGCGAAAAAGATAAGCTTATACAACTTATGGGAGATATTATTATTGGCTATAGGTTGCAGCGTCAAGGCGAAAAAACAGTACAGCCGTATACCGCTGCACGCTATTCGTCTGGTCAGGTGGTCAGAAGAATTGGTTATGGCTCTCTGGTTGGAATAACCGAGGCGCAATCATGGGGAAAGTCATTACAATCGCTGCATTCAACACTTCAATCAGCCAAACGTTTTGGTTTTACTGAAAGTGAAGTTGCAAGAGTTAAAGAAGAAATTCTGGGCCAGCTTGACAAAAATGTGAAAACTGAATCGTCACTGCAATCTCGTATCATAGCGGCACGGATCGTTGAGCACCTGACAGGTGGTGAGGTCTATATGTCACCGATACAGGAGAGCGACCTCTATCTCCCCATGTTGGCTGCGATATCCTTGGAGGATGTCAATAAGGGCTTTAAGAAGATTTGGGATCATCCCAATATCCTTATCTCGGTAAGTGGGGATGTAAAGCTTGGAGACGGCGGAGAGGCAAAAATTAAAAGCATCTATACTTCCATTACCCAAACTGCAACTGCAACAAAAACTGAGGAAGAAAGTATTATATTTCCATACCTAAAGCCTGGGAATTCTAGCAGTGAGGTACAGGAAAAAAAGTACTTTCCTGAGTTGCAGATGAGCCGTTATACCCTTGCTAACGGTCTTGTTATCAATCTGAAGAAAACAGATTTTGAAAAGAACAAGATACGACTCATCGCAAATTTTGGCAAAGGAGAGCTGGATGAAGATCGGGCGGGGATGGCCTTTATTGGTGATGATGTTGTCAACTTGTCCGGGACAAAGAGATTAAGCGTTTCAGAGCTCGATTCTGTTCTTGCAGGAAGTTCTGCTCAGCTTACCTTTAGAATAGGGCAGGTGTCGAATTCTTGGTCTGGATCTGCCCTGTCCTCTGATTTTGAGCTTTTAGTACAGGTCCTTCAGGCTATGTTGCTCGATTCTGGTTTTGATAAGGTTGCCTTTAATAAGGCGACCCGTGGCCTTGCGCTAATGAATAAGAGACTTGACAATGACATTGATGGAGCTGTCCTTCGCAAAGTTAAGCCATTTTTTGCAGGTGGTAACAGGCATTATGGCTTTCCTTCCAAGGATGACTTTAACGCTGTTTCTTTTACCGATCTACAGGTATGGATGAAAAAGTTACTCGATATTAAAGATTTAGAGATATCAGTAGTTGGTGACTTCGATGAGGATAGCGTTGTGGCTTTGCTCAGCTCTTATTTGGCAGATCTTAAGCTAGGGTTGCCCCCCGTTCGAATGTTACCTGGGGAGATCCTTTTTCCGCAAGGTCGCACGCTAGAGGTAAATGTTCACTCCGAAATTGAGAAATCTACTGTTTTCCTCAGCTGGCCCACAGATGATGTGTGGGATATCGGTCGAACAAGGCGCCTGAGTCTTTTGGCTACGATTCTAGAAGACAGGATGAGAAAAACTATACGGGAAAAACTAGGGGCAAGTTATTCACCAACTGTTTCTAGTTTTGGCAGCAGGATTCACCAGGGTTTTGGCTTAATACAGGCAGTGGTCATGGTGGAAGGAGGGAAGGAGGATTATTTGGTAAAGGAAATTATAAAGATTGTAGATCAGCTTGTTCAGGGTGGCATAACCGAAAAAGAATTGATCCGGGCTAAAAAGCCGGTTATTACCGCCCTGCTGGATAATGTCCGAACCAATCAATACTGGCTTTTTTCGGTCCTGTCTTTATCTGTCAGTAATCCCGATCAACTTATTTGGCCAACAACCGTTGTTGAGGATATAAACAGTATAACCACGGAAGATTTGATGCTGCTTGCTGGTAAGTATTTGAAAAAAGACAGGGTTGCCAAAGCGATCGTCAGAGCTGGCGTGCATATGTCTGCAACCAGGGGCTAGGGAATTACCTTAATTCGATAATTTAGCCTCCTTTTTGAAATAAGTATTTGCCATGTCAATCTAATTCTTGTAATTTTATAGTAAGGAAGGTTCTTTTACCCTAATATTACTACGAAATTGTAGGAATCAATCTCAAAAACAAGTGGCTATGCTGAAGAAAAATAATACCCAGGCTGAAACTGTTTTTGGCCGGCGGTCAAGGAAATATCGTCGTATCAAGACAACAGATTTTGTTTGCCAGCTTGCAAACAGCAGATCTGTTTTTAACGGATCGATTGATGAGTTGTCGGTACAGGGGTTTAGTATGTCAAACGTACCGGAGCGATTTTGTGATGAATCCAATATCTACAGGGCGATTTTTTCAGAAAGTGATAAATACTATAAAATAACTGTCATTCCTCGTTGGTCAAAACCTGGCCTTAACGGAGTGGGGTTGCACGTAGGTTATAAAATTCTAGACAATGACTGGAAGTGGGTCCATTTTTCAAAGGATATTCTTCCTCTGAAGTATAAACAATAGTATGTCGCCATGGAGTAGTAATGTACATCTTTTCTCTGCAGCCTAGGGCAGCAGAGAAATTTCTATCTTAAATATGGGCCGATTTCGCAAATTGCATATATTCCTGCCGGATCATCCAGAGTAATAAACTGATTTATCTGGGAAGAGAAAATATCTTTAATCGCTTTCAGCCAGTGATTATCTTGACTCGATGACAGTGCCGGA
This sequence comes from Desulfotalea sp., assembly GCA_002733995.1. Taxonomy (GTDB): domain Bacteria; phylum Desulfobacterota; class Desulfobulbia; order Desulfobulbales; family Desulfocapsaceae; genus Desulforhopalus_A. The sequence continues at coordinate 107,319 of NVXR01000008.1, read as the reverse complement.
AGGCTCGTGGTAAGGTAATGGAGCAGTTGATCCTTGACTGTACTCGGTGATTGGATGTAACGGGCTTTGTAGTCTGTCAGGCCGGCCAGTTTTGCTGTGGATTGTATAGCTTCAGCCAGGGAGCCCAGATGGTCAACGAGGCCAATTTTCTGTGCTGTTGTGCCATCGTAGACTCTTCCTTCGGCAAGTTTTTCGACACTGGCTATATCGAGATTCCGTCCTTTTGCCACAATTGCTATAAACTGACCATAATTATATTCGACGTTTTGTTGGATTACGTCCTTGAGATCCTGAGAAAGCTCCCGTGTTACATTAACCCCCGCCGCGAGAGGCGTTGTACCTACGCCATCACTATAGATCCCGAGGGCCCCAAGACTTTTTTCAAAGGTAGGGATTGCAGCAAAGATGCCTATGGAACCGGTAATGGTTGTTGGTGCTGCCCATATTTCATCGGCATCAGCCGCAATCCAGTAACCACCTGATGCTGCAACCGAGCCCATGGATACAACAAGGGGTTTACCTGTCTTTTTGAATTCAAGGAGTGCTTGGCGGATTATTTCAGAGGCAAAGGCTGAACCGCCGCCGCTGTTAATGCGAAGCACAAGTGCCTTGATATCTTTATCGATTCTCGCCTTATTAATGAGGGTGGCTAACGATTCGCCCCCAATGAGGCCTGTCGGTTGCTTGCCGGGGAGAATAGTACCCTCGGCGATTATTATACCAATACCCGGTTTGTCCGTACCTGCATTGGTAAACGATGGGGTTATGCCCTCTAGATATGTTTCAGTACTGGTGACAGCCAGCGTATCGCCGGTAGTGTGAGAGAGTTGATTGAGATGATTTATAATCTCGGCATGTGTCATTATCTTATCGACTAGGCCGATATTGAGTGCTAATTGAGCGGTGTTACCCTTTGCTGCTGCTAATTCTTCTGCAACGTTATTGGTATATCTGCGTAGTTGAAATGAGTTTAAATTGCGGTTTGTTGTCACTCTCTCACTATAACTTTGCCATAGTTTGGAGAGCCAGACCTTATTTTGTTGCTGGTCTTGGGTAGACATGCTTGTTCTGGTGAAGGGTTCCACAGCAGATTTATAGGTGCCAACTTTGAAGATGTTATAGTTAATTTTAAGTCTGTCTAGGGCGTCCTTAAAGTAGAGTTTGTACACCCCCAGCCCATGTATATCTACGCGACCCATCGGGTTAATAATAATTGTATCGGCAAAACTCGCCAGAAAGTATTGAGACTGGCTGTAGTTGTCTTCTACTGCAATGACCTTTTTTCCTGCCATTTTAAAGTTATTTAAGGCGAGGCCAATCGTCTCTAGTTGGTTCAGCCCTGCTCGGTCCATCTTTTTGAGATTGAGCTGGATAACTTCTATCTGTTCGTCGGTTGTACTTTTATTTATAACATCAAGGATATCTTGAAGCAGAGTTTCCTGCTGATTGGCTTGACTGAAAAATGGATCTTCCAGTATCATTTCAATTGAGCTGAGAATCTTCCGCTCTTCAACAATATTTCCATAAAAATCAAGACGAAGAATACTACTTGTATTCACTGTTACTTCGGGCGTTTGCGTCGATTCAAAAAAAGAATAGGCAACAATTATCAAAATCAAAAGAAAAAACAGGTTAAGAAAGGTGTTTCTGATAAAAGTAACGACTTTGCCCGTGTACTTTAAAATATTAATGATGGAGGAGGTAAGGAGTTTCATGAATATTTATTTGGTGAAGTGTGAGTGAGAAAAATGCCAAGAATTGTGGAGAGAGAGTAATCGTATTGATCTCTTTATTCAAGCGGTGTTTGCTCATATAATTACATACAGACAACACGTTATGGGCGGGGAGTGGATTTAGCGGTCCAGCTTGTTCATTGGGATAAAAGGTAGTGGTAGCTGTATCGGCCCTGCATTTTCTTGCACTAGTCGAGATACCGACAAGCCTAAAAGTCGGATTGCTTTGTTAGCAGTATTACATGATAGAAGAAGGCGCGGTAGTATATTGTGAATATCACTTGAGCTGTAAAAGGGAATCTTTGCTGTGTGTGACCGGGATATTGTAACAAAATCATGATATCTGATTTTCAGAGTCAGGGTTTTACCACCACATTTTTTTTTTGCAAGTGCGGCTCCTACCTTGTCTGCAATTGTTGCAAGAATAGCGTTAATTTCAGTTGGGTCGTTGGTGTCGCAAGCAAGGGTGGTTTCACTGCCGATGGATTTCCGGCCTCGTCTTGGTTCAACTGGTCGCTCATCATTCCCCCTTACTATGTTGTAAAGAAAGGTTCCCGATTTACCAAAATGAAAGGTGAGTGTGTCTTCGTTGTACTTGAGCAGGTCAGCACCCTTGCGGATGCCGAGTTTAAGCATTTTCTTTTCGGTCACCTTACCGACACCGAAAAAACGACCTATGGGAAGTTTGGCGATGAACTCCACTGCGGCCTCGGGAGGTATCACCGTAATTCCGTTTGGCTTGTTTACGTCCGAGGCGACTTTGGCGATAAACTTGTTAAAGGAAACCCCGGCAGAACTTGTGAGGCCGAGTTGTTTGTGGATGTCTTTTCTTATTTGATTGGCGACTATCGTGGCCGATGGTTGGTTCAATAAATTAATTGTCACATCCAGAAAGGCTTCATCGAGGGACAGTGGTTCTATCATATCTGAGTACTGTCTGAATATAGCCATGATTTGCATGGACACCTCTTTGTAACTCTCAAGACGCGGCTTTGTAAAGATGAGATGGGGGCAGAGCCTGGCCGCTTTAGAACTGGGCATGGCGGAGTGGATACCAAATTTACGTGCTTCATAGGAGCAGGCCGCAACGACTCCCCGCCCCTCCGGACGCCCACCGACAACGAGGGGACGCCCCCGGTACTCAGGATTGTCTCTCTGTTCTACGCTGGCGTAAAATGCATCCATATCAATATGGATTATTTTTCTATTTTTGTTCATTTTTGTCTTTATTTGTGTCGTTAATTTTGCAATATGTACTCCTTGATGTCGCTTTTGGCAATTGATCAGTTTTGTGGCTTGTCGCTGAAGAAGGCACAGCAGAGAGACGCTAGGGGAAGTTATTATTTCTCAGTGGTGTTATAAGCTACAAAAATTGTTACATATGCAGTCGTATGCAAGACTTTCTACTGACAGTGGTTTCGTTTTAAATTGACATAGCGTATTATGGTCTATTGCTAAAAAAAATTTAAAACTGGCAAGGAAGGACCGATGGGACATGGCGCCTGAGCCCGATAACGGGATGAGTAGTTTGACGTTATGCTCAAGCTGTAGACTTTCTGCCGTTTTCTGTTTATTAATCCTGGTGCATAGGGATAAGAAACTAAAACCTAAACGAACCCCAGTTACCTTGGAAACGTATGAATAAAAAAGAAATAATTGAGTCAAGTATCCTCTTCGCCGGTTTACCTTCCGAGCAGATTGATGCCCTCGCAGAGATTGCTGTGTTAAAAAACTACGGGAAAGGGGAAAATATCTTTTTTGAAGGAGATGTTGGTATTGGCTTTTATGTAGTGGGTGAAGGGAAGGTTAAAATTTCTAAAATTTCTTTTGCGGGAAAAGAACACATTCTCCATATCTTTGGTGGCGGAGAGCCTTTTGGTGAGGTTCCTGTTTTTAATGGTAGGCCGTTCCCTGCTACGGCGGAGGCTTTGGCTAAAACAAAAGCATTATTTTTCCCGCGGGATAAGTTTGTGCTACTTGTCGAGGCCCACCCCTCCCTTGCGTTAAATATGCTTGCCGTACTTTCTTTTCGTTTACGCAAATTTGCAACCCAAATTGAAAATCTTTCACTCAAAGAGGTTCCAGCACGCTTAGCCAGCTATCTTGTGTATCTTAGTGAGGAGCAGGGGGATAAAGATATTGTGGTACTCGATATCTCAAAAGGTCAACTTGCCAGTCTTCTTGGAACCATTCCTGAAACCTTATCGAGGATATTTTCAAAAATGACTGATGAGGGTTTAATTGAGGTAAAAGGGAAGCGAATTACTCTCCTTGATGCCGAAGGTCTTAGAGTTAAAGAGTAAGGGAAGCAGCATGGTGCCCGAGTACAACTGTTGGTGGCTTGTGGCCTACATGACTCCCACCATTGGCTTGGGTATTGCGTATCCGTATGCGAGGAAGTCTGCATTAAACGGATTTGAAGCAGCAAAGATAGTAACGAGGCAAGGGGAAAACAATGTATGAGTGTCATCAGCATGGTTACAATAGTTGTAATCGTTCATTGAACAAAACCTTGACTTGAGAAAGAGTTTTCAGTAGTAAAACATGCTTTAACGATGGTGACCGATAAGATCACCAATCCACCAAGATAAACATTCCACACTAACATTGAGATTGAGCCGGAGAAAGATATTGGCTTTATCTGTTTGGGGGTATTGATGTCACCAGAAAAATCTCATTCACCGCTTATATCGGTGATAATACCGGCTTACAATCATGAAAAATTTATTGGAGCAGCCGTCGATAGTGTTCTTGAACAGACCGTAGACGATTTTGAACTGATTGTAATTAATGATGGCTCCAACGATCGCACTGGTGAGATTGTTGAGGGGTATGATGATCCGCGAATATCCTATTATTATCAAGAAAATCAAGACGCTTATAATACCATTAACAGGGGCCTGTCCCTCGTTAAAGGACAATTTGTTGCCATTCTTAACTCAGATGATGTGTATACTGCTGATAGATTTGCAAGAATTCTAGAGTTCCAAAAAATACATAACAGCGAATGTATTATTACCGATGTTATGCCCATTTCGGATACGGGTGAGGAATTTCTCGATCCAGCCTTTGGCTGGAATTGCTGGCACCAGAAAAATAGAGCCCGTTATAGAGAAGTGCAGGACATGTATGTCGCCTTTTTACATGGCAATTTCATGGTAACCACCTCAAACCTTTTTATGACAGCGAAGGCCGCCGCAACTGTAGGCAAATTCTGTTCACTGAGATACCTGCACGATTATGATTTCATTTTCAGGATGATGCTCAGTTATCCAGAGGGTGTGCATTATATGGAAAATGATAAGTTGCTTTACTATCGAATCCATGATGGCAATACCTTGGGAGAAGCTGCAATTATTGGGCGCGAGCAAGATCAGGACCTTATTTCGAAATACACAGCAGCAAAAGTACCGACGGAGTATCAGATCTATGTCGAATCTGGAGTAAAACGATTGGTAGAGCTTGGCAATGAACTGCATGAAGTACGCACACAACTCAATTCAACTGTGAGCACAGGGGTCGTTCCTGCTGCCAAAAATTTCGTTACAAGTCTCAAGACCTGGTTGGGTAAGAAGCTTAAGTAATTTCCTTTCCATAAATTATATATCAGAAATATTCTACACTATGAATTTTCAAACATACTATTCTCTTACAAGTCTTATTGAAAGAGGAAGAGTTGCTGCAGAAACAAAAACAACTGTTACATTTGACCTCTTTGATACGCTTCTTATTCGCCGTATCCACGATCCGGATCTTGTGAAATTACCTGTTGCCAGGTTTGTTTCTGCCCTGTCAAAAGAGTACGACTGTCCAGTGGGCTGGAAAAAAGTAGAGGATTTACGCGACGGGATTGAAAGAACCCACAGGTCCAAAACGGGTGAAAGTTTTGCCGATCATGAGGCCTGTTATCCAAAGTATATGCTGGAGCTCCTCTGCGAAATCTTTGGAGAGTCCACCGGTCCAAAACTGCTTGATAGGGTGACCGAGTATGAGCTTTTCATGGAAAATAGTATGCTTGTGCCCCGTGTTGAGCTGGTCAATTGGCTTAAAGAGCTTGCCGATGCCGGAAAACGGATTTTCATTATCTCCGATATGTATTTACCCGCAAGTCATTTAAAAAAGCTTGTGGCCCATGCCGGCATCCTCGATCTTGTGGAAGATGTAATTTCTTCGTCGGACACCTTTCTTGCAAAAGCCTCGGGAGAAGCCTATCCACTGGTGGCTGAAAAATATGATATTGCATATAAAGACTGGCTTCATATTGGAGACAATGGTTTTTCTGACGGTATGCGTGCCGCCGAGGTTGGGATCGAATCGCTAATAATTCATGATCCAAAAGAAGATCAGCGGAAGTCTCTTATTCAACGTTATTACAATTATAGTGATGGTAAGCCTTTTTGGCGGGGGAGGGTCCTGCAGCAGTTGATGGCACCCCATGAAGGAGAAAACGTTGACCAGTCACCACTCTATATTGAGGGCTATAATTTCATCGGTCCAATGATAGGCCTGTTTGTGCAAAGGATTGCTGAGCTCTGTATAGAAAAAAAGCTCACAAAAGTATTTTTTCTCTCCCGTGAGGGTTGGACCTTTAAGAGATACTGGGAACAAGCAATGCCTGCACTGTATCCCCAGGGTGGTCTGCCTGAAGTAGAGTATCTCTATGTGAGCAGAATGGCTCTTGCCGGGGCGTCTTGCGCCTACAATGGGTTGACGAAAACAAAAGCGGATATTGCTTTTCTGCCATCTGGAAATCGTGATTTTAGAGACGTATGCAGGATTTTTAGTCTTGATTCTTCGCGATTTGAGGCCTGTTTAGATAGATTTGGTTTAACAGAAGAAACATGTCTCAGTCATATACATGATGGTTACGACCCCGAAAATCGAATGAAATTTGTGGCAATGCTGGAGGATGTGGCGTTCCAACACGAGGTTAAGGCCCAATGTAAGGACTCAAACCTGGCAATGTTGAGATATTTCGAGGATGTTGGCTTGTTTGAGCATGAAGATGTGGCAATTGTTGATATAGGATGGCTGGGTTCAATCCAGCGTTTTCTGTTTGAGGCGATAGCCCATAGAGACGATAAGCCTACGTGTCATGGTTATCTCTTTGGAGCCACACGAGGTATTCCCTTCAACACGAGTGACAAAAATAGTGTTGAAGGTATTATGTACGATCGAGATAAATTCGATCTGGCGGGTTCAACGCTTTTTTATGCTCGGGATATCTTTGAGGAAGCCTGTAGAGCGCCTTATCCGACCCTCAACGGCTATAAGCTTAAAGATGATGGCTATGAGCTGGTATTTCGGCAAACCGATGACACTATTGGTAAGGCTGAGCTTGTTCAGGATAGTTACTTTGCGCCACTGCAAGATGGCATTTATGATTCTGCAAAACGCTTTGGTGCGGCGGCGGCGATGTTGAACTATTCTTTAGCGGATTATCGTCCCTGGATCAATGCCATGCTGGTGAATAAATTGGCGTTTCCAAAAACAGAAGAGATCTTTAGGATCAGAAACCAGCACCATCTTGATGATTTTCATGGCCAAAAAAAGCCTAAAGCAGAGTTTTATAAGGGATTTGTACCCTTATGGGATCGTCCACAATGGCAGTTACGTTTAAGCCCTCTACTGAGGATACGTTGCTTTTTTAGACACTTGAGAGAGAGGATTAACGAATGAAATCAGCACTTAATTCCCGTTTTGAACTTACGGGGTATGAGATGTCCCGACTCATTAAAATTTCAGTTTTTGGTAAATTTGTACCAATAGGAAATCTTAGGGGAGGGCCGGGCGGAAGATGTCTATGTGTCCTCTCTTTGCTCCATTACTTTGGTTTTTGGGGCTATTGGCTTAAGGCAAAGCATGGCCATCGGCTTAATTTTATTAAACCGATGTACAGGCGCATAAAGAGATAATTAAAGGTAGTTATAGAGGCGCAGTGGCGCTTCGTCCATTGTGGTTTTCGACACTGGCATTCCTCTGCTCAAGAGCTACAATTAACAGGGGTTGTGGCGCTGAGCTGTTATAGGCGCTGGCCGCTTAACGTTTTGGAAAAAACATAGCTCTTCTTTATTGTCCCAAAGTACTGGGCAAAGTGGTATCAGACAACGTCTGATACCTGGTGCACCATGTGAGTCTTTTGTCTTTGAGAAGATGTGACAAGTAACTCTATGCTCCCCCTGCAATTATTACACCTTTTCATAGAATGTTCCGGGGGCAAGAGTGGTCTGGGGTGCGGTTACGTTGGCTAGCCTTTCTTTAGAGGAATTGCTATAATACGTTTGCCATTGGGGTGTAGCTTGAATTGGCGATTGGTTACAGTCTTTTCGAGCTTTAGGGTCTTGTTGCCAATTCGGATCTTTGTATCCCTGAATATTGTGCCATGGGCATCAATTGTGATTTGATCGATAGCGATACCATCTTCAGCGCTGTAGTCGGCGCGGTCGTTTTTGGGTACATCGTCTGGTCCCGCCACCCGGGAGTAGATACCTGTACCCGGAATGAGGTTTACCCGGAGCCGTTGTAGTTTTGCCTCGGCGAGTTCCCGCTCCATATTTCTTATTTTTCTAGAAGTGCCACTGCCTGTATAACGCTGAAGCCAGTCTACAATTTCTTCTTCTTGGGCAACAATACTCTTTCTCAATTTGTTATAACTCACCAGTCTTGATGCAATAACCCCAGCTGCAATGAGCGAAGGAATCGAATCTGTTGCACCCACGTCAAAAAGTGTCATGCTGCCCCCGGAAAAAAGAGAACCGCCCACGAGTATAGATTGTGGTTTACAGCGTATATCTCCCTCAGCAATCACTTCTCCGTAATAGGATTGTTTGCGGATAACGCAGAGGCCACCACAGGTGAGTTTACCCTGTTCGATGAAATTAATATCACAATCGCCTGTAGCCGTAATGACACTATTTTTACCAGTAATACCGCCACTTATTACAAGATTGGCGTCACTTGTGATTGATGCCGACATGATACCACCACTGATTTTAAGGTCGCCTACGGTGTTGACCTTAAATCCCGGTTGCACAGAACCGTCAATAGTGACACAGTTCTTCGAGTCTACATTGCCGGTTTTATAGCCAATATCTCCTGATATTAACTGGTGAGAGAGAACTTTGATAACGTTTTTATTGACGATAGAAAGGACACCGGCCTTCGTGGCGATAACCTGATTTGTTTCTTTTATGAATGTAGCGTCGTTGAGGGGGCGAACCTTAACGTCAACCGGCGTTCGTGCAGGTGTTTCTTTGCCGAAAATATTAATTCCTGCTTCACCTGGAATAGCAGGGATTTTGGTAGCTATACATTGATCCTCGTTGACGCCAACCATAATTCTTCTATCTCTAAAATCTATGCTTCCATTTTCTTGTATAGTTCCGGCAATGGGGCCGATTTCCATGTCAAAACGAAGGTATGAATCAATACTTTTGCTTACAGGTGTACCTTTTGCGAAGACGACTTTATTAAATTCGATTTCTTTTTCATTTATGATCTTATTGATTTTTGCAAGGGCTGTTGCAGCAATCCCATAGGTTATGCCATGTTCTGTAATTGCTTCCATTAACGATGTTTCCGTAAGAGGAGGCACGCCTTCTATGGGTGGGTGAAGAGAGATGACCGCTTTCATATCGTCAGGCGATACTATAATTAACGGTTCTATGGAAATGAGTGTGAGCATTTCCTTGGAACCTTTGAGCATCTTTTTTGTGACTTTGGGATAACCGGCGATTGCTGCAATTATGGACTCTCCATCTTCTGCAAAGCGTGTGTTTTCAGAAGGTTCAAGGGGGGCTTTTTGATAACCCTTTTTCTCATAGATTTCAAAATTTTTAAACGTTGCAAGGGTGTCATTTGCCTTAACCAGTTCTGTTATCTCAATTTTTTCTGTGGTGTAATCGTCACCAATTTTGAGGAGACTGGTGGTAAAATGAAGATGAGGTTTTAAAAATTTAGCTTTGTCGTGTTGTTCATCTAGCATTTGTGTCTACCTGATTATGAGAATTTGAATAGTCTGAATTATACGCGTGTTAATGGAGTTGTATGTTTAGCACACGACGGGTTAAATAAAAAGTTATAGATAAACAATGGGGGAAGCGCGTCGAGTTGTGCATCGGTTTTTCAGGTAGATAAGCCATGTTGAACGGTGTATATTAACCTTGTAAGCTAAGGATATCTCTTATGCCGTTTGCCGAGATAGTATTAATGTTGTTTAGTTGCCCCAACAGGGGAGGGCGAGTGGGATTTGCATATGGTCTCGGCCTCACCTATTCGGTAGGCTGTCTGGAGCTGGAGGTTATGAATCTTCTGACTCGTAAATGCAATTTAAATCTTCTGGTCTCTATCCTGCCACATTGATGAAAAGACAGAAAAAGGCATATCTCTTAGCACTAATAACCGTCGGCTTATGGTCTACTGTTGCCAGTGCCAGTAAGCTGACCCTGGCTTATCTTAGTCCCGCACAGTTTCTGTTGTACTCTTCTATTATTTCGCTCATTCTCCTTTTTATACTAATAGTTATCCAGGGTAAGTTGCGGCAACTGCTATGTTGTAGCAAACGTGATCTCTTGCTCAGTGTCGGTTATGGATTTTTAAATCCATTTGCCTATTATCTGCTGCTCTTCAGGGCGTATGATATGTTGCCTGCACAGCAGGCGCAAATTATTAATTATACCTGGGCTCTAACGTTGACCCTTCTGTCGATCCCCCTATTGAAACAGCGGGTCACAAGGAAACAGTGGTGGGCGATTTTAATCAGTTATGCCGGGGTACTTGTTATAGCTACAAAGGGTCGGTTATTTAGTCTGGAGTTTGATAATCCGGAGGGTGTTGTGGCTGCCCTGGCGTCAACGATTATTTGGGCACTCTACTGGGTATTTAATACGCGGGATGCCAGAGATCCTGTACTTGGATTATTTTTAAACTTTCTCTTTGCCGTCCCTATGATATTTTTCTACCTGTGGTTCACGGAAGGTTTGGTCGCCGTTCCTGTCCGTGGTTTATGCGGAGCTGTGTACATTGGAGTTTTTGAAATGGGAATTGCTTTTGTTCTGTGGCTTAAGGCGATGAAACTTACCGATAATACAGCAAAGATTGCAAATTTGATATTCATTGCACCTATAATATCTCTCTTTCTCATCCATTATCTAGTAGGGGAAGAGATATATATTTCTACGCTGGTTGGTTTAGTGTTGGTAATTGGGGGTCTTGTCCTGCAGGCATTTACGAAACACCCCTCGTTGTAAGAGACAAGGGGTGCCTGAATGCTTGTCAAAAATCAGTTCTTGGTGAGCGCTCTTTTTTGTTAAAAGGTTGAATCTCACAACAGTTAAACCGAGCGGCGGAAGATTGGCTTAACCGATACGAGTTTTCCCCTTCCACTCTTTTTCTCTGAGCTTAAATTTTTGAATCTTACCGGTGGCTGTTTTGGGCAATTCGGTAAACTCGACAAATTTGGGTGCTTTGAAGCGGGCCAGATGTTTCTTGGTGAAATTAATTATATCCTCCGAGGAGGGATTGGTGCCGGATTTTACAACAATGAAAGCTTTTGGAACCTCACCCCACTTTGCATCCGGAACGGGAACTACGGCCACCTCCTGTACATCGGGGTGACAATAGATGACGTTTTCAACTTCAACGGTGGAAATATTTTCTCCGCCACTGATAATGATGTCTTTTTTTCTGTCCATGATTTGTACATATCCATCCTTATGCATGACTGCAAGATCACCACTATGGAACCAACCGCCTGCAAAGGCTGCATCGGTGGCCTTTGGATCTTTATAGTAACCGGTCATTACGTTGTTACCGCGCATAACAATCTCTCCCATGGCTTTGCCGTCTCTTGGTACAGGTTCCATGGTAATGGGATCGACAACATCCATATAGTGGGTGATGATATAGGGGACGCCTTGGCGGGATTTCACCTCTGCCATCTCAGTATCGTTTAAGTCTTTCCAGGTTGGCTGCCAGGCGCAGACACTGTGGGGACCATAGACTTCTGTAAGACCATACGTATGGGTGATCTCAGCCCCCATTTTCTCCATATTGCGGATAATAGTCGGTGGAGGTGGTGCCCCTGCTGTCATGATTTTCAGAGGCTGTTTGATTTTCAGGTTGGCAGCTTCTGGCCAGGAACTCATGATGATCAATATAGTTGGTGCTGCACAAAGATGGGTTATTTTTTCCTGTTCGATGAGATTGAAGATATCTTCGGCGATAACAGCTCTAAGGCAGACATGGGTGGCTCCGGCGGCAGTTACGCCCCAGGTAAAGCACCAGCCATTGCAGTGAAACATGGGCAGCGTCCATAGATAGGAGGATGCCGCTGTGATACCGGATTCAAGGATTTCGCCAATGGCGTTGAGATATGCGCCCCGATGATGGTACATAACGCCCTTGGGGCGTCCGGTTGTGCCGCTGGTGTAGTTGATGGCCAGCAGCTGATCTTCAGAATCGATATCAGTCGCTGGTGCTACGGGCGACGAAGAGGCAAGAAAAGCTTCGTACTCCTGGCTACCTTCAATGACGATATTGTCATCAACATCACAAATTGTTACGTAGTTTTTAACCTTAGGAAGTTCTCTCGTGTCGAGTAATGGCGCTAGTTCACTATCGACGACAATAAGCTTGGCATCTGAATGGTCGACTATGTATGACACCTCGCCCTTGGCAAGGCGGGTATTAATGCTGACAAGGGCCGCACCAATCATTGGCACTGCATAATGAGCCTCAAGCATTGGTGGGATGTTGGGACAGATGAATGCGACCTTGTCGCCTTTACCTATGCCTTTATCTTTGAGGGCATTTGCAAGGCGATATACCCTTTGGGCAAATTCTTTGTAGGTAAACCGTTGGTCTTTATAGACAACAGCTAGTTTATCAGGGTATACAAAAGCACTTCTGGTGAGAAATTCTACCGGTGTCAATATACTCTTATTCACGCTTGCTATTGCCATAAGGTCACTCCTTGTTAAAAGATGTTATAGGGAATATCCGTCCTTTGCCGCGAGCAAAAAAACTCTATTTAAACCCTGTGTGCTGAACGTTAGTCGGTTCTGTACACAGATGTTTTCGCCTAACCTTGGAAAAAGCTCTGATAATTGCAGGGAAGTTTTGTCTGGTTTGCTTCCTGGTCGTTACTCTAAAGATTGTGTTTTATATACTCACCAATTGCTGGCGTAGCGCAAAAAAACTTTTAACCTGGAACCGCCTGAGCGGATAAAAAATGCGGATTAAAAGACCATGTATTTTACAATTACAACAGGAATAAGAGGGTTGCAATCAGCTTCAGCAAGAGCTGCAACCATATGCAATATTGTCTACATATTCAGGGTCCCATGGTTAAGAAACCTGCCTGATGGCTGATAAATCGTACCTAAACGACGACACAAATACTGGCTATGGGGCTTTTCTTATAGGCGAAAAGGATAGGGGGGGCATCTCTTCGTCCTGTGTTTGTAGAAATATGCTAGCGTTGAGGCTCTAATACGGCCTGAGGTTAAGAACCTCTTTTATGAAAAACTATGGCAAAACGGTAACATATTTAGCAGGTGTTGTGCAATGACTTCTTAAAATAAGTTTTTTTGTCCCTGGCTGGTGGAGGGAGCAAACACCGTTTGCTCCCCATACAGGACATGTTCATTCTGGGCTGCTCGGGACAAAAAATATGAGGCGCGGCCGAATACCAGGCTCCAGGATAACATCCCAGAGCCTGGTACGAGCTGGTTACAGACCGGTGAAGAGTTTTAGTTTCAACGGCACAAATTACTACTGATCACAAGTCTCTGGATTTCACTGGTACCTTCATAGATTTCGGTGATTTTTGCGTCACGCATCATTCTTTCTACGGGAAAGTCCCTGGTATAACCGTAGCCACCGTGGAGCTGGACGGCCTGAGTTGTCACTTTCATCGCTGTTTCGCTGGCAAATAATTTGGCCATTGCTGACTCTTGAGAGTAAGAAAGTCCGTTACTTGCACGGTATGCCGCATTGTATACGAGTAGGCGAGATGCTTCTATTTGTGTTGCCATATCGGCTAGTTGGAACTGGACGCCCTGGAAGGCGGTTAGCGGTTTATTGAACTGTTCTCTCTCTTTTACATATTTTACGGTGGCATCCAAGGCACCTTGGGCTATGCCGAGGGCCTGGGAAGCTATACCAATACGGCCGCCATCAAGAGTTTTCATTGCAACCTTAAAGCCTTTGCCTAGTTCGCCGAGTAAATTTTCCGCCGGTATGCGACAGTCTTCAAAAACTAGTTCAAGTGTTGGCGAGGATCGAATGCCAAGTTTTTTCTCTTTTTTGCCAAAGGAAAAACCAGGACAGCCTTTTTCTACGATAAAGGCACTAATACCATGATGTTTCGGCGCCTTTCTATCTGTCTTGGCGAAGACTACATAGGTATCTGCTTCACCCGCATTGGTAATAAAGATTTTATTGCCATTCAGGATCCATTCATCGCCCTTGAGGACAGCATAGGTCTTGGTACCACCGGCATCAGATCCGGCTGACGGTTCTGTCAGGCCGAAGGCGCCCATTGTCTCTCCTTGGGCGAGAGGGGTTAAAAACAGTTTCTTTTGCTCTTCGGTGCCGAAGAGATAAATAGGGTTGGATCCGAGAGATAGATGGGCCGATAGGGTTACTCCGGTTGAGGCGCAGACCCGCGACAATTCCTCAACGGCAATTGCATAGCTTATGTAGTCAGCCCCTGCACCACCATATTCCTCTGGGAAAACGATACCCGTAAGACCCAGATCGGCAAGTCGGGCAAACATCAGATCTCGATCAAAGCTCTCATTTTCATCACGTTCGTCAGCTGTTGGAGCGATTTCAGTTTCAGCGAAACTTCTTACCATATCACGAATAAGGTTCTGTTCTTCTGTAAGTTCAAAGTTCATAATAATACTCCCTCTAATCAGTAATAGTCGTGGTTTAAAGTCAGTAGTTGAGCCCCTTGCGCAGCCGACAGAACCATCCGTCATCGCACGAGGGGCGACGAGGTACTAGTAACTGTAGAAGCCCCTGCCACTTTTGCGGCCTAGCCAGCCAGCTTCTACGTATTGACGGAGCAGTGGGCAGGGGCGGTATTTTTGGTCGCCCAGCCCTTGGTGAAGGGTGGTTAATATGGCAAGACAGGTGTCGAGGCCAATGAGGTCTGCCAAGGCCAGGGGGCCCATTGGATGATTCATTCCAAGTTTCATTACCGTATCAATGGATTCTTCGCTACCAACGCCCTGATACAGGCAGAATATCGCTTCATTGATCATTGGCAGAAGGATTCTGTTGGCGATAAATCCTGGGAAATCAGCTGCACTTGCTGGAGTTTTGCCCATCTTTTTTGAGAGTTCGATGGTGATTTGATACGTCTCGTCTGAGGTGGGTAGTGCCCGGATGATTTCAACAAGCTTCATAACCGGTACCGGATTCATGAAGTGCATTCCAATAACTTTATCGGGCCTACCGGTACGGGAGGCTATCCGACCTATGGGAATAGAAGATGTATTGGAGGCGAGGATTGCATGGGGCGGGCAGATTTCATCGAGTTTTTTGAAGATGTCAAACTTGATATCCTCATTCTCTGAAGCTGCCTCAACAACAAAATCAGCTGTTTTCATGTTCAGCAGATCACTACTCGTCGATATCCTCTTGAGAATAGCCGCTTGTTCGTTTTCTGTGATTTTACCTTTTTTGACACTTTTTAAGAGGTTGTCGCTGATAAGTGACAGGCCGCGAGCGACAAATTCATCCGAAATATCATGGAGGATAACGCTGAGACCGCTTGTCGCAGCTATTTGGGCAATACCGCTACCCATCTGGCCTGCACCGATGACACCAAAGGTTGTAACTTGCATATTAGGCTCCTGAAAAAAGAGGTAGAGTCAATCCTTTAGGCTCTAGTTGTACGCCTGAAAGACAAATGTCTTAACTGTTACTGACCACCATGGCCATTCCCATGCCGCCTCCGATACACATACTGATCAATCCTGTGGCAGCGCCTGTTCGCTGCATCTGATTGATGGTGGTTACCATCTGTCGTGCTCCGGTGCAACCGACTGGATGGCCCATGGAAATAGCGCTGCCTTGTTGGTTGGGTTTTTCAATATCTATGTCAAGCTCTAGCATGCAGCCTATTGCCTGGGAGGCAAATGCTTCATTAAGCTCTATGAGTTCGATATCTGCCATGCTCATTTTAGCCTGTTTGAGAGCACGCTTAATTGCGGGTACAGGTCCAAGACCCATATAGGCGGGATCAACACCACCGGAGGCGAAACTCTCGATTGTCAACAGTGGTCGGAGATCCAGCTCTTTGGCTTTTGTTTCACTCATAAGCAGAACGGAGGCTGCACCGTCGTTAATACCAGATGCGTTACCAGCGGTGACAGAACCGTCTTTTTTGAACACCGGTCGTAGCTTACCTAGTTTTTCTATATCCGTTACCATGGGACGTTCGTCACGGTCGATGATGATTTCCTTGCGGCGGGATGTGGTGGTTATAGGGACAATCTCTTCTGCGAAATAGCCTTTCTCAATTGCCTCCATAGCTCTGTTGTGGCTGAGACAGGCAAGCTGATCTTGATCTTTTCGGCTGATATTGTAGAGGCTGGCAATGTTTTCTGCGGTAACACCCATGTGATAGCCGTAAAATATCTCATAGAGGGCATCGTAAACCAAGAGATCATGAATCTCTCCCACACCGCTTACCTCCATGCGGTAACCCCATCGCCCTTTGAGCATGGCCATAGGGACCTGACTCATATTTTCCATGCCTCCGGCGAGGATAACATCGGCCTGTCCTGTCATGATGGACTGGGCTCCAAGGGCAATTGCTTTGAGGCCTGAACCGCAGACCTTATTAACACTGTAAGCAGGAGTTTCCTTGTTAATGCCTGCCTTTATCATGGCCTGCCTTGCAGTATTTTGCCCCTGACCTGCCTGGAGAACATTTCCCATTATTACTTCGTCCACGGCGATGGGTGTGGCAGAAGACTCCCAGTTACTGTTATCGGTGTCTATGGGGAGATCCTGTTGGTCTGCCAATTTGGCGGGCACGGTATCGGAGAAATCGTGATTCTTTACCGGTCGAACATGTGCCCGGTCCATTGTGTCCCGTAGGACCTGTGCACCCAAATCAACGACAGGTACATCTTTTAAGGTGCCACCAAAAGCACCTACTGCAGTTCTGCTTCCGCTAACAACGACAACTTTTTCCATGGAATTCTTGCTCCTTTGCTGTGGTTAGTGTCTTACTTTTTAAAGACTGTTTTAACAAATAAGGCATCGGGAAATCGAATTGATCAAGTTTAGATCTTATTCTTCAGGAGTTCGGGTAGACCGTGGGGCGTGGAGGGCTGGTGTATATACAAATCGAATGTAAGGCTTGCGATAGCAGTAGCGGCTACATTCATAACCCACGGAGATACTCCTTTCTTAAGGACTTCGTTGTCTTGTGTAACAGAATGATGAGTTGAATGCAATGTAGGGCAACTCTTGCTCAATTTATCTTACTGTTCCATGTTGACCATTCCTGATGGCGCAGCTTTGCTTTGATGGTTTTCCCGGTTGCTGTTTTGGGAAGTTGACAAAATTCAACTGTTTGTGGGGCTTTAAATTTTGTATGATGTTGCTGACAGAACTCGATGATATCCTGGCTTGTAGGGGTTCGTCCCGGTTTTGCTACGACAAATGCCTTTGGAGCTTCACCCCATATTGGATCAGGGGTTGAAACGACTGCTACCTCTAACACATCGGGATGTTCTCCAATCACACCTTCAATTTCGATTGAAGAGAGAATATCACCGCCCCGAACAATGATATCCTTGGCTCTATCCATTATCTGGATATAACCGTCCGGATGCACAACCCCTAGATCACCACTGTGGAACCAGCCATCGCGGAAGGATTGCTCAGTGGCCTTCTGATCTTTGTAATAACCCAGCATCACATTATTGCCCCGCATAATGATCTCTCCCATGGTCTGTCCGTCATGGGGCACGGGTTCCATGGTATCTGCGTCGACCACAGCCATATGGCCTGAGGTGGTATAGGGGACGCCCTGTCTAGCTTTCATCCGAGAGACATTGTCGGGGTCTAGTTCAACCCATGGCGCCTGCCATGCACAGACACTGTGGGGACCGTGTAGCTCGGTTAACCCGTATACGTGGGTAATATTGATGCCGATCTCTTCCATGCCTTCAATTATTGCAGGCGAGGGTGAGGCGCCGGCGGTGAGTATCTGCAATGGACGCCGTAGTTTGACCCTGCTCGCTTCGGGATAACAAACCATCATCAACAGGACAGTAGGTGCCGCGCACATATGGGATATATTTTCCATCTCAATGAGTCTGAAAATATTATCCGCCTGACACTGTCTCAGGCAGATGTGTGTTCCACCAACCGCCGTAATTGCCCAAGGAAATCCCCAGCCGTTACAGTGAAACATGGGTAGGGTCCAGAGATATACAGAGTCTGGAGTGAGTGAGGACTCAATGATTTCACCCAGGGTGTGTAAATAAGTGGAACGGTGACTGTACATGGCACCCTTAGGCTTACCGGTGGTGCCGGAGGTGTAAGTGATTGCGATCATCGAATTTTCATCGGTAATATCATTTACATCCGGATTTGTCGTAGGCTGTTTTTCAAGAAATGATTCATACTCTGCTGCCTTTAAAAGAAGGGAGCACTCTGTGTCACAGAGCTGTACAAAAAGTTTGACCTTGGTAAGCTGATCAAGCACAGGGAGAAGCTGGTCTACAATTTCACTGTCGACAAAAACCGCTGTGGCGTCGGAGTGATCGATAATATAGAGATAATCTGGGCTGGAAAGTTGAGTGTTGATACAGACCAACACCGAGCCGATCATTGGGACAGCATAGTGGGCCTCAAGAAGCGGTGGGATGTTCGGTCCTATAAATACGACCTTATCCCCAGTTCCTATTCCTTGAGCAACCAGTGCATTGGCCAGTTGATTGACCCTGCAGAGAAACTCACGATAGGTGTACCTCTTCTCCTCGTATACAACCGCAACCTTGTTTGGATATACGTTTGCGCTACGGTTAAGAAAAGATATTGGGCTCAGAATATCACTATTTACGCTTGTACTGAACATCTCTCAGTTACTCCATGTCTACTTCTTAGGTTAAAAAGAATATCTTATGCACAGAATAGTATTTTTCTTATGTCTATATAATTTGGCAGAATAATATTTGATCTTGAAGTGTCCGACAATCGGTATAAAACCTATTTCTATCTGCTGAAAATACTGATGGGGACTAGGTTATAAGCCTGGATGTTGATCAACTTTGAGCTGAAGGTGTTGTAAAGTCTTGTAATTAATGGTGCATAGTTTACGCGGAAGGAGTTGTTACTCTTTCCATCTCAAGTCGTTTAAGTGACATAAGATATGTCTGACTTTTGCAGTGCACCTTTTGCCGGCCATTGTTTGTGCAGAAAAAAATGCAGACGGAACCGTGGTATGGGGATCAGTAGGCTATCTCGTCTGACCAGTGTACCGCAAATTTGACGAGTTCAGTAAAGTGTTTTAGTTTGAGTTTTTCCTTGAGGTTTTCCCGGTAGGTGCCAATGGTTTTGATACTGAGATGGAGACGTTCTGCGATTTCTCTGGTTGAATAACCAGCGCCGATGAGCCTGAGTACTTCAAGCTCTCGATTGGTGAGAATGTCCAGCGGGGATTTGCTATCGGCTGTCTGTTGATTCGTTAAACGTTTAAAGACCTTTTCTTTTACCGTATTTGAGGCATAGATGTCACCGCTAAGAACCTTCCGGATTGCTTCGACAACCTGGGGGATTGCCTCCTGTTTCATGATGTATCCGTTGGCTCCGGCAAGGAGGGCGCGCTCGGCATAAAGTGATTCATCATACATGGAAAGCATGAGTATCGGCAGACCTTCGTATTGCTTTTTGAGATCTTGAACGAGCTCTATGCCATTACCGTCTTTGAGGGAAATATCGATAATCACCAGGTCTGGTTTAAGACTGTCTATTGCAGGGATGGCTTTTTTCATCAGCTCAACACTGCCGCAAACTTCAAGGTCCTCTTCCTTGTTAATAAGTTCGCTCATTCCAAGGCAGAATATGGGATGATCATCAACTATCAAAATCTGGTCTTTTTTCGGAACCACCATCTCTCTTCTCCGCTAAAAATACGTTTAATCGGGAAATCAGATTTGAGGGGATACTAACAGCGCTCTTTAGGAGGCTAATGTCGTCTTTTTCATAAACAGATAGATGGTCGTTCCTTCGTCCGGCTTGCTGGTGATCTCAAGGAAGGCGCCGATGACCTGGGTCCGGTATTGCATAATCTGTAGGCCAATACCTTTGCAGTCTTTTGAGCGTACAATACCTTTGCCGTTGTCGGTAATGTGCAGATGAATATACTCTTCTTCTTTGCAAAGCGAAATATCAATAGTTGTTGCCGATGCATGTTTGACCGAATTATTTACAGCTTCCTGGACGATGTAGTAAAGATGGGTCGCAAGACTGTTGTCGTTGAAATCTAAAGACGAATCTCCGTTGTAGGTGCAGGTAATCCCTGATGAAGCAGATGTCTTGTTCGCTATTCCTTCTAGTGCTGACTGAAGGCCAAAGGAAACGAGATGTACAGGACAGAGCCCCCTGGCAAGTCCTCTGGCCTTAGATGTAGCCTCATCAATCAAGCCTACAACCTGTTTCGCACGTTCCGCTCCGCTGTGGCCCTCTTGTTCAAGGGTGATTTGCAGTGCTGAAACCAGACCTCCAATACCAATAAGGTGGGGACAGAGATCGTCATGCAGGTCCTGGCCAATGTCTTGACGAATACTATCACCACTGTCTAGAAGTTGTTTGGTTAGCTTTTTGGTTCCAGTGATATCGCGAAAGATAACTACGCTTCCGGTAAGTTTCCCGGTTTTGTCTTTGAAGGCTGCCCCGCTGATGCTTACGTTGCAAATTTCGCCTGTCTTGGTATAGCGATTCGTCTCTGTAGCTTGGAGAACCTTGCCAGACTTAATGGTTTCTATCATGATCTGTGTTTCTGGCCAGTTTTCTTGTGGTACAAAAGAATCAATTTTTTTGTTCTGACATTGGCTAAGGCTCCAACCGAACACTTTTTCAAAGGCTGGATTGAAATAGTTTACCTTGCCTTCCATATCATAGATAACGATAGGGTCCGCGGCGGCCTCCATAACCGACCGGTAACGGTTCTCGCTCATCAACAGGTTCTGTTCTGTTTCTTGTCGAAACCTTATCTCTTGCTTGAGGTTGTTGCTGTACTCGGTGAGCTGTTCCATAAACCAGTTGAAGTAGTTTGCGAGTTGGCCAATCTCATCGGCTGAGGTAGCCTCCATCCTAAGGTTGAAGTTACCCTTACTGGCACTGTTGAAGTGGCTCATTAATTTCTGTAAAGGACTTGTAATCGCTTCACTGATTTTAAAAGTCAACGATAGAACGAAAAGCATGGTGATGACAAAGGTTGCCAGGCAGATTATGCGGAGGGTTCGAAGGGGTTCGTAAAATTCGTCTTGATAACTGGCTGCAACAACTATCCAGTCGTACTCTTCGATGGAATAAAAAACGCAAAATTTGAGGCGTGATTTGCTTTCGCCTGGGTTTTTCCATGGATAAATGAGTCGACCTTCTTTCTGTTCGAGAATATTAGCCAGATACTCATTGGGAAAGCCTTCCAGGGTAAGAATGTTAATCCCTTCAAGTTGAGGATGGATGATGGCTGTGCCCTCGTTGTCAATGACGTAGGCATATCCGGTTTTACCAAATTTCAGATCAAGTATGTTCTGTCTAAAGTCGTCTACATTGACCAGTCCCTTAAATTCTTCACGATAGGAGGAGACAGAGATAAACCAGTCCCAAGGTTCATAATGGATCATATAAAGGGCTTTCGGACGCGCGACATTTTCACCAGGGTTTTTCCAGTTATATTCAATATAGCCCTTTTTTTTTACAACAAGGTCTTTAACAAAAGAGTATTCGGAGACATCCGTCTGTAGCATTGCCTTGGAGGGATGTACGACTACGATCCCATTACTGTCAAAACAGTAAATATATCCTGATTCACCTATGGTCTGGCTAAGTAAAATGCGTCCAGCTTCAACCTTTGCCTGGGCTTCGCTCATTTCGCCTGCGAGATACCTCTGGCGTAACGAGTCTATTATTTCAAGATTTTTTTCAGCTGCGCTCCGCAGGTAGTTTTTTATGGAGACGGTGGCTGAGGTGCGTACGAGATTGTAGATAGCAGTGGTGGTGTTGTTGAGTTCGCTTTCTATGTTAGACCTGATATTGGCGCGGATAACGAAATAAAAGGCAGCAAACCCTACGGATAGAGAGATGGTGAAGAGTAATGAGTAGTAGCACAGTAGCTTATGGCGAAGTCGTAATCCTGCGAGCATATCATTTTAACCCAGTTGAAGAGGCTGATACCATGCATGGTGCAATAAGGTGATTTTGCTATGTTAAACTATTTTTGACTTATTGCGTATGCAAGATTTCAGTTTCGGCTTAAAAGATCGGTTTTTGGCATTAGTTGAACAACAGGGTATTGAACAGAATATGGGTCGATAAAGGAATGTGCTATAACACCGACATAACAAAAAGAAGAGAAAAGAAATCCGGAGACCTGCGGATATCTGGATGGGGATAGGCGAGATGAGGAGACTTCTTTTCCCTTCTTCTTTTCGGTTGCCCAAGTAGCGAGAAATAACTCGTCTGTTTAGGCGGCAGCGGATCAGTAACGTATGCAATACCCCATAGCACCCTATGGGGTATTGCATAAAATGGTGTCACATGGACGGGCCTGTGGGCCAGAACCTATGCTTGGCCGTTGGTGATGACCAGTTACATCTGTATATTCATACGTTTGGCATGCTCCATGAGCTCCTCGCGGAAGTCCGGGTGGGCAATGGAAATGAGTGCTTTAGCCCTTTCCCATGTTGATTTTCCTTTGAGATTGATCATGCCGTATTCGGTGACTACATAGTTTACCATAACCCTTGGCAGGGTGGTGATGGTGCCCGGTTCGAGAAATGGGCGGATTCTTGATTTCTTTATTCCTTTTTTGTCGGTAATACTGGAGGTAAGGCAGATAAAGGCTTTTCCTCCTTTAGAGTGATAGCATCCGTAGGTGTAGTCGAGCTGTCCACCGGTTCCTGAGATCTGTCTGGTGCCACATGATTCTGAAGAAACCTGACCAAAGAGATCGATCTCTATAGCGTTATTGATAGCAATTGCCTTGTCGTTAGCCGCAATCATGTTGAGATGGTTGGTGTAGTTAACCGGATAGCTACTGCATGAGGTATTGCGGTCGAGGAAGTTATAGAGTTTTTCAGAACCAAGGGCAAAGGTGTAGACGAATTTACCACTATTCTGATTCTTTTTTCTATTGGAAATACAGCCAGCTTCATACATGTCGACGTAGCTGTCACAGAGCATTTCGGTATGTACACCGAGATCTCTCAGTTTTGAATTAGAAATAAGTTTGCCTATGGCGTTAGGCATAGCACCGATACCGAGTTGCAGACAAGACCCGTCTTCAATTTGGGAAACAACTATCTCAGCTATTTGTTCGTCAACATCACTAATTGAAGGCTCGGGTAGGCAAAACATCTCTTCATTGTTACTATCGACAATAGCGTCTACTTGAGAAATATGGATCTGTTCTTCGTTACCGCCATAGCAGTAGGGTACATTCTCGTTTATCTCGACGATAACCTTTTTTGCAGCTAATATTTGAGCGAGGGTAAAGGAGTTAGAAACGCCGAAATTTAAAAATCCCTTGCTATCCATAGGCGTTGATCGGAGAAGCATGACATCGGTGGTGACATCATTTTTTTCATAATATCCTGCTCCTTCGTGGTAAAGCATGGGAATATAGTTACACAGTTTTTCATCATGGAGCTGTCTGTCTGCTCCTGTAAAATGCCAACTGTTATAGGTGAAACTTTTCCCTTCCGGGTCCGTCTTGGCAACTGCAGCAAGTCCTGGAAAACCGAGAGAACGAATTTTAACGTTTTCAATGGTTCCAACTCTTTTCGCCAACTCTCGATCAAGGGTAATTGGGGTGGCAAGAAAACTTCCATAGTCCACCCAGTCGCCTGATTCGATAAGATCTACTGCATCGCTTGGGGCCATCTTTTTGTTTTCATATGATCTAGTGTAATCCACTGTACTTTCCTCCAAATTAGGTAGTCTCTTGATCTTTCAAACTCAGGCCTGAAAGGACTCTATTTATAATTGTTGATATGAATATAGAAAATAATGAGGCAAAGATGCAATCGGCTTGAGACTGATTTTAAGCTGGGGTTTGGACTGATTAACACTAGGTCTAACGCCTAGATTGTGCTGTTTGTGCGCGTTGTCTGCCTTTTAAGTGGTTGGTGGGGAGCACAAAATTAGTGATATTCTTTTACCAAAAGGAAAAGGTAGGAAAAGCGTACGAAATGTCGGTGCAGGCAGCAGCGCGTTTCTCTGTGTTTGAGCCATACACACAGTGTACTCTGCTGTCATGCTCAAAACTTTGGGTATGGCTCTATGGTGAACTGCTGAGACAGATTAGCCCCGAAAAAATACTCTCTATCAAGGCGGGGATACATTATTGAGTTTATGGAGGGGAAGGAAACGGTGATTATTGGTTGGAAATGGTCCTTTACTACTAGCGAAACTGTCTGGGAAAGACTGTTTCGCCATATTGTCTGTTTTCGGGCTAAGTTCTACTTGGGAGAGGGTGATGTCGCAGTGCTTTTTGCGGATCTGTTAACTTCTCGTTGAAGGATTGCAATCTCACGGTCTCGAAGTGTGATGGTGCTCTGGTTTTCAGGGAATTTTCCTGTTTTATCGATATAAAAATCATGAATAATAACAAAGTCTTTTTTTACATCACCACTTGGATGTAACATGGGCCCGAGACCAAATGTTTTGCTCGGATAATCCACAAAGGCGAGGCATATGTCGACATTGGCCTGAATTGCAATGTTATAGAAACCGGCTTTCCAGTGGTCTGTTTTGCTTCTTGTACCCTCCGGGGCAATTGCAAGGATCAGGTTGTCATTTTCGGCAAAGGCATTGATCATACTTTTTAAAAATACGGTACGCGTCTTTCTGTCGACGGGGATTCCCCCCATTTTCTTGAAGATATATCCTAGGGGGCCAACAAAAAGAGTATCTTTAGCTACCCAGGAAAACTTTATCCCCAGGGCCCAAAGTGCGAGTAGGGTGAGAGGGAAATCCCAGTTACTGGTATGGGGCGCACCAATAAGAACAAAATGAGAGTTGTGTCTCGGATTAGAAACAGTTTTCCAGCCAAACAGTTGCAGAATTATCTTTGAAAAGTACGTTACCATGAGATGCCCTTATATGATGCTAAATGTTATGGTTGCCACAGGCCGGATTTTCTGTCAGAAAAACGTGCAACTCTGAAAGTTGTTGATATTTGCTTATACAAGGTCGACTCGTCTCGCTCCCTCAGTGGTTTGCAGGTGGAAATTGAGTGAGGGTGGACCTGACGAGTTCGAAGATATCTTTGGTCAATTGTTCTGGATTGTTATGAACGAAAACCTCTCTCGTACCAAGACCCTTCCAAATCAGCGCCCCATTGTTGCTGGCAAAAATATCAATGGTAAGTTGGCCACGCTGGTATTGGCGGACAGATGTACCAGACTGAACGCCAAATCCTCCGTACCTCCCATGTCTCCCATATCCTAGCCCAACAGTTGGCTGGATGGTGCCGGTTTGCAGGTGACTGGTGATTTCGTAGGTAAAAGAGACGAGAAAATCCGGATTGTTGGCGAGGGAAAAGCCCTGGGATTTTAAACAAGCCTCTATGGCTGAAAAAAATCTTCCGGCCATTAGTCCATTATCTTTTAAGATGCCTGCCGTGGAATCTATGTCTTTCTGTTTCCAATTATATGCTTGAGCTTGGGCAAAATTGTATGTGCTGTCGTAATCCTGACTTACCTGGATCTTACTGCTGCAGGAAGTGAGGAAGAATAAAGTTATGGTCAGTAATAACAGTATTCTTGTCTTCATATGATTCACTGTTGTTTTGGCGTAACTGTTCAGCAGTAGCTTGCCTACGCTTTTGTGCTCTGCGTAGGAAGTACTGATAAACAGCTACAGGTGGGTGATATAATTGCTAGTACAAATTCCTTTGGAGAATTTCACTTAGAGCTTTATTGTTCAGACTTTAGCACAGCGAGGAATGCGGTCTGAGGGATATCTACATTGCCCACGGTTTTCATCCTCTTTTTACCGGCTTTCTGCTTTTCAAGGAGTTTACGCTTTCTGGATATATCACCACCATAACACTTGGCGGTTACATCTTTTCTAAGGGCCGAGATGTTTGTTCTCGCAATGATTGAACCACCAATAGCCGCTTGGATTGCAATCTTAAACATCTGTCTGGGGATCTCTTCTTTGAGCATCTCACAGGCATGGAGGCCTCGGGCTCGAGAGTTGTTTCTGTGCACAAGCTGTGACAAGGCGTCAACATTTTCACCGTTTACGAGAATGTCGAGTTTAACCAGATCACTTTTCCGATAATCGAAAATCTCATAATCAAAGGATCCATACCCTTGGGTCACAGATTTTAGTTTGTCGTAAAAGTCGTAGATAACATCGGCCAGAGGAAGTTCACACTGTAGTTCAATCCTTCCGGGTGTTGGATAATTGAATGAGGTATTTTCCGCTCTTCGCTCCATACAAAGCGACATGACTGAGCCCATATATTTTTCGGGCATAAGGATACTGGCCTTAATGAAAGGTTCTTCAATTTTAGCAATCTGAGATGGGTCCGGAAAGTGGGCGGGGTTATCTACCTGAAGAACAGTGCCGTCTGTTAATTCGAAGATGTATTGAACCGAAGGAACTGTAAGGATGAGAGAAATATCAAATTCACGTTCAAGGCGCTCCTGGATAACCTCTAAATGCAAAAGACCTAAAAATCCACAGCGAAAGCCAAAACCAAGGGCTACCGAGGAGTCTTTCTCAAAGGTAAGGGCAGCATCGTTGAGCTTTAATTTTTCAAGTGCATCCGAAAGTTCTTCATAATCGTCGGTTGAGATAGGATAGAGGGAAGAGAAGACAACTTGCTGTACCTTCTTAAAGCCGGGTAAGGCCTTTTCTGCAGGGTTAGCTGCGGTGGTAATTGTATCTCCTGGTCTCGTATCGTCGACTGTTTTGATCCCCGCAAGGATGTATCCTACCTCACCTGCTGATAGTTTTTTACAGGGTTCTCGCTTGAATTTAAAGAGACCAACTTCATCAACCTTGTATTCACGACTATTGGACATGAAACGCATTGTGTCACCGGCTTTAACCGTACCGTCAATAATGCGAACAGAAATAATAGTGCCCCTAAAAGGGTCATAGGTAGCATCAAAAATCAAAGCCTTCAGTGGTTTGTTGGGGTCACCTTCTGGTGGTGGCAGATGTTCAACAATGGCTTCAAGGATATTTTCTACACCGGTGCCTATTTTAGCAGAACAGAGCTGTACATGGTCGCTGTCAAGTCCAAGATCTTCTTCAATCTGAATGGCCACACCTTCTGGATCGGCCGAAGGGAGATCAATTTTGTTAATCACCGGGATAACTTCAAGGTCATTTTCCATGGCAAGGTAAAGATTAGCCAGAGTCTGAGCCTCGACCCCTTGGGCCGCATCAACAAGCAGAAGGGCACCCTCGCAGGAACTAAGTGCTCTTGATACCTCGTAGCTAAAATCGACATGGCCAGGGGTATCTACAAGATTAAGGACATAGTCCTTACCATCTTTAGCCTTGTAGGGTAAGCAGATGGTCTGGCTCTTTATGGTGATGCCCCTTTCACGCTCGATATCCATACTGTCGAGGATTTGATCCTGGAATTCGCGATCTGAAACCATGTTACACATCTGTATCATACGGTCGGCGAGTGTTGATTTGCCATGGTCTATATGTGCTATAATACTAAAATTTCTTATATTTTTCATGTGTTATTCGGTTGGAATGAGGAGACTGTCTGGAACATGTATAGGGTGTGTTGCTTGCAATCGTTCACTTGTTTATCATATAGTCTCTACTATTAACATATAATTTTATGTAAAACATATGATAGAATAAACAAAAGGTATGAACGTGCTTTAAATTAACTAGTTTGTATTTCAAAATATAATATTGCACTTTTTTTCTGGTAGAGTATTATCACAATCTTTCCGATTTTTCTGGGTATATTTTCCGGAGACAGAAGCATATGAGTAAAAAAACAACTATAGATAATAAAAAAAATAAAAAGAGTAAATCTGAGACCCCCGTTAAGCCGGTGGTTGCAAGAGAGGCATATGAGAACCCATTGGTTTCCGTGGTAGACGACGGTAACCTTCCTGCTCTCAGCAACCCTGCCTTGCACAGGTATCTTCAGGAAATCAGCCAGTACGAACTTCTTTCTCGAGAAGAGACGGATGAACTGGCTATACGTTTTCGTGAAGAAGGTGATCAGGACGCTGCGTATCGCTTGGTGAGTTCTAATCTGCGTCTTGTCGTGAAAGTTGCGATGGATTTCCAGAAGTATTGGATGCAGAACTTTATGGACCTGATCCAGGAAGGTAATGTTGGTCTGGTACAGGCCACCAAAAAATTTGATCCCTATCGTGGAGTTAAATTTTCCTATTACGCCGCTTATTGGATTCGTGCTTATGTCCTGAAATTTATTATGGACAACTGGCGTCTTGTGAAAATTGGCACAACCCAGGCGCAGAGAAAGCTGTTCTTTAGCTTGAATAAGGAACGCAAACTTCTTGAGGGTCAAGGCTTTAAAGCTGAACCGAAGTTGCTCGCAGAGCGCCTCAATGTGAAAGAGCGTGAAGTTATCGAGATGAGCCAGCGTATGGACAACTGGGACGTTTCCCTGGAAAGTCCGGTACGTTCAGACTCCGATGACGAGCAAAAGAATTTTCTGCCAAGTAATGGTCCCGGCATTGAGTCCACTGTTGCTGGAAAGGAAATCAAGGTAAAACTCACCGAGTTACTTGATATCTTAAAGCATAAGCTCAACGAAAAAGAGAAGATGATTCTCGAGAAACGTCTGTTAACCGATGAGCCGATGACCCTGCAAAATATTGCCGACAGGTTTGATATTTCGCGGGAGCGTGTTCGTCAGATTGAGGTAAATCTCCTGAAGAAGATGAAAAAATATCTTGAGGCTGAAATGCCAGATATTATAGACTATTTTGACGGTGAAAAAATTGTCATTAGTTCATAGTTCCTCGGGGCTGCAACTTACGAAATAGGTATTCACCTATCTCTTCATGCTAATATAACTATTTAAATATACAATGAAAGTACCTTTACTCGACCTTCAGGCTCAGTTGGAGTATCTTGAAGATGATATTATTGAAGCAGTTGTCCGGGTTATTAAATCCACACGTTACATCCAGGGACCAGAGGTGGAAGGCCTCGAGTCCGCCATCGCCGATTATTGCGGTGCGGGTTATGGTGTTGGTGTTACCAGTGGTACCGATGCCCTGCTTGCCTCGCTTATGTGTCTTGACATAAAACAAGGCGACCGGGTGTTGACGACCCCATACTCCTTTTTTGCCACCATGGGTGTTATTCTTCGTCTTGGTGCAGTTCCGGTTTTTGCCGATATCGATCCTGTGAGTTTCAATATCGATCCTGTGAAAATGGCAGAGATACTGGAAGCGGATTCTGAAAAGACGATAAAGGCTATTATTCCTGTACACCTCTATGGTCAGTGCGCGGATATGAAGTCTATCATGGAGCTTTCAGCAAAATATAATATACCTGTTGTCGAAGATGCGGCACAGGCGATTGGTGCAGAGTATCCACTGGTTGGAGATGATGGTGCAATCACCTACCAAAAAGCCGGGGCAATTGGTCTCGCTGGTTGCTTCTCCTTTTTCCCCAGCAAAAACCTTGGTTGTGTAGGCGACGGTGGCATGGTTGTGAGTCAGGACAAAGCCTTTGCCGAAAAACTTGTTTTAATAAGGAATCACGGAGCCTACCCTAAATATCATCATAAAATGGTGGGTGGAAATTTCAGGCTTGATCCAATTCAGGCTGCTACTCTTACTGTAAAACTGCCTTATCTTGAGTCATGGCATAAGAAGCGTCGTGCTAATGCCCGCTCTTACAATAGCCTTTTTGCTAAATCTGGACTTATTGAAGAGGGGAAAGTTATTACCCCTACGCAGGTATATGGGGATGCTGTTGTCGATGGACGAGAGGTGAATCTGCATATTTATAATCAATACATTCTACGTGTAGACAGACGTGATGAATTACGTGACTGGCTGCAAAAAAATGATATTGGATGTGAGATCTACTATCCTATCCCTCTGCATAAGCAAGAGTGTCTAGGTGATCTTTGTGAGGGACTCAATTACCCTGAAGCAGAGAAAGCTGCCGCATCTACAATTGCTCTTCCGATTTATCCTGAATTGACAGTTGAAATGCAGGAATATCTTGTTGAGAAAGTTGTGCAGTTTTACAAATTGTAGGGTAGTCTCCTTTAACGTGATATGCCCGTCTTCTGACCGCTGTTTTTCATTTTTATTAGTGTAAAGCAGCGGATACTGATCTGTGAAACTGGGTGCTGATTATAATGCATGGACAATCTATATATTAGTATTTCCCTAAGGAAACAGCGGCTTTTTCGACTGGAAGTTATATCTTTTAGTCTCATTCTTTTCTTCGTATTTTTCTGTACCACCACTAGCTCATTTGCTGATAGCACAGAAATAGCTCCAGAAAGAGATATCTCTGTAGTCCATGATGCTCCTCAATCACCCGATTGGAAGATTCTCTGGGATAGAGCGAGAACCCTTGTAAGAGAGGGACAATACCTGCTGGCCGCAGACGTATATGAGCAGATTTCTTCTATTAAACCAAATGTTGAAGAGGCCAATTGGGAGTATTGTAAAGTTCTCCTTCGGACTAAGTCATACCAGGTCGCCTCTAGAATAATAGCCCTCCTGTTAGAAAAAAATCCAGGTAAAGGTGAATACCTCCTTGTGGCGGGCCAGGTTGCGGCATATCAAAAAAACTATGCTGAGGCTGAACGTTATTTTGGCCTGATATTTGAAAAATCTCCCGTCGGTAAAAATGGGGATGCGGCCCTCGAAGGCTTTGCCTATAGCCTGCGTTCCCGCGGTCATAGAGAACTAGCATTTCCTCTTATGCAGCAGCTCATTGTGCGACAACCGGACAACGAGACGTTTATCCATGACCTCGCAGTAGATGCTGTTTTATTAAAGCGTTTTGCTGTTGCACGAACTCTCTACCGAAAATTGCTGGCCCACAAACAGGTCGATGACCGTGTGGTTTTTGAGGCCGCAACTGTTTTTTTTGGCAAAGATTTTGTGAAGGAGCGGTATGTAATTTTAGAAAGATATTTAAAATTACATCCCGACTACTTACCTTTTCGCAAGCAAATTATGGAAATAGATGAAGAAGCTGGTGATTATGTCAGCCTTATGGACCATCTATCTTTTCTCATTAAAAACGCGGCGAACAAGAGTTCATTTTTACTTAAGGCGGCGGACATAGCAGCGAATTACCTCAAAAGACCGGATAAGGCATTAGGCTATCTAGAAAAATTTAGAACATTAAACCCTGGTAATACTGAGGTTTTAGCATCAATTAATGACCTGCAGATCCAGTTAGCTGGTGATTTCCTTTCTATTGTAGAAAATGGTGGGGCGGACTTACTTTGGGATGATCTTGACAGTATCGGGGCGAACAGACGATTTATTTTTGAACGAATGGCTGTTCTGCTGGAGAAACAAAACAAACGCTTACCGCTGATTGATGTATTAGAAGTGCTCTGCAAGCATGCAAGTGTCCAGAATAAAACGGTCCTAAGACTTGCAAAACTTTTCAGTACTGTCAAAAAATATGCCAAGAGTCAGTACTATATTGCTCTTGTTCCCGCGGGATTTCGCGATAGAAACTACTATCTGCTCAAAGCTGATAATGCAATACACCTTGGTCTGGAGTTTGATAGCTTCATCTCTTTACGGAAGGCGCTCGATCTAAAACCTGAGGATCTTCGTCTGCGGAAAAGGTGTATAACCTTAGCCGGGGGCCTTGGACTGATTGAAGAGCAAAATTCTTTGTTTAATTACTTGGCCAAGGGCGAAAGCAGTTCAATTCCTGTAGGGTTGATAGCATTGCATGTTCGTTTATTGGCTAGCAACGGAATGTATCAAAAAGCCTTGTTTTTGTGTGATCGGTACATTGGTGTGGCAACGTCCGATAACGTTTTTTTGCAGTTGTACCTCGTAAAGACCGATGTTTTACGTCAGTCAGGAAGGCTCAGACATGCAGAGCAGCTGTTGCGGCAACTACTCAATGATAGGCGATATCAAAATATTGTACTCCTTCAGCTCGTTGAAAATGCCATTGCTGACAGGCGTTTGTTGATGGCTAGAAAATGGCTGGATCTATGGGCGCAAGATACGCGTCCAAGGGCAGGGGAGTCTGCGGTTACCCGCCCCCAACTTCAACAAAGAATACGGCTTGCAAAAATACGTTTACTGCGATTTGAAGGTCAAACATATGAGGCTTTTGAGCTTGTTGATCAAAGTTTTATAGAAGCTCAAAACCGTGATAAGAGTTTAACTGATTTGGCTTTTATCAGTAGTTTGAATAAAGAAAAATGCCAATTATATCTCGTCACCGGTAATTATCTTGCAGCAGAGAAAATAGTTACAAGCCAATTAAAGCAGAACTCCTTTGATCCAGAAATCTATATTTTAGATCAGGAAATTACTCTTCACCTTGGTGGGGAGGATGTGCAGACAGCAGCCATTGACCAACTGATGCGTGCAGGGAGCCTTCTGTTCACTCGGGTGATGAGTCTTGTCGAAAAGGAAATTGAAAGACACTCATATGTTAGCGCTAGACAGCATTTTTCTTTAATAGCTCATGGACTAGACCGCTCAATTCGCCTGAAGAACCTTGGCATAAAACTGGCATTGGCGGACGGCAAACTGGAACCAGTGAAAAACGATTTACTCTGGTTGGAAGATCGGTTTGATAAGGAAGACTCCTTTTGTAAGCTACACATAGAAATAATGAGTAAAATTGGGAGATACTCCGAGGCACTGGAAAGATATAAACAGTGTTTCCAAGGTCAACTAACGGCCACAAATATATCTGCTGATAGGCAGAATATAGTGGTGGAGGATGATCTTCTTTACGGGCGTTTATTGTGGGGAGCCAAGCAGTATGAAGATGCGTTAGCTGTGTATAAAAAGTTACTAGATCCTCCGGTGTATCAGCAGCTTATTAAGCAATTTCGTGCTAAAAAAATTAACTATCAGTACCTCACAAGACACCAAACGTTTTGGAATAGGATGATGTTACTCCTTGAGACGGAGCCTGAAATTATAGCAGAGTTGATGGAGCCTACGTTTTTATTCGATAATAGAGGCAACGCTACAGGGAAGATAGTCGCGGACAACTATGAGCAATACAGTTGGCAGAAAATCATTGAAAATGAATATCTCGCAAGAAAATCTATTTATAATAGGAAGTATCACTTTGCTGCAAAAAGTTATGAAAAACTTCTTGAAAAGGAAGAAACAACAGAAAGTAAGGTTGATTTAGCAACTATTTATGGCAGAATAGGAAAGTTTAGAAAAGAAGCTCAAGTATATGAGGATATAACTAATATAGGTGAAGTTACCCCAGAGTTGCGGGAGTCTATTAAGAGGAATATTTTACAGATCCGGCCTACAAATACTGTTGATATCGTAGTTGAAGAACGAAGTGGCAGACAGGGTAAAGTCGATATTAGGACAACCTCCCTTGGCAGTTCTTTTTGGTTCACTCCTGAGCTGAATAAAGATTTTTGGTTGAGCTATGCCTACAAGCAATATGAGTCAACGGACAGAAAAGGTGAGATCGATTCAAATATTTTGCGTGGTGCAATGACGTATGAATATTCGCGTAACTATGAGTTGGTAACGGGTATTGGTGTAGAAAAGCTCAACGATAGTGCAGGTGGTGAAGTACAGTACAATTTGCAATTAAAAGGTCAGTTAGATGATTATGTGTCCGGATATGTATTGTATGCAAAGGCACCTGTTGACGATACCGTAGAGGCCATTGAAGAGGGGATTTATCGTCAGTTTCTTCAAACGGGTCTGACCATTGAGACAGAACTTGGTGTGACCTTTGGTGGAGATGTGCAATACAGTCTTTACAGTGACAATAATGAACAAAATCGATTCTATTGGTTTTCGTCCTATTCGTTTTTTGGTGACTCTTTACAGTTAGATGTACGCTATGCCTATCAATATCTGAGAAACAAAGATATAAATGGTTCAGAAAATGACTTTAATGGGGGACACAGTGATGATTTTGTCCAAATTTATTGGAGTCCCGATAGTTATTCTGAACATCGGATAGGCCTGCAGCTTAAAAAAGATTTTTTCGGCTATCTCACCGATGTAGAGAATAAAATCAGTTATTTTCGAATTGATACCGGAATAAGTTTGGAAAATGAAGAAAATATCGCTTATTCTGCTCGGTTTGATATTTTCCTTGAAATGAGCCCTCATTTGTTATTAAAAGGCAACTTCAGTTTTAATTCTAGCGATGAGTATCATGAAAAGATGCTGGCATTATCCCTACACTATAGCTGGTAGCCACATAAGGTGATTGTACTAAAGTATTGAGCACTTATGAATTTAGTACCTACGGCAAAACAACGTTTCAGATAGTATCGAAGCATTACAATTATAAGTTATGAACTTTTTTTCTGTTACGGGCTCTATCTCAGCCTTACAGGATTTTTTTATGGAGGAATAGATGGTAGAACGAATACCGATGTCAATTACTGGTAATCAGAGATTAAGAGATGAGTTACAACACTTACAACGTGTAGAGCGAGGGATTGTTGTCAAATCGATTGAGGTGGCTAGAGAACACGGCGATTTAAAAGAAAATGCCGAATATCACGCTGCAAAAGAAAGGCAGGGCCATATTGAAGGACGGATTATTGAGTTAAAAGATAAACTTTCAAGGGCTGAAATTATTGATTGTATGAAGGTTGGGCTTGAGACTGTCGTCTTTGGTACTGTGGTGGAGCTGTTGGATTTAGATACCGATGAAAAAGTGGTTTATCAACTACTCGGGCCCGAGGAAGCGGACGTGAAAAATGGTTCTATTTCTGTACTTTCTCCTATAGGTAGAAGTATGCTCGCCAAGGAAGTTGGGGATGAGGTTGTTGTTGTCACCCCAGGTGGGAAAAGAGAATTTGAGGTCGTTGAAATTAGTCCGAGTAATCATCATTAGTAACGGCAGAGGTAAGACTCGCTATAAAGCACGTCTTACTGATGTTTTAAGATACCATTGTGAATAAGTGCAATGACTTGCTCGGTGATTTCGTCAACGGTGTAGTGGCTTTCTAGGGAGGCATTCCATACTCTGCATACCTCGTCTAGGGCACCAAAGATAATTCTTTTGGCGATGTCGGGGTTGATCTCAGTGTTATAACACCCCGTCTGCTGACCTTTTTGAATAATCTCCGCTACAATTGAAACATACTCACTAAATTTATTGTCTCGATAAAATTTAATGACTTTGTTGGTCTGGCGTAGTTCTATTTGAATAACTTCAGCGAGGTAGCGATTCTTTTTCATAGCTTGGAGATGTTGAGTGATATACACATTCAGCATTTCTACAGGGTCATCTTCCTGGGCTATGAGTTTTTTCGTGTTCTCTACTATTTTCCCTACCTCTTCTTCAAAAACCGATAATAAAATATCGTACTTGTTGTTAAAATAAAGGTAAATAGTTCCATCAGCAACCTTGGCTTCTTTTGCGATATCGGATATTCTTGCGGTAAAAAAACCTTTTTTTGCAAAGACCTTCGTCGCAGCCGAGATTATTTTTGTATGTTTATTATCTGCCTTCATTTTTTAATAGAGAGAATTTTTTTTCTAAAGGAATCTGTGAATGGTGAATGACTATTCATTCATGTAATATTTCACATCATATTTGTCAACGATCATTACATCTGTAAAAGCTGTTCAACCATCCTTGCCGAACATCTTTAGCATTATTTATTAATAATTAAATCACAAATTTCTGGAGTAAACCATGAAAATTCTTGTTGTTGGGTCTGGCGGGCGTGAACATGCACTGGTATGGAAAATTCAACAAAGTAGCAAGGTAGAAAAAGTATACTGTGCACCTGGCAATGCAGGAATAAGTAAATTGGCGGAATGCGTTAATATAGAAGCAACTGATATTGATAAACTGTTGCAGTTTGCTTTGGCAGAAGGAATTGATCTAACCGTAGTCGGACCTGAATCATCTCTTGTTGCCGGAATTGTTGATGAATTTGAAAAAAACAACCTAAGGATTTTCGGACCAAATAAAAAAGCATCGATCCTTGAAGGCTCTAAGGTGTTTACTAAGGAGTTCTTTAAAAAATATAAAATTCCAACGGCCTCCTTTAAAGTTTTCAAAGAAAAGAAGAAGGCAAAAAAATATATTGAATCCTGTGGTGCGCCTATAGTGGTGAAGGCCGATGGCCTGGCCGCGGGTAAAGGTGTCGTGGTTGCCAAAACGATTAAAGAGGCCAAAGAAGCGGTGGATTTAATTATGGCTGATAAGGCATTTGGTGCTGCCGGTAATAAAATTGTAGTCGAAAGTTGTCTTACGGGAGAAGAGGCTTCTTTTATCGCTTTTACCGATGGTAAAACAGTGTTGCCTCTACCTACTTCCCAGGATCACAAGGCGGCTTTTGACAATGACGAAGGGCCCAATACCGGTGGTATGGGAGCCTATTCCCCCGCTCCCATTGTTACAGATGCTATTGCTGATTTTGTAATGCAAAAGGTAATGCTCCCTACAATTAAAGGCCTCGAAGCCGAAGGGCGCCCATATAAGGGGATGTTGTACGCTGGCCTGATGATCGATGGCGACGATATCAAAGTCCTCGAATTTAACTGCAGATTTGGTGATCCGGAAGCTCAACCTCTACTTATGCGACTTGAAAGTGACATTGTTGAGATATTTGAAGCGACGATCGATGGCACCTTGGATCGTATTGAGCTAAA
Organism: Desulfotalea sp.; assembly: GCA_002733995.1. Taxonomy (GTDB): domain Bacteria; phylum Desulfobacterota; class Desulfobulbia; order Desulfobulbales; family Desulfocapsaceae; genus Desulforhopalus_A. The sequence goes on along the minus strand of NVXR01000008.1, from coordinate 70,514 downwards.
GATTGATCCCAGACCATGTGTCTGCGTTGTTATGGCCTCGGGTGGCTATCCAGGTCCTTATAGCAACGGCAAAATTATTAATGGTCTCACCAAAGCGGCTGCTGTTGAAAATGTTGAAGTTTTCCACGCGGGGACCCTTAGAAAGGGTGGGCGTATTGTTACTCATGGGGGTAGAATTCTTGGCATAACCGCAGTGGGAGAAACTCTCAAGGAAGCAATTGACAGTGCCTACAAAGGGGTAGCAGCTATTCAGTGGACCAATTGCTTCCACCGCACCGATATTGGTGGAAAAGCTCTTAACCCCCATGTGGCTGTGAACAAAAATGTACCTTTAGTTGGTATTGTTATGGGCAGTGACTCCGATCTTGAAGTGATGAGAGCTGCGACAGATTTTCTTCAATCCATGGGAATCTGTTGTGAGATGACTGTAGCGTCTGCCCACAGAACACCTGAACGAGCTGCAGAGTATGCTAAAACTGCAGCAGCTAGAGGCCTTAAGGTGATCATTGCTGGTGCTGGAATGGCTGCCCACTTAGCGGGTGTACTCGCCGCACATACTGATCTTCCTGTAATTGGTGTACCCCTTGACGCGTCTACTTTGGGTGGAATTGATGCACTGCTGTCCACTGTGCAAATGCCTCCTGGGATACCCGTTGCTACTATGGGTATAGGCAAGGCTGGAGCAAAAAATGCGGGGGTTTTTGCCTTGAAGATGCTGGCACTGTCTGATCCTGAGTTGGCTGAAAAAGTTGTAAAATTTCGACAGGATATGGTTCTTGAGGTAGAAGAAAAAGCCAAAAGAGTAAAACTGTAAAGAGTATAGAATGAGCAGGATTGGCACGTCGATAGACCTTGCTGTAGAATATTTGCAGCAGGGTCAAATTGTTGCATTCCCGACAGAAACCTATTACGGACTTGGGGTGGACCCCACAAATGTGGCTGCTGTCGCACGCCTGTTTACCCTCAAAAAAAGGCCAATTTCTAAACCGTTATTGTTGCTTATTTCAAAAATTGAGCAGCTTGCGTCTCTCACTGCTTTTGTGCCTCCAGAGTATCTGCCTTTGATAGAGCAATACTGGCCAGGTCCGCTTACTTTGATTTTTCCAGCTCTTGCCTCTCTTAATCCTAAAATCACTGCGGGGACGGGAACGGTGGGGATTAGAATTTCACCCCATCCTCTTGCGGAAAAGATTGTTAGAGGCTTTGGACAGGCGATCACAGCCACAAGTGCCAATCTTTCAGGTATGCCACCTGCTCAAACAGCCCAAGAGGTGAAGAGCATGTTTGGTGATCAGGTTGATTATATTCTTGATGGCGGTAGCACGGCTGCCGGCCTCTGTTCTACAGTTATAGCCATTAGAGGTTCGCAACTCGAGGTTATTAGGAGAGGTGAAATAGATATCTTTTCTTCATAAATAAAAAGCACCAATATCATTTTTTGTATTATTTTGATGTGAAATACAACTATTACTAGATATCGAAGTGAGTTATATAATATAATTTTCAGGTGAACTTGCCGTTTTGAAATAATTTTTAACGCTAACTGTAAAGGAAGATATATGACTACATTAAACTGGGATAAAGAATTTGCCATGGAGCAGGCGGCGGACGATGCTGAGTTGCTGGAAGAGCTCTTGGAAATATTCAAAGAATCACTGAAGTCAGATATTGCAATAATACAACAAGGCTTACAGGACAAAGACGCTGCTAAGATAAGCGGCGCATCCCATTCAATACGGGGTGCCGCTGCAAGTCTTGGCATACAAGGGATTAATGATGTCTCTTTGCTTATTGAAAACGATAGTCGTGGGGGCGGGCTTGGGGTAGCTGCTGAAAATATGCCTGCTCTTGAAGATCTTTTGCAGCAGTTGATAGCACTTTAAGCAGGGTAAACACCACCCCTAATTTCGGAGTGGTGTTTAATCTGTAAATCTCTCTTATTCTCGTGTTAAGCTTCTGTATTTGATTCTGTGCGGTTGATCAGCCGCATTTCCAAGACGGGCCTTTCTGTCTTTTTCGTAATCCGAATAATTGCCCTCATACCAAACTACCTGAGAGTCTCCTTCAAAGGCAAGGATGTGGGTTGCTATTCGATCGAGGAACCATCTGTCATGGCTGATAACAACTGCGCAGCCACCAAAGTTCTCCAGGGCTTCTTCAAGCGCTCTGAGGGTATTTATATCAAGATCATTAGTTGGCTCATCAAGAAGCAGAACATTGCCGCCTTCTTTGAGGGTACGTGCCAGATGCACACGGTTTCTCTGGCCCCCGGAGAGAATGCCTACCTTTTTTTGTTGATCTGATCCAGAAAAATTAAATTTTCCAACGTAGGCTCGACTGTTTATTTCGTGGGTACCGAGCCAGACGGTCTCTTGTCCACCGCAAATTGCTTCCCAAATTGTATGATCCGGGTTGAGGCTATCCCGGCTCTGATCAACATAGCCAAGTTTGACTGTTTCCCCAATGCGAATAGTCCCTTCATCTGGAGTTTCAGCATCAATTATCATCTTAAAGAGTGTTGATTTTCCAGCACCGTTGGCTCCAATAATACCAACAATTCCCCCGGCAGGCAGATTGAAATTCATATCTTCTACGAGTAAGCGATCGCCAAAACTTTTCTTGATATGTTCAGCCTGTATGACAAGCTTTCCAAGTCGTGGTCCGGGTGGAATGAAAATTTCTAGTTCCTTTGCGAGCTGTTCGGTATCTCTTTCAAGAAGTTTTTCATAGGAGCTGATACGGGCCTTGGATCGACTTCTTTTGCCTTTTGGGCTCATCTTAATCCATTCAAGCTCACGCTTAAGTGTCCGTTGACGAGTTGTCTCTTTCTTCTCTTCTAGGGCCAGACGTTTTTCTTTTTGTTCGAGCCATGAAGAGTAATTGCCCTTCCAGGGAATGCCAATACCTCGGTCAAGTTCTAAAATCCATCCCGCGACATTGTCTAAGAAATACCGGTCATGGGTAACCGCAATAACGGTACCGGGGTACTTTTGGAGGTGTTGCTCAAGCCAGGCGACTGATTCTGCATCTAAATGGTTTGTTGGCTCATCCAATAAAAGAATGTCTGGTTGTTTGAGAAGAATTCGGCAGAGGGCAACCCGTCGTTTTTCTCCACCAGAAAGGACGTCACACAGAGATTCTGGTGGTGGACAGCGAAGCGCATCCATTGCCATTTCCAGCCTGCTGTCCAGATCCCAGGCATCAAGATCTTCGAGTTTTTCGGATACTTCACCCTGACGTTCGATGAGAGCCTGCATTTCATCGTCAGACATTGGTTCTGCAAATTTATCATTGATTTGATTAAACTCGTTTAATAAATCAACGGTTTCCTGAACCCCTTCTTCAACAATTTCCTTAACCGTTTTGCCCTCAGCAAGTTCGGGTTCCTGGGGTAAATAATCAACGCGAAGACCAGGCGCGATATTGGTTTCTCCATTAAACTCAGTATCAATGCCGGCCAATATTTTTAATAAGGTACTCTTTCCCGAGCCATTCAGGCCGAGGACACCAATTTTAGCGCCATAAAAATAGGATAAAGAGATATCTTTAATAACGGGTTTATTTTCATAATATTTACTGACTTTAAGCATCGAGTAAATGATTTTCTTGTCGTCGGTACTCATGATATATTCCTCTAAAGAACTATATTTTCGAAGTTATCGTAAATTGAACTATACACTATGCTCATGAATAGATGCTTGCAGGGCGATAGTACAAAAAAAAACGCGATAATCAAACAAATGATTATCGCGTGACCTATAAAGTACATAGGTGTTATTGAATAATACTGAAACCTTTATTCATGGCTGTTGTCGTCAGCGAGGCCTTTAACTGCAAGTGCGCCTACGAGACCAAGAAGGCCAAGACCCCTGGCTTTTTTCATGGCCGGTTTAACAAGAGATGCAAGCATTGCACGTCTTCGAATCAGTCCTAGATCGGCGAGTTCCGGCGTTTGGGTGGACATGAGCAGAGCCATGTCTTTCTTTTTGCCATAATATCTTGAATTTGGTCCTAAGTCGCCACCTATTACATCAATGCCAACTGCACCTTTTTTCACATACTTGGAAACTTCCGATTGAGGATCGTCAAGATCGCCAAAGATTCTAGCCCCTGTAATACAGGTCTGTACACATGCAGGAAGCTGCCCTGCATCGACCCGTGGTTTACAGTATGTACACTTGTCAGCTTTACCGTCGTCAGAAACATCATCGATTTGGTCAGGGTTAACGTAGCGCGCATTGTATGGACAGGCGTCAACACAGGCACCGCAGCCGATACATCTGCTTTTGTCTATTTGTACGGTTCCGTCAAACGGATCTTTCCAGGTTGCTGCAACTTCCATGCTGGTTGTTTCGCCGGTTTTTGCGTGGGTAAATGTCATTTCCACAGTATCGGCAGGACATTCTTCCACACAAACAGGTTCCTGGCAGTGATTGCACAGCCCTGGATAGTATGTTGAAGCCATTTCCTGGTCAACAAGGCTAGGTCCCATACGATAGACCCAGTTACGATTGAACTCTATTGGGACCTCCCACTCTGCTTTGCAGGCGATGGTGCAGGCGTGACAGCCTACACATCGTTCAAGGTCGATAATCATTCCATATTGCATTGTATCCTCCCTAAATTATACCTTAAAGCTGAGTTAGACAGAGGCGGGGATAGCCAAAATCTTGTCATCTTTTATAAGTTGTATAAAGTTATTTCTCATTCCATGTGCCCCGGTTTCCGGGTCAATTGTAATTTTGGACATGAGGCTTGTATCATCGACACCTGCGTTTACGCCAATACTCATAAGAGGGTTGGCAGAACCGTAACCGTGTGCCATGTAAACAGAATCTTTTCTGATCCCCGGAGTGGTTTTTATTGTAGTCGTGGTGCGTGATTTTATGCCATCTTGATTGATAAATCCGACAACATCACCATCTTGAAGACCTAGCGTTTTGGCGATTTCGTCATTTATCCAAACAGGATTGTCAGGCATAGCTTTGTTCAACCATACGTTGTTCTGGGTACGGTTGAAGGTGTGCACTGGAACACGACCATAGAGCAGTCTGGCAAAGCCCTTGGGCGGTTGTTCAACCGGCTGATATGTCGGAATTCCAGGAAAGCCCGCATCTTCAATATCTTCATTGTAGAAAACTACTTCAAAATCTTCGGGCATGGAGTAGGGATTCTCGCCCTTTTGTACGTGTATCCCACCTTCTTTTATAATCTGATCAAGTGAGAGCCCTACTTCTGCAAGGTTTTTCTCGACCATTTCTAGGTTGGAATTTACAGGAATATCTTTTGCATAACCCATGCGTTTAGCTATCTCATTGGTGATATACACCTGATCTTTACGCTCAAACATCGGTTCTACGAGTGGGATTCTTGGAGCAATAAATTGCTGCTGTGAATCGGCAAAATCCCATTGAGTTCCGGTTTTGATGAGGTCGTATCGTTCAAGATAACTGGATTCTGGCAAAAGAATATCTGCCCACATTGTGATATCTGTAGGCATTACATCTACACACATGACAAAGTCCATTTGTCTCAGTACGTCTTTCATCTTTTCCTGACCTGGAATAGTCTGGATTGGATTTTGACCCCAGATAACGCAGCCCTTAATGGGGTATGGTTTTCCACTTAGAGCAGTATCACGAATAAGTTCTGTGGGGGTTCCAGGAGGAGAAAATGGGAAACGCAACTCTTCTTCTTCATCAATATTCAGATTGTGTTCGTCGCCATGATCTTTTTTGGCCCAGCTCATTTTGCCGACCTTAGGATTTTTAGCAGGAACCCAGCCTCCTTTTACAAAAAACGCTCCGAGAACGCCGGTGAGACAGGCGAGGGCACGCTGACGTTGAAAATCATTTCCGTACCAGGAAACGTGTCTGCCTGGATGAATAGAAACGCTCGGTGCACTGGCTGCGAGGAGTTCGGCTACTTCCTTGATCTGTTCGGCGGGGATTTCACACTCTTTTGCGGCTTTTTCAAGAGTCCAGTCGGTGATACCTGCTTTAAACTCATCAAAGCCATCGCCATATTCTTCAACAAAGTCAGCGTTATATTTGTCGTTTGCAATCATGTAATTCATGATAGCAAGGAGAAAAGCGGTATCAGTACCGGGCTTAATCTTTACCCAGATGTCAGATTTGGCTGCAGCGGCAGAATAGCGAGGGTCAACTACAATAAGCTTTGCCCCGTTTTGCAGACCTTTAATGTATCTTTTGACGTGGCTTACATGGATATTTTCGCCGATATGACTTCCCAGAAGGAAAATCACTTTAGCATTTGGCATATCCACAAATTCACCGGGAGCCATGCCGATGGTTGCGACATAGGCCGTATCGCGGATACCGCGACACTGAAAGAACGAGGCTTCACTCACATTATGGGTGCCTACTGTTCTCTCAAAAAAGTGCATTGGGTATTTTGCGCTGGAACCATGGGGAAACATACAAATCCCTTGGGGTCCATACTTTTCTTCAATGCCTTTTAATTTGGAGCCACATTCATCAAGAGCTTCTTCCCAGCTGATTCTTTTCCATTTTGGCTTGCCCCTTTCACCAACATTTTTTAAGGGGTATTTTAAACGGTCTGGATCATAAAGGAGTTGTACTCCAGCGTTGCCGCGAGCACATATAGAAGAGCCATTATCAATGGATTTTGGGTTACCTTCTAACTTTACCAGCCTGTCTCCACGCTTTTTACCGACGAGTTGACATCGCCAGAAGCACATTTCGCAGACTCCACCTACCACGGTTTCATCTTTAACTGTCCCTTTTGGTTCAAAGGGCGATGCTTCAATACCAGTTTCGGATGCGATAACATCAGATAACGGCAAGGCAACAGCCGCAAGTGAGGCTGATTGTAAAAAATTACGCCTCGTAAGCTTAAACGCCATATTCTTCTTCCTCCTTTGTGAAAAAATCAATAAGGCTTATAATAGTGTGATAAAAAGGATGCTGTGCTTCCTCTTTAACTCTTGTTGCAAACACAGGGAACCATGGAAGAAAGAATAGAGATAAAAATTCTTCCTCCTTGGGACGGTTTTTTTCTTTTGCTAAAAATGAAAGAAATTCGAGTTGATGTATCAGGCTGTCCGGTAGATCTGCGCCGGTTTTCAGTCTGTACCCCGAGGTATTGTAGTAGTGTAAAACTTTATCGGAATATTGGCCTCGCAAGCTTTTGTCAATGTAGACAGATCCGTATGGAGGCGCTGCAACGTGGGGAGCACCGTTAATAAACAGTCGGGTATGTTCTACCTGAATGTCTTCCAGTTTATCTCTGCTGCCTGCAAAACTGTCCTGTAGTTTCTTGGCTTGGTCATCTCCACCTAGTGTGTTGACAAGGAGGTATAACTTATCGAGATATTGATCATTAAACCACGTAATATCTGGGTATTGCATACTTTGAGCACAAAAGCGATACAATGTCGCTACGTGTTCAGCAGGTGATTGTTTATGCATGAAATGTTCTGTAAAATAAAATTGAAACAGAGGATTACTGGAAAACTCTGAAGAAAAATTAGTTGGTGTGTAACTACTACGCTGTATCTCCAATATAATACTACTTTTCAGCTAGGGATTTGTAAATACCAAAATCGGTTAACTCTTATTTTGATTCGTTTTTTAGGCAACGTGAAAATCATACATAAAAGCTAACTATTTAGGCAGTTCTTCTGCTGAATCAAACCATCACATGTTGCTGTTTGTCTGTGCTTCAACTCATTTCAACTGGCTCGAAGAAGTATTCGAGTAGCATTGATAAAAACCATAATGGGCATAGCTTTTTGTCGTTTTAACAATTTCCTTAATTTAAATATAAAGGTGATACGGGGCTGATAAAGGGAGAATAATCGTTAACTGTCTTGCGGGTGGGCACCCAGGGGCATTAGATTATTGATTCTAGCGTGGAAAAACCTGATTGCGAAGCAGATATACGTAGTAGGCGTTGACCTTGCCAATGAGGTCTTCGGTTTCTTTGTAAGGGGCATGTTTGCCATTTTTTAGAGATTTAGTGTTTTCTCCAGCGTTCCAGGCAGAGACCACGAGGTCGAGCTTGCCTGCAAATTTAGCGTTATACTTTGCAATGAGATAACAGGTGATGAGTATATTTACCGCCGGGTCCAGCAGGTCTTCTCGTGTTAGATGCTGTAATGTTTGTTTGCTTACATAACGAAAGTGGGTTTTTGATTTGAAGAGCTTAATAGCCGTCTCTTGGCCCGTTGTAATAAGTATCTGGCCAAGTCCTAAAGCATTTTTGTTGGAAACAGCTAGGTGATTTGCGCTGGATTCAGCGAGAATGAGGGCACGCACAAAATCAGCGCTCACTTTATGGTTTGGTTTGAAGTAGTCGAAACTACAAAAATAGCGAATAAGATAATCGTACTGCTTTAAGCGCTGGATACTGACCTTGCTTACTTCACTATTTTTATACTTTGAAACGGAACCGTACAGGCTGGCAAGGGCACTAGCTGTCATAATCTGAAACGCCAACACAACAACTAGGGCTAAAATAAGCAGGTGTCTCATCGTGGTGATCTGTGGAGAAGTTGTTTATGGACGTCACTGGCTAAAAATTGAACCAGACATTTGTACAACATTTCAGGGTCTCGGCTGCCAGTAAGTTCGCGAATGGAGTGCATACCAAGGGTCGGAGCACCAACGTCGATGGCAAGAATACCTAATTGAGCTGCGGTAAGGGGGCCAATGGTTGAGCCGCATGGCATATCGCTTCGCATAACAAATTCTTGGGTTTCTATCTCTGCCGTCGCGCATATTGTCTTAAAGATAGCTGCGCTGAGACTGTTGGTTGTGTAGCGTTGATTTGCATTAACTTTTATCACCACCCCTTTGTTGAGGGCAATATCGTGGGCAGGGTCCATGGTATCAGGGGCGTTGGGATGAGAGGCATGGGCGTTATCTACAGAGACAAGAAAGGTATTGCTGTAGTTTATCTGACGCTTTTCTCCATCCGGGATGATTCTTTCAAATACAGAGCTGATAAAAGAGCCCTGTGCCCCTGCAGCAGACATAGATCCATTTTCTTCATGGTTCGCAATGTAAAACATGCAGTTTTTCTTCTTGCTTGCCTTGGTCATTGCGCTCATACAGCTATGGGTACTTAAAAGATTGTCGAGCCTTGCTGCAGAAATAAAATCATTATTAAAACCGAGAAGAGAAGGTTTCTGGGTATCGATACAAAAAAGATCAAAGGATAAAATTTTGCTAATTGTGTTGTTGCTGAATTGTTCTTTTAAATAGTCTTTGAGCAATTTTTTGAGATCGTTTTTTCCACCTCCGTCAAGCAGGCCAATCACAGGAGGGAGATCTTTTTGTTTATTGATTGAATGTGAACTGTTTGCCTCTCGGTTGAGATGGATGGCAACAGAGGGGATGGTGAGCAAAGGACGTTTAAAGTTAATGAGAAAAACCTGCAGAGATCCGTCGTCTACTGTGCAGCAAACACGTCCGGCAAGGGTTAGATCTCTGTCAAACCACGGAGCAAGCAGACTCCCACCGTACACCTCAACACCGAGTTGGCTGTATCCTTTGCTTGCAATAGCCGGAAGAGGTTTTAGTTGAAGGCAAGGGCTGTCGCTGTGGGCGGTAAGGATACGAAAACCATCGGTCTCATCCTCATCTTCACCTAGGGTAAAGGCTATCATCGCACCTTGTTGCCTGCTTAAAAAGTACGAATTACCTTTTTCTAAGGACCACGATTCATTTTCATGTAGTTGGATAAAACCATTATTACTAAAATTGTTTTCTAACTGTTCAATTGCATGAAAAGGGGATGGAGAAGCTTCGAGAAACTGAAAGAGGTTTGTATTATAGTGAGAAATTGTCATAAAAAATAAATTTTGAGAAATGGGTGGAGGTGTAAATAACGGCTCGTTCTGCTGAACTGAGCAGAAAAACGGCCTAGAAAGTTATGCGTAAATAAATAGTTTTGCCAATATCGAGTTGTCACCACAAAATAAACGAAGCCCAATTTCGGATATTGCGAGTACTGTTTTTTGTAAGCTTCGACGCGTTTGGGGTGGGTGACATTGTCGAGCAATTTCTCGGTAACAGTTACATGGCAGACATCTGCTCGTAGGCGGCAATGGTGGTTTTCAGTGACGCGGTTGAAGGGGAGATGGAGATGTTCGTGGTGTCCTCTTGCTTGTCGTCGATTTGAGATGGGAGCGACCCTCGTTCGGCCTGTAACAAATCATCCTGTTGATCTTGCAATATTGTCTGCCTAGCCTGTGCCTCCTTAACCGATGCCTGTCCTGCGACCATGCGATCGGTGGAAGATGGCATGGCTGGGGCCAGTGCTGCTCGTTTGATAGTTTGCATTTTGCGTACGGTGGCATTGGGGTCTTGCTCATCTGATAAATCTATTCCAACCTCACCTCCAACAGCATACGTCTGACCATCGGGACCTTTCTGGTAGGTAAAAGAGACCCCACCTGTGGCAAAGCCACCGGCCGCTGAAAGATGTGCCTGCTCATGGGCTCTTACCTCAACATCACGTGCTTTGAGTTTGGTAAGCTCTTCCGCGTCTTCACGGGAAAGGTCCTGTGAACTGGAGGAGGGAGAACGTTCAGGATCAGCAGTTTTTTCAGACGTAACAACTTTATCTTGGGCTTCCTGGGAAAGGGTCACCGTGTCATGATTGTCGCTGGCAGGGGAGGGTACTATGCGAGGGTCTGTGAGATTTACCTGGGATTTTCTTGTCGCTTGAGCTGAAACCCCGGTTGCCCCTTGTTGCTGGTAGACTGCACTGTTTATTTCCATATCGTCGCCAAATAAAATGTTCTCTATAATTGTAGGTACTTTTTAAGTAGATAGCAAATCTGGCGCCGATTTTGCGTAATTGGTGTTCAATTATATTTTTCTTTTAAGTCGTAGAGGCTGTCGAGATATGCCTCTCGTAATTTTAGATTATTGCCGCCATTTTCTATCTCCTCGATCAGGGAGTCAACAGCTGGGCGAATATCAATGCCATGGGGGCTGTGTCCTGCTCTATTGGCTCGATCAATGATAAGAATGGCATAATAACTTACGACCATACGTGATTTAGAATCCCTTCTAAAAAGGTAAAGCCTCCCCCCCATAGTGTTGAGGAAAAAACCTGCGTAATCGTAGATGGCACTCGGGTCAAGAGAAACAGAGTATGCCTCTTTGAGGTATTCGGGATTATCTGTAAGATTGTAAAATGTTTGTAGGATGGTTTCAAACGAACCTTTTTCTCTGTCTAGAATACCTTTTATTATCAGTATATTGTCCTTTCCAATAACCCGGAAAAAATGGGCAGTATTTTTGAGTAAGGTGAAAAGATCATCCGTCTCCCTTGTTACAACAGGTGGGTTGTCAATGAGCTTTTGAATGAGCTTGGAAAAATGGACTTTGCTTGACTCAGATAGCTTAAAATCCTGCATATATTGCTGGGAGTCAAGATGCGAATAGAAACTATTGAGGGTTGTAATTAACCGGCTGAACTTTGCAGCTTCAACCTCTACGTTGGACCCAGGGACCTTTGCTGGTATCTCTAGCCGCTCAAGTGTCGTTTCTGGCACTTCTTGGGGCGGTAAGGGCGGAAGTATTTGAGGATCAACAGCAGTTGCTAAGTCGATGGTGGGGTCTGGGATAATGGAAGTTACTGCTAAACCAGAAGATGGTGTGCTACCGGTCGCAATTGTTGTTGCTGTTGCCTCAGCAGTAAACTCGGGTTTGGGGGCAGACTGCGGTCTCATGAGTTTCTGATAGAAGTAAAAGCCGCTGGTAAGGGCGAGAATGGTAACAAAAATAATAAAATAAAGAAGACGATTTGTCCCCTTTTTTACCCGGGACCTAGAGGGGGAGGATTTATTATTTGAATTAAATTCTGTCATTGTACAAAAGATCACAAATTTGCTAGGGTTATATGCGAGTGCACAAACTTCTATAATATAATGTATCCCAGTGATAAAGTCACGAAAGAATGGAATATTGTAGCATCTGACAAGATGAAAAAAGAAAAAAGAAAATAAGGCAATAATAGGTGGTCAAGGTATGCAAGATTATTTTTAATGCTTGACTGACTCACCTGAACACACTATTTTGATGAGTCAATTTAAGAATTTTAAACGGTTTAGTACTGATTATATAGTATTTTTTTTGTTTTTTAAGACTAATTCTTTTTTGGAGGAAGACTAATGGCTATTTCTGTTGTTGGACACGCAAACCCTGATACCGATTCTGTAACTTCTGCAATTGCACTTGCTGCCTTGCTTAATGGGCAAGGACAGGAGGCAAAGGCATATATGCAAATCGCAGAGGCTGACCTCAATCCTGAGTCCACCACAGTTCTTAAGCGTTTTGGACTCAAAGCACCTGAGTTTTTAAATGATGCGGCGGGTAAAGAAATTGCTCTGGTAGATTTTAGTGACTTGGCTCAAGGACCTGCTGGACTCGATTCAGCCAAGGTTGTTGCCGTTGTAGATCACCATAAAATTGGTGATGTAACTACAAACAGCCCGATTTTGTTCAGAGCAGAACCTGTAGGATGTACCGGTACCGTTCTCAACAAAATGTTTAAAGAAGCAGGTGTTGCTATTCCTAAGGATGTTGCGGGTGGTATGTTATCTGCGATATTAAGCGATACTGTTAACTTTAAATCCCCTACCTGCACCGAAGACGATAAGGTCGCTGTTGCAGGCCTTAAGGTCATTGCGGGTGTTGAAGATACCGATGAGCTTTTCATGCAAATGTTGAAGGCTAAATCAGCCGTTGACGGTGTGCCGGCAAAAGATCTTTTGTTTCGTGATTACAAAGATTTCGACATGAATGGTAAGAAAATTGGTGTTGGCCAGCTTGAGCTTGCATCTTTGGATCAGATTGCTGCTTGTCGAGAAGATCTCGTTAAGGCAGTCAAAGAAGTGAAGGCTGATGGTCGTCATACGGTTCTGTTGATGCTGACAGATGTCGTTAAAGAAGGCACTGATCTTGTTGTAATTTCTGATGATGTCGCACTTATTGAAAAGGCTTTTGGCTGTAAACTTGTTGATGGCAGCATGTGGATTGATGGTATGATGAGCCGTAAGAAGCAGACCGTACCTAATCTTCAGGATGTTTTTGGATGCTAAACATCCTGTAGTGTCTTACAGATTGAATTGTTGTTTTGTGCAACAATTCGATCTGTGTCGTAGGCACTTGCCTTGGTTTACTACCCTGTGCCGAGGCTGTGGAGTTGCTCATTATTATACTGACGCAAAGTACAGAAAGAGGTTGATTACTTTTGGGTAACCAACCTCTTTTTTGTAGGATAGTATAGAGGTGTACAGCAGTTAACAGTGGTCCGAGTCTAGCTGTTCAAGTGATGCCGGAGACAGGGTTCTTAGATAAATACAGGGCACCATCGGTGTAATATTGACCGATAATTAAAGAGTATACATTGTGTCAATTTGCCAAGGTGTAAGAGGTAATGTTACCGTCTTAATTGGTTGGTAATCTCTTCTACTATGGCCTCTATTTCCCGTGGTGAATTCTTTGGCAGGACCGGTATAAAAGTTAACCGGTGTTGGTTCAATGGTCGTCCGGCTTGTTCCGCTTCCTGGATCTGGCGACTATTTATCTCTTTAAGCAGACGTTGTTTTTGCAGTCGTAGCTGAGAAATCCTCTTTTGTAAGTTACTTCTTTGCTTATGTTCACGCTCTGAAAGTCGCGCAAGTTGCAAACCGATAGCCGCGTCTTTTTTTCTCAGTTCAGCAAGGGGGCGAAGCCTCTTATTGTACCAAACATTACTTCCCTCCCAATCTATCTCTAGTTTCCCTAAATACTTTCCTCGACGCGATGTCTGGGTGATAAGTGTTCGGTTTATCACCATTGGTGCCATCTTGCCAAGAGTCTTGTCTGAGCTTATGATGAGGTTGATTGCTGGGAATTGTCTCCCGATTTGTTTGTTAACATCACCTGAAAGATTGGATAGAAGAATTATGATGTCGCATTGAGAATCGATTTCCCTGAGCAGCGGGGTCAGTGCGGATTTATAGTTGATAGTAGAATATTTATTCTTTTTGGAAATTGTGTCTGTTAGTCCTATCAGGGCGATTTTTAAAGAACTAACTGTCTTAATGAGATGAGTGGGGGCAACTGTTGCTCCCGTATTATCGACTAAATTTGCCGAAAGCCATGGCAAACCATCCTGTAAGGTCTGCGCGAAAAAGAGTCCATCACCCTTCATATCGTTGGCGCTTACTGCAACGGCGTCATAGCCCATGCTTATATACGCGTTTGCTATGCCTAGGGCGGTGGTCAGTTGTGGCTGTGTGTGGTTGTTTTTCTTAAAGAAGGATTTCCCTGCATCGAGGAGCAGTAACGAGGAGGCAGATGCCTCTCGTTGTTGTTGAATAATTGTTGCCTTGCCGGACAGACCGCCCAACTTGCGTGATTTTCAACCACATGGCAGATAGTCACCAGCCATATTGTTACTGAAAATGAGGGTAACTGCACCCGTCTTTACGCTGCGACTCTCTCCAAAACATAGGGTCGTTATAAAAAACGAAAAGCTGAGGAGCAGGGCAACTGTGAGGTGCAGTGATTTTCTAGTAGAACCGGGCAACATGTGAGAAAAACTCCTTCAGCTAAAAATTACAGAGTAAGGGTGCTGGGCTTGGGCCGCATTTATCATTAGTTTGGCCGTACAAGGCAAAGCTATTCCAACTGAGCCATACCTGCATACCATTTAACAAGATAAATGCGGGGTAGTGTGTTACGCCGAGGTAATGTGGATGAGAAATTCGGTATTACCTTTAGGGCCCTGGATGGGGGAGGTGATAACTCCACTGACATGAAGGTTATTATCTTCGACAAACATTCGTATTTTATTGATGGCTTTCTCGTGGAGATGCGGGTCAGTAACAACACCGCCGGGGCCGATATCACTTTTAGGCAATTCGAATTGTGGTTTAACAAGGGCAATGACAGCAATATCTGCCGGGAAAACAGCAAAAAGAGCCGGCAGGATTTTGGTGAGGGATATAAAAGAGACATCCATCACAGCAAGTTCTACCTGGGCTTCGTTTATATCCGCTGCTGTGAGTTTTCTGGCGTTGAATCGCTCAAGCACCTCAACCCTCTCGTCCTGTCTGATTTTCCAGGCGAGCTGTCCGTAGGCAACGTCAATTGCATAAATTTGCTTGGCACCATTTTGCAACAGGCAGTCACTAAAGCCGCCGGTAGATGCTCCAATATCAACACAAATCAAACCCTCAACAGGTTGCTCGAATGTCGAAAGGGCACCCGCAAGCTTGAGTCCCCCCCGTGAGACAAAGGGACATTTTTGTTTAAGGCGTATTGTGACATCGGTGTTATACAGTAAGCCGGCTTTATCTGAGATAGTATCGTTAACATACACCTCACCAGCACCTATTAAGGCTCTGGATCGCTGAATGTCGGTGGCAAGCTTACGTTCGAGGAGTAGTTGGTCAAGACGAAGTTTCGACATTATAAACTCAATCTATAGATTATTAAGGCGTGTTTGAGCGATCTTAGCTTCACTACTGCCCCGATGTCTTTTCAGCACCTTTTTATAAATGACCTTTGCGGTGTCTTTATCGGCAAGTTTTTCAAAGGCCATAGCCTGTTTCAACATTGCGGCGGGGGCCTTGTTATGAGTGGAGTGCTGGGCAATGATTTTTTGATACTGCATAATTGCCTTATCGTATTCTTTTTGAGCAAATAGGCATTCACCCATCATATATTTAGCATCAACTTTGTTTGCGGAACTCGAGTCTGTTGCAATGTCGTCAAAGGCGTTGTAAGCATCATTATATTTTTTTCGATTGTAAAGCTTGTTTGCCTGGGCAAAGCCATTACCCGCTTTGGATGGTGGTATACGTACCGCCCCTCTAGTGATGGCAGGTTTGTCAACGATTGTAGTCTTTTGGCTTATATTTTTGGACCATTTAGATGGAGTTGTTCCCGGAGCTGTAGCTGGAGATACAACACTGTGTTTTTTCTTCTGCTTTGTCGCTTTAATGTGTTTGGCACTCCTACGAGTACTTACCCTGCTGCCGGCGGAAATTGATCTGTTTTTTGCGAGTTGAGCCGCAAGTGAAGCCTCTTGAGCCCGACGCTCAGCTTCTTTTATGCGAGCGCGTTGAATTGCTTTTAGACCATTTTCTTGCTGTTGAATTCTTCTATTGAGCAGTTGGGTAAGCTTTGCTTCTTTTTCTTTCTGTA
Source organism: Desulfotalea sp. (assembly GCA_002733995.1). Lineage (GTDB taxonomy): Bacteria > Desulfobacterota > Desulfobulbia > Desulfobulbales > Desulfocapsaceae > Desulforhopalus_A. The sequence goes on along the minus strand of NVXR01000008.1, from coordinate 54,318 downwards.
GTTCTTCCATTTTTTGCAGTGCTTCTTTGCGTTGAATGGCTTCATTTTGGGCAATATTGGAGATCGATGTTGCGAGTTCCTTATTTTGCTCTCTGAGCTGCTGGTTGAGATGATATGATTCTTCTAACTGGCTTTTCAGTTGCATAATATCCTGTTCGAGAATATCCATATGACCAAATGCTGCTGCCTGGCGCTTTTGTAGAGGAGCAACTGTATCCGATTTCATGTCTGATATTTTTTTATTTACTATGCGCAGTTGATAACGTAAATCCTCAACATCAGTTCTCGAAGCACAACTGACCAGAAAGGTAGCAGCCGAAAGCAACAAAGCAAATTTTAATAATGACTTTTTCATAATATTATTTGTATTGAATTTATATTAAATTTATCTAGACCAGCGAGGATATGTTTGTGATCCAGAAAGGCTAAAGATTTTACGCTGATAAGAACCATTCTTCATTATACAGTATATGTGGGTTTTTTTGCCATCCCGTTTTGTAAAGATAATCTGTTGCCCGTCAGGAGACCATGATGGCGATTCATGATGACTTAAATCCTTGGTAATTTGTATGGGAAGAGAATTCTTTAGTGGGTTTAGGGTGAACAGCTGATACACACCATTACGCAGACTGGAGTATACAATACGATCTTCTGTTGGCGACCACGATGGTTCGGCATTTTCAGTGCCTTCAAATGTTAAGCGTCTGACCTTGCGTGTCGTAAAGTCCATGAAGTAAAGCTGTGGTTTACCGCTTCGGTCTGAGACAAAGACAATATATTTGCCATCTGGAGACCAGGTGGGAGATACGTTGATTCCGGCACGCCTCGTGAGTTGTTCTATTATTTTACCTTTACTGTCGGTAAGATACAAGTCTGGCGAACCATTTTTGGAAAGGGTTAGGATCATGTATTTACCATCGGGTGACCAGGCAGGGGCAAGATTGAGTCCTTTGCGCCTGCTGAGAGCCTTGGTGGTTTTACTCTGTCGAAGATCCGTAATATACAGGTTTTGATTGCCGGTGTGATAGGAGGAGTAGGTGAGTAAATGGCTCTTTGGTACAAACCTTGGGGAAACCGTCAGGTTTTTGTGTCTGGTAACTTGTCTGAAGGTTCGCCCTAGGATGTCGGTGATATAGACCTCTTTAATCCTCTTGTTCCGGTTAACAAATGCAATTCGGCTTGCTGCAATACCGGGTACGCCTGTTAGCGATTCAATCACACTATCGCAAAATTTAAAGAGAATCTTATTTTTTTGCTGCATGCTCCCGGAAAATATTTTACCCATAATTACTTCTTTACCGGCAACGTCGTAGAGTCGCATTTCAAATTTGATGGCTCCCGAAGTAAGGGCATAATTACACAGGACGGCGTAGTCGGCACCCAAGTTCGACCAATTGGCATTTTGAGCACCACCATATTTAGAGGTGGGTATTATGGAAATAATACCATGGAATTTTAACGCTTTCGCCAAGGTATCCGCGAGGTCGCGTCCAAGTCTCTGCTTTTTTACGCCCAGATTTTTATTCTGAAACCACGGAACAGCTATTTTGATCTTTCTTGTTTCAGTCGTGGTAATATCAAGATATACCCGATCTGCAGCGAATGATGGCAGGCAAGAGAAGAGAAATAAAACGGCAAACAGACTGATCGTAAAATGCTTAGCTACATAAGATTTTTGCATGGTTTTATATTTAGAATTATTGAATACCGCCGGGCTTGAAATTCAAACCAATTTCAACCCTCTGCTTTTTCATAGCTGCAGGTATTGCGGGCATTGGGTTGGCTGATCTAATTGTTTTTAGTACAAATTGGTCAAAGACCCGATCTCCAGAGTGGTGTTCAACTTTTATATTTTTGATCTGACCATTTTTATCTATAGTGATCACCGCAGTTGTCATTAAGCTCGACTGTGTTTCCATGGATTGGGGTAATGCCCAAAATTGTAACAGCCTGTTTGCGATTGCTGCATAGTATATTCTTTCAATTTGACTGGAGCTGGAACTACTCATCTGGGCCTTGCTGCTACCTGGATTCGTATCCTGCGAAGTACTGGTCTCTATAGGCGTTGTAATAGCTTGATCCTGCAGTAGGTTCTTTTCCATTTCAACGGCTTCTTGGGCAAGTCGTGCTCGTTCTGTCAGTAATTCCTCTTCCCGAATCGCCTCTGCAAGTTCCTGTCGATGTCTTTTGGCAAGATTGTCTTTCGGAGCTCTTGTTTTCACCCGGGGTTTAGCTTTTCTGCTTGGCTGTACCTTCCTTTTTAGCACTTTTTTCTTGAGTGGTTTAAGTGATACAGCCTTTGCTGGAACAATACTTTGCACGATCTGCCTGTCAGCAATAGGGGCAATTTTCTTAGCCTTAACAGGTTTGACAGTTTTTTTGACCACCGCTGCTGCTTGTTTAACCTTAGGCGCAGGTGCAGGTGGTGGGGCAAGTATAGGGTCTGCAACATTGATGATACTTACTGTATAAATGTTTGCAAATTTCGGTTTTGCTTTAAATATTCCTGGCAGGTATATGCTACTCAAGAGTAGCAAAATATGAAAGCCTATAGCCAAATTGAGTGGGAGCTTCCATTCATTTGAATCCATACGGGTCACTTTAGAATTTGGATTCACAGTTTATTGTTTTCAGGTGGTGTTGTAATCATGCCAATCTTGTCAAAACCGACTGCTTTGATATCAGACATGAGTATAACAACATGACCGTAGGCAACCTTTTTATCGGCTCGCAAAAAAATCGGTTGTTTGGGGTTGGTCTTGAACTCTTTTTGCAGTTCCTGGATAAAGAGTTCTCGGGCCAAATGTATTTCATTAATACTGATCACACCCTTGTCATCTAAAGTAACTACGATTGGATTCTCTTCCTGACGTAAGGATTTTGATGTTGTTTCAGGAAGATCGACATCTAAGCCTTGGGTCATCATGGGAGCAGTTATCATAAAAATGATAAGCAAAACCAGCATGACATCAACCATGGGTGTAACATTAATTTCAGAAACCAGACGTTTTCTTCCACTACCGCGCATAGGACCCATTATTTTATACCCGGCTTATGAGATCTCTTTCAACTAGATTAAGAAAATCAGTGGAAAAGTGAGAAATTTCACAATCGACATCGTCAATTTTGATGGCGAAATAGTTGTAAAAAATGACAGCTGGAATTGCCACAGCAAGACCGGCGGCGGTTGCGATAAGCGCTTCAGAGATACCAGGAGCAACAACTGCAAGGGATGCTGAACCTCTTTGTCCTATATCATGAAAGGAGGCCATAATACCCCAGACCGTTCCAAATAGACCAATAAAGGGTGCGGCACTTCCGGTTGTTGCAAGAAATGGCAGATTGCTCCCGAGAACACTCAGCTGTTGTGACTCCGCCTTGCGTATAGCTCTTTTAAGGTTATCCATGGTCGCCAATTGCATATCGAGGGTTTCAGACTGCTTTTCTTTTTTGGAGCGGATTTTATTTATTTTTTGTAATTCAGTAAATCCAGCTATAAAAACAGATGCTTGTGGTGAATATTCAAATTCTTCAGCCGCCGCATGTGCCTCGTTAAGGTTTGCTGATTGCCAGAACATCTCAAGGAAATCCTCGGAGTCAAGACGTACCTTTCTGAGAAGCCTCGACTTCATAACAACAATGGACCAAGAAACTATAGAAAAAATAAGGAGTGTGAGCATTACCAGCTGGCCAACAGGGCCGGCGTTGAGAACCATGTCGGTGATTGTTAACTGCACGTATAGATACCTGTATGTTATGCCTGGAAGTGATCCATGCTTTTTGAAAATAAATTATAAAAGGCTACTGTCAGTGAATCGATTTCTTCAACAATATATTATGTTATCAGCCAAATATGTAAGGCTTGCTGTAGCACAAATTGCATATAGATGTATTGCAAGATATAACATATGACGAGATATCTTACCTATTTTTGATAAAAATTCAACAGGTCAATTGCCCAGTGTAGATAATGTTCTTGGTGATAAGGCAAAGTGCAAAAATTGCGCTAAATTCATAGCAGCAGGGGGAGGGGGTAATGTGATAGGTTATTCTACGCGTGTGCTCTAAATGGGTAACTCTCATAATAACAACTCCGGATTTCCTGTTTTTGCTACCGGAAATCCGGAGTAGAATAATACCTGAAAGAGGTGGTTACGAAGAGATATCGGCTTTGCTCATGGAGCAAGCAAATTCAACTTGAACCGCAGTCTTCCCATTTACCGTAAGTCTTCCTTTGAAAAAACTTACCCGAGTTACAGTTTCAACAAGGGTTATCTTTATCTGTACGCGATCACCAGGATAAACTCCCCGCTTGAATTTAGCGTTGGTAATTCTTGTGAGAACGGGTACAAGGCCGGCTAATTCTCCGGAGGAATTACGAGCCATTAGTAGTGCACCACTCTGAAACATAGCCTCGCACAGAAGTACCCCAGGGGTGATTGGATTCCCCGGGTAATGACCGGTAAATACCTCGTGGTCTTTAGGAATATCTTTTTCCGTTTCAATGACAGTTTCACTGCATGAAATAATACGATCAACCCAGAGAAAGGGTGGTCGGTGCGGAATGAGGCTTTTTATTTCTTCAAGGGCGTCCATCGCTTAAAGGCCCCCGGTTACTTCGAGCGTAGCTCCAGATATGTAAGCTGAGTTTTTCCCTGCGAGAAACAGGACAGCGTTAGCAACATCATCAACGGAACCAAAGCGACGCATAGGCACAAGTTTCTTGTATTCCGCAAGTTGTTCTTTGGGTAGGTCTTCTATAAAATCAGTGGCAATAAAACCTGGGGAGACACAATTGACAGTAATCTTTTTCCTGGCGACTTCTTTTGCCAACGTTTTGGTCATGGCTATTTGACCAGCCTTGGAAGCTGCGTAATTGGCTTGACCGGAAAAGCCAAGTCTGGCAACTGGAGATGTTATACTTATTATTCTGCCATATTTATTCTGCATCATAAAGAGGACCGCCTGCTTTGACATGAGATAGGTACCTGTCAAATTAACGTCGATAACTCTACTCCACTTTTCTAGGTCCATCAGGGCAAGCATTGCGTCTTGGCGAATTCCAGCATTGTTGATGAGAATATCGAGACGGGGATAGCTGTTTTGCAACTCAGCAAATAAGGCAATGACCTCGTCTTCCTTTGAGATATCACAACGATACAGTGTGAACTGGGCTGCAAAGGTCTGGTTGTCGGCTGTGAATTTGTCGGCGGCTTCTTTATTACCTGAATATACGCCGATAACGGTACCACCCGCTTTGAGAAAGGTCTCGGCAATTGCCTTGCCTATACCCCTTGTGGCTCCGGTGATGAGAATTATTTGTTCTGTAAAATCTTCCAAGAATGCCTCCTTTAGGCTCTGAGGTAACAGTCAACATCATTAGACACTATGACGCCATAATTTATGGCACCAAGCCAACCAGACATAATTATTCCAACGGAGCCAACATGAAAAAGGCCGCCTATTTCTTTATGAATGGACCTTGATACATCGAGTCCTTCGAATTTAGTGCCGAAAGAAGTGCCCCGTGTATGTAGCGTATATGTGTTGAACGTCTTTGGAGTTGCAGCTTCTGCCCAGTCTATTTTAGCACTAACCCCGGGCAGGTACATTTCAAGATCCTTGATTGATCGGCTTATAAGTTCTTGCTTTTGTTTTTCATATTCATCGGCAGAGAGATTATCCCAATCCGAGTAACGGCTGTTCATGGATGCGACGATGGTATAACGCTCGAGTCCGGGTCTGGTTTTTGGGTAATAAATTGAAAAAGTCTTCGAGCGGGTATGTAGATCGAGAAGTTCTTCAGAATCAAATTCTGGCGCGGTCGAGGTGAAGAGAAGATCACCTACATCTTCGATGGTTTCACCCTTTTTAATTCCCATATACACCTGGCAACTGGAATTATTGACTCTAACCTCTTTGGCTTTAGTAAAAAATTCGTCGCTGAAATGCTTCTTGTCGGTGAGGTTGAAAATAGTGTTGGTAATACCACTGTTGGAGACAACCGCAGTAGAGGTTATTTTTTTGTCGGCGACAACAACTCCGCAGACCTTGCCGTCTTCAATTACAATTTTGTCGACTTTTGCATTGGTGCAGATGGTAACCCCATTCTTAATTAATTCCTTTTCCATCATACCTATGAGCTTGTCGGTACCGCCGGAAAAAGTAAAAACACCTTTGTTCATGAAGTTTGAGAAGACAATTCCATACGTTATGGCAGGGTCATCCATAGTAGAACCGTTGGCGTAGGTAATTGGTTCCATGAGCAGTCGGTGGACATCACTTCTACCTGGAAAGAATTCTTCAAAAAGTTCTTTCGTTGTCATAGACTGATCATCGAAAAAATTCATAGATGAGACGCTTGTAAAGAAACGCTCAATAGTCTCGGTCTTAATACCAAAATCTGATTCGAGCAGTTTAGTGAAATCAACCTTGTTAAAGGTGGTTGTTAAAGAAAACTGCGGATTTTTGAAAACGATATTAGGGAGTTGGACTATCGACTCCATAATCTCTTTATTCCAGTATTTTCGACATGTTTTTATCATTCCAAAGGGAAAACCATGGAGAGAGACATCAAAGATATGGCCCCTGCGCTTAAACCATGTGGCGAGACCGCCTAGTCGATGGTGATGCTCAAGTAGGAGAACCTTATGTCCACAATAGGCAAGACGATTGGCAGTGGTAAGACCACCTAAACCGGAGCCAATGATGATAACGTCGTATGATTCTTTAATTTCTTTAAGAGATGCTGGCATAGAATTTATATAAGAATTATGATTTATTGAGATCTTCTGCAACGACCCGTAGCTTCAGTTGTGCAAGTATGATGGCTATAGTGCTGTAATAGGTGTGCAAAGCGATGGTATCAGGTAGTGAATAAGCATAAATTATAGTTTGGGAAGTATATGCTGGTTCACAATTGAGACACCACTCAGCATGGAGCCTATTATACCAAGAAATCCCTGATCTGTACCTGCAATAAATAGGTTTTTATAGCCTATGTTACCGTCTTTTATCTTTACAGGATTTCCATAGATAGCACCTTTACGTTTGGAGGTGTACCGTTCTATGGTAACAGGGGTGAAGGTGTTTTCAAATACAATATTGTGATTAAAGCGGCCAATGAAGGGTTCGAGTAAGTGGCGGGATTCTTTAGAGGTGGCAAATTTCTTTGCGAGATAGGCTTCGGGGTCGCTTGCAAGCTTCTTCCATTTAGAATAATTGGCAAGATGTGTAAAGCGAATCTCTTTTTTTTCTTTTGCAGGCAGGCCAGAAAAATTTCCTGGGAAACAGATTACACCACTTTTATTATCAATATAATCATCGGGGGAGCTATAGTTGAAGTTCTCACCTTTGTTATAAAATATAATAGTCGTATCAGTAGGAAGCGAGTCGGCTTCGTCCCGTTTGAGCTCATAGATAGTTTCAATGAAGCCAAGTCTGGTGTCACCCTTCATTGATTTTGCCGGGGCGTCTTCTAAGAGAGCCATGGTTTCATCAGAGCCAATGGTTGAGAGAAGGTGGTCACACTCTATTGTTTCACCTGAGTTAAGTTCCACCCCCGTTACCTGTCCTTTGCAATGTAAGATCTTCTTAACCTGACATTTTGTGCGAATGGATCCTCCCATTAGCTTGTAGTGGCTCGTGAGCAGGTCAAGGAAGTCTTTGATACTTCCCTTTGGTCGAAACATTCCCTCAATATAAATTGCTCGAAACATGATGGCAAATTGACTGAGATCCATATCATTTTCATAGCTGGAGCCATAAAACATGAGTGGGCAGAGGAGCATGTCAACGAGGAGGCGGTTACCAAGTAATTCGCTTAAATAGGTTTTGGCTGAACGAAATGGAGCTGGTGCAAAGGGGTCAAACTCGTCAATGAAGGCAATCAGTTGTCTGAATGGTCCATACGCTTGGGGAAATTTAGAGTGGACTTCACTGTCTAATAGCTCAAATTGATTGGAAAAACGAAGAGTTTCGTGACCGTAAAATTCAACTCTGCTTTCAAGTTGCTGACAGAATGATATTTCTCGCCGACGAAGTTTCAACTGTCTGAGCAGCCGATTTAAAGGAGCTTTTTTGTCACCGGCCTCTGCATAGTTTGTTATAGCGTGCAAACCCGTTTCGAACAGGGTTTGGTTGCGATAAAAATATGAATTGAGTCCACCGAGGCGGCTGTGCTGTTCCAGGATTTGAACGTCAGGTGCAAAGCGGGCAATACGAATTGCGGCGGCAATACCAGAGAGGCCGCCGCCAATTACCAGTACAGGAATCTTCACAGCATTAAACGTCTTTTAAAAGAGGTGCTAAATAGGTGACGCAGCTGTTTAGTGTTGCGAGATTCGGGTAGTCTTGCTCTGGTATTTGAAGCTGATGACGCTTTCTTAGTTCCATCACGATATCGAGAAAGTCCATAGAATCAAGGTCTAACTGCTCTCGTAGTGGCTGGTCTGGGTCAAGACTTGCAAAATCTGCCTCGTCATCTATGCCTTCTATTATATCAAGTACCAAATCTTTAATTTCGTCGTTTGTCATGTAATTCTCCGGATTATACGTGTGATGCGTATTCGTCTTAAAATAGTCTTTCCCATAAGAAAGGCGAAAGGATTGCTCGCAAGTGGTAACAAAACACTTCCTATAACATACCTAAGCAATCTTGTTTATAAAATTTGTGAGTTCAATGTGAAAAATATCAGCTCACGAACTTCTTTACTATAACTGTAGAGTTGATGCCTACCATACCAAACGAGTTGTTGAGTATCGAGTTGACGTGGTCAACTTTGATGGCCTTATTGATAACGAGGTTATCCAGAGCACATTCACTATCTAAGTCGTCAATATTGATAGTAGGATGTATCATGTTGTCATCAAAAGAGGGTAGGTTTCCGGCAAGCTCCAGAACTCCTGCTGCCCCCATGGCGTGACCTATGATACTTTTAGTATTGTTAATATATGTGGTTGGACAGTCTGTAAACACCTCTCTGATGGCCTTACACTCTTCAATGTCACCTTGTTTCGTTCCTGTGGCATGGGTGTTGATAAGGCCAATATCAGCGGCTTTCATACCCGCACGTTTGAGCGCAAGATTCATGCATTGAGCCTGGCGTGGAGCGTAGGGTAGTACGTAATCCCGGGCATCCGAATTCATGGCATATCCAGCAATCTCTCCGTAGATATGTGCGCCTCGTTCAAGTGCCTTCTCAAGTAGCTCAATGGTATATATGCAACCACCTTCAGAAATGACAATACCATTACGCTTATTGTCGAAGGGGCGAGATGCTTGCTTGGGGTCACTAGCATGACCGAGGGCGTTCTGGGCTTTAAAACTTGCAAAGATACCAAAGGAGCCAACAGACTCAGAAATTCCACCGGCAAAGGCCATGTCAATTTCACCCAATCGAAGCATTTGCACCGCTTGGATAAGAGAGGCGTTTCCGGCTGCACATGCGGCTCCGATAGTATAGTGCGGACCTTCAATACCAAGGTTCATGGTAATTTCCCCAGCCGGATTATTGAGAACAGTTCTGGGGTTGTGATGGTGGGTCCAGTAGTCAACGTTGTAATCGTATTGACTTATATTGTAGACCTCATTTTCAGTCTCGACGGTCCCATGCTCTGTTAATCCCAAATACACACCTATTCGAGCTGGATCGTACAAAGAGAGGTCAAGGCCGCCATCTCTAATCGCTTCATTTGCGCAATAGACGGCAATACAGCCGGCGCGGGTACCTTTTTTGTTTTCTTTTTTCTTTCGATAGAGGGTCTCTGGAAAGTCACATACGCCCGCTGGGGCTTTGCCAAAATATCTGAGCTCTATTTCCTGGATTTCGCTGATACCATTTATAAGCTTGTGTCTGAAGTCTTTTATATTGTTGGCATTTGGAGCAGTGAGACCGGCTCCAGTTATTACAATTCTTGGATTTTGCATAGTGTCATATAAGTAAAATATAAGATGTACGTATAATGTCAGTTACGTCCTGTAAATTGCAACTGAGACGATGTGTATTCTTGAAATAACGTCAATACAGAAGGGGCAATGTAGAGTACTTTTGCTCAAAATTCAATTTTTATATCCTTGTTGCAAGCTTCTCGGCTTAAAAAAAATGTGATTGACTGGCCAGTATAACTCTTTTCTGCTCTTGTTTCTGCGATTGATGACAGTCAAGGTCAAGTAGTTATTTGAAAATCCGGCGTCATCTAGAACTCTCGTCACGGGCCACACTGTTGAGGTAGCGGTGTGATTGGGTGGATGCGGAAGACAAATAATTGCTCTTTAAGGGTCCATTGTTGGGAAGAGCCTTTGCCGAAATGCATATAACTATGCTTCTGTTTTTAACCTAATTTTCGCATATGCCATATGAAAAAATAACTATGCATCTAAAACTCTGTTATTGCCTTTTGCTTATACCCCTTTAGAAGGCGAATTTTAAAACAAGCGGTTCTTACCCAAGCGCCCCTTGTCGGTTGTGCTCATTGCCCGTAATGGTTTATTATTGCTTTAAAGCCATCCGATGGGGTTTTACTGTCATGGGGTTATTGGTGAAGGCCGAGGTGGTCTCCCTGTATTACTGGTGCTAACTCGTTACTCCTAAAGACATATTGTGTTTTACGTTTATGAGCATTTGGGAGCTGGCAGAGTTACTGATTCTGCTTTTATTATTGAGGATTTGGAGTATATTTATACAGCACAGCGACTTGGGTTCGTAACTTCTTTTTGCGCCAAATCCTAGGCGAAGTTTTTAAGAACATTATGAATTTATAGTGAAACTTTGTGGCTGGCTGTTTTTTAAATTTTGTTTAAAACACTCTATTGGTAATCCTGGATTAAAATAATATTTACTACGCAACCTTTCCCCCGCGACCTTAATGCTGAAAAACAATAAAAAAGAAGTTCTCGATAGTGTTAAACAATCAATTGATAATGCTGAAAAAGAGAGGCGTACCCTCCGCTTTCAACGTAGTTTTCAAGGATTTAAACTGGGGACAGTGCTGGTACTCAAAAACGATGAGTTTTTGGAAGACCTGCTCGGTTTTCTAAAAATATTGGGGGAGGATCAGCAGAAAGAACAAACGGCTGCTCTTGCATGTCTAAAAAAAGCGGCTGTTGACAAAGAGATACCCATACGGGAACGATCATTGGCTATTTTATCCCAGTATGCGCAGTTTGTTTATAATAAAAATGATTATTTTGGTATGTCCAATGTGATGGACTGCTTCTACGACTGGCTTCTTTTTGAAACAGAAGTACTTCCTGGGTCATTGGTTCTTTACAAAAGAATTGAGGAGATATTGGAATGGCAGGTGTGGAAAGGTCTGGTGCAGGATGCTGAAAAAACACTTTTAGTATTGTCCCAAATCCATCTGAGCCAGATTGAAAAAAATCCAGTAATACGTGGTATGGCTGGGACTTGCATTGATGTTTTGAAAAAAAAGGCAATACTAGAAACCTTAACCGATGCCTATCTTTCTGAAAACCAGCAGCATCAGTACTATAGGAAAGTATTACTTCTTCTAGGGGCGACGGTTGTTACCTATTTGCTCAATCGTGTGATTGCAAGCCATAGCAGAAATGAAAGACTCTCTTTGATTGGCTTGATTAAACTATATGATGATGATGCGGTGCCGGTTCTTCTTGAATGCCTGAAAACAGACCCTTCCTGGTCTGTTATAAGAAATATTATTTATATTTTGACCCAGATTGGGGATCTTGGTTTGTATCAGAATGTTGAGATATATACCAGGTACCCGGATGAAAGGGTGCAGCTTGAAGTCCTTAGGTTTATAGCTAAATTTGATGGACAAGAAAAAAACAATCATCTTATAAATGCCCTGTTGTTTGTCGGTGAGCGGCTCAAAATTCATGTTTTACGACTGCTCACTGAGCAGGAAGTTAAAAATGAAGACACCCTGAATGCCATACGGGATTTAGCGGATATGCGTGGTAGTTTTTCTGCCTCTATTGGTGTGGAGCTTGTGAGTGCTATTGTCACATCTTTACGTTTTTTCCCCTGTGTAGAAAGTGCTCATTTACTTCAAGATATGAGGATAGACTATAGCAAGAGTGCTAGCGGTAGTCATGTGGTCTTGCTTATAGATGGAGCTCTCAATATAATTGAACCACAAATTCGACACAGCCATCGTGAAAATGGCTTTACGGATGAGGCAGTTTCATTTGGCTCGGACCAGGCACAAAAACAGATGGCCAATTCCGTTATGAATGATATTGAACAACAGATTCAGCACCATGTAAAAAAGGGCGAACACGATAAGGCGAGCGAGTTCATCTATGATCAGGCCGTGTCTGCTTTAAATAAAAAAGATTACATAATTGCAGAGATGTTAAAGGACAGGTTACTCGAAGTTGAGCCTCTTGCCCTTTCCGAAGCGATTCAGCTAGGGGAACTCATTGAAGAGCATAAAAGTAACTTAATTACGAGTCATCATATAGAAATTTGGAGCGAACTGTATGCAGAGATGACTTCAAAAGAATTCAGTACCCTTTACTATGCAATGCGTCAAGAAGACTATAGTAAAGACGAATACATTGTTAAAAGTGGCGAAACTGACAGCAACTTATACTTTGTTAACTCTGGGAGCCTGAGTTTGAGTTGCAACGTCAATGGTCAAGAGGTTTTCCTTAAACGTATGCGTCCCAGTGATATTCTGGGGGGCGCGCAGTTTTTTTCTTCTTCTGTCTGGACAGTCACCTTGAGAGCATTATCTGTTGTGCAATTGCATGTTCTTGAACAGGCAAAATGGCGTGACGTTATTGCGGAGGAGCCTGGTATAGAGGCCAAACTTCAAAAATATTGTCAGAAGTTTAAGAAAATTGAGGAGTTGCTACAGATGTCTGGGGAAGACCGTAGGGAATACCCCCGGCATCCCGTTTGCCTCATAACCAAGAATTTGTTGTTGGATCCATATGGAAAGAAAGGAAAACGCACCTTCAACGGTGAGTTGATAGATGTTTCAAGGACAGGGTTGGCATTTACTGTAAAGATAGCCAATAAAGACAATGCAAAAATTTTGCTTGGACGACAAATTATAACCACAATTTCCGTAGCAGGCAAAGAACTGAGTTCTTGTGTGGGTATTATTGTCGGTGTCAAAACCCACGATCCTGAGATGTCTGATTTTTCTGTTCATGTGAAATTGTCAAAGAAAATTGACCATAAGTCTCTTAAAAAAATTGTAGAATCATCGCGTAACGAGGGGAAATGAGTTTGTCTTTAAATAACGTTAATATGCTGAAAATCCGTGATCTTGAAATATGGCCCCCCATCGCTCTTGCGCCAATGGTTGGTCTGTCCCATAGTGGCCTGCGCTGTCTCGTGCAGGGGCTCGGTGGCATAGGTCTATTGTACACAGAAATGCTTGCGGCCAAACGGTTGCCCAGTGACAATCCCAAATTTTCTCCCCTGCTTACCAGAACCAGTATTGAAAAACCACTCATCTATCAATTGGTAACGGGTGACATTGAACATATCGGAGCAGCGGTTGATAAGCTCCACCAGTTAAAGGCGGATGGCGTGGATCTCAACCTTGGTTGTCCTGCTCCCCTACAAAAAAAGCAGGGTGCGGGCTCATCTCTTTGCCAGAATCGAAGTAATTTACAAAATATACTCCGAGAATTACGCAAAAAAACCAATCTTCCCTTGAGTGTCAAGATTCGCCTTGGTGCGAAAATCGATGATGAGGCGCTGGCGGCATCCTGTCGTTTTTATGAAGATGAAGGCGTTGACCTTATCACCGTTCATGGCCGATTGATTGGTGAAAAGTTTTGTCGAAAAGCCCGTTGGGCGCCTATTGCAGCGGCTAAAAATGCTGTTTCAATTCCTGTATTTGCAAATGGAGGGATCTTTTCAGTCGATGATGCGAGGAGATGTCTCGATGAATCAGGTGCGGATGGTTTGATGGTTGGACGGGGTGCTGTGGAGCAACCCTGGCTATGCGGAGACATTGGTCGGGAACTTTTTGGTAGTCCTGCAAAAGTTGAAGTGGTAGATAAGAGGGAAGTGTATTTTAATTTTATCCACTTAATTGAGGCCCGATTTTCAGAAGAAAAACGGCTTGGCAGGTTGAAGCAATTTACCCGTTACTATGCAGGTACCTTTAAATTTGGTCATCAACTGGCGAGTCGTGTTCAAAGTTCTGAAACAGTAGTTGAAGCCAAAGAGAGGGCTGAATGTTTTTTTACTACAACCACTAAAGTGGAGCAGACACCCGGATTTTGCAATTGAGACATGTACAGGAACTGCGGTGTAAAATTCAGGTAACATTTTAAAATGAGGACTGATTATGTTTGAAACGATCAAGAAAGTTGCTTTTACCGGAATGGGCGTAGCTGCTATAACTAGAGAAAAAGTTGAGGAGCTTGCCAAAGAGCTTATCAGCAAGGGAAAACTAACCGAGCAGGAAGGTGAGAAACTGCTCAAGGAAATGATCTCCCGTGCCGAGGAATCAAAGGCTGCTCTCAAGTTGCAAACAGAAAAGATCGTCACGGCAACTTTGAGTAAAGTCCCCTTGGCAAAAGAAGAAGATATTAAAGAGTTGAGAAGTGAAATAGAAAAACTGCGCAAAGAATTAGAAGCGATTAAAGCACAGACTCCGGACTCTTCATCCTAGGGGCGTGGCAGGACATTGTTAGTGCTCATCTTGTGGTGCTAGCAATGTTTTATGTAAGGGGGAACACAGTTTAGCCCTCCGCATTTGTTAGCACGGCCTGGGCTGGTGCGAATACCTCTTCTGCCTAAGTGACCCTACGCCGTTTTTTGTCTTTTTAGCTTATTGCCGATCTTGGTAAGGAGGATGTTCATTTCCTCGAGTTTTAAAAAGTAAAGCAGGGCGCCGTAACTTATACTGCTGGCAAGGAACAAAGATGCTAGTCCGAAAACCTGTTGGAGGATATTGCCTGACAGAGTAATTGCGACAAGTGGTTGTATCAGGAGCACCGTTAGGATCAACCCCAAACAAGAAATGGCAATTTTAACGAGGGCTTTAAGAAGTGTAGACACCGAAAATCCCCCCATGCTTCTGTATAAAACGACCATTAAGAAAATGAAGTTGATGAGCATTGTGCACGATGTCGAAAAGGCAATAGCCAGGTGTTGAAAGCGATCAATGGTGAAGTATATAATTACAATATTGAGACCAACAGCAATAAAACTGGCTATCACTGGATATTTAGTTTTATCCAGGGCGTAAAAGGCAGGCACGAGAATCTTATTGGCCGAATAGGCAAACAGGCCAATTGAAAAGAACGTTAGGGTCTGGGCGGTTGCGATAGTGTCAAAAGAGGTGAATGCTCCACGTTCAAAAATGACCCTGATGATAGGCTCTGAAAGTAACATTAACCATGCCGTTGCAGGCAGGGTGAGAGCAAAGACCAGGGTAAGTGAAGAAATCATGGTTTTCTTCATTTGTGCGATATCTTTTCGCGCAGCCTGTTTAGCCAGTATCGGAAGCATGGCAATGGATAGAGCCACGCCAAAAACTCCGATGGGCAACTGAACTAGCCTAAATGCGTAGTAGAGCCAAGAGACAGCACCGTCACCGCAGGTGGATGCAAAACCTGTATTCACAAAGATGTTTATCTGGGTGGCAGAAAGACCGATTGTTGCCGGTATCATCAACTTTAAGATGCGATGTAGACCGGGATCCCGTAGGTCTAAGATCGGTTTATACCTAAAGCCGGTTTTCAAAAGAGTTGGGATCTGTATGCCAAGCTGCATCAGTCCGCCCAGTAGTGTTCCTATGGCCATACCAGCTATTGCGGGTTGTCCGTATTTTGGCAGGATGTATGCAAAACTTACCCCGCCAATAATGGAACCAAGATTGAAAAAACTAGAGGCTATTGCTGGAACAAAAAATTTACCCTTGGTGTTAAGCATCCCCATGACCACGGCGGAAAGCGAGATAAACACCAGAAATGGTAACATTATGCGGGTCAGTTTTTGGGTAAGTTCAACCTTGCCGGTGACGAGGGAGAAGTCAGGTGCCAGCAGGTGAACGAGTGGTTCCGCAAAATACATCGCAAGGAGTGTAATAAGGCTGAGTAAAATGAGGATAAATGTGAGAACGTTGGAGGCAAGCCGAAAGGTTTCTTCTTTAGTTCTCGTCGTGTCGTAGGCAGTGAAAACTGTGACAAATGCTGCCGAGAGGGCACCTTCACCAAAAAGGTCTCGTAACAGGTTAGGGATTCTAAAGGCAACGATAAAAGCGTCGTAGGTCATGCCAGCCCCGAAGAGACCAGCAAAAATCTGCTCCCGCACAAGTCCGAGTACGCGACTGCACATAACCGCAATGCTGACGGCAGCGGCGGATTTAGCGATGGTATTTTTGTTGCTTGTTTTGTTAGTCAACTGGAGATCCGAGAGAAATGTGATAGGATTTTAAGCTGAACAAACATACTCGTATTGGAGGATTTATGCCACAAAATCATGTCGTCGCTTCGAAACATCCCCACCTTTGTTAATATATTGCGTGGAAACAATACGAAGCGCTTATTCTTGCTTGACTTTGTAAATTGAAACTGAATATAACGAATATTATCGTTCGTCTATAAAGAAATGGAAAGAGCGGGTGAAGATAGTATTGGATTTGGATAAAGCATTGATAATTCTAAGTATTTGAGGAGAGTAGAATGCAGGAAACAAATATAGTACGGAATGTTATAATAATCGGTCACGGAAACTGTGGTAAAACTTCACTTGCAGAGGCAATGCTTTTTACTGCCGGAAAGATTAACAGACTTGGTAAGGTCGACGAGGGAACCTCGGCCATGGATTACGAAGATGAAGAAATAAGTCGTAATATTTCTATCAGCACGAGCTTTCATAACTATAAGTGGAACAAGCATGATGTGTATCTCATGGATACACCGGGTGATGATAATTTCCTCAATGACACCATGTTTACAGCCCATGTCGCCGATGGCGCTCTTTTTACAATCGGTGCGGTTCTTGGGGTCAAAGGTCAAACTATTAAGTTTGCGAAAATTATTAAAGAGCAGGGCTTACCAACTGTCATCGTAATTAATAAAATGGATCGTGAACGGGCTGATTTTCAAAAAACAGTCGATCAGATCAAAGAGTCCTTGCCTTTAAAACCCGTGGTAATTCAACTGCCCATTGGAGCTGAGGATAATTTTAAAGGTTATGTGGACCTCGCCACAGAAAAAGCGTATCTTTTTGATGGCACAAAAGGCTTGGTAAAGGAAACGGATATTCCAGCAGAGTTAGTGGCTGAGGTCTCAACTTTGCGTGAGCTGCTGATGGAAAATGTTGCAGACGGCGATGACGATCTTATTGAAAAATTTTTGGAAGAAGGTGAGCTCAGTACAGAAGATATTCTAGCTGGCCTACGAGTTTCTGTGAAAAATGGAACGATAACGCCAATTTGTGTATGCGCTGCCACTCAGAACAAAGGTACTGCTCCTCTTCTTGATATCGTCAACGATTTTCTGCCTTCCCCTGAAGACCGGCAACCTATCACAGCCACAGAGATTGATGGAGAAGAGCTTGTAGAGATTAAATCAAACGTTGATGAGCCTTTTTCAGCTCTTGTGTTTAAGACAATGGCTGATCCTTATGCGGGGCGTTTAACTCTCTTTAGAGTATTCAGTGGCGTGCTTGAGGGCGATTCGTTTTATAATGCCAATAAAAAGACGAGTGAAAGGTTTGGACAACTCTACGTGCTTGAAGGTAAAGAGCAAAAGGCCGTCGATAGAGCTGGACCTGGTATGGTTATAGCGGTTGCAAAACTAAAAGAGACAGGCACAGGAGATACACTTTGTGACGCCGCAAGACCGTTGCTTATTGACTCTCCAGTACCCTTTAAACCGGTTATCTCATATGCAGTAAGTGCTCAGAAGGGTGATGAAGAAAAGGTTTTCTCCTCAATTACCAAAATGCTTGATGAAGATCTAACCCTCAGCCTAACTCGACAAGAGCAAACCAAACAGGTTTTACTCTCAGGTGTTGGAAAAGTTCACCTTGATGTTGTTGGCTCCAGAATTAAAAGAAAATTTGGGGTTGATATGGAGCTGAGTACTCCGCGTATTCCGTATATGGAAACTATCCGTAAGTCCTCTAAAGTTCAGGGCAAACATAAGAAACAGAGTGGCGGTCGTGGTCAATATGGTGATTGTACGATTGAGATTGCACCTAATGCCGGTAGTGGGTACGAGTTTGAGGATAAGATTGTAGGCGGTGTCATCCCCCAGCAGTATCGTCCTGCTGTCGACAAGGGTATCCAGGAAGCCATGGAGAAGGGTGTTATGGCCGGTTATCCTGTTATTGATATTAAAATAACCTTGGTTGATGGATCTTTCCATAATGTGGACAGTTCTGAAATGGCCTTTAAAATTGCGGGTTCTCTTGCCTTTAAAAAAGGTGCGGAAGAGTCCGGACCTGTCTTGCTTGAGCCATACATGAATATGGAGATCAAGGTCGGTAAAGACAATGTTGGCGATGTTATGGGGGATCTCAACTCCAGGCGGGGTAAGGTTATGGGCATGGATTCAGCCGATGGACTTGAGATAATTAACGCCCAGGTGCCCCAGGCAGAGATTCTGCTCTATGCAACTGATCTTACCTCTATGACGGGAGGCCTTGGTAGCTTTTCTATCAATTTCTCTCACTATGAAGAAGTCCCTGCTCAAATTGCGGATAAAATTGTTGCTGCAACGCGGGCTGAGGAAGCATAATTACAAGGAGTAGTAATGAGTAGTAAAGAGGTTACGTATTCTTTTGCTGTAGTAACAATGAGTGATAAAGGGTCAAGGGGAGAGCGGCTGGATACCAGTGGTGCCTATCTGCAGGAGACACTTATAGCCGAGGGCTATTCTCTTGGCCATTATCAAATAATACCAGACAACAGAGCGGTTATTGTTGAGACCTTGGTAGGACTCGTCGATGATAAGGGGGTTGATCTTATTGTCACTACGGGCGGAACCGGGGTCTCACCAACAGATGTTACCCCAGAGGCGATGGATGATGTGCTCGAAAAAGAAGTCCCAGGTATGGCGGAGGCTATGCGGAGTGCAAGTCTTTTGAAAACGTCAAGGGCCATGTTGTCTAGAGGCCGGGTTGGTATCCGTAAAGAGTGTCTTATCATAAATCTTCCAGGTAGCCTGAAGGCTGCAAGAGAAAATCTGGAGGTTGTGTTACCTGTTCTTGTACACGCCCTTGAAAAGATTAAAGGGGAAACCAGTGATTGTGGTGCTGCGTAGTATATAACTACGGGGGCGAAAACGATAAAGGCCACACTGGAGACAGTGTGGCCTTTATCAGTTGTACAACTGATGTTGAAGCAAAAAGTAATTTTCCTGACCTGCCTTACCTAACGAGTGGTTTTGTTAGGCTAGATGTTGGTTAATTCCCAGTTACCGGGGTAACCGAAAAATTCGAGCAGGGGCACAGTTAAAATTATTTTATAATAACGGGCTCAGTTTCATCCGCTTCAAGGTGAGAAATCTTACCAATAATCGAGGCCGTTTCTCCCAGTGCTTGAAAATGATGACAGATATCATCCGCTTTTGCTTCATTAACGATAACTAACAGACCAATTCCCATGTTAAATGTTCTGAACATTTCGTTTAAAGGAACGTCTCCTCGCTTCATAAGGAAGTTGAAGATAGGTGGGATAGTCCAGTTATTGGAGTCAATCTCTGCCTTGCATCCTTTGGGCAAAACACGCGGAACGTTATCGATAAAGCCTCCGCCTGTGTTGTGAACCATTCCATTTATAGGGTAATTCTTCAAAACGTTTAAGACTGATTGGACATAAATCTTGGTAGGTCTGAGAAGTTCTTCTCCAAGGGTGCAGCCCAGTTCACTGAAGTATTCTTTCACATCAAGATTATTGTCTGTAAAACAAATCTTTCTAACAAGAGAATAACCGTTGGAGTGAATACCGCTGGATGCGATACCAATTATTTTGTCACCTGCACTTATATCGGAGCCATCTATGATGGAATCCCGATCAACGATTCCGGTAACGAAACCTGCCAAATCGTAATCTTCATTCTGGTAAAGACCTGGCATCTCTGCTGTCTCACCACCAACGAGTGAACATAAGGCTTGTTTGCAACCTTCAGCTATTCCGGTGATTACTTGTTTGGCAATCTCGATATCAAGTTTACCGACAGCAAAGTAGTCAAGGAAGCATAAGGGAGTAGCGCCCCCTACAATGAGGTCATTGACGCACATTGCGACAAGATCGATACCTATGGTGTCGTGTTTATTGCAAAGCTGGGCGATAGCTAGTTTCGTTCCAACTCCATCTGTGGAGTTAACGATAACCGGTTTTTTATATTTGTTTGTATCAATAGCGATGTGCGAAGAAAAACCGCCAAGTCCGCCAAGTACCCCGCGCTGATGCGTTGTTGAAACGATATCTTTAATTTCATCAACAAATTGATTGCCTTTATCTATGTCGACGCCGGCTTCACTGTATTTAGATTGTGTTGGGTTTGTCATGTTTTTATAGAAAATATTGGGTGCTTTCGGAAAGTGAAAGTGTTTAATGCATTATCAGATTTTGTTAAACTCGAAAAAAGGTTGGCAAATTTTTTAGATGGTTACGTTTAAAACGTTTGCTATACAAGGTCTATTCACGAACAGCTCCCAGTGTTTTTGGCGGAGAAACAACTCTACCAGCGGTATGTTGTTTCTGGGGAAAAATCTACACTGTTGTAGAGCTGCATTTCTACGACACCATCAAATTGTGGGCTATACTATTAAGAGGTTCTTGAAAAAGCAATGCAATTGAGTGTCATACGTCGAAACAACTGCTACAAACAGTCGTAAAATAAACTGTATCTTGAAAAATACTTTTCCTTTTGTTACAAGGCCCCCTATGAAACTCTTTATTCTCCTGATAGGACTGATACTCGTTTTGGAGGGTTTGCCGTATGTAGCGGCCCCTGAAGCGATGCAGGATTGGTTAAAAAAAATAAGCATAATGGATGCTGGGCATTTACGCTCACTTGGTGTAATTGCGATGGTTGTGGGGCTGAGTCTCTGCTTTATTGTGCAAAAAACGACTCTCTTTTCTTGACCTTACCACAGTATAACAAATATATTGATTATAAAAAGACTAAGAAAAAATTGAATGTTTGCTGCAATGCTGATTGCTGGAGTTGATCTAGCCTTCGTCTTAACAGGGTTTTTTCGTTGCATTTATATGAAATAACAATGAATTATTTTAGGTAGTGTGGATTGGCTGGGACGAGCAAGTCCCAGGTGCAAGTCAATGTGAGAAAATAGTACTCATAAAAAGTGAGTTTGAAAATAACCGCTAGGTGAGTAATATAGTGACTTTAAATATGAAATTGTTTGCCTACGCCTAGGAGTACAAGTGCGAGAGCAAACTTCATTGTCTAGATTTGATTTTATTATTGTTTTGTCGTGTAATCTTTAAGTAGTGCTTTTTGCAGCTAACTTGATTTTTCTGATTTCTTTTCACTGGTGTAGATATGGAAGGTAAAGTTAAAAAGGAACTTGTGGGTAATGAAGGGATGGTAATTTTGGATATGGTTCGGCGTCTCAACAGACGTGGGGCTACGCTACATCTCAAAAAACTTATAAATAAAACACATCCCGCCGATATGGCATGGGTGTACCGTCATTTAACTAAAGAAGAGCGGGAAACCGTATTTGAAACCATTGCCACGCTTGACTCTGTCGGTACTTTTTTAAGTGAACTTGATGGGCTTTTGGTAGCCGAACTTGTCCAGGGATTAACACCTCAGTATATGGCGGATATCGTTTCAGATATGCCATCTGATGATGCCGTCGATTTATTGGAAATTCTACCCGACGATATAGCTGGTGAGATTCGTGCACATATGGAGCAGAAGGACCGGGATGAAGTAGAAGAATTACTTCAGTACGATCCCGAGAGCGCAGGTGGATTGATGTCCCCTGATTTCATGTACCTCGATGAAGGACTGACAGCTGGAGATGCAATCAGGTCCATCCAAAAGAAAAGCGAAGAAAAAGAGATGGTTTTCTACCTCTATCTCACCCATGGTGACCTCAAGTTATCCGGGGTCGTTTCGCTAAGAGAACTGTTGATGCATCCCAGCGAGCGTAAGTTAAAAGACATTATGAATTCAAATGTCATTTCTGTTACGACAGATACCGACCAGGGTGAGGTAGCCCACGTGGTCTCAAAGTACAATTTCCTGGCGGTCCCTGTTGTCGATTCGAATTATTCTCTTGTAGGCATTGTGACGGTAGACGATATTATTGATGTTATCCGTGAAGAAGCCTCCGAGGAATTCCTGCAAATGGCTGGTGCTGGTAAAGACCGAGAAATCCTCCTTAAATCCACCAAAGATAGTGCCTTAATACGCGCGCCATGGCTTTTTGCATCTTGGCTTGGTGGTATCATGGCCATGTTTATTATCGGTGCTTTTGAACAAGAGTTATCCCAGGTAATAGCCTTAGCATCGTTTATTCCTGTTGTCATTGGAATGGGGGGTAACATTGCCACCCAATCATCTACAATTATCGTACGGGGACTTGCCACGGGCAGGATTAATCTTGATGAGGCCCATAAGGTTGTTTTTAAAGAAATGCGGGTGGGTTTGATACTTGGCCTTACCTATGGCTTGTTTCTTGGTGTGGTCGCGTTCCTTGGTTTCAACGAACCCGCTTTGATGGGTGTGGTTGTGGGAATCTCAGTATTCTTTTGCATGGCTATGGCGGCAACTCTTGGTACAATGATTCCGATTTTCCTTAAACGTTTTGATGTTGATGCCGCTATTGCGACGGGTCCTTTTGTCACCACTTCAATTGATATACTCGGTGTGTTGATGTATTTCACGGTGGCGAAGTTTTTTCTCAATTTGTAAAAAACTCCAGTGTAACCGGGCTTTATGAATATAAAAACTTCACCAGTTACCTTGCTTGTTGTCGTCGGCTTTATTCTTTGGTTTGTCGTCGACCCGGTAGAACGCTTTTTTCAGCCGGCCGAAATAATTCCAAGAGCTATTACCGCGCGGGGTGCATTGGCCGCTGATGAAGTCAATACTATAGAGATTTTTCGTCAAAATTCCCCCTCCGTTGTTTATGTAACAAGCATTGCTCTGAGACGAAGTCTTTTTTCTCTTAACCCGGTTGAGATCCCCCAGGGAACCGGGTCCGGTTTTGTCTGGGATAGCGGCGGCAGAATTGTCACTAACTATCACGTGATAAGTGATGCCAATAAGATTCAGGTAACAATGGCTGACAATTCTAATTGGAAGGCCATTTTGGTTGGCGTGGCCCCTGATAAAGATTTGGCCGTTCTGCAACTCACCTCCTTACCAGATCAACTTCACCCCATCGCCATAGGCGAGTCAGGCAACCTGCTGGTTGGCCAAAAGGTGTTTGCCATAGGCAATCCGTTTGGCTTTGATCAAACTATCACCTCCGGGATTATCTCGGCCTTGAATCGACAAATTAAGTCCGTTACTGGGCGAAATATAAACGGAGTTATTCAAACGGATGCAGCTATTAATCCGGGTAATTCTGGTGGACCATTGCTCGATAGTGCCGGTCGATTAATCGGTGTTAATACCGCAATTTATAGCCCTTCTGGCAGTTATGCCGGTATAGGGTTTGCGGTTCCTGTTGACACGATCAATTCTATTGTGCCACAAATCATCGAACATGGACAAGTTGTTGAGCCTGGCATTGGTGTGAGTTTTGTAGATAGAAGGGTGACAAGGCGGCTAGGAGTGGATGGTTTACTCATTCTTACCATTGCCCCAGATGGTCCAGCCGCACGTGCAGGTTTACGGGGCACAGCTCAACAGCGTGGCGGCATAATACTAGGCGACGCGATCTTAGAGATTAACAGGCGAGAGGTTACGTCTGTGTCCGAGCTCCAGGATGAAATGGAGCAACTTGGTCTTGGTGCGGAGGTGGAGTTCACGGTCGTACGAAATGGAGAAGTGAGAACTGTTCTTCTTCGTCTGGCGGCGGTGGGTGGCAATCTGTTCTAACCTGTACTTCGTCACAATTCAGGAAATCGAAAAATACTTTTAAATGGTCAATGCTTACCTGAGAGCAGCAGCATAATCTTGGGAATGCGGGCTAATTTGAGTGGCAGAATGATACAATTTTTCCCTCGCCTACGCTGCAGTGAAGTTACGTCACTGCTCGTGGCAATATGGAAAATGTTATTTCCCATTGAAAAACAAATTATGGCGAGCTGATCCCAGGTAAACGATTACTCTTCAAAGGTGCTTCGTGATTCGATATTTTGGGATCTTGCTAATTCTCTCATGTCTTGTGCGTTGTCGGTTTCATCTATAATTTCTTGTCCTACAATCTCCTCAATGACATCTTCAAGCGAAACGACACCTGTCATTGTTCCGTATTCATCCACGACGACAAAAAGGTGAATCCTCCGGTCAAAAAAATCGATGAGAATGCGATTAAGTGGAGCCGTTTCAGGAACGAAATGAGCGGCGATCTTGAAGTGTGTAAGAGTCGTATCTCCTCCGCCGTCAGCTGCCGCTCGGAGCACATCCTTTAGCATTACAATTCCAGAGACGTTGTTTTGCTCTTCATTGTACACAGGAATTCTACTGTGGCTACCGTGCTTTTTTAACAGTTCCATCGCCTCGGATACTTTGATGCTTTCATCCATAGAGAAGGTGACTGTTCTTGGGGTCATAACTTGCCGAACTATTTTAGCCTTCAGGTCGATAATATTATTAATGACCTTTTCTTCATTCTCTTCTATGTCACCTGATATTCTTGAAAGGCTGGCGATGGTTTGCAACTCTTCGGCTGAAATCGAATCATCATCTTTTTTTGGAAGCAGTCTTGTCACTGTTCGACAGAGCCAAACGATGGGTTTGAAGACCAGTATCATGATTTGGAGTGGATGGGTGATTAGAGGTGCAAGTTTGTATGCGTAGGTTACTCCAATAGTTTTTGGTAAGATTTCGGAAAAGAACAGTATTGTTAGGGTGAAAATCGCAGAAAATAGAATCAGGTTTTCGTCACCAAATAATTTTGCGGCGGTGGCCCCTGCTACGGAAGCACCGATTGTATTGGCAATCGTGTTCAGCGTTAAGATCGCAGTAATGGGCTCTTCAATATCAGCTTTAAGATGTTGAAGTTGTTCGGCCGCAGAATTGCCACTCTTTTTGAGCATTTCTACCTGACTGGGGGAAATTGAGTATAAAACAGCCTCGCAGATGGAACAGAGGGCAGAAACCGTGATGGCAAGTGATACTGAAATGAATAAAGTGTGTAGCAAGGTCATTCTGTTATCTTGGTTAGAGGGTGGATTGTAAAAACTATTTTGATTATTGATCTATTCAAGCATTAAACTACACGTCTTGGCAATTGATATCTTGAGTTATTTGTTAGTCTGCGTTTGTAATTGAGCCGTTTTGGTGAATTGTAAGGTAGTGAGACTGTAAAGGCGCGACTGTCTCTTCAACATTTTGAAACAATGGGGATTTGCTGAAATTCTTCATTCCAGAGGAGAATCACTATGGAAAAAAATGATCTGATGGAAAAATGAGTTTTCAGGTAGCTATTATGGTTGTAATGTACTGTTTTCTGTATTGATAAACAGATTTTAATGTCCCGTAAGCAAGATTGAGCTGTTAGCTTGCTTGCCAACCATTATCTGCTTATTTAATAAATGACATGGTGCAACGTATCCAAACTTGCTTTTCCTTTACCGTGGTTAGATAATTAACAACATGGATGTTATTTAAAAATATATTTAAGGTTTACTATGAATTTAGCTCATATTGTAGTGTCAAACAAAAAGCCCGAAGAGTTTAAAGGTGATCTGCTTGCAGCCTTTGTTTGTGCAGATAAAAAAGGAAAATTTATCTGTGAGGACACCGTTGGACTGATCCTTAAACAAATCACAGATAGTGTCAGTTTTGATGCAAAAAATGGGGAACAAGTCCTCCTGTACCCCCCCTTTGCTATTGAGACCAATTTACTCCGCAGCAAAACACTTCTCCTTGCCGGTCTGGGCAAAAAAACAGGAAAAATCAAGCGAGCTTCCCTGTTCGAAGAGTTACGGATTGTAGGGGGAAATATAGCAAAGATTGCTAAAAAAAATAAAATGGCTGAAGTCGGTATATGGCTGCCTAAGATTAAAGGTCTTGAAGAGTCTGTTATCGCCCGCTACCTCATCGAGGGAATCGGCCTTGGTGCGTATGCCTTTGCGTCCTATAAGAAAAAAGATAAAGACGAGTACAAAGGCCTTAAAAAAATCACCATTATCGGAGCTCATAATCTAAGTGATGTCCGAGTGGCCGTGAGTCTTGGGACTAACTGTGTGAATGCTACCCTTGTCGCCAGAGATATGGCCAATGAGCCAGGCAACTATTGGACGCCAGCTCATTTCGCAACATTTGCAGAAGAGTTAGCCGTTGAATACAATTTGAAGTGCAAAATCATTGAGAAGAAAGAGATGATTAAGCTAGGAATGGGGGGCATTCTTGCTGTAAACCAAGGCTCCCATGAAGACCCTAAGCTTATTGTTCTTGACTACTCACCGGAGAATCCTGAAAAAACCATTATGCTGGTTGGTAAAGGTCTTACCTTCGACTCTGGGGGGATCAGCATCAAACCTGCCCAGGGCATGATGGATATGAAATTCGATATGTGTGGCGGAGCGGCAGCCCTAGCAGCTATGCAAGCTGTTGCCAAAGAACAACCCGCTGTTCGGGTAATTTGTCTTATTCCTTCAACGGACAATATGAATGGGGGTGGGGCGCTAAAGCCTGGTGATGTCATAACACATTACGGTGGGGTAACTTCTGAGATTGAAAATACCGATGCGGAAGGACGTCTCATTTTGGCAGATGCTCTCGCCTATGGTATTGAAATGTATAGCCCTGACGCGGTGATTGATCTTGCCACTCTTACTGGTGCTGTTATCATTGCTCTAGGTCATCATTATACAGGCATTCTGAGTAACAACAAGGCACTTACAAAGGCATTGATTGATGCGGCTCTTGTGGCTGGGGAACCCGCCTGGCAATTGCCTTTACATGAAGCGTTTGCCAAGCAAATAAAATCAGAGGTTGCCGATATTAAAAATAGTGGAGGCAGGCCTGGTGGAACAATAACTGCCGCTGAATACCTGCATACATTTGTCGGAAAAACGCCATGGGCACATCTGGATATTGCGGGAACCGCCTGGGACTGTACTGCAAAGAGTTATATCCCTAAAGGCCCCTCGGGAACTGGGGTGCGGACGTTGATAGAGTATATTAGGAAGTTGGCAGCCTAAATTGTTGAGAAAGAAACTTTTATTTTCCTGATGTAATGATGTGTGATCACCTGAGTTATACATAGCAGGTGGTCGCAGAATCAAAAGGTTATTGAACATATGGAGCCGTTCTTTGAGTAGTATTCTTGTTGTTAACGACAATAATGTGATCACTCCCCGCTGTGAAGAGATGCTTCAAGCCTTAGGGCATGAAGTTATTTTCTCCTCGGGTAACAGCGATTTCTTGCATCCTGTAGCTGGAGATGCAGTTCGTCTCGTTATAATAAATACAGTAAACGGCTGCGAAAATGGCATAGATATTTTTAGAAGTTTACGCGTGAAAAACCCTGCGCTTCACGGGATACTCATTGTTCAAAAAGGAGATTTCGAGCTGGTTGTAGCTGCAATGAACTCAGGGTTTAATAAGGTCTGTGTACATCCAGTCGAGTGTAATGAACTTAGGCAGGCTATTCTCGATGTTTTTAAAAATGCGGGAGTTCGGGAAGAAGTTGCCAGGATGAATGCCTTGTTACCTCTTTATCGGCTTGGTCAGAAGTTACTTCGGGCTGTGACTGAAGATGAAGTGTATGACGAGTTGGCTGGTATTATTCAACAAGAGTTCGAAGCTCCAACAGTTTCTGTCATGATGTTTGACGAAGGGCTAGGAAGCCTGAAAATTGTAGCCCATCGGGGTTTGGACCAACATTATATTGACAGTGTGGAAATCCACCCAGGTGAACGTATCGCCGGCAAGGTCTTCGCAACAAACATTCCGGCAATCCTCAACCGAGACAGCCAAAGTCAAACGTCCTATAGAAGTTTACTGGTTCGTCCTGAATTGTCGGCCTCAATTTCTTTTCCCATTGTCAGCCAGGATAAAGTCGTAGGTGTTATCAACGTTAGCGAAACAGAAAGCGGATGCCGATTCACTGAATCGGATTTGGAGATGCTCTCTATCATTTCTGATCAGGCTATGATGGCCATTGGTAATATCCGTTCAATGCAGGAAAGAGAAGAGCAGGGAAGGGTTCGAACGCTACTAGAGCAATACGTGTCTCCAGAGGTCTCAAAGATGCTCGTTGAAAGCAGACAAGATCTTATGGATGTCGGTAGTATACAGGATCTTACTGTGCTTTTTGCGGATATTAGAAGCTTTACTCTTCTGGTTCAGCAGATTTCTCCGAAACATCTCAGAGAGTTTTTAAATATCTTTTTTGAACTTCTCACCTCGGTCGTATTTGCTCATAAGGGGATGTTGGATAAATTTATGGGAGATGCGGCTCTTGTCGTATTTGGTGCCCCCGTTTCCCTTGACACGCCAACTTTTGCAGCGGTAAGCGTTGCCAGAGAGCTGGTGGCAAAATTCAAGGATTTGCAGAGATCCTGGGCTGAAGTTGATCCTGTTTTTATGCAAATAAGTTTAGGGGTAGGTATCAGCAGGGGGCCGTTATTTTTAGGAAACTTAGGATCGGCTAAGCGTGTTGATTATACCGTGATAGGCACAGAGGTAAATATTTCCCAGCGACTGGCATCAGAGATGGATGTTGGGCAGGTGTTGCTAACACAACGGGCCTACGAAAACCTAGAGGGAGCCTTTTCGTTTGACCCCCTTGGGCCAAGGCTTCTTCGGGGGATGACCACTATGGTAGATGTGTATAAGCTGAGTAACCATTGATGCTATTATTGGTCTAGAACAACCTGGGCTTCCATGTCAAAAAGGCGAACAACATCATTGTGTTGTAACTTTTTACCTCTTCTGGTTTCAACCTCTTCATTAACCTTGACTTTGCCCTCTCGGATATGGATTTTTGCCTCTATTCCGTCCTGAACCATATCAGCAAACTTGAGGAACTGACCCAGGCGAATGGGAAGGGTCTTAACTAAAATTGTATTCATTATATCTTTATCCTTGGCTGTGACAACCCTGCTTTAAGGTATTACTTGTTCGTGCCAGATCTTGATCTGCACAACATTATGTTTCAAGCTGTAAACTATATATGTATGTAAATTACAATGATGTTTACCTGTCTCTCTTTCTTTGTTGACACTTTTCTGCAATAATAGTCCAATAAATGATAGGAGTGACAAGAAACCCTGTCGTTTTATGTTTTTAGCCCAACAGGATTTAATATTTTCTTTAGAGGGAGTCTTAGTTATGCAATTTAAATTGTATCGAAAAAAAATCAGTTATAGCTGCTGTGTACTACTGTTGGCTGGCCTTTTAGGTGGTTGTGCGAGTAATGTCGGGCAGACTATAGAGCCAATAAATGGTAGTGAGCTAGAGCCTGTAGCCACTATGGTAGAAAGTTATGGAGACATCGAACTTCCCATCGAAATGGTTTTGGATTCGAAAAACAGTATGGCCATGCGAACCGACTCATTCCAAGGTGGTATTCATGTCTATAGAGGGCGTGTTCAGGTCTCCTCTCTTCGGGATTATATCATAGCATCCATGCGTAATAACAAGTGGAAACGTGTAGGAGAAGCCTCTTACAACAACGTGATGCTAGCATTTACCAAACCAAATAAAACCTGCATGGTTGTTTTGTCCGAATCTTCTGCTGGTGTATTCGGAAAAACCGAGGCAAACTTTTATGTCACCGTGGATGTTGCAGCGGCAAGTCGTCTCAATCCCTTTGGTGAGCCGATTAAATAGCACGTTTTTTTATTGCGACGATTTCTTCATTTGTATATGAGATTATCGTTGCTATTTTGTAGTGGGGTAGGTTGTCCGTTTATTTGCTTAAGCCCCTGTGTCGCCTGTTGCGATGGGCCATCGTTATGTACCATTGCCATAACAGGAGTTGAGTAGTTTACGATGTAAATATTTATTAAATGCCGAGTACTGAGTTGGCGTTTAATGTTTTATCAATAAAGTTAAAGGAGAAATTCATGTCCAAAGGCAAAGATTCCAAAAAAGCAGTTAAAAAGAAACCTGAAAAAACAATGAAAGAAAAACGCAAAGATAAGAAGGAAAAAAAGGCCAATAAACAATAGCTCAAAAGGCAAGCAAGGCCGGAGTAGGGCGACATGATGTTTTTATAGGGGAAATGTTCTAAAAAACGCCGGATGAAAGGGTGGATTTCCAAGATACTAAAAAACAATAGCCATATGCCCGATAACGGGCATTAAATAAGGTTCTGCAATATACTGGAACCTCGCGAATTAATGAGGTTGTCAAAAGCAATGGAAGCTGAAGTAATACACCTGGAAGATGAGCAACTGGCAAACGGCGTTGTGGTACGATTTTATGATGAATCCAGCAGAGTGGCGGGTGATCGCTGGCAGGTAAAAGTGCGATACGATGCCGTAGTCACGGTAGCGGAAACATTTTGGGGCCTGGTGGCAGAAGAGTCCGAATTGATC
Organism: Desulfotalea sp.; assembly: GCA_002733995.1. Taxonomy (GTDB): domain Bacteria; phylum Desulfobacterota; class Desulfobulbia; order Desulfobulbales; family Desulfocapsaceae; genus Desulforhopalus_A. The sequence goes on along the minus strand of NVXR01000008.1, from coordinate 23,703 downwards.
GGAGAGATACGTACCAGTCTAGGGACAGAATTGGTCCTTACCCATGTCACTGAGCGCAATTTTATTGCAGCTGATGAAAAGGAAGCGTTGGTGTCCGAAATTGTCAGCAGGGCCCGGGAGAATATCTTTGGTTATCTCGCTGTCCCGGGATTTGCCGAGCGCTACTTCAAACGATGTTTTATTGAAGCACGCCAGGCAATTGAGCTGAAACGATTATTGCCAAAAGAACAATGAAACTACTTGAGTTTACAGGATAGAGGGCGTCATTAAGACAGTTCAAATTGTTTTACTTTGCTTGATTATTTTAACAGGATGCTCAGAAAAAATGGCTAACTTGGGAATAAACAATGGCCGCCTGATGGAGTGTCCTAAAACGCCAAACTGTGTGAATAGTCAGGCAAAAGATAAGGGGTATTTTGTTCAACCCTTTATTGTTATTGGCAAATCGAAAAATGCACAGGCTCGTCTGCTGAAGATTCTTAATGAATGGAAGCGGGTAAAGATTGTGGTACTTCAGGACCACTATATTCGGGCTGAGTTTGTATCTAAGGTTTTTCGATTTGTTGATGATGTAGAGTTCTACTTCCCTGAAACAGACGGGGAAAAAACTGTTATACACGTTCGATCAGCGTCTCGGACTGGCAGGTCCGACTTTGGTGTTAATCGGAAAAGAATTGAAAAAATTAGAAGCTATTTAGAGTAAAATAAAGGGCTTTTCCTTTATTCATCCGAGCATTAATTCCCCTGTAGGTATCCCCAAACAGTACCCGTTGCCTTGGTCGCAGGTTCATCTGCAATAGTTGCCTTGCAACTGCTCTTTAACCAGCAGTGATAACCCTATAATATATTTATCCATATCGGGTTAGTTCGCGCATGCACGTTTTCTTGTCGATGATGGACGGGGGGCTTGCCTAGAGCCGGAGAGCATTCGCAGGTGATAAGCTGGTCGGTTGAACCGATTGGTAGCTCGTATGCTGAAGGTGTTTCATAGCTGCCAGATCATTGGTTTGCAAGGTGATCTGTACAGTGTTTTACAAGGTGAAATTGTCAGCTGACTTCTGTTTGTTGTTGCTATTTCTCTGTATAACCTTTAAAAAGACACTCCTTTTACTAAATAACCAATAAAGACATTTCAAGAACGGGCGTGAATCTCCGACGAGAGGTTCCTGGCCCGTTTTTTTGTGCAAAAATTTAAAAAACGAGATTCATGTTTGAACTGATTAAAAAAAGAACAGAAAACGTAAAAAACGAAATCACCTCAGGCCTTACCGTTGCTCTGGCCCTTGTACCCGAGGCGGTTGCCTTTTCGTTTGTTGCAGGAGTTGACCCCCTAGTTGGCCTGTATGCTGCCTGTATGGTTGGCTTTATAACCTCAATATTTGGTGGCAGGCCAGGTATGATTTCCGGTGCAACCGGTGCCTTAGCTGTGGTAATGGTCTCCCTTGTAAAAGAGGGTAATGAAATGGGACTTGCCATGGCCGCCCCGGTTGCAGATATGGGCTTGCAGTATCTTTTTCTAACAGTAATTTTGATGGGAATTTTCCAAATTATCGCTGGGGCATGTAAACTTGGTAAATTTATTCGTCTCGTTCCACACCCTGTTATGCTCGGCTTTGTCAACGGTCTCGCAATTGTTATCTTTTTATCCCAGCTGAATATGTTTAAAAGCGTTGAAGGCGGGGTAACACGCTGGATGCAAGGTCCTGAGCTTTTCACAATGGCGGGTTTGGTTCTTGTCACCATGGGGATAATGGTATTTCTTCCCAAGATTATGCAAAAAGTACCGGCAGCCCTCACTGCAATTGTGGTCGTCACAGGCATCACGCTCTATTTTGATTTGAATGTTGCAACCGTTGGCTCGTTTATCAGAGATGGTGGCGGGGACGGTCTTAAAGGTGGTTTACCCGTTTTCCAATCGCAACTTTTTACAATTATTCCATGGAATCTGGAAACGTTATCCTTCATTCTGCCCTACGCCTTCATTTTAGCGGGTGTTGGTATAATTGAATCTCTTCTTACCTTGAATCTTCTTGATGAAATCACCGAAACCCGCGGAAACAGTAATCGAGAATGTCTTGCCCAGGGCGCTGCAAACATAGTTACCGCTTTGTTTGGAGGTATGGGTGGGTGTGCCATGATTGGTCAGTCTATTATCAATGTGAACTCTGGTGGTCGAGGGCGACTTTCAGGTATTATTGCGGCCCTTGCACTGCTCTGCTTTATTCTTTTTGGCTCGGCATATATAGAACAGGTCCCCATTGCAGCACTTACCGGAATTATGTTCATGGTAGTTATTGGTACCTTTGCCTGGTCTTGCCTACGAATTATTCATAAAATACCTAAAGCTGATGCCTTGGTACTTATTACGGTTTCAGGCCTTACTGTAGCGTATGATTTGGCTCTTGCCGTGTTTGTAGGCATAATCATGTCTGCATTGGTCTTCTCATGGGAAAATGCCCTACGAATTCGTGCTAGAAAACGGGTAAAACCAGATGGCACCAAGGTGTATGAAATTTGGGGACCTTTGTTTTTTGGTTCCACTCAAATGTTTGTTTCGAAGTTTGATGTAAAGGGCGATCCAGAAAATGTTGAAATTGATTTTATTGAATCGAGGGTCTCTGATTACTCTGGAATTGATGCAATATCGGGCATTGTTGACCGATATGAAAGGGAAGGGAAAAGAATCACTCTCAAGCATTTGAGCACGGATTGTAAAAAACTCTTGAACAAATCAGATAAAAAATACAAAACGATCATTTTAGAAAAGATTGATGATCCGAGATACCATGTCGTTGCTGAGCCAACCATTTTTGAGTAATAAATGGAAATATAATAAATCTCTATTGGTGTGAATTTTTGAGTGTTGCTGATATGCGTAGAGGTTGAAGTTACGCTTTACCTATTGATGTAGATTAGCGTATCTACAAGACTAAAGCCATATAGCGGTATATGGCTTGCACGCATATTCTATCAAGCTGGAGTCGCAACTTTACAATACGCTTTGGTCACAAATTCATCATCTTGCACGAGCATACGAAATTTTTCGGCAGGTACTGGCGGGCTGAAGAAAAAGCCTTGGATTATATCCACCTCGCGTTCACGCAAGTACTCAATTTGTGACTCATTTTCCACTCCCTCAGCAACAATTCCCAAACCTAGACTGTGGGCCATGGCAATAATAGCATCGACCAGCGTTTTGTTATTCTTATCTGTTTCAAGGTTATAGATGAAACTGCGATCTATTTTTAGTACCTGCAATGGAAAACGACGTACATAGCTCAGAGATGAATAGCCGGTTCCAAAATCATCTAAAGCAATTTTTATACCGCGATTGGACAAGTCCTTTAGGAGCTGCAGAGGGGCGTCCGAGTCCTGCATTAAAAGACTCTCCGTTATTTCCAGCTCCAGTTGTTCACAAGGTAGTCCACTTGATGTCAGTGCTCTTTGCACATCCTTAGCTAGTGAGCCGGCACGAAATTGTTGAGGAGAGATATTTACGGCAACCGACAAGTCAGCTCGGCCTAAATCCTTCCAAGTGCTCGCCTCTTGACAGGCCTTGTCCAGGACCCACACCCCTAATTCATGTATAAGACCGAGGTTCTCTGCCAGGGGGATAAACACATTGGGTGATATAGCCCCAACCACATCGTTGTTCCAGCGAAGTAATGCCTCTGCCCCAACTATCCGGTTTTGTCGAATATCCACCTTAGGCTGATAAACAAGTGAGAACTCATCTCTTGAAAGGGCATCACGCAGCTGGTTTGAGATTCGCATCTGGTCTTCTGAAAAGCGACGCATCTCCTGGGAAAAGAAGTGGAAGGTGTTGCGGCCGTCCTCCTTGGCCCGGTACATGGCCATATCTGCGCATTGCATAAGCTGATCATGGGTATCGGCATCGTCTGGATAAATACTGATACCGATACTAAGAGTAGTATATATATCCTGACCATTGATTATAAATGGTTTCTTGAAATTCTTAATGAGTTTGCGTGCCACAATCTCAGCATGGCTATTTTCCTTAAGATCTTCAAGAAAAACAGTGAATTCGTCTCCACCTGTGCGGGCGACTATATCGTTTTTTCGTAGATGTGAAGAAATCCGGTCGGCGGTTTTCCGGAGTACCTCGTCTCCAAAATCATGGCCGAGAGAGTCGTTGATATCCTTAAAGTTATCAAGATCGAGAAAGAGTAGGGCAACCTTTTTTTTATGCCTCTTAGCCCGTGTGAGGACAGAGAGTATATAGGACTGGATGTAGTGGCGGTTAAAGATGCTGGTGAGCTGATCGTAGTTTGCCTGGTAGATCAGCTTGTCCTCCCATTTTAATTGTTCCGTAATGTCTTGTACGTTGGCAACTATAATAGGCGGATCGTCAGCTGTGGAAAGCTGCAGGCTTGCCTTAATCGAAAAAGTGGATCCATCTTGGCGGCGGTTGAGCCCCACATATTTAACAGGTTCTAGGCTACCCTTGTACAATGGGGTAAGTATTTCCCGTAGCGAAAGTTCATCCTCGTCGGTAAATATATCCAGAAGACTTATGTTTTTGAATTCATCCTTGGAGTAGCCTAAGTTATCCACTGCGCCTTGATTTACCTGGAGGCACATGAGTGAGTCGGCATTGGCTACATAGATCTCAGTTGTGCTGTCATTCAAGATTTGACCTAACCTGTTATTGAGTTTGTTTCTTTCTTCTTTCAGGTCCTTGAGTAGCGCTATCTTTTCATATGTCAGCGTTGTGTTGGCCAGGAAACTTTCATTATATTTTATACTAAACTTGAGAAGAAATATGCCTAATATGATTGTTAAAGCTCCAGTACCGGAAAAGAGGCCCTCACCCGCCATGGCTAATTGATAAATGATAGGTGTCAGTAATGTGCATGCATAGAGACTGAAGGCCACCCTATCAAGGAGCATGGTCACCGCTCCCACCGCAATGCCGTAGGGGAAAATAATTGATACGAGCTGGAAGGAGAGTGACTCCTCTATGAAGAAAAATAGATTGAGGCTACCTATGGTTATCCCCGCTGAAAACACCCCTGCACGAAAAATATTGAGCCAGAAGAACAGGGATCTATTCTGTCTGTAGGGGCTGAAGTATTTCCTGTATGTGAACCAGCGGCCACAAAGGACAAAGAGTAAGATCAAATACCAAATGAGAAGCCACTTCCAAGCAATCTGCTTGGTGAGCAGTATGGTGTAGATAGTACTGACGGCTAGCAATGCAAGAGAGGCGGCTTTTGATCGTTTGTAGAGGATGTCTATACGATCAATTTCAATCTGTTCTTTGATGTCGTTTGCTTGGCTGGTCATAGCTCTTTCTTTTGTCAGGTTCCGACAATGCAGAGTTTAGGAGACAATCTTCGATCAGGATTAATTCTTCGATCCTTTATAATGACATTTTCTGACCAGTCTGTCAGGGGAAAAATACTACTTCTTTGTGTTAGTCGCCGATCTTGATAGGTTCGTAATCGTGAATTTTTATTTTTAGAGGAGATTTTTGTGTTTTGCGTTTTTACCAATTTATCGATTAATCGAAGATCTTTTTTTTTCAGACCTAAAGCCGCCGCAACCCATATCTCTGTAATATCAGCAAGTTCCTGGTACTCTATTGGCTGGTATCGCTGTCTTGCTTGTTGTATTGCCCGGTAGCCGTTACTCCGTTGTCGGTGGTGTCGTATAAACTCTTCCACACACTCGGCCCCTTTACCAACGTTACTTAAGCGATGGACAATACCCATGTCAAATAGTTGATTGGCGCTGTACATTTCTCCGCTAGAGATCATTTTTTCGGCAATTTTGATGCCGCAGCTTCTGGCGAGAAGGCTGTAAGCCCCCATTCCAGGGAAGAGGTTGAAGCGAATTTCTGGAAAGCCCATCTGGGAATTGTCAGTGGCGATCAGGACATTGCTCGACAGAGCAGATTCAAACCCTCCCCCTAAAGCGGATCCATCCACAAATGAAATTGTGGTAATAGGTTGGTGCAGATTAACGGCATTGAGGTAGCAGATGTCTACGCACCGCAAAGCGTAATCCAACAATTCCTCACGATTCTGTTCTTTGATCAACTTGCTGAATAAGTCGAGATCTCCACCAAAGCTAAACACGCCACAGATCTGTGAATGCAGGACCTGGTAATCGATCAAGGATTCAGTCTTTTTGTCCTTGTTGGTAAAATAATCCATGATTCGTTGCTGCAATTGTCGAAGTTCCTTCAACATGGTCAATGAGAAGCATGGACGGCCAGTAGGGTTGTAGTAACACCATATTGCGCGGTATTTGGGGGCATATCTCAGGGTAATTTCTTTATAGTCAGAAAAGATCTTTATGAAAATTTTATCCACTGTGTATACCTTCAGATGTAATGATTGGTCTTTCCTGTCGTATCAGTCTGTGTTTGAATCGGACGTAAATGAACACATCTTTACATAAGAAACTCTTTGTGGGTATGAGCCGCCTTAAGGTAGTTGTGGTGTGTCTATACGTTAGGGTGCTAATTGATATAGTATGACCTATTATGGGATGATCCATGTTGGACTTTGTTGTTAGACTAATCATTGCTCCACGGCAACCCTGTTAAGTGTATCCGAGTTTAACGGATCAAAGTAGTTCATCAGCCTTAATTTTGAATCGCCTCTACTTGTTCATCGGGGTGCTGGATTTATTCATAGGGGGGGGCGCATATGAGCCCCCCCTATGCACATTCTTAAACCACCAGATTGAATAAGGTGAGACTGTGGCGGCATTGTTACCTAATGATGAGTTCGGTTTGTAGTCTAAATCTTCGGATTTTGTAAGATTTTGTAAGAAAAAGCATTTATATACCAGTTCTTTCCTCTATTTTACCCCAAAATAACAACATCTGCTTGAACTCTGGATTTCAGGTCTTATTTCTTATCTTTTAGATATATATTTAACTCTACTTGGCGTTGTTGTGTTTTGAGTCATTTGTTAAATGGACTGGAAGAAAAATGAAAACTTATTAACTTTATTAAATGGAGATTACAGTGAGTAAGGAATGGAATATTGAAACAAAAGCTGTCCAGGCGGGTTATACACCTGAAAATGGTGCCCCTCGGGTGATGCCAATTGTTCAGAGTACTACTTTCAAATATGATACCTGCCAGGGGATCGCTGATTTATTTGATCTCAAAGTTGCAGGTCATATGTATTCCAGGATAAGCAATCCGACGGTTGAAGTCTTCGAAAATAAAATGGCAGAGTTAGAGGGTGGAGTAGGGGCTTTGGCTTTATCTTCTGGCCAGGCGGCCTCAACAATTTCAGTCCTTAACATCTGTGAAGCTGGCGATCATATGGTTGCTTTATCTACCCTGTATGGTGGCACCTTTAACCTTTTTAGGCACACTCTTAAGAAGATGGGTATCGAGGTTACATTCATAGATCCCGAGATGTCAGCTGATGAAGTTAAGGCGGTTTTTAAGGAAAACACCAAGTTGCTTTTCGGTGAGAGCTTATCAAACCCCGGTACGAATGTGCTGGATTTTGAAAAATACTCTGCAATCGCAAAAGCAATGGGCGTGCCTTTTATTGTGGATAATACCTTTCCTACCCCTTTTTTATGCCGTCCATTAGAGTTAGGTGCAGATATCGTTATCCATTCTACCACTAAATATGTTGATGGACATGCTACCAGCGTAGGCGGTATGATAGTGGATGGAGGGACCTTTGACTGGACTAATGGTAAGTTCCCAGGTCTTACTGAGCCGGACGAGTCATACCACGGTCTTATCTATGCCGAAACATTTGGTTCTGCTGCATATATCGTAAAGGCAAGAGTGCAATGGATTCGCGATATTGGTTGCTACATGACACCACAAAATGCATTTTTGTCAAATAAAGGTCTAGAGACCTTGCATTTACGAATGGAACGACACAGTGACAATGCCCTTGCTCTTGCGCGGTTTCTTGAAAAACACGAGAAGGTGACATGGGTAAAATACCCAATGCTTGAAAGTGATTCTAATTATGCCCTGTGTAAGAAGTATATGAAAGCAGGGAGTGGGGTCCTCACCTTTGGTGTTGCTGGAGGCAGTGCCAAGGCAGAACGCTTAATGGATTCGCTTACCTTAGCCGAAACGGTTGTTCATGTGGCTGATGTAAGAACAGGTGTCCTGCATCCCGCAAGTATGACCCATCGGCAGCTCAGCGAGGCGGAACAACTGAGTGCTGGCGTACTGCCTGAACTTATTCGTGTCTCTGTAGGTATTGAATCAATAGATGATATTGTAAAAGACTTTGCCCAGGCACTCAAATTGATTTAACTGCTCACCTTTTTGTGGAGCCCCATCCATTATAAAAGCAGGATTGGGGCTCGGCTATTTTAAATTTTTCAACCTATTCAAAAAACAATGTTTATTTTTGACGCACCCTACATTTCAGATATTGCCCTTAACTATTTGGTTGAGTCACAGCATCCCACATTACTCACTGAGTTCTCTTCTAAAATCATGCCGGATGGCGTTAATTGTCTTTCCCGTGATGAGGCGAGGGCGCTGGTGGGTGAAAACAATGGTAGTTGGCTGTACACAAATAGTGAGAACTCGATTGCCTTGATCATGGACCTTTTAGGAGAGGATTCTCCAATTGTAAAGAGGGTTAAGTTTTTTAAAAATAAATTGCAATTTCGTGAAGCTACGAAAAAGTTTTTCCCAGATATTTATTTCAAAGAAATATCAAGTGATCAACTCGGTTCTTTGACCTTTGCAGAGATTGGCAGGCCCTTTATCATAAAGCCAACTGTTGGTTTTCTTAGTGCTGGAGTGTACAGGGTAGATAACGCAGAGGAATGGGCTAAAATTCAAAATGACATTTTAGCAAAGACAAATAAGGCTGCGTCAACGTTTTCAGAGGATGTCATTGATGTCAGTAAATTCTTAATTGAGTCTGTGATTGAAGGGACGGAATATGCGATAGATGCTTATTTTGATGACAATAATGAACCCGTTATTCTCAATATCCTCGAACATAGATTTAATGGCAAATATGATATGGGGGATAGGCTCTACGTTGCCTCTGTTGACATAATTAAGTCAAATTTTAGTAGGGTCGAAAAATTTCTGAAACAACTGGGTACGATTGACGATCTTAGAGGGTTCCCCCTCCACGTTGAAATACGCATAGATGAGAATGGAGTGATACGACCAATTGAAGTTAATCCATTGCGTTTTGCTGGCTGGTGCTCAACGGATATTGCCTTTTATGCCTTTGATATAAATGTATATGAATATTTTATAGAGAGAAAAAAGCCACTTTGGGATGATATCTTTGAAGCAAAGAAGGGACGTGAATTTGCCGTTGCTATATTGGAAAAGAGCAGAGATGTTGCAGATAATCTCTTTTTTGACTATGAAAAACTTGAAAAATCACTAACTTCTATTATTAAACTCCGGCCCATAGACTATCGCAATCAGCCACTGTTTGCCTTTCTTTTTCTTGGCACCGATGCAAGTAATGCAGGGGAGATTAACTCAATGCTCACCCTTGATCCACAACAATTTCTAAGTCCTCTAAAGTGAAAACCGTTGTGGTCTAAAGACTTATAAGGCCTTGAAACATAGTGTGGACGTCACCGGGTGGCGACCACACATGTTTCTCGTAGACACCACCCTAGAAGAGTCCCCAAGAAGCAGTTGTGAAACAGTTCTTGCCATGTCTTTAACAGAATGACCGGTCAGCTACTGCTGTCTTCCTCGTTCAGTCTAATGCCATCGGGGGCGAGGGTAATGAGCTTTTTTCTGTAAAGGGCTCCAATTGCTTTTTTGAAAACCTTTTTACTTACCCCAAACAAGCTATAGATCTCCTCAGCTGGGCTTTTGTCGGTGACGGCAATCATTCCACCTGACGTTTTTAAGTTGTCCAAAATGGTAACTGAGATATCATCAACTCTGCGGTAGCCCGTTTTTTGCAAACTTAAATCGATTTTTGAGTCTTCGCGTATCTTTTTGATGTAACCCTGTAGTTTCTGGCCCACAGCAAGTTTTTGAAAGACTTCATTTTGATAGATCATACCGACATGGGAGCCGTTAATCACCGCACTGTATCCAAGGCTTGAGAAGGCGTAGATAAGAAGATCGACCTCATCTCCCTCGACGTATGGGGGCGTTTGCTTGCTTAGGTATTTATCAAGCTTTGAGGAGGCTGTAATACGGTTGGATTTTTCACTGTGGAAGACAAACACGACATATGACGCGCCTACTTTCATGTTGTCCTGTTGTTCGCTTTTAGGAACAAATAGATCGTCTTCAAGGCCCCAGCCCAAAAAAGCACCTGAACTTGAAGTGGCGACTACTGTCAGCTTGGCAAATTCTTCTACCATTGCATAGGGCCTTTGGATGGTAGCCACAAGTTTCTGTTCTTTATCTACATAAACAAAGGCATCAATTTTGTCATTTTTTTGATACTTACGTACAGCATTTTTGTCCTTTAGGAGAATCTCTCCAAGCTTACCACCATCAAGATAAATGGTATTGGCCCGTGTTTCTTGTATCGATAATCTGTTTATTTTTCCTATCTGTACCATCTTTTCCTCTGTGCATCAGCATACAACGTTAATATCTTATTCATCCCCGGCGAAAGCGTGTTCAAGCGGATCTTGCCCCAGCGAAGGAGATGAACCTTTTTTTATCAATTTGCCTCGCCTTTTTAGCTCCTTCGTACAATTGTCTGTTTTGGGGAGCAAACGATCAAGGTTGGCAATGTGTTTTTTCTTCTTCATGCCTTCAATTTGAGAGGCCATAATCATACCAATGAGAATGTAAGTGACACCTCTACTACGGCAAGCTCCACTAGCCTTTTGCCTAGCCTAAAAAGAGGCCACTGGTATGCAAAGTTTTCTACCAGTACAGTACCACATCCAGCCATTGCAACTCAGCATATTTTAGCAGTATTTTTTCCATTGAACCACTTCTTCTGTAGATTTTATATCTTCTGCAGCGTAATAGGCGCTGGGCCCATGTTCCATAGATAAAATCGAGTTCTACTGGTATACAGCGATGGGACTCCCCGGGGGAGTTACTGACAAGCACAACGATAGCTGGCTGAATAACGCAGAGAATAAGAAGGGTGTGTGGGTGTAACAAAAGTTCAATGGGATATAATAAAAAAAGCACCTATCGACATAGTCGATAGGTGCTTGAATTTATTAGCTGGTGACCCCAAGGGGACTCGAACCCCTGTTACCGGCGTGAGAGGCCAGTGTCCTAGGCCACTAGACGATGGGGCCAGCAGGCGTGTTTATACCTGACCATGGATATGTTGTCAACAATTTGTTTTATGTTATGGCAAAAGAGGTTACTTTACTTGTCGATTTCGGCCAAAGCGTGTGGTCGATTCTGCCATGTATCGTACAATTTCCTCTGTGAAAAATTCATTACCGCAACGCCAACGCCAATTACCTGTGGGTTCTCCCGGGCTATTCATTTTACAATCATTGCCAAAGCCAAGGATATCTTGAAGGGGAAAAATACACAGATGACTAATTGACGATTGAGCAAGGTAAATCATATCTTTGTGGATGGGGGACTGATCGTGGGGCGAACGATTTGCAGAAAATTTAATTTCAGTGCGTTGCTGTTCTGTGATTTTATCACTTAAAAACCAGCCCAAAGTCGTGTCGTTGTCATGTGTACCTGTATAAACAACACACTGGGGCGTATCAAAGTTGTGGGGAAGGAAACTGTTTTTAGGGTTTCCGTCAAAGGCAAATTGGAGCACCTTCATTCCTGGAAATTTTAGATCATCCCGCAGTCTTATGACTTCTTCCGTTATGATACCTAAATCTTCAGCTATGATATTCATCTGGCCAAGTCGTAATTCAAGTTCTTTAAAAAACATGATTCCTGGCCCTTTCAACCAGGTACCAGCTATTGCAGTATCGCTTTCGGCGGGGATAGACCAATAGGACTCGAAGCCTCGGAAGTGATCAATTCTCGCTACCTCTACCTGGGTAAACAAATGCCTAAATCTCCTCGCCCACCAGTCTGTGAGGCTTCTCGCTATCTTAGGGTCTTTGCTTTGCCAGTTGTATAGAGGGTTGCCCCATCTCTGGCCGTTGGAACTGAAATAGTCAGGCGGTACGCCCGAGACATGAGTAAGGCGCAATGTTGCAGGGTTAAGGCTGAAAAGCTGTTGGTTAGCCCAAACGTCAACGCTGTCATAACTGACATAGATGGGGAGGTCGCCAAAGAGGATGATGCCATTTTGTCGGCAGCGGTCTTGCAGAAGTTGCCATTGTCTGAAGTATTCGAATTGTTCAAAATAGTAATATTCTATCAGTGCTTTGTTCTGCTCTGTGAATTGTTTCATCGCCGTATTATCTCGTGAGGCGATTTCTTCTGGCCAGTCGAACCAGCCCTTTTCCTGGTATATCTTTTTGGCAACCATGAAAAGGGCATAATCGTCGAGCCAAGAGCTGTTGTTTGTGACAAAAGAAGCAAAGGTGGTTGGGGGGTTCTGTTGAAATGACAAGAAAGCCTTTTGCAGGAGTGCCGTTTTAAAAGGAACAACACTGTCGAAGTCTGTCGTGTATGCCGGGAAGTCAGGTTTGTTGGCGATATCGTCACCACTTACATATCCAGCTTGGTGTAGTAGCTCGGGTGAAAGGAACAAGGGATTACCAGCAAAGGCTGAATTTGCCATATAGGGAGAATAGTCAAAGTGTCCGTTTGTAGGATTCGTAGGTAGAAACTGCCAATAGGTTTGTTCACAATTCTTTAAAAAAGTCAAAAAATCATAGCTGGCAGGGCCAATATCACCAATGCCATAGGGAGAGGGGAGGGAACTGATATGAGCGAGAATACCACTTGAGCGATGGGGGATCATAATGTGGCCCTTATCTAAAAGAAGATGTCATCGTACGTACATTTAAGAAAACCTTCGGCTTAAGGTTGAAACTGACACTATCAGTGTATATTGTAAAGCGAAGTTCATAAGGTGGGTGTGACTACATGGTGATTTGTTATTTTTTAAAATTGCATTTTACGGACATATGATGTACAAATACATCCTTCTGGATTTAATAACATGCTCACGAGGTCTGTCTCGTCGGCTTTTTTTTTGTCAAAAATATTCAAACTACCCTTTGGTGATTCTTGAGGCTATTGGATTTAACACTGTTTGGTGATTATACAATAGATAGTCTTTAAAATTCAAGATATGGAGTGGGTGTCTAGTGCTGCCTGAACTTAAAGAAAACCTACTAAAAGCTGGAAAAAAAGAAGGTTGTATCAGTTTCGATGATCTCAATAATTTGATCCCTGATGAGATTAAAGATCCTAATGAAATTGAGTCAATTTTTAATTTTTTAGGTGCTCATTCAATTGAGATAGTCACCGTTGAAAAAGATGGTGAGAAGAGAACCCTTTCTGGTGAAGTTTGGGTGAAAAATGATACCTCTGCTGTAGATCCTGCAAAAGATGCTGCTGCAAATGCTTCCGATGAAGAAAATCACGAAGCTGAGGAAACGACCACAACCTATCTACGGGAAATGGGACGTTTTGATCTACTTACGCCTGAAGAAGAAGCTAAGTATTCAAAAACCATTAGACAGGGTTTTGATGCTATTATTATCGCGATTCGTGAAGATGATTCAGGAACACGAGAAATTCAATTGCTTCGTGAGCGTATTGATTTATGGGAAAAGCGTGATCCAACTCTCAAGCCCAAAAAGCAACAGCTCAACTTCATGCGCTATAATGTCATCAGTACCTCAAAAAAATATCCTGACATACGATGTCTTTTTGAGTTACAGGCGAAGCTTGAGGCATATAGTCGGTCCATAGAGGTGGCAAAAGATACGATGATCCGTGCCAATCTCAGGCTCGTGGTCTCTATTGCAAAAAGATATATGCACCAAGGGCTCACTCTTGCTGATCTTATTCAGGAAGGGAACTTGGGTCTGATGCGAGCAGTTTTTCGTTTTGATTACACCAAGGGGAATAAATTTTCCACCTACGCAAGTTGGTGGATTCGGCAGGCGATTACGCGTGCTATCCTCGATAAAACAAGAACTATTCGTTTGCCCGTCCACTTTTTGGAGTTACGGAGCCAATTTTTCAAGGCCTTTTACGCACTTTTTAAGGAACTTGGACGAGAGCCTACTCCACTGGAAATATCCAAAGCAACAAGTTTGCCCATGGATAAGATCCTCTCTATCTTAGAAGCTTCAAGGGAGCCTATCTCCCTAGAAACTCCGGTTGGAGATGATGACTCAACCCTAGGTGATTTCCTTGAGAATCAGGAGTCGCAGTCTCCCTATGATGCGGTTCAGACCCGGGAACTTTCTGGTAGAGTCAACGATATCCTTGAAACCCTGAGTGAACGAGAAGAAAAAATAATAAGACTTCGTTTTGGTATCGGTGAGAAAGCGGAGTACACCTTGGAAGAGATTGGCAAGCTTTTTAATGTATCGAGAGAACGTATTAGGCAGATAGAAAAGAAAGCCCTCAATAGACTGCGTCATTCTAGTCGTAGAGAGAAACTCAAGTTTTTTATCGATTGATCTCAAATACTATAAATATTAAGCCGGGTTAATAACTCGGCTTTTTTGTTGATTGTGGAAAAAATAATTCGTGAAAGAGGGCTTGGGAACATCCTCGACAAAGTAAAGGCTGAGGAACGATTAAGTCTTGATGACGGTAAAAGACTTTATGAGTGTGACGATATCTTATCTCTTGGATACCTCGCAAATATCGTTAGAAACCGTAAGAATGGTGACAACACCTATTTTATCTACAATCAGCACATTAACTACTCCAATATCTGTACAAATCTATGTAAGTTCTGTGCTTTTGGCTGTGAAAAAGATTCAGACCTTGCCTATGAAATGAGTGTTGAGGATGTAAAGCAGAAGGTCAGAGAGAGACTCAGTGAGCCTATTTCTGAAGTTCATATGGTTGGTGGTATCCACCCTGACCTCCCCTTTGAATATTATATTGAAATCCTCAAAGGTATTAAAGAAGTAAAACCCGAAATCCATATCCAGGCCTTTACCTGTGTTGAGATTGCTCACCTTGCAGGTCTTGCAGGGAAGTCTGTTGCAGCCACCCTTGAACTGTTGCGCGCTGCGGGCCTTGGCTCTTTACCTGGTGGTGGTGCTGAGGTTTTTAGTACCAGAATCAGAGAGATAACCTGCGAAAAGAAAATTTCAGGCAACGAGTGGCTCGAGATTTCTAAAATTGCACATAGGCAGGGGCTAAACACCAATGCAACCATGTTGTATGGGCATATTGAGACCATTGAGGAGCGCTTGGAGCACCTCGCCGCTTTGCGCGAAACCCAAGATGAAACCAATGGCTTTCTTGCCTTTATCCCCTTGGCCTTTCATCCTCAGAATACCAAGATGTCTCATATCTCAAAGACAACGGGCATAAGTGACCTGAAAAATATTGCAGTCGCAAGACTCTTTCTTGATAATTTCCCTCATATTAAGGCCTACTGGGTCATGATAGGACCTAAAATCGCTCAGCTTGCGCTCTCTTTTGGAGCAGATGACATGGATGGAACGGTTAAGGAAGAAGTGATAACCCATATGGCGGGCGCTGAAACAGAGCAGGCTATAGGGAGTAAAACATTGGTTCGGTTGATTAAAGAAGCTGGTAGAATACCGGTCGAAAGAGATACCTTATACAATAATATTGAAGTATTCAGTTAACGATATGGGGCTGACAGTATGATGCAGAAAATTATCGACAAAGTTATCGCTAATGTGCGTGTAAGTGATGATGATTATCGAATTTTGGACAAAACTGCAGATTTTCACACTCTGGGGTTTCTTGCGGATACCGTTCGTCGCCGAAAGCACACCGAAAAGAATGTTACCTATGTGGTTGATCGTAACATAAATTATAGCAATATCTGTGTGTCAGCCTGTAAGTTTTGTGCTTTTTTTAAGGCCCCTGGTGATAAAGAGGGATATTTACTCAGCTTTGAAGAAATCGGCCAAAAGATTAAAGAGACCCAGGACCTTGGGGGCACACAAATCTTACTCCAAGGCGGCTTACACCCCGACCTGCCTCTTGAGTATTATGAGAAAATGATCCGTTTTATGCGAGAGACAGGGATTCATGTACATGGCTTTTCTCCTCCTGAAATTCATCATTTCGCTCAAATCTCAGATCTGTCAATTCAGGATGTTATTAAAAGGCTCATGGATGCGGGACTGGGATCTATTCCCGGGGGGGGAGCCGAAATTCTCTCCGACAGGGTGAGACAACTTACTGCACCAAAAAAATGTTCTGCTGACGAGTGGCTGAAAGTGATGACAACTGCCCACGAGCTGGGTTTGCGCACGACTGCGACTATGATGTTTGGTCATGTTGAAACCAGGGAAGAGAGGCTTGAACATCTACGACGAATACGGACCACTCAGGATGAAACCCATGGCTTTACAGCCTTTATTCCATGGCCGTTTCAACCGGATAATACGGCCTTTGCTGACGTCGAGAAGACAAGTGGGTTCGAGTATCTCAGGACCCTCGCTTTGTCTCGGATCTACCTAGACAATATTGATAATATCCAGGCTTCCTGGGTAACACAAGGCCCTAAGATTGCTCAGTTATCTTTAGCATTTGGTGCAAATGACTTCGGCAGCACCATGATTGAAGAAAATGTTGTTGCTGCTGCCGGTGTAAGTTTTCGTCTTTCAGAGCAAGAGATTAAAAGGTTAGTACGTGACGCAGGTTTTACCCCTAGACAGCGTCTAATGGATTATAGCCTGGTAAATTAATAGCATATCCGGAGTGATGTTCTGAACAACCCTTCCGGATTATGAAGATTTTTGTCATGTCACAGTGTCATGGGGTCCGAGCAGCACTGGGTTCTCCATGGGTAGATGCAAATACTAGCCTGGGCCTATTTCAGATGAGTGACGATGGAGTACTAACAACCTCAATCATGTACAGCTATTAAAACGATTATTGAAGGTATAGCCGTTTTGATGCCAACGCAACTTAAGGACTCATATCTACCTTGAGTCGCCACGTCTTTCACCTCGGATACCCCTCTGAATCTAAATAAAACAGTTATCGCTTGGATTGAAATGCAGTGTATTGCTGTTGAGCAGATGCTCTGCGCAGCTCTAGCGAAAATATAAAATGGTTATTGAAACCATGAAGTTGTCTTAGAAGAGGACTTCTGGTTGAAAATAAAAAAACTTTTACAAAACAGTTACAACGCTATAGCTAATGTTGTGACCATTCTTGTCGGTATGTCGATGAGGAGCTAGGGCGCAAAAGTATTTGTGTTGGCAAGCTCCTCGTTCCAGACCTTTATGTGGTATCGATTGTGATACCATATCTATTGGACAAAAATGTCTTTTTACATGTGTTGTCAAAATAATTATTAATTGCAATAATGAGAGTGATTTATTAAACATGTTAATGACATACGGCGGACCGGAAAAAATCGAATGGAATCAGCAATTGTTATAGAGCTCCAGGAGTAATTAAGGAATATGTCTATGGAACAGTCAAAGGAATACGTCGCCAGGATAGGGATGGTCAATTACCTTAACACAGCACCCATTCATGAAAAATGGAAGAGTAGTGTTAAAAGAGAGGATTGGATTCTTGTTGAGGGCACACCAGCCGTTCTTAACAAAAAACTGGAAAAAGGTGCCATTGATTTAGGCTTTGTTTCCTGCTTTGAATATGCAAAACATCCTGAGGATTATAAAATCCTTTCGGGACTTTCAATAAGCGCAAATGGCCCTGTCGCCTCGGTCGTTTTGCTCTCCCATGTGCCAATTGACCAATTGGACGGTGCCGATGTCTTGCTCACCGCACAATCTGATACCTCGGTCCAGCTTGTAAAGGTTATCCTGGAAGAATTTAACAATGTGATACCAACATATCACACTGGAGATATTCTTTTAGCCGACCATAAAGAGTTTAAAGCGGTTCTTGCTATTGGCGATGATGCACTGCGTCTTGTTGAGAGTGCGACCTATCTGTACCAGTTTGATTTAGGGGATATCTGGAAGCGAAAAACTGGCCTACCATTTGTTTATGCTGTATGTGCGGTGCGTGAAGAGTTTAGCCGGAATCAACCAGAGCTACTTGCCGAAATACATCGGGAATTGTTGCGTTGCAGGGATGAAGGTACGGCGGATCTTGACCATATTTGTGAAATTGCCGCCATCAGAATTCCTCTTTCTAAGCAAAAATGCCGAGATTACCTCGAAGCTATTCAGTACGATCTTGCGCCTCAAAAGTGTAAGGCACTGGAAACCTTTTTTGAGATATTGATCAAAAGGGGAACCATAAGTGATAAAGCACTTCCGTTAAAGATGTTTGCAAAAATGAACCAAGAGTAGCATCAGGGATATACAGCACATGAATCAAGCAAGTTCACATAAACTTCTTCTCGGGGTCACCGGTGCGAGTGGAATGCTTTTCTTAAAAGGCTTTCTTAAAGCTCTGTCCGGCTTAGATATTACTGTACATGGGATCTGTTCTTCAGCCGGTGAGAAGGTTCTCAGTATGGAACAGTCACTGGTACCACAAGATTTGGATGGCGTATCAAAGTGGTATGATATTAACGATATGGCCGCATCCCCTGCATCTGGTTCGAGTGATTATACTTCAATGTTAATCCTTCCCTGTACCATGGGCACACTTGCTTCCATTGCAGGCGGTATGTCCATCAACCTTATACAGCGTTCAGCTGATGTCATGCTCAAAGAACGAAAAAGGCTTGTCCTTGCGGTCCGGGAAACACCACTCAACAGGACACATCTTTTGAATATGCTTGCGGTCCACGATGCGGGAGCCATTCTCTGTCCGACTATGCCAAGCTACTATCTCAAGCCAAAAAGTCTGGAGGCCGCGGCAGAAACTTACGCTTGGCGTCTTGCGGATCAGCTTGGCATTGATATACCAAACCGAAAACGATGGTAACTGATGTCTATTATTAAAAAGATTAGCACCTTGCTGGAGATGATCCAGTTTAAACTAACCCTGTTCGCCTTGCCTTTTGCCCTCACAGGTGCATTTCTCGCATCCCGCGGATTCCCCGAATTTACAACTCTTTGCTGGGTGATTCTGGCAATGGTAGGGGCTAGAACAAGTGCAATGGGCTTTAATCGGATTATTGATTATAAGTTCGATAAGGAAAACCCGCGTACTGCAACAAGAGCTATTCCGGCCGGAAAGGTAAGTCTTTTTGAGGCATGGGCCATGGTTGCTGTCGCCAGTGGTATCTTCTTCTTTGCCTGCTATAATCTTAACCAACTGACTCTCATTCTTGCCCCTTTTGCACTTGGTTTGACGCTGTTTTATTCAGTTACCAAAAGATTTACATCGTTTTGTCACCTCGTACTTGGTGTCGCTCTTGCCTTTTCACCGCTTGGCGGGTGGATTGCTGTACGCAACAGTTTTGTAGATTATCCTTTTGTCCTTTCTATTGGAGTACTTTTTTGGGTAGCTGGATTTGATACCATTTATGGTTGTTTGGATGCAGAATTCGACAAAAAAAAAGGACTGTACTCACTTCCTGCAAAGCTCGGTAAGAAAAATGCTTTTAGACTAGCAGGATTTTTTCATTGTCTCGCTTTTGTTCTGTTTACTGCCACCGGTTTGAGCCAGGGTCTGAATATATTTTATTACATCGGCATTGTTCTTACCTCTGGGGCTCTGTTATATCAGCATATATTAGTTAGACCTGAAGATCTTTCGCGCATCAATGCATCATTCTTTTCCATGAATGGTTTTATTAGTATTACTCTTTTTCTTGCAACCTGGTTGTCTCTTGCAACGCTTTAAAAATATGGTTACTGGCTGAAACGGCCCCTCTTCTTTGTTGTTTTTTTAATGCCGTTGCGGTTGCCAATTTATAGAAGCGAGTCTACTCTTAGACGAATACCTACTTCCGAAGTTAGGTGAGGGGATTGGTGAATTGTATAGCGGAGTAGTAGGTGCGTAGCATGGGTAGAGAATGTGAAGGTCACGTCCGTCCCAGGGATGACGTGCTGGTTGCGACGGTTAAAGACAAATAGGCGCTGCTATCATTGTACTACAGAGTTTAAGTGCAGGGTTCCTATTGAAAATAATTCTAAGTTTGCCCTCGGCTCAAGGGCTGTAAAGCAGGAAGAAGACGAAAAGTCTTTCTGCTATATATTTTGCAGTTTGGAAGAAAAATTTATGTGACAGACATTCAAGGAGAAACGAGAAATGACCAATGTAGTTAAAACAACTGATTTTCCAAATCTTATCCTGAAGCATAGAGGTAAGGTTCGTGACATGTATGAGATCCCGGGCCATGATGACAAACTGTTGATGGTCGCCTCCGATCGACTTTCAGCGTACGATGTGATACTGGAAGATCCTATTCCTGGTAAAGGTGCAGTTCTCACCGAACTGTCACTGTTTTGGTTTGATTTACTGGGAGACATTGTTGAAAATCATTTGATCACTGCCTCTGTCGAAGAATATCCAGAGGTCTGTAAGCCTTATGCCGAAGAGCTACGTGGTCGCTCTATGCTAGTTAAAAAGACCAAACCTCTTCCTATAGAGTGTATTGTTAGAGGCTATATCTCTGGCTCCTTCTGGAGTGCGTATAAAAAAGATACCAATGTTTGTGGTTTTCAGCTTCCAGAGAATATGCAAGAATCTGATAAATTCCCCGAAGTGTTGTTTACTCCCTCCACAAAGGCCGACATTGGGGATCACGATGAAAATATCTCTCTTGAAGAAATGAGGAATATTGTTGGCGTGGAAAGAGCCAATCAAATAGCACAAATATCAATTGCCTTGTATGAAAAGGCCGCTGACTTTGCCAAAACTAAAGGTATTATCATTGCCGACACAAAATTTGAATTGGGCGAGGTCGATGGACGACTTATTCTAATCGATGAGGTGTTGACCCCTGATTCATCACGTTTTTGGCCTATGGATGAATATACCCCAGGTAAACCCCAGCCAAGTTTTGATAAACAGTTCTTAAGAGACTACCTATCGACTCTAGACTGGGATAAAACTGCTCCAGCACCAAAGCTTCCAGCTGATATTATCGAAAAAACCAAGGCGAGATACCTTGAAGCACAACAAAAAATCTGTTCGTAATAACAATATTTCGAATAGTTCTATGTACTGCCCAAAAGGTGTAATTATAGCTCTTGCTATGATTACACCTTTTTTCTTTTATACTCATGATATCAACCATATGTGCCATATTGAGTCGGTTCTCTCCACTAGCTGTTATGACGGTGAAGGCGAACCCAATCCGGCATACACATCTTTTTTAAAAGACCAAACCAGTACCTCCATCAGCCTGTCATTGCGCCAAACCTCCTACAATTACTTCTCGTTCAACCCGTCCCTCGATAAGATCAAATTTATTTTCACACCTACCGCCTATGACCACTATTGATCCAACAAGGCCTCCAGCTCCGCATTAAAGGCTGTTGTTGTCACAATGTACACTCTGCTCGGCTAGGTCTTCATTACTTCGCATTGGAGCTCTGCACTCGGGAAGCTCGCTAATAGGTGGGCCAATTATCCATGGGGGCATATTCCTCCTTGAACTGGAGATACTTTTTTCTAACCTAGTCTGCAAAGACTTCTGCCATCGTCGATTCATACGCAAATATTAGTAGTCCTGTAATGTCCACACAACGACCGCAAGGAAACAGCTTGGATTCCACAGCCTCTGTATTGTTTCTAGGCCTTGGTGCTAGAGGTATGGTTAACGATCCCTTTCTTAGAAAGGCTTCCAGTGCGTTGGTCTACTGTTCACTCAATAGTGGAATATCTCTTTTCGGATTGCAATCATCGGATAGTCAGGATCGCTAGCAACTTCACAATAGAGGTGGCTGTCTGTTTGGTCGCCTTAATTACATTTGTAAATGTTTTTGTTGGAACAAAACACTGCCAAACAAGTGCCTCTTGCAGCGTTTTTATATCTCTTTTCCAACTGATCGTAGTGGAAAACACCACTACACCCTTGCTGGTAATCTTACCAATCCTCTTATCACATACGTCGCGGAACAAAGACAATAGGGCATTCAAAATCTTGTTTTGATTGGGTGCGGATTAGTCTGAAATCTTCGTGTCCATCCTGATTACTCTTGCAAAGTCTTACAAGAGTAATGCCGCATCTTAATAGTGCTTTGGAACCCATCGAACACTTTAGTCCAGTCTGTGCCATCTGGTCTGGGTTGTATATGGGAATACAAATCCGAAGAAACGATCAAAATTTCAGACTTGACAGCTCTGTAATCTACTTGATTTAATGTGTTTTTTGTAGTATGGGTGTTTTTAGATTCAGGTACTTACTGATCCTCTTTGATGTCATTAACGGGGCTTTTGTTTCCTGTAGACTCAACTGCCATTGTCTGAAATAGAGGGTGTCGCAGGCTCAGGAAATCAGTAACATAACTTACCATGATATGGATAAACTAATTTTATCGAATAAATCGAAATATTATTAATGCATAACAATGTAAATTAACTTGGATGCCTTACTTCCGTGTTTTTTAATAGCCTGGTATGACAAACCTTAATATCTGTTTAACGGTGTTCGTGAATATCCGCCTGGCAGTTATTTGCGGCGTTATATTCTCTAGGATAGAGTATGAATTCAAAAGATTTATATGGGTTTTCATCTGATAGACCCATTACACAAATTAAAGAAGATCTGCTTGGTAGAGCAGGGTTTTCCGAAGATTTAGCTGATGCTATTTCTAGTTGGCATGGAAATGACAGTCTCGTCGTAGCATTACATGGAGATTGGGGTTCAGGAAAATCATCAATAAAAAATATGGCTATATCAAAGTTGAATAACTTGTCTGACATTAATCCTAATATTGTAGAGTTTTTACCTTGGGAATGGGCCGCACAAGACCAAATAACAGCGTCATTCTTTCAGGAAATATCAAAATCGATAGGCCAAATTGATAAAAGTGAATCCGGTAAAAAACTTTCCGCTAGTCTTAAAAAATATGGCTACTATTTAAATAATGGGAAATCTATTCTAACTGGGATTTCTGATGCTTTACCCATCCTTTTTGTTGTAGCAACAGTAGTTGGGATAGGGGGGAACGTTTCTGATGAATTATGGGTTGAAACGACTAGTACATTTATTCTAGGGGGATTGGCAACTTGGGCTGCGATATTAAAATGGGGGGCAAAGTTACTAAATGGATTTAGTGGGAATGCCGAAGCATCAGCTCAAGGAAAAGAACAAAGTTTAAGTGACATTAGACAAGAGTTAACTTCATTGTTATCAGAGCGATCTTCATCACTAATTGTTGTAATGGATGACTTAGATCGCCTTACATCCGCTCAATTAAGAATGGTATTTCAACTTATTAAGGCAAATCTTGGATTTCCTAAAGTTGTGTTTTTACTTATTTTTCAGCGTGATTTAGTAGAAGACAAGTTAACTGACGGTAAACAATCTGGCCGTGATTATTTAGAAAAAATTATTCAAGTTCCATTTGATATTCCGAAGATTGAAACTACACGTATACAGGATTTGCTGTTAAGTAAAATTAATAAGATAATCCAGCAAGATAAATCAGCGGGAGACATGTTTGAAATAGACCGCTGGAACGATATTTTTTATGGATGGTTATATTTTTACTTTGATAATTTAACAGCTATTCCCGATGTGACCGTATCCGCCCGAAATAACACACTATTACAAATGAGGCTTTCGTAAACATTTATAACTCCTCACGTGCCAGAATATTGA
>NVXR01000052.1 GCA_002733995.1 Desulfotalea sp. | reverse complement strand
TTTTGCGAATGGGCTTTGCTTATCTCTTACTGTAATAAGAAGTGTAACCGAAAAAGTGCTTTAGACTACGAATTCGTACCCAAAACGGGAATGACTGAGAATTTGTTGTTCTCAATCTCATATTTTTTCCATGTGGGAATTTTGTCAAAAGACACAAATACCAAATACATATTCCAAGCATCAAAGCCACCTGAATGTTGATGGTAGACAGCCACCATATTTTGAATAGATCGCCAGTTTTCTATGATTACCTGTGCAGTTTCACATACGCATACGATGCAAGAAATAAAAGAAAGGCGATCATCAGAACAAATCATATGGAACTGAATATTTTCAAACTCGTCAGATAAAAACCCTAGGTCACTTTCTTTAGTTAATAATTTCACTTAGCTTTTCCCTCAACAAATCCAATTTCGACTTACCCTGCTGCACACTAAGGTATTCATCTTCTACTTCTACCACACACTCGCGGCGGAGCCCTTCTAAATGGGCAAGTTTATAACTCGCCAAGATCGCACATTTAAATGAATCTATTGAATCTATAGCGAATATCCCTTGAGCTGGCACAACAGAAATATTGCTTATCACCTTCTCAAGTTGAAAACCTTTAGGTAAGACTTTTGCAGCGGGTTCAGGAGAAGCTACTATCAAGGTACCATCTTTATCTAAAAGCCTATAAGCAGCTTCGAGCAAGTATTCCAAGCGTCGAATCCAGTTAGTTCCATCACTTGTATATACTAACCGACGCTTCCGCTCTAACATTTTCAGGTAAGCAGCATCAGCACTCTCTGAACGATCAATCAATACACTAATTACTAAGAACTCTAAATATGCTACCCATAATTCATAGGTTTTAAGATCTCTAAAATCTTTAGGATCGACTAACAAGTCTGAATCATATCGCTCCATTACTTTATAAGGAGGAAGCAAACCATTCGTAATTAAATAGTCTGCCACCTTATCAAGTTCTAGCTTAAGGGCAGATACATTACTTGGATCATCAACATTAAATGAGAATATATCTTTCCGCATATTTGAAAAACACTCTAAATATGCAGGGATCATTGGCACATTTGGAGCAGAGATTAACTCTTCGAACCTTGCAATACTATGACACTGTACACGACCATACTGCTGCTCAGTGCCAGTACCATCCATTTGAAATTCGATTCCAATAAGCAATGGTTTTTCATCTTGAACATGATAAACGCCACCACCAGACATGCCACAGATAGCGTTTTTTCCAGGTATTCCATCTAAGTTAATAATAACCAATTCATTAGCGACACTAGCTTTATACCCTGTGCGCTCTTTAATCGGGTTCGGGGAGTCTCTCTCCGTTGTGGGGAACCCTACAAGGGTAAGTGAGGCACGATCGAGCAAGTCTGAAACAGGAAGATATTTTTGTGCGACTCGTTCCTGATAAGCAACCTTTAAAATTGCAACGTCATAAATCTGAGGCTCTGCTCTGATCCGTTCTGCAGACGGTAAGTCCAGGGGGAATACGGCTAAAACGGTAAGCAGGTTATCTTGGTAGTCCTGGACAACGTGATCACCCTGCTGTTCAGAAATCACATGAGCTGCAGTTAATACATAAGAGTATTCCTGTGTCATAGCATTTACTAATACGCCACTACCACCGTTCACTTTAACGCAGTACGACTGCATAATTTCGGAAGCCGTCATATTAAAGCCTAATCTCTTCTTCTAGTGTTTCTAAACGAGAGGCATAACCTTCAACCTCATGATCTAATAGCAGTGACTTAATTACATCGCTGTAATTGAAACAAATTTTCCCATCTGTTTCCTTAATAATTCTCGCGATGGTTCTTTTATTTGGTAGACTATGCCTCGATCCATTGGTCGAAATTACATATCGAGATGACTGTAATAAGGAAAGGAATTCAGAACTAGTATTGTATTGGCTACCGTGATGTGAAACCTTCACTAGATCAAGTTGAAGCTTGTTAGCCTCACTAAAACCTAATTTTTTTATGCTATTCACTACAACATGATCGTGTGCGTCTCCAAGAAAAAGCATTCTTATATTGTCAACTTCCAGAATGAACGCGATAGAACTTCCATTGTAAGCGGAATAATCTGATTCAAACTCATCAGCTTCCCAAATTTCTTTTAGAGAAAGCTGGTAATCATTATCATGGGTGGCTGTTGCACCGGACTCATCATCAGAAGGCCATTTGTGTAATAAACGCTTTAACTGATTTTTATCAGGAGAGAGTACTGTCAATTTGAACGGACCGACTTTATGAACTTGACCGGCCTCAATGAGAGGAGTTCGCTCACATCCAATTTCATCAAGCAGAGCTTCAAGCTCTTTCCCCTGCAGCACACTTGTTTGTGGTGAATCATCGGTCAATAGAATATTATTTTCCGGAATCTCAGGTGCATTATAATGCAGTGTAATTAAACGAGATGAATTGAACCAAATAGATTTAACGAGTTCACTTAGATAATTAGGTGTTTCAAATGCCTTTATCAAACCATTAATGTGATCGTCATCAATATGGGTCAATACAGCTAGATCTATGTGCTGTCCTTTACTTTTGAGTTCATCTAATACTTTACATAGTGCTCCATCATAACGCTGTCTCGGTCCATACTTAAAAGTTGTTGATGTCCCTCCATCAATTAAAATATTGGCGACACCTGAAGCCCCCTCATGACTGACTAAAATACAGTCTCCATGATTTGCTTCAAGAACTCTTATTTTAACCCCCATAAATACTCCTTAAATTTAGGCGCAACACCGATAAAAGTCTGACAGAGTAATTGTTCACTAAAAAAAACGTTTTCAACAACTCTGCCCCTTGATGTTCGTATAACGCACAGTTAGCAGGAGCGTAGGTTGATAGTGTTTTTGCGCTCTTTCTCTTTTGCAAAAATAATGTCAATCGTTTACGCTTCCGCGTCGAACTGCTTGTTATGTTTTCATTTAATTGTAAGAAAAATTTGAAGGTTATTCACAATAGCCTATAATCTCATTTGGCTGAATCGCGTTTTTTACATACATCTCAGAAGGTGCTTTATGCACATGTTCAGGATTTAAGTCTATGAAGCGCACAGCAAATACCACAACAATTTGGAATAGGAATCGCATGTCCCTATGCGATAAACATCCAGTACTACGATAAGCATACGACACAACTTTCTGCCCATCAGGCTTAAATTGCGAAGCAGGAAGAAATCCAGTGTTTAGTATTGAATCAAAATTTTCTTTAAGCGTAACATGGAAAAATACATTTTCATCATTCTCCAAATCGGCAGAAAATAAGCAAAAATGATTTGATTCTGTAGGTTGTATATAATTATACTCTTCCATATGATCTCAATATTAAACAGTAATATAACGCTTTGCTAAGCGGAAAATAATGGTTGGCTATAATCGCGAAGCGATAGCCAACTGTTATTTTTCCGTTTGAGCAACTTGTTAAACTACTTAATAAGCTTCATGTAGGTTGTGCTAGTTTTATTATCTATGACTTCATCAGCAAATTTTTTACATAATTTATGTGATGCTATATTGTCTTCATCTACTTTAAGTTCAATATAAAATTCAGATATACCGTTTCTAGCAAAGCCTTGCTTAAGTTCATCAATGCTTTGTGTCAGTACTTCTTGACCAAAACCTTTACCTCTAAATTTCTCTAAAGTGGTAATACCAACATCAAAGCAATGTTTTCCTTTATAGGGGTCTGTATTGACAGCAACACATGATGATTTGATTCGTGTACCCGTTGCCATCAACGCATAAGTAAAGCGAATATTGCCTTCAGGTCTATCCATGTGAACCCGTAAATTCTTGTGGATTTCACCATTCTCAGTTTTGATAAGGTTCTTACTCAAAGCTTTTTGGAATGCCTTAAAAGCCATTGTAGCTGTTTCACTATTATTCATGATACCTCACTTTAATAATCACTAAAAAACATGGGAGAGTCACACATTATGCGGAGTCCGGTGGAATGCTTTGTTAGTGCTTAAGTTTGGGTGATGTTTGCACCACCAGTCATTGTGATAGAGCAGCCTTCACCACGCTCGATTGATGTACCCTGGCTCTTCATACTCGTATTGCCTCCGATAACAGTCTTGCCTGATGAGCCAGCACTTCCACCGGTTACTAATACTTCAGATTTTATTGTCGTACCTGCAATGTTCACTGTTCCATGCGCGTGATCAAAGCGAATGCCACGTAATGCTTTAAGTAAGCCACCGTCGATGGTTATATTTCCCTGATCTGCATAAGCGTCAATTACACCTACAGCTTCTTTAAATATCGCTTCTATATCAGTGCTTGTTTTTGCCGCCTTAATTTTATTTTCTAATTCAGGCTTTACTGATATTGTAGATATAAAAAAATGTTTTACGGCATCAGTTGCGAAGTTTGCCAATATTCCTGAGGAAAATTCCATGAATATTGAAAGTGTAATTGGATCCATGATTTCTCCTTAACTTGATTAACTGGGGGCACTAACCAGTAATTATACGGAAGACTGAGTAAAGTCACCCATAAGGTGCTCTTCATCCTTTGAGATGCTTCACTCAGGATTTTATTAACGCATGATATTAGCTAACTAGATTGTGTTACTCAATGCAAGTTGTTAGTGACATGCTCTGGGTAACATTACATAAAACAGTATTACAGATAACTATTTAAGGATCTGGGGGCTTCAATGCTGGTTGTCTCTACAGAGGTTAAGACTGGATTTGCTGAGTTTCTCGTCAAGAAAGGTATTGCCCAGAAATACCGTCATGGGTCAGGGATTTTGCATGGACTGGAAGGCTTTCTTCTCAAGCTGGCTGAGAAGAAACAAGATGCAACGGTCAGGAAAGAAGCCCAAAGAGCAGTCCTGCACTATCAAGAATATTTGATGCTCAGGAAAAACGATAGCAAGAGACCAAATAATGATGAAGTAACAAACAAAAAGGTCAATATTGACAAGTATATTGCTGAGAAAGATCATAATGGAGGAAGGTCTTCTCAATAAGCGTAACCAAATCCGCGTAGGAAGAGACCAATAGAAGCGGAAGCTTTTGGAATTATGAATTTGCAGGACTGGAGAGTACCATCAGGATGAGGCATTATTCTGACAAGACACTCAAATCCTACAGAAAATATGTACGAGATTTTCAAGCCTATACCTAATCCCCGCAGCCGGATAGCTTAACATCTGAACACGTAAAAAACTACCTCACTCACATGGCGGTCAAGAAAAAGGTGTCAGCCTTAGCCCAGAACTTGGCCTTTAATTCCCTTC
>NVXR01000051.1 GCA_002733995.1 Desulfotalea sp. | reverse complement strand
TCGTCGGAGGAGTTGGCTTTGACTGGAGTGGGTAGTCAACCTAATGATTACTTAACTAATAATACCCGATTAGGCGAAAACAACGTTGACACCTACCGCTACACAGTCAGGCAGGACAAACCAATGGTTGGCTGATCAAGGGCTTGTATCAATCAAGAAATTGTGGAGTGTGATTCACTACCCGGCCACGGCCCGGTAACTTCGTGAAACGCCTAGTGCGGACCCGCATGCTAGGTGTTGTGGGGGCTGGGGGAGAAAAACCCCCGGCTACCCGATTATGCCTACTTTTGAAACACTGACTCTCTATGGTAACTCATATATTTTTGCTGAGATTAATTTAATGATAATGAAAACTTGCTACTGCCAAGCAACAAAACAAGTTCATCTTTAGCAAGAAACTTTGACTTAATAAGTTTACCACTAGCATCAAACGAGATTAAGCCTGAATCAAATAGACTGTTCGCATTTGCAACCAAAAGAAGGCCATTGTTCGGTTCTAGGTGATCTTTATTGTCACACTGACTCCATGGCTTTATGTGCGATGCTTTTAGCGCGGTTTCAAGTGTAACTCCTGTAAGACATATAGGCATTGATTGCTGAGATATACTGCTTAGTAAGTTCTTGGGTTTCCTCAAATGCTGTGTCGATGACTGGATCACTGTGGATATTTGGATAGAGGCTTTCCCCTCGATCTTTTTCAATAAATATCCGGTTAAACTCATTCACTTGATCTGTAAAATGATTGAACATATCGGAAATGTTCTCCGAGCTTTCTCCTTTGATAGGTTCGGAATCTCGGATCAATATTTGAAAATAATTCTCTACCCCAAACAACCCATCTTTTGAATCTGCTATACTATTTTGTAATTTCTCATTGATTCTAAGCCCCTCTTCCAAAGCCTCCCGTTCTTCAGTCAGAATGCCGCTATATTGAGGCAGATTTTGAATCTGCTTTTCTTGCTGATCAATGGAATCAACAATTCTCTGATGCTGGAAAGATTTAATATCTGAAAGGAAATTACGATATTGTTTTTCTAGGCTATCACTCATTGATAATTTGGAGATAGCCTGATCAGCAACTTCATAGTCATAATTTGTTCTAAAGATTGAATAGCTTGAATCGAGATTGTTCTGAGAAGCTTGGACAGCTCTTTTCATTGTGCCTGTGACTGTGGCCAAATCTTGATCAGAAAGGACTTTTGATGCCTTTGAAGATAACCGGTCAAGCCTATTGGTCAAATGATCTGTCTCATGGATATCACTTGAGCGTGATACTTCAGTAAAATTCCAATTACCAATAAGAGTTGGACCAGAATAAAGAACGGTAAATTCTGTATCAGGATGGACGTCTGTAAAGGGGTTAATGGGCTGGTAATCCCGATTAATCATTGAATTTAATTCGGTTTGAGGGCATCTTAACCACGAGATGAATTCCTCATCAAAAATTTCCTCACCAGATTGGTCAAGTGCGTCAATAAACTGAGTTCGTTCTTCACCTAAAAGTGAGAATGCGTGGCTTTGTATGTTTAGCTTGAATTGACCCTCAGACGAAAAATTGACAGTATCATCTCTTCTTGCTTCTGTTTTACTATCTATTTCATCAAAAAAAT
Organism: Desulfotalea sp.; assembly: GCA_002733995.1. Taxonomy (GTDB): domain Bacteria; phylum Desulfobacterota; class Desulfobulbia; order Desulfobulbales; family Desulfocapsaceae; genus Desulforhopalus_A. Next base: position 3,945 of record NVXR01000051.1, on the reverse strand, counting down.
CAGCAAGTTCAATCGTCACACTGCTTGGACTTGTTGAATTTTCAGATTTAGCAAGTAATGAGGTGGTTGCTATGGCTGTGTTGATGGTACTCATCAGTAAGTCCTCCATGACTTTTGAGTAGTATAGAAAGTAGGCACAATCACACCAATATAAACAAATGCTAAGCTTTTGTGGTGTTGAGAGTTGTTAGGCAACCTGCAAGATAGCACGGCAGATTCAACACTGCTAACGCCCACAACACCGGAGAAATTGTAGCGTAGCGAAAATTTATTCCGAGTGCTTGCACTTGTTATATTCAAGTTTGACCAATAACCATCATTGAATTAAGTAAACCGTCTCCGGAACTTTGTAGCATATACGGTGGATCAACCTCAGAGCAGAATGGTCATGGATCAAAGTAATTGATCTTCTGCGTTAACACATGGTTCGGTAATTTCAACAATTCAGCCCTTGACTAATCTCTTGATTCATTATGTTTAGTTTACATTCAACTAATTTAGAATCAGTTCTACTGGTGAAACGACGCCAAATTTTTCCAATTGAAGAAACTTTGAACCAAAAACCTCCGAAGGTATTTTTCTTTGGAGTAATCCAAAAAAGTTTTCATCATGCGTTGATATTATGATTTGTTTATCAAACTTTAAACATATACTTCTTAGAAGGTCTATCATCGAAAGAACGTTAATCGAATCCATCGATTGGATTGGATCATCGATCAGAATAACATCAATAGATTTATCATCATCATATTCAGCGTGGATAGCATTCGCTAGGAATACACTCAAACTCAGAATATTCGTTTGAGCTGTACTGAAATAGAGAATGGGAGATATCATTCCACCTTTCCCATCGCTTACCAAAATATTTAAACTTGGCTTGTCTGTTTTAAAGCTAACTTTGAATTTTACTTTTTTGAATGACGGGTGAGGGTCTATCTTCTTATAAATAGAGTTGATTAGATCTTCGTAGAAGAAACTATTAACAAGTATTTGTAGCTTATCTATTACGACTTTCATTTCGGCACCTAACACCTTATCAACTTGCTCTCTTTGCTCTAATTTCAGCGTCAATTCTTCCAACTCTTTCTGAGTAGATATGTGCTTCATGTAAGGCTTGAATGAAGATATAAGTTCTAAGAGTAATTTAATGCTACTTAGCATATTTTCTAGCGCCTTAGCATTAACTCGAGATTCTTCGGCCTTAGTTGTTATTAGCGTTTGTACTTGTTCAAGTGGCTCTTTGGATCGAATACTAATAATATTAGATATGCTTTCATAAAATTCATTAACTGCGGCTTGAGAATTAGCGAGGGTTACCTCCAGGGTCTCCTTTTCGTTCTTTAACTGGGAAACGTCAACCCATGTCCCATCAGCTATCATTTTTTTCTGTAAGTCATTACACTGACTCACTAGGGAGTTACATGAAGTTATGTACTCTTGAACGCTCGATTCAAGCTCACCTCTTTTCTCTCCGAAGTGCGACTTTATATCTTTAACAGCAATAGAGTTTTCATTCAAATACGCTAACACTGAAATATAAACTTGATCACTACTTTTAGTAGCCATTTCAGACTCTAGTCGACTCAACTTTACACATTTAGATTTGAGCGACTCAGTTGTTTCTTGAATTTTCGTAGCCAGATTTTTTTGCTGATTTATCAGGCTTAGTCTCTTCTCAGACAATTGACTAAGCTCTACCTCAGATCCAGCCAAAAGCTCTTGTTTCGATAGCCCCAAAACTGACTGCGTAAGTTCATAATTCCTGTTATCTAATTTCTTGAATTCATCTTCAAAAGCAGCTTGTTCTTGCTCAACTTTATTAAGTTTTATTTTTACTTCATTTAATTCATTACGAAGGCTGGAGAGTTTATGATCCTGCGCTTCCAAAGCTTGCTTAGTTATTCTTTGAATTTCGTCACTAAGTTCTTTCTGGCGTAACGTAGACGCCAGAATCTTGTTGGTATTCTCTCGACTAAGTTCAGACTCCAGACTCTGGCTCTTAACTTTATCAATTAGTTCTCTTGAAGATAAATGTTGCGTAATACATAAAGGGCAAGTATCGGAAGGCACAATACTAAGATAATTCAACCCCATTGAAATTAACTTAGTATGTAAGTCCATCTGCTCTACTAAGGACTGCTGAGTTGCCTGTAAAGTATTATCATGCAGTTTCAATAAATCAACTTCAGCATGACATTTAGCGAGACGTTCTATTTTTTCTTGTTCAATAACTAAGGCTCCAACATTTCCAGCTAATAACGAACTAGATGTCACCTTTAACTCTGATAGTTCGACCAGCTCAGCATTAAGCTTCTCTTGCCTCATTTTGTCTTTCTTAATATCAGCCTGCTTATTAAAAACATCCTGATTTAAAACATCATGCTGCGCTTTATTGCTCGATAGTTCAGCATAAACCTTATCAGAACCTTCTACCGATTTTCTGAGCCGTGAAGTTCTATCATCACCTTTCTTTAGCTCTTCAGTTAACACTTCTCGGCTCTTCTGAAAGACTGCCAACTCAGTATTTAGTCTGGAGCAGTCTTTAGTAAAATCGTTTTTATTTTTAGCTATTTCCTTAAAACGAGATTCCATCTTTAAAAAATATTCAGCACTTTCAACCAATTCGATTAATTTTTTAAGTCGGACATTTGCTTGTTTCTGATCCTCAACACGTTTTTCGTTATAGTCAAATAGTCCTCTATATGCATCAGCGTCAGCAATACCTTTTAAAAGCCATGTAAGCCGAGTTTTTTGTTCGGCTTCATTGCCAATATGTAACTTTATTTCGGGTATTTTGATTAAACGCTCCGTCAATAATTCAAGTGTTTTATTATTGGCATTGAGCAATGTGTTCAGTTCATGTTGTCTTGATACAAGACTAGCATCAAGTTGATGAACTCCTTTGGCTGAAATGGCTTTATTAGGTAATACAATATTTTCGCCCAAAGAGTTAATTTCAGTTGCAACTGAATTAAAATGCTCGAATATAGAAAGATCAATTGGTTGCTTTAATTCCTTTTGCAAAGATTTACGTTTCTTATTAAGGGCACTTAGCTCAGTCTTATTATCGTTTATGAGTGCAGACAACTCCTCACGAGCCGTATCTATATCGCCACCAAAGCTTCCCATGAACTTGGTATAACGCTCTTGTGGTGTCTCTTCTCGAAGAAATCCCTCTATTTCGTCTTGACTTAGTATGGCATGTCGGAAGTAGTCATTTTCGCTCTCACCCAGCGACATGTCGTTCTGATTTTTACGTATCCTAGGAAGATTACGTCTAAAAACGTTTGGGCCGTTGGTGGATAGCACGACTGTCGTCGCAGTTTTTTCATCTACGTATTTGTTACGTAGAATTTTAAACCCTTCATCGTGATTTTTAGTCGATTTAACTTCATTTTTATATCGTTCAAGCCTTTTTACACGATTGGTAATAGCCCATTCTACGGCATCATAAAAAGAGCTTTTACCAAAACCATTCGGAGCATATATCGCAACAAAATTCGAAGGTTCGCCTCCATCATTTGTAAAATCAAAAGTCCCATCAGCCTTTGATTTGTAGGCTCTAAATGCCTCTATTTCAACTTTTTTAATTTTCATTATTGTTCAAACTTTCAATTATTTTATCGATCATCAATGCTCTTTTCTCTCTGGACTCGCTTTTAGAATCTAAAGGAGCGCCACGATAATATTTTTCTAAGCGCGTGAAATTTTGTTCTACACGGCTAGATCGAATTTCGAGTGCAAGATCTGAACCTAACAACTGTTTCTCTAGTTCAATAATTAACTGATCTATGTTTGGGGTTTCTTGAAGCCCATCCAGTATTATTTTTCGAGCTGAGAATTTGTCAGCTATTCCCGATGTGACCGTATCCGCCCGAAATAACACACTATTACAAATGAGGCTTTCGTAAACATTTATAACTCCTCACGTGCCAGAATATTGAA
>NVXR01000050.1 GCA_002733995.1 Desulfotalea sp. | reverse complement strand
GTATGCTAGTATGTTTAACGTGAATTGGCGAAAAAGATCCAGAATATTGGGCAGTTAAAGATTCTACTTCTGTTTGCTACTCAAAACGGGAGGACTACAGCACCAGCACATTTCTAGCGTATCTGATTAAACGACGTGGAAACGCAGATGCACTGTAACGGCCAATGTTTGCGCCTATGTAGGAGAGAAGCTCCTGAATGTAGTTACTTGAGTTTCAGGCAGAAACGTTACGGCAGGAATGAGGCAGATATGAATCTGTCCCCAAAAAAAAGATTATTGCAGATGGTGATTGTTTCAATAACGCGCAGACTCTTCGTTTGCTCATCTTTCGGCTGCTGAAAAAGGAGGCGAACAAGCGCCGCCTCCATGGACGTTAACATTTTGTAAAGAGTCCCTTTGCCATGCTTCCAGCCACCTGACTACAGCATTTACATGGGACGCTTTTCCATGCTTTAATCAGTTGTATTCTGGAATCACTTTTATTTCTCTTTCTCTCATGATTTTCCAGCCATACTTTTCCTTCTCCATGGTCAGGGTTTTTACCACGACGTCATGGTAGGAGTTAGAGGTGTAACTCTGTTTAAAGGTAACGAGTAGCTGTCCATCGGTGAGCATCTCTACTACAGGGTCTTCAATAACAACTTTAATAAAACTTGGTAGGAAAAGGCTTTTGCTGCGTTTTTCTTTCCATGCGTCAAGGGATAGCCCCTTGCTCGGGGTAAAGTTATGGCTGTAACCACTGAAATAGGCTTTGGCATCTTGGTTCTGCCACGCATCCTTCCATGCTTCAAGAGCGTAAAAAGCTGCGAGTTTGCTTGAAATCTGTCCACTTTTTGTTTTTTTAGGGATTGCTGTTGCAGCAATGACCAATACAATTGGCTCCTCTTGCGTAGCGAGGGTTTCGACTGGCACCACTGGAGCTGCTTTGCTGAGATCTTGTTGCCATTTCCGAGGATCAAAGTCCAAAATTCGTTGCACAATTCGATAGCCAGATCCAGCCTGAACAACCTGAGGACGGGAGTACGGCTGTTTATCTTGCAGGGAAACAGCAACGTCAGTTTGAAATTCACCAAGGGTCATAATGCCAAATTCTGCAGAACTCGTTCTAGATTTTTTCAGATCAAGTTCGATATTTTCAAAAAGATTACCTTTGCGAATTTTGCTGACGATTTCCTGAGCCTTTTTTGCATCAGACAGTTTAATGAATCTAAATAACTTCTGGCTATTCTCTGAATAATTCAGATTTTCATGGGGTTGAGTGGAGAATGGACCGATTTTGGCTTCGAGGTGTTGCCCTCTATAGCCAAGTTTATATGCTCGTTGCAAGCTGATCCAGCCCATATCATAGCGTTTTTGCAAAAAGTAAAGTTCAGCAAGATAATAATAGCCATAGGTGAAACCAGGATCAAGCTTTAAGAGGGCAATGAATTGTTGCTCGGATTTTTCGAATTGCTTGTCCACATAGTAAAATTTGGCAAGGTCAAATTTGTACCACTTTGAGGCAGGATCAAGATGCACCGCCCTTTCTCCTTCCGCCACAGCCTCTGGGATTAAGCCAAGACCATAGTAAAGTATCCCCAGGCGCATATGAAGCGATGGGTGCTTGGCTCCACCAAGTTTAGTTGCCTCTTTTAAGGCATCGCTGGCCTCAAAATGCCTATAGGATTTAATGTAAGAATTTGCCTGCTCAAGATACTCTTTAAAGCTCATCGTTTTGTCAGCAGCCAAGACAGGGGTGAGAAAAAAAGTCAACATCAGGATGTTTGCAAAAAAGAATTGTCTTATCATCGTCTGCCTTTAAGTAAAGAAGTGGATCTGTTCAAATATGAAAACAAAAAGTAGAGTGTTTTGTATCGGTCACAATTGGAAGAAGTGGTCCAGGTTTTTATAAATGTTTACGTTACACTTTACGTCTTGATATATAACCTAAATCTCGCAATTGTACTTTACAATTGCCTCCCTGTCCAACAGATGCCCCGCTGGCTACGCCGAAACGGTGTCCTAACACCTACCACCCACAAAGATTTCATACTCCGCCTAGGAACCATGTCACAAGAGTCCCCCTCGGCCCCTGCCCTTTGTTGCAAACAAAAGAATACAGCCGCCCAAAAATCTGAGCAATTCTCTGTTTTAAGGCCTTGCAGTTCAGCGTAAATCAACAACACCCAAACACCCCACGGTTTCTAACGTAGATACGTTACAAGAACCAGCAACCTCAATCGATGGGATCCGGTTTGTTTTTCAGTGGAAATCGAGGCCCCACGCTACGTACTGTTGGTAGCCCCATCAGTACAACTGCGTTACTCCTCAGTAATAATGTCATATAACAAACCGTATTAAATAGCAATTTTTATCATTACAACGTGGCCTTGCAAGCCAGCTTAGACCGGCACTATATACAAAATTTACCTGCCACCAAGAAAAGGTACGTTTACAACAAAAAACCCTGTCATTCGCTAACAATTCAATATATTTCAAAAGACCGAATTATTGCGAAGAACAGGGCTATATTTATTACCTAACTTTCCTCAAAAACTACAACTTAAACTGATCTACTGTCTGCTTGAGGTTTACCGCAAGTCTGGTTAGAGCCAAGGCACTCTCATTGACATGGGCGCTACTGGATAACATTTCATCCATAGATGAATTCACTCCGGCAATATCCTTGGAAATCTCTGCGGTAACCACAGAACTCTGATTAACATTTTCGTTAACCTCCCTGATCCCATCAGAAGCCTGGGCTACGTTAGCGGCAATCTCTCTGGTTGCGGTAGATTGCTGCTCAACTGCGGCAGCGATATTGACGACCACAGCATTAACATTGCTTATGACCTCGGTAATTTCGTTGATCTGACTCACAGTCGTGGAAGTGGTTCCCTGAATACCTTCTACTTTTTCCTTAATATCCTGAGTCGCTTCAGCCGTCATCTTGGCCAAGTCTTTAATTTCATTGGCTACAACTGCAAAGCCCTTGCCAGCGTCTCCGGCCCGAGCTGCTTCAATCGTCGCGTTCAGCGCCAGTAGATTCACCTGCTCAGAAATACTAGTGATGGTTTCAATGACCTTGCCAATTGAGTTCGCCGCAGTTCTCAATGCCTCCATATTAGTCGATGCACTGGACGCTTTTTGAGCTGCATCATTTGAAATCCCCCGTGCTTTTTCGGCATTTTGTGCTATTTCACTGATGGTGGAATACATTTCTTCTGATGCTGCAGCCACCATATTTGTATTAGTCGCCGATTCTTCCATCGCAGCGGCAACACTGTTCATATTTGAACTCATCTTTTCAGTAGCAGCGGATACGGTGTTCGATTTACCCGAAACATCCTGAACTCCCTGGGTCACCTGTTCTGATACCGTGGAGAGATCCGCAGCCGAAGAGGTCAAGGTGGCAACACCAGCGTTAATTTCACTAAAGACCTTTCTTAAATTCAGGGTCATCGTTTCCATATCACGATACACACCCAAAGAACCACTCCCCCCCGACGTCTTGAACGTTAAGGCTAAATTCCCACCTGCAATTTCACGTGCTATATCGGCTATTTCCGAAGGATCTCCTCCGAGCTGATTTGTTACACTGCGCGTAATATAAAACACTATCCCTGCCCCTATCAGCAAGGCGCCTATGCTAATAAACATTATCAAGGAAATAGCATTTTTGTTGGATTGCTGCAATCGTGGACCGATCTCGTCCTGCACACTTTTCACAGACAGTTTCACATCGTCAATATTTGCGGCAATTTGCGGTCCAACGACATCAAGAGTATCGCGAATTATTGCGTTACGTTTAAAGATGACATCTGTTAATCCAGCAAAATTAATAATAAACTCCTTTTCAACAACCCTTACGACCTCAAGCAATTTTCGTCGCTCAAGATCCTGTAACTCGTTATCAAGCACATCCAACAACTCTGTCATTTTTCTAAATTCAGCGTCTACCCGATCTACAGTCTTTTGTTTGTTGGTATCGAGAAACTTCATCACATACACACGCCCCAAAAGCATATGTTTCATTGCAAGACCGCTATGAAATGCAGCAGAAATATCACCATCCTCTTCTGCAGATTCCATTATTTTGGTAAGTAGCTTTTCCATCTTCGGTCCGTTTTTATTGGAAAGACCATTAACCAAACTGTTTCGCTGATTTTTCAACCCAACGATAGCACTAAAACCTTCGTCATATTTTGAATGAGCAACGTCAGTAAAATCAATTTTTTGAGCACGACCAGGGTCTTTAATTTCATGCTGAGCAATATCTAAGAACTTCTCCATTTTCTGCAAATATTCGTGATACTGCTGCTTATCCTTATCGCTGCCAGTGATTATAAAATCTTTGACGTTCATCCGCACCATCAACATATTGGCCTGAAGGCGTCCTAACAGATTGGCATCACGAGCCATCTCGCGATATTGAGAAAATCCAGTTGAACCTTGGTTTAAAGCGTAAAAGCCCACAGCTGAAACTATTGATAATAATGCGAGTATTGTGGCGAAACCAGCGATCAGCTTTATTTTAAGAGTCATACTTTTAATATTCACAAGTTACCTATCCCTTCAAGAGTTTGTTCGTATTCGCGTGCCCATGCCCTCTAGATAAGGCAAAACCCACGTGCCATCAACTTCATACAATACAATTAATATCATTACCACCTGATATCACTACGAATTGACAACAATAATTACATAATATAATTTACAAGCACAAAATCAAATAAAGCCAGCAAGCATTAATCTTGTACGCCTATGCAATGGTCAGGTAGCAGACGCGACCACTCTGCACCATCTACATGACAGGTTATCTCAATATCTCCCCTTGTACAACTGAATAAATGGGATATTTATATATTTCGCCTACTTTAGAGACATCTCCAACAAGCTTCTGGGAAGCAAACAAAAAGTACCCCTCAACTGATGAAATGGAATGCCAAAGATAAAATTTATTTCAATCAAGCCATCCCAAAAAGTGCAGGATTACAGGCGACTCAATGAAACCTTTCATGTATAATACGGATATTGTTCTAATAGATGTGTTTGGTGATATCGTTCATGCAGTCAGACAAGACTGACATATGCTTTCTGAAAATTCTCCTATTAGGCTAGCCAAAAGACCGTCATGGCAAAGCTAATATTTACCGGAAACATCGAGGGCCTGGCCCCTCCCGAGACAGCTCCTAATAATTTCGTCCCCTAGACGATGTTAGTTTCAGTAGAAAAGTGACCTGTCAGGACGTGGGGCTTGCTCATTTGAAACGTATTTACATAGTGCTTGAATAATAAACGTTAGAGACTACAGGATCGACTTATGCACAGATACATACTGCTCTTTTTATTTCTGCTTATTGCCTCACCTGCACACTCTAATTGTACACTTAATACCTTCGCAGACAGTACACTGAAGCAGCGTCTTGAGGAATTCCAGGCAGGAGACTCCATTCACCTTCAAATTCAGTGTACAGAAATATCCGCCGGCACACATTTAATTACCGTGGATTGGATAAAAAACAATTCTGGCATTATCCGAACAGACTCAGACCATTTCCAAATTCTAAAAACCTTACCCAGAGAATTTTACTTTTGGTTCAAACTAGACAAGCCAGGTGTCCTGAACAGGATTTCGAGCTTAAGCGAATACAACACAGAAATGCTTGGAGACTGGAGAGTAATAGTACGTATCGACGATAGACAAATTGGAGTCCTATCTTTTCTTTATTATTAATATTATGGAGTGAAATTATGAAATTAGCGACAATAGCACTAATGCTGTTCGCTTTAGTGGCAATTATCGGGTGTGACGGAGGAAGTAGTGGCATAGGTGGTAGCAGTAAGAACGTAAATTATGAGTTCACACGCGAGAGCGGCCCCAATTGTAAGAACCCAACCGATGTGAATACCTATACATCCAACAATTACGTCTCTACTACATGTATCTGGTATTGCGCCGAATACAAAAGTAAGGACGACAGATATGTAAGCCTCACATTCATCCAAACATACGGCGAATGGACGTTTGCAAGCGAATACGTAACATCTGGCATCTGTGATGCCTCTTACTAAACACCAATCTCACAAGGCCCCTAACGCCCACACACGGGGCCTTTAAAGATTGCCCCCAGCAAGCCATAGCAAACCGCTGCCCCACACCTTCCAAAAGCCATTAGAACAAACATTTTGCAAACCAACCCAAACAGGTCGTAAGTCAACGTCCACTTCCTCTCCAGCTATAACCTGTCACATAGATTGAAAGAATTACGTTTTAAATATTAGGATTCCAGCACCAAAATTGAGTTATCACAGGTGGCTATTTGAGGGTAATCATTTCTAAGCAGGGCAACCAATCTGTGATTTTGGTTCATTATCACTCGACAATTTCCTCTTATCTCTATAACAGTTTTCGCTTATTAAAAATAATGCGCATACCCGGCGAATACTCATATTACTAGCCCCAACTGCAGTTACCACCATCTCACGTCAAAGACGTGATTTTACCACTTTTTAGCCATCGCCTCTTGAATGGTTCAAGATTTTACTCGCTCTTCAGCATCCATCTTTTCTTAGGTAACGATTCTCTTCTTCAAGCTCTTTCATTCGTGCATCACCGAAGCATCCATGCCACCGTATCTTAAACGCCAGTTGTAAAATGTGGCACTGCTAATACCATGTTCATGGCAAAGATCAGCTATCAAGACGCCACCCTATGCTTTTTTTAATATCCCAAGTATCTGACTATGCTACATCTTGGCTTTTCCTGAGAATTCTCATGTTATTTCAATTGCTTAAAAATTCTATTTTTGAGTACTACTTTTTTTCGGGGGATTACCGCTGTAATTGAATTTACTGATACTGAGTTCGTAGTCCATAAACAGTCCTTTACCTATCGATGGGATGGATTTTTAGCAAAGGTCGAGAAGAATGAGGGAGATACCCTGATTGCGACCACCCATATTATCCGCGACGACAGACTTGCCTTACAGGATCGTGATGAAGCCAACAATATCCTGCGGGAATACA
>NVXR01000026.1 GCA_002733995.1 Desulfotalea sp. | reverse complement strand
AGCTTGAGCCTTACAAATATCTTCGGTATCTCTTTGAGAAATTACCTTTTGCCGAGGATGTAGAGGATTACAGAAAACTGCTGCCGAGCAGCCTCTCTGTCACTGAGATTGAAACAATATCAAGAATCAGTTTGGTCTAGTTTTAACATGTAGTTGAATCCCTAGAGTAGTACACCTATATTAGGTGTAGTTCCTGGAGCGCTTACCCAGGCTTCTCTCGTTTTAATCGTTTGTTTTGCTTTATCCGCAGGTTTAATTCCAGCTTTCTGTAGATTCGATATACTCTTTTGTGATTCCATTTAAACCCTTTCACATTAGCGTAAATAAAGGAAGGATAAGCCAAACCCCATGTGCGATATGTAGTGATCAAACGGAGCAACTAATCTGCGATCAGTTCATTATCACTCGGTTTTGGCTCTATGGTTTAGTACCTACACGTCCCATTTGACCTGTGATGCTGTGGGCCAGGACTTGTTTTCTGTTTTTTTTCGCCAGGTTTTACACCTACTGTCCCCATAACTTGAACCACCAGGTAAACATTCACACGCTTCACCATCTTTATCGCGATCTAGCAATTTCCAGCCTTTCCCTTTTGCATTGTAGTAACTCTGGGCTTCTGCTTGGCTACTGAAAGACTTACAGGACACTCTCGCTCCATAACAAGTGCTTGAAACGAACCCTACAATTACTAGCGCTAAAATAATATTTGTCATTTTAAAACCCATTGATTGATTGTTAAGGCTTACACATCCGACAAGCACGAGATCCAGCCTTCAAAGCAGCGCTCTTTTGATATGAAGTATTGCGAGCCCTCTTTCTCCGGTCTTAGGGCGGCGCAGGAACTTTATCTATTTATAACTCAACTTTAGAAGTTCTGCCTTTCCTTTCGAGCTGCAACCAATTTCAACAAAATTTCGCTTTACAATACTTTCTATAGTTGTCAGGCAAGACTCTATCAATTTGTAGATAGCCAAAAAAGGACAGTTGTCAGGGCTACTGTTCGCGGCACGGTGTTTAAGCTCTTTGTTAATAATCCCGGATCAGTAATTCCCACCCCCGGGGAACCGGCTTTACTGGGTTCTTTCAGGACCTGTCCTGTGGTTTCATCTGCATTGGTAAGCGTGTGACACTTATTACTTGAATCCAGCGGCAGTTGCTCAGGCAGACGGGGTTAAGGGTATCACTCGAGTTGCTGCTTCTCGTCTGTTTTGTTCGCTTGTGATGTTAGGTTTATATGTGTGATCTGCTGTTGTGACATCATGGTCTCTCGGTTTAGGGTGAAAATTTGGGGCCTGAAATGTTGAGCTTTTGCTTGACTTGTATCCGTCTTAAAGATAGCGTATAACAAACCTACAGTACTACTATGTGGTGTTGTGGTGTTGTGGTAGTGCAGTAGGTGCCGAGGCAAGTCTTGAAATAATAGGGTTGCTGATTGCTAGATTTAGGCTTTTACTCTTGTAAAGTATCAAAATTTATGATTCTTTTAATAAAATTTGATTATTGATGTCTACCTACGATATAACTGCATTTGTAGTGAAATGCATGGGGTTTTGTCGGTTTTTGGTTGTTTACGAGAGAAAAAGATAGCGGATATGCCTTGTATTTGTAGGGATGGAATAAGGCGCCATACACGTTTGGCGAGTGGCATACAGTTTATGTGGAAAATTAATTTATTAACAAATTAAGTCGGAGGTTTCAGTGAAACGAATCATTTTAATCACAGCACTATTTATTCTAGGTCACTCTTCTTTGGGGTTGGCTGGGGGGTTAGTGCGAGGTCTTGAGGTTGTTTTGCAGGAACACCCGGATTTGCTTTCTGCACAAGAAGAATTTTTTTCCACCCAGGAACGTAGTAAAGCAAAATTTAGGGACAGTTGGCTCCCGAACGTAGACGTTTCCTATAGCTATGGCGTACAACATTATAACCCAGCGGATGGGGTTGCCACAGATGAAACGCCGCAGAAGTTTAGTGTTAAGTTAAGGCAGCTTGTGACCGATTTTGGAGAAAGTAACTCTGAAATTGCAGCTGATTCTTTTAGTGTGCAGCAAAAAAAAGCTAGGCTTGAAGTGGTAAGAGATCGTTTGTTGATGGATGGTCTAGGTGTATTTGTTCAAGTACAAAAGGCGCGTAAACTCATAGCATACTCAGAACAGTCTGTTCAGAATATTTTTAAACAGACCAAAATGGAAAATATGCTGGTTGAGAAGGGCCGGGGCTATTCGAGTAATGTCCTCCAGGCAAAAACGCAACTGGCAGGAGCCCAGGCAAGATACAATCGGGCAAATGCGGATTTAGATATAGCAATGTCTGGAGTTGATGCAATTTACAAACAAGCTGCAGAATTTCTGAATTTTGATCAAAAGCTATCAATTCCTGACTCTCTCCTGCCTACAACCCTTGAGGATGCGATACACATTGCACTCGTAGAAAATCCAAGTGTTAAGGTCGGTACGTTTCGTTCAAAAACGTTGGCTGAAAAAATTCATTACGAAAAAGCCCGGGGATTCTATCCAAATCTCTTCGTTATGGGAGAGATGAGTCGAGACCACGATCTTGATGGAACTTTGGGAACGAAAAGAGATGATCGGTTTATGCTGGAATTGAGTTATCCGCTTAATTTGGGCCTGTCCGGTCTGAAATATAGTAAAGCCGCAAAAAAAGATCTACATGCCAGCGAGCAAGCCGAGAAATCAGTTCTCCGGGAAATTGAACGAAGTGTTCGGGTTGCCTGGAGGAATATTCGAACGGTAAAAGAGAATAGTATTCTCTTGCAAAATAAGGTGAATATCGCCGCTGAATTTTTACGTCTGGCTAAAGAAGAACGTAAAGCTGGTAGACGAACTCTTTTGGAAGTTTTAGCGGCAGAGACAACCCTGGTTAATTCGCAGAGTGAACTGGCGGCAGCCGAGGCTGACTCGCTCATTTTCGCGTATTCATTGATTTATTCCATGGGAAGACTCGATCTAGAGGTAGTTTCAAAAACAGTTGAGATAGATTAGCCGGCGGACCAAAGACCTCGTCTGTTACTCCAGGGAAAACCTGCCTTAGGCAAAGAAAGCAGTAGAAATTGTTACAGGGAAACGGGTAATGACCTTGTTGGAAAAATAAGAGCGTTGGCTGGGGCAAGTTGCTTCACCCCCCAGGATGCGTGCAGCGGTTGATACAGCTTTTGCAGATAGAAAATTTGAGTATGGAGTATTCTGATGGCAGAAAATAGTAACGTACTAGATCAAATTCTTAACATAGCCGAAGATAGTTTTAATTCTGTTCTTGCCCAAGGTGGTAATGTTACTGAAGCCCTTACGGTCGCCAGTGATAGAGCCTTGGAGTATGTTTTTTCTTTAGGGCTTGTTGAGGAAGAAGCCGGTACACTTTTTACTGCAGCAAAAGAAGCACTTATTTTAAATCTGTTGAAAAATAACGAGTTAGAAGGTGTTCATACTCCAGAAGTTGATCTTTTGCGTATGGAGATTGAGGCCCATGATGCGGCACATGAACTTTTTGGCCAACTTCAAGCCGGTGGTACAGCGTACCTAGAGGCTGTAGAGAGCTCTGTTGAATTAGCCTGTAAAATGGCCACTGACTTGGGCTTTAATCCCTTGCAGATCGAGGGTCTTGCCCAGAAGGTGAGGGAGAGTTTCGTCCGGATAGCAATGGATGCAAACGAGGTAACCGATGGGGATCCCATCGGGACTGTGCTCGCAGAGTGGGATGCTGAGAAGGATGAGGAAGGGGCAGATGATGAGGATCTACCAGGAAATATAAATAATTATCCGCAGTATATTCCAGGGGAAGCAGAGGGGTTCTCGGGAGTAGTACCTGCCGGTATTGATCAGGGTGGGGATGGGCTTGCGGATGTGCCGGTGTTTGATAGCACACTGCCGAAGTTAGCAGGGCCCCATGGACCTGAAAAGGATGACAGGTCGCCCGCTGGACCTCATGTAATTACTCCTGTTGTTGATCCAGATGGACCGGTTTTGGTTACCCCGCCTGAAGATGTGCCACAAGTCATTTCCCCCGAAAAAGCTGTAGCGTCAGTAGTTGCTCTGCAGGCCTCGGTTCGTGAAGGGGACGATGATGGCGGGCAGGTTCTACAATTTGTGGTCAGTAGAAGTAATGCTATCGGCGATTCCAGTGTCAATTGGCAAGTGGGAGGTGACGTTTCTGGGGGGGATTTTGGTGGAGTCGATTTGCCGTCGGGTACTGTGCATTTTGTTGACGGTGAGTTGTCGAAAATCATCACCGTTACAGTTGTTGACGACTATCTGATTGAGGGAGATGAAACGCTCACGGTGACGCTTAGTGGGCCCGGTACTAATTTGTTTCTTGGGTCAACTGTTACTGCCAATACTATAATTCATGACGATGAAGTTGGTTATCAGGTTACGGCCGACAGTGGAGGCCTAGTTGAGGGGGCTGCTGGTGAAACAGTAATGGCTACCTTTACGGTGACAAGGTCTGTTGGCATTGGTACCGCCGCTGTAATAAACTTTCGTGCAATTTCCTATGGTGGGAGCCCCGTGTCCCTTACGGATTTTGTGTCAGGCCAGGACGGTTTGGCCGATAACGATGGAATGCCTTCCGGCACAGTATCTTTTGCAGAAGGTGAAGTGACAAAAACCATACGTCTTGAACTGGCAGGTGACAATGCCTCCGGTCCCAATGAAGGTTTTGCAGTGGTTTTATCTGAGCCACCTGCGGGTACTCAGATTCTTACTGATACTGCCGTGATGAAAGTGCTTAACGATGATAGTCTTGTCAGTATAAGTGTTGTTGATGCGATGCAGGATGAGGGCAGTAGTTCCTCCTCCTCGGTATTTCAGTTTGTTGTAACCCGTACCGGTAGTTTATTGTCGGCAACCGATGTTGATTATGCTGTGGCACCATTTGGTGAATCTCAGATACAGGATTCTGATCTTGCCGGAGGCGCATTCTCAACCGGAACAGTGTCATTTGCAGTAGGGCAAAGCAAGGCAACTGTAACAATAAATATAGCTGGAGATAGTCTTCTTGAAGGCAATGAGGAATTTGAAGTTTCTCTTTTGAATCCGGGTGGCAATCTCACTATTCAAAACGGAACGGCTGTTGCTACAATTCGCCAGGATGATGCTGCAATTAAGATAGAAGCCGTTGATGCTATACGTCTTGAGGGAAACGGCACCACCCAGGGCCACACCTTTGAAATTGTTCGTTCCGGCAATCTTGATCAGACAACGATTGTTAATTGGACTGTGCAGGGGGAGGGGAGTTCGTCCGCCTCTCTTGAGGATTTTGGATCTGTTTTTCCTTCCGGCTCGGTTGTTTTTAGCGCTGGGGAGACGGTAAAAATAATCACGGTGACGCCTTTAGCAGATGTTGACTATGAATCTGCAGAAACCTATGAGGTGGTAATTTCTCTTCCGGGATCCGGTGCTGTTCTTCTCAACAGTTCGGCGCAGGGAATTATACTCAACGATGAAGCGGGTTTTTCTGTTTCAGGCACAAACTTATCGCTCATTGAAGGACATACGGGTACTACTTCATTTAGTTTTACGGTGTATCGCTCTGACATCACTGATTCCGAAGTGAGTGTGGATTGGACCTTGTCCCCAACGGATATAAATGGTGTGCAGGCCTCCGACTTTGCCGGGGCAGTCTTCCCTTCTGGGCGTGTGACTTTTGCCCCTGGTGTAAGTTCTAAAATTGTCAGTTTTGAGGTTGTGGCAGATAGTACTATTGAAGGTGACGAAAACTTTACCATAACATTGTCAAATGCCAGTTCTGGTGCCGACATTGTCGTCGCTGATGTTGCAGGTACCATTTATAACGATGATGCTGGTTTTTCCATTGAAGTTGTTGATGCCGTAACAGCCGAAGGCCAGTCTGGTGAGACTTTTATTACTTTCACCATAACACGAACGGGTAATACAGGCAGCACTGCTACTGTTGCCTATTCCGTTGGTGGAAGCGGCATAAATGGTGCTGACGCAGCTGATTTTGGGGGGAGCTTACCCTCTGGTGCCGTTGTTTTTAATCCATCAGAAACAACGAAGACCTTAACTGTTGCCGTTTCTGGTGATGTTCAGTTAGAGGGGGATGAAGAGTTTACTGTAACCCTGCAAACCCCCGGTGAAGGTTCGCAGATTGTTGCGGGTAAAGAGTCGGCAAGTGCTATCATTGCTGATGACGACGATCTGTTTTCTGTTGAATCGGTGGCGACAACCTCGCTGGAAGGGGGTGCAATTGGTGGCAAGGTTGTTTTTAACATCACCCGGACCGGCAGTTTAGAAACCAGTTCGACGGTTGAGTGGTCTATTGCTGGCAGAGGTGACGTAGCGGTTGATGCAGATGATTTTTCCGCAGTCTCTGGGGTTGTCACATTTGCTCCCGGTGAGTCTTCTAGACAGATTGAGGTTCAAATTACTGGTGACTTTAAGGTTGAAGGTGATGAAGGTTTTACCGTTAGCTTAGGTAATGCGTCCCTTGGTTCTACTCTTGGAGTTGCGAGTATTGACGGAACTATTGTAAATGATGATGTTGGCTTGGCTGTTTCTTCAGCTACACCTGATCTTCTCGAGGGGGATAGTGGGGACAGACTCCATACATTTACCATTGTCAGAACCGGGGTGCTAACCGGTATGACGACAGTGGATTGGGCCGTAACTGGTGCAGACGGAGAGTCTGTCGATGCAAATGATTTTGGAGGGGATTTCCCCACAGGAACAGTGAGCTTTGCCAGCGGTGAGACCTCGAAGGATATACAGTTTCTGAGTTCCGGTGATACCGAAATTGAACTCAATGAAAACTTTGTTGTTACCCTGTCGAATGCCGACGGCAATGCGGATATTTATGTTGTTGCGGCAGCTGGTTCAATTACCGCAGATGATATTGGTATTGCCATTGTTGCAGAACAAAGCGCGGTCACCGAGGGGGGTGTTTCAGGTACTCAAATACTTCAGTTTACCGTTACTCGAACAGGTGCTTTGGCAGGTCCTGTTGCTATAGATTGGGCGGCAGCGGGGCTGGATGTTGATGACTTTGCAGCTGGTACTGTATTGAGTGGCCGTCTGAGCTTTGGAGAGAATGAAACCTCAAAAGTTATCAGTCTGACTCTTAAGGGCGATGCCGTCAAAGAGGCGGATGAGACGTTAACGGTAACACTTACAAATCCTCATGATAACCCTGGGTTTGGTCATACCTCGATCGTAACGGATACGGCACAGACCCTCGTTGTGAACGATGATGCGGCTGTAAGTATTGTCGCTGTGTCAAGTTCTCAAGATGAAGGTGAGCCTGCTGATAACACGCAAACGGCTTTCACCTTTATTGTTACTCGTTCCGGCGACACTTCTATAGCTTCGAGCCTAGATTGGCAGGTGCAGGTGGGAGGCGAGGGGGATTATGCTTCGGTTTCCGACTTTGCTGCCGGTCAGAATGGACGCAGTATTAGTAGCGGTCTGCCTTCAGGAACAGTGACTTTTGACGTCGGTCAGACGACCGCCCAAGTTACGGTGCTGGTTGCAACCGATGATCGGGTCGAAAAAGATGAATTGTTTGATGTTGTACTCATTAATCCAGATGAGCAAACGGAGATAAGTGGTTCCTCGGCTACGGTAACCATTGTCAACGATGATACCGGTTTTAGCATTGCAGCTGTATCGGCTGAAAACAATGAAGCCGATACAGGCGAGACTGATTTTGTTTTTACTGTGACTAGAGCTGGTGATTTGAGTCTGGCTGCTACTGTGGTCTGGGTTGTTACCGGTTCGGGGGTACATGCGGCTGATGCAGCTGATTTTTCGGGTAGCCTGCCATCAGGTACCATTTCCTTTGATGTGGGTGAGTCCTCTAAAACACTGGTAATTCCGGTTTCAGGTGATACCGATACTGAGACTGATGAGGAGTTTACCGTCACCTTGAGCAATGCTCTTGTAGGGGGGGATTCTAAGGATGTTGTTGATGTAACAGCGGTAGGGGATATTCTCAATGACGATCAGGAATTTGCGGTGAGTGCAGCAAATCCCTCGATTGCTGAATCGTCAGTGGGGACGACACAGATCGGCTTTAGCGTAACGCGGAGTGGCGACTTGAGCAGTAGTGCCACTATTGATTACGTTGTAACAGGTACTGATGGTGCTGGGATTTCTGATATTACAGGCGCTTTTCTGCCCTCAGGGACCTTAACGTTTGCCGAAGGTGAGGACCAGCTATCCGTTGTTTTTGATGTGATAGGTGACACTCTTGTTGAAAATGATGAGACCTTTACCCTTACCCTCAGTAACCAGAGTGCCGGTGCTATCGCCACAGATACTGCTTCGACTGTAATCCTCAACGATGATGCAAATTATGCCCTTGCAGCCCCTGTTGCTGCGGCGGAGGGAGGGGGTGGGGCGACTCCATTTACCTTTACCGTAACAAGAAGTGGCGATACCAGCAGTACGGGTAGTGTCGATTGGAAAGTCAGTGGTGCCACCGGCCTTACCAGCGGGGATTTTATCGGTGATCAGGATGCTCTTGCCGTTAACAGTGGTTTGCCCAGTGGGATAGTTAATTTTGCCATAGGCGAATCGAATAGGGTTATTACCATTAATGTTCAGGGTGATATTGATCTTGAAGAAGATGAAACTTTAGAAGTCGTTCTGTCCAGTCCAGTAAACGGCACCATTACAACAGGTACAGGTAGCGTGACGATCCTGAGTGATGATGATAGCTTTAGTATCAGTACATCGACTATGACCCGGCCCGAAGGAAATACAGACAGTACACTCACCTACACAGTGACCCGTACGGGCACGCTGGATGGTGCTCGGGAGTTGACCTGGACAATCACCGGGAGCGATGGTTTCGATCCGGCAACAGACCTTACAGATGGTCAGCTGACAACCAATACCATCCATTTTTTAGATGGTCAGACAACTGCTGATATTGTTATCAATGTCAAAGGCGACTCAGTTTTTGAAAGCGCTGAGGAAATTACCGTCACTTTATCCGGTGCACCCGCAAATACTGCACTCGATACCGCGTCTGCTTCCACCATTTTGACCAACGATGATGCAAGCGTTAGTATTGCTTCGCTCCAGGCAACGAAAAATGAGGGGAACTCGTCTTTGATCACATCCGGGGAAGTACCTCAGGATACAACGAGTGGTTTTTCTGTTTCTTCCGAAGGTGTTGTCGTGGGCGAAATAGGAGATTTTACTGAGTGGGGGGAGGGGCAGGATTGGTACCTTGTCCATTTAATTGCTGGGCACACCTACCAGGTTGATCTTGAGGGAAGTCCCTCTGATAAAGGAACCTTGGATGATTGTTGCTTCTATGGTCTTTTTGATAGTGATGGTAAGGCACTGGGCCATAGTAATGACAATAATGGGGCGAACCATAACTCGCAGTCAATATTTGTAGCGCCGTCAACGGGAGAGTATTATTTGGCCGCGGGGTCTTCGGGAGACATTAAGGGCACCTATACCCTCAGCATTGCTGATCAAACAGTGCCGGGAACAGATGTAAGTGTACCGGTAGTACCGTTTGTGCCATATACTTTCAGCATAACCCGCAGTGGCAACCTGGATCAGGAGAGTACGGTTGACTGGCGTGTGGGTGGTGGAATCAATTCTGTCACTGCAGATGATTTTCTCGGAGGAGTCGATGAGTTAGGGGGTAATGGTGGACTCCCAAGCGGTACAGTAACCTTTGCTCCTGGGGAATCGAACATAACAGTAAGCATTAGCGTTGTTGGAGATGCGATTGTTGAAAATGATGAAGTACTGCAAGTGACGTTGTCTGATGCTTCAACGGGAACAGAAATTGGCACGGCGGTTGCCAGTGGCCTTGTTGTAAATGATGATGCCGAGCTTAATATCACCGCAGGGACACCGAGCCTTGTAGAAGGCGATAATGGCTATGGTACTGGAGTGGCCTACACCTATACCGTAACCCGGACCGGTAATCTTGATCAGGTTACAACGGTTGACTGGGCTGTTGTCCATGGTACGACAGACAGTGCTGATTTCAGCAACGGTTCGTCAACGCAACTTACTCCGAGTGGTACCCTGACCTTTGCCAGCGGCATAGCCACGCAAACTATTACAGTCTATGGATATGGTGATAGTGGCGTCGGTAGTGTTGAAGCAGACGAAACTTTTAATGTCGAATTGTCTGACGCAAATTCTGGTTCAAGTATTGGTGCTAAGGGGAGTTTTGAAAGCCAGATAGTCGATGACGACACTCTCTTGACGCTTTCAGTGGATGATTACAGCAAGGGAGAGGCTCAAGCCGGGGAGTCAACGACCTACACATATACTGTTACGCGTTCTGGTGACTTAAACAAAGTGACAGATTTTACCTGGTCGGTTGGCCCCGTAGATCCAGCGACAAACAGTGTTGTGCTTGTGTATGATTTGCTTGATCAAGCGTATGAGTATGATCGGGCTAATGGGCAGGATTTTTCGGGTAATGTGATGCCCACTGGTAACGGTTCTTTTAGCGCAGGTGAGTCAGTAAAAACATTTACTGTAACTCTTTCAGGCGATGATGGAATAGAAAATGACGAGTGGTTTGTGACTTCAATCACAGCTACAAATGGTTCTGATCAGATCAATGTTGTTTATGATAATCCTGATACCCCAGATGGCACCGCTTTAATCCGTGTCTATATGCAAAATGATATCTGTGATAATCAAGAAAGAACAGATACCAACTATCTGTACACCTCTATAGAGCGCGATGAGGCCGTGTTCAGAGTATTGAATCGGGAAGTTCAAGCTGAAGGGAATCATACACTGTTGAGTAAACATTTTGAAGGCGACACCGTAGCCGATGGTGGCAGTGATGATTTAGTTGCCCATATCTTTGCCGTGCAAAGGGGAATTACTACCTCCGGCCATGCTTCGGTAGACTGGCAAGCAATATCGAAATTCCGTGCTACAGTCGATGATTTTGCAGATGGTTCTGATGTCAGAGAAACCGGGGCGCTTGCCTCTGGGACTGTGACTTTTGAAGATGGCCAAGAATGGGGATATATTACCATCTACACCAAGCCGGATGATACCGGTGAATTTGACGAAAGCTTCAGCGTGTTCCTTGAAAACCCCTCCCCAGGGAGTAGTGTTGACTCCAATGATACCGCGGATCGGGACGATAACATCGGCTATATTACTAACGACGATACCCGCTTTGATGCCTTTGTTAATGATGTGACCGAAGGAGGAACCTTAACCTATACGGTAACCAGGCAGGGTGATAGCCGTGGTACCGACACCGTTGACTGGGCACTCGCCTTTCGTGGAGCCGAGGTTACGAATGAGGGTAATAATGACTCTACACTTTGGTATAAGCTTGATCCTAACGATGTGAACGATCCGCATCCGGAAAATGGGGTGGCAAGTTATGATGCTGACACAGCCACCTGGAGCGGCACGCTTACCTTTGCTGACGGAGAGACAAGTAAGACCATAACAGTTGTAACCGTTGATGACGATTTCTCCGAAACCTGGCGTGAAGACTTGTCAATTCATCTTACAAATCCCCAAAATATAGATGCTGGCGAGGTGGATCAAGATCTGGAAACTCCTGCGATAGGGAGCATCGATACAGCCCATGTCTATGACAACGAGCCCTCTTCTTTAATAACTCTTTCGGTTGATCAAACAGAACTTTTTGAGGGGACCGCAGCAGATGCAGCCTATAGTTCGGGTAATAATGGTAATACTCTAACCTTTACCATTAGTCGTAGCGCTCAGCATGGGGCTGCTCTTGATTACTCCTCGACAATTGCTTGGTCTTTCTCGGATTCTGAACTCCACAATGTTTCAGTCGCTGACGTGGCCAATTATGATGGTTATAACGCAAAGTTTGCCCAATTAGGCTGGACATCCGGCAATGTGTATTTTGCTTCGGGTGAGACGGAGAAGAAGATCACTATCACTTTTAACGGTGATAATTATGTAGAAAGGGATGAAAACTTCACCTTTCGTCTGCTGGAGGCCAAAGGCGCAGAAACGTGGCAGTATGATGTCTATGGTGATGACGCTGCTGATCAAAATGGCTATGGGCCTGCCAATATCGATATCTCCACCGGGAATCATTATCTTGAGCAGCAGATAACGCTTAAAAATGATGATATCCGCCTTTGGATAGGTAGTTGGGATACGAGTAGTAGTGATGATTATGAAACAAATCTAAATGTTGAGGGCTATGAAGGTAACGATCTTACCTTTGATATGATTCGGGCTGGCCGCACCGATGTGGCCATAACCATCGGCTATACTATTACCAATGGCTCCACTACGAATGGCGATTTCACTAGCACCAGTGGTAGCTTTACCCTAGAGGCCCTTGATGCAAGCTATAGTAGTGACGCCATCCAGACAGTGACCCTTAAAGACTTTTTCGTAAACGACGCCACGGTAGAGGCTGATGAAAATTTTACCATCACTTTAAACACGCCGGTTGATGAGACAGGGGTAGCGGTGCGCTTTCAGAGCTACGCTAGAAACAATACGGCCTGGAACGACGGTTATAGCGGAATATCCACAAGCATAGCACTTGATGGCACTGTAAAAGATGATGATATAAGCTATACACTGACTCCTCAGACGACCAGTCTGGGGGAAAATGATGAGGGTGCGGATCAGACCTTCTCTTTTACCTTAGACCGTACTGGCACCGGTTATTCCGGTCCGGTAACTGTTTATTGGCGGGTTGAAGCCGTCGGAGAAAACCCTGCCGACGGGTCAGATTTTTCCACCGGGGACAGTCTGGGGAACAACGGCGGTTTGCCGTCAGGATCCGTGAGTTTTGCAGATGGTGATTTGAGTGAACAGTTCAGTGTTTTGGTCAATGGAGATCTTATAGATGAAAACAATGAAAGCTTCCGGGTTGTTGTTTACAAAGACATCCTGACAGATCCAAATCCGGAGATTAATAATCCACATTCAATAGCCACAGCAGAACTGACAATAATCAATGATGATAATAGTTTGGCTATTGGTGATGCAGCGTTAACTGAAAGCGATAGTGAGCAGGTATTAACCTTTACGGTGACTCGGTCAGGTGACACAAGTGTTATTTCAACTGCCCATTGGACGTTAGCATATGCTAGCGCGCTTGCAGCTGATTTTAGCGGAGATACTTTTGGAGAGCTAACCTTCAATGTGGGAGAAACGACCAAAACTATAGATATTACCGTTGTGGGAGATATCATTCCCGAAGATGTTGAAAACTTCACGATACAACTGAGTAATTTTGTAGAAATAGATAACCTTATTGATATTGAAGCGGAGGGCGTTATTGGTAATGACGATGCTACCTTTGCATTAAGTGCGGGCCCCGATTTGGCAGAAGGTGGAAGCCAGATCTTTACCGTGACCAGAAGTCACTCTACCGTACAGGATCAGGTTATAAATTGGACAGTTGCAACAGATACTGCTGATGCTGCAGATTTTGGTGGGTCACTGCCTACCGGTTCGCTGACCTTTAGGCCGGGTGAATTAAGCAAAACCTTTACCGTTACCTCGAACGCGGATACCGCAGCCGAAACCGATGAGGATTATACGGTTACCATTAGTCTTGGCGCCGGGACGACTGGCGATACCATAACAACCCACACGCAAACAGGTACTATCATAAACGATGATGCTGTGTTCAATATTGTTGTAGATCAAAGCGAAGCTCTTGAAGATCATTCAGGTGAGACGACGTTTACCTTTACAATAAGCCGTTCAGGCGATACCAGCGGTACGGGTAGTGTTGAGTGGAGGTTGTCGTCAGATACCGCGTCCATTGAAGATTTTAGCGGTGTGGATCAACTGGTTGACAACGATGGTTTACCAAGTGGCAAAGTTACCTTTACGGATGGTCAAGTAAGCCAAACAATTACAATTAATGTTGTAGGTGATCTGGATGTTGAAACAGATGAACTATTTACTGTAACCCTTTCAGCAGGTGTCAACGGTGCGGTTCTTACCGCAACAGCTGATGCAACAATCGTCAATGATGATTCGAGCGTCGTCATATCCGCTGTGGATGCCGTGAAGGCTGAAGGTGATGACGGTACTGTTACTTACACCTTTAATGTGCATCGTACAGGCTATCTGGGTGAAGCTGAAACCGTTAGTTATCAGGTAACAGGAAGCGGCGACAACCCGGCCAATGGGGATGATTTTGGTGGTGCTTTGCCAAACGGTACTCTCCTCCTGCCCGCAGATCAGGCCGATACCCTTTTGGTTATTACCGTTTCAGGAGATGACCTAGCCGAGCTTGATGAAAACTTTCAGGTGACCTTGTCGGAGCCCAGTACCGGGCTAACAATTGCTACGGCCTCAGCAACAGGTACGATTGAGGCCGATGATATAGTGTTTGCTGTCAGTTGTGTTGCTGATCAGGTGGAAGGGGATCCGGGAGACTCAAATTATATTGATTTTGTGGTAACGAGAAGTGGTGACCTGTCCGGCTTGCAGACTCTCAACTGGTCAATCTCAGGTGTAAGTGCTGCCCCAACAGATGCCAGTGACTTTGTTGCAACCTCAGGTACGGTCACATTTAATTCAACTGATACGAGTCAGACAATTCGGGTGCAGCTACAAGGTGATTTTGACGGAGAGGTACATGAGGGCTTTCGCTTGACGTTGTCAGGGCCAGCCGATGTTGTTTTTGCTAATAATACTGCGGATGCCTTAATCCTTGATGATGATGCATCCCTGCGTTTGTCTGCGACCAATGCGGTTCATCAGGAAGGAGGTGTTGGCGATGTCACAACGTTTACCTTTACAGTGGAACGTACAGGCAATAGTCTTCTGGAGGTCGATGTAGATTGGAGCGTTGATCCCGACGGCGCGGTAGATGTGGACGATTTCGTAGGTGATGATTTCCCTGGAGGATCGCTCCATTTTGCAGCTAATGAAACGACTAAAACCATTACGGTTTCAATTGCAGGCGACATTTTAATTGAACAGAACGAAGCGTTTTCTGTACATTTATCCAACGCCTCAATCGGGGCTGATATTATTGTCGGCAGGGCAACTGGCACCATTATGAGTGATGATGTTGCATGGCAGGTTGCTCCAGGAACGTTACCCGCTGTAGAGGGTGATGGGGTGAACGAATATGTGTACACCGTAACGCGTACTGGCTCGGAGGCAGCGACTACCATAATGTGGTCGGTTGCCGGGGCAGGGGTTAGTTTGGCTACAGCGGATGATTTTGTTGGTAATGTGTTTCCAGGTGGTTCTCTGGTTTTTGCCCAAGGTGTGATGAGTCAGCAGATAAGGATACAGGTCAAAGGCGATTCTGATTTTGAAGCGGATGAAGATTTTACTCTCACTCTGAGTGCGCCGGAGGATGGTTTAACCCATTCGTTTACCCAGAAAAATGTCACTACAACTATTGTCAACGACGATGATGTTTTTGCACTGTCTGTGGGCGATATTGACGGGCTTGACTCCCTTGAAGGTACGGATGCTGTGTCAACTTTCTTCTTTACTGTAACCCGTAGTGGCAGCTTGTCCGGGGAAAGTTCAGTGGACTGGCAGATTGTCGATGGAGGTACCAATTCGGCTGATTTTATTACAACTTCAGGTACGATTTCATTTGTTGATGGTCAGGATAAAGCCACGGTAACCGTGAGTGTCGTAGGTGATCGGGATGTGGAAGATGATGAAGGTTTTACGGTTGTCTTAAACAATGCCAGCGCAGGGAGTTCAATTGATCCTGCTGCTGATAGTGCCGCGGGGCTCATCCGTACAGATGATGTTGATCTTACGCTCTCAGTAATCAATTCTACTACTGTAGAGGGAGATTTAAGTGGTGGACAAATTCAGTACTTGATCACTAGGACAGGTGACTTGACTCGGGAGGTCAGTACAAAATGGGCCCTTTCTGGTGATGTTGACGCCGCTGATTTTAGCGGTCCTGTTTCCGGTACTGTGGTTTTTGCAGAAGGGGAAAGTCAAAAGTTTATTACACTTAATATCGCTCCGGACGGGGAAAACGAAGGCAATGAAGATTTTACTCTGCATCTCTATGACCCCTCAGTTGGTGTCGATTTAGTAGATAGTGGTTTGGCCGGGCATATTCTAAACGATGATGATTGTTTGACCATTACAGCCGTAGACGCCGATAAAGATGAGGGTGATGCTGGCATAACCCCATTTACATTTGCAATTACCCGCAGTGGCAGTTTCGCGGGTACCGCCACTGTCACCTGGACTGTTGTTGGCAGTGGGCTCCATGCCGGAGACAATGCTGATTTTGCACAAATGACCAATACTGTAACCTTTGCAGATGGTGAAATGTCCAAAATTATTACAGTTCCCATCAGAGGCGATAATACCGGCGAGTATGATGAAGGCTTTACCGTGACGCTTAGTGATGCCGGTTTTGGCTCTACTATTATTGGCTCATCCGCGTCGGGTATAATTCAAAACGATGACGCGGCCCTGTTTATTACTGCCGATCAGGTTGATAAGTTGGAGGGCGCAACTGGTGACAGTACAATTTTTACCTTCACTATTACCCGTGATGGCGGTCTCGATGCGCCTTCAAGCGTTAAATGGAAGGTGGTGACAACAGATGGGGATTCGGTTCAGGCCATTGACTTTGGAGGCTATTTCCCCTCGGGGGAGGTTAGCTTCTCGGT
Source organism: Desulfotalea sp. (assembly GCA_002733995.1). Lineage (GTDB taxonomy): Bacteria > Desulfobacterota > Desulfobulbia > Desulfobulbales > Desulfocapsaceae > Desulforhopalus_A. The sequence goes on along the minus strand of NVXR01000026.1, from coordinate 19,857 downwards.
GGGGCAGAGTACTCAACAAATCTCAATTAGTATTAAGGGAGATTTTGACGGTGAAAAGGATGAATCCTTCCAGGTTGTTTTGAGTGATCCGACCAATGCTGATATTATTGTTGGTACCGCTTCGACAACGATTCTAAATGATGACAGCGCGCTTACCATAAGCTCCTCGAACCCGGGTCGACCAGAGGGGAATACGGGGGAGACGGTCGTTTTTACCTTTGTGGTCGATCGAATAGGGCCTCCAGATGGCGAGGTTACAGTGGACTGGCGGGTGAGCGGCAATGGCACCTGTTGGGCTGATGTAGCCGATTTTCTAACGGGACAGGACCTGCTGGGCAATGGTGGCCTGCCTTCCGGATCCCTTGTTCTTAGTGATGGTGTACTGAGTCAAACAATTGAAATTACCGTTGTTGGTGATAATGTTCCGGGTAATGGGGAGGGGTTTACAGTAACTCTTGAAAACCCGGAAGGAGCAACCCTTGTAAATGATGCTGTGGATGCAATGATTGAAAATGATGATAGTCAGTTCTCAATCAGTGCAGACAATGTTGAGTTAAACGAGGGATCACTCGGGCAGTTAACCACCTTTGAATTTACCATTGCAAGGGTTGGCTATGTTGACTCTGATTCGTCTGTCTCTTGGCGCCTCGTCGGCGAGGGTGACAACCCCGCTGATGCAGATGATTTCGAAGGAGGGGTTTTGCCGTCGGGCACACTCACTTTTCTGTCAGGAGAGTCGAGCCAGAAATTGAGCATAAATGTCGCAGGTGACTATTATATCGAATCCCAGGAGGGCTTTCATGTTGAGATCTATGATCCTGCGGCTAATGCCACCGTCAATTCAGCGGGTTCCGTGGCGAGGGCCAATATTGTAAATGATGATATTGGAACGACGGAAGATGATACCCTTATCGGTACGGCAGGTGCGGATGAACTGACTGGTTTGGCTGGCAGTGATACGCTTACCGGTGGAGACGGTGTAGACCGGTTTAGGTACACTTCTGCTGAAGAGGGCACCGATCATGTAACCGATTTTGAGGTGGGTAAGGATAAACTGGCTTTTGATATTGGTAGCTTTGGAACCCTTGGCACCACAGGGCCGCTTGTTGTAGCCGATGCTCAGGGCTTTAATACAGACGTTGAAACCACCTTAAGAGAGTTGGCAGCACAGGCGGATGCCGATTATTACCGGGTTGATTTTGCCAGTGGCAACTTTACCCTTGGCTTTGGAGATGATGGAAATCTGGATGAGCTGGAGGCAGCATTCACTGAAAGTGGTACCCATAGTGGTTCTGCGATTATTGTTGTTTCCAACGGCGACACAACGACTCATGTGTTCTTTGATGAGGATACTGCCTCAGGTGTTGATGGAAAGGGGCTCAAGGAAATTGCCATTTTGGATAATGTTGCCGATGCAACAACAATGACTGACACCAATATAGATGTGCAGGTTGCCTAACACATGAAAGAGCTGATTCGTCGCCTGCGCGCGCATTTACGATTGACCTTTGATTTGGCTGCAGCCAGCCTGTTTATCAATATACTTGGCTTGACATCCTCGATCTATAGTATCGTCGTCTTGAGGCGCTATTTGGCGGTTGGGCTTGACTCTACCCTTGTTACGTTAACTGTCGGGGCACTGCTTGCTGTAGCTTTTGAGTTTTCTCTCCGGCATGTGCGTATGGCGTTGGGGCGTGAACTCAGCCGTCAGTCGGATCGTGAATTGTCAGAGGCAACGTTTACTGCACTTGCTCAAAGTCAATATGCACATATGAGTCGTGTGGGTGGCGAGCAGTTTCGTGAGGCGGTGAGAGGCTTGGGAACAATTCAGCAGGCCTATAGTCCCTTTAGCGTCCTCACTATTTTTGATGCCCCGTTTGCTCTTTTGTATCTCTTAGCTCTCTTTATCGTGAGTCCTCTGCTTGCTGCTATTACGGGGAGCGTTATTTTCTTTAGTCTTGGGTTTGGTTTTTTTGTGCAAAAAAGAATGCAAATTCCTGCGCAGAACTTGGCGAAAGAGAGCACACAGCAGGGTATTCATGTTTCTACCCTTATCTCTGCGGCTGATTCAGTGCGGATTTTTAACTGGTTACCACTGTTGCGTAACAAGTGGATTGAGCAACAAAATCTTGTTGAAAACTCAAGGTCTTCATTGCAACATTATCAAAACCTCGCCCAGCAAATGGGGATAAGCAGCGCAATGTTACTCTCCATTCTCATGATGTGTTTAGGTGCGCGGGAAGTGCTTGCAGGACACATGACTGTGGCAACACTTATTGGGGGCAATATTCTTGCGGGTAGGGCGCTCAGTTGTATTAACCGCTGTTCACAAGTCTTAGATCAATTCGCTCGGGCCAGTCAGCAGATGAAAACCTTACGCACCTTGGCGACGTTACCCCTTGAGAAAGAACAGGGGACTGTCCTTGCAAATGTTAGCGGTAAATTTCAAATAAATGATCTTGGCTTTCTTTTCCAAGGCGCGCCACTCCCCCTTTTTGAATCGATTTCCTTAACCCTGAATCCCGGACAGGTTCTTGTTGTGACGGGTGCAAATGGTGCAGGTAAAACTACCCTTGCCAGATTGCTCGTCGGTTTGCATGAGCCCCAGCGAGGCGAGGTGCGTCTCGATGACATAAACATGAAACAGTTTAATCCGGTTTGGTTGCGTAAGCAGATGATGTACCTGCCCCAAGAGGTGAGTTTCTTTGACGGTTCATTAAGAGAGAATCTGACATCTCTAAGTCCTGAGGTCGAAGAGGAGACTATTGTAAAGATGATTCGTAAACTCCAACTAGGGCCTCTTGTAGAGGCCAGTCCTGATGGTTTAGACATGCCATTACCTGGTGGTGGCCGCCACCTCTCACTTGGCATTCGAAGACGTCTTGCGTTGTGCAGAGCTCTTCTCGGAGGGGGGAAGTTAATTATTCTTGATGAACCGACTGAAGGGCTGGATACGGCGGGGTGTCAGGCTGTGAGTAATATTCTTAATGAGAAAATGAAAGAGAATGCGACGATTATCATCATGAGTAATGCGCCTTTTATCCTTGAGGCTGCCGATTATGTATTAGATCTCAATGTAAAGCCTGTCCCGTCACTGAAAGATATGAGAATGAAAGAAAAACCCCCTGTTAAAGCATTGGAAGAGGACTGAAGGCAGTGATACAAAAAGAACGAACATTACTCTGGCTTCTCTGTGGTATTTTGATGGCATTTTTCCTCTGGTCAATCCTGTTTAAAATTGATGTTGCTGCCATGATGGTAGGTGAGGTCGTTCCTGCTGGGCAGATAAAGAGAATTCAGCATTTGGAAGGGGGCATCGTTTCTAAGATCCTGGTGAGAGAAGGGGAAACGGTTATAACCGGCCAGCCAATACTTGAACTGTCAAGTACGCGTTCAGATGCTGATGTTCATGAACTGGAAGTACGAATGGCTTCATTGGGGGTGGATGTTCTTCGCTTGCAAAGTTTATTGCACGGGGTGGATGTTATGGAGCTTGCGCCTGGAACGTGTGTTGATGATGTTGGCTTGGAAAATGGTTTGGAGCTGTTCCACACCCAAAGACTCAATTATCTGGCTCTTGTGGGCGAGCAGCGGGTAACGATAGATCTACGTAAGGTTGAGAAAAGTGCAGAACTTGGTCGAATTACTTTTTTGAGCCCCCGTCTTGGTTTCGTTAATGAGCAGGTAAAAATAAGTGAACAGTTGATAAAAGATGGTTTGACTAATCGATTTGAGCATATTGACCTGCTGAAGGAGGCCAATACCATAGAGTCAAACATTGCATCAGCAAAGAACAATATTGTCAAGATCGATGTCACCTTGAGCCGTGAAAAAGCAAGGCTTAAAAGTCTGATTCATAAGCAAAAAGAAGCATGGAACAGGGAGCTTGCCTATGCCCGAAAACAGTTAAATGAATTGCAGGAAAGACTCTATCAATTTGTTGATAGCCAAAAAAGGACAGTTGTCAGGGCTCCTGTTAGCGGCACGGTGTTTAAGCTCTTTGTTAATAATCCCGGATCAGTAATTCCCCCCGGGGGAACTGTTCTGACCTTGGTTCCGGCTGGTGATTCGTTCCTCATTGAAGCGAAGATGATGATTAGCGATATTGGTTATGTGCATTTAGGCCAAAAGGCCAGACTCCAACTCCTGGCCGACAGTTCAGGAGGTTTTCAGCCCATATTTGGTACTGTTGATTATATCAGTGCAGATGCGGTGAGTGAGCCCCAGGGGCAACCATACTTCTTGGTACGTATAACACCCGAAAAGACGTCTTTTTCAAATGGTGAACAGCTCTATTCTCTGTTGCCTGGGGTTTCAATTCAGGCAGGCGTGTTAACGGGAAAGCGGACACTTTTTGCATATATGATTAACCCTCTATTTCATAACCTCTCCTCTGCTCTGTCGGAGCGATGATGATGTGCCTGCCTATTAGCAGGAGGGGCAAGTTAATGACAAAGGTGGCCGGCGATAATATTATATCCACTGAACATAAATTACCTTCTCCATATGGGGTAATTCTGTAGTCCATATTATCTATAAGTAATGTTGTTGTTGTTGTTGTTGTTGTTGCCCATTCTTGAAAGCGTTCAATAACGCCTGGGGCGGTGTCCTGGCTCTGCTCTTAGCAACCCAGGACATTCTCTATTGCTCCACTCTGTTGTCCCGTTTCCCTCTCTGACATTAAAATGGTCTATTCGTGGTGAGTGGCATACTTTTTCCTGAATATCTTTTACTACGAGTTGAAATAATTTCTTATTCAGCCATTTATGAAAGCCATCTCAATGCTGTGTTGATCTTTCCCGTCGCAGGCAAAGCAGGCCAGCACCGGAGCTGTTTTTTTCGTTATTTTTAGCGGCCACTATTGCGTATGTTTTGCGTAGAGAACCAAAGGTAATTCAACCCTCCAAATTCCTCGTTTTTTCCTGCACATAATGGCCATACCATGGCTTGTTTTTTGTCTCTGTTTCCGGTCTGTTCCGTCACTTTTTTGCAACAAAATTTGAATATGGATTGACGATTTTTATAAGATGGGTTGTTTAGGGATTTAGCAATGTTATACTACCCAAACACTGTGAACGTCTTTTAAGTTGGGTCTGAAGGAGGGAAAATAAATCAGTTTAAGGTTCTACGAAGTTCACAAGTAATGGGAATTAAAATACTTACTAAATTATTACTGATAAATAATATTTGTGAATTATTCTCTATAATGAACAAGCAGGATACTACAATGTAGTACATTGTTTTACTGCCGTTTCCTGTGACACGATTGTCTGTGGGTGCATTTTGTACACTTTTAGGTGAATACTTTTTTGGTTTTCTCCTCTACGGCAAACCGTGAAAAATAACTATTGTAGTAATATATGGAGGATATAAATGAGTTTGGATAATGTTTCTTTGAAAGGTAAGTTGATGCTTGGGTTTTTACTTTCATCACTTATAACTTTAATTGTGGGATTACAGGGTTACAGAACTATAACAGCGACGAATGACAACATTGAAGATGTGGTGAGCAACGATATTCAATTACGCTTGGATGTTGATGAGCTTCTTGCCTTAGAGCTCAGTCATCGGCGTTACGAGAAGGACTTTTTGCTTAACATAGGTAAGCCCGGTAAGCAGGCTGACTATGTGATGAAATTCAGAGAAGCGGGTACGGAAATCAGGGCTTTACTCAACGCTGTAAGCGTGCAGGTGAGGGAAGACCCGCACCTCACGGGGGCATTCAAGTCTGGAGTTGGTGCTACAATCCAAGCCTATGAAAAATATGCCAGCGGATTTTTGCAGGTGGTGACAGTCGTTAACGGCGATCAAGCCCTCACTCCCCAGGCTGCAAATAAACTCATGACGCCCTATAAACAGGCAATTTACTCCTTTGAATCTGGTCTCGATTCGCTTCATGCGGAAGCGAAAAGAATGTCGGAAAATGCTGTTGATGAGATGCGTTCACATGGAGCTAGTGCGAAGAAAGTTATAGCCGTTCTTGTTTGTATTGGTTTGATTCTTGGGATCGTTTTAGGTGCTGTTATAACTCGTATGATAACCCATCCGATAGCTGAAGCAGTGTTATTTGCAGCCCAGGTCGCTAAGGGCGATTTTAGCCGTATTATCGAGCATACCAGAAAAGATGAGGTTGGAGCCTTGCTCGATGCACTTAATCAAATGTCAAACCAGTTAAAAGTGACCCTGCAGGAAATGGGCAATGGCATACTAAAGCTTAATGATGAGTCTGTTCTGCTTGCCAAAGTTTCTACTGAAATGGGCGGTGAGGCAGAAAATACATCCGGGAAATCGAGATCGGTATCGGTTGCTGTGGAAGAGATGACAACTAATCTTTCTACGGTATCAGGCGTTATGGAGGAGTCAACCACAAATATTGCAATGGTGGCTGCTGCAACAGAAGAGATGTCTGTGACGATTAATGAAATATCGCGTAATGCAGACAAGGCGAAAATAATTTCTGGTGAGGCTGTTGAACAGGCGGCAAGTGCTACCACTTCCATGGCAAGCCTTGGCAAGGCTGCGGCAGATATTAGCCAGGTAACAGAGACAATAACCGACATATCAGAACAGACAAACCTGCTTGCCCTCAATGCTACCATAGAGGCTGCAAGAGCAGGAGACGCTGGCAAGGGTTTTGCCGTTGTCGCCAACGAAATTAAGGAACTGGCGAAGCAAACAGCCGATGCAACGATGGATATTAAGGTTAAGATTGAAGATGTTCAGCAAACAACAGAGCTAACGGTTAAGCAGATTGAAGCTGTTTCTGAAGTTATTTCTGAGATCAACGGTATTGTTAATGTGATGGCGACCTCTGTTGAAGAACAATCGTGTGCCACCGCAGAGATAACAACAAACGTTAACCAGGCATCCCAGGGGATAACGGAAGTAAATGAAAATGTGCGTCAAATTAGTACAGTGTCGCAATCTATCACGATTGACATTGTGGGTGTGAGTGAATCCGCAACAGCAATAAATAATAGCAGTTCGTCGGTGAAGCATACTTCAAGTCAACTTGCAATCTTAGCAAGTGATCTTAAGCATCTTATATCACAATTTAAAATCGACTGACCGTGGTGGCTATTGTTGAGTGTCTCTTTTTTGTATGAACATCGTATAGGTGAAAATCCAGAACTGACAAGGTGTGCTGTTTGAATTATTATCATATCTTGTGGTAAAGTTGTATCATCGAAAGAAGAGAAATTTTACCGTCACTGGCTTAAACAACAATAGTTTGGCTCCTTCATAGTACCTGCTTGAGAGGACAGGTATAATATATGATTAGAAACATATTTTTCTTTTTCATTATATGCCTTGTTCTCTTTTCTTGTCGCGAGAGTAATAAGCCGATCAGCGTATCCCTCGATAAGCGGCAGGTTATTATATTGAGGCCACCAGCACCCGCCGTAACCTACGCCTACCTGCCGCAATACTCAAATACAGAGTCTTTCAGACGTCATCATCAACTTGTTGAATACCTATCTCGGGAGACCGGGATACCTTTACGGCAGGTGTTTCCAGAGTCGTTTAATAATTATATTAGTATGTTTGGACAGGGGCAGATTGATATCTCTTTTTCCAACCCGTTTGTTTACGTTAAATTGGCAAATCGGTACGGGGCTCGGGCTATGGCAAGAGTTATCGAGGCTAATGGGAAGGGTGAGTTTCGTGGTCAGATAATTGCTCGTAAGGATAATCAGCTCATTCGTTCAATCGAAGACTGTCGCGGGAAATCGTGGGTGGCGGTCGATCCTTCATCCGCCGGTGGCTATCTATTTCCTCTTGGTCTTTTCGTCGATCGTGGTATCAAATTACAGGATTTCAAAGAAGTGTTTTTTGCAGGGGGACGACAGGAAAATGTTATCTTGGGTGTCTATGCAGGGCTTTACGAAATAGGTACAATACGTGAAGGATCCCTTGGAGTAGTGAAAGATAAAATTGATATCACCCAGCTTAAGGTGATTGACAGTTCCAAGTGGTATCCCGGATGGGTTTACGCCTGCAGTCCCAAACTTTCAGAGGATGTGGTCGGAAAAATAAGGAACGCTCTGCTTAAACTCGACTACACAAATAATCCACAGCATCGGCGCATTCTTGATGCGGCGAAGGTCATTGGTCTTGTGGCTTCTGATGACCGAGATTTTGATCCAGTTCGGGATCTTAGTAAAAAAGTGGGGGTAAATATTGACTAACTCTCTTGTAAGGTTTTTGCATCGCCTGAGATTTCGGACCAAGATTACTCTGGGGATGACCTTTATGTTGGTTTTTTGCGGCTTGGGGGTTGGACTTTTATTGTCCGCCATGTCGGCAAATGCCCTGCAGGAGGAAGGAAGAAAAAGAGGTATGGCCCTTACCTCTGCTCTGGCGTTTCGTCTGGTGGAGCCCATCCTGAGTATGGATTTTTTACAGATGAAAAATCTGATTGATAATGTTGACAATCAGTATGCTGACGTTATCTATGTTTTCCTCTCTGATACCAGTTCTAATATCCTTTCATATACCTTTTCCGGAGGCTTTCCTACGGATCTTCTCTTGGCCAATAAAGTGGATAAAGAAGCACAACCTGTTCTTTTGACAACAGAAAGGGGGTTTGTTTATGATTTTAAGGTTGACGTTCGTCTGGGTGACAAGGGTCTAGGAGTTGTTAGGCTGGGATTGTCTCGAAATGGAATTGATGCTCAGATTCGCAGACAGTGGTTGACTAGTCTCATTAGTACGCTCGGTGTGGTTGGCTTGGGGGTTATTCTTGCTCTGTGGTTTTCCCAGACCCTCACGTATCGTTTGAGTCGTCTGCGAAGGTCGGTTGAAGAAATTGTGCAGGGGAATCTTGATGTGCAAGCCGGGTTTTCATTGGAGAAGTACTGTTGGGAAATTATGGAATGTGACCACAAAGAGTGTCCGGCCAACGGTGACGTTCATCGACGCTGTTGGTATTTAGCCGGTACCCTGTGTCCAAATTGTGGCGATAAAAAATATCCTTTCAAGATGGAGAACTGTCGGGAGTGTCCGGTTTTTAGGCATAATTTTGGTGATGAGTTGCAGGATTTGGCTGAAGCATTTGATGCAATGGCAATTACTGTTAAAAATCATATAGAAGAGCTCACCGAGAGGGAAAAAACAATAGCCCTGCAAGAGGGATTGTTAAAGACCATCATGAATGTGACTCCAGACTTATTGACCCTGCAGGACAAGGATTTGTCCTATACCTTTGCTGGTAAGGCGTTTTGCGATTATTTTAATCTGGATGAGGTCAATATAGTTGGTAAAACCGACGCGGATATTTTTACTGAGCAGCAGGCGGAGGTCAATATTAAGGAGAGCAATGAGATTTTGGCCACAGGACTCCCCCTGGCCAAGGAGATATCTTTCAAACGCGATAAGGAACAAAAATGGTTTCATGTCGTCAAGGTGCCGGTCTATGATCAGGAAGGGGAGATAATAGGACTTTTTCTTTCTGCTAGAGATATTTCCATGCTCAAAAAATTTCAGGTACAGCTTATCCAGTCCCAAAAGATGGAAGATTTGGGACATTTGGCCGGAGGGGTGGCCCATGAAATCAATACACCTTTAGGTATTATTCTTGGTTATTCACAACTTATGATCGACGATATTAAGGATGAGGAAATCCTTGAAGGTATGCGTATCATCGAAAAACAAACCAAAGTTTGTCGGAAAATTGTTGCAGATTTACTCGGTTTTTCAAGAGATTCCCACGTAGTCAGTGAGACTGTTGATATTAACACCTCAATTCAACAGGTTGTGAAACTGGTTGAACACTCCTTTTCTATGAATCATATCAATATTATACATGATTTGGGTGATGGTATACCTTTACTGTCAGGCGATCAGGAGAGTCTTAAGCAGGTCTGGTTAAATCTGCTCAATAATGCCGCAGATGTGATTGGCCAAGGTGGAGAGATCTATGTTCAATCCACGTTTTTTGTGGAAGGGCAAAAGCTGGTAGTCAGTGTTGCAGACACTGGAACAGGGATTGCCGCAGAGCATCTGGGGAGAATTTTTGAACCGTTTTTCACCACCAAGCAGGTAGGTAAAGGAACGGGATTGGGGCTTTCCGTTTCGTTTGGAATCATCCAGGACCATGGTGGTAAAATCATGGCTTTCAGTCCCCCACCCGAGGAGTATCTGCCAGAAAAAATCTTGAGGGGGAGCTCCTTGCTTCCCGGGGCGGTCTTTGTTGTAGAATTGCCGCTGAACAATGTTGAAAAACTGTTGATTGATTAAACAAAAATTATGCAAGGCTGTCGACTGGGCCAAGCGAATATTGATACAAAGAGATCTTCGGCACGTTGATAAAGGGACGTAAGGATTTCCAGATTTCCCGTTCAAACCAACCGGTCCTTAGGCGAACCAACCTTGGGCCTTATTGTTAAATAAATATAAGTATAGACCTTTTTGTTGCTGCGACGAAGCTGTGAGGGGTGAGTTCAACTTTTGCAGCGTGGTGATCTCTCTCTGGTGGGGTTGCAAAGGCTGTCTGGCGTGCTGGATTGCAGCTCATCAAAGTTTCTGTCGACTCCACACGTTTCCCAGTGATGACAATGGGCAGCCTAGGTTGGGTGGCCTATTTGGACGCGATAGCTGAAACCCTGTTATTGTCACCACCCGCATGCCTCCTGGTAGCTTCTGCCTGGGGAGGAATCTCACGGGTGAGCCAACCCGTTGTTCCGGCGGTGAATAAGGCGTATGGAGTTATCCAGGTAAGGGCGCAAAAATGAAAGATACTATACCCATATGCCCATAACGCATCACTACTGCGATAGCGGCTGGCATAAAAAAGAGCCGAGACGGTACTCCATATGGCTCCTCCTCCAATACTTGCAAGAGTAAGCTGCATTGGGAAAAGAATAACCAAAGAGAGGAGCAGAAGCAACAGTAGTGGAGAAGAGGCGCACCATAGACATTGACTCAACCATAATATTCTTGCACTGGTACGATGGTGGGGTCTAAAATTTTTACAGATAAAACTACCCATTTTCAGGCTCTCCCGCACGTTACTTCTTCCCCAGCGAATAAGCATTTTGCAAAGATTGTGATACTGCTCCGGGACATTTGTGTACACCGTTGCATTACGCTGAAATAGAACGCTTTTCCCCTGACGTAGTATAAGATTTGTGATAGCTCGGTCTTCACCAATATTTGCCTCACGACCAAGAAAAGTCTGGTTGACCCATTCATCCAGAACGTTCATGACAAGATCTCGTCTGTAGGCTGCAAGGGCCCCTGGGGTGCAAAAGACAGTACGTAAAACACTTTGTGCGGACCTGATAAATTCAAAGCTGAAGACAAAACTGACCTCAAGCATACGGGGTATGATTGCTTCACGGTTAAGCACTCTTACATTTCCAGCAACAGCGCCACAGTCGGAGTCTCCCACAAAGGGGCTGACTAGATTTCGTAGAGTGTCCCGTTCGACTACTGAGTCACTGTCCACGGTGACTAGAATATCACCCGTTGCTTGTTTAAAACCGTCGTGAAGCGCCCACCGTTTACCACGGTTTTCTTGTTTACGGATAATAATTATTCTTCCAGGAAACTGCTGAAAGGCTTTTTGTATATAGGACCAGGTGTCGTCTTTACTTCCATCGTCTATCGCAATCAACTGTAACTTTTCTGGTGGATAATCACATGTCACAATGCTGTGTAGTGTTTTTTGTACAAGAGGGCCTTCGTTATAGGCTGGAACAACAACGGTCAGAGTGGGTAACTCCTGGTTTGAAACCCCAGAGACGGGCTGATAACGAAAGGCGTTGAATGCAAGCCAGAGGTAAAACAGTACGGTTACTATCACGATAAAATAGCCGAGTTGGGTAAGAGGGTGTATCCACACGGATGTCGCAATTGTTGCCTGAAATTCTGCCATGTGTTGCGGGGAGTACCAGAGGGTAATGAATCCTGAAAGAGAGAAGAGGAATAAGGAATATTTGAGACAGGTAACATGATGCTTTTTCATAAACGTTTTATAGGACGCAATACTCTGCATACTCAAGGCTCCTTGGTGTTTGCTAGAGACTCTCTTGTCTCGATGCGTAATTGGCGAGGCGTTTCGTCTCTTCGGGCATATTTTTTCCCATAAAAAACCATAAATATGGGGGCTCATTATGAAGCTTTACCTGATGAGTAAGGCCCTGAAACCGGTATCGTCTGGCCCGATGGAAAATATGGATTGGTGAAGTTACTACTACGATTAGCATGTTCCGTGCCATTTGTAGAATCGCCGCAATCTAAGGGCGATGGGTGGGGGGATGCTGGCTGAGTGTGGTGGAATTACTGATATTTGCACATGTGAGTGCAAAGAATGCTGGCGATTTCTGGAGGTGGATTGGTCTATTTCGTAAACATTGTGTAACCATCCCACTAGCGTTCACGCTTTATTTAAAAACCTGAGCGGGTGTCTCGGGTTATGCGTTCATACTCTCTGCTATAAATTATAAGGTGGGTAGGGGGAGAGGTTCCAATTGTAATTATCCACATGACACAGTTGTATGTTGGCAAACTGCCGTCTTGTAACTATCCATCATTGCTCCCCCATCCGTTCAATTGGGATTTAGGAGCAAATGGGTGTCAATGACGAATAACTACAGTGGATGCAGTTGTCCTGTGGCAAAAAAAAGAGCAAAAATCTTTAAACCTGACCGTGGATGAACTGAAAAATATGGGTTAGTCACCCTGTCCATCTTGCATTTTTGCAAGGTGCCACTCAAGAACATGCATTGTTTGTGTCTTTTTTTCTTCTTGGCTGAGAGCTGGGTCGCTATATATTTTATCGAGTTTTTCTGTGATTGCTTCAGCCGCATGGTTTAGATGGCGTATGAGATGTTTCTCATACTGGGCATGAGCTTTGGGGTTTGAACAGTACCAGTCTTGTCCGGTGTCTTCTCCCTTTGTAATAAGGGGCGTTGCGATAGCCATAGCGATGGCAAGAGAAAAAATTCCTGAAAGATGAGTTGCCCTTTTTAACATTACATGCCTCCCGTCAACATGATTGGCCAGCCTTGGTTTCCGGTTATCTGTCGTTTGGTGCTTGAAATACAAAATATTTGTATATGTTAAATACACCTGTTCATTGTTAGCTAGTAGAGGCTTCTGCTGTCAAGAGAAAAAGAGTCTATGCTGTTTGCGTGCGAAAAAACTGTGGTGGGTGTATTTATCAGGAAGTGGTTTTAGCTACTTGGCTCCTTGCATTTTTAATGCAGAGCAAAACGAAAGTAGTTTGGGGAAATATGTATAGAGGCTATTGCATAGAAAGTTGCTCGGAATGGTGGAGGCCTTGTTCGGAGGATAAAGCTGTGAAAAGCAGGATGCTAAAAACAAAACAGCCCGGAAAAATAATCACTGTAGGATTAATTTTTCCGAGCTGTTTTTAATTGGTAGCGGGGACAGGATTTGAACCTATGACCTTCGGGTTATGAGCCCGACGAGCTACCAGACTGCTCCACCCCGCGATAAGTTCAGGCAATATACACCCTTGAAAACTAATGTCAACGGTTTAAATGATGATTGTTGCTATTGTACGCAGATTTCATGTAACACTTCTACTATTCATGATGGAATCGTAGTGTAATTATGAACTTGGAGCGACTCTTAGTGCTTATTCTTGCGTCTTATTTGTTGGCAACGGGGGGCTTTATGCAACTGTCTGCTCAGTAAGCGATTTTTTTAACAGTAAATAACTAAAATAACAGGGACAGGTAAAGATGCGTGATTTTGAGTTGGAAGTCCATTTTTCAAAGTGGGAATTTAAGGCAAAATATCATATGACAGCTTCCGATGTTGAGAGTATGTCGCTGACAGATCTCATGGCTATGGCGACAACGGATGAGAAGAGTGAGTTTGAGAATCAGTGCTTCGGTTACACTCAAACCTGGGGGGCTGATGACCTTAGGGCTCGTATTGCTGCGACATACAATACAATGACCTATGAAAACATCCTGTGCTTCTGTGGGGCTGAAGAAGGGCTTTATACCGCTATGCGGGTTCTTCTGACAAAGGAGGATCATGTCATAGTTGTTGTTCCCAATTACCAGGCAGCAGAAACTCTACCTCTTGAAATATGTGAGGTAACGGGAGTTGCCCTTCAAGAAAAGGACAACTGGCAACTGGATATTGATGCTGTTGCAAGGGCAATACGCACAAATACGAAACTTGTGTCGATTAATTTCCCCAATAATCCAACCGGCGCATTGATGTCAGCAGATGATCTTAGGGCGCTTGTCTCGTTGTGCAGGAAGCACGATCTCTATCTTTTCAGTGATGAAGTGTATCGTCTTTTGGAACGAGATGAAGGTAAGCGCATGCTACAGGTCGCCGATGTATATGAGAAAGGTCTGTCTCTCAATGTTCTTTCAAAGGCATATGGTTTTCCGGGGCTTCGAATTGGCTGGATCGCAAGTCAAGATAGGACGTTGCTCCTGCGACTCGAAAGATATAAACACTATCTTTCCATATGTAATGCTCGTCCTAGTGAGATTTTGGCGATGATTGTTTTAAAAAATAGCGAGCAAATACTCCAGGCAAACCGTCATCTACTGCAAGACAATTTGTCGTCATTGGATCAGTTTTTTGCAAGTTATCCCCGGTTGTTTGAATGGTCGGTGCCGGAAGGTGGATGTATCGCCTATCCCCGCTATAAAGGTAGGGGGACGGTTGAGGCGTTTTGTCAAACACTTGTTGAGGACTACGGGGTTCTACTGCTCCCGGCCTCTGTCTATCGTTCCGAACTCATGGAGACCGCCAGTGATCGTTTTCGTATTGGGTTTGGAAGGCGTAATATTGGGGCTGGACTCAGGGCCTTTAGGGAGTTTTTAGATACAGTCTAAGCTTTAAAACGTGGTATGAAAAAACAGTACCTTTACGGTGCAAGCATCTCTACTACACTAGCGGTTAGCTGTTTGATGAAAGTAATTGCTTTATAGGGATAGGATCTGTAGTGTCACGGTGTTTGAGGACTATTTGTATGTCGCAATATGTACAGTTATAAATTTAGGAGTGACGATGAGCTATTACCAAAAAGAGAGTACCGATAGTGGGGATATCGATCCTATTATTGAAGATAAAAATAGACGCAGAGTGGTTAAGAGCATAGTTTGTGGCCTAACAGCATTCACCGCCTACAATGTGTTACCGAGTAAATGGGGAACCCCGATAATTGAGCAGGTCTTCTTACCGGCACATGCGGCCACAAGTGGGGTCATTCTCTCTGGGACCTTTAGTGGCACTGGTGCAATTGATCTTGTCGGTATAAACAGAAAACAGCAGGCGGCTGGTCTTATTGCCCAAATTGGTACATCTATAGGTAATTTTTTTGTATCAGAAGTACATGCAGGATCAGCTGAACACTATAATATTGATGGTTGTGCTGTGGTTGAAGGCGAAGCCATTACCTATTATTTGCTCTTTATTGACGAAGAATGTCTCGCTTTTGCCGGGCGGGTGGATGGGGTAGCTGAGATTCATGTTGGGCGTGGCACTGTCTTGACCGGAGAAATTATAGAGAAAGGTCAAGACAATATAAGGATTAGGGTCACCGTTGAAGTCTTGGATGAATTCGACACTATTACTACTGCTGCGACGACTCTGGATTTGAGTCGTTCTGCAAAAATATGCAAATGTGATGAAGACATAGACGATTAGCCTCAACTTATCGATTGGTGTTAGTTGTTGTAGGAGCTGCAAAGATTTTTCCATACTGTTTTGTGCTGAAGGTCTTTTCTATATAGGTGGGAGCAGAAAGAACGGTTATTTGGAAAGTAATTTCTGCTACAATATGTACAGTTATAAATTTAGGAGTGACGATGAGCTATTACCAAAAAGAGAGTACCGACAGTGGGGATATTGATCCTATTATTGAAGATTAAAATAGACGCAGGGTGGTTAAGGGCCTAGTTTGTGGCCTAACAGCATTCACCGCCTACAATGTGTTGCCGAGTAAGTGGGGAACCCCGATAATTGAGCAGGTCTTCTTGCCGGCACATGCGGCCACAAGTGGAATCCTTCTTTCTGGTAATTTTAGTGGCTCTGGTGCAATTGATCTTGCCGGTATAAACAGAAAACAGCAGCCGGCTGGTCTTATTGCCCAAATTGGTACATCGATAGATGATTTCTTTGTATCAGAAGTACATGCCGATGAATTGATGAGGATTGCGTGCCCTGACGACATTGATTGTTGTACTTCGATTGAAGGCGATACCATCACCTATTATTTGACCATTGGCGATAATGACTGTCTTTCTTTTCCTGCCCCGCTGGCAGGAGTAGCTAGGTATACTGATCGGCATGGGCGTTTATTTACCTTGGAAGTTGTTGAGAAAGACCAGGACAGCATAAGGATAAAAGTAACCCTTATTGGAGAGGATGAACCCTATACTACGACTCTGGCTTTGAACCGTTCGGAAGACGTATGCAAATGTGAGGAACATTCAATCTAGAAGTGCCTCAACTTATCGATTGGTGTCGGTTGTTGTAGGAGATGAAAGGATTTTTCCCATGCTGTTTTGATACGAAGGTATTTGCTGTATAAGTGGGAGCAGAAAGAACGGTTATTTGGAAAGTAATTTCTGCTACAATATGTACAATTCTAATTTCAGGAGTGACGATGAGCCATTACCAACAAGAGAGTACTGATAGTGGGGCTGTTCTTCCTATTATTGAAGATAAAAAGAGACGCAGGGTGGTTAAAGGTATAGTTTGTGGCCTAACAGCATTCACCGCCTACAATGTGTTGCCGAGTAAATGGGGAACTCCGATAATTGAGCAGGTCTTCTTGCCGGCACATGCGGCCACAAGTGGAATCCTTCTTTCTGGTAATTTTAGTGGCGCTGGTGCAGTTACTCTTGCCGGTATAAACAGAAAACAGCAGCCAGCTGGTCTTATTGCCCAAATTGGTACATCGATAGATGATTTCTTTGTCTCAGAAGTACATGCAGAATCAGCGGTACACTTTACCATTGAAGGTTGCGCTGTGGTTGAAGGTGAAAACATTACCTATTATTTGCTCTTTAATGGCAACTATTGTTTCTCTTTATCCGGGCTGGTGGATGGGGTAGCTAGGATTTATATTAGGTGGTACGGAGAATTGACCGCAAAAATTATAGAGAAAGATCAAGACAACATAAGGATCAGGCTAACCCTTGATGGAGATGAGGAAATCGCTACTACTACTGTGACGACTCTGAATTTGAACCGCTCGGAAGAAATATGCAAATGTGAGGAAAACAATGATGTTTAGCCCCACAGTATCGATTGGTATTGGTTGTTGCAGGAGATGAAAGGATTTTTCCCATGCTGTTTTGTTCTGAACGTCTTTGCTGTATAAGTGGGAGCAGAAAGAACGGTTATTTGGAAAGTAATTTCTGCTACAATATGTACAATTCTAAATGTAGGAGTGACGATGAGCCATTACCAACAAGAGAGTACTGATAGTGGGACTGTTCTTCCTATTATTGAAGATAAAAATAGACGCAGGGTGGTTAAAGGTATAGTTTGTGGCCTAACAGCATTCACCGCCTACAATGTGTTGCCGAGTAAGTGGGGAACCCCGATAATTGAGCAGGTCTTCTTGCCGGCGCATGCGGCCACAAGTGGGGCCATTCTCTCAGGTAATTTTAGTGGCGCTGGTTCAACGGTTCTTGCCTCTATGGGTGTAAGGCAGTCGCCAAATGGGTTTATTGCCAAAGTTGGTACATCGATAGGTGATTTGTTTGTCTCAGAAGTACATGCAGCAGAAATTGAAGAAGGTCGGTTTGGTCTGGTTTGTTGTATTCGGATTGAAGGCGAAAACATCACCTATTATCCGGATTTTAGCGAGGGGGGATGTTTGTCTTTTTCTGGTTTGGTGGATGGGGTAGCTACTTTTGTCGATAGGGTTGATGATGAATTTACCGGGGAAATTATAGAGAAAGGTCAGGACAACGTAAGTATTAGAGTGACTCGTAAAGACTGGGAAGGTGTTCATTCTGCGACTCTGGATTTGAGTCGCTCGGAAAAATTATGCAAATGTCCGGAGCATATAGACGAATAGCTTCGCAATATTGATTGGTGTCGGCAGTTGTAGGAGATGAAAGGGTTTTTCCCATGCTGTTTTGTTATGAACGTCTTTGCTGTATAAGTGGGAGCAGAAAGAACGGTTATTTTGAAAGTAATTTCTGCTACAATATGTACAATTCTAAATGTAGGAGTGACGATGAGCCATTACCAACAAGAGAGTACTGATAGTGGGGATGTCCTCCCTATTATTGAAGATAAAAATAGACGCAGGGTGGTTAAGGGTATAGTTTGTGGCCTAACAGCATTCACAGCCTACAATGTGTTACCGAGTAAATGGGGAACCCCGATAATTGAGCAGGTCTTCTTGCCGGCGCATGCGGCCACAAGTGGAGTCCTTCTCTCTGGTAATTTTAGTGGCACTGGCTCCATTTCTCTTGTCTCTATAGGCAAAAGACAGTCGCCGAATGGTCTTGTTGCTCAGATTGGTACATCTATAGGTAGTTTCTTTGTATCAGAACTACATGCAGCAGAAGTTGAAGAATTTAGTGATGTTGTGGATTGTTGTACTTCGGTTGAAGGCGAATTAATTACCTATTATTTGACCATTGGAAGAGATCCTTGTGAAGCTTTTTCTGGCCCGGTGGCTGGAGTAGCTACACATACTGTTTCGTTTGACAGTAAAATTACCGCAGAAATTATAGAGAAAGGCCAGGAGAGCATACGAATAAGAGTAACCCTGTTTAGTGAACCGGATCACTCCTATACTATGACGCTGAATTTGAGCCGCTCGGCAGGAGTATGCGAATGTCCGGAGATTCCAAACTAGAAGTCTTTAAATGTAGATTGGTGTCGGCAGTTGCAGGAGCTGCAAAGTCTTTTTCATACTGTTTTGTTATGAACGTCTTTGCTGTTTAAGTGGGAGCAGAAAGAATGATTGTTTGAGGAGTAGTTTCTGCTGCAATATGTACAATTCTAATTTCAGGAGTGATGATGAGTCATTGTCAAAAAGAGAGTACAGAGGGTGTTGAGCCTATTGTTGAAGATAAAAATAGACGCAGGGTGGTTAAGGGCATAGTTTGTGGCCTAACAGCATTTACCGCCTACAATGTGTTGCCGAGTAAATGGGGAACCCCGATAATTGAGCAGGTCTTCTTACCAGCACATGCGGCCACAAGTGGAGTCCTTCTCTCTGGTAATTTTAGTGGCACTGGCATTATTGATCTTGTCTCCATAGGTAAAAGACAGCAGCAAAATGGTCTTATTGCCAAAGTTGGTACATCGATAGGCGATTTTCTTGTATCAGAAGTACATGCCGATGAATTGATGAGGGTAGCGGATCATAGGTTTCACATTGATTGTTGTACTTCGATTGAAGGCGAATTCATCACCTATTATTTGACCACTGGCGTTGATGGCTGTCACTCTATTTCTGCTCGGCTGGCAGAAGTAGCTACATATACTGGTCGGTTTGACCGTGTATTTACCTTGAAAGTTATAGAGAAAGGTCAGGACAGCATAAGGATAAGCTTAACCCTCAATGAACCGGATGAACCAGGTGAACCAGGTGAATCCTATACTACGACTCTGACTTTGGATCGTTCGGAAGACGTATGCAAATGTCCGGAGCATATAGGCGAATAGCCGCACAGTATCGATTGGTGTCGGTTGCTGCAGGATCTGCAAAGTCTTTTTCATGCTGTTCTTTATAGACGTATTTGTTGTATAGGCGGGAACAATAACAATATTTTCTTTGGCAAGTCTTTTATGCTACAATATTTACAATTCTAATTCCATAATTCTAACTTTAGGAGTGACGATGAGCCATTACCAAAAAGAGAGTACGGAGGGGAGTTGTAT
>NVXR01000025.1 GCA_002733995.1 Desulfotalea sp. | reverse complement strand
TTTAATGCTGCCTTGGTTGCTCAAAAGTGAAGCCATACCAAAGGTCATTTTCTCCCAGCTGCGATGGTGGAATGATTTCTTGAAAATTTCCTATCCTGCACTTGAGATATGCAAGCCAGTTAAGTGCATCAAGCCTTGATACGAACGGGCCTACCTCGGTTAAACTTCCATTTTGTCCATGGTGTTGGTGCAAGTAATCCTTAATTTTTTCTGGATCCTTGGTAACGCCTATGAGTATTTTCATGTGCCACCTTTTGCAAAAATTGAGTGGTGAGATATATGAACAACCGAGCAAAATGAATGCCAATTCATTTTTATGGGCGGCGAAGTTGTTTATCTAGTTGAAATAAAACGATAAGATTAAGTATTTTTTCTGGTTGGTTAAGTTGTGTTACCGGTGAGTAGAGGGGAATGTAGAACAAATGTGTTTTGAGTGGAGTGGGCTGGGGCACTCTGCCCCACCTTGGCGGAGGTATTTGCTAGGTCATCGCCTTGGGACAATCGTCGGAGCCTCGATGGACCAGTGGTTGACGGGTCGTGATCCTTTGACTTGGGGCATTTTGCCCCGCGAAGGCAAAATGCCCCATGTGTAATCATTGCTTGTCGTAGCTTTGTAATTTGCGGTAAAGGGTTTTTCGATCTACCTGCAGGATTCGAGCGGTTAATGTCCTGTTACCATCCGTTCTTTTGAGAACATGCATAATGTATCGGCGCTCCATCTCTTCCATGGATATCAGTTCCATGGGATCTTCAGCTCCCAAAAGGATATAGTTATTCCTGAAAAGGCGGATTTTTTCCGGCAGATCTTTTGGTACAATTTTTTCAAAGTGGGTAAGGGCGACTGCATGTTCTATGGCGTTGCGGAGTTCACGAACATTCCCAGGCCAGCTGTACTCCAGTAGTTTTTCTGCTGTGGTATCGGAGAAGCCTGTGATCGCCTTATTCTGTCTTGAAGAAAAATGCTCCATAAACTTTTCTGCAAGGAGAAGAATGTCCGACCCCCGGGAGCGCAGTGGGGGCATCTCAATGTTTATCACGTTAAGTCTGTAGTAGAGATCTTCCCTGAAAAGCCCGTCCTCAACCGCGGATTCAAGATCGCGATTAGTGGCCGATATTATGCGTACATCAAAGGCACGTTCCGTCGTACCACCAACAGGTCTGACCACACGTTCCTCCAAGGCTCTGAGGAGTTTAGGTTGCAGCTCCAGAGGGATTTCTCCAACTTCATCGAGGAACAATGTGCCACCGTCGGCTTCAAGGAATAGTCCTTTTCTGTGGTCTTTAGCATCCGTAAATGCGCCTTTTCTGTGGCCAAATAATTCGCTTTCCAGGAGTTGGCTGGGCATTGCTGCGCAGTTGATAGTGGTAAGAGCTTGATGCTTTCGACGACTGTGAAGATGTACTGCCCGTGCGGTGAGTTCTTTGCCTGATCCACTTTCGCCCGTTATCAAAAGAGATGCTTCAGAATCTGCAATACGACTCAGTTTGGAAAACAGTTCCAGCATGGTTGGGCTTTCACCTATGAGTTTGTCAAAGCTAAAGGGGCGTTGAACCGTATCGCGAAGTTCTTTTATTGTTTCTTTAAGGTTTCTGTAGCGCACCGCTCGGTCCAGTGACAGTGCTAATATATCCAAATCCAGTGGCTTGGTTACAAAGTCGTAAGCCCCTGCTCTGATAGCGGCAATTGCGGTGTCCATACTACCAAAAGCGGTCATGATTATTACAGGGATATCAGGTGTATTGGTGGCAATGCTAGAGCAGATCTCAAGGCCGTTTGTATCGGGTAGATGAATATCTGCTAGAACAACATCTGTACGTTGGGAGTAGGCAGCCGCAAGCCCCTCTTTGCCGGAGGTGAAAGTGGTAACGGTATAGCCCCTGCGCCCAAGTCCTACAGACAGCATATTGCACATTTCCTGATCATCTTCAATAACAAGAATTCTCCCTGTCATTCTTTCTGCTCCTTTAAGGGAAGATAGACGCTAAAGCATGCACCATGGAGTACATTATTTTCAATATCGATCCATCCTCCATTTTCCTCAATTATTCCATGGGCAATTGATAGGCCAAGGCCGGTACCGGCACCCACTGTTTTGGTGGTGAAAAACGGTGTGAAGATATGTTTAAAGTTCTCTTGACAAATCCCCTCACCTTCATCTTCTATTTTTATCTTTACGTATTGGTTTTTAATACGACTTTCTTCTGTAGAACTGGGTAGCAATTCATTGGAAAGGCTAACATCAACTTTCCCCCCGTCTGGCATAGCCTGGATTGCGTTCATCAGCAGGTTGACGAGAACCTGTTGGAGTTGGGAAAAATCGGCGTGGAGTGTAACCTCAGTATCCTTCTCCTTCTTAAGAAAGAAGGAAACTCGTTGTTTGCTGGCCATCGGATAAAGAAGCTGGAAGACTTGCTTAATATGAAAGCCGATGTCTTCGGTGGATTTTTTCTGGATTGGGTTTCTGGTGAAATCCAGCAGCTGTCGAATTGTACCAGTCATTTTTTCTGCCTGGGATTTTATAATGGTTGCACAATCTTTAATGTCTGCCATCTCCAGGTCTTCGGTCATGATCATTTTAGCTCTGCCATCGACGACGTTTAGTGGTGTCCCCAGCTCATGGGCAATCTCAGCTGCGATAACACCAAAAGATGAGAGACGTTCCGTATGACGCAGTTGCTTGAGGGTTTTTAAACGTGCATCATATTCAAAATTTATTTTTTCTTTGGCGATAACGAGACGTGAGCACATATTATTCATAGTCTCAGCCATTTCAGCTAATTCGTCATTTCCAATAATGGTGGTATTGGTGGAGAGATCTCCCCGGCCAATGCGTTTTGCCTGGGCCATAACATTGGTTAAGGGAATGCGAATTTTTCGATCGATAAAGAAGTAGAGGATTAGGCCACAGATGAGAGCGAGCAGAGCAGTGATAGTCAATGCTCGGATAATCATCTTTTGCGAAAACTCTTTCAAAGAAAGGAGGGTCTCACTTAATTCTAGAGCACCTTTGCGGCTCGTTCCTACATCAACAGGTACGTAGGTATAGCGGAGGTGTGAGCCATCCTGTTGTTGCAACTTTATAGAAACACTTTCTCCGTTGAGGGCTTTAGCCAGATGACTTTTTGTGGAGGGGCTTGCACTAAAGACCTCACTGGGGGTGTCAAGCCAGACCCAGCGGATTTGCATTGTTCCGGATTGGCTGGCATCATCGAGGAGTTCAAGGGCTTTATCCTTACCATCTTTCGCCCATGTATGGGAAATCATACCAGATATTGACTTACCATTCTGAATTGCATTGCTGATCATATCAGCTTCATACTGTTCAACTTCTGCTTGGAAATTAAGATATTCATCTATTCCGATAAGGGCGATCATTCCAAGTAAGAGATATCCATAGAGATGGTAGAAAAGTTTCATGGTCTTATTTATTCCTGATGGGCAGTTGTAGCTTTTTACACTGTCGGACCTGTGTCTCAGGATGAAATATCCCAAATAATTGATTTTAACTGAAAATAATCAAAGAGGAAGAGTAAAACTAACATATGAGACACAGAGGAGGAATATATTTTTGGGTTGTTGGGCGAGTTGGTCTGCGGGCAATACAAATCGGGGAGTGGTACTGGTTTTTGCAAACCAGATCTACCAATGGCTTGGGTAAATCTGGTTTAGCGTTATTTTTGCGTTTTCAAGGTACTGCTATCATCACCAGTGGTTGGTGAGGAAGGTAGTCATATAAATCTCTTTATGTACCATTGAGCGGCCTTGTCTAGGCCTGCGGAGATAGAGTATTCGGGAGAATAGCCAAGCATGGTTTTTGCTTTAGTAATATCAGCGAGAGAATGACGAACATCGCCCGCCCTGAACTCGCGAAATGTTGGTTCTGCCTTTTCTGCACCACTGTAGATAGGAGATACCCTATCTTTTATAAGCCTGAAAAGATCTGTCAGACTGGTGCGCTCACCAAAGGCAACGTTGTAGACCTGATTGCTGGCATCTTGCTTTGCTGATGTTGCAGCCATGATATTTGCCTGGACACAGTTATCGATAAAACAGAAGTCCCGACTGGTTTCACCATCCCCGTTAATAAAAACAGTTTCATTTTTGAGTAGGGCTGCAAACCATTTCGGAATGACTGCTGCATATGCCCCATCCGGGTCCTGGCGTTGGCCGAAAATATTAAAATATCGTAGACCTATTGGCTTAAAATCATAGGTCTTTGCAAAAACAGAACTGTACAATTCATTGACCAGCTTAGTGACGGCATATGGAGACAAAGGATTGCCGATTATATCTTCTTGTTTGGGTAAGTCGGGATGGTCTCCATAGGTGGAACTCGATGCAGCATAGACAAACTGAGTTACCTCGGCATCGCGTGCAGCCACCAGCATATTGAGAAAACCGGTAATGTTATTTGCATTGGTGGTAAGGGGATCTTCTATTGATCTGGGGACGGAACCTAGGGCTGCCTGGTGCAACACATAACTTACTCCATCACAGGCTGTTTTACAGTCCTTTATTGAGCAGATATCACCCTCTATAAAAGAAAATAACCGCCATTGCTCAGGGGTGACCTGTTTTTCAACTTCGTCAAAATTATGCTGATATCCTGTTGAAAAATTGTCTAAGCCAACCACCTTTTGATCTAACTTGAGTAGGGTCTCCAGAAGGTTAGAGCCAATAAATCCAGCAACACCGGTAATAAGCCATGTCTTAGGGTCTTCTTTTAGTGCGAGTTGTCGCTGGGGATAGGTAAGCATAATTATCTGGGGTCTGGGGTCTGGGGTTGGAAGGAAACGGCACTAAGGGGTTAAATGACCTGGTGCCAATGAGTCCAGCTCATCTGTTGTTAGCTGGGGACGTATCAGACAAAAAAATGAAAATCTAAACAATGTATAAAATAATGTTTCATTGTAGAAATTGCAACTATCATTATACTCTGTTAGGCTGATAGTCAGTAACGATTGTAATTGGTACATACAATTGAAAGACTTTTCTTAGCCCTCTCCCATTGTATTTATCAAAATACTGACGACATGTTGTAGTCTTGCCTGTCTCTAATCGAATAAATTTGTTATAAATAAACATGGATTGCAATGAGAATCCGGCGCCTGGAAAGAGGGCGTTGTGCTGTACGCTTTGGAGTATGTTCACTGATTTATAAAAACCTAAAATTTAGGATAGATAAAGAGGAGATGACGTCTTTACCTTTATCTATCAGAGCTGACTTAATATGAAGTATATAATTACGATTTTAGTTATTATCTGTGCAGCGATCTCGTTTACCCTCTATTTTGTTTGGCCTGAAAAATCTGTGGATATAGACAATGTGGCGGTGACTGTAAATGGGCATAATCTTGCTAAAAATATTGTAGAAGGTGGTGACGGCAAAAGGGGATACCACAGTGAAGATTACAATTCATTGTTGGATTCTGCAATTACCCGGGAGCTCCTCATTCAGGAGGCTCAACGACAGGGGATTGATAAGCAAGAAAATTTTCGTATTTCCCTCAAAACGTTTTATGAAGAGTCTCTTATCAAGACGTTGATGGATGTACAGTATACCAAACCTACCATGGTTGCCACCGATGCAGAGGTTGACAACTATCTGTCTTTCTACGGCAAGGTAATAACTTTTACACGGTTGGCGGTTATAGGTAATACAATTGAACTGCGGGCTGAAGTGCCGCCCAATGCCGTTCTGTTTGATGATCTTGCCGAAACGATGAAGATTATACTCTCCAGCCTCAAGCCGGGGGAACATGTCGTTAAGTTTGATACAGGCAGTGGCAAATATGCAATCAGGTTAGAGTCGATAGGGCAGGCGGGCGGTAAACAGACCATATTACCAGATAGGGAGCGTGTGAAGGTGATGCTTGACGAGTATAAGCAGCAGCAGCAAATCGAAAGTTGGCTCAATGAGCTACGTAAGAAGGCATCTATAACTATTCACAATGGATAAACAGGCCATGGGGAAATCGGTTAAACGCAGGAAATATTTTATTAAAAAAGATTATCAAGGAAAATTGATTCTTGGCTGTTTCTTGTTTGTGGCAGGAATGGGTATTGTTTTCAATATTGTGTTAGGACTACTTTCCGCTGATTCTCTCACTATCTCATATACTAATCAGGATCTGCAACTGGGTCAGACTCCGATAATGTTGCTTAAGCAGGTTTTAACTGCAAACTGGATTCTCATTATTCTTGGTGGTGGTTTTGTTGTTGTTGCTTCGTTGTTAATTTCCCATAGGGTTGTTGGACCTTTGTATCGCTTTGAAGCCACCCTTGACAGTATGAGAAAGGGCAAGCTGGATATTGTTATCAAGCTGCGAGATAAGGATGAAGGCAAGGAACTGGCAGGGAAAATAAACGATTTTAACAGATATATGTCTGAGTCAATTTATGATATGAGTAAAAATTCCCAGGCCCTCCATAATTTAATTGAACAGGTAGCTGCTATTGATTTGCCTCGGCAGGAGAAGGAGCAGCTTGCAAGCCTCTGCTGGTCAATGCAGGAGCATAACCGAAAGGTTACAACCCGTTGTAACTCGTTTAAGATCAAGGATGAATAGTAGCTTTGTTCGCATACTGCTGTTATTGCTGGCCTTGCTGATGCCGCTTGAGGCGTGGGGACAGGTGCAGAGCAGGTACGTTACCCTGCGCTATGGTAACAAACTAATCCTTCATGACTTCAACGACGAACTCGTTTTAAGTCGTAAGTTACGATATCATCTGAAAAACAAAAATATCGTTACTGTTAAGGATGAGGTTACAGCAAAACTCGATGTGATAATCGAAAAAGCGGAAGTCGTCTTGGCTATGTTTCCCGACGATTTGCATATTACCATTGTGCTTTTGGCTTCACGTAAAGATGTAGCGGCAATGTATAAGAGCAAGTATGGCAAGAGGGCCAACCATATTTCCTATTACTCACTAAGGGAAAAGACAATCTATATCTCTGTAGATGATACCAGACTTCGGGTTATTGCCCACGAAATTGGTCACGCGATTGTTGACCAATACTTCAAGGTACGTCCGCCGTACAATATCCACGAGCTTATGGCTCAATTCACCGAGAAACATATCAGCGATTAGTGCGGGTTTGAAGTTACTAAAACCAGCAACTCTTCAACAGGACGCATGCTTTTCCCTGCGTAGTTTTCCTCAATAGCTATCCATTAATCCCATTTGTCGTAACTTCTTCTTGGCTGTTTTGTTTGTAGGTTGAAGCATAAGTACACGTTCATATTCTTCTTTAGCCCTAAATAGAATACCTTCTTTACGGTAGTAATTGGCCAATTGTAAGTGAAAGGAAATGAAATCGGGAAAGGCTTGCATGCCTTGTCGTAAAACAAGGAGAGCCTTCTCGGGTTGGTGTTGTTTCAGGTGGAGGCGTATCAGTTGCTGAAACCAATGCGCTTTAGTTGTTTCTTCGGCGGGCAAGTGGTCAAGCACGGATCTAAGGTAGTATTCAGCCTCTTGAAGATTGTTGTTGCGCTCAAGAATTGCTGCATACTTGAACCGGCTTTCTATAGAATGTGCTAGAACAACAGCAATTTCATCCCGAGTAAAAGAATAGGTGGTAAATTGGTGTGCAATGATTCCGAGGAGATGTAAATCCCTCTGTAAACTCTCGGACATTATTTCAGCAGCATTACTTCGCAGGCCTTTTTGCAGTAGATAATCAACAAAGGTTAAGGCAAGCTCATCATCGTCGAGGCCGCGTTCATAGCCTTTTTTAAGAATATGCTTAGCCTGTTCTTCGTCGTCTAACAACAGACCAACTCGTTGGAGGGTGGAGCCGTTCATGGGGTTTTGGCGTGCCGAGCGTAAAAAGAGGTTAAGCGCCCGTTCATTGTTAAGGAAATAGTTTTCAATCGCTGCCAAACGATAGGTGTAGAGATAGTTAAGCGGAGCAAGTTCTATGGCTCTGTTGAGCTTGTTTTTAATCTTCTCTACTAAGGTTGGCTTGAGGCGTTTACTCACATAGATATTGTTGCCACTAAGATAGTCTGCCTGGGCCTGCAAAGAGCCATATTGGACATAGATTGCAAGTACCGTGAAGAGGATGGTGGCAAGCAGGTAGTATTTAGTGTTGCCTGAATTCTGGTGTGGTAATACGCTCTGGGTGTCGCAGTAAACAAAGCGTATATTGATAACGGTCACCAGTAAGCCGCAGCAGAAGAAAAAGTAAAGTCCGTCTGCTCCATTGTGCATATTAAAGTCTGTAACACTGTGCATGAGCATTGTGATAATTCCTGTAAGAGCACCAATGCCTAGAAGAATAGAATATTGATTACGTCTGCTCAGAATCATTTGCCAGCCATGTCTGATAACTGCAAGAATAAACCATGCCGTCAGGGTAAAGCCTATGAGCCCACCGTCTGTGAGTAGTTCTAGATAATCATTGTGGGCATGGTCGATTATACCAAAATCAGGAAAACTCATAAATGAAGGGAAGACATCGATAAAAGTACCAAATCCACTGCCAAAGAGAGGGAATGATTGAATAATACGCAGGGTATCGGTCCAGATGAAAAACCTACCATCTCTGAGGGTGCCTGCCGCTGTAATACCTCGATTAAATTCAGCGATGACTGAATCCCAGCCAAGCCAGGATACCGCTATGAGCACACAGCCGATAATGGCGTAAATTGCCGCCCGGCCCTGTTTGGCCATTCTAAAAGAATGGAGCAGCATAAAGACGAAAACAGCGAGTGTTATTGTAAGGATACCGCCGCGACAGAGACTGACAAAGACAGATAAAAACATAAGCGACGCTGCAAAGCCAAGTACTATATAGAGGTTGCTGCTCGGCATGCTAAAAAAGCTAACTATTTTAGAACGAAGTGATTCATCTGCTTGAATCGGTGGCTTATAAAACAGAAACAATCCAAGGGCGATGGGGCAGAGCATTTCCATGAAACCGGCGAACTGATTTGGGTTAATCCAAGGGCCGAAAGGTGCTGCGTTGGCTGGTACGGTTCGCAACCAATAAATCTTGTCCGGGGATGCAACCCTTTGAATAATAGCGAGGAGTGCGATGAATGAGGCCAGGCCTATGATGAGAAAGGCGGTCTTTTTTAAATGATCACTTGTACTTAACAGTTGTATTGTCAGGATGTAAAAGAGGCTGTAACAACCAATTCTCAGAAACTCCTGAAGGCTATTGTTTTGGTTTACTGTGAGCGGTATCCAGGTGTTACCTGTGAGAGAGAGAACAGGTTCATAGGCATCATAGGTGGCAGGTGATATCAGTTGTACAACCGCTACTGGTAATGGGAGAAGTTGAAACGCCATAAACAAAAGCAGCAGGAGAAGGGGGAGGCTTCCTGGTATTCTTACCAGCTTTTCTTGACAAAATAATTTGTAAGCAAAAAGAAGTAGAGCCGAGACGCCAGTCAAAACTTCGACGGTGGAGATGGACCATAGCTCAGCAGAGGCAAAGGCCAGAGGTGCAAAAATGAGGATGAAGGTGTAAATCCAGAACGAAGATTTCATAGTAGTCTGTAGGTTATGCATTATTTGTGAGCCGCCTCCATGGTTGCAAGTCCTAAAGTCATTCTCTGAAATGTATCTCTGTTACAGCTAGTATCCGCTGGGCCGCAGAAAAGTAGAGAGAAGATGACTGCCATATGCTCAGATCATTTTTAGCCTGATACAGGCTAAGCCATGTCTTTGTCGTAATAAGTGCTATAGCCATAGTAGTATTTTCCCATGTCCTGGCTCTTGACACCATTGAGCACAAAACCAAGAAGGTGCGCTCTGACATCATTGAGTTTTTTCATACCACTATTCATGTCTTCATTTGTTGTTTTACCAGCACGTACAATCACAATTGTTCCATCAACATATTGGCTTAACATTAAACTATCCGTCACACTCTGCACGGGTGGGGAATCGAGAAGAATGAAATCGTACTGAGTTGAAAGAACGGCCATTAGTTGTTTCATCCTGGCTGAATCAAGCAGTTCTGCTGGAGATGGGGGGATGGGGCCGGAAGTAATGACAGAGATATTATCGCTCTCAATTTTATGGACAATATTTTTTTCTGCAGTACCAGTGAGGTAAGAACTCAAACCAATTTCGTTTTGTATGCCAAGTAGCTCATGCATACGTGGGCGACGGAGATCACAGTCGACAACTAGAACGTTGTTGCCACCCTGGGCCAGAATGCGCGCGATATTTGCAGTGGTGCTGGTCTTACCCTCATTGGCATTCATGCTGGTAATGAGCATGCTTTTTGGGGGGTGTTCTGCGGAAGAGAGGAGTAAGCTTGAGCGGATAAGTCGATAACTCTCGGCCATCGGGGAGAGGGGGTATTTGAGGATATATGACTCTATATGCTTGTCCTTGCCGCGCAATTCTTCTATTGATCCTAGGACGGTCAAACCAAATGTCTCTTCAAGTTCCTGAGAACCTTTAATTGTGTTATCAAGGTACTCGATAAAAAATGCCAGTCCTACACCGCCAAAAAGGCCGAGTATGATTCCAAGCATTAAATTTCGCTTTTTATTGGGTTTGGAGGGAATCTCAGGAAGTTCAGCTTGTTTCATCACCCAGATATTGACACTATGGGACTGGCCTGTGACGCCCTTTTTCTTGATACTGTCCTGGAGGGTTTCATACATGATGCGGTTACTGTCCACTTCACGTTTCATGATCCTGTACTGCATATACTTCTCATTGGAGTTGAGCATCTCTCCTTTGGTTTGAGCTAGGAGTTCCTTCATACTGCTTTCTTTTGATTCCGCAAGATCATAGGAATTGGTAATAGACGAGAGAATACGATCTATTTCATGGCGTTTTTCATCGTTTAAAATACTAAGCTCATCTTTTACCTTGATCATTTTCGGGTGCTTATGCCCGTATTTTTTTGAAAGCTCATGGATGGTTTGTCTGGTGGTGTAAATACGATTTCGCACAGCTTTAAGTACATCATTTGCGGCTAGTATTGGAATACTTTCGAGTTTTATGAGATCGTTTTCTGATGCCTGAATCTGCTTGAGCTGATCCTGTAACTCTTTTTTCTCTGCTTGGGCTTTAGA
The DNA here is from genome assembly GCA_002733995.1 of Desulfotalea sp. GTDB lineage: Bacteria > Desulfobacterota > Desulfobulbia > Desulfobulbales > Desulfocapsaceae > Desulforhopalus_A. The sequence goes on along the minus strand of NVXR01000025.1, from coordinate 25,458 downwards.
TAATTGAAGGCCAAATTCTCTTAGTTTTTGAGGCAGAATTGTGAGTTTGTCTTCAACGGTTACCAGATCATGGTCTCGCATAAAACCTTGTAACTGACGTTCAGAATGTTCAAGTTTCTCACGTTCAACCTGAGCCTTATCTGTCATCCATTTTACAGAATAACTCGATGCACTGAGTTTTATTTCCAGCATTTCGTCCATGTAGGCATGAACGATGGCGGTGGCTACGAGACGTGCCATGGCTGGGTCGGTGTGACTGTATGAGATACTGACAATTTTAGTCTTTTTTAAGGGAGTTACGGTGAGTTCTTCTCGGAGAATGTCTGCAATTATTTCTTCGTCACTTTTAGGTTGGCTGCTTAAAACAGAATTATCGTTGTATTGAGACGAGCTTTCTGGACTGTCTTTTAAAAAGCGTATAATTGGCTGTAGAGGTTTTGAAATATGATTTTTAACAGCATCTAAAAAGGAGATGTTGCCAGTATCTTTAATAAAATAATGGCGATATTTGCTTGCCAGTTGCAGGTTGTCTACGACCTTCTTTGCGACATTGGCACTTCTGATGATCTCTGATTGTGTATCGATAAAATCAGGTTCGTATCTGTAGGGATCATCAAGACCTTTACTGCCCACATTCCGTTCAATGAGTACCTGGGATGCGGAAGTATACGTTGGAGTGGTGGTAAAAGTCTTTATGGCTGTTGCCAAAAAAATAATGCTAAACACAGTAAGGATCAAATACTTGCGTTTAATGATAATACGCATATAATCGCGTAGATGGATTTCTTGTTCCTCAAATTCTTCCGGCTCGTGATCTCTATACATCGTTTGCATTGTGTTAACAGGTATTTGATTTAATCTCAATTTTGCAATGAAGTGTATGCTGGTAGCAGTTCAGATTGCAATTAATATAACCTTGTATTTAGCATGAGTTAAGCCAAAAAAACTAAAAAGCCAAGGTTAAATGGGGAGGGCCAAGATCTGTGTACTTAACAAGTTAGGAAGTTACTGTGTAAAACACAGATGTCTATAATAACGAAGAGTTTAGTGATTTTTGACAACTCCTTTAGAAAAAACTTTCAGGAACAACGACTACGTCATTATCACGGAGAGCTGTATACAAATCAACATCCTTAAACACTGTCTTCTCGTTATCGACAATTCTGACAATTCTGATACTTGATTTCGACGCCTTGCCTGTGAAACCACCCGCAAGAGCTACAAGGCGGAGGACGGTTGTACCATTTCCGCAGGAGAATGTTCCAGCATTGCGAACCTGACCTGTGATAAAACACATACCAGTTTTGGATATAAAGACAGTATCCCCGTCTTGTATTTGAATATTTTGGGATAAGTCGCCTTTTTTGATAAGGGCCAGAAGATCAACAACAATAACACTGGTTGTGTCTCCTTCGCTTTTTTTGCGTTGAATTGTCGCTGTATCTCCAGCATCTTTTTCAAGACCACCAGCCTGGGAGACGAGTTCAAGAAAGTTTGTTGGTCCACTCAGTTTAATCAGCCCGGGAGTGCGTACACTACCAAGTATTACGACCTTCTTGCTGCGATATTCTTCAATGAAAATATTGACTTGTGGATTTACAAGGTATCCGTCGGCGAGTAAACCTGTAATCTTATCGGTGATGGCGTTGACCGTCCCTCCCTGTACTTCAACCTGGCCTAATAGTGGCATCACAATTGTACCAGAAGTAGAGACTCGCACCTTGGTCGTAAGGTCATCGTTATCGTAGACGCTTATGGCCAGAACATCACCGGAACCTACGAGATACTCGCCTGCCCACGATTGAGTGGGGCAGAGATGAAGTGCGGTTATTAAAAGGAAGAACAAAAAAGATTTCAAGTTGAAAAAACTCCGTGGGAATTGTTAGTTTTGAGCGTAAAAAAAACCTCCCAGAATAGAATTTAATTCTGAGAGGAGTAACTCTTTCTTTTGCACAAGCAAAAGTCGATTATAAAAAAGTTTGCATTATATTCATGTTTACTCAGTCTTTTATGGAAACTATCGTGCAAAAAAGGAATATTGTTGGTCAGCCGTCTTGGTCCACCTCTTCTTACAGAGAAAAGTTGAGACTGAAGAAAACAGTATTGGTGTTGTAGTCAAAGAAGTCATCGGATGAATCGTCCGTCTCGTAGCTGTATCCTAATTCACCCATCAACCAGTCCTGAAACAGATACTGAACCGAAGGTTTAAATTCGAAGGTGTCATCTGATCTGTCTTGGGTAATTAGTTGATTGTAATCAGCATTTTCATAAAAGAATGCGAACTTTCCGGTGATTTTTTCTGTAAACTCTTGGCTGTACTTAAATCGTACTCCGAATACTTCTTTCTCGGAGGCCACTGAACTGTCAGATTCTTCGACGAGTCGGTACATGTCCAGTGTTGCTTCTGTCTTTACTGTGAATCGGTAAAGAATCTGCATATCCAGGGCCAAATTGTCAGAATCGATATAGCCAGCACCTTGTTTTTTGTACTCTTTTTGCTGCAGACCAGCTTTAAAAAGCAGAGAAAGCTTTTCCGTGGTGAGCCAGGTTACACCACCGTAGTAAAAGTTTTGCTTATTATCGGTGTCAGTAGCCGTGTCGTATTCAACATCTGTATATTTATATTCGACAAAGAGCGAAGATTTTGGACTGTAGTTAAAAAAAGCGTAAAGATCTAAAGAGTTATCTTCTCTGTTGAGGAAGTCATTAAATGATTCATCGTAATCAAGATAAAAGTGAGAGAAATCACTTTTGATGCGTAATTTTTCAGTGATATCCCAATCAGCTGTAGCCATGGCAATATTGCTTTGAAATTCACGCTGGTTAGAGTCTGTCGCGCCATCTACACTAAACTCATCGTGACCTAATGCATATCTGTCTAAAATCTGAAGGGAGAGCCCACTTGCCATGTTATATCGTCCCAGGCCTTCAAGAGTTACATCTGCGGTATTGAGGTCTGAATCTTCGGAGTAAAATAAAAGATCAGTGCCTGCAAGTGCGTAGAGTTGAAACTTGTCCGCACTATCATAGTCATCGAGTTGGAGCGCTAAGCCTCCAGGGGCAGAGTTGTGTGGTGTTATGGTTATGGGAATGATTTGTTTCCTGGGGAGTGTAAACCAGATGCCAGGGGATAATGTGGTCAGAATGTTACTGGTGGTGTTGCTGTCGACGTTGAACAGGTTGTCGGTAAATGATTCTTCGAGACTGATATATGGGTGAAAATAACCTCCTTCTACGCCAAAGAGATTATCATCACCAAAGCCCGTCTCTTCTGGTAACAATGAAACAGCATTTGTGTCACTTTGGCCCATTGGCATATCCCCTATGCTGTCATAGTCTGCCGTGGGCGTGGGCGCTGCCGCTAAAAGAATTTTATTGGTATCAATGGTGCGAAAACTCTCGGCGTGTAGGACTCCGGGGACAGGTGCCATTAGACACAGTGCGATAAGTGGTGTGATACGTTTCATTATTTGCTCCTGAGGGCAAAAATAAATTTGAAATTTATAAAACTCCTACGGTTAGAATAGCACAGTGGTTCGAAAAATTGGCCTGTAGGCAAATGATTGTTTCTACAATAAAGAAAATGTCCTGTTCTTCAGCCTGTAATCAATAATAAAAAGGCTGTAAGGTGAAAAAACAAATACATGTAATTTTAGCTTCTTTTGGCTTCTCTTATATTAATCGAGGCTAAAAGGTAGAAGGACTTGCGAATAGTCGACCTCGTGGCCCACTGTCTGTCCCGCCAAAGCCTCGTCCCTGGCGGCCAGCTGGTGTGTATGCCTGTGTATCTGCAACTTTATCTCCACATTCTACAGTGCTCTTTTGAAAACCAGCGGTAATTATTAGAGTAGAAATGTTGTTGTTCTGCGCGGCAGTATAAATATCCTCTCCACTCACGCCAGCGCAGTAAAGAGCTTTGACAATATTTTGTGGATTTATCGTTGTAATGGTTAAACCATGTTCAACGATGAGGTTTGGCGTAATGCCGTCTTGTATGGCATTGTCTACAGCTTTGTCTATGTTTTCGGTTTTGTAAGAATTTGTAAAATCGTCGAGCCAATCTGCCTGTGCAACAGATACAGTTAGTCCGATGAGAAGTAGGGATGTAATTAAATATTTCATTTTTGATTCTCCACTAGGAATAATTTGAAGCTAATCTTTATAATTTAACTAGCCTCTTGTTTATATATACTCAATATATCGAAAAAAAACAATAATAGCGTCCTGAATTATACTAAGCAGTAATTTTGTTTTTACTATAATTATGAGGTTGCGCCGCTACAGTTGTTAGATAATTACTCAGTAATGTTGCTTTTTCTCGATTCAATGCATGAAATCTAAATCCGTGAAAACTTGAGCCCTCATGGTTTGCAACCCAGAGGTGCTCCGCTCCTAGTGAACAGTTGATTGTTTTCTCGTCGGCAAGAAGTTCACAAGATAGCGTCATCGTTATTAATTCATCTGTGAATGCTGGCATTTTAATCATACAACCGGTTTGAGAGATGTTTAAAATATGACCATGTAAAATAAGGTCAGAGCCTTTACTTGTGCATTGCACTGCAAGGTATACATTGTATCGTCTTTTTTTTCTAAACAGCTTGAAATGGTCGAAGGCCCCATAAAAAAAACGTGAAAATAGGTCAGAACGAGCAAGATGCTGACGATTTTTTCTCCTTCGTAAACTATATTTAAATAAGCCAACAATATAAAATGATCCAGCAATATATATGAAAAAATACACTGCAAAAAGAAGAAAGAGCCACTTCTCTTGAATCATATAAAGAGGTTCTAATAAACTGAGGCTACCTAGTAAAATACCGATTGCAAGTATGACTTGGACAGATTGGGCCCTGTTCATGCCGTAGCGTAGGAAGATGTGGTGGAGGTGAGATTTGTCTGGCTTAAAGGGGCTTTTCCTTTGTAAAAGTCGTTTAAACAGAACAACGATGGTATCGGTGATAGGTACTGCAAGAATGAGTAATGCTGTGACAGGGCTCGTTATGTTGTTTGTCCCTTGGGTTAAAGCAAGAGCCATAAATGCAAGTGAAAAACCAAGGCAGAGGCTGCCGGCATCACCCATAAATAGTACGGATGGATACCAGTTGAATTTGAGAAAACCAAGCACTGCACCAGCAAGAGTAAGGTTGAGCAACATTAATGTATGGGCACCAGCAAAAGAAGCGTGTACTGCAAAAAAAATGAAGGCAATAAATGAAAGTCCCCCGGCCAAGCCGTCAAGGCCATCGATAAGGTTTACAGCATTGGTTACGCCAACAACACAAAAGATAGTGATTATCCATATAGTAGCGTTGCCAGCGGGCAAACTCACCGGTCCGGTTCCAAGCAAGTCCCCAAATGTATGAAGATTGATCTTACTGAAGTAGATCATAGCAATGGTCGCTATTATTTGGGCCAAAAACTTTTGTTGATGTGCCAATTCTTTGAAATCATCAAGAAAACCGACGAACACAAGAATGGCTAAACCGAGAAAATATCCGCGTAAACCATTTATCGGGATAAACACAAGACTGGTGAAAATTACGGCAATGACCATGCCTATACCGCCCACCAAGGGTCGCGCCTTTGTATGCATTTTGCGTGCATTGGGAAGGTCAAGCAGGCCTATTCGTTTTGCTATGTTTGCTATTTTCGGCAAGATGAATATTACTGAAAATAGAGATACAAGAAAAACGAGTATTATGCGTAGTTCGAATGGGATCATCGGTATTGAATCCGTGTTAGTTATACTAAAGCAGTAGTCTCTAACATGAAATAGCAGACAATGGTATGGGTATTTTTAGCTGTTTTTATCTGTAAGGGCTGGTTTTGCAGGAATCCAAGCCACATCTGTTTATGTGCTGTTACCATTTAATGTCGAATATATAAAAGCAGAATGTTTTTTGTTAAAACAAGCGTTAACGCTTCTGGTTTATGTTTGTGGAGAGGCGAGCGGAATTCTGATATGCAATTTAGGACTGAATGAGTGGCGGCGGAGCATTCAACTTGCAACGCTTACTGATACAGAAATTGAGGAGCATATAATTAGCGAATCTGACTGCAATATAAATTATAGGTTGCTTGACTTCCTTTGGACATCTCTACAGCTATGCGTCTTTAATTTATCCTTTGAATTCTGCGATAGTTAAAGTGTTCGCTAAAAAGCTATCGCTCATGTTTTTTTTATTCGCCGATATAATTTGTTGGCAAATTTGAGGCCACACGATATTCGTACAAGTTCAAATATGGCTATTTTAGCTACCATTGCGGGGGATATAAAATATTCATTTGTAATGTTGTGTAGGGAAAATATTTTTTTTCGCTCCCAGTACATTTGTTTAACGTTGCTTGGGAGCGAAGAAATACCGGCATTGCCATTCTCCGTGATAAGCATGTCGTTAAGGTAGAGCGGATCATTGTCTATGAGTTCACGCAGTAATAAGTCGTGGTCTCCCAGTATCTCAAAGCTTTCATCAAAAAGACCATACTCTTCAAAAAGCGAGCGGTGATGAAATATGCCTTGATGGTTAAAACTCCATTGGCTCACAGGTTTTTCTCTAAAGGAGCTCCATGGCTCTCCTCGTACTTCGATAACCTCCCCTTCTTTATTCATGCGAGCAACTTTTCCATACACAATTTTTTGTCCAGTCCAGTTCACTTCAATGAATCGGCTAACGTTTAAAAGGACATCTTGGTTCTGCAAAACGTCATCGCTGCCAAGAAAAAAAATCCATTCTCCTCTTGAAAGTTGAACTCCTTTGTTGAATGCAGCATAAACACCGGTGTCATTGGCTGATATACTCTGAGCGATGGATTTTTTGTTCTGGGCTATAATGGCCAGGGTTCCGTCCGCTGAACCTCCATCAATAATTATCAGCTCTATATTTTTTAAAGATTGGCAGACAACACTATCAATACATCTTTGTAGTTGGGCAGCATTGTTTAACACCGGTACAATTATACTTAGTAAACCGTTTTGACTTCTGTGTTTTTCAATTTGTTTTAGATTCTGCAATAGTCTGCCTCGAAAAAATAATTATCTATATATGAAAAATGTTATATCATTTTTTCGGGACAGTCAAATTCGTTATATTGCTGCTAGCGCGGCTAAGGAGATTGCTGTGTTACTCTCTCCGCAACACCAGGTCTTAAGAAAAAGCTATTTTGTATTGTTGTAATGCCAGTCATAAATAGACAAATAGGCCGGTAGGGGAGGCTGCAAACTTTCATGAAAGTACAGTCTTGGTGGAATACTTCCACAGTGGACAATCTGTTATAACGGAATCATTGTGGGCTTTTACGGAGAACTTTTCTGCGTCTTCCTCTTTTCCGGTCAGTGGGGGCTCTATTCAAGGAATAAGAGGAATGTAAGTTTTCGATCAATGCGTCCAGCACTTGTGTTTCGTCGAGTATGACGCTAAGCCGGAGTCTCCCCAGATCTAAGGGTAATATGGACATGTTTACTAGATGTTACCTAGTAATCTACAACCGATTGTTCGGTGTTGTTGCTCTTCTTTTTCTCGTTTAGAGGCTGGTTAAATTGACACCAAAATTAATTGCATCCTTAAAGGCAAGGGCGTGTTATCCCTTGCCTTTAAGTTGTACTGTATTACTTTTTTTTACGTCTTAGTCGGGTGCTGGCCAAACCCGCAAGACCTGCGCCAAAGAGGAGCATCGTCGCAGGTTCTGGTACTGGTGCTGCCACCAAGCTGACATCGTCAATGTAGCCACCATAGGTGTCGTCATTTCCTACTGCTTTGAAGATTAAAGATGTCCAATAATTGGCTGTTCCGTAAACCTGAAAAGTGTATTTTGTCCAAAATGTTGTCGTTGTTGGAGGCTCACTGATTGTTCCGCCGAGTTGGACTCCATCCCAGTAAACATTAATGCCGTTACTTACTGCTGCGACACCAGGGCGGGCTGAGTAGTAGAACGTCAGCGTGTACAGCTCGTTGGCCAAAGCGCCAATAACTTTTTGTTCCATTGTAGAGTTGTTATGACTGTCTAGTTCAACATGTTGAGAGCCACCATGTGGGGCTCCAGCAGCGTTGTTTTGAACTTCGATGCCACTGCCATTTATTGCTTTCCAACCAAGTATGTTCTGGTATACATGAAATTGGCCACTTCCTAGTCCTGGCTCTTCAAAGCCACCATTAATAATTAAATTGGCGTTTGCTAACGTGGAAAGTCCTAATAAGAGCAATGTGGTAGTCAATATTGATAAATAATTTCTTTTCATGTTTTCTCCTAAACAGTGGTTGGCAAAGAGTATTATTATAACAAACGGAAATCATGTTTACTGGAATCATACATAGCAACATCTATGCCACGTGTTGAAAGAGTAAAACAGCAGTAACGGTTCAGATAGATTTTTACTGATATCAAGGGCCTATGCATGTTGTTCATTCCGCTATGATATAATTAATGTGTTCTATACCGGAAAACGTTCCGCAAATACGAACTTTAGTCGCAAGTATGTTCGTAAATACGGAATTATCATAGGCGGCTAACAAGCTGATGTTGTCGATATGTGCGGGTGGGCACGATCAGTATAGATCAGGTGAGGGAGGGAGTATGAAAATAGATTTAAGGCCCAGAAAGGGCAAAGGAAATATGCAAAAAATATTAATTTTATTCTTTCTGCCCTGGGTTTTCTGATTTCCCAAGGATTATTGTGGTTAGCGGCAGTGGCAGTGGCAGTGGCAGTGGCAGTGGCAGAGGTTGGCTGTTGGTTTAATTCATAGTTAGGGGTTCAGGAATTGCTCTTGTGGCTGCAGTATGGTGAGTTGTGCCTACTGCTAAATAGCCGTGAAAGTTTTATTGGAAGCCAAACAAAGAAGATGAGTGCCGGAATCCCTTAAAGCGGATTTCATCTCTAAAGTATTGAGATACGCTTTCTTCTTTGAATGGTGAACATGGCTCACCCCCCGTAAAAAGGGTGCCGTTTATTTAGTTAGGCTCTAGAACATTACTATTGGCAGTGTGGCTCTTCCTAAAAGATTTGCTAAAGCCTGTCACGATGGTCAGGGCCACGACAAATATGTAAAAAATACCCATCATCTGTATGCCGGTTAGATGCAGAGCTTTGCCGCCGCTATAGATGGCGGATGCGACGATAAAGCCAAGTGCTGTGGGAAAGAACACGGAAAAAGCCATCCATTTATACGAGCCAGTTTGCACCTTAATCATAATGGTTGTTGCAAGGCAGGGTGGATACAGTGCGAAAAATACCATTACGGCTAGCGCGTGTAATGGTGTTAACTGATTTTGCGATATCTCGGAGGATATGCGTTGCTCAAGGCTTTTGTTGTCATCTGCTCCCTGCTGATATAAGGCACCGATGGTTGCTACGCTTGATTCGCGGGCCGCGAAGGATGAGAGGATGGCTACATTAATCTTCCAGTCAAATCCTGCCCATTGGGTCACTGGTTCCAATGAGCGGCCAATGGTCCCCAGGACACTTGTTTTAATCTGTTCTTCTTTGATTTGTCTGCGTAGTGCCTTTCGCTTAGAGGCAAGGCCTCGTATGGCTTTGTTGATGATTCTGGCGTCCTTATCTCTCTTTGGTTTGAGAAAAATAAAATCGCCGGCATACTTTTTCATATAGTTTGCATCTAACTTTTTTGAGGCCTTCGCGGTTCTAATGTTAAGTTTTGCTGCCTTGTACACTGTATACAAATTTATCATATCCAATATGGCCGTTTCATCCTGAAACTGTTCTGCATAACTGCTTGTTTGGATCTTGTGCTGAAAGATTACAACCGCTTTATTGATCTCTGTTTCGTAGTATTCTTTGCGCTGATTATCGATGCCAGGAAACTGCAACAGTGTGAAAACACAGACAGATACCGCAACAACAATGGTGCCTACTTTTTTGATATACTGCCAGGTACGCTCAATTGCCCTCTGACCAACACCAAAAAAAGTAGGCGGATGATAGTTGGGTAATTCCATAACAAAAGGTGCGGTTTCCTTTGTTTTGAGGATAGTGGCGGTCAGTAGTCGTGCTACCAGCAGGGCGATAAAAATAGTAATAGTAGAGAGAAAAAGCATGACCCAAGATTTGTATTCGACAAAAAATACATTAACCAGCAGGGTGTAAAATGGAATTTTGGCAAGGCAGTTCATGTAAGGCACTGTTAGGATGGTTGCCAGGCGGGAACGCTCATCTGGAATTCCTTTTGTTGCCATGACCCCCGGTACCGCACAGCCTCCGGCGAAAACACCGCCAAGTATAAAAGGCAGGGTTGACTGCCCATGGAGCCCAAATGCAAAAAACATTCTATCAAGAATAAAGGCAATGCGAGCCATGTAACCTGAATCTTCAAGGATGGCGATGAGGGCAAAGAGGATTAAAAAAATGGGTATATAGTTGAGCAGTGCATTGGCTGAATCTAACATCCATAGACTCATGGAGCGGATATGTGGATCTTCTAGCATGCCGGGAGCCGGTAGCACGCCTGCAACTAAAGCACGAAACTTTGCCAGAAATGGCCACCAGTACTGGGTGAGGTCATAGCCTTTAACGATAGACAACTGATAGATGATAAAAACAGTGGCTATGAGGATAATCGGAGCTGCAAAGCGATTCAGGACCAGAGCGTCAATTTTCTCAGAAATATTAGCTTTTCCTGTCTTCGTTTCCTTGACACAGGATTCGACGATAGAGCTTGCAAGCTTATCCCTGCAACCAACCATATAATCCGCCACCGGCATGAAATGATCTTGTTCAAAGTTGTGTCGAATGGTTCTGGCTTTCTCCAGTTCAATACTCGCAGTACCAAGTTCTTCTACGACAACTTTTTCAGCTTCATTGTCTCCTTCAACAAGTTTTACTGAAAGCCAGCGGGTTGGGTGGGTGTCAGCAAGATGAGTCATCAGCAGCATTTCTTCAAGCTGATTAATTTCCGGTTCCAGATCTTCATATGTAATACGCAGAGGTTTGCCTTCCTTGCGGGTGGCGGTGGCAAGGATAGCATCACGAAGTTCTTTCTTGCCCTTTCCTCGGCAACCTACAGTTGGAATAACATCTACCCCTAATCTGTGCTGCAGGCGGCGGATATCAATTTGAGTGCCGTTGCGGCTGGCCACATCCATCATATTCAATGCAATTGCCACCGGGAATCCAATTTCCAGTACCTGAAAAGTAAAGTAGAGGCTCCGTTTTAGCGATGAAGCATCAATCACATTGATAATAACATCCGGTTTTTCTTTAATTAAAAAATCACGTGCCACACGTTCCTCTAGTGAAAATGAGGTGAGACTGTAGGTGCCTGGCAGGTCGACTGTTTCGACTTGAACGCCTTCGTGTTTGTATGAGCCTGATTTTTTGTCAACAGTAACACCGGGGTAGTTGGCTATGTGCTGATTGGCGCCGGTGAGCATATTGAATGCGGTTGATTTACCAGAATTTTGCTGACCAGCTAGGCCGACGAGAATTTTTTCTTTTTTATTTGGCATAACAATGTGTTGTAACTGAAGACCTATGATAGGCAGGGTAAACGATTGGAGGTTTTATTCGTTTTCGAGTTCGATCAGATTGGCTTCTGATCTGCGTAAGGTGACGTTATAGCCAGAGACTTTACACTGGACCGGGTCACCAAGAGGCGCACTTCTGACCATATCAATTTTCGCTCCAGGTACGAACCCGAGGTCGAGTAGTCGTTGACGGATTGCACCTACAGCATGGTGACATCGGATTGTTGCTTGTTGACCGGGGGTGCAATCTCCCAGCATTCTGCACTTTTTTCTTCTTTCTTGCTTAGGCATGAATGGCTCCAGTTTAGGATTATTTCAAATAGCATTTTTCTCTATAAGTTATCTTGTTCGGCCAGTCAATGAAAATTAGGTTTATGCTATAATATTCGCCTCTCCTAAGAATATTCATTGACAATAAATTGGGGGTGGGCTAGTTTTTTTTCCAGTGAATTCATCAAAATAAATATTAAGGAGAGACCAATGGTATTAAAATATTTTATTGCTGTAGCTGTACTATTTACAAGTGTAACAATAGCTCAGGCACATACACCACTCTGTTCATGTTTTGATAATGGTGACGAAACTATTACCTGTGAAGGAGGCTTCTCGGATGGATCATCTGCCGCTGGTGTGGCTGTGCGTGTTGAGACAATGGCTGAAACAGTTTTAGTTGACGGGCAAATGAATGAAGATTCTGAGTTCACCTTTGATAGGCCAAAAGGTGACTATTTTGTCATGTTTGACGCGGGGGAAGGCCATAAGATAAAAGTACCTGGCAAAGAGATAGTGGAATAAGGAGTATCATTCCTCTCTTTCCACGCAGTTAAGTGGGTATTTGGCCCAACGTTTTACCAAGAACATTAGAAAAAAGAGTTGCAACAACGATTGGTAGCTCTTGGAGTCTTATCACATAAGAGTCAAGTGAAACACAGGGGCTTTTGATTTGTTTTGTTATCTTAAATAGTCGCAAGTAGAAAGGCGCTCAATAGGAGAAGGAGTTCAAGATGAAGAAAAAACTAGTTTCTTTTCTGGTGGGGGCAGCAATTGTTGGTTCCGCTGCCATGGCATCTGCTCACTTCCAGATGATCTATACCCCAGAAATGGCGATGACAAAAGGTGGTAAAATTCCGCTTAAGCTGGTTTTTACCCATCCCTTTGAAGCTGGTCATACCATGGATATGGGTAGGCCTGAACAATTTTTTGTGGTCCGGACGAGGGGCGAAAACTCACCCAAACGTATTGATTTGTTGGATACGCTGCAGCAGATCACCTGGACAAGTTTAACTAATTCAGGGCAGGCCTGGGAGACGGTATATCGGGCTCGTGGGGGAGATCATATCTTTTGTTTGCTTCCAGAACCATACTGGGAGGAGGCTGATTCATATTATATCCAGCAAAACACCAAGGTTATTGTAAATGTTGGCGGTGAGCCCGGAGCCTGGAATGAGCCGGTGGGACTACCAACAGAAATTGTTCCTCTGGCAAAACCCTACGACCGCTGGACCGGTAATGTCTTCCAGGGGCGGGTTCTGCTTAACGGTGAACCGGTTGCAAATGCAGAGGTTGAGGTTGAGTATATGAACCATAAGCCGCTCCTAGGCTCAAATAGCTTTGCAGAGGAAGCTGAAGTTGAAGCCCCCCAGCGCTCATTTGTACTACAGACTATTTTTGCGGACAAAAATGGGGTGTTCACCTTCGGGATTCCCAAGGCAGGATGGTGGGGATTTGCCGCTTTAGATCTTGATCAGAACTACCAGTATAAGGGGAAGAAATGTTCCCGCGATGCTGTGATCTGGTTGCAGGCCAAAGATATGAAATAATCTGTTTAACCTGGGCCACGGATAAATAGAAAGATTATTTTTACCGTGGTTACAGAGTTTGGAGTTAGACAAAATGAAATTGTGGGACATCCTGTTAACTGGGACAATAGTTGTAGGTGCAATCTACTATCTGTATCGTAAGATTATTGTGAATAAGGGCTGTTCCTGTGGCTCTTCCTGTTCTCAAAAGCCAGGAAGTTGTCACAGTAAAAAAAAGGACTCTTAGTCTGACTACAGAAATCCTATGAATGCCATAGAAGTTCATAATTTATATCATCAGTATAACGGAAGAATCCTTTATGCCGATCTTAATTTCTCAATCCCTGAGGGTACTATTTGTGGCCTGCTTGGCAAGAATGGTCAGGGTAAGACAACTCTTGTCAATATTTTGATGGGTTTCCTTAAGCCGACAAGCGGTCAATGTTTAGTGCTTGGCGAAGATTCCCATGATTTGTCCCCAGTTGTAAGAAGCCGGATAGGTTTGTTGCACGAGGGACATCTGGCCTACGAATTTATGACTATTTCCCAGACCGAGAAATTTTATCGTGGCTGTTATGTAAATTGGGATCCCGAAATATTTTTTCATCTGATTGGCAAAATGGGGTTACCCCATGATCAAAAGGTGGCGACTCTATCTTGTGGTCAGCGTTCCCAGGTTGTCCTGGGGGTGATAATGGCCCAGAATCCTGATCTGCTCATTCTAGATGATTACTCCATGGGACTTGATGTTGGGTATCGTCGTCTTTTTCTTGATGTCCTGCATGATTTTGCAGCTCTTGGCGGAAAAACAATATTGGTTACCAGTCATATTCTTCAGGATTTGGAACAGCTGGTTGAGACCATGATCTTCCTCGACAGTGGCGGGATAATGCAAATCGGACTGGATGATTTTATGAGCTCATTTCATAAGTATGTATTTCATAATGCAAAAGAATTGAAGCTGCTAAAGGACGATGTTGTCTCAGGTTTTGAGCAGCGAGGTGGGCAGAGTACACTTTACTCCTTTTGTGACCTGGGTCAGGTTCAGCGGCACTTGATATCACTTGGGGTCCATGCCGAAAAGCTGTCAAAAGTGGAGATGACCCTGGAAGACGGGTTTATAGGTTTGATGGGGAAATACTGATATGCTCTACTCTCTCCTTTTCAAAGAGTGGCTCAAACTCAAACGCTATTTTGCAGCCGTTTTGCTGCTGAATTGTGGGATTTGTTTGGAGATATTCTTTAATATTCGTCAGCAGATGTATGCGGAACATGCAGAAATGGTTTGGTATCAGGCCATACACATACATTCACTACTTTATCAGGATATCAGATATGTACCACTTTTTACAGGTCTGGTACTGGCTACAGCCCAGTTTGTACCGGAGATGATGGGACGACGCTTTCGTCTTTCCCTGCATCTTCCTGTCAGCCGGAGCCTTATGCTATTTTTCAGCTTGCTTTCGGGGGTAATGCTTTATCTGATAATTTGCGGAAGTACTTCGCTTTGTATTTACTTGACCTTGCAAAAATATTTCCCGATAGAGGTAGCGCAATCATCGCTGTCGACCATGGTTTCCTGGGTGCTGGCTGGACTTATTGCTTATTTTGGTTGTGCCTCCGTGCTTCTTGAGCAGAGCTGGCCAAGACGTGTTTTTCTTCTCTTGGTTTTTGTCACTCTGGTGAAAATGCTCTATGCCGGTTTTGGCTATGGTTGGCTTGCACCAGCCTTGCCGGCTCTGGTTTTACTTGCGCCGCTTGCAATGTTTTCAGTTTTTGATTCTGCCCGAAGATTTCAGGATAAAGGTGTCTGATGATAAGGTTTATCTCACGTTACAGTGGTATTCTACTAGCGATTGTGGCGATGAGCTATGCTTTTCCAGTTGGTTTTGACAAAGTTTTCGTGCAGGAAATTGGTAGTCCATTGCTGTTTTTTAGTCCATTGCAGAAGCAATTTATTTACCGTGAGTCTCTTGGTGGCCATCGATTCAACTATATGAATGAGAGTGGGGCCAGCTATAATCGAATAGATTTTGAATCCCTGCTTCCCTTTCTTTATTACAAAAATCTGGAGAAGAAGAACGCATTGCCAGTGCATATTGATGGCCGGGTTTTCTCCAAAAAAGCTATTAAAATCGGTAGACAAGGATTGGGGATTAAAAGTCGCCATCTGAATAATCATCATCCGCAGATTCAGCTTTATCCTCTTTTTAGCAATAATCCTGAAGTTGCTGTCATACCTTTTCCCGAGGATGTATTTCGTTTTTCCGATACGGCCATGGAATTTATTAATGCGGATTCCAACCGTATTGATGTGCCGTTGACCGAAAGATTTACCTCGGTTCTCAATACCTTGGGTTTTGTTTTTCCTGCCACAGTTATAGGCGGTAAAACTACTAATCTTAAACCTTTTGATGAAGGATTTTTCGTTCGTGACAGTGACGGCCAGGTCTTTCATATTAAAAGAGTTTTGGACCAACCTGTAATTGTTAAAACGCCCATTGATCCAAAGCTTGATATCCAGGATATTATTGTTTCAGAAAATCGACGTAAGGAATTCTACGGCATTATTATCACAAGGCAGGGAGGCCTGCATTTGATCTCATATGATAATTATCGTCTGATTTCCCTGCCGGTGGAACTGTATGAGCCTGACCGCATGGATTTTACACTGCTTATTAATCCGCTATACACAACAGTGGTTAGCAGCCAGGCTAAGACGGTTTCTGCAACTGCGATGGATAGAAATTATCAATCGTTTCGCACTTTTGAGCTGGAACGCTATAATCCAACCTCTTCTTTGGTTCAGGTATCACGGGATCTACTTTTTCCCTTTCAGATTTGCTTTGACAATCCATATCGTGGACAGGCTGACTTGCGATTACAGTTTGGAGGTGTCTGGGCCCTGTTCGGTATTCTTCTGGCTTTAATCGTCTTTCTTCTGACTGCCAGGAAAAAACAACCATTATCAATTCGCAAAGGTGATTTCTTTCTTGTTTTATTCACGGGTTTCTTCGGACTGATAGCGATCTCTTGTCTTACTCGGGACGAGTCTTTCTAACAGCTAGGAATCTTCTCTTACTAGAATAACAGGGGGAATGAGTTGAATATAGCTGAGTCTTCCCTCAGTTTCAGGGGATTAGGCGAGGTCAAGTTCAAGATGTTTGTAGCAAACTATAGTACGTGTCGCAGTCAAAAATAAAAGAAGTGTCCAATAGGTGGGGTGTATGGATTTATTAATGATGTTCAGTTTGTCCGGAATGGGGGTGCTGGGTGTGGCTTTTGTGGTAACCCGTAATGGTCATTTGAAGCAAATATCGAATTATTCTAAGGTTGTAGATACCTTGACAGTTGGAGATGTAGATCAATCGTGCAAAATTTGTAATTTCGCCGAAGTGAGCCGCTGTAAAACCGCAGTGAGGTTGAATAAACTGACCTGTAATTTATGGAGGGTTTTTGGTGCTATCAGGATGAGTAAATCGTATTTGGCTGAAGTCTCCCAAAGTACTACCCGTGCTTGTGATGGTCTGGTAAACGATATTGAGCATTTGGCCGGACTTGCTGATACCGTGGTCGCAGATGCGGGGGAGATGAGTTCAACTATGAATAGTATTGCTAGCGCAATGGCAGAATCCACTACACATATAACCTTGCTTTCAGATGCTATGGGTGGAATTACCGATGGTTTTGAAGAAATTAGCATGTTTTCGGAGCTGTCTTGGTCAAAAACAAAAGAGGCGACTTTTGAGGCTGAGAGAGCATTAAGCCAGGTATCCACTCTTAATAATGCAGCAATGGATATATCTAGGGCAAGCGTACTTATAGCTGATATTGCGGATCAAACTAATCTGCTTGCCCTCAATGCGACTATTGAGGCTGGCCGAGCAGGTGATGCGGGACGCGGTTTTAATATTGTTGCCCAGGAAATTAAAGAGCTTGCCTTGATGACTAGGCGCTCAACTAAAGAAATCCAGGAGCAGATAGAAGGTGTTCAACAGGCAACACAGGAAGTTGCCAAGACAATAGATAGCCTGGCGGTAACGATCAGGTCGGTAAGTGAATTAACAGGATCGGTGACTGCTATTGTTGAAAAACAGGTGGATGCTGCCAGTGAGGTTGCGATTAATGTCGAACATGCCGTCGAAGGAATAGGTCTCGTAAATCAAAATATTGCCCAGACATCAAAGGTGAATATGGGCATGACGCAGGATATTGTGAAGGTGGGTCATACCATTAGAGGCACTGTGAACAGTTGTCAGGAATTGCTGGAGTATTCCCATGCTATTGAGAGGGTCGGAGATTCGTTTGGGAAGGCCACTGATCATATTGATATTGGTTCACCTCTTTTTGATATTGGTAAGGTTAAAAATACACATCTTGAATGGAAAATTTGTCTGAAGGCGCTTCTTGAAGGTAGAACCAAGATGAAGGCAGAAGAACTCATATCTCATAACGATTGTGACTTTGGCAAATGGTATAGTGGCGTTCAGGGAGCAATAACCACTTCAACTACTTTTTTGGCAATACATGACGTTCACAAACAGGTTCACTCTTTGATTGCACAGATTGTAGATAGTTATAATAAAGGGGACATTGCACGGGCAGAACACTGTGTTGCTCTCTTAGAGAAGGAAAGAGCTAAATTCTTTTCAATGCTTGATGATTTGTACCTATCGTGATTGCTATATAGTATAGGACGGTTTTTTCTGCATACTTGCAAACAGTAAAAAACAAATATGGATGCCTCGGTTGGAGATACGATATCTTAAAACAACAGGTAGCAATACATATTATTAATATAAGGGTCTTCACATTAATTCACGGTGGTTTATCAGTGTCTGGTCTGAATCGATCTGAGGGCACAGGGGGTGGTAGTGTTGTTGTTTAATTTTGTTAAAGGCTTTACTCAGTCGTCTTCTAGTGGTTGCGTTCGATCTGAACCCCAGGAGCAAGACCGGCGGGTGTTCAAGGGATTACGTCTTGGGATTACAGGAAGATTTGTCCTCTTTCTGGTAATAGTTGTTCTTATCCCCATGGTGGTGACTTCTTGGATGATAGAGTCTGGGTATCTCATGCCCGGTAAGAATCTGTATATCGCTATCCCACTGTTTTTCCTTTTCATAATAATCCCTATCGCCCGTTTGCTTGCTCATCTGGTCATAAATAGGGACTTAGAGACTATCAATCAGTTTTGTACGGAAATTAAACGAGGTAACTACACTGTATACTTTGACCTTGGCAACGAGGGGGAGGCTGATGATCAATTTATTGTGTTGTTGCGTAATCTTACCTGGATGAGTCATAACCTAAAAACGCGGCAGGAAAAAAATAGAACCCGCATCAAAAAGGTTCAGGAACAGTATTCTTCAATGGAAGTAAAGGCACGAACCGATGAATTGACTTGCCTGTATAATCGAGGATATTTTGAGACCCTTTTACTGAGCAAAGCTAAGGAAGCCGCTGTTGGTAAGGAAGCTCTGAGTTTAATTTTTATAGACTGTGATAAATTTAAGCATATTAATGATACCCATGGACATCATATTGGAGATTTGCTGTTAAAGCGATTGGCCGAGAGTATGAGAAGTGGTATTCGGACAAACTGTGATATACCCTTTCGCTTTGGAGGGGACGAGTTTGCTATTCTTCTACCGGGAACCGATAAGGAACTTGCGGTTGATGTCGCCAATCGAATTCATCTGTTGTTTCGTGACAATACTGTTGGTAGAACCACTCTGTCCATGGGCGTTGCCTCCTGTCGATTTGACGAGGAGACCGCGGAGACCAAAGTCGCAGAACTCGTTCGTGCTGCTGATCAACAGGCTTATCGTGTTAAGGAAAAAGGCGGGGACGGTACCTGTAGTATCGAACTAACCGGCCTCACCGAGCATGGCAATATCTCTCTTGACGTTTTCACCCCGCAAAAGGTTGCATTGTGTGCAGAATCCAATAAAAAATATTGTAAGGACTGTCTCGGTATTTCAATTGATGAGGCCATGGCCGGAAATCAGATTGTTGGTTTTGTCCACGCCCTCGTAAATCAGTCTGTTGATGGTATTCTTTTCATTGATCGTCATGGCTTTGTGAAGGGTGTTAATCAAGCTGGCCTGAAAATGATTGGTTCTGTCTCTGGGGAGGTCATTGGTTGCAACTGGAATACCTTCAAATCACGTTTTGATAAGCTAGATTGTTTTGAAAATATACGCAAGAGACTCTTGAAGCCAGGGCATTGGAGAGGGGCTGTCTGGTATGATATGCAAAATGGTTCTCGCCTCCCACTGGAACTGCTCATTACTGTGGTGCGGAGTAGCTCGGGTAATATTGGAGGGTTTTGCATTCAATTAAGGGACTTAATAGAGATTAAGAGTCGGGATAAGAAACTCTATAATTTGGCCCATTACGATAATCTTACAGGCCTTCCCAATCGAAATCTGTTTTTAAAAAAATTGAAACAGGCTGTAATTCAAAATGAACAAAATGACGGACATTTTGTTGTTTTTCGGTTTCATATCGAAAATTTTAGACACATAAAAGAAATATTCTACTCTGAATCAGGTGATTTGCTTATGCGGCAGGTTACTGAACGAATAAAGACAGTTTTTCACCTTCCGGCAACTGTAGCGAGATACGGGGATGATGAATTCTCTGTGTTGGTTGCAGATTCGCATAATCCAGTAGTAGTGGCCCAGTTATCGCAGAAGCTGGTTGAGCTGTTTCAGGCCGGTTTTTATGTGAAGGGGCATGAGTTTTTCCTCACTGTCAGTATTGGAAGTGCTGTCTTTCCACTTGATGCACAAAATGCAGAAAAGCTGATGTGTAATGCCGGAGTGGCAATGTTTCGAGCAAAGCAGGAAGGCAAGAACAGCGCCTGCATGTATGTGAAGGAATTAGGGGAGCAGGTGCATAATCGTTACGCATTGTGCAAAAGATTGCGCCGGGCGTTGCAGCAGGGTGAAATTTCAGTATGGTATCAACCGCAAATTGATATAAAGCGGGGGATAGTCAGCGGTGTTGAGGCTTTAATACGCTGGGAAACAGAACCTGGCAAATTTATTCCGCCGACGGAATTTATTGCAGTGGCAGAAGAAACAGGGATCATCTTGGAACTAGGCCATTTTGTTCTCCAGGAGGCATGCAAGCAGTCCGTTTCATGGTTTGAAGAGGGGATTGATTTACAAATGTCTGTAAATATCTCAACTCGTCAGTTGCAGCAGATAGATTTTGCGGCCTCCGTGGCTAGGGTAATCGAAGAAACCGGAATGGATCCAGCACGGCTTGAACTTGAAGTTACTGAAACCATGATGATGGAAAATCAGGATGTCGCTGATGTTTTATTATGGAAGATTAAAAATATGGGCATAGGTATAGCGGTGGATGATTTTGGTTCAGGTTATTCTTCCCTTGCTTACCTGAAACAGTTTCCCTTTGGAACCTTGAAAATCGACAGAGCCTTTGTCAGAAACCTCCCAGATGACGCCGATGATATTGCCATCACATCTACTATTATTACTATCGCCGAACGGCTTGGGATGACAGTTGTGGCAGAAGGGGTGGAAACTATTGATCAATATTGCTTTTTCAAGGAGCAGGGGTGTGATAAGGTGCAGGGTTACCTTTTCAGCAAAGCCCAACCCGCACCTGATTTGACGCAGTTCCTACTACAGTGGAAGACGAGTGGTGGATTTTTCTCCATGTTATGACAGGTATGTCGTCTACAGTAACGCAATTAGTTTAGCTGTTACTTGAATATGATCCATATTCAGGTAACAGCGTCAGGGAAACACCTCTTTGTTTTGATACTCTAGATTGCTGATTTGACGAAGACAGGTTACGAGGAAGGACAAGTTGTTAACCATTTCTTGACCGTCAGTTCTGGGCCGAAATGCTGCCATTTTTCCTGCATGAAAGTGATAATGAGACTCATCTGCTCGGCTGATAATCTTTTATTTGCAGGCATTATCTGATTAAAGATGGTTGACCCTATGCTCAATTTTCCCTTGAGACCGTGACGAATAATACAGGGTAGCTCCGCCATATCCTCTTTGAGGAATCTTGAGTTATGAATAGGCGGATAGAGTTGTAAAAAACCTTCACCCTCTTCCCCATGGCATTTGGCGCAGTTGGCGGTGTAGAGGTTCTCACCCTTCTTGAGGTTGCTAGCTAAACCTATGCAGACACCGATGGTTAGGGTTAACAAAACGACACCTGTGAGCGTACAGAGTGTAGATATATTATTTCTCACCTAAGAATTCCTTTAAGTCAACGATGAGGCGATCGACAGCTTTCTCATCGGTACCATCATAGTAGCCGCGAATTTTATGGTTTTTGTCAATTAACACAAAAGATCCGCTGTGGATATAGCCGTCCTGGCTGTTTTCATCCTTTAAAGCTCCAAGCATATAGTTGCTTTTAGCGATAGTAAATATCTCTTCCTGTGGGCCCGTTACCATCTGCCAGCTTTCAGTCTTGATTCCCAGGCCTTTTGAGTAGTTCTTTAACACCTCGACGGTGTCATTGTCGGGGTCTATGGTGTGGGAAAAAAGTAGGAGATCCTTCTGGTTTGGATAGGCGGCATAGATCCGTGCCATCTGGCGTTTCATGATGGGGCAGATGGAAAGACATCTGGTGAAAAAGAAATCTGTTACTACCACCTTGCCATTGAAAATGTCCCGGGTGATTAGCTGGTTGTCTTGATTGCGGAATTGAAAATCTTCTGTTACTTCACCAAAGACTCTGAACTTGTCGTTATTGTTTTGTTCACAACCCATAAGTAATATCGGGAACAGGATCAGTATTAGAATAATTTGTTTTCTTTGGGCAGTCTTGTTGTGAGTAACTTGTCTTTCTATCATATAGTTTCCATAATTGAAGAAAATGTGAGTAGTACCATTATGCTAAACATAAATCCGTTAAGAGATACAAAAAGCATTTTGTATCGAGGATTCTTGTCTAAAAATAGGTGTATGAGGAATACCGTAACAAAGACAGGTGCTCCAGTGGCTAGGATGAATCTTATCCCTTGTGATAGGTAGCCTGGCAAGGCTGTGAGTGAGAGGACGATAGTTAAAAAGGCGAGCAGCCAGATGGCGATTATTTTTTTTACCTTCTTGACCGTAAAGCGGGTGACGAGATTTCTGAACCTATGCTTTTGGTGGCGGTCTTCCGTATATTCGAGGAGTATGAGACAGAAGTGAGGGGGTTGCCAGAGAAAAAACAGAGCCATAACTGTCCAGATGAGTGGATCAAAAAGTTGTCCATGTCCACTTATCCAGCCAATAAATGGTGGAAATACGCCTGAAACGGTTCCTGGGAGGATGGCTAGTTCTGAAATTGGCTTGAGGGGAGTGTAGATAACGTTGTAGATGCCAAGTGCGGCTAGGCCAAGGAAAAAAGGCATGAGTGCGTTGCCACAAAAGACCAGTAAACTCAGGCCGATGGTGCAGTTAATAATGGCAAAAAGAGCGGCGGCCTTTGGGGAAACTTTGCCGGTGGCAACAGGCCGGTTGCGAGTTCTTTTATAGCATGCATCCGCATCTTTTTCTTGGATAGAGTTAATTGATGCTGCCCCGCAGGCAAGGAAAAAAACTCCGCAAGAGGACATGTACAGGTCGAGTGAAAAAAATGGGTTGGCAAGAAGGTAGCCTAAGGCGGTGGAAAAACCCACCATCAGGCAGAGTGGTGCCTTTGCTACTCGCAAAAAGAGTTTTATTTTAGCCCTCATTTGTGATTACCATTGTCTCGTTTTTAGGTAAATGATTGGGAGATAAAAATGTAATTTACATCTTTTTTGTGACTATTCGTATTAACAATAATCCTTGGCAAGATTACTACTCTTCTTCTAGCCACTTCCTATAGTCCTCCTGGGAAACGACGTTGAGTTTTGCCGTCATGTAGGAGTGTTCCGTCCCGCAGTATTCGGCGCAGAGAATGTCGTATTCGCCTAATTTCTTTGGCAGGAACCACAGATAGGTGGGCAGGCCTTTTACCGCATCAACTTTAACTCGAAAGGCAGGGATAAAGAAGCTATGGATTACATCGAGGGATTCGATGTTGAGTTTAATAGGGGTATCAACGGGCACAACCAGTTCATTTTCTGTTTCTTTATCATTGTCATAGACGAAGATCCAGGAAAACATCTGACCTAGGACTTCCACCTCAAGGGCTTCTTCCGGAACGTTTCGCAGACCGGTATATGATGACCAACCGACCCAGAACATAGATAGGGCAATGAGTGTTGGCACAATGGTCCAGAAGATTTCAAGTTTCCAGTTGTCACGAATGTCTGAGGGAACAGGATGTTTGCTTCGCCTGTACCTGATGACGAAATAGATCATTACTATTGTTATCCCGGCAAGCAGGATAATAGAAACAATAAAGATATACCAAAAGGCGCGATCTACCCCAATTACCGGGTCCATACATTAATCCTCATAATGTTCAGGGAAACTGTTATCTAAAAGCGATATCAAAAAAGGTGAAACTGATCATAATAGCCAGAAAACAGATGGTGCTGATGAAGGATATTGTTATGGCTTTACTCTCATATTTTAAATGCATAAAAAATAACAGGACAAGGCTTACCTTAAAACTGGCGATGCCGAGAGCGATGGGGACATTATAAACCCCCATATCAAAATAGCTGACTCCTACGGTCACCCCGGTAAGGATAATCAAAATGATAAGGATAGAGGCAAGTCTGCCATAACTCATCATGTGTTGGTTGTTCGTACTCATAACCACTTCCAGGTTAAAGTTATCAGGATAGTTTTCCTCTTACAGGACCAGATAAAATAAAGGAAAAACAAAGATCCAGATCAAATCCACGAGATGCCAATAGAGTCCAGAGTTTTCAAGCATGGCAAAACGGTTTGCATGCACCTTGTTGGCCGCAACCAGCGCAAAGCTGATCGCAAGAAGGGTCATGCCTATGATGACGTGTAAACCATGCAGCCCTGTGATCACATAGTAGAGACCAAAAAAGATGTTTTGCCCCGGAGGTCCATTCACCAGAGTCTCTGAATTAGGGTAGATATCATGGTGAATCTTGGCGCTCCATTCAAAATATTTATTGATGAGAAAAATGATTCCGCAAAAAAAAGAAAAGGCGATTAAGCCAAGAGCGGTCTTTTTTGACTTGAGTCGTACGGCCGTAATCGATGCCGCCACGGTAAAACTACTCAGCAGCAGAATGAGAGTGTTAACCGCACCGATTACTCTATCCAGTTGTTTGCCTCCGACCACAAAGTCTTCCGGGTAGGCGTGGAAGTAAGCGGCGTAGAGAACAAATAGCCCCCCAAAAAGGATTATCTCAGAGTAGAGAAAAAGCCACATTCCCATGCGGATGCCGATAAAGTCGGAAGAACTTTTCATACCCTAATATCCTTAATGAATTATGAGGTGAAACTGGTTTCTGTCTTTCATGATTTCGCTGCCGCCTGTTTGACTATATCGGAAAAGTCGTAGGGATAATCTTTGATCACCGGCTTATCTATGAAATTGTGTAAAGGTGGAGGAGAAGGGTTCCGCCTTCAAGCATATGGTAGAGGAATGTACCGCCCCCTGTTTTATCATCTAGTGGCCAACCGAAACTATGTTGCACCAGACCGGGTTGATGGTTTTCAGGTTTGACCTGCCATAGTTCTTTTAGTCCAATACCGTATTTTTGCGGCTCGGAATTTTCATCAAGAGCAAATTTTTCGATAAGGCCTTTGGTTAATGATCCACGTGCGCCCTCTGCGAACAATGTATATTTACCGTGAAGCTCGATACCTTGGGTGTACATGCCGTCTTTTTCTTTGCCGTCCATGCCAACGCCCATATCGCCAGTCGCAACGCCTTTGACCGAACCGTCATCATTATAAACAACTTCGGCAGCCGCAAAACCGGGGTAGATTTCCACGCCCATATTCTCGGCTTGCTCGGCCAACCAACGGCAAACATTACCAAGACTGACAATGTAATTGCCGTGATTGCTCATCAATGGCGGCATCGCCATATTGGGAATAGGAATCGCACCATGTTTCGTCATAAACAAAAACTTGTCTTTGGTTACAGGCGTATGCAAAGGCGCACCGCGTTCTTTCCAATCTGGGATAAGTTCATCAAGTGCAATAGGGTCAATCACGGCACCAGACAGAATATGTGCGCCGATTTCAGAGCCTTTTTCTAAAAGCGCAACATTGATCTC
>NVXR01000049.1 GCA_002733995.1 Desulfotalea sp. | reverse complement strand
TGCTCCTTTTCGCACAGTTTTTCGGGAGATTCAACGAGGAAAGGACTTCGAAAAGATGGCATATCTTGACGGTCACTACCTCCTTAGCGGCGATGGTACGGGGTTCTATTCATCTGCCAAGGTTTCGTCCCCTTACTGCTTATCTAAAAAAAGTCGCAATGGTCAGACGCTGTACTATCAGCAAATGTATGCCGCTTCTTTTGTGCGACCAGGTTGTAAAATCGTTATCCCAACTTTTCCGGAGATGATTACAAAACAAGACGGTTCCACCAAAAACGACTGCGAGCGGAACGCAGCTAAACGTTTTTATAGCAAGTTTCGCAAAGAGCACCCTCATTTGAAAGTCATTGTAATTGAAGATGGTTTAGCTAGTAATGCACCTCATATCCGTGATCTAGAGAGGCTCCAATTGCGCTATATCCTTGGTGCTAAGCCCGGCGATCATAAGGCACTCTTTACAGAGCTTGCCCAAGCTATAAAATCTGGAAGGGCAACAGAATTCTCCATGATTGATCCGAATGATCGCAAAACAGGTCATTTCTTCAAATTTGCAAACAAAATCTCTCTCAATAAATCCAACACTGATTTGTTGATTAATGTGCTTGAATACACCCAAATCAACAAAAATGAGAAAACACCACCTTCAGTTGGGTAACCGATATCGAGATAACTGACGACAATGTTTATAGATTGATGCGAGCCGCCAGGGCGCGTTGGAAAGTTGAGAGTGTGCCGCAGGCACACAGCAAGGAGGTTGTGGTTATGAACTAACAAGCTGTGGCGAAGCTGTACGAAAGATGAGGGTAGGCCCCTCGGGTTCGGCTTTCAGGAGCGGGGCTCAAACTACCCCAAGCTGCTGCGGTTAAGAGCCGTCGGTAGTGAGCATTGGGGGCAAAGTGTCGAGGGTATACTTCGAGCAGGTAGAGAATAGAGAGACGAACGAAAGTGAACCTTCCGATGACGCGTCGTAAACCAAAGAATTGTCGTCAAAACCAGGGGCGTTTCCATCATCTGGGACGAGCTTGTCAGTTACCTGATTACTGGGCAAGTGGCGGCCGGCGTATAGGGGGCGTGAATCTATTTTAGGCTTTTGTATGGAACTGCGGGAACCAGTCGTTCCGATGTAAAGGGAGAAGCACAAGTGGTAGAAGCCACGAGGCGAGAGTACCAAAACGGAGCACTGGGGCGGATCGATTCGTAGTAGCGTGGAAGATCGGTAATGCGATTGGAGCGAAGGGATCGAGTCAAGCCGTTGCATTTATCGTTCAACTGGGAACAGGAGGAGACGAATGAGTGGAACAAAACCATTTACCATTGACAAATGGCATGTGTACAAAGCGTATCAAGCAGTAAAAGCCAATGCTGGATCAGCTGGTGTGGACGGTTAGTCATTGAAGATGATTGAGGAAGATCTGAAAGGGAATCTATACAAGATCTGGAATCGAATGTCCTCAGGCAGTTACTTTCCACCACCGGTAAAAGCGGTTGCCATTCCCAAAAAGAGTGGCGGGGAACGCATCTTAGGTGTCTCGACCGTAGCAGATCGTGTGGCGCAAATGGTTGTTAAGCAGGAGATAGAACCTGAGATTGAGGCAAAGTTTCTGCCAGATTCCTACGGTTATAGACCTGGAAGATCGGCCTTGGATGCAATTGGAGTTACGAGGAAACGGTGCTGGAGGTATGATTGGGTTCTGGAGTTTGATATCAAAGGACTGTTTGACAACATTGATCACACGCTGCTACTGAGAGCAGTCGAGATGCACGTCAAATGTGGATGGGCTATATTGTATATCAAAAGGTGGTTGACAGCACCCTTGCAGCATGCTGACGGCACTTTGTTAGAGCGTACTCAGGGTACTCCACAAGGTGGGGTAGTTAGCCCAATATTAGCCAATCTGTTTTTACATTATACATTTGATGTCTGGATGACGAGAATGTTTCCAGAAAACCCATGGTGTCGGTATGCGGACGATGGATTGGTACATTGCAGAACTGAAAGCCAAGCGCTAGCAATTGAGTCAGCACTTGATGAAAGGTTTGCGGAGTGTCATCTTGAGATGCATCCTGAAAAGACCAAAATCGCATATTGTAAGGATAGCAGCCGAAGAAAGGACTACCCGATCACAGAATTTGATTTTCTGGGGTACACTTTTCGTCCTCGAAAGGTACTGAACCGCAAACGTAAAAGTCTGTTTATTAACTTTACGCCAGCGGTCAGCAATACTGCTGTCAAAGCGATGCGGCATAGGACTCGTAAGCTGAATTATCGAAATCGAACGGAGCTGAGTTTAGCGGAGATTTCCCAGTACTATAACCCGGTTCTTCGGGGGTGGCTAACGTATTATGGAAAGTTTTCTCGGTCGGCAATGTACCCTGTTTTCAGACACTTCAACAAAACGTTGGTGGCTTGGGCGATGAAGAAATATAAGAAGCTGAAAGGTCATAAGATACGAGCAGCTAGGTTCCTTGAGCAAATTGCTCGAAGAGAACCTCATCTCTTTGTGCATTGGCAGAATGGAATGATAGGTGCGTTTGCTTGATGGGAGCGGTGTGAATTGAGAGGTTCACGCACCGTTCTGCGAGAGGCTGGAGGTGAGATCCCTCCGGCCCACTCACCATGAGACATTCAACACTCTGAAAAATCGGGATTATAATCTGGGGCACAATTACGGCCTTGGAAAAAAGAACCTGAGCGGGGTGTTCACCATTTTAATGATGCTTGCTTTTCTTATTGACCAAGCTCAGCAGCTTAGCTGTTAGCTTTTCCAGGAAGCGTTGGCAAAAGAGGAACCAAAGAGATCTTTGTGGGAAGCCATCAGAGCTTTTTTCCGTAACTATCAGGTGGATTCGATGGAAACAATTTTACGAGTCATAGCCCATGGAATTGATGGTCCCGCTTTGAAAGAGGTTTGCAGAACGTAACTGTACTTACTGTCTTGCCGTTATTCAGTTATCAAAGAGCAAAAAATCTTGGAAAATCCGGTTTCACCAAGATTGAAGGGTTCGTATGACCAAAAACTGCCCAAATTTGCGTAAAAGTTGTGGAGACAGCATTGCAAAATCAATTTGTGTGAATGGGCTTTGCTTATCTTTTACTGTAATAAGAAGTGTAACTGAAAAAGTGCTTTAGGCTACGAATTCGTACCCAAAACGGGAATGACTGTATCATTGCTTATTGGCACTTATAATACCTTGTTAGAACTACTCACCCAAGTAAGGAGGAAAAGAGCATGGCGAAATGCACAGCACCAATAAATGGACATCGCACAGCAAGCGGGAGAGCAAACTGCCCAGCATGTGGCGGCAGTTACGGAGTTTACAACCACTATAGCTCATACTCGTCCCCATCTTATATTTCGGCGAGCAGCGGCGGTAGTAGCAGTACCGGCAGTAGTTTAAGGCCGCGCTGGTCGAAATCAGGATCATCTTTGTCGTATACACCTGCTGAAATTCAGTCACTTACACCAATCCGAGAAGCTGTTGAGAAGCGAGCAGTGCTGCAACCTGATCTTCTTGATGCTTTCCTATGTCATGCTTGGGACGACCGTAAAGGAGCAGCCAAAGAGCTGCATGATTTGCTTGTGGCTGCTGGTATCAAAGTTTGGTTCAGCGAGCAAGACCTTGGACTCGGCGTGCCAATGATGCGCGCCATCGACAAGGGCTTAGCGAAATCCCGAATAGGACTTGTGTTAGTGACCCCCGTAATGTTGGAACGCCTAACAAAAGAGAGTGTCGCCGACAAAGAGCTTTCAGCACTATTGGCGGGTAACCATCTCATTCCCATCGTGCACAATACGTCCTATGAAGCACTAAGAAATGTCAGCCCCTTGCTCGCCTCCAGAACTGGCTTGGATACTTCTGAAGATTCAATGGAAGTTGTCGCAAAAAAAATCGCAGAGTTGGTCGAGATCTAACTCTGTGGCCTTATGTTCAAAAAAAACGGACTACCAGCAATAACGTTTTGACTGGTGAGAGTAGATATAAGCATTACAAGGACGTCAGTTGGTCCGAATTTGTCGAATGGCGTACCAGTTGCAGTACTGTTTTAGATCAGGTAGTTCACAAAAACAGTATTCATCGCAAAAGTGTAGAATCTTTCAGAGAACTTGGAAATGGAATTGGCCACCAGGAGTATGGACTCTCATTTTTAAAATCCATCAAAGATGATCTAGAGCATGGCTTTCTAGATAACCTAGCAACAGAAATCGAGGCAGAGGTTACAGCAGATTATATGGGCCAAGCTGAGCAGTTATTACATGAAGGTACCGCAGGGAAATTTGCTCATGCTCCTGCGGCTGTACTAACAGGGGCTGTGCTTGAAAAAGCACTTAAAACTATCTGTACACAATTAGATCCACCTGAGCCATTAACAAAAAATGGATTTTTTATAATGCTCAACGCGTTGATTGATATTTTAAAGAAGAGAGGGGTGTATAACGAATTAATGGCTAAGCAACTACGTGCATGGGTTGCCATTCGCAATGATGCAGCTCATGGAAACTTTAGCTTTATTGGGCACTAACATGCACACCACTTAACATGGCATTCTCTTGTAGGCAATATCATGAATTCAATTTAACTAATCACGACTATGAAGAAATTGTTTAGTACATTAACTACTGCAGGTTTGTTCATAAATCTGTATATATCTCTAACGTTTTTCTGGAGAATATCCGAGAATATTTTTTCAAAAGGTAATTTCTCAATTTCTTTCGTATTGTTGTTTTTTGTTATACTCTCTATTGTTATCCGACATGCTCAGATAATTGAAGTTTCCTTCGATATTTCTAATTTAAGCCCATACATGATTGGCGTCATTGCGCTTGCTTTGCCTCAGATAAAAATATTAGTTGATCTGACGCCATCAGAAATAATGTTGTGCTATTTGTTAATCTCTTTAATTTTATTTGAAGGTTTCCGTCTACCTCTCAATCGTGAATCGTTTTCATTGATTAGTAAATTGATAAATGTACTGCTGCTTATTGCAATAGTTATTGTTCAGAACCTCAGTTTGGCAAATATGTCAATCGATAATGGAAGTTCTTACGTTTTAATAATATACATACTATTTATTCTTAACATATCATATAGTTTGATTAAAACTTGCTTAACTATCTCTCCAGATATTAGTGACAGACACGATCTGTATTCATTAGCATATTTCTCAATTGCAAGTGTATTATTTAATTACTGTTCTGAAAATATGACAGAATATGCTGAAGTTTACTTAAAGGAAGGCAGATATGTTGAACTAATAAACAGTATTTCATTAACCGAGTTTATGCTATTTGTTTTTTGGATTACAGTTTTGGTAAGGGTTGTTCAGTCATTGCATTTAGCTGCCCTTGATTATAAAGATACTCAATTGAAGGGAGTTGACTTGGCTGTACTGACTTTATTTTATATCTTTATTTCTACATATTGGTTGATTAGTTCACACCCATCAATAATGTTTTGGTTGTTTCTGGTTTTGTTTGTATTGTCATTAAGCGTTTCCATATACTTTAGTTGGATGAGGTTTTACAGAATACAAAGTGAAACTAAAATTAACATCGTGTTTGACAACAGAATACAAACTGTGAACTCTGTTACATTTGCTCTAGTAGCTATCTCAAATTATTTCTTAATGTTATATGGATATAATCATATCTTTATCATATTTCAAATCGTAATTCTGATCTTTAATATGATCCACTCGTATCAATTAACTATGTGGATTAAATTTGATTTGATCTTTGATAAAAAAAATAATCCCATTAGTTTTGAAATAGTAAAGAAATCTGAATTAATGAAAATCACAGCATATTTAAGCTGTTATTTTGGATACATCTATCAATATACGTTTGATGCAAACAAGAAAAAAACAAGAAAGATTATTTACCATTTATTAAATTCTAGTTCAAGATTTGGTGAATTCGGAAGAACTAGATTCTTTTGGATAAAGGACAATGGTACAAGTGATAATATAGGGATGATATGTTTGAAATCTACATACAACACGAGTCTTACATATAGTGCCATATCAGCTTTGTCGTTCGTTTTTCGAATACTATTTAGAACAGGTCCTTTTAACTTTGTAAGATTATTTAGAACATTCAAAAATACACGGAAAACTTTGGCACAATTAGATCTTGGGGACAAAGAATCTTCAGTCGAGATTGCATACATAGTTATCGATAAGAAATTTAGAAACAAAGGTTATTTCCGCCAAGTGGCTAATGTTTTGAGAAATATCAATCAACATAACAAACGATTTTATCCTGAAAAAAATTACGATCTAAAAAACATCTACCTCATTGCAAGAAGTGAATTTGCAATAAACAGCTTTGAAAAATCTGGCTTTTGTTCTGTGAAAACAGTTGTTGATAATGACTTTGAAACTGCTACAAAGCAGGGGGATGCACAAATAATGAACTGTATACTTAAGGAATGTTAAATGGCCATTAGTAAAATTTTTTTAGAAATATTCTGTGTTTATATTCTTCCTGTCATTTTAATTTTTTTAGGAGTTTTACCTTTTGAATATAGATTCGTCTATCTTGTAATAATATGCACTGTTACTATTTTTTTTTCCAGGATGAAAGGATACTCTTCAGAATCATTGGGTTTAGGTGTGACAAGTCTTTCAGCTGGTTTTCGATATAACTTCTATCTGAGCCTTATATTTGTAGGATTCTTTTTTGCCAGTTGGTATTTCGACCTAATTGGCAGGGAATATATTCCGCAAAGTATATTTTTTTATTTGTTCTATGTGTTTATTTCATGTCCTTTGCAGGAGTTTACTTATAGGAGCTACTTTTTTAGATTGCTTGATGATCTTAAAATAAAAAAACCTGCCATTAGAATCACTCTAAACGCTTTAGCTTTTTGTTTTTTACATGCCATCTATGGAGACTTGTTAACACTTGTATTTACGTTGTTTATTGGGCTCGTTTGGGCGTTCATCTATCAAAAAACCAAATGCGTTTACGGGGTCTGTTTATCTCATATTGTATTTGGAACAATAAGTATTGCTGCCGGTTTAGTATAAGGAAATGAATGTTTGATTATTTAGTGAATCGGTCAAAAAAACAGAGTTGAAAAAATGCTCTTGGAGGTGTTTCCTTGCTTTGATTCTAGCGATAAAGCAGCTATTCCCTATGTGACCGTATCCACCCGAAATAACACACTATTACAAATGAGGCTTTCGTAAACATTTATAACTCCACACGTGCCAGAATATTGAAAATATAGTATAA
>NVXR01000048.1 GCA_002733995.1 Desulfotalea sp. | reverse complement strand
ATTGAAACAATATCAAGAATCAGTTTGGTCTAGTTTTCACATGTCGTTGAATCCCTAGAGTAGTACACCTATATTAGGTGTAGTTCCTGGAGCGCTTACGTATTAGTCACTCATGATTTGCAGGATGCAGTGGAAGGTGAGATTGACGGTTTTAAATATGTAGCCAAGTGGCTTGCTATTGTGAAGTCAATGGACCCGATGGGACGTCAAGCAGCATTGAACGACCCAAACGCTGAGACTCGCGCTCCCATAGAAGAGCTTGAAAACGGGATAATCGAATACTTTCGCCCTAATGAAAATGTCCATTTAATGTCAAATTCTTGGTCAAAAAACATGTCAATCGAGGTCAAAACGTATCATTTAACGCGTTTTGTGTCAATCTCTGCGCTTTGAGTGAGCCACCAAGAAGGCAATAAAAAAGGGCCTTAACAGCTTGATTTTGCTGTTAAGGCCCTATTCTATTGATGGTCGGAATGAGAGGATTTGAACCTCCGGCCCCTTGTCCCCCAGACAACTTGTAATATTCGTAATATCGGGATGTTATGTGGGTGTGGTGAATTTGGTGGTGTGTAGTCTTGCAACTGGTTTCTTTTTCCTGTATTCAAAATATCTTAAAGTACACTTAATATAGGTATCTCAAATTGAGGGGATGATGCATTATGTCGTTTGGTGAATAGATTGACTCAATCTGTGCAAATAGATGGAAAATTCTCAAAATCCACACCAATTCTAGACATGTGTACCCCAGTTTTTTGTAGTAACCGTCCTGCATATTCTGGGCGAAGTTGAGCAACGATGGTAAAAGTTTCTAGCTTAGATTTTATATCATCATCTTCTTTGTTGAGTTGGAAAGCAGTAAATGTCAAATTCTCACCGTTTGTCTCAAGAG
Organism: Desulfotalea sp.; assembly: GCA_002733995.1. Lineage (GTDB taxonomy): Bacteria > Desulfobacterota > Desulfobulbia > Desulfobulbales > Desulfocapsaceae > Desulforhopalus_A. Next base: position 9,036 of record NVXR01000048.1, on the reverse strand, counting down.
TATTTTCAAAAACAAATAATTCCGGACTCGGGAGTCCACACGTTTTATCAACGACACCCCAAATTTTGTCATCGGCGAATATCAAATTTCCGTTTGTTGTTTTTTCCATATCCGCATCTTTTGCAGGTTTTAGTTTAAGCGCAATCATGGGTCTGTGTGGTGATAATATCTTTAGCCAATCATTGTAGCCTGCAGTTTGACTAGGTTCTAGTTCACACGCAGGGGATGAGCATACCCAGTAGCCATGATCGTTTTTAAATATTGTTCCGGTTGTAATGTGAGTGTTCTCCAGGGTAGGGAGGCAAGAAAGATTGAAATTTAAGGATCTGATAATATCTTCAGCTGAACAATCATCTGTAAAAAAGCCTAATGTGTATTCAATGATGTCTAACGAGTGTTTTATTTCTGGCTGATTCTTTTTCAATGTGCATAGAACATCCCTTTGAAACTTCTTTACTCTTTCACTGTTCAGTAATGCGCCCTTTACTGTTTCTGATATTGAAGTGTTGAAATGTGAAAAAGCATCAGTACAAGTACTACCTGTTTGGTCAGCGGTATTGGCTTTTTTCAATGCATGGTATAACCAAGCAGCTTGATCTTTATATGATCTAGTCAAGTCGAGTCTGAATGATAAAGATCCTTGCTCTACTGTATTTTGAATATTTGACATCAAAAGTTGAATAGGGGAGGGTTGCCAATTACAAAGGGCTGCTTTGAGAGTGGAAATTAATTTTTCAGGATCATCGTTGCCTAAAACTCCTTCATCCTGTGTGTCTTGGTCCTTTTGCTTTTTCTTAATTACAACGAAAACCTTGTCATTGAGTATCCATCTAATGTTATTTGTTTCATCACATTTAGATTGTAAGTTGAACTGTCTATTTGTGCTTTCGCCAATGGTTTGAATATTCATCAATTCGATTGCTCTGAAAATCAGTGCATCAACATATTTTGGTATATTTGGTCCGCGTACACCCTGTTTTAATATTAACTTGCTGATTGTGGTTCGTGAAGTTTTATTAGTCTTATAATTATTTTCTATAAACGCTAAAATTATTTTGCTGGTTATGCGACTAGTGAGGCTTTCAATATCGAATTTCACCCAATCAGTACTTTCATAAATAGTTTTTAAGGACACTATACTAGAAGGGAAATCATTTTTCATTGTTAATGCAATTTCTATCCAAACGCTATTAAGGTTGTTATTATTGGTATTAACAATAATGATATTGAAATGATCATTTTGAGAGAGTTGTTGGATAACTTCTAAGGCTTCCTTGCTGGAATCACTACCAGTTATTAATTGATAGTCTAGGACGACGAGATCACTTTTTCTCAGTCTTTCAGTCTTTTTTGCTAATGATGTGACGTCGTATTCAATATCGCATGGTATATTTCTAGATGTAAATGTGTTGTATACACTTTGCGACTTTTTATAATCCCACTTTGCTGTCTCCGCTGGGGGGGCAGTTTTTCCACTATTAATAATTTGTTCAGTTAATAAATCGTATGTCGGAAATTCGTCATCAACCACAATGGCACTGTGGATTGCATTCGTGAAGTAAGTGTCGAAAATGAGATCGTTATAAGTCATACGCTATATCCTGAAAATTAATTGCGAAGTTAGCCCCGGGAAGAATTTTTTCATCTTCATTTGAGATGTACCTAATAGTATGCTCTGATGCTGCTAGGTTTTCTCGACATAGGTATAAACCAACGCCGCGGCCTTGTGCTCTTCTTGTAAAGAAAAGTGTGAACAGAGTGTTAATGTCATCTTCATCAACTCCAGGCCCTGAATCGGCGATAATCACCTCATCATCTTTACAGTCTAGAGTAATTATTCTTTCTTTAGCGAAATTGAGCCAATAGAGAGAGTTGTTGATAAGATTGATGAAAGTGGGATATATTCGAGAATAGTAATCTTCTATTAAGAACGATCTAAATCTATCTGTTACAATAAAATTTACTCGGGACGAGGAGATGTTTTTCCCAAAAAACTCTAGCAGGTATTTTTCGATGTCTTTGCCAGAGATAGTTTCACGTAGTTGTTGACCAGATACTTTCATCGGTGTTAAAAAACGTAATCTGTTTACTAGGAACTTATGCGAGCTCATTATTATTTTGTATGCACTAGTTTCTTTAACAATATTAGGTAGCCGGCGAAGGTTTCTGCTGATTTCTTGATCTATGGTTTCAAGTTCGTGTCCAATTATCTCAACGCTAATACCTAGCTGAGCAAGGCTGTTCAGTTGAGTTACTTTTTGTCTTAATTCTTCTTCTTCAAATTGTACATACCCAAGGGCTCCATCCAGATCTATTTCATCTTTTATTTGTTCGAGAGATCTAATTATACCATCATATCGTAATGTAGTTTCGTCATTTAATGTATGATATTCTCTGTCAAGAAGGTTCATTGCAGTTACTGGATCAGTTCCTGTTTCTAGGTCGTCTAGGAAACAATGCGCCTTTTTGTAGTATGCACTGTTGTCTTCATCTGCTTGGGTGATCCAATTGTCTGAAATATCGTTTACTAAAACCTTTATTCTTTTTAAGTTGTTGCCAACTTTTGATGAGAGCATTGATTGACGACTGTAGAAAAAACTTTGAACTTGATCATTCGCGCAATCTTTCAGGTTCTCTTCGATAAATTGTGATAAGGCCTTTTGGATTGATTCTAACGTTGCGCACAATTCATTATAGGAATCACGATATTGACGATATCTTTTTTCAAGGTCTTTATTTTTAGGTGGTTGTGCTGAGAGTCGTAGCTCATTTCTTTTAATTTCTAAAGAATCTGATTGCTGTGAGAGTTTTTGAACCGTGTCTATGTCATGACGGTCGACAGCTACTAACAATTCTTCTTGTATTCTTCTTGCCGTTTCAGAGATTTCAAGAATGTGTTTATTGTTATCTTTGAGGAACTTGTTTAAATTAAGACGGCGTTTCTTTTTTGCATTTTCTGCAGCTTTTTGTGCACTGATATTTTTTGATTGAATAATCGGCAGAAGCTCTTTGCGATAGTCAGAGGTTCTGCCGAAAAAACGATTGGCAAACTCCACAAGTACGTTAACCACATTGAGTTTTAATTCTCTACTTGCTCTGTTGTCTATAAGACCTTCTCGACCGGCTTTGTCGAGTAAGTGCGGATTGTTTTTTCGTGAAAAGGCAACCCGTCCAAAAACTCTTTTATGTGCCCAGAAGTATAAGCCTGCATTTAAGCCCCTTCTAGCCTCAATATCAAAAAAATCTGCATCCACTCTGCCATATGGTAAGACCCGCAACCCATCTCTATAAACATAAATACCACCAGATTCTTTTACTTGTTTGACTAAAATGGCATGTTCACTTACTGAATGGGTAGTGCTGTTTAATTCTGGTTCAAATGTACCTATGCACACTTGGATGGGGCCTAGTTTTCCTCTATGTTTGAATGCGCTAGGTCTTGCTGTGTTTAATGATTTGATGCCTCGGTCTTCCCCATAGCATCGCACATTGGCCTCAAAGTGACCATTGTGATCAAACTCGCCTTCGATGGTATGTTCCAGTGCTCTCAGGTTGAAAATGTCAAAGACCTGTTCTGAGCTGATGAGTTGGGACCACCGATCATTTTTATAGATGTGAACTGAATAATCAAATTCTATCTTTGTTTCTGAGTAAGGGTCTGTAAAGGCAACGAGAGTTTGATAAAGTCTTCTCTTGGCAGCAGCAGCTTCGTCATCTTCTGCGACGCTTGATTGCAACCAAAAATCAAGTTCTCTATTGATACCAAGTGAAAGGAGTAAGGTTCCATGCGGCTCTTCACTTGTAAATGATTCTTCCCAATGTTGAAATTGTGTTTCTAAGTAATCAAAATCGATATGAGAGTCTTTAATATAGTTATGAATTTCACTGCCAGTCCCTGTTGGGGTCTTAATATCTGCGAAAAGTGTCCATGCAGCACGTAAACGTCTAGTACGGTTCCTAGAACCATATTCCCCTGTTAGGTTCTCTTTTATTCTGTTGAGCATCGAGGGGATAAGATCTGGAAGTTCTTTAAGTGAATCAAATTCCTCAACAGCCATTCCAATATCTGTAAGAATGATGAAAGGGTTTTCAAACAAACGCCAATCAACTAAAGCTGCAGCATATGGGTGACCTTGTTTTTTGGATACAATGAGAGTTAGTGGACTGAGAAAAGCAGCAGATAGACGACCAATACCTTTTTCGCCTTGGCGCTGCCGTTTTGTAAGGTTAAATCTATCTTCTCTTGATGTCTTTACATTCTCTAATTTCGACTCTGTTCCAATGATTAGCCATCGGTCGGTGAAATCTTGATAGGTCATTCCATGGCCATTATCAATAATGGATGCAAAACTGGGATTACCTTCTACTATATTTAAAGAAACCTCTGTTGCATATGCATCGTAGGCATTTTTCCAAAGCTCACTAATTGCTGTATATGCATCAGCAATTTGACCACGACCAAGATGGTCTATTGTTCTTGCCCTAATTTGGAAAGTGATTCTTTCTGTCATTATATTTTTTTCAGAAAAAGGTTAACTCGTCTCACGAAATCCATGCGGATTAGTAGAGGAGTTTATCGTTTTGCGATGAATTTTAATATCTCGCTAAGTATTGCACTCAGACAGCAACAGCTGAGCGCTTAATAGTGTCTGTTTCTTTTGTAGCAAGACCTGTGATAACTTCCAGCAAGATCACTTCTGCTAATTTAACTGGCACAGCATTTCCAACCTGTTTGCTTTGGCTTGTCATTCCACCTGAAAATACAAAATCTTCGGGAAAAGTTTGGAATCTCGCAGCGTGTCGAATTGAGATACCATGGTTTTTCCATGGATGTAAGAAGCGACCTTTCGAAGGGTTGGAGCATCCTGTTGTCATTGTAGGACCAGGCTGGCCGAGACGCACTCGGCCATATACATCTTTGTGGCCTTTATAATCTTTTGCATGGCAAGGTAGACGGAAAGCAATATCTTCTCTGCTACCATTAATTGGCGTATTTTTAAAACGTTCTGTTAAGGCAGTCGTGTGTATCATGTGAACAGCTGAAGGATCATCCTTTAACGCAGCAACACGACTAGTAAATGGTAGATTAGCTGTTTCATCTTTGCCAAGAATTGTGTTCATTTTTTTGAGGACATACTTTGGTGCCTTGGAAAAAACTGAAGAAGCTGGTACCCAGCTTTGTTTGTCGAGTTTTGGGTCGAAGTGTGTGACAGGTGGCGGCCAAGATAAGTCTCTGGTATCTTGGTCTGTTCTAACACCAAGAATAAATACTCGTAATCTGTTTTGAGGAATACCATAGTCTTTGGCGTTGATTTTTTCGGGAGTAAACAATTTATACCCATTGCGCCGGCTAAGATTTTTAAATCTTTGTAGATATAGTTCGTGTTTCTTCCACAACAAACCAGGTACGTTTTCAACGAGGAAGAATTTTGGTTTAAGCTCTCTTACAAAATCGAAATACCTCAATAGCAATTTATTTCGAGGGTCGTCAACGCCTTCGTCTTTTAATCTGTGTCCTGAAAAGCCTTGGCATGGGGGGCCCCCGATCAAACAGTCAAGGTCACCAGTTTCAAGACCAAGGTCTTTTCTGAAAGATTCAGGGCATAACGTAAGTATGTCTTGATTGAAAACTTTGGTCGCAGGAGTGCTTTGGTCGGATATGTTCGTGCGGTAGGTGTCACAGGCATCTGTGTCCAACTCTACAGCAGCTAGCAAGTTTATACCTATGTTACTGGCACCAAGTGAGAATCCACCAGCCCCTGCAAATAAGTCTACTGCTGTGATATTTTGTTGTTTAATCTGATTCATACCTGTTTATTTTTAATCAAGTTTTTATAACTACCTTCGTTACCTATTTTTACTACCAATAGGAGGTTAAAAACAAGATAAATCAGTTTGAAAAGATCAAAAATACCCAGAATATAGGAAAAAAAGATGCATTGCAAAAAGATCAGCTAAAACTAAGCAAATTACTCTTCCCGTAGCCGGCTGATTTTTGAATAGGTGTTCTCTGCAGTTAAGTTAACAGGCGAACTTCAGCGAGTCCGAGCGGAACGTAGTGAATCGGTGTTGAACGCCTTGTTACCTTTCTGATTATTCTGTCTCGGATACCAACTTATGCGCTTCCATTATGATGCTTGCTCGATCTGGATGTTCATAATGTTTGGCTATAGCCTCCGCTGTAGCACAACACGAAGTTATTACAAATGCTTCAAGTTCACCTGCAAATCCAGGGTCGTCTTCATCTGAAATTGAATGTGGGTTGTGATGGACATAGCGAGATAGCTCAAAGTATAGGGTCCTGTAATGAAGCTCGCACCCGGCTTCCTTCGCAAGCGAAAAGGCCGATATATTCTTTGGGATGAAATTTGGAAATTTCTGCTCAATGGATTCAATCACAAAATCAAGCAACTGCACCACATGCAATGATGAGCCACTACTGCCTCCATCAGCAACTTCGAGCTGCTTGCATCGCTTTAAATCATCTTTGTTCGCATTGACATATAAATTCAACGCTAAATCATGAGATTTGAGTGCACATATTATTCGTGTAGAACCTTCAAAAATGCTGCGAGCCAGAAGCGCACGGACTCTTGTTGAAAGTGACCCCTTATGTCTAGCATAATCTTGAGCCATTTCTGATATTCCCAACGAAGTCCTGGATGCTAAGAAAGCTTGAATTATATCGATCGAGGTATCGTGGGTTGGAGGTATAATCCCGCGTGCCTTATTCAGGAGTGTGATGCTATTCTTCATAATTATTGGCTAACGTGAAAATCACCAGTTCATCCGGTGCATTCTTTTGTTATTAAAAAGTTGCGCCAAAAGTCAAAAGCCGACTTGATCCTTCTTTAGGTAATAGTCTTATTCTTGTTTACATCTCTTGTACCCAGCGTGTTCGGCAGCGGAGGTGGATCTAAAAATTATTGTACAGTTTTTGCAGTTATACCAGCGACAGTCAGAGCTGTGGTAAACTTTACTCTTGGTGTTACCGTGATACGGACCTGTACCTTGGGATGCTTTAGGTGGTGTTGGTTTATTGTATGATGGCTTGGATGCATTGCGTTTGTTTTTTCGCCAATCCCAAGGAGGTGTTGGCGACGAATCTGCCCAAAGTCCTCTGCGAGATCTTTTAGCTTGTTTTTCTAATAGATTCCATTCATCGCAAAATGGTTTTTTGCAGTATTGGTTGTAAACCCATGCGTAACCATTTCTAATGATTTCACGATTTACATTCTTGCTACCGACCTTGATAACTCCTACCGCCCGTCCATATCTGTCTGTATCGTAAATCTTTACGGAAACTTGTTGACCAGCTATTAGTGAAGCCGTGAATTTTTTAGCTTTTTGACCAAAATATTGAGCCTTTTCTGGCGTGTCGATTCCGTAAAATCGGATTTTATATTCTTTTCCGTCTGTGGCTCTGATTTTAGCGGTGTCACCATCAGTGACAGAAGTGATTTTTCCTTGAATCGTTTGAGCATGCAGGTTGCTAGAAAGAACCAGATACATGAGGGTGCACAATAAGGATTTAATAATGTTAGGTATCATTTATAATTTCCTCAAATTTACAATTATCAGACCGCTTATTTAGTTAATTGTATCGTGTTAGGTTCGGCGCGTTGCCAGATTAATTATCTGTGCCCGTGGCTTCTTTCTTTTCTTGGTGCTGCTCTTTTAGCCAAATTTTGTATTCCGCATTTTGTTGAGCAAACGTTAGTTCTATTCCTGCCCAGTAGTCCAGATCGTCATCCTGCGTTGCTATCCATTCAGCCAGTCGTTTTTGTCTTGGGTTTAGGTTGGACAATAGTTTTTTGGCACTTGACTCAAAATTAATGGCATTGCCATGTGGTGGGGTGTAAGTCGGGTATGGCTTGCCTTTGCCCGTTGCTAACCATTCAATATCGCACTCGAAGTAATCGGCGAGCTTGTGGATTGTGGTTCGGCGTGGTGTTCCCACTTTTCGATTTAACCATTTGCTAATTTGAGCTCTCGTGAGACCACACCCATCTGCTAAAACCTGTTGAGTAATCTTTTTTACATCTATAAGGCTTTGTAATCTATCAGTAAAATCCATGGCTTGCTTCATCGGGTGTCACTTGGTGTCATAAAGATGTTGTCATTAAATATACTTTCGTATACTGTTGTCACATGAACAAAGAACAAATCATAGCGGCGATCATTTTAGCCACGGGTAAGAAGGTGGCCCCTCTTTCAAAAGAGAAAGGTTACACGAAAGCAATCTTTTATCGGGTCATAAACGGAGAAGTGAAAAAGTCACCAATACGTCAAATGATTTCCGATATTATTGATCGTCCTATAAACGAAATATGGCCTGAGTCGGCTGAGGAAGGAAAATAGAATTGTCCTGTTCCCTGAACGTAGTTCGGGCTATGTAGGTCGCACTTCATAATCTAGCAGGGGACAGGGCTCTTTCGCAAGAGAAAACGGTATAGGTCGCAGTAACACCTGTATTTCACATTGTTTTATTCAAGGAGAGAAGTGGTGATTACGCGAGAAACTAAACAGCCAAGAGATTATGAGGTGATGGATTCAGTGCTTGATCGTGGTGATGCCGTTGAGCTGGCTAGGCATTTATCCTGCTCGCCTCAGCTGATCCGTGGTTGGTGCCGTGCCCCTGAAACCGAGTCGGAGTTTGCCTCTGGCAAGTTTGGCCCGTTGTCTAGGTTAAGAACTCTTATTGCAATGGTGAGAGAAGATGATGGTTGTTCCGATCGTGCCTATCCCATTGGCAGATATATTGCCAACCTGCTTGGTGGTATTTTTGTTCCTATGCCTCAATCCAAAAAGTCTAAGGATTCTGAGGTCATTAAAAACATATCCAGCGTTCTTAAAGAAACAGGTGATGCTGTTGAGGTAACTCGTAAGGTTTGGTTTGACGAGACACCTGGGCGCATATCAAACAAAGAACGTGCTGCGTGCGTGGCTGAGATAGATGAGGCCATGGTTTCTCTGGTGCATCTTCGTCAATGGATCGAAACCAACTCAAAGAAGCGGTGATAGCAATGAATGAGA
>NVXR01000047.1 GCA_002733995.1 Desulfotalea sp. | reverse complement strand
TGTCAAGGTAAAAACGACATAAGCAGAGATTTATTTTATACTATATTTTCAATATTCTCGCACGTGTGGAGTTATAAATGTTTACGAAAGCCTCATTTGTAATAGTGTGTTATTTCGGGTGGATACGGTCACATCGGGAATAGCTGGTAGCATGAGGTCCTCCATAAACGGACCGAACAGAGAGATCTTCTCCAATACTATTTAACAAATCGACATGCAACTGATAATAGGACAAGAAATTTGTAGCACAACAGCTATAACAGATTAAGTTGGTACTATTCCTTTTTAAAACTGACTTTATGTCGTCCAAAGTCCCTTTGACAAAAGTACAACTCACTCCTCTACTCTTCAAGAATGCATGTAAATACATTACACCAAGATATTGATTCCAATAATCAATAATTGGAAAAACAACAAACACATCTGCACACCGATCTTCGTCAAACTCATACTGAGGAGACTTGGCAATACCTTGGTAATTTGAAGCATAATCAACCAACTCATCATCTACTTGTACTATACTTCTCCAATCAATATACCTTCTCAATTCCTTCCCAATATCTTCATATCTGAAGAATGATGTTCTCATTTCCACCGTTCTCCTCTCTACACTATAAAAGAATCTAAAATCAACATTAATTGATTTACTACCAATAAAATCATTAGGAGGACAAGCATTAATAATGATCTCAGTCAAAAGAGACTTTCAAAATACAACAACATCCTTTTCCAGCAACTTTTTCCTATGTTCATCAAGAGAGAACATATCCTTTTCAATCCAATCCCTACCCCAATTTGAAGCACTGCATTTCTTGCACATATCGCGATTCAAACAGCAAGATTCATCAATTATAGAAATTTCGTGAATATTTTTCACTTTAGAGTATTTAAAATGATCAAGGCAACATATAACAATATCTCCATTACTCTGGATAACACAGGCTTTATGAAGATACCAATAACAATTATTTGGTCTTTCGTTGATCACCTCGTTAGATTCAATAAATGTGTGCCAATCATATGGTGTATACATTCTCTTGTCTAATGAAGGTGGGAGTTGCGAAAATCTTTTCTGTATGACAAATTGTTCTTCTTTTTCTTTTTGAGCGTGATTAATCTCAATACGACAAGCATTATTCCTATTTTTTTCATTACAACAGTGTATATACCAGATTTTTTGAGCTATTTCATTCTCACTGAATTGTGACAATGCCGCATCGTAATGAATTTCTATCTGATTAATACCTGCAAGCATCACAGCTTTAATTTTTTCATCAGTTGCGCATAATAAATTCGTAGACAAATAAACAAGAAAGCCAGACGACCTTGCAATATATATTAATTCTGGCAACTTAGGATGTAACAACGGTTCTCCTCGGGCGTGTAACAATAGTGCTTTACTTCTCCCTTCCTTCGCCATACCTAATGCTTTTTTGAATGTTCTTAACGAAATAACACCATCATTGACGGCATCTCCTGTACCTTGAGGACAATAGCTACAGGTCCCATTACAATGACCAACCACTTCAATTGAAACCACATTCCAATACACAGACAACTCCTTTAGTTTCAGTGAGTTAGCGCCAAGATGACACCTAAATTGACAATTCCCGATCCCTAAACACAACGCAGACAGAACTGTACTATATACAACTCATTATGAATATTTTAAATGAACTGGGAAACATAAAAATAATGGACCGATTAAACTTACAGCTGTCTTCTTTACAAAAGAACAGCCTTGAAGTATTAATTCACTCATGATGAAATTCATTTTGGATAAGTTCAAATTGAATTTATTCCTGAATATTATTGGATCACCCCAAAGGTGAAGTAGAGCCAGAGCCCACACTACTACCGACGTTGAGAATATACAGAGTAGTACATTGCTCACAAATATCTTTTCGGGTCGATTGAAAACAAAAGTTGTGATTAAACGAATTTGACTGTGAATATGGTTATGCATTAAGCCCTACATGTAGTATTACATTAGATACACAAGCCCTAACAAAACTAGATTTAACTTATCATGACCAAGAACCCATTTATAGTAATAAACAAAATTGTAAAAAATAATATTAACACCAAGCACCTTGCTGCTTGGGAAACGATTTGGCGAATGGCTAGTCTTTTGTACCCCAGAGGTGGGAGTCATGGCGCCGAGCATATTTTGATTGTTTGCCTCAACGTCATCGATATTTGCACAAAAGATTTTGTATCCAAAGAAACAAAAAGTATAGCTGTAACTGCGGCTGCCCTCCATGACATCGGTCGATTCATTCAAGCTGGTAAGAACCACGCTAACGTCGGTGCAGTATGGCTACGAACCACATGTATGAACATTGATAAAATTATTGTAAGGGATTATTGGGACAAGGTTTTATCCTCAATCCAACTCCATAGCGCCTATGATCAATGCACTCAGGAATACCACAAGATTCTTTGGGACGCAGACAAGCTTGACTCAACCGGCTATCTAGGATTATTGAGAATGGGTATGCGTTCAGGAGAACTTGAAGGAACAAGATTTTTATCTATCGATCAGAATGTCGCTCCATTGAAAGATGAATTGCAAAACAAAATTGCTCTCTTTACAAGAGCTCATTTTTTCACTAGACAAGGAAGAGTAATTGCAAAAACAAAGGTTAAAATATTGACATTTGCATTACAGGAGATTGAATACCTGCATAACTATTTCCCTCTCTCTTAGGCAAATATCGCTTTAAAAGCGCTACTAACACAATCAATAAAAAGGTTTACACAGAAATGAGATATCTGTTTCGAAAAGAATTTTTTGGTGGTGTCTTGTTTGACAGAGAAAATCACGAATACCTATTCTGTGACAATGCAGTTGCATCTTCTCTTCACCGATGTTCTGTCGAATCATTAATACAAAATGTACACCCTGAATTTGTTCACAAAACAAATGGACTATTCAACAATGACGGGTCAACCAATTTCAGAATACTCGATACGCAGCCCCAAGAAGGTATTTTATCATCACCTTTGCAGATTTATTATGATTTCACAACTTACTGTAATCTCTCTTGCCCTCACTGTTACACCTCGTCAGGCTTAAAACAAAATAATGAATTAACATATTCCGAGATCAGAGATTGGGCCGTCGAATTGTCTAGGAACGGTGTCTTCAAAATATCTTTAGGCGGTGGCGAACCTTTGTTGCATCCTCAAGGTAAAAAAATTATTCGCACATTCGTTGAACAAGATATAGCCCTCAGTTTAAGTACTAATGGCTTATTGTTTTCAGACAACAAGTTAATATCTTTTTTAAATGAATTGAAACTCCGGACTGTTAACATCAGCATTGAGGGAGGAACTCGAAAATCTTATGAATCTATCAGAGGCAAAGGAAATTGGGGTCTTTTTCAGAAAAGTGTAAAACGATTCGCTAAGTTATATAAAGGGCGGTTCGCACTTCGTGTTACTATAGTTAAGCAAACGGTCAATGAGGTTCGAGAGATTTTAAAAATAGGAAGAGAACTTGGAGCGTATTGTGTAAAATTTAAATTTTTACAGCTTGGCGGACGTTCAAAAAACAATATGTACCTTTTCCCCACTCCTCTCGATAATTTTCGAGTTGTCCATGACGCACTTTCATTCTCTAAAGAACTAGGAGTCAAAGTTGCGGTCCCAAATATCTTTTCTAACGGAAGAACAGAGACTTCTATAAACAGGTATTACCCTCTTACTGCAGATGGCAAACTACCATTTCGCCACTCATTTGGATGCGGAGGAGGACAAATAGGAGCCTATGTACATCCAGATGGAACCTACTCAGCTTGCGTATCCATGGGCAAAGAATATGACGCATATAATGTAAGAACTCATTCATTACGTGATGCTTGGGCGAATGGCCCTGGTTTCATTAAGATGAGAAATATCTTAACCAATCAACAATGTTTTTCCTGCCAACATTTGCTTAAATGCAATGGGGGTTGTAGAGCTAGAGCCTTATCTGTTTATGATGACCCGGGAGCAATAGATCCTTATTGTCCTCATGTCGAATCATCCCTAAAACCACTCGCTCTTATTCCAGAATTGGCCATATAGGCATACAAATCTTATGTCCTTTCAAATGTTTGATTCTCCACATCACCCCAAATTCGTACACTTTGAAACAACCAACAAATGTAATCTTCAATGCTCTATGTGTGGTAACTCATCAATGGTCAGAGAGCATAGACTTCTAAATTGGGACGTTTTTTATAAGTCAATCTGTGAGATATCTTCTTGGACAATAAAACCGTCAATTTTGCTACACACAATTGGCGAACCATTACTTCACCCATTGTGTCCAGACATGGTAAGAATGATCCACGCAAAAAACCTTCATCTTCACTTCTACACAAACGGGACAATACATAAGACTGAGGTCTTAATTGAAATTCTTTCTGACCCTCAATCTGTGGTTACAATCTCCCTCGGCCTTCTTAGCGAATTAGAAAAAGAACATCGTGGATGTCAAATATCAAGACTCATGAATGCCCACAATTGGGCGACACTTCCAGGCAAACTAGTCGTACGCGGTATCATCGATGATTATAAAAATAATATCGACAAGTCTTGGCATAGTTTGATTGAAAAGGCCGGAGCACTTTTAGAGTTAACACAAGAAGGCAACCAGGCTGGACAGAACCCTCGTACAAAAATACCACCAGTAACTGGCTATAACCGAAAATGCAGATTACCCTTTACCTCTCTTGTTGTCTACGCAGATGGAAGTCTCGGTTATTGCGTCATAGATTTTGAAGCTTCCTTGTCGATGAAGAATCCCAAAGATGAGACATTGTTAGAATTTTGGAATGGTTCAATGATGTCGTCAGTTAGACAAAATCATAAGAAATCCCACTTAATCGGATCTATTTGTGAATACTGCTCTTGCCGACACCATAACTGGAAACAGTTCAACAGCATTTATGTCCCAGAGAAAACAGTATGAAATGTGTTCTTGCAGCTCCTAAAGTCGAATGGGAAGACGAATATTATGCAGATGATATTTGTCTAGAAAATCCTGGAATCGGCCTTCTAGCATCCATACTACGTTTGCAAGGCTGTCATGTTGTTATTCGTGATGGCAACCTTGAAAACCTTTCTTTATCCGATTTAATGTCTGATTTAGAAGGAGCAGATTTTTTGGGTTTGAGCTTGGACAGTTCCACAATTAAATCTGTCTCCAACTGGCTGTTCGAAGTGAAAAATTCTTTTCCAAACTTAGCAATTGCTTTGGGCGACTATGCCATATCCATGGCATGGCGAGAAGCTCTAGAACAAGTTCCAGAGGGTACTGTTATCTGTATAGGTGAAGGAGAAACCATGCTCTCTGATTGGGCAGCTTCTGGTTTCAGTGAGGAAACATTGACTGATCTTCAGGGAGTCGCTTTCCAGCGTGATGGTGAAATCCACTGCACTGATCCTCCATTAGAGGTGGCAAAACTCGACACACTTCCTTGGATTGATCGACAAGTATTCGAGAGGGTTCAACACGCCAACCATGACACGTTAGTTATTATGGCATCTAGGGGATGTCCTTTTAATTGTCATTTCTGTTCTCGTCCGACCTTTAACCAACTTGCAGGGGCTCCGAGATGGCGACCAAGAGATTTCCAGGACCTTCTTAAAGAAGTTATTGCACTTGAACAACGATATGGTATCCAACGTTTTTTCCTTTTTGACGATCAATTTCCTGGGAGTCATAAACAAGCGACGAAACGAATCCAGAATTTTGAAAATGTCTTTGGCCAATTCAATCGAAAATATAGCTTCCGGGTAGCCATGCGTGTCGATACGATAGATGTGATTGGTGACCTTGGCATTTCCGCAATGTGGCGAAGTGGAGTTGAAAGGATTTTTCTTGGCCTAGAATCTTTTTCAAAAACTCAATTGATTAGTTTTGGTAAACCCTCAAGCAATGCATATCGGAATATCACAACAGTGGACATGTTAGAGCGTAACGGAATAGCTGTACATTGTGGATTTATTAATTTTTCTCCTAATACCTCCCACGAACAACTAATCACTAATGGACAAGGCCTACTGCGATCAAGGCAAGGCGCTTATTTTCGACACTTCCGCTCTCAACTGTATTACGGACCTGGATCCCGAATGAAGCAAGCGGACTCTGAATCAAGGGACAATTATCAAAGTTACATTACTCTGGCACCGCCAGAAATGAAACACATACATAGTCGCCTTGAGGAGTTATATAAAGATCTACGATATATTGACCTACGAATGGAAAGATTGGATTTCAGAGCAATTCGGAGTCTTAAATTAAAACATGGCTCAGAATGTGAACTTGATTCACTTTGGTGGCTTTGGCGCGAAACCAAAGAGGCACTTGCCAAGAACAATCACCTCATGTATGAGATGGTTTTATTAGGGGAAAACCAAATACCTCTTCAAGAATTCTCCAAACAACAACAGGAATCATTAAAAATTTTGGAGTCCTCAATTAACAAGCGCGTTAACAATGCATGACTCCCCATTCGCTATCGCTCGTTTTTTATGCAACTCGTACCTTCTACCAATGTTCTGTGAACATGACATTGACTCTGAGCACGTATTAGTTTGCCTTAATAGTTCGCAAAGTAGCCGAAACCATATTGATGGAATCGTTGACATCTGTATTCTACCCTCTCGACTTGAATCAACAACCCGTTGGAAAACATTCACTCGAGAACTAGAAGATTTCAAAGCATCACCTGGGTTACCTGTTAGAGCATGTGCTTTTCCCCTATGCCGTTGTTTCCTTGCATCAGAATGGAGAAATTTCTCAATTCCCCTCCCTCTCTTGCACGAGCTTGCCCACATTGTCAGGTATAAGATCATATATGATCCATTAAACCGATTACAACCTAGGGTTCAGCAATTACAACACCTTGACCCAATAATTTGTAGTCACCTTTGTGTTACCTTGGAACAACGAATTTTCCATACTCCTAACACTGACAAGACTCAACCACTTTTATATTGGTACACCCAAAGGCGACAATCACTCAGGTCACACATCTACAAAAAAATATTTATAGAAAAAAAGACTACCCACCCCACCACCTGAAACAGGTTGACATGCCAACAGCCTATAATTCTATAGAAAAATGGGCTACTAAACTTTTACCTCGTACGCTATCAAAAGAGAGGGATAATACCTCCCAGATCATGCTTAGTCAACTCTAGACAGCTGCTCAACACATAAAAGATCATGAGATACATATACCGTTTTTTTCTTATGAAACTGAATACTTGGTGTGGAAAAACCAACTCCTTGAGTGCTGGCAGCCCTACTTAAATAAATGAACAAAATTCCTGAATGGGTAGTCCCCATGGAGTAAAAGATATCGATGCTATCTCTTCAAGCAGTGATCAAAGGACCAAAACAAGTTCATGTACAGGCCTCTGAACTAAAGAACCTCCCCGCTGGGCATGTGCGAGTTAAGATCTGTATCGCTGGAGTTTGCGGTGGTGACGTTAAGAACATTATGAATGGAGTTTCTAGTCCGTTAGGGCATGAATATACTGGCGTTATAATATGTTCGAACGACCCCAAAAGACTCGTTGGGCAGCGGGTCACCGGTTACAACAGCATTGCATGTGGAAAATGCACCATGTGCAAATCGAGATGGCCTCGAGCATGCCAAAAAAAATGGCTTTTGAAAGAACCCAGTATTGCAGAAACAATAGATGTACCAGGACGATCAACATTTGTTACTGACCTACCTTTCAATCTTGCAATATTGATAGAGCCCTTTGCTGCAGCAATTGATACATTAATAGCTTTACCTCACTTGGATATTCCAAATCCAAAGCGGATTATTGGCAGAGGCCCTCTGGCGACCCTTGCAAAGCAATATGCAAAACTTACCTTAGCAGAACGTCAAACTACACACTGCTCACAATCTTTCTGGGTATATTCCGAAACCATGCTCAAAGAAACTATAGATGCCTGTAACCCCATGGACCACCTAATACTCTGTTTTAGCCCAAAATCGATTTATCTCGATGAAGAAGCACTTTGTATGATACGCAATCTCTTGCTTACATTTGCTGTCATAATTGCCTCTCCAAACTCTCATTTTGATTTAGCCGCCTCCTTATTAGATCGATATGCCCATAATTTCCGTTCGATTATTGGAGAACCCATCACATTAAAAGACGCAAAAAACCTACCTGAAACAATTTATACCAACAGGAAGCTAGGTCGAAAAACCCTAGTTTATATTGATGAACCGATCCCACAAGTCAATGAGTCAAAAAACAAATTGGTCAACATATGAAATGGAGTGTATCAACTGTTGCCTTTTATGGTCACTCCATTACCAAAGCTCTTGCAGCTATCATGGCCGCGGGAGGAACAGCCGTCGATCTTGAGTACTGGCTCAAGTTTGGTCTCAATTATGATTTTAGAAATACAAGTTCTCTTGAAAACTTGCAATTCATCAAAAGACTACGACGATTTGGTTTGGAAGTCATTGGTATAAACGCTCATCATCAAGGATTTGGCAGCTCTAGGCATGCAAATGCACTTTTATTTAGCAAAAATGCAGTTACTTGGGGAAATCATTTAGGGGCGCAACACCTTACCGTTCAAGTAGCTGAAGACACTGAACTTAACGAACTAGCACCATCCTATTTCCAATCCCTTGAAAAGCTTGCTTATTATGCTCACCATAATAAATTGCAATTGCTTCTGGAGGTTCCCCATCCTGGATATGGTACAGCAACACTACTAGATATTTACCGACTAACAAAAATCATACCTCAAAATATCGGCTATACCGTTGACTTGGCCCATTTGGAGCGTTGTTCGATAGATATCTGCCAAATAGCACCATTGATAGCACACAAGGTAACTCATTTGCATATCAGAGGAAATTCACTAGCCTCCGCTAAAGATTTGCACCATGCCATTGATACTCTCTCGCCCACTACCTGTTGTTTAGAACTTGAATTTTCTTCATCCGTCCCTTTACCCTTTAATTACTTGTTTAAAAAAGTCTCATCAGCCTTACAGAACGTCCTTGCAACTCCCCCCACACCTACAAGTAATTTCACTAGGCAAGGGTATGATAATTTCGGTATCGAGTACAACTATTGTCGTAACCAAGCAATGGCCGATTTAGCCCCTCTCTCCAAGCTTCTAAAAGAGAAAACGTACAAATGGGTTCTCGATGTTGGATGTGGTGGTTGTCAAATTGGTGACCTCCTTCCTCATGACGCTGAAATAGTGGGGATTGATTTAAGCAACAAACTTCTCGAGTTAGCCTGCAAAAGACTGGGAGATAGATTTATTCCATTGTGTATTGACATTTTAGACTTTTCTCCGGCTAATGCCTCATTTGAATTAATAACCGTAATCAATTCTCTCTGCCATATCCCTATCGCCCTGCAACTACCTGTGCTGAACACACTGCTCGACTGTACATCAAAAAATTCTCTCGTCTATATAGTCATTCCAAGCAAACCAGTTGAAAATTTAAAAACGACATGTATGGGCCATGAGCTTTACTGCAATGTCCTTTCACGAGATTCCTATGCTTGTGTAATTGAGAGCAGGGGTCTATCAGTTGAATACGCTTATGTCGACTCAGGGCTGCAAGGACAAAGAGAACCAGGAATAGCTATCATTGGGAAAAAAACTGCGGCCAACATCACTTAGAAAGAAAAAGTACAGGCAACCTAAGTGAGTCAGTTCCGGTTAGCTTTTAAGGTGGCCCCCTTGGTCAAGACAAAAATCCACTGAGCTTAAGTTACACATTCAATTTCAAATACAGCTGGTCGGCGCTGCCCAGGTTTAACCTCTGCTGGCACATTTGATATGGACTGCGCAGTTGCTGGATCCCCTGTAGAGCGTAGCGAAACAGGGGATCCAGCAACTGCGAGTGGGTATTTATCGGATGATCAAGGCTCCGCCGCCAATTGCAACCTTGTATGCCACATCAGGTGTTTTTTGCCCCAACGACTGATGTGGACGTTCGACATTATAAAAGGTGAAATACTCGGATACCCCAACCGTCAATTCGATCATAGTGGCGTACCCCTTCAAGTACACGTCCTCGTATTTAACGTTGCGCCAAATTCGTTCGACAAAGATATTGTCAAATGCTCGTCCTCGGCCATCCATGCTAATTGCAACGCCTTCCCGTTTCAACACGCCTATGAATGCATCGCTTGTAAACTGTGAACCTTAATCACTGTTAAATATCTCGTAAGCGACAAAAAAAGCCCATCTTTCCATAACCCTTAAATCCTGCCATTATCATCCTTGTCCATTCCAAATCACAAAGGAGATGAAAATGAGACAGGAGAAAAGGCAAGATC
>NVXR01000046.1 GCA_002733995.1 Desulfotalea sp. | reverse complement strand
AAGGCTAGAAAATTATATTAAGGATGGACACTCTTACATTGATAACAATGTTGTTGAAAACGCTATTCGACCATTTGTTATAGGCAGAAAAAATTGGCTCTTTTCTGGGACGCCAGAAGGAGCCAGAGCTAGTGCTCTTTTGTATAGTCTTATAGAATCAGCCAAAGCAAACGAGCTTGAACCTTATCTTTAGACACATGGCTTGCGTGGCAGGCGGGAAGACGTAAACCTTCTGCAGCAGCAAGATTAATGGAGGTGTTGTTGTGGCTGTATCGCAACGGAAGCCTTCCGTTTTATTGGCTGGATTGCGCAGAGCCAAAAATTATGAGGAATTATGGCTATGAAGATGAACAGCCTGGTGGGCTAAGACCAGGAGAATAGTATAGGAGATCATGTGGAGATCAGAGAAATTGTTGTTGAAGAATGTTGAAATTGCCGAGCACCTCTCTGACTTAATAAAGTACGCTTAGAGCGTAGTGTAATCAAGTAAGAGAGCGGGTCATTATCGAATATCTTGCAGAGTGTTCTATACGTGTTGTCCTTTTGGGTTTGCCTCCAGAGAGTGAGGCGGTATTTCAGGCGGTATAAGGACATTTTCTAACTATAAAATGTGTGCAAGAACAAGCAAATGCCTTTTCTTCTTGATGGAGGCCGTGGCTGGAGTAATACAATAAGTGCAACAGATTGAAGTTTGAAAAGTGAGTGAGTTGAAAGTATGGTTTCAGCTCTCACACTTAACCAAGGCCTGTTATGAATAAACAAAACAAACATTACCAGCAACTCACTCGAAACCTAAGATACCAGATTTCTGCACTTCGTAAAGCTGGTATGTCAGTCAGAGGCATAGCTGAAATAGTCGGTGTTCATTTCAGTACTGTAAGTAGAGAACTCAATAGAAATATGACAGAATCGGGTTATTCTTCTTCAGACGCGCAGCAACTTTGTCAGTTACGTAAACAAACGGCCAGAAAGGCCCATAAACGCACTGTGAAAACCGACCAGATTATTCGGGAGTCCCTTTACTTAGGTTGGTCTCCCGAAACCATCAGTCAACGATTAAAGCTTGAATACAAGAAAGGCGGACATTTAAGCCATAGTATTATTTACAGGCGCATTGTTGAAGACCGACAACAAGGTGGCCACTTGCATTATCACCTCCCAAGATTCGGAAAAACGCGGTGGAAAGGCGGTAAGCGCAACAAGAAAGCTGGTGTGCGATTAATTCCTAACAGGGTGGATATCCTACAACGACCAGTGGTGGTTGATGAGAGAAAACGCTTGGGAGACTGGGAAGGAGACACAGTACATGGGCAAAATGCTCATCTCGTTACTTTGGTAGATCGGACGAGTCGATTCACTCTGGTACAGCGAGTATTTTCAAAGACTAAAGAGGAAGTGGCCAATGCGATGATTGATATGTTCAGCAAGGTCCACTCTGTTTTAACTGTTACCCTGGATAATGGAGGTGAGTTTGCTGATCATGTTCGTGTGGCCTGTAAAACGGGTGCTATGATCTTTTTTGCGAAACCTTATGCTAGCTGGCAGCGAGGAACAAATGAGAATACAAATGGTAGAATCAGGCGATTTTGGCCTAAGAAATTCGACATGGCAACCCTCACGGATG
Source organism: Desulfotalea sp. (assembly GCA_002733995.1). Classification (GTDB taxonomy): domain Bacteria; phylum Desulfobacterota; class Desulfobulbia; order Desulfobulbales; family Desulfocapsaceae; genus Desulforhopalus_A. The sequence continues at coordinate 9,955 of NVXR01000046.1, read as the reverse complement.
AGGACATTGAGGGCAGGATTCTATTATTGAACCTGACACCAAGAAAAGTATTGGGAGGTCTAACTCCTCTGGAAGTCTTTACTGGTAGGCGTGTTGCACTTATTCCTTGATTCCAGCTGTCCACCAAATGTATCTCTCACGGTTGCATTATTATAGGGCCTTAGGCTCTTGTCTAACGATTGTTTTTTATAAGATAATCTTGGTCTTGACGTGATTTTTTTTAGGCCAAAAGATGGCAGAACTAAGTTTGGGGCTGAAGTACAGAAGTTGTCGATACCTTGCATGGACAAAGGGCAAAGAAGGGTGTATTTATCACAAGCGGTACATTCACCAAGGGTGCCGATTATTATGTATCTATCATCGATCCCAAGGTTGTACTGATCGATTGGAGCACGTTGGTGGAATTGATGATTGAGTACAATCTGGGTGTTTCCATTGCAGACACCTCTGAAATTTAAAAAATGATTCTGATTTCTTTATAGAAGAGTAGACTTAATAGAAGAATAAACAGGCATCTGCCTATTGCTCTTATTGATACGTTCTAACTTTTACTGATATTGTGAAAACCGAAAAACAAACCAGAAAAGAAATTATAGATAATGAGCTTCTGCGTGCCGGCTGGAAGGTAGATGACCGAACACAGGTTATTGAAGAGTTTGAGATTGAAGTTGGTCCTCGTGACGAGACCAAAGAACCCCAATCCTCTTATCATAATCTTCAATTCAGCGATTACGTCCTACTTGGTAAAGACGCAAGACCTCTTGCTGTGGTCGAGGCCAAAAAAACCAGCAAAGACCCCGCCATTGGTCGTGAACAGGCTAAACAGTATTGTTTCAATATCCAAAAGCAAAAAGGCGGAGAGCTTCCGTTCTGTTTCTACACTAATGGCCTCGAAACTTACTTTTGGGACCTCGACAACTATCCGCCGCGCAAGGTTATTGGATTCCCTACCCGTAACGATCTAGAACGTTTCCAATACATCCGCCGCAACCGCAAGCCGCTCACCCAGGAACTGATTAACACCGACATTGCCGGGCGCGATTACCAGATTCGGGCCATTCGCGCCGTCCTGGAGGCTATCGAGCAGAAAAAGCGTGACTTCCTGCTAGTCATGGCCACCGGCACCGGGAAAACCCGTATTTGCATCGCCATGGTGGATGCTCTCATGCGGGCAAGCCATGCCGAAAAGGTTCTCTTCCTGGTAGATCGCATCGCACTCAGGGAACAGGCTCTTGCAGCGTTCAAGGAACATCTGCCCCATGAACCACGCTGGCCAAATGTGGGTGAGAAACTCATCGCCAAAGATCGCCGTATCTACATCGCTACTTATCCCACCATGCTCAACATTATCCGGGATGAGTCTCAACAGTTGTCACCACACTTTTTCGATTGCGTCGTCATTGATGAGAGTCACCGTTCCATCTACAATACTTACGGTGAAATTCTCGACTATTTCAAAACTATTACCCTGGGACTGACTGCTACACCGACGGACATCATCGACCACAATACCTTTCAGCTCTTCCATTGCGATGACGGGCTCCCGACTTTCGCCTACACTTTCGAAGAAGCCGTCAACAATGTGCCGCCATATCTGAGTAATTTTCAGGTGATGAAGATCCAAACCAAATTCCAGATCGAGGGTATCAGCAAACGAACCATCTCACTGGAAGATCAGAAGAAGCTGATTTTGGAAGGCAAGGAAATCGAAGAAATCAACTTCGAAGGCTCGCAACTGGAAAAACAGGTCATCAACAAAGGTACCAATACCCTGATAGTCAGAGAGTTCATGGAAGAGTGTATCAAGGATCATATTGGCGTGTTACCAGGTAAGACCATATTCTTTTGTTCTTCCATAGCCCATGCCCGACGTATGGAAGAGATCTTTGATAAGCTCTACCCTCAGTATAAAGGGGAATTAGCCAAGGTACTGGTTTCAGATGATCCGCGTGTTTACGGCAAAGGCGGTCTGCTCGACCAATTCACCAACAACGACATGCCGCGGGTGGCCATCAGTGTGGATATGCTAGACACCGGTATCGACGTGCGCGAGATTGTAAATCTGGTTTTTGCCAAGCCGGTTTACTCCTACACCAAATTCTGGCAGATGGTTGGTCGCGGAACCCGCCTGCTGGAAGCCAACAAACCCAAACCCTGGTGCACTAAAAAAGACGTGTTCTTGATCCTAGATTGCTGGGACAACTTTGAATATTTCAAGCTCCAGCCAAAGGGCAAAGAGCTGAAACCGCAACTGCCCTTACCGGTGCGGGTGGTCGGCCTCCGAATCGATAAGATCGAAAAGGCCATCGACAGCGGCCACGATGATATCAAGGTCCGTGAGATCGTCAAGTTGCGCAAGCAGCTCATTGAGCTGCCGCAAAATTCCGTCGTGATCAAAGAGGCGGCTACTTCCCTACATCGCCTTGAAGAAGAAAATTTCTGGATAACTCTCAATCACCAGAAGCTGGAATTCCTGCGCGCTGAAGTCAAGCCACTTTTCCGGACGGTTTCGGAGGCCGATTTCAAAGCCATGCGTTTTGAAAAAGATCTGTTGGAATTCTCCCTGGCTCGTCTAAGTGAAAACAAAGAACAGGCCGACACCCTGAAAGAAGGCATTGTCGAAGAAATCAGCGAATTACCGCTCAGCGTAAATTTTGTCAAAGCCGAAGAGTCGCTGATTCGCGACGCCCAAACCAATCACTACTGGGCAACGGTCAATGAAGACGCGCTGGATGAACTGTCAGACAAACTTGGGCCGTTAATGAAGTTCCGCGAACAAAGCACCGTCGGCACCGGGCCAATTCACCTGGACCTGACCGATACCCTGCACAATAAGGAATGGGTTGAGTTCGGCCCGCAACACGAAGCCGTGAGCATTACCGGTTACCGTGCAATGGTCGAAACCCTGATGGCCGAACTGACCGAACATAATCCAATCTTGTCCAAAATCAAGACCGGACAGGAGATCAGCTCAAAGGAGGCCGATGAACTGGCCGCGCTTCTCCATGCCGAACACCCGAACATCACTCAAGATTTGCTTCGCCAGGTGTATAAGAATCGCAAGGCCCATTTCATTCAGTTTATTCGCCACATTCTTGGCATTGAAATTCTGAAGAGCTTTCCCGAAACCGTCTCTGATGCCTTTGAGCAGTTCATCCGGCAGCACAGCAATCTCAGCGGCCGCCAGTTGGAGTTTTTGAACCTGCTGAAAAACTTTATCGTTGACCGCGAGAAGGTTGAGAAGAAAGATCTGATCAATGCACCTTTTACTGTTATTCATCCGCGAGGGATTCGCGGTGTATTCAGTCCGACGGAAATCAACGAAATATTACAGTTCACTTTACGGCTTGCAGCCTGACGTGTCTTTCTGTGAGTAACCAATAATTAAGGAATTCAAACAATGCTGCAAAACAACCCCAAACTTAAAAGCAAGATCGACCAACTCTGGAACAAGTTCTGGAGCGGCGGCATCTCCAACCCGCTCACCGCTATTGAGCAGATTACCTACCTTTTATTTATGAAGCGGTTGGATAATCTTGATCTGGAGCAACTGTCAGCTGCCGAATTCACAGGCGAAAAATATACCTCCAAATTCAGCGGCATTTGGATTCCACCTGAACATCGGGATAAGAGCGAGAAGGATAAAGAACCCTTTGCGGTTGAAAGAAACACCTTGCGCTGGAGCGAGTTCAAGCGTATGCAGGCCGAGGAGATGCTGCAGCATGTTCAGACCAAGGTATTTCCCTTCCTTAAAGACATGAACGGCACTGAGTCCAATTTCACCCATCACATGAAGAACGCAGTGTTCATCATCCCTAAACCGACTCTCTTAGTAGAAGCAGTAAATACCATTGATGAAATTTTTGAGGTCATGGAGACGGATTCCCGGGAAAAAGGTCAGTCTTTCCAGGATATCCAGGGCGATGTCTATGAGATGCTCCTCTCCGAAATCGCCTCAGCCGGCAAGAACGGCCAGTTCCGCACCCCGCGCCACATCATCAAGCTGATGGCCCAACTGGTGCAGCCGCAACTGGGTCACAGAATCGTCGACCCGGCTTGTGGAACTGGAGGATTCTTGCTCGGGGCCTATCAATACATCGTCACCCAGCTCGCCATTAAAGCAGGTACAAAAGATTTGCCGACGGATGAAGACGGCTTTGTACGCACCTCGGTTGCAGCCGGGCTCACCGAAAATGCCAAACACATTCTTCAAAGCACCTTACAAGGTTATGACATCGACAGCACCATGGTCCGCCTAGGGCTGATGAACCTGATGATGCATGGTATCGCTGAACCGCAGATTGATTACAAAGACACCCTAAGCAAGAGTTACAACCAGGAATCCGAGTATGACATCGTCATGGCCAATCCGCCCTTTACCGGCAGCATCGACAAGGGCGATATCAACGAAAACCTGCAACTGGCCACTACCAAGACCGAGCTGCTCTTTGTCGAGAACATCTACCGCCTGCTGAAAAAGGGTGGCACCGGCTGCGTCATCGTGCCGCAAGGGGTGTTGTATGGAAGTGGTAAAGCCTTCAAAGATCTACGAGAAACATTGGTAAACCGTTGTGACCTCAAGGCAGTAGTTACCATGCCCAGCGGCGTGTTCAAACCCTATGCCGGGGTCAGCACTGCCATTTTGCTCTTCACCAAGGTCTGGGGACCGAAGGACAAGGTCAGCCAACCGGCCACCGCACAGGTTTGGTTCTACGAAATGGCTGCCGACGGCTATTCGTTGGACGATAAACGCACGAAGCAGGAAAGGAACGGCGACCTGCAGGATATTGTCTCCAAATATCACGCTCGCAATCCCGCAACCGACACCGACCGCAAGCAAAAATGCTTTATGGTGCCCCACGCAGAGATCAAGGCAGAGGGCTTTGGCCTCAGCTTTAGTCTCTACAAGGAGGATGTCTTTGACGAAATCGTATATGAAGTGCCGAGTGTGATTCTTGACAGGCTGCTAGAGGCTGAAGTGGGTGAAGCAAGCGGAAAGGACTTGCCTAAGATTCGGAGCGGCATCGTGAAGGAATTGTTGGAACTGAGGGAGATGATTGGATGAATAAGCATGAAATCCAATCTTTTGGTGAAGCATTCAACGGCAAGACCCCTTCAAAGGTGGAGCAGCGCAGTGCTGGGAAGCCAATTTTGAAAATAAGAGACATTGATGAGAATGGCCAATTCCGAGGTAGATTCGAATCATTTGTTGAAGAAGCTTTTTACAAAAAACATTCAAAGAAAAAGCTAAGGACTAATGACACTATAATCCTAAATGCAGCTCATAATAGCGATTACGTTGGGAGCAAGAATGCTTTCGTCCCTCCAGAACTGAATGGAGTGATTGCGACGGGTGAGTGGCTTATTGTTAGAGTGAAAGATGCTAGCCCATCTTATGTGAACCACTTTTTGAAATCTCCGTTGGGAAAGAAGAGCTTAAAAAATTGCGTAAAGGGAATTCATTTATATCCTAAGGATGTTGAACGCATAAAGATTCCCTTCCCGCCCCTCGAAGACCAAAAACGCATTGCTCATCTACTCGGTAAAGTGGAAAAGCTGATTGCCCAGCGCAAACAACACCTTCAACAACTCGACGACTTGCTCAAAGGTGTCTTTCTAGAGATGTTTGGTGACCCAATTAGTAATCCTTTAGGATATCCGATTAGACCTCTTTCTGAATTCTACGTAAATCCTAAAGAAGGTACAAAATGCGGGCCATTTGGCAGTGCATTAAAGAAGGCCGAACTTGTAGAGGCAGGTATTCCTGTCTGGAACATGGACAATATTGATCTTTCTGGACGAATGATTCTTCCTTTCAGGATGTGGATAACTGAAAAAAAACACCAGGAGCTTTTATCGTACTCAGTTGTTGATGGTGACATCGTTATTTCGCGTGCTGGAACGGTAGGGAAAATGTGTGTTGCCAAGATGGACAGCCAAACTGCAATTATCAGCACAAACCTTATCAGATTAAGACTTGGGGCTGAATTACTACCGTCATATTTTGTGGCACTGATGACTTATTGTAAAGGCCGTATAGGGCGCTTGAAAACTGGACCAGATGGTGCTTTCACGCACATGAATACTGGAATCCTGAACAAACTTGAATTTCCATATCCCCCTATAGAACTTCAAAGTCAATTTGCTGTTATTGTTGAAAAGATCGAAGGCATCAAATCCTACTACCAGCAAAGCCTCTTCGAACTAGAAAACCTCTATGGCGCGTTAAGTCAGAAGGCGTTCAAGGGTGAGCTGGACCTGTCGCGTGTACCCTTGCCCATTGTAACTGGAGATATGTCTGTGACATTAGCAAAACTTGAAGGTGAAGCACACGGGACGGTACACAAGGTGCCTAATCCATTGCCCGATCCTGGTGATCTAAAAACTTTAGACAGCGCAGAAGGATGCAGCGCCCTGATCGAACAATGGTTGAATGTTTACCTTGAACAATTCGAAAGCACACAGTTTTCCACCCAGAATTTTATGGAGACAGCTCAGCAAAAGCTGTGGGAGCTATTGGAAGATGAAGCCCCCGAATGGGGCGCGACAGAGTACGACCAACTCAAAACCTGGGTCTTTCAGGCGCTAGAAAGCGGCAGGCTCACACAGAGCTATGACGAAGACGGAAACCGGGTACAAATCACTTCAGCAAATGGTTGATGACTAATGAAGCTCCTGCGCCTTAAAATCACAGATCCGCAAGGTTTTCGCAGTCTGCAACCGGGTTTCGAGTATCAATTCCGCACCGAGTGGGATTTACAGGAGGAACAGGGCTTTGCGCCGTTCGTTTGCGCCGGTCCCAATGGCAGCGGCAAATCCAATCTGCTGGAGGTGCTGGCGGCGATCTTCTTTCAGTTGGAGATGTTGCGCGCACGGCGCAGCTTTCTCCCAGAGAATTTCCTCTTTGATGCGGAAACAAATCCCGATGGTTTTCAGGACGGCGACGGCATTCCCAATAGTTTTGAACTGGAGTATCTGATCCGAGTTCCGATCAACTTCTGTTCCTCGACATCACCTGAATTCGCCGAGGTCAAAATAATCAAGCTCTGCGGTAAATCTTCCCAAATAGCCTGGCTCAATCAAGCTGAATTTAAATATGATAAAATTGGTGAAATTTCTGATCGAGAACGTGACTTTCTCCTTCCGCAATATGTATTAGGCTACTCCTCCGGCGAAAATGAAATCCTCAGCCTACCATTCTTCAAGACACGCTTTATCCAGTTTGACGAGTACTGGCATGCGCTGAAAAAACAACTTTCGTTTCCAGGCAGGCCGGAAACCCGGCTGGCCTATCTGGACAGCGGTTTCAGTCAAGCGATCCTACTCTGCAACCTGCTTTTCAATGATAAAGCAGCCATGGCGCCCTTTCGCGAGGATGTCGGAGTCGATGAGTTAAAAGAGTTTCGCATCATCATCCGCCGCAGCATTGAGGTCTCTCCAGAGGTAGCCGAGGGCTTTAGCGAGCAAGGGTTTGGCGAAGGGAGCTTTGGCCGAGGTTCTTTTGGAGGGAAACTTAATCCTGCACTCACTTTTGATGAGGAATCCGGACGCTATAAAGTTAATCTAATGAAGCTGCTGGAGGCGGATGAAAAGGCACGTCAAGAAGCCACGCAGGAGGAGACATCATCGTATGTGAAGTATGGAAACTTCGACCCCATTCTAACTCGTTTTAAACGTTGTGCTACCTGCTGGTACGAGGACGAGGCTACTGATACCCTCTATCTCGATTACTTCGTGAATGAAGCGACTAGCAAGGCATTTCTCGAAAACTTTGATTTCGAAGTCAATCAATCCCCCATCGCGTTGTTTCAAGCCTTTCAGGTTCTGCTGACACTGAATCTTTACTCCGCGAGCGAAGCGCTAAAGACCGAGCTGTATCAATCCGATAGCCACTATGTCACTGAGACCGTGCCGACACTTGCTTCGGATGAACGGATCATGCGCTTCAAGTTCGTGAAGTTCAGCAAGGTCGGGGTTGATCAGCCGGTGATGCTCAAGAGTCTCTCCGATGGCGAGCATCAATTGCTGCATAGCCTCGGACTTTGCCTGTTGTTCAAAAACACAAACAGTCTGTTTCTCTTGGATGAACCAGAGACTCACTTCAACCCGGTCTGGCGTTCGAACTTTATCACCCGCCTGCACCAATGCTTCAAAGATTCCGAAGATAGCCATGAAATGTTGATCACCACCCACACACCGTTTCTGATTTCTGACAGCAAACCGGAGAAGGTGCTGATGTTCAACAAGGTGGATGGTGTTGTGAGCGTCAGTAAGCCGGAGTACAACACCCTGGGCGCGTCGATTAACAAGATCACCATGAACACCTTCGACAAGCGCGAAACCATCGGCGGCTATGCCCAGACGATACTAAATAATTTGCGGCAACGCTTTGAAGCCGGGGATGACAAGGGACAGCTTATCGCCGAAATCAACCAACAACTAGGCGACTCGGTAGAAAAGATGCTGCTCATAAAAACTATACTCGACAGCATGGAGGCCAAGGACTGATGCTGTTTCCGTATAAGTACGTGCCGCATACGATGGACAGGATGCAGCGATTCATCAACTTCATTTTCTATCAGGTGTGGTGCAGGGCGTATAAGGCAGGAGCTTTCCGCCTGGAGCTATTCGACGGAAATCCCGATTTGAAAGAGGTTATGAAGACATTCTATTACTCAGACAATGATAACGCATATTTCTTTTATGGTCATATTGAGCGTATATATGGCATGTTTGCAACGCTACCGAGAGCTGACATTAAACAATTCAAGAGATGGTATCAGGGCAATAATAATGTTGAGAAGGTGTGTGACAATGATCCAGCACTACACCTTGCTCGATACGCAGACCTCCCTCCACAGCATGAGGTCTTGAGTAAACAACTGGCTTCGTTCTTTACGAAGCTATATGACAACGTTGATATAGCAGCATTCAAAAAGAAGATTGGCAAGATCGACGACCACTACAAAGCATTCATGAGGGAAAACACGGTCGGCAAATGCCCTTTTTGCGGGCTATCCGACATGCTTGGTGCAAATCACACGCCGCGAGAAGCATATGACCACTATCTCCCCAAAAAACTTTACCCTTTCAACTCAATCAATTTCCGTAACCTCGTTCCGGCATGCCATCACTGCAACAGCAGTTATAAAACCACTAAAGACCCAGCGTTCAATCCAAAAGATCCTACCAGGGCAACTCATAGACGAAAAGTCTTCTACCCTTACGCAAATTCTACCTACAATATAGAATTGACGATTGATTTTAGTAAACCGGACGTCGACCACCTCACCACCAATGATATCCAACTTGCGTTCGGGCCGCCTATACTAAAAGAGGAAATCGAAACCTGGAAGGACGTTTACAGCATTGAAGAACGCTACAAGGCTAAATGCTGCAGCGGGGATGCTAAGGATTGGCTTGAACAGATTCGCATACTTCAGGATGAACACGGCATAGCCCCAGGGGCATCACTTAACACCTTGCAACGGCAGACAGCGGTAGCCCCTTTTGCCAACAGCAATTTTCTCAAAAAAGCCTTTTTGGAAGGTTGCCAAAGAGTGGGTCTGATATAGACTAAATCACTCAAACCTTTAAGTCCTACTTACATATTTATTCAAATTAGCCGGTGAATGCAAAAGTCCAGATATCTAAATTTTATTGAACTAGTTCTTTATATATTTTGTGGGAATTGGGAATAATTCGCTTCAGGTCAGAGTGAATTCTGACGGTATGTTTGACGGTATTATTTAAAGTGTCCTTTGGTTATGTTGTGTTATAACAGGTCAGTAGGTCTTGAGTGCGATGGACGCCGACTCCACCAAGTAGTTATAATAACTAGATATGTCGAAATTATCTAGATTCGAGACCCATTTTTATCCACTTCTGTTATCCACAAGATAGCAATTGAGAGGCTGAAAATGGGTTTTGTTGTTTCTGCTGCACCCACTTACGT
>NVXR01000007.1 GCA_002733995.1 Desulfotalea sp. | reverse complement strand
CCCAGGAAGGATCAGTAGTTACAGAACAGACGTTGGAAGTTAAAGAACCGCAACTCTACAAAGTATTACTACATAACGACGATTACACCACGATGGAGTTTGTCATTTCCATCCTTGAAAAGATTTTTCACAAATCCTCTAATGACGCAGCCCAGATAATGCTTAACGTCCACAATGAGGGAGTAGGAATCGCAGGTGTGTACACCAAAGAAATTTGCGAAACAAAAATATCGGTAGTACACCACCTCGCGAAAAAAAATGAGTTTCCCCTACGCTGCTCCATGGAAACTGTTTAACAGGTGAGAGCCTTGCTTTCACGCACATATACGCTGAGAATATGCTGAGTAAATCACTTGAAAAATCACTGATACTGGCGATAAGAGAAGCTAAGAGCCATAACCACGAGTACGTCACAGTAGAGCACATGCTCTACGGCCTTCTTCATGACGATCTCACGAATTTTATTATTGAGGAGTGTGGTGGTTCCACTGACACTCTCAAGGAACAACTTGAGAAGTTCTTTGTCCGTGAAATCCCCAAGCTTTCCTCAACAGGTGTAGGAGAGCCTGCCCAGACGATTGCCTTTAACAGGGTACTGCAAAGAGCAGTTGCCCATGTGCAAAGTTGTGGGAAACAGCAGGTAGATAGTGGGGATGTACTCGTCGCGATTTTTGCAGAAGACGAATCCCATGCCGTCTATTTTCTCACCGCCATTGGTATTGGCAAGATTGGTGTTGTCAATTTCATCTCCCACGAACTTCCGGCAGAAGGGTTGCAAAAAGAACCATTTAACTCGCCACCTGAAAACCCCAACCCTAATCCGCACCAAGGTAATACCAAGGATGCTAAGGCACTTGATGAATTTACTATCAATCTGACGCTCCAGGCTGCCAAAGGAAAGTTAGACCCGCTCATTGGTCGCCACATGGAGCTTGAGCGTATCATGCAAGTGCTCTGCAGGCGCAAGAAGAACAATCCTCTTCTTGTCGGTGAACCCGGCGTTGGAAAAACAGCAATGGCGGAAGGTCTGGCTCTTAGAATCCACGAGGATAAGCTTGCACGCAAGAAAGGTGAGAAACCAATAGTTCCGGATCTCCTCAAAGACATAGATATTCATCTCCTCGACATGGGAACCTTGGTTGCTGGCACAAAATATCGTGGTGACTTTGAAAAACGCCTTAAGGCGGTTGTTTCCGCCATCGAGAAAAAAGACAACGCGATTCTCTTTATCGATGAGATGCACACCATAGTCGGCGCAGGTGCGACGAGTGGTGGCTCAATGGATGCGTCAAATCTTTTAAAGCCTGCTCTCCAGGCCGGTGTACTTCGCTGCATGGGGTCAACGACCTATAGCGAATATAAGAACCAGATTGAGAAAGATCGCGCCCTGTCGAGAAGGTTTCAAAAAATCGACATTGAAGAGCCGACGGTGGATGATACCAAACTCATCCTCAAAGGTTTACAGTCCAAGTACGAAGAGCATCACAATGTCCGCTACTCCCAAAACTCTATTAAGGCCATGGCGGAGTTGTCGGACAAATACATTAACGAGAAGTTCCTGCCGGATAAAGCCATCGACATAATGGACGAGGTTGGCTCACTCTTCCGCCTTGAAGGGCGACAGGGTTCTATGGTTAAAATCGGGGATATCGAAAAAGTCATCTCACGAATAGCAAGAATACCGGCAAAAAGCAGCAGCACCTCTGAAGTCAACCAACTAAGGGAACTTGAAAATAATCTCCAAGAAGTGGTCTTTGGCCAGAATGAAGCTATCGCCGCCCTTACAACAGCAGTAAAACGTTCAAGAGCAGGTCTTGGAAATCCCGACTCACCCACCGGTAGCTTTATCTTTGCCGGGCCAACGGGCGTAGGTAAAACTGAGGTTGCCAAGCAGCTTGCCTCTGTACTAGGCATTCATTTTGAAAGATTTGATATGAGTGAGTACATGGAAAAGCATGCTGTTGCCCGCCTCATAGGTTCTCCTCCGGGCTATGTCGGTTTTGAACAAGGCGGTCTGCTCACCGAAGCCATTAAAAAACATCCTTATTCTGTACTGCTTTTAGACGAGATTGAAAAAGCCCACCCAGACATCTTTTCAATTCTCCTCCAAGTAATGGATCATTCAACCCTAACGGACAACTCAGGGCGCAAGGCAGACTTCAGAAACGTGATCATCATAATGACCACGAATGCTGGGGCCAGAGAGATGACGAACAAAAGCATTGGCTTTGTCAGTGATAACAAGGGCAAAGACAAAACTGCCATTGATAAACTTTTTGCCCCTGAGTTTAGAAATCGCCTTGATGCAATTGTCTCCTTTTCGGCCCTTGATCAGGAAGCCACAGAAAAAGTGGTGGATAAGCTTATAAAAGAACTCGAGACACAACTTGCAGAAAAACGAGTTACCATCAAGCTGACCAGTAGCGCCAGGAAGTATCTCGCCAAAGAAGGCTACGACCCCAATTATGGAGCCAGGCCTCTGCGCAGACTTATAATGAAAGAGATAGGCGACACCCTTACTGAAGAGATCCTCTTTGGCCAACTGGCCAAAGGTGGCGAAGTTCAGGTGGACAGAAAAAACGACAAATTAGTATATTGTTACACGAAGTAAACCTTCATAAATACAACCATTCCATCTACCGCAAATCGGCTTTTTTCATTCCGATTTGCGGTTTTTTTTATTGCTCAACGGCTAACTATCCGAGCAAAAGATAATTTACCCGCTTTTTTCCTGACTAAGCTTTCGCCATTTTATCAATTGTGGCATCTCCCGCAACAAAACTCGAAGTAGCGACTGGGGGGCTTTTTTGGGGTTCCCCCTTGAAGAACAGGCTTGTTCCAGACATGTTCATTAAAAACTGTTCGGGCATATTTTCCTCGATGGCCATAATAGCTAGCCTGCCTGTACAATGGGTGGGCACTACGAATTTGGGATTAAAACCTTTCAGCGCCTCAATTGTCGGAGCGATTTTTGTTGAAAAATCAGCACCCGTCAAATGAAAACCACCCATCACCACAAAGATCTCTTCAATACCTGTCACCTCTTTTGCATAATTGACCGTGTTGATGATTCCCGAATGGGCACAGCCAGAAAGAATAACAAGCCCTTTCCCCTGAATATTAAAAACAAGCGCTGAATCATCTTCTATGATGTCGGCATGTTCAATGCCATCCTGTTCATAATACGCATTTTTTAGCCCCTCTTCAAAACTACTTACCCTAGGAATTCCACCAAGAAAAAGGACACTTCCCCCAAGCATTGCAAGGGGAGCGGCCGCCTCTTTAATGGTGAGATTTGCCTCAAGTACATCCGCCCTAGTAAAAGGAGGGAAAAACATTTTCGCTCCCGTTGGCATCTTTATATAACGTTTGTCCTTGAAGGCCTCGGGGTGCACGACAAGTTCAAGACCATCATTTTTCATGCGTTTTACAAGTTCTTTCATTCCTCCGACATGGTCCAGATGTCCATGGGAAAGGGCGAGGGCTTTTACCGTTGTCAGATCGATGGAGAGGAGATCTGCATTACAGGCTGCTCCCTGACTCGAATAGCCAAAATCAAAGAGCATGCTTTTGGTAACACCCTCAACCGTGACTTCAATAAATGAGCTAAATCCATGCTCAGCAATGGGACTGGAGGAGAGCTCCATTCCTCTTCCTGGAACATCTTTGACGAGAAGGGGTCTTTGGATAATGTCATTGTTATCCATGGTTAATATATCGATATAGTTATCCTGAAGCGTTATAATTTTAACGCTTTCTATCTCTTTAATAACGGCTTGCATAAAAGTATCTCCTCTTTATATTTGGATTGGTGGGCCCTCACATAATTCAATGTCTCAATTTTTTTATTTAGCTATAGTTATGGGTGCAGTTTTCATAAGAGTACCGGTTACACCAACCGATTCCAAGTATTGGCAGGCGAACGATAGGTATAGGTCACCGGAATATTCTATTCACAAAGATTACAAACGGACCAGCGGCCTCTCTTCCGCCTCAGTCTTTCGCTTTAATCGTTGTATTATGAATAAAGAAACAGGTTGGCAACAAGCCATAATAATTGAGAGAAGGCCTACCCATTTCATGTTTATCAACTCACCGCCTGTACCTGTAGCCAAAATTGCTGAGGCTAACAGCGCTCCTATCCCATTGCCAATATGCTGTAAGGAAGAAAACAGAGACATAAAGGCGGCCCTTTCATAGGGCTTCGGAAGCTTTGAAGCTTCTGTTGTTGCTGATACATTTCGTAAACAGACCATCCCCATGAACATGACAAAAACAAGTAAGAGGGGTGACTGTGCAGGATGCATAAATCCATCATAAAGGAATATTACTAATACGATTGTTCCTATAATATTGGTTGGTAACGAACCGATCTTGTCCGACGCCCGCCCCCCAATCTGAATTAAAATCAAACTGATAACCCCTCCGACGAAATATAAGAAGCCAAGGGATGATCTCGGATAACCAAGATTAAGCTGAAAGTATGCTGAAATATTAGGGATGATGGCATATGACGAAACCATAGCTGTCATCATCATAAAAAAAGCCCAGATATACGTTCGGTTAAATAACAGTCTGAGCAGAGAAGATGCCGGTCGCGGGGCTAGCAAGTGTTCCTTCATGGAAGGAGTGAATCGAAGAATAAACAGCAAAACGATAAAGCCTAGGATTGAAATAGCATAGAAAGGTGTTTTCCACGATCCCCGCGCCGCTAATTCCAAGCCAAAAGGGATTGCTGCGATGGATGAAACAGAAAAAGAACCCATGACAATAGCCATTGCTTTGCCACGTCTTTCTGCCGGTACAGCATCGCAAACAATTGTCAGAGAAATTGCAGTGGCTACTCCTCCAAACACTCCCGCTAAAACCCTTGCAAAAATTAATGAATATAAATCCCAGCTAAAGGTAGCACTAAGTGTTGCAACAGAGAGACCTAACACAGAGATAACCGCTATCAATTTCCGATCAAATCTATCTATAAATTTTGCAAAAACAATACCAGAGACTCCAACAGCCAAGGTATAACAACCACAAATTATGCCAATATCGTCATTAGTTATTGGAAGACTTTTCGTTATATCCGGTCCCAGGGGCATCACCATCATGAAATCAACGATATTCACAAATTGAACCAATGCTGCAATCCAGACGAGTATGGTTTCTTGTTTCACTTCTTCCTCCTCAGCCCCTAGACGTATGGTGTCCATACATCTAGGGCAAATAAATAGTACCCCTTAATGATCTTCGATCATTTCAGCAGCCTTATTAAGAAATTCTTCCAATGCTTCTCGATTTTCATCGTTTAAAGTATGTAGAAATGTCTCCATTTCTTTATGCTTATGCTGATGATAGTCGACATGAGCCACATAGGCGACCGTCCCCTTTTCTGTTAGGCTGGCCAATTGTCGTGTATTATTGTCGATATCTACATGTTTCTGCACCAAGCCTTTACCCTCAAGTCTCTTGATTATTTGAGAAACAGTTCCCTTCGTCACTCCTATTAATCTCGATATTTCAGAGATATGTAATCCCCTTCGATCGCCTATCAACTGAATAATGTGAATTTCACTCCGATAAATATTAACATTGGTACCAAATGATTTATAGGATTTGGTGGTGGTGGAAATCTTCTCAACGAGCAGCATATATTTTTCTACAATAGAGTTCATGAAAACCACATTAGTATGGACACCATACGTTGTCAACGTGTTTAGCAGTACAAGACGCAGACAACCTGTGGAGAGTGAGGCTCTATTGCGAACAGTTCCCGGTTTTAAAATCGCCAACGTGCCTCTGTAAACAAGCCAGCGAGACTATTTCCGATCTCGTATATGCATAAAATGGATTGTACTTTTAGCCAGAGAGTGCTGGTATTCAGATGGAAGTATGCCGTATTCTTTGGCAAATGATTTCGCAAAATGACTTGAACTGCAAAAACCTGATTCAAAGGCGATCCGGGTCAGGTCACCAGTCTTTTCTTCGATCAGCATCCTGGCATGGGCAAGCCGTTCCCTGCGTAAATATTCAAAAACAGTGCAGCCAAAGACACGCCGAAAACCACGGTTCAGCCGAGGGTGGCTCATACCAACCTCTTGTGCCAAATCAGAGAGAGACGGTGGAGACTCAAGTTCACGGAGGAGGAGATCACGAGCCCGGATAACCCTATCCAGATCAGCCGAGTTCATGGGTTTATTTCTATCTGGCACTCCGTCTGGCCTGATCATCTGTTCCAACTTCAAGGCGATGAGCTCCAGTGCTTTACTCTCTAGATAAATTTTACCTATCCTATCCTGATGATGGCAGTTGAAGATCTGAAACAATACACTCTTCATCTGGGGAGTCATGATATGATCGGCAAATAAATACCCCGCCTCCAGGGCCCCTTGTATTTCATCCGCCCCACCCATAGAAGGTTCCGTATTCGGATAAAGCAACTCTTCTATAAAATCTGGTGCAACACGGATTACAAGAGCATTAAGCTCTTGTTTCCCACAGGTTATACGATCTAAAAGCGGATCTTTAAAGAAGTGAATATAGGAACGACCCGGGGCCATAACCACCGGTTCCGGATGGCAACAACTTTTGGATATGGTTCGACCTACCAGGCAAAAGCCAAGGCAGACCATGGGGCGATCCAAACTAACCCTCGCCATATAGTCTTGATCAAAACGACAGCAACTGATACCCATTTCCAAGCCGGGCCGAAGCAACAAGGTAGTAAAATAGCCTCTACCTTTCTTCGGTGGCAGGGGGCGGATAAGGCCAAAGGATTCGTTAAGTCCTTTCCCGGGAACCGAGGTCCCAAAGCTTACATATTCACCCCTGCTATTTTTTATCAGTACCTGAGTATGCATATTATGTCCCTCAAAACATTGCACATATAGTTACTTAGCAATACGTCATGTGTTTCCCAACCAACAAACTGTTCCGCAGATGCTCTTCACTGTTCTGCATGTGGTAGTACGACCTGCCCTGTTAGCTGTAACTTACTTTTTTACTCGACCACTAACATAACATCAACAAAGAAACCATCCACAAGGAGTTCACCCCCAATGGCTTCTCCACGCCCATACCTAAAACCCATGACCATAATAGGACTCTGTTTCCTGGCACCAACCCTGACCGTCTCTGCCAGTGAACCGCCAGAGACCGTCATTCACCTCGACACCATAACGGTAACGGCAGCCAAGCGTGACACAGCTGCCCGGGAAATACCTGCCAGTATTACCGTAAAGGACGGCATCTTTTTAGAGGAGCACCAGATACGAACGAGCGGTGAGCTAGCCAGGATGGTCCCAAACCTTTACTTCAAAAAAGCTATGTCTGGCGATGCCTTTGTTGCCAGGGGAATTTCCACCATTGATACAGCCTTAGTATCGCCCATGGGGCTCTATATCGATGATGTGCCCTATCCTCTGTCCTTTATGCAGTCGAGATTTCTTTTTAACGTGGAACGGGTTGAGGTGCTAAAAGGTCCCCAATCCACCCTCTACGGTAAAAACAGTTCTGCTGGGGTGATTAACGTAGTCCTGCCGGTACCGACTAACGAACCTAATGCGAAGGCCTTTTTCGAAACAGGCAACTATCAAACTATGTCCGCCGGTGTAGCCGCAAGCGGACCCATTTTCGAAGATCGCCTTTTCTGGGGGATCACTGCCACCGGCCTTGATACCAAGGGGTATATGGAGAACCAGATCAGCGGTGCCGACGACATTGCCGATGATCGCCATCTCATGATGCGGGGAGTCCTGCGCTGGACCCCAATAAAGGAGCTAGACACCAGCCTGTCCCTGAGTGGTACTGACCAAGACAAAGGGATTTCCAACCTGAGATATGAAGATGGCCCATGGAAGACAAAACGATTTAAAGCGTACAGCAATGAAAAAGACCAAGCGGAGCAGAACAGTTTCAACCAAACCTTACGTATCATCTATGATTTTGCAGCCATGGACCTCACCTCCATCACAGCTCACCAGAGGTTTGACAGGGAGATGACCCTGGATTTTGACCGTACCCCTGTGCCCCTAGGATTTTCACATATTGACCTCAATCAAGACAGCTGGAGCCAGGAGTTCAGGCTAACCGGAGCAACCACTTTTTCCATGGACTGGTTGCTTGGGCTCTATGCAGGCCGGGAAGAACTGGACAACGACTGGACATTAAAGCACATCAACCCTGCTATGGCCAACCGTCGCATCTCTAACTCAAGCTCAGACAGCGTGGCTCTTTTCGGGCAGTCCACCCTGGCCCTCACCCCAAAGCTCAACGCGACTACAGGACTGCGCCTCGATCACTACAGTTCTTCGGGGAAACAAAGTTATAGTAAAGCGAGCGGCACAACCAACTTCGATCGTGATTTATCCGAAACCGAGTGGCTGCCCATGGTCGCACTCTCCTATGCTCTCAACGACCAGTTGGACGGATATCTCACCTATTCCACAGGCTGGCTTGCCGGTGGATATGACTATTATTCAGCCTCTACGGAAAATGCCTTTGCCTACGCCCCCGAATTTACCAAAAACTATGAAGCTGGTATTAAGGCCAGATTATTCAACAATTGTTTGAGGGCAGATCTGGCGTTGTTCTATACAGACATAAAGGACAAACAGGTAAGAGAAGAAGTCCCCGGCGCCGGCCCCGGTGTATGGCGCTACACCAATGCAGCCAGCGCCCACACCAAAGGTGTAGAGCTGGAGTTGACGGCCCTGCCATTACCTCATTTGGAGCTGTACGGAGGCATAGGATATGCTGGAACCGAAGTTGACGATTGGACAGGAACGGCCAGCGGAGAGGCAGTGGATTACAGCGGTAAACATCTACCTTGGGCACCGGACCTCACCGCCCATGCGGGAGCCATCTATCACTGGGAGAACGGCATCTATGCCCTGGCCGATTTTTTTTGGACGGGCAAACAATACTTCGATGCGGCCAACACCCTAGAGCAAGAAGGATACGCGCTGGTCAACCTCAAGGCCGGCTATCTGATCGGCCCTTGGGATATGTCAATATGGTGCCGCAACCTTGCGGATGAAAAATACACCAATAAAAAGGTCCAAAACAATATGAATCAAACCTTAGTAGAGGACGGCGGACCTCTCACCATCGGTCTCACTTTAAACTGGAGGATGTAGCAATGGAACAGAAACTTCACTCTTCCCACACACCCTACCCATCTATGGCCCCGCTGTTTGATCTCTTTGCAGGCCCTCCCAAAATGGCGGTTCTCGAAGCAGCAATTGAACTAGGAATTGCCGAGATTCTGGTCAATCACTCTGGAGTCGATACGATCTCAGAACAGATCGGACCAGCAACCAACAACATCGGCCTCGTTGCTTTTTTAGATGCAATGGTGGCCATGGGACTTGCTAAAAAGAAAAACAAGCAATATTCCAACACAGATTTTTCCCGACATTTCCTGCACCATGAGAGCCCGGTTTTTATGGGTGGCCTGGTTAAAAGCATGAAGGCCATGCAACACAAAAACCTTGCGGATATCGCCAATATTGTGAAAAACGGGCCCCCTGAAGTACCCAAGGATCAGATCCTGAACAGCGAAGTGAAATGGGAGCAAGCGGTGAACCATTTAGCCGCATACCAGCGAGCCGGCATGGGAGCCATCTGTGCAGATCTGATGGAAACTCTGCCCGAGTTCAAAGGTCTAACAAAGATACTGGATCTGGGAGGCGGCCCCGGCCTGATCGGTGCCGAAATACTCAAAAGACTACCCGGAGCCAAGGGGGTACTTGTTGACCTCCCCGCCATAATCAAACGAGCTAAAGCTGAGATCATTAAAGAAGGCATGGCAGAGCGAATATCCTTTCTTCCTGGTGATTACAACGATGTAGACCTAGGTAATGGCTATGACCTCATCTGGGCCAGTCATAACCTCTATTACGTAAAAGACAGGGTTTCTTTTTTCAAAAGGTTAAAAAAAGCACTGACCAGCCAAGGTGTGCTCGTCTGCCTACACGAGGGACTGACCCATGAACGGACGGCACCCGACGACATCGTGCTCTCCCGTCTCTCCCTCGCATTGGAGGGCCAAGATGTCTCCTTTACACAGGGCGAGATTGCTGCCTGTATTGAACAGGCCGGATTCGAACAGATAGAGACGAGGACGCTCATCCTACCATCGGGAATATCAGAGTTGGTGGTGGCACGACCTGGCAAGGGGCTAAAGACATGAAACAATTTCTGAGCAGCTGTTGTCTCGTAGCCTTGATAGCTGCATCCAGTTGCCCCGCCATTGCCGGAGCCAATAAGAGCCGACTCAGGATCAGCGGTCCACCGGTTGCCGAAAGTCTCGTCTTTGCCATCATGGCGCAGCAGCACCCGGACCGCCTCACCTTTACCCCCTGGCATTCACCTGACCAGGCCAGGGCCATGATTGCGGGGGGTAAAATTGATGTATCCCTTACAACCACATCCGCTGCAGCCATATTCTATGCCAAAGGAATCCCCGTTCGTATTGCCGGGGTCTTTGACTCTGCCCTGTGGGTAATTTCGACTAAACAATCGTCAGGCCCCCTCCCCATGGAAGGGATTTTGCTCTTCCCCTTTGGCCATAGAGAGATGCCGGAGTTACTGTTCAACACCATTTTAGGAGACCGCTGTCCTAACCTTACAACTCGACATACCGGCGGCGCCCTGGAAACAGCTAACCTTCTGCAGCTGGGCAGGGCGGATCATGCCTTGCTTGCAGAACCAGCCGCATCTCTGGTGCTAAAACGCTCTAACGAGACCGGCGGTCCAGTTCTGATTAAACATTTGGACCTACGCCAGGAATGGGGAAAAAAGTTCAACGGCCTGCCACTTTATGTGAGTGCCTTAGCAGTCTTCGGAGATGCAACCCATCGGAACGAAGAGATCAAAGCACTGGTGAAATTTTACAATCGCACCAGAATATGGATAGGTGAGCATCCGGCTACAGCCATGGCCATGGCCCATGAAACTGCTCCATCCATAAGCACTCTCATGTCAGAGTCCGGCGATGGCATCATTGCCGGTCAACTGTTTGCTGACAAACGTGCCTTTGATGCTGCATTCTTTTTTCTTGGGCAGATACATAGCCGCTACCCGGATTCCCTGGGCGACAGTTTTCCTGACAAAAGGCTATTCTTTGGAGAGAACTGATGTTTCTGCTGCCTAGGAACCACTGGCAGGCCAAAATCAACAGATATGTAATGGGGACACTGGGACTACTCCTGATTGCTGTAGCTTGGAACTGGGCAGCCGAGGCCCATTCTGGCTTGGTGGTGGCACCGATTGGAGCCACCTTGAAGGCCGTCTTCAGCTTGCTCTCAGATCAGACCTTTTTGCAACAACATTTCAGAGTGAGTCTTGAACGAATGTTGACCGCACTGGCCCTGGCTGTGACCATCGGCGGCCTCCTCGGATTAGCCGCAGGGCTGGCCCCCGCGATTCGCGCCACGCTGGAGCCCCTCAGGTGGATGCTCATGACCATACCCGGGGTCGTTATTGTGGTGGTATTCATGCTCTGGTTTGGGATGGGTTCTCTCATGGTGGTAACCATCGCCGCCACCATGGCAGCGCCGGTGATCTATATCCATGTGGCTGACGCAATGCTGCTGGTGGATAAAAGCCTGCTTCAAATGGCGAGGGTATACAACTTCGGGTTCAAGTCCCGCTTGCTCCGTATTTACGGAATGGCGGTTGCTGGTCCGTTTTTTTCTGCCCTGGCAGTAGCGGCGGGCAGCATCATCCGGGTGGTGGTCCTTGCAGAAGTACTCGGTGCCAATGAGGGGGTGGGGTACTGCCTAGCCATTGCAAGATCCCGCCTTGATACACCTGAACTCTACGCCCTGGCCTTGATCAGCATGTCAGTGGCGGGGGGCTTGGAATTCCTCATTTTTCGCCCCTTAGAAAAACGACTGATGCGGAGAAGTTGAAATGGTGCTTCAATTTAAAAATCTGGAAAAATCCTACGGCGGTCGACTACTGTTCGAGGGGGTCAACCTGACCCTGTCGCCGGATGAGATCGTCGGCGTGCTTGGCCCCAGTGGCAAAGGGAAATCAACCCTACTCAAAATAGCCGCAGGCCTGGAGAAGCCAACAGGAGGAATGGCCCGGATTGATACTCGCCGTATCGGATATGTGTTTCAGGAGCCACGTCTAATGCCCTGGTATTCAGCACTGGACAATATCGCCCTTGCCCTGCTCCCCCTGGGATATTCATCAAGCTCGGCCAGACAGCGAGCGGGCCGATTTCTGGAGGAAATGGGACTTGGCGGATTCGAGTCCCATTTCCCAGAGACCTTATCCGGGGGAATGAAACAGCGGGTTTCCATCTGTCGGGCCATGGCCATCAGCCCCAAACTAATGCTTCTGGACGAACCCTTTATCGGCCTTGATCCTGACCTGCGAGCGGATGTTAGGCGCCGTATGCAAAAAATCCTTGCCCAGAGCCGGGCCGCCGTAATCCACGTTACCCACGATAAGGATGAACTGCTACCAAATACCAGCAGAATCTATACACTCACAGGTCGGGGCCTGATCAATGCGACCTAAGATACGCCACCTTTCCATCGGTTTTTTCCAAATCTAGGCAGATTGCAAACCAAGCGACCAACACGATATCGATCTTCAAATATACATCAGTATATCCTCAACCATTCCACTACGCCCCATCTAGCAAAAGTAACCCACTATTATAGGTCTGATTCGATACGACTAGCCTTAACAAGTAAACAAAAATTGAGAAAAACATCTCAACACAGATAGCCTGTTTGCAGTAATACGTGAGGACATACTCATGCTAGGGCTGGCACATTTTCTTGCCATTTTCTCTTTGCTATCGACTGTGACAGCGTTGCGAGTCGGACTTTATTGGCTTGTATCTGCTTTATAAAGTTGACTTTGTTTTAAATATAGTTACCATGGTAACCATAATTCAAAACAAAGGATAACATTATGAATGGACACACGTTTATTTTTGCCAAGATAACCCCCAAACCTAAATACTTTGAGGTATCAAAAAAAGCTATTAAGGAAATTATATCGCAAACTCGAAATGAATCTGGGTGTTTAGAGTTTGCACTCCACGAAGATGGCGTTGGTAGTTTGTACCTATACGAAGAGTGGATTGCTGACAATGCTTTAGCATTGCACCATAAAATGGATTACACAAAAGCTGTTTTTGAAGCTTACACTGACTGGTTAGCTACTCCCCCTGAAATTTCTAAGCTTATGAAGCTAGCCTAAAGGTAAAATATGTTTTTTCTGAAGGAACTTCCAACTAAAGCAATGCTTGATAAATACACAAGTGCTTTAACAAATCATGAGAAGAATTCGATAGCTGAAGCTTTTAGTATAATGCGCCAAGCAAGCCTACTGGTAAGGAGTATAAATACCCATTTTTCTGCTAATAATCTTTCACAGCTACGATTTTTAATACTTATTGTTATTGATAGAGAGCCTGATAGAACAAGCCTCTATGCACATGAAATAGCATCTCGTCTAGACGTCTCACGCCCCGTACTGACAAGGACCTTAAAAAGGCTAATTGAAGAAGGCTTACTGATTTCGACTCATGACGAAACAGATAAAAGAGCAAAGAACATTTCATTGACGAAAAAAGGAATGACTTGCTTATCCAAAGTTCTTCCTGGCTATTTTAATGAAATAAATAAGTTAATGAAATAAAAATGAAAAAAAAGATCTTTAGAATAATTCTGACCTGGCTATGTGTTTACCCTATTGTGACACTACTAATATTATCACTCACAACCCTAGATTTTCAATTACCTTTATGGCAACAAACCTTAGTAATAACAATGATTTTAGTCCCTACGATGGTCTTAATAATTGCCCCTAAAGTCGGTGTTGCCATAGAACGATTAGCAGAATAATCGGCGGCAGACTAACTTATGCACACCACCAAATTATTCGAATTAAATAGCAGAGGTATTTTCCGTCCGGTTGATTTTTTTTGTTATGTGGTCTTTTTTCTTTTTAACAGAAATCTTAAAAACCTTACCCATGGAGACCAATTATTTGTTTTTGCTTCAATTCCAAAATATTTTTGTGCTTTGTCAAATGAATCTTCAATCAATGCATCGTGCAAGTAACGAATAATTATTAGCCAAGATATTACAGCTACCCCAGAAACGTTCATATTTATGGTGTGTATGATTTCAGTTTTGCTTTCTTCTTTCTCTTTTAATTCAAACCAGTGATTCCCGTGAAAGCCAGGAGGCTCAATAAATTCGAAATTGATTTTTTTTCCAGGTAGATAACTGGTAACGACATATTTTATTGGGCCATGTCCACCTATTGCACCTTCAGATAAGTCACGATCAAACTTCATTGGTGACCATTTTTCATATGGCCACCAATTGTCATTATTTGAAGAAAGGCTATCCAACAAAGCTCCAACTTCTGCTATTGGTTTATTGACGACTCTATTATGTACATTTATCATTTTCATAATCTTCCTAACGCATAACGCTAGCACCATAGACACTCCGAATGATGGAGCGTTCCGAATGTTCTATCCTATTTTGTTGATATAGTTGACCAAACCTGTCTTGTACCAACGGCATAAGTCATTCCAATAATCAGGCATATTACAGAACTCCAGATAGTAAGGCTATTAACCAGGTCAGGACTAATGACTAATACTGGAAAAAGCATCAAGCCTCTGACAGAGTATATAGTTGAGATAAAAACAAGTGCCAACTTTATAAATGGAAGACGTTTTAAAAAACCAGCACCGGAAAAAGCATAAAGGCCCCAGATAAACAAAACAACAAAAATACCGAACGTAACTGTTGCAGGAATCCAAGAACCGTTTTCTGCTAATGTTGCCATTTCTTCTCCTGCGCCAAGAAAACGGTACCATTCTGGACCTCCAATTATTGTAGCGATATGCAGCAAAGCTGCTAAAATACTTAACACACCTCCAATCAACAATGGTTTATTCATATCCGACAATCTCCTTTGTGAGTAGAAACATAACACATTGCTCACAGGAAAAATGCGAGCGACAGCTAGTAGTTTTCCAGCGCAGCAGCTTGTTAGCTACACTTATATAGAGACACTTTAATTTGATTGCTTTAATTGTTTCTACATTCATTTGCTCTTAATATTTTATCATGTTGTTTTTGTAGATAAGCAGTTCTTTCTTTTAATGATTCTAAACCTAATTTCAATCTATTTTGATCAACTTCCTCGGCATTTTCGATATGATAAGGCACTATTTTCCCATTCTCATTTTCTATGTGTTGAGTACCATAAAGTTGCGGTTTGTTTTTTTGCATTAAAGTTCTGTCCTGAAGAAATGCTAATTGTGAGCCTTTTGCTTCTTTATTACTAACTTGCTCAGCTAGTAATGGTACACACGATTGCATAAAGGCTTCATCTAAGACGGAATGTTGAACAATAAGAAACATTGCATCTGACCCTTTCTCTCCTACGAGGCCTAATGTTGGCCATCCATACCTTTTTATTATTTCTTTGGCTTTTTGTGTATTGCTTTCAAGTACTACTTTTAATTCAGGATGGACTTCATCTGTATAGTTTGCTAAATCACCTGATTTAGATAGTTTTCCTAAGAGATCTTGGTCTTTTGTAGCTAAAGAGATAAGGTGTTTTTGTAATTCTTTATTCATAACTTTGGTCTCCTTAATGGAACTGCAACTTGTCAACAGAATTAGAGAGCATTTACTTATTTTGATATATTGATTTTCAATATCAGATGTCGATTACTTTGTCCACTTTTGATTCAATGATGAAGTCCTATTTAAAAAATAGCTAATGCCGCTTGCCAGCGGGCATATGTTTGTGCGATCAGCAGTATACATTTGGTTAGGGGGTTTTTAGCCACTCTTTTTTAATAGCCTGTTCCAAATTTTCTAAAAACCACTCATAGATTTCTGGTTCTTCAGTTTTAATGAACTTATGTGCATCTAATACCTGTTTTTTATGAATATCATTATCTTTCCAAGCTTGCCCCTCACTCGTAATGTTGTGTAGAAATGGGAGCAAACGATCTACAACTTTTAGAAATTTTGCTTCAGGCGATTTCCCAATTTCTTGTTCCTCCCAAAGATCTAAGAGTTCATCAATTGAGTTGCCAGAATCGCTTGCTAACCGGTTTACACACTTCCTTTCACGATTTGCGGCTAAATCACGATCTTTGTCATACAAAAATGTATCTCCAGGATCAATTTCACCAAGATCATGTATAAGAGCAAGTTTAAGTAATTTCTCAATGGAATAATTTCTATTCATATTCTTTGCAAGAAGCCAACTTGCCAAGGCTAAGTGCCATGAGTGTTCAGCAGAATTTTCAAGTCTTTTACCTCCACAGATATATGTTCTTCGAGCTACAAGCTTCAATGCATCAAGTTCTAAAATGAAATTCGAAACTTCGTTCATAGATACACTCATCATTTGCCCCTAGCGCCATGTCCATGGGCAACTAACGCCGATTTGCCACGAACTTAATTTGAATTTTACAGTTCAGGTTAAAGACACATTCAATAAAAAAAGACTGCGTTATCTGTCTGCTGTAACATATTTATTCTGTTTATCAAAAAAAACTATAGTCCTTCCATTTTGGACTGTACACCCTACATAAGCAATCTGCTTGTGGGTTTCATGGCTGGATACAATTAATACTTACATCATCATTAGTACTGCACTTTTCCAAAGTACTGATGATATAGCCTGAGCCATTATCACAGCGTATTAAGGCTGGTGCACGAGTAAAACAAATAAGCCAAGACTACTCGAATTACCATTTTGATGAATTTCCTGATGAGCAATTTAATATCGAGTAAACCGGCTATTTAGCCTCAAAGAAAATTTGGTGTTTCACGAAGCGGACGACTTGTTACTTTTCAAGAATCTTTGTTTTTATATATTTTTTTGAGTGCAGAGTGAATAAGCAACATGCAACGTACCAAACTTATAAATATTGAGATTAAACAGACGACGAATGGAGACATGATAGGTTCCAGTATCAACCGTAAAATATAACTGAGGAACAACCACATTATGAGTACGCTCAAAAAGGAATCCAAAGCGATCTTGATATAGTTTCTAGATGGAATCGTTACATACCATTGATATTATAAATAATTTTATCCCAAGAAACAAATAGCCCCGCTGACAGGATCAATTTCGTAAAATAGATCAGGAACTTTATGTATTCCGTTACTATTTATTGTGCCACGAATTGAATCTTTTTATCAGGATCAATTAAATCAACCGCATCGCCTACAACAAACCCATACAAATTAATTTCCCCTGCATCTCTCTGCGGCTCCAGATCCATCCAATCCTCAAATTTAGTGTTTTAAAATCAATCCCCATAACAATGCAATCCAGCTTTAGAAGCAAATCACTTGGTGAATAACTGAAAGGGCTGCTCCAGACTACGCGAACATAACTCTTCCCGTCATAGAGGTAAGTTTAATCAATCTCCTCAACTGGCGTGTGGTGGGCGGACAAGCCAAGGAAACATTAGCTAAAACAAAATAAACCTACATGATAAGCTATAATACCCCAAACAAAGGAGAGTGAAGTGTCATAAACAGCTGTACCAATGGTCCATTTTAGGGATTTTGTATCATAGTAAATTGTACCGAGCGTGGAAAAACAGGCATCTTTTCTTCTTCAAAAAGTTTACGAACCAGAGACACTGAGGTATACATAGGAAATTAAGGTGAGCCAACAAAAAGCACCTTCAACTCCAGACAAAGGTTATTGCTATGAATGACTGTATTTTTTGCAAAATTGTGGCAGGAGAGATACCCGCTAAAAAGCTCTATGAAGATGATGATGTGGTTGCCTTCTGGGATATCGCCCCCCAGGCCCCGGTTCATTTTCTTGTTATCCCCAAAAAACATATCGCCGGCCCATCCTCTGTTACCGAGGAAGACGAAAAACTTATCGGCAAACTTATCCGTATAGCTGGTGATCTGGCCCGAGAAAATGGGGTGGAAGACTGCTACCGTGTCATCTTCAACAACGGCGCAAAAGCAGGCCAAGTGGTTTTCCACATCCATCTGCATATTCTTGGTGGCAAAGATAAGCCATGGCCAATTTGATTAGCATCTGTTTCCCTCTCACAGAGTACACATCCTGAAGAGTTACTTGTAACCAACTACTACCTTGACGTTGCCAAAACGACCACAATAATGCAATTTTTATCCTCATTTTTCCAGGACATAGAGCCACGACTTGCCGTCCAGTTCACAGACATGTCTATTGTTCTTTTCCTCGGAGTACTTGCTCTTTCCGCTTGTCTTACGATTGTCATTTTGCTTGCAAAACTCGCAGGATTCAAAAAAACATTCCGGGTACAAAAGCGATTACTCCAACAAAGCCAACAACAGGTTCAGGACCTGTCAAATACGATAAACAAGCAGAACATTAGTGAAGCAAAGCTGGTCACACTGCTACAAAATGAACGTAAACACACGACAGACAAACTACGACTTTTAGAGCAGGCCCGTAACGAACTAAAACTGCAATTTGAAACCCTCGCAGGACGTATCTTTGACGAGAAAAGTTCCAAGTTTACCGAACTTAACAGAGAAAACCTGGATGGCATCCTCCAGCCTTTCAATAAAGAGCTGACATCTTTACGCCAGGAAATTAACACGATCTATCAGAGCGATAGCCGCGAACGTCTCAATCTAAAAAATGAGATTAAAAACCTCAGAGACCTGAACCAACAGATAAGCCAGGAAGCAATCAACCTGACCAATGCCTTAAAAAATGACACCAAGACCCAGGGGAACTGGGGAGAACTTGTCCTCGACCAGGTATTGCAACATTCAGGACTCCGCCATGGTTTTGAATATGATACCCAGGGAGGTTTTCGTACCCATGACAATCGTCTGCAAAAACCGGACGTTATCGTCCATCTCCCCGAGAACAGAGATATCATCATCGACTCCAAGGTGTCACTGGTCCACTGGGAAAGATACATTAACTGCGGCTCAAACACTGAAAAAACCGAACATCTCAAACAACAGATCAAGGCCATCCACGACCACATTACAACCCTTTCAGCCAAGGACTATCCTGACCTGGAACAAATCCATTGTTTAGATTTTGTCCTCATGTTTATGCCCATTGAAGCCGCTTTTGCTGCCGTCTGCCAGGAAGCCCCAGAGATCATGACCATAGCTCTCAAAAAAAATATTATTATTGTCACTCCAACAACACTTCTCGCCACCCTCAGAACCGTAGAAAATATATGGAAGTTTGAGCAACAGAGTAAGAGTTCTCTCGAAATTGCACGACGCGCGGGGCTCATGTACGATAAATTTCGAGGTTTTATAGAAGAAATCGAGAAAATAGGTAAACAGCTTACTCTCTGTAGAAGCAGCTACGATAGTGCATTTTTAAAACTCACAAGAGGCAGGGGAAATCTGGTCTCCCAGGCTGAACACCTGCGGGAGCTTGGAGTTCAGGTAAAAAAGGAGCTTCCAAAAACTGTTACCGACCTAGCCGATCACGACTTAAGCAATTGATTATACGCCGGGGTAAAGGTCGGTCGACCTTCACTCCATTCTATGCTCCATGAGCAAAGTTGCCAAACAGGTGAAAAGATGTTAGTTCAATCCGTAGTAATATGTCTGGGAATGGAACCTTTTCTCTAAACGAGACAGCTCAACAAATTACAGCCCTGGGCTTTGAATTAAAAGCTCACCGCGTCTGCTTGTCTGCGAGATTTTTTCTCCTCTCAACACAGACACCAAGCGAAAGACTGCAAATCAACGGCCCCATCTATCATATTTTGGTGTCCAAACAATAGTGAACGCCAACTACCTGTTCATTCAATTCTTCACACAGAGGTGCCGGTGCTGCTCCATCAACAGTTTATCGACATTGCCAAAACATTCAGCAAAAAACTTGCGATCCACGATTTTTCAACCAACAGCAAACTCTCCTATTCGAGGGCGCTGATTGCTTGTCTTATACTAACCCGCATGTTCAAGAAACTGGACACAGGTTTCATTGGTCTCATGATACCTACATCTGCCGGCTGTATTCTCTCTAAGATTGCAATTCTGATGAGCGGCCGAAAAGCGGTAATGATCAACTATTCTACTGGGGCAGAACAAAACGCCAAATATGCCCAGGAGAAATGTGACTTCACGACTATTATCACCTCGAAAGCGCTATTAGAAAAAATTGAATGTCCTTTTATCGACGGCATGATTTACATAGAGGATATCATGGCCTCTATCACCCGTGTCGATAAGCTCCTCGCTTTCTTCACGGCGGCTCTTCCCGCCTCGATAATCAAAAAACTCGTCCACCGTGGAAGCCCGGACGACACCGCTGTTATCCTTTTTACCAGCGGTAGCGAAAAAGAGCCAAAGGCAGTTCAACTCACGCATAAAAATATCCTGACAAACATAGAAGCGGTAACTCCTATTTTTGGATTCCGCAACCAAGACATTTTCATGTGTACCCTGCCGCTTTTTCACGTCTTTGGCTTAACAATTGACATGTGGCTCCCCATCTACCACGGGATGTCCTTGCTCACCTATGCCAACCCTCTAGATTTTAAGAAAATATGCATCATCATCCGCGAACATAAGCCAACATTCCTAGTCGGTACACCTACATTTTTCTGGGGCTATTTACGCAAATCACAGCCGGGGGATTTTGCTAGCCTGCGCATCACTCTCGCCGGTGCGGATAAATGCCCCGATGCCCTTAGAGAAGGCTTCAAAAGCAAGCATAACATCACCATTGTAGAAGGTTATGGCGCAACGGAATGTTCCCCCGTCATCTCCACCAACACACCGAATTTCAATCGACCAGGCAGTGTAGGTAAACCCATTCCCGGCCTGCAGGTTCGCATAGAACATTATGAGACAGGTAAGGAGTGCGCTCCGGGCGAAGACGGCCGTATTCTGGTTAAGGGTGGCTCAGTCATGAAGGGATACTTCAACGATTTCGAGCAAACTTCTCTACATATCCGTAGCGGCTGGTACGACACCGGAGACATGGGTAACATAGATGCAGACGGCTTTCTCTGGCATGTCGGCAGACTCAAGAGATTCGTCAAAATTGGCGGAGAAATGGTATCTCTCGTAAAAATTGAAGCTGTACTTGAAAATTTTCTGCCCGAAGAAAGCCATTGCTGTATTGTAGAGATTCCAGATGCAAAAAAGGGAGCCCGTATTGTGGCCGTGGTGACAACACCTCTTGATGAAAAAGTTGTGCTAAAACAGATGGCCAACACACTACCACCGATATCATTACCAAAAATATTTCTGGTTTGGGAAACACTTCCCAAAATGGGTAGCGGCAAAATTGACTTCAGAGCAATCTCTGAAATGGCCCGGGAACAGTTGACACGAAAAGCATTATCACAAACCTAAAGGCCACACGAAAAAAACCAGAACCACCAGTACAACAACAGTCCTATGACGAAAGCCACTGCTTATAACAATCACGGTGATTCCCATATCCCGTTTTTCCGCAGCCCACTCTGGGATATCATTCAGTTTATCATCCTGCTCGCCGTCCTCGGCTGGCTTGCAGGCAAAAGTGCCAGTAATATCGGCTACAACTGGCAATGGTACAGGATACCCCAGTATCTTTTCACCGAGACGGAAACAGGCATAGCCCCTGGCCCTCTGCTCAAGGGTCTGTTCATTACGCTAAAAATATCCTCTATTAGCCTTGTATTCGCCTTTTTTATTGGCCTTACAACTGCGGTCCTGCGCCTCTCCAACTCTTTTGTCGCAAGGACTCTGGCAACACTGTATCTGGAGGTCAGCAGGAATACCCCCCTGCTCATCCAGATTTTCTTCATCTACTTTGTCCTCGGCCCAACACTGGGACTAGAACGCCTGCCCTCTGCCATTCTCGCTCTTTCTCTTTTTGAGGGGGCCTACACCTCAGAGATATTCAGATCAGGAATCCAGTCCGTTGCAAAAGGCCAGATGGAAGCGGGAAAGACCTTAGGCCTTACCACCTTTGGCATCTATCGTCACATCATTATTCCCCAGGCAATTCGCACAATCCTTCCACCCCTTGCAAGCCAAGCCATATCACTCGTTAAAGACTCTGCCCTGGTCAGTACCATTGCAATTTACGACCTCACCATGCAGGCCCAGGCCCTTATATCCGAGACCTACCTTACCTTTGAGATCTGGTTTGCAGTGGCTGTCATTTACCTCGCAATCACAGTATTTTTATCTCTTACAGTTGGCTTTATGGAAAAACGACTTAAGTTACCATGAGAAAACAGATTTTTTCGATCAATTTCCTGTAAACAAGGGGCTTTATCATGCAAAACCGTAACCATTTATTACGTCTTTTCACTCTCACTCTTTTTTTCTTATGTATGGCTAGCTTCAGCACAGCGGCGTCCATTCAGACGGACATAGTCCGCTCTAGTACCATTGAAACCATCAAAAAGAGAGGTGTCCTTAAGGTGGGAATGGACATCTTCCAACCCTGGGCAATGAAAGACAAGTCCGGCAAACTGATTGGTTTTGAGATTGACGTAGCCACACGACTCGCGACAGAAATGGGCGTCAAAGTCGAGTTTACCCCCACCGCATGGTCCGGGATCATTCCAGCTCTTCTCACCGGCAAGTTTGATGTTATTATCGGCGGCATGGGCATTACCACCCAACGAGCCTTACAGGTCAATTTCACCAATCCATATGAATATTCAGGTATGGCTATTGTCGCAAATAAAAAACTGGCAGCAGGCTTTGATTCCCTTGAAGATTTCAACAAAGATGACATTGAAATTGCCATAAAAACCGGGACCACGGCCGCAGCCGCAGCAAAAAAATACCTGCCCCTCGCCACCCTTAGAATGTTTGACTCTGAGCCCCAGACCTACCAAGAACTTCGAAATAACAAAGTCCATGCTGTTATAGGCTCTGCCCCCCGCCCTGCATACGAGGCGGCTGAATACAGCGATACACTCTTCCTTCCTATTAAAGGAACCTTCACCCAAGAACCCATTGGTTTTGCTCTGCGCAAAGGAGATCCGGATACCTTGGCGTTTTTTAACAGCTGGATTACCACTGTAACCCTGAACGGCTGGCTTCAAGAACGCCATAATTACTGGTTTGGCAGCAAAGAATGGATTGACAAAATACAATAAGAGGAACTATTCAGATAAGACACCAATATTGGTTAGCCCCTGTCTTGTAACGGTTCATCAGTGCTTTAAATCTGTTCAATTGAGATTTTGAAGTAAACAAGTGCTTGTTGAGACATCCACAGCGGACAGAATAGGAATCGTGCGGAACCGTTAATAATACGATTTATTATTAACGGTTCTGCTCCAAGATCTGGAGCAATTCCCCACATATTGACACGCATCTATTCACGGATTTGTTCGTCAGTTACCCGCCCAACGTTGAGTAAGCTGTTATGCAAACTTATAAACCTGCAATTAAACCACTCGACGTTTTTGTACTCCTGGCTATTGTTGGCCTGTTCACCTACATTACCTATCGCCTCTTCTTTGCGCTCAACTACAACTGGAATTGGTCTGTAATACCCACCTACATGGTCTACCATGACCCTGAGACGGGGAGTTGGCGCGCCAACCTGCTCCTCGAAGGCTTCATCACCACCATAAAGCTCAGCATATGGGCGACCCTGCTCGCAGTACTCATCGGCTCCATTGTAGGCCTTATGCGGGTGTCCCCAAGGCTGTTTTATCGAATGGTGGGCCGAACCTACATCGAGGCAATCCGTAACACCCCACCACTGGTACTGGTCTTCATCTTCTACTATTTCGTCAGCGATCAGTTCTTTACCTTCCTTGGCGTTGAAGACTATTTCCGGACAAGTTCGCCTGCGATGCAAAGCTACGTAACCTTCTTCTTTGCAAGCCCGAGCCTGATCACCCAATTTCTTTCAGGTGTCCTCACCCTTGCTATGTTTCAAGGGGCATACATTGCAGAGATAGTCAGAGCCGGCATACAGGCTGTTGAAATCGGCCAGTGGGAGGCGGGACATGCATTGGGCCTTAGCAGAGGTAAAACATTGTGTTTTATCATTCTGCCCCAAGCCATTAAGATCATGCTCCCCCCTCTTGCCAACGAGTTTATCAACACAATCAAATGGTCTTCCATCGTCTCAATCATCTCTATCCAGGAGCTCACCTTTCAGGCGCTTCAGGTCATGGCCTCCACCCAAGCCACCATAGAGATTTGGCTGACTATTTCAACCATGTACCTGGTACTCTGCCTTAGCCTCTCCCTTGTTGTGAGAAAAATCGAAAAACATCTTGCCCGATCAGAGGGGACAATGGGCACCTACCAGCAAACAGGTCCGTAGTTTCAACCAATGTGTGTTTACATACAGACAAGCCCGCTCCGCCTAGACAACTATGGAAAATAAAACAGTTGCATCGTCACCCTTTGCAATCAAAAACATAAGACTATTTATCGCCTTTAGAGTCTTTTTCAATGCCCGCTTCTACTACCCTGTTTTCACAATTCTTTTTCTCGATTTTGGTTTAAGCATAGAACAATTTGCGCTGCTGAATATGGTTTGGGCTATAACCATCGTCTGCGCTGAAGTCCCCTCCGGTGCCCTTGCAGACATCCTCGGACGAAAAAATCTTATCATAACCACATCTCTACTCATGGTACTTGAATTGGCCCTTCTCGCCTTTGTGCCACTCGGCAATGGCACCCTGATCTTCTGGGCTTTTTTATTCAACAGAATACTAAGTGGCCTCGCTGAAGCGATGGCCAGTGGTGCAGACGAGGCCATTGCCTACGACTCTCTTGTGGAAGGTGGCATTCAAGATGCATGGCCCAAGGTTCTCAGTCTACAGATGCGTGTTCGCTCCTTCGCATCCATCGCAACAATGACATTGGGAGCCTTTGCCTACGACCCAAAAGCCATGAATGCCGTTCTTTCTTGGTGTGGGTCAGACCATATCCTTGACCAGCAAACCACCATGCGTTTTCCAATTTATCTCACCTTGGTACTTGCTATTTTCGCCACCATCACCGCATTTAAAATGGTGGAAGCAGCCCCGGAGAAGACGACAACAAGATGTAATACAAGGGCAGCGTTCAAGAAAACCATGGAAGCGGGTAAATGGATATTGCGTACTCCTTTTGCCCTCGTTATCATATTATTTGGCATGTACTTTGATCACATCCTGCGAATGATAGTCACCATGACCAGCCAGTATTTCAGACTCATCAACCTACCGGAGGCAAGCTTTGGCATCATTGGTTCCATGATTGCTCTCCTTGGCCTTGTCACCCCAAAAATTGCGGAGTATATGGCGGAGCATTACAGTCCAAAAACAAATATGCTCATCATTTTTGCCATCAATATGTTCGGCCTTTTCGGCCTTACCGGCTTTTATCCATACTGGGGGCTCATCCCTGTAGCCCTTATATTTATAGGACTCACATTCGTCTCCTTTTTCACCAGCCACTATCTCAACAAAATCACCGAATCCAGCCAAAGAGCAACTGTTCTCAGTTTCAAGGGACTCGCTTTTAATTTGGCCTACGGTTTTATCGGCTTGACCTTCGCCACCTTAATCGCGACGCTCAAACAGGAAAACGTCACCCTACACCCCGGCTGGACGGCTGAACAAGTCGCTAATCTTGCCTTTATTGATGGTATTGGTTACTTCCCTGGGTATGCGATTGTGGGCATTATACTCGTCATTTCATTCAGCGCATGGCACCTAAAGGGCCGAAACATCAAAGAGCTAAGACCAATTCCAGCTCAAAGCGATCAAGCAACCTCCAGCGAACCACCTTCGGTAAAGCAGCACAAATAGCCTTGCACAGATTATGGTGAACTTTTATAGTAGAATCATCATCTGATTTTTTTGAAGAGGAGACCTTCAATCATGTTAAAAAGATTTTCCATTTCCCTTGAAGAAGAATTGCTCGACATTTTCGACGAGCAAATTAAGGCGAACAGCTACAACAACCGTTCAGAAGCAATACGTGACCTCATTAGAAAAGCCTTCGTTAAGGAAGAATGGGAATTAGATAAGCCGGTAATGGGGGTCATCAGTCTTGTCTATGACCATCACCAGCACAAGTTGCAGGAGAAGGTGACAATCGTCCAACACGACTATCATCAGCATATTATATCCACCACCCACGTGCATATGGATCACGATAACTGTCTTGAAGTTATCGTAGTAAAAGGAAAGGCAAGAGAAGTGAGAGATCTTGCGGCCATGTTAACTGCCTTAAAAGGTGTGCGTGATGGCAACCTAGCAATGTCCAGTACAGGAAAAGCCCTCCGTTGATTACAAACGCCAAACAGCTTAACCCACATTTTCCATGAACACTACGTCAAGTACGCCACGATATGTATCCGTTCACGGTGGTCACAGCGGTCAATTCTGCGACCATGCAACCGATGACCTCGAAAACATTATCAAACGCTATATTGAACTCAACTTTTCCTGGATTGGGATAACAGAACATGCACCAGCCATCAGCACGGCACTCCTCGATCCAGGGCAAGTAGAGCTTGGCCTTAGCCCAGAACTGCTGCTTAAAACCTTTACATCCTACATGGATGAGTGTCGCCACCTGCAGAATAAATACCAGAGCCAGCTGAAAATTTTTGCGGCTATGGAAATTGAGACCTATAGCGGCTACAAACAATTTGTCCCATTTCTTTTAGAACGTTATCGGCCTGACTACATAGTGGGTTCCATCCATTTTGTAGATGATATCAGCATTGACTACTCTCAAAAGACATATGCTCAAGCGGTTCAACAACAAGGTAGTATAGACAAACTCTACTGCCGATATTTTGATCAGCAGTATGAAATGCTAAACCTTTTTCGTCCAGCCGTGGTAGGACATTTTGATCTGATTCGTATTTTTGATCCGGGGTATAAATCACGCCTGCAAAAACCCGCAATATGGCAACGAATTAAGCGCAACCTAAAGCTCATCAAGGAGTTTGACCTGATTCTTGATTTAAATCTTCGCGCACTGGTTAAAGGTGCTGACGAACCCTACATAAGTCGCCCCATCCTAGAGCTAGCACGGGGGCTGGACATTGCGGTGGTACCGGGGGACGACTCCCACGGTGTGAAGTCCGTTGCGGGCTATATGGACCAGGGCATATCACTCCTCACAGAACTTGGCTTTTCTACTCAATGGAGACAACCTACACTTCTCAGCTACTAAATTTGCACCGTTAGTCCATTTCCCTCATATGACCTATGTTCACCATTTTCACAAAGCAAAGTGGAGGCAAGACCAATAGTTTTTTGTCTTTTTGGGGAAGAAATACATTGATTAAACCGCCACAGCTTGTAGCGGTTCTCCAATACTGTTAAATCCGTTTACTTGGGACGTCGAGACGTAACGAACACCCAGGCGACAAAGTCTAGAAGTGGGGTAAGCAGTTACAAACTCACTCCCCATCGCCTTCTTTCATTTGATAGAAAACACCTCTTTCCTGTACAACCGTTTCAATCCTCCCTTCTGCCTCTAAAACATCCAGGTATTTATTTACTTCATTGACATGCTTACCTAATATCTTCGTCAAATCGTCAAGCGTGCACGGCCTTCGCGCAATGGTCTCAACAATTGCCGTTTCAATATCATTTCTATATACTTGCATCTTTTTTCTTTCCGGAGCGGCGGCAATTATTGCAACATTGTCTAACCCCCAGAACTCGGACACTCGTTGTAGTTCTTCCCGTGTTGCCCCCCTTAAACTGGTGACAGTTCCGGGGCGATCCAAGGTGTTTAACTGTATAGAATCCGGTTTGATTTTCACAATCGCTTTTTTAAGTGCTGTCAACTCACTGTCGCTATCGTTGTAATCAGGTAAAATAAATACTTCGAGCCACATCTTACCTTTAAAATCATTTCTAAAATCGACTAAACCTTGAATGCATTGAGCTATGTTTAACCCCTCTGCAGGCCGGTTTATTTTTTTAAAAACTTCATCCGTTGCAGCATCAAGAGACGGAAGAACAAGGTCAGCTTTCAGTAGTGTTTCCCGCACCTTGCTATCGTACAGCAGGGTCCCGTTAGTCAAAACAGCAATAGGGACATTAGGCTTATTTTGTTGTATAAAATCAAGAATTTCATCAATACACTTATTCAAAGTCGGCTCACCAAACCCTGAAAAAGTGATGTAGTCGGGATCTGGGTTATTACTGAAATAATTGCTTAATTCTTCTTTTACCCTATCAACTTTACTGTACTCTTTTCTCTCAAGCGTCAGCTTCGTTGTTTTACCTACTTCACAATAAACGCAATCAAGTGAACACACTTTCTTTGGAACTAAATCAACTCCCAAAGACATTCCTAACCGCCGTGACGGGACGGGGCCAAATAGATATTTGTACATTACATACTCCTGTAACTCATCAGATAAACGTGCCAACTGCACCATCTTGGCAACTGCGCGGTGACCGGCCAGCACAAAAGACCTGTCCTCATGGGG
The DNA here is from genome assembly GCA_002733995.1 of Desulfotalea sp. GTDB lineage: Bacteria > Desulfobacterota > Desulfobulbia > Desulfobulbales > Desulfocapsaceae > Desulforhopalus_A. The sequence continues at coordinate 117,447 of NVXR01000007.1, read as the reverse complement.
AAGTTTGCCAACTTCTCCCCTATTTGCTTAGGGTAAGCTCCTCTGTATCTTGTTCTTTATTTTTATCCAGTGAAAGATGAATTATCTTTTCCCCAATATTTGAAAAATCAATTTTCTTCAGGTCTAATGTTCTCACTCGACGATTATGTTGGGTATGATAGCTCAGTATACAATCTTGCAAATTCCATACAGAGGTCCAAATAGTCGCACTGCGCATCCCCTGAGTAGCAACGTCTCCTGCACCCTCGGCGGCCCCCAGAGGTAAATTGAAATTATCTAGAATCCTGAAGACTTCGTACACGGTCTCATTTGCACTACTGGTAAGTCGAGCTGTTTGCGTATAGGCAACCGCACGAACAAAGCGCGATGGCGGGGTAAAATCACCGGGCAAGCCTATCATCCCACTACCGCCACCAAGAGGTTTAAAATCTAGTTCTTCAATCCTTTTTCCCGGTAAGGAAACCTGGGACAGATTGACATAATTACGCAGGTTGGTCATATGCCAATCAAAATTCGGGGAATTTGTAAGTACGCCCAGCGGATTATCATAAATCTTCATCTTGCCGTCAGTAAACTCTATGACAACTGAGTCCCCATCAGGACTGGTCACAAACCAATGCGCCTGTACAGGAATGTTACCAATTGCCTCTTCGAGAACAGCAACCACCAAAACGTCATCCATGCCTCTACGAACTTCATCAATAGTTGCAAACTGGCTTAAAATGTAGCTGACAACATCAACCGCAGTGATAGAATTTGAGGCCTTACTCTTTTCATATTTCGAGTACACTGCAAAACCCGGATGGTAAAAAAGACCAACGGTAAGACCTTTTTCGTTCATGCCATCGGCAAGCCAGTCTTTATGGAGCATATCAAGACCAACAACACCATATTTTGCAGTCCACTTTTTACCATTTAACCCTTCGGGCGTTAAACCGGAGAATTCGTACCCCCGTGGAATAATGGCCACACGAGTATTTAAATCAAAGGCCCCCCATTCCATGGTTCGCCCGTAAACAGTACCTCCGCCTACACTTTGTAGTCGTATGCCGGTACACGCCTCTACTGAAGCAGTATGCAAACAAAACAATGATATTGCGCCGATAACCACACTCCAGAGTGCTGTTGTACTTTTTGTCATTATCTCTTCCCCTTCTGATTTATTATGGGTACAAGTTTCTAACCGAAGACAAACAACTCGTTATTGCCCGGTTCCATAGCCTGATTAATCTTCTATTTTTAAAGAGCATTAATGAGCAGGACTGCAACATCCTTCTCGCACAAATACACATTGGCAGAAACCAAAGGTGAAGATTTTATCCGCTTATTATTATTTAAAATAATCTAGCAACCTACTCTAGATTTATCTGTATACCACCCCACAACCACGGACAATCCTTTGTATTACCGGACAAAATCCAGCCAAAAATGCAGTCCTTTATTTCCAGCGGACCATTCTCTTAACTCCCCACAAGCGATCCATCCACCCCACTCGTCCCCAACAAAAGCGACCTCATCTCCTGACTCTAGCTAAGAAGAGGTAAAGACAATCTTGAAACCGGGAAATAAAGGCCATCTACTTTTGTTCTTGTCGTTTCCTGCCCCCAAACATTCAATAAAGAGAGGCCCTTGAGCCCCAGGGCCAGAACATTAAGGTGGGTGAGAGCACTGTTTGTACCTGGAGACCAAGGGGGTAATCAGGGACCAACCGCTCGATTCCGGCCAGTAAAAAGCTGTTACGTCGACTGTTAGAAAGTGGGCCGACAGAAACGTGTAACTGGGCACAACCTCCGCCATGCCTTGACCCCAATGGAAGCGAGTCTTGTTTTAAACTCCATTGACGAACAACTGCAATCTGTTATACAAATAGACAGATATAATATCAATATGATACACTTCCCCAACGGACACGTAGTTTTATGGATGATGGTGTCGTAAAAGATTGTTCATCGTCTTACGCAACCATTTACAATAAATTTATCTTACCAGCCAATCATGAATGAGACCCTTACCACCCACTTTAAATCAAAAACCATCAGTATCATGGTGGATGGCCTCTCAAATGATATCGTCATATCTGAACTAATCAGGATAAATCAACCGATTCTATCTCTTACACCGGCGGCTCACAATCTGTCGACAAGCCTTGTAGCTGGCAAAAACTGCACACTAACCGAGGACAACCTCTCGATTACAACCGATGTTTCGGGTTACCCTACAGTCAGTCAAAACAAAACAGGAAGTGCGACTGTCATCAGTATCGAAATCAACCCCCTCATTGATATTGCAGCTGACAAAATGTTGGCAACCCTGGCCCTTTACCCTCAACTTCCAGGCACACCACCACTTACCCTAGAGGTCATCCTGGCTATATGCCAAGAACAAGAGATCAGTTGTGGTATTGATGAGCTGACAATTCAGGAGAGTATTGAACACGTTGAACAAATTGGTCAACCGAGATTAGGGATTTCCATTGCCAGGGGCTTACTGCCTGTCGATGGTGACGACGCCTATCTTCGTTTTGAAATCGAGATAGGCCCATTACCCGGTAAAATTCTTCAAGATGGCTCTATTGACTGGCGCGAAAGAAAAATATTTATCGGAATAGATAAGGATGAGCTCATTGCCACCAAGGTTTCTCTCACCCTCGGAACACCCGGAACAGACATCCACAGCAACCCCATATCTCAAAAGCCGGGCAAAGATCTAAAGGTTAAAGTTTCGGGTGACGTGCAGTACAACGAAGAGAGTAGACAGGTGCTTGCCACCTGTTCTGGAGTGCTTTCCATCGTCAACGAATCCGACGTAAAAGTAACAGCAAAACAAACAATTGATGGTGATATTGATTTTGCTGTGGGCAACATCGAATCGAAAAACGGTCTTGAAATAAAGGGTAATATCAAACCTGGATTTACCGTCAGTTGCAATGGAGACCTCTCCATCGGAGGCAACATCTACAGTGCAACAGTAAGAGCCAAAGGCAACAGTAAGATTGCAAGCGGCCTCATTGGCGAACAAGCAACACTTACAACGGATGGCGATGTGGAAATATCCTTTGCCCAACAAGCAACTATAGTTAGTGGAGGTACCGTCGTTATCACCAAGGGGGCCTATTATGCCAACATCCATTCAAAGAAAATGATACTATGCAAACCTGAATCCATAGTTGTGGGCGGCACATTCTGTTCTAGTCTCAGCTTCATCGGCGGTATAGTTGGCTCCGACCGGGCAACACCTATAACACTTGTCGCAGGGGTTGAACCAGAACGATTCCGCCAAAGAAACGCACTTCGGGCCAACATCCGAGACCTCCAACAGGACCAGGAAAATCTTCTGCAAATGAATGGACAGGAATATAGCGAGACATCAAAATATATAAAAAAAGCAACAGCCCTGCAAAAACGAATCAACCATTTCAAAAAACTCAATTTGATCCCCAATAGCCCTCTCTACTCAAAATTTGACCCAACCTTTAATTACTGTTCTGCTACAATTGCAGTACAAGGAAAGATTGCATCCGGAACTAAGATTCGCATTGGTAATGTCAGTACAACACTCGAAGAAGAGGCTGCAGCCATTCGTTTTTATATTGACAGAAAGACCGGAGATATCGTTGCCACACCATACCTCGAAGGAAAAAAATAATGTTTGTTAAAATATGGATGCGAAGCGAAGTCGTAACTGTAACGGTCGATGAAACAATCACAAGCGCTTGCTCTCTGATGAAGCAACACCGTATTAGAAGAATTCCTGTCATTGACAAGGACAACAGGCTTCTTGGTATTATCAGTAACGAAGATTTAAAAAAGGCACTTCCATCTGAGGTTGATGCAAGTCAGGACAACACGGCAAGAGCGCTTGCCCATCAGATAAAAGTAGAAACATTTATGACCCGTACCCCCATCTCTGTAAGCCCTGCGGATACACTTGAAAAAGTGGCAGGAATTATGCGCAAGCATAAAATCGGTGGTATTCCTGTTGTTACAGAAGGTTTTCTCGTGGGAATCATTACGGAATCTGACATCTTTGATGCCTTTGTAGAGGTTCTTGGTAGTGAGAACCACGACACAAGAATCGAACTTTATCTAAGCCACGACCCCGCTTCTATCTACAAGATATTTGAAGTACTTGAAGCATATGACACCCCGATAAAAAACATTGCTATCTGCAATAACCACAGTCCACAAACCCGATCTATGACACTCCGCATAGCAAGTGAACATGCCCAGGAAATCATCGACGAACTGTGGGAAATAGGGTGTAAGATAAACAGTATCATCCATTCAGACTAACCTCTATTATAAATATATATTATGATTTTTGATACCTTGGCCAACAGCAATCGCTACAAAGCGTTACACAGTAATTTTTCAAAAGCGTTTCATTTTTTGCACAGGTCAGACCTCGGAGACCTTACAGAAGGAAAGTACGAAATCGAGGGCAACACTGTTTTCGCAATGATCAGCAAAGACCAAGGCCGGGCAAAGGACGCTGCCCTACTCGAGGTTCACAATAAATATATAGATATACAGTTGGTATTAAGCGGGATCGATGAAATGGGCTGGAAGGCAAGATCCGCATGTACCGAGGGGTGCGAAGCATACGATCCTGAGGGTGACATACAGTTTTTTTCTGACCAACCCAGCGCCTGGTTCAGCACAAGACCTGATGATTTTGCCATTTTCTTCCCGGAAGATGCTCATTTGCCATTAATTGGCCCAGGAATCATCCACAAAGTTGTTGTAAAAATTGCAATATAATTCCAGTGTCTAAAGGAGTTTTTCCGCCACGGCAGAAGAGGATGCACCTCATATTATCGCTGTATTTTTAAGGCTCTTAGACTTTTTTCACCAATACAATTTGCATTTTCACCAAGGCTTATGGTTTAATATTTAACCAGCAACAAAATAATGACCCAAAGCAACTCAGATAAGGAATGTCGCCTCGTAATTATACAATTTATCACCGGATAGCGAACAGAGAAAAAAGTTAGAGACACTTATCTTATTTTTTGCCAATCTTGCCGGATAAGTACTATCCAGAAAAGGTCCACAAATGTGGCAGACAAATTGAGACACAATTAGAATGACGTATTGACCGTTCCAAGAAAGATCTGGGGGGCCATTTATACTCAGTTTTATACATACGCCCCCCCATAGAGCAGTACATCCCCCGGCAGGGTGGGGTGTAACCTGCCATCCATAAGTGATTGCTATTTTCCCAGAAATAGATTTTCAAAGGCACTTTTTTTGAAATTCATCCAAGCCTATGAGCTCTCCTTCTGTCCATCACTTGTCATAATTGGTTTGTCGTTGACACTCTGCTCTACCGCCAGTACAAAACATATCACCGAAATTTTGAGTACGCCAACTGTAATAGTTCTGCAACTCATACCTTCAGGCGTCCAGTCTCATTATCTACCAGAGTGATCAACGGCAGAATCGGGCAGCCGAGAAGACTCTCAACAACTGACCCAAGGCTATAAGGATTACGGGTCAGACGACAGACCACTAGTAAAACATCTTATTTCCCAAACAGATACCGGAGGGAAGAAAGGCCCCGTCAGAAGACCGGCCTGAAAGGAGATAAGACTCGTTGGCACAAACGATCTAAACAATTTTTCCAACCAAGGGGAATAGTATGAAAGAGCAAAAGCAGCAACAAGATATCTTTTTTTCCGATAAGGAACGCCAGGCACTGTACAAAACTATCTTCAACCGCCGCGACGTAAGGGGCCAATTCAAATCGGACCCTATTCCTGATGATGTCCTCAGCAGGGTATTATATGCATCTCACCACGCGCCATCGGTGGGATTCATGCAACCATGGAATTATATTATTGTGAAGTCAAACGTGGTAAAGCAGAAGGTCCACAGCGCATTTCGCAAGGCCCATGAACAGGCCGCCAATATGTTTGATAAAGAAAGAGCCACAACATATAGAACACTTAAACTCGAAGGAATCATTGAGTCCCCCATTAACATCTGCATAACCTGCGACCGCACGCGTACAGGACCTGTGGTTCTCGGCCGTACCGCAATTGACACAATGGACCTCTATAGCAGTGTCTGTGCAGTGCAAAATCTGTGGCTTGCTGCTCGGGCTGAAGGATTAGGGGTCGGCTGGGTAAGTATACTGAGTGAAGAAGCCCTGCAAAAAGCGCTTGCGATTCCAAAAGAAATCATACCAATTGCCTATCTATGCATTGGTTATGTGTCCCATTTTTATCAAAAGCCGGAACTGGAAAGTGCAGGCTGGCTCGACAGAGTACCCCTTGAAGATCTTATCTATTTTGACCAGTGGGAAAACAGCAAATCAAGCAACACTGCTCCCCTTATCGCCCAAATAAAAAAGGACAGTGATTTTCCACATGCCAACGATTAGCCCGCGTTTCTATACGGTTTCGGCAATATAAGAATGAGAGTAGACAAGAACATAAAAGCCCCTAGCTCATAAATGAGCTAGGGGCTTTTTCCGTCAAAAAACCGAGGACCTTATCTTGAGTTACTGGCCTTTAATACTTTTTCTTCCCAAGTATCCAACCTTATCCCCAAGCTCTTCTTCAATACGCAAAAGCTGATTGTACTTAGCAACACGATCGGAGCGACAAAGCGAACCCGTCTTAATCTGACCCGCGGCGGTACCCACTGCAAGATCAGCAATAGTCACATCCTCAGTCTCACCACTTCTATGGGAGATAATTGCTGTATACCCTGCATCTTTTGCCATGCGTATCGCCTCTAAGGTCTCAGTCAAAGAACCGATCTGGTTAAACTTGATCAGGATTGAGTTCGCAATAGAGTTATCGATACCACGTTTTAAAATCTTGGTGTTGGTTACAAAAAGATCATCACCCACCAATTGAATGCTCGAACCGATTTTTTTAGTGAGGCTCTCCCAACCATCCCAATCACTTTCATCGAGTCCGTCTTCGATGGATATAATTGGATATTTATCGCTAAGTGCAGCTAGGTAATCTCCAAAACCTTCCGAATCAAAAACTTTGCCCTCACCTTTCAGATCATACTTGCCATCCACGTAAAACTCTGAGGCAGCACAATCAAGAGCAAGAGTAATATCTTTACCCATCTCATAGCCTGCGGCTTCAACAGCCTCAATGATAACAGTCAACGCTTCTTCGTTGGAAGAAAGGTTCGGCGCAAAGCCGCCTTCATCGCCAACCGAAGTGCTCAGTCCTTTGGCGCTCAACACTTTTTTAAGACTGTGAAAAACTTCAGAACCCATCCGTAACCCTTCACGAAACGTCTTGGCCCCAACAGGCTGAATCATAAACTCCTGAATATCAACATTGTTGTCCGCATGCTCACCACCATTGATGATATTCATCATTGGAACAGGCATCAGATATTCACCGGGGGTGCCGTTCAACTCTGAGATATATTGATACAGGGGAATTTTTTTATCCACCGCTGCAGCCTTTGCTGTAGCAAGAGATACCGCCAAAATTGCATTGGCTCCAAAGGTTTCCTTGTTCTCGGTCCCATCAAGATCGATCATGATCTGATCAATGCCTTTCTGATCATAACCATCTTTTCCTAGAAGAGCGGGGGCAATACTGTCGTTTACCGCAGCAACGGCCTTTAACACCCCTTTCCCCAAGTAACGGGCCTTATCTCCATCACGCAGTTCAAGTGCCTCTCTTGAACCCGTAGAAGCACCAGACGGAGCACAAGCTCTGCCCCAGGCTCCGGACTCAAAATACACATCAGCTTCAACTGTTGGGTTTCCCCGTGAATCCATTACTTCCCGACCAATTATCTTACTGATCTTTGACATAACCACTCCCTTATCAGCCATTGATGTCGCTATCTAAACGACGGTGACTTGAATGTTTAGCGTTTTTTCAAACAAATAAGTTAAAATTATTCAACATTACCACATATCCCCGCATAGAATAATTACGAACGAAGCAAATGGAAACACGAAAATCATATCTGGTTATAATTTTGCTCAGCCATATTTTTCACCGACCCAAAGCGGGGAACATTGGAAGCTTTTGTTCTTGGCGGAGGACCAACAAGTAACCTTGTACTATCAGTAACCTACCAAGAGCAACAACATCCATAAAAACACTGGCTACCCTATGGACACAACCTTATCTGCAAGTTGGATCGCGGTTACAATATCGAGCATATTGGTGGTTCCTCCTACCTGTTTTTGGGCGGTGAGGCCAAAATGCTCAAGACAGGTGCCACAGGCAAGGATGATGGTTCCCGACTCTTCGTACTCCTGCAACTCTTTAAGAACTGGAGAAGAAGAGATGGTCAGTTTCACCCCACCATTTACAAAGATGAGCTGCCACAACTCCGGCCCCATTTCCTTTATGGTTTTTAGGTAGCTGAGCATCAATTTTTTCCCGAGGATATCATCCCCAGCGCCAAGACTATCGCTGGTAACCAACACCAGCACTTTCTGGGACTCATCAGATGTGTTGTGTGGACTCTTTTGAGGCTCCGCAGCAAAAGTAGCGTTAGGATCACGCGCGGCCTCTAGCCGAAAGACACCATCCACTTTTTTTTCGTTTACCACATAGCCTTTCGTGGTCAAAAAACGAGATACATTTTCAGCAGACCCCGCATTATCAACCAGTACCGTCATCTGTGCTTCCTGGGCCTGTTCGACACTATCTTTCACCAAAAGAACCGGTGCCGGACACGCCAAACCACAAGCATTAATTATCTTTGTCATACCCCTATCCTTTTTTTCATAATTACAGAACGAGTTGTCACCTTTTCAGGAGACTCTCCAATAGCAATTGAACCACCGCCTGGGACTCTTGTATAAAAAACTCGAGCCAACAGACGCCTAAAAATATTACAGGAGTTGTATTCTGTTATCTGGAGCTTCAGTCACATAGCCGATCACAGCAGACTCTTCCACCCCACTGTCATGCAGTCTTGTTAACAGAGCTTCTACATCTTTTTCAGCACAGCCTACCAGCAGACCGCCGGAGGTTTGCGGATCAAACAAAATATCACGAGTAACAGGATCAAAGCCATCCGGAGAGACAACCATTTCCTGCCTAAACTCCCTATTTTTATGGGCTCCCACCGGCACAAAACCCATGGCTGCGAACTCAATTGCCTCTGCAATAATCGGAACGTTTGTCGATTCAATAGTAACACTAACATCAGTTCCGATGATCATTTCTGCAAGATGGCCCAGAAGACCAAACCCGGTAACATCTGTACAGGCAGAAATTCCAAACTCTGCGACAACGAGTGCCGCCTGCCGGTTGAGAGTTGCCATGAGCTCTGTTACCCGCTTTGTCGTCTCAAGCGAAGCAAGACCTGCCTTTATAGCAGTGTTGACAATGCCCGTCCCTAGCGGCTTAGTCAACACCAGGCAATCACCCGCTATGAGCCCTTGATTTGCAAGAATCTTATCGGGATGAACAAAGCCTGTTACCGACAATCCATATTTAAGTTCTTCATCCTCTACACTATGCCCACCAAGAAGCACCGTTTCCGCCTCTTTCAACATTGCGGCACCACCTGCAAGTAGCTCTCGCAGAGCCTCTGGCCCCATAGTATCCATTGGATAGGCCACAATATTCATAGCTGTTTTGGGCACCCCACCCATGGCATAGACATCGGATAAAGCATTCGCAGCGGCTATACGGCCAAAATCGTATGGGTCATCAACAATAGGGGTGAAAAAGTCGACGGTCTGAATCAGCGCAAGATCATCTGAGATCTTATACACCCCAGCATCATCAGCAGTTGCCAACCCTACTAAAACATTATCATTCGTTGGGAACTCAAGTCCCTTTAATACCTGCTCCAGGTCCCCTGGAGAAATTTTGGATGCTCAACCACCACCTTTTACACAGGCGGTGAGTCGTTGCGATTCATTCTTCATTTGTATCTCCAGTAAAAGGACAAATAATATCTTCAACCTCGTACCGATGTATAGTCCCACAAAGCGGACAGGGTTGAGTCAACACCACCTGGCCTTTTAGCTCTCTGCCGTGACCAGGTACTTCCACAACACTATGGCCCTCTTCAAGTGAGTAATTCTCAGATGCAAAGACTTTTAATGTCACGGGGCATGTGAAATAAAGTTCCACAACAAACCTCTATTTTGATTTCTTCTTCCTTGAGGAACCTCTCTATCCTCGCCCCTTTGCGTCAACAATGACGTGTATACAGGCCTCTAACCTACGAAATTTCACTCAATACGGCACATCTCCAGCAGGACGAGACTCCACTAAAATCTGCTCAGGTCCAAGCGGCTCTTAGCCCGATACAAGAGAACCATCTCACATCGATTGCGTCACCTTCACCCGGGCAAGAAGTAACATGATGCAGTTCCTACATTCAACTTTCGTGGAGCATTAATATAGCACAGAAGCTCCAAGATACAACTCAACAGTCGGTAATCATAACCCAAGCCAGATTTCCCCTCGCAGTCGGTGTATTGTAGGTCGATAAAGAGTGGTTACAGTGATCAATTCACAGTTCTTGAACTTATTTATAGCAGCCGAGGAGACAAACTATCCGTTGGTACCGATTCTTCTTGAGCCTACAGCTGCTCGTCACCCAAATGGAGGCACCATGTACACAGTTTATACTATTCCAGGATCTTGTTCATCGGCTATCACCATCCTACTTGAGAAACTGCAACAGGAATACGAACCGATTAAACGCGAAGATGTACCAAACTACACAGAGCTCGTGCCAACCGGTCAGGTACCTGCGCTGAGAACACCTGACGGTCAACTCATTACAGAAGGCGCAGCAATTGTGCTCTACCTCCTTGAGAAGCACAATTCAGAGATGCTGCCCACCGACCTGTCCCGCAAAGCAGAATTTCTACGCTGGTTAATGTTTAATTTTTCAACACTGCACCCTGCCTACGCCAGAATGTTTACCATTCAGTACAAAGTGAAAATGGACAAAAGTGAGAAAATCAAGGTGCTACAACAAATGGCCCCCAATGTCTCCAGTTTGTGGTCAATTATCGACAAAGAGCTGGAGAAAAAAACCTTCATCACCGGCGATCAACCGACTATCGTAGACTATCTGGCAACCATCTACTCAAGTTGGGGCAAAAGTTTTAACGACGTAGAGATCATACTGGGAAAGAACGTGGAAAAACTTGTTGAACGAATCTCGGCCCTCCCCGAGTTTCTAGCCGGCTATAAGAAAGAAAATATTAAGTTTTAACATCTTGTAGTAAGCAAATCGACACAAGAGGGTGCAACATTACTGCAGAGTAGGTATAGTCGTGCCCAATTCAATGGCCGGTGACACATTAAGGTGCAAGCATGGTTAATGTTTTTGTGTATGCGCCTCAACAAAACTACAACATACTGTTTTAACACATATTAATTTTATTATGCTAAAAGAAATCGTCAAAAAAGAGAGTACAGCCATATATCGGATCGAAGATCAAACAGAAACAAGGGTTAACCGTTATGTACTCACCACCCCTGAAAGCAGAGCTATTTGTAACAATCCATTGGTCAGGGGATACGACTATACAAAAAAACTGGAGAAGGCTTGTGCGACTTTCCTTCGACTGGCCCAAGACTCAATCCCCATAAAATTCGATGAAAACCAATCAGTGGTTTTCAATATCCTTCGGGGGGGGTTAAACTTTGGTCTACGTGGCGCACTGGCAGAAGCTTTTGGCTGGAATAATCATAGTTCATCTTTTGTAACAGCACAGCGGGCCAGAATTACAGAAGACTCAGAACAATGGCATATAACAGAAGATGAGTATAAAAAGATATCATTCCCCCCAAGAGCTCAGATCATTCTTGGTGATGTCGTTGCAACGGGAACCAGCCTGAAACATGGGTTAGACATCATGATAAAGGAGGCGTTCAATCAGGGAACCGAACTGAGTTCAATCCTCTTTTTCACCATAGGTGGGCCAAAGAGTGAAGAACGATTAATAGAGGCCGACGACGATTGTCGCCGACTTTTCCCCCATTACGAGGGGACACATGTCTGTTATATTGAAGGACGTTTTTTCGTACCAACCACCGACTCAAACGCGGCAATCAAAATCACTGGTACTGATTTAATGCGCTGTAAGTCGCTGCTCGCTCCGGAATTTCTTGAGTCAAATTACGAGGAGCCTTCGTTTCCTTTGGAAAGATGTACCATCTATGACGCCGGCTCCAGAGCCTTCCAGATTAATGAATACATTGAAGATGTTACTCAATACTGGGCAAAGGTTTTAACTTTGGCAGAAACAGTAACTTTTGCAGAAATGCTGGCCGAACGCTTCCCCGAAATTGATGCCAAGAGATTTAGCAACATCTCTCTAAAGCAGGTCGCCATGGATCAGTTGCAGAAACTATCTCATTGTTAGACTTAGGCCACATTTTCATCGGTTCTACCGGGACGCACAAAGCGCCACCCAACAAAACGAGCCGCAACTACTGAATCCTTACAGGCCAAACGCGTCTTTTCCCAGAAGGTGCATTGCACCTTCTCCTACAAACAGGTTCAAAAAGCTATCGTCTGCCAGGTTACAGCGAAAGCCCCGACAGACCCGGGGACGATAGTGATAAATACCGCAGTAATACTTATTATTTTTGTGCTGTAAAAATATACATCCCTTCTCATCAGGATGGATCATATACACCTTACCCTTCTGCTTTGCCTCTTTTGAGGCACGTTCCAGCCCCTTTTCACAAATCTCCGCCATGCTTACATTAACCCCGACATGACCACCCATCTTCTCTATAAATGCCACTTCATCAGCACGAAGAGAGATTTTTCTATATTCCTTACAACAGGTTCCACATTGACGACATTCGTGAAATATTGTTTTCAACACTTCTTCATCAACACTCATCAACCTATCCTCGTCACAGAGTCCAATAGTTTAGAAAAGGATGATCCACCAGCAAAGCATTCGCTCTTTCAGAGTGCATCACCCCTATTTTACCCTGTCGCTCAGTCAAGAGACTATCCAGGGTTTCTGTTACCGATGCCTCTAAAGATACCGGATTGTATCCCCCTTCAAGCACCATCAACAACCGTCCATCGCACGCCAAGTCCGCATATTGTTTTATTAACGCAGTTGCCACCCCGAACCACTCAGTAGTAAGAGTAATTCCGCTCATTCTATCATCTTGATGTGCATCATATCCAGCGGAAACGAGTATTATCTGGGGAAGGTATTGTTCAACGACAACCTGCAAAAAACGCCCCAACAAAAAGGTATATTCGGGGTCACCATACTGCGAGTACACGGGAATATTTATTGTGTAGCCCGCCCCTTTTCCTTCACCTAATTCAACAGCTCCGCCCGTAAAAGGAAAAATATCTCGCTGATGCAAGGAAAGAACAAGCACCTCGTCAGTGTCGTAAAAAGCCTCTTGGGTACCGTTACCATGATGGGCGTCAAAATCGATAATTAGAATGCGATTCAGACCATAGCTTTTTCGCAAAAATTCGGCCGTTATGGATACATTATTAAAGACACAAAACCCCATTCCACGACCAGGCTCAGCATGATGCCCGGGGGGACGAATCAGAGCAAAAGCGGAGTCAAGGTCATCTGTCATCAAGCTATCTGCCAACTCCAGACATCCCCCCGCCGCCAATTGCGCGGTATAAATAGAATGTTCCATCAGATAGGTATCCTTATCGTAAGAATAAGGATCGTCTTTTACACTATGCTGCTTTAGCTGCTCCAAATAAAAATGCGAATGAACCCGTTCAATATCCTCCATTTGGGCCTGCCTTCCTTGAACAATCCGACATCTCCCTGCATACTGATTTCTCACCACATTTGCCAGATTTCGAATTCGTTCCGGATTCTCAGGTGATCGCCTGGAAATACAATGATCAAGATAACGATCATCCACCACAAGACCTACTCTATTCTTCATAATGGTATTGGTAGTAAAGTAATTTTGAGTAGGTCGTAGCATCCAAACGAAACAGATGCCCAAGGCGACGTACCTGACGATCATCATACATAAGTGTCTCAACAAGCTCAAATCCAAGTTTTTTGAGACAACGCTGTTGTGCTAAATTATTAATATCTGTATACATTTCAACCGATTCCAGCTTCATCCTTTCAAACAAGTTAATAATGACATACTTCTGCGCCTCGGTGCCATAACCATTATTTCGTTTTTCTGGATCAGAGATCTTTAGCGCAATAACTCCACACCTTTTAGACTCTGACCTTAACCAGTAGTGTAGCGTACCAAGAGCAGAACCATCTTTTAATTCTACGAGGAACACTCGATTATCATCATGCCACAACATCCCGGTAGAAATCTGCGAAAGCCCGGAGCAGTGATCAAGCCTTTCAGGCGTCAGAAAATCTCCATGGGCCGTGCAACTGTTGCTCCACTCTAGCAACAGAGGCAGATCTTGCTCATAAACACGTCGCAGTCGCAGGCGTGGAGTAAGTAATTTATCACCAAAAATCATTTTAGGCCCTAATTTCTGGTAGAGTAATTGCTCTCAAACCAGGAGATGTTTGTTAAAGATTCTGGATAGCTTCCTTAAGACTATCACTTGAGCGTACCAGACGATCAAGGGCACCTACACTCTCAGCCAAAGACGTGTTGACTATACTGGTCGATTTTTGATTTTCCTTTGAGAAAACCGCAACATTTTGAATTTCTTCCATTACGTTTTCACCACTGGCACAGAGACTCTTAGATTTCAGGCTCAGATTATCGACAGAGGTTGAAATCGTTTTTATACCTTCAGAAATTGTATCCATACTCACCAGAGCAGTATTAATAACCTTCCCACCGTCACCAAGCATCGTCATCCCCGATTGCATTGCAGCAATGGTCTTCATGGAGTCTTTCTCAACTTGTTTGACAATATCTGAGATATCAATTGCCGACTTCGAACTATTTTCAGCAAGCTTTCGAACCTCATCGGCAACAACAGCAAAACCGCGCCCTGCATCTCCTGCCCTTGCCGCCTCAATTGCAGCATTAAAAGCGAGCAGATTGGTTTTTGAAGCAATATCTTTGATGATATCGACAAAACCGGAAATTTTTTCCAGCTTATTCACAAGACCATTCACCATGTCATTATTCTTTTCCATGGTGGCGTTAATTTCCACAAGTTTTTCTTCAGCATTTTTACCGGCCGCCTTTCCTATCTCCGCCTCGCGAGAAAGGTCTGTCGCCAGGGTGTTCGACTCCACAGAAAGGCTAAGCATCTCTTCTGAGGCTGAGACCATCTCCCTTACTGTTTCAAGAGAACCATCGAGTTTTTTCACTTCCTCGTCGATTAACTCATTCATCTCATCCACTTTTTTGTTGGCCTGTTCCATCTGACTCTTTGACTCACTCACAAGTGCATTCACATCACCAACAGCTTCACTGATCAATCGTTCCACTGCCTTTTCTGCCGTTATATCGGTAATGTATTCCAAAGCACCCTTAATATTACCTTTCGCATCTTTAATTGGAGAGGCGGTGTACTTAATTGGCAACTCCTTACCATTTGGATAGGCTGTTGTCTGGGCGTTGATAATGGAGGAGGTTCTCATCGCCTGACTACAGGCGCAGTTATCCGTCTTGCAATGATCGGTCTTAAACATATCATAACACTTCTTACCAACAACCTGATCGGGACTCTGACCAAAGACTGCAGCCCCCGCTGGATTCATAAAGGTTATATTGTAATCAGTATCAATGGACATGATCGGAGTAGGAATGGTATTGAGATTTTCAATCTTCTCATCCGCCGCCTGTTTCTGTTTGTTCTCTTCAGTCATATCAAGAATATATTCAAGAGCACCTTTGATATTACCCTTGGCATCTTTGATCGGCGAGCCTGTGTATTTAATGGGAATGATAACCCCTTCAGTAGGACGAGCAATGGTATGATCGGTCACAACTGAGTCCGTTTTCATGGCCCTAGCACAGGCACATTTATCAGTCCTACAGTGGGGGGTTTTAAACAGGTCGTAACATTTTTTACCAATCACCTCATCCGGGGTTGAGCCTACAACTACAGCTCCTGCAGGGTTCATGAACGTGACATTATATTCGGTATCGATGGACATGATCGGCGTTGGGATGGTGTTGAGATTTTCAATCTTCTCGTCCGCCGCCTGTTTTTGCTTACTCTCAACCGTCATATCAAGGATATATTCAAGAGCCCCTTTGATATTCCCCTTGGCATCTTTAATCGGAGAACCAGTGTATTTAATGGGAATGATAACCCCTTCAGCAGGACGAGCGATGGTATGCTCGGTCACAACGGAGTCCGTTTTCATGGCTCTGGCACAGGCACATTTATCAGTCCTACAGTGGGGGGTTTTAAACAGATCGTAACACTTTTTCCCTATCACCTCATCCGGGGTTGAACCTACAACTACTGCTCCTGCAGGGTTCATGAACGTGACATTATATTCAGTGTCGATGGACATAATCGGCGTTGGAATGGTATTGAGATTCTCAATTTTCTCATCCGCCGCCTGTTTCTGCTTATTCTCATCCGTCATATCAAGGATATATTCAAGAGCACCTTTAATATTACCCTTGGCATCTTTAATCGGAGAACCAGTGTATTTAATGGGAATGATAACCCCTTCAGCAGGACGAGCGATGGTATGCTCGGTCACAACTACGCCCGTTTTCATGGCTCTGGCGCAGGCACATTTCTCGGTCTTACAGTGGGGGGTTTTAAACAGGTCGTAACACTTTTTACCAATCACCTCATCGGGGGTAGATCCTACGACTACAGCTCCTGCAGGGTTCATGAACGTGACATTATATTCGGTATCGATGGACATGATCGGAGTAGGGATGGTATTGAGATTTTCAATCTTCTCATCCGCAGCATGTTTCTGCTTGTTCTCCTCCGTCATATCAAGAATATACTCAAGAGCACCCTTGATATTACCCTTGGCATCTTTAATCGGAGAGCCTGTGTATTTAATGGGAATGATAACCCCTTCAGCAGGACGAGCGATGGTATGCTCGGTCACAACGGAGTCCGTTCTCATGGCTCTAGCACAGGCACATTTCTCAGTCTTACAGTGGGGGGTTTTAAACAGATCGTAACACTTTTTACCTACCACCTCATCCGGGGTTGAACCTACCACAGTAGCTCCTGCAGGGTTCATGAATGTGACATTATATTCGGTATCAATGGACATGATCGGAGTAGGAATGGTATTGAGATTTTCAATCTTCTCATCCGCCGCCTGTTTTTGCTTATTCTCTTCCGTCATATCAAGAATATACTCAAGAGCACCTTTGATATTACCCTTGGCATCTTTGATCGGCGCACCGGTATATTTGATTGGAACAATCACCCCGTCCTGCGGCCTTGCGATAGTATGGGCGGTCACCACTGAATCCGTTTGCATTGCTTTAGCACATGCACATTTTTCCGTTTTACAGTGGGGGGTTTTAAACAGATCATAACATTTTTTACCAATCGCTTCGTCAACCATAATCCCCGCCACAGCAGCACCCGCTGGGTTTATAAAGGTTACGGTAAACTTGGTGTCAATTTCCAGGACTGGGGTTGGAATTACATTCAAATCAGTTGAAAGTTGCTGCAAACGAGACTGGGTCTCTTTCAATACATTAATATCATGCAGCGACACGAATGTTGAACCATTGTTAGCCATAGGCACAACTTTTGAGACAAAGAATGAAGGTCTTCCATCTTTTTGATATATCACTTCTGTTGAAACAGCCTTACCGATCCTCTGCGCCTTATCAACCGGGCAATCTTTAGTTCCACACAGTTGCGTGGGACACGCCTCTTCACAGCTCATCTGATCAATGATATCTTCTGCCACTAAAGTGAAGGTATCAAGAAAAGATTTGTTGGCCCATGTGATAACCTTTTTGTCGTTCACAATATAACTTGGTTCTGTCAGCAGGCTCAAACATGAAGTATCTTGTTCTTTCGCATTTGTAGTTTCTGTGTTTCCCATCGTATTCCTCCCAGCTTATAAATTGAGCGATAACTTCTTATATATCAAATCTGTATACTTTCTCGTCTCTACCTAGGTAGTCGTAATATCAATATGATTACGAATCAGGTTGTGAACGTTGACCACCAGAACATGTTCGCTGGCGCCGGATCCGTTATCAAAAACAATGAGACGATCAAGAACGTCTTTTTTATCGGCGAGCTCTGCATTAAGAGATGTAGTCTGCAGGTATTGTTCCTGTTTATAAATGGTAACTATTGAATCAACCTCAAGAGCCACTGTCCGCGATCCGGCGGTACAAATCACCAGCTTCCGCTCTGCCTGTATGGTCCTATCCTTTGCATAACTGAAAAAATTTCTGAGATTAACAACAGCGACAACCTCTCCACGAAGATTAATAACTCCAGCTCGAAATCCTGTTTCCCCCGGTAGACTCAGCACCCCATCTTCCTCTATAATTTCCTGAACGTCTTTCAGCTGAATTGCCATATTTTTGCCGATGTCAAAAATGAGATAGCAATTTTCTGTAATCAAATGGTGGACGCTACCCCCCTTCGCAGACTCCTCAACGGCTTCAACTTCATCAAAATCATCACTGAGGCGACTCATCGCCCTCAACTCCTCAAGCCTGTCGCAAACAAGATTCTGCATATCAAGAAGAGTAATATTATGTCCATCTTTCTGTTGAAATATCCCGGAGACACCTATTTCTCTGGCCCCGACAATACCCTCCATAGACAGTATTTCATCATCAGGTATTGCTTCGATAGCCACAATTTCTTCTACTATGAGAGCCACAGCACTGCCTTCGCTGGCTAAAATCAGAACTCGAGTTGTATCGCTAAAGTCTTCTATTCCCCCGCCCTTCTCTGCAGTCAACAAACGCCATGCATATAAAACGGGTATAGTACGTCCCCGCAGCTGTAAAGTTCCATCAATATCTCCATGCCTGAAGATATCATCAATGGACCCTGAAAATCCGCGGGACTTAGCGTCACTTTCTTTATTGAACATTTCTCCTAGGGAGTCGACGAAGGTAATTTCCTGAACACATTCAGTAGGAACCCCATACAGCCGACCAGCAAAGCCAAATACGACAAATCTCGAATAGGTTTTTTCTTTAAGCGGCTCTTGTCCACCAAGCTGTGCCCCACCCATCTTTTCAAGTTCAACGGAGCTATCCTTAAAGAGAAATCCAAGATCCATGAGTTCTATGGTTCGCGTCCCTTTTTCACGCAAGATCAAAGCAGAAATAATTTTATCATCGGTTTGCAAAGCACTATCCAGCACTTGAACCTCACTAGCAACTGCAGCAAAAACTTCCATAATATCATCAAACAACAGCCCATAACGCCTATCAAACAGTCTCACTATTGCCACTTTTGCATCTTCACCGTATTGGTGATCAGAGAGACCTAACCGTTTTTTCAGGTTAATTATCGGAATGGGTTCATCACGCAGATGCATGATACCTTCCACAAAATCAAGACTTGCAGGAAGATACTGTATCCGACCATTAACCGGGGTTGCTTCCGCTACCACCTCCGCTCTCAGTGCAATCTCAAGACCCGCTTTCTTATCAAGCAGAAAGGATGCAAACAGCTGTTGTTGTGACATTGAATTCCTCTTTCAAGAGATACGACTGGTCTGTATCTTCATTTTCTTGATCACCAATTCCAGTTCCTCGATATTCCTGTTAGCCTGGGTGATATACCGCGGAGACAACTTGTGATACATACTTCCATCAATACCTGCGCTATCCCCTACAACCAGAACTTTTTTCATACCTTCAAGACCTTCACAACTTTCATTCATGGCGACCAACTCTTTGCTCCCCTGGGCATATAAAATCACAATATCCCCATGCTGAGGAACGGGGTACTTAGGATAGAAATCGTAAGGCGTTACACCAGCCAACGGATACAATTCAGCTGCATCGGCCTTAGCCTGAAGCTTTAGATAATATCGCCTCGGACAAGTCTTATAGTTACAATCAGTTGCACACTCTGCAGATGCCCCTGTATAGAAAAAAATCATCATTTCACTCAACCACATCCATATGTTAGCTGCTTTTAAACTTCTCACCGCAACCCATTATTGCACTATGCGTGCCACGGGAAGACGAAAAGAGGTCTCAACAGATTTATATGCATATAATCCTGCACTTAAGTGAAAACGACATCTCTATTTAGAAAAAAATAGCAGAGAGACACAACAAAAACATGTTAACAAAATGGGACACATCCCCTTTTGTTAACAGTAGGTCCACAACCCTTATCGACTCAGGAAAAATACAGGCAAGAAGTAACACAGAAAAGATCAACAGGAAAACAGCAGCCAGACATACAAAAGATGCTATCAACTAAAATCGATACCATGTTTATTAATAAGCTGATAGATACGGGTTCTCGAAATTTTCGACAACCGCGCAGCCTCAGCCACGCAACCTTTTGAGATCATATGCAACCTCTTAAGGTAGGCGAACTCACACTGTTTTTTATACTCACCCCAAGTGAGTAAAGAAGAATCATCACCTACAATCTCTTCATTAATAGGTTCGAGATTGATCTTAACCCCCGCCCGCGCCTGTTGCACCCTAAATTTAGCGGGGAGATGGATGGCAAAGCAGGTATGCCCTAGATTTGGATGAATAAACACCTGCTCTATGGTCTGATACAGTTCACGAATATTACCCGGCCATTCATGGGCCATCAGTGCTTCAATAAAATCAGCGGCAACACCCTTCATTTCAAAACCATATCTCCTGCATAATTTTGCAACACAATGAAGGACAATATCGCGCAGATCCTCCATCCGCTCTTTTAATAATGGCAACTCAATATTGTATGCCTGAAGCCTAAACAACAAATCCGCCCTAAATGTCCCCCTGGCAACGCATTCTTTTAAATCTCGGTTAGTCGCTGCCACAACTCTAAAATCACTATACCGATGTCTACTGGAGCCTACGGGCCGGTATTCATGCTCTTGCAACAATCTCAGGAAGGTTTTCTGGATGCCCAGAGGCAATTCCCCTACTTCATCAAGAAACAATGTCCCTTTATGGGCATGTTTTATAAGCCCATCACTTGCCGAATCAGCATTTGTAAATGCGCCTTTAACATGACCAAACAAAGTGCTTTCAATAAGAGTCTCTGGCAAGGCAGCACAATCGACCACAACAAAGTTCTCCGACGATCGACTACTATTTTCATGAATAGACTGGGCAAAGAGCTCTTTTCCTGTTCCTGTAGCCCCGGTGATCAAGACAGAAATATCCGAGGCCGACGCCCTTGCAACCTGATCTAAGCAATCGTTTATTTTAGAACTACTACCAATAATATTATTTCTTTTCAGTGCAACCGGAACAGTCGTAACCCGTTTTTTCTCTGCCCTATACTGTAGAACCCGGGTAAGTTGCAAAGGTAGCTCACGAATAACGTATGGCTTTTCAATATAGCTCCATGCACCGCTCAATACAGCTTTCTCTGCACCATCCGCCTCCCCTTGTCCTGTAATGATAATAACCTCAGGTTGAGAAGGGGCCGCTGCAATACGTTCGATATAATCAAGACCATTGCCGTCGGGCAACTGCACATCTAAAAGGACCACATCAATGGCCGAATCCTGCAATTCTTTAATCCCACCAGCTAATCGATCTTTGACCACAATATCATGACCTTCCCCCATGATATGTTCAAGAAGCATATTTGCTAACACTTGATCGTCATCAATGATCAATATTTTCGCCATTATCCAGCACCTTTCTCACTATTGTTCTCAAAATTTCGTTCTTCACAGGCTTAAATAAGTATTCCTTCAAGCCTATTTGTATCGATTTTTCTTTATTAAAATGTTCGCTATATCCGGTCAGCATAATGATTGGCAATTCTTTTCTGATGGACAACATCTCCCTGGCAAGCTCAGCACCGGTCATGTTTGGCATAAGCATATCAGTAATCACCAGATCGCAACAGTTTGGATTTTCTCGAAAAGCCGTCACCGCTTCAATACTGTCTATGTAGCTCGTCACCCGATAACCGACCTTTTTCAAACAGGCAGAAAGAACATTTACCAGCAGAATTTCATCATCGATGATCATTATGCGTTCATTGCCGCCTTGCCTCAAAATAGCGGGCATCTTTTTACCCTCATACCCCCGACCGTCAACGGGTAAATAGATCGAAACCACTGTACCTTTGCCGCTTTTACTTGAAACCCGGATCTCACCGTTGTGTTTTTTAATGATTCCATGGACCACAGCAAGACCCAGTCCGGTCCCCTGCTCTTTTGGCTTGGTTGTGAAAAAGGGGTCAAAGAGTTTAGGTAGATTTACATCTTCAACACCACAACCGGTATCTATAATATCAAGGAGAATATAACGATTAGCATGGCTGTTTAGTCCGAATACCGCTCCCCCATCCCTCGCATCCACCTCTCGCAACCTGATTTTAATAATTCCGTGACCATCCCCTATCGCCTGCCTGCTATTGGTACACAGATTCATAATGACTTGGTACAGCTGGCTGGGATCGGCATACACTGAGCTGCAAGTTTCGTCTATTTCATGGATAAGTTCAATCGTTGCCGGAATAGATGGCCTGAGAAACTCTATACTTTCCCTTAAAATACGCTGTAACTTTACAACATGAAACTCCCCATGACTTTCATGCCGACCAAAGGTGAGGATCTGCTTAATGAGATCAACGGCCCTGTCTCCACCGTTCAAAATCTGCTGAATATCACCCTGTGCCGAGTGGTTACGATCAAGCTTTCCCTTGGCCATTTCACCATAACCGATCATTGCAGAAAGAATATTATTAAAATCATGGGCAATCCCTCCTGCGAGAGTGCCCAAGGCTTCAATCCTTGTCGCGTGATGCAGTTGCTGCTCAAGCTGCTCTTCTCTGGTAATGTCCCTTTTAGTGGCAACAAAATTTATAATCTCACCGCCGCTACCTAAAACAGGCACAATCGTGACATCTTCTGTATACAACGTACCATTTTTGTGCCGATTTCTGAGTTTTCCCCGCCACACCTTTTTAGCGAGCAGGGTCTCCCACATCGATTGATAGAAGCGCTGATTGTGCTCACCACTCCTTAAAACATTAGTCTTTTTACCAAGAACTTCCTCCCTGCTATAGCCAGAAACCTGTTCAAATACAGAATTTACATACTTAATAATTCCATTAAGATCAGTCATGACAACGGAGTCAGAAGTTTGTTCGATGGCAGCCATCAGTCGATTTTTCTCTGATGCATCCTCTAAATACTGGGAAACATCCTTGGCAACATGCACAAACTGATAGATCTCACCGTCTTCATCAAAAATAGGAAAAAAGGAAACACGAAATGTTTTACCCAAGAGCTCATTGTACATTAAGCCCGTCTGCGGAAAGCTCTCCTGCTCTGCCTTTAAGATAGGACAGCCGGGACACGGACCCTCCGTCCGAAAAAAGACCTCATGACATTTTCTACCCTTAAGTTCTCCGAGTTGAAAACCAAAGAGTTCATGGGCGACCTTATTAGCACGTACAATCTCCATATCCTTGTTTTGGATAGTGACAATATCCTGAATCGCATCGACGGTGTTCTCCCACTCATTCTTAGCAAGAGCAATCTGTTTTTGGGTATTTGCCTCGCCAACAAGCCCGGTCACATCTGTAAAAGTAACAACAATCTGACCCGACCTATTGTTGTGAATATTGCCTGGAGAAAAAACTACCCGATACCAATGAAGCGTTTTATTGCGGCCAACATTAATGCCAATAGTTGTCAGCTGAACGAGAGGATTTGACGGTTCAAAATAGTTTTCAGGGAATTCAGAGCCAGGTAAAGCCAGCCCCTCCTCCGTAAAAAAGCTAGCTACGACATCACTAAATGACTTGCCAACGACGCCCTCACCTGCCCCTGAAAACAACTTCGAGAACAAGCAATTCACCTGCAGGATAGAATAGTCATCGGCAAAAACCACCACCGGCAAACCAATATGATCAAGGGGATTCATCTGTAATACTGTATTGGTCTGCATAATTTTCAATTGAGGAACCACACAACGCACCAGCACGCAATGATAGAAGGGAGAATACTACTATGATATTTTCCGAAGAGAGCTATACAAGTTCACCGTTTCAAGACTACGATCAATCTTTGAATAAAACTCTTCAACCATGAAAGGATTTTTAATGACATAGTCACTACCGCCACTTTTGATATATTTTATCCCCGCCGTTCTATCATCAGATGGCATCAAACCAATCACAGCAAGATCTTCTAGAGAAGAATTGCCACGCACCTTTTGACAAAAATTGCCTCCATCAAAATCGGTCGTTTCAAAATCAGCTATGACGAGCTTAATATCGGGGTGCTGCTTGAGAATGCCAAACGCAGTTTCTGCATCGGGTGCGGTCAACACACGGAACTTTCTTATATAAAGCAACTCAGAGAGATACGACCTGTAACTATCTGACTCGTCAACGACGAGCACCAAAGTATGCTGATTCACTTCGAACTGGCGGATTGTCGCAACAACATAATCAAGGCTGTTAGGATCTTCTTTAATAATGTAATCCGCAACCTTCTTTTCCCAGATCATGCCACGAACTTCATTGCTCATATCTGTCGTAAAAACGAGGGATGAAATCCCTTGATCAACAACCAGATCGATAACTTCCCCCTGGGGGGCGTCCGGTAGATTAAAATCCAGCAAGGCAACCGAAAAGTTGCCGTTTTCTTCGTCTAGAATCCTTTGGGTTTCCGCTAAACTCTGTGCCCATAAAACGGGTACAGCAAAAACCTCTTCAATTCGTTTTTTTGCCATTCGACCAAACATCATACTATCTTCAACGAGAAGAAACTGTTGCATATGCAGTCCTGTGTTCCAATTATTAAGCGGATATTTTAAATTCATACAGTTGTCACAACAAATACGTGAAGGCCGCCACAACAATCAACTGATGATTACATAATAAACACTTTAATCTTATGTGAAACGTAGGCCACGAGTCAAACAAATAAGACAATTGTTCAATATTATTTGATAAATTCCACTTAACTTGGGATTATAGCGTGATGCAAATAACATTTAAAAGGGTGCATTATGCTTTCCATAACTTCAACAAAAACAGGTGGTAAAATCTTTTGTCTGTATAAAAATTTAGCCCTTACTCTTACTACTCACGTTGTGAGGGTAGATCTTACATTACCTTGGACGATAGGATTGTCAGTTCTCTCCTTAGAGCATTGTGCGAGGGGGAGAGGGCATTCTCAACCAATTTTTCCATTTTTACGCAACGGGGTACATCTTCAGATTAAGGCGGCCTACAACTCGATTACACCTTGTTAGGTGTAACGTAATTAGTAATCACTTATTAACTATGTAATGTACTCTTGTGAATTAAAACTCGCATCATTATCTGCTACAAATCGACCTTTCTGACACGCACCAGACCAGCAGACACCAATTATATCGCGCGAAGTCAATCATTTGTCCTCACAGCCAGTACCCGTAAATCAGGAGTAACATGTTTTCTACATTGCGAATAAATCCACCAAAATTTTTGGTTTTTCAGAAATAACCACCTCCGATGCGGGAATAATTCCCATTCCCACGATAAAGCGATTGAAAACATATACAATTCCTGATATCCTTTTTCCTTAAATAGCTGTCCCTAGATTTTGCAACAGCCACGCTCACAAGAAGTGCAAGCCATTGAGGCTACTGACGTTTTAATTTGCATAAAATATCAATACCAACGCAAATCCACCACAATTATCAGGCAAAAGAGTAGGCAAAAAATCTAGATTGTAATTATCCTCAGTATTCTGAGGCCATTGTCATCGGCGTCCAGCGACGGAGCCAAAGGAGATAGGCGTGAAGCTGAAATATTTTTCTCATTCATCGTTCCAGGTCACAACAGATAGTGGCCTCATTCTTCTCATCGACCCCTTTCTTGATGACAACCCAACCTCTCCGGCACGCTCAAAAGACATCAACGCCGACTACATCATCCTCACCCACGGCCACGCAGACCACATCGGAGACGCTTTTAAAATTGCAGAACGTTGCAACCCTCTATTTATCTGTGTAAACGAGCTCGCTCACTACTGTAGTGATAAGGGGTTCCGTACCCATGCCATGCACATAGGGGGCGCCCATTTATTTGACTTTGGTAGACTAAAATTTACCATAGCCCATCACGGTTCAATGACTCCGGACAACACCTATGCGGGTGAGCCGGCCGGTGTTCTCCTGACTATCGACAGAAAGACGGTCTACCACACCGGTGATACTGCCTTATTTTATGACATGAAACTTATAGGTGAGATGACTCCCATTGACTATATGCTCCTTCCTATTGGTGATAATTTCACAATGGGTATAGATGATGCGGTCAAAGCCGTGGAGCTGGCCAGCCCTCAAGTTGCCATCCCTATCCACTACAACACCTTCCCTGTAATTGAAGTAAACCCTGCCGAATTTGTCGATAAAGTGGTTGCCTCAGGCTCCAAAGCACAGATGATGTCCTATGGTGAAGAGATAGTGCTATAACAGACGCTCCCCCCGAAAACCAAAAGACAACACAAAATATGGTTTAAAGAACGCCCTCCGCTCACTAACGGTGAGAACAAATTTATAATTATAACGCTACAAGGAATTAAATGTTTGATTTTGTAAAAAACATCCTCGGCAATAAAGAACAAAAAGTAAGTAAAAGTTCCCCGGGTTCCGATGGACATATTGCCCTCTGCGTCCTCTTGTTGGAAGCTGCCTATGTTGATGGAGAATGCTCCGCCAGTGAATTGGAACATTTGCAAAAGACCCTCACTTCGACCTTCGCTATCAAGGCCCTCGACATCGAAGATCTCCTTGCAAAGAGTAGGGACAAACGAGAAGAATCTATAGATATATTCCACTTTACCCGCCACCTGAACCAGAATTTCAGCAAAGAGGAAAAGGTCAAGTTGATGGAATCTGTCTGGTCCATCATACTCATCGACGACCACTTAGAAAGTCACGAAGATCATTTTGCCCATAAGCTTGCGAACCTGCTACGTCTCAGCCACAAAGAACTCATTGACGCAAAGCTTGCGGCAAGAAAACAACTTGCCAAATAACATTGGCCCCCCCCTACAACACGATGGAGAACACAAAACAAGCCGAAGTATAAACCTAACAGGAGATTCCATGAAGAAAGTATTGATCGCCTACTCAAGCAGGACAGGAAAAACAGAGACCATGGCAAATTACCTTGCAGAAGGATTACGTTTTGCAGCTTGTGAAGTTGAAGTAAAAAAAATATCGGCCATAGAAAACGAACTCGACATCATCGGCTATGACGCCTATCTCTTTGGCTGCCCGACATACCACAAAGATATGACAGGCGGAATGAAACAGTTCCTCTTCAAGGCAGAGCTGGCAGACCTAACAGGAAAACTAGGGGGTGCCTTTGGTTCCCACACCCACAGCGGGGAAAGCGCACCAATGATCTATGATACCATGCAGCATGTATTTAAAATGGATATGACAGATCTAGGTGCTCTGAATTTAACCGAAACGACAGTCGCCGCGGAAGACGGCCTTAAAGCATGTCAGGATTACGGTAAGGCCATGGGAAAAAAACTAGCCTAACTGTTATTTTATATCAGAGGCAATAGCCAGTATGTTACTGCCTTTGATATTTTTTGCTGTACAACACAATATTCCTCGACCTGACAACATCGAGGAATATGTTCAATAATTGGCTTAATCAGATAAAACTTTAAAAGACAATTTCACCCGGGCCCGGAAGAGAGCCACTTTCCCGTCTTCAATCTTCATATCGAGTTTTTCAACCTCTGCAATACGCAGATCTCTGATACTTAACCCCGCCGACTTTATCGCATTCTGGGTGGCGTCCTCCCACGAAGTTGGACTTGCTCCCACCATTTCAATAATCTTGTAAACACTCTCAGACATAGACATTCTCCTTGGTTAAGGTTGGCAAACTGTTACTGCTCTCCGTTGTGGGGCATCCCTATGCAGACATCCCACACACATCCAAGAATCTTCTATTGTTCTTTATGATATCATATTTACGATACAACAATCAGCGGGCTTGTTTTTTCATCCGTTCTGGCACTGCCAATATTGCCCACCTAAAAACAGGACAATGTTCACGGAGAATATGGTTTAAGAGGTTTTACATCACATTGCAAACGCGCCAACAGCCCGTCTACTCCCTAGGAGAAAAGGTCCTTTCTCTGGCCCCACTATTTTTGATAAAATCTTCAGGAAGCCCTCTGATGTACAAGTCCTGTTTTGCATACGGAATTTCTATACTTAAACGTTCAAATTCTTTATAAATTTCACTATTAAGAGCGTCGATAACCCGACTACAAAATTGAGGGTGATAGATCCAGCAGCGCAGCTCAAAATCGAGACTAGAGGCGGCAAAAACACGAAACCTTAGACTAGGTTCAGGTGAAGTACACACCTGGGGTTCCGCTTGAGCTATCCTGAGCATCGTCTCTTTCACCACGTCTATATCCGTACCATATGCCACACCAATAGTTAAGCGTACGCGCATCTTTTCAGATGGTCCACCGGACTGATTAACAATGGTTGAATTACCAATAATCGAATTTGGAATAGTTACTTCAACATCGTCGCGACTGAGAATCCTGGTGGACCTGAGGCCAATGTGGGTAACCTTGCCCCTGCCACCGCTATCCAAAACAATAAAATCCCCAACTTTATATGGAGCATCGGCCAAGATAAAGATACCTGCAAAAAGATTCGATAGTGTATCTTTCGCGGCAAAGCCAACGGCAATACCCACAATTCCTGCGGATGCAAGCCAAGCTGTCATATCTATTTTCCAGATAACAAAAATGAGATAGACACCTATACCAATTATCACGACCTTGGCCGCGTTATCAAATAAAGTGACTGTACGCCGTTCTATAAACGCATATTTATGGGAAAGAGTTGCCAAACGCTTAAGCAACAGAGAGGCTAACCTGCTAAAAAATAGTATCCAGACAATAACGCCTAAACTCTGGATAGATCTTGCCGTCAACAGTTGAATAGTAGCAGAAAGAGGCATAAGGGAAAGCCCGTAGGTAATACCACTCACAACAAAGGTATAGTACACAGGCGGACGGGCAAGAAGTGTTATCTGGTCATCTAACTGCACACTGGTTTTGGTCGTAATTTTTCGAATAACCTTAAAAAGCAACCAGGTCACAAGAGAGGCAACAGTAAAGGTAGCGGCAATAGCGGCCCCGCCCTGCAACCAACTATTACCGGAAAAAACATCAATCACCGGAGCTAAAAAAGAGATAAGGGTCTGCTCTACAGCATTCAAAGAAGCAGAATCAGCTCCAGCAAACCCGACCAGCGGAACCAACGATATGCCAATAGCAAGAATCAGCACATAGCCAAAACGCGCAGCAGAACCAGACGCCCCCATAACACCTCCATCACCCTAAACCATAGAAAAAAACGAATCTACTCCAGACTAAGGAATCAGCGTTTTTATAATGTCCTGTTTGCCTATTACTCCAATTAATTTAGAGTTACAAACAACAGGCAAGGTGTGGATATTTTTTTCTGACATTATAGTCGCAATTTCTTCCAGTGATGTGTCTTCTGCTACCGTCTGTGGGTTTTCAGTAAAAATATCCCCCACCGTAGTACCTGCCATTTTGAGCATCTCTTTTTCCATTCTGTCAGGATTTTCGAGGTAAATGACTGAATCAAGAATTGTCACAACAGTTGGGATATGCAATTTTTTTGTCTGATCAATAAGGTCACTTTCCGTTACTACTCCCAAAAGCTGCCCCTGGGCATCCACAACTGGGGTTCCTCCAATATTATGGGTAGCAAGAAGGTTTGCTAGCTCTGCTACGGTAGTATTCTTTTGCACAGTGACCACATCTTTGGTCATAATATCAATGGCTTTCTTCATTACACTTCCTCCCTGCTTAAATATATCTCAGCTACGATTTCTCCATCTTCAAATAAAGAAGATCCAACTCCCATTCACTATAAACACTCCTTTGACTCCAAGCTCTGCAAGAAGCTGATTATGCCGTACAATTCGTCATCCTGGAGCAATTATGCAGTGGGTAAAGAAGAAGCAAAACTACTAAAACCTACCGCTACATCTGGAATAAAGACCTCTACCCGTCCCCCTATCCTTGGTTGTTCGCGTAGATACTTATCCATCGGCAGGGTAAGAAACAGATTCACCCCTATATTTATGCCAAGCCTCACACGCCCACATTCCTGGCTCATCTCAGTTATATGTCCAGTTACAACGTTACCATCAACTCTATCGCCATTGCCAGGACCACACTCAAGAAGACCGGATTTTATATGGATTTTAGCAAAGCTCGTCTCCCCAGGCAAGGCGGCCCTGGGAATTCGCAGTAAGAGTTGTCCTGTTAATTGACAGAGAGCTTTGTCACCTTCAAAACCCACCACGGTTATACGAAAGATGTTTTCATTTGCTTTATCAGAAAGTGAACCATGCTGCAACATCAGGCTATGGTGGGCCAGTCGGTTCCCTTGGGAAAGGTAGTGGGTTGAGAAAATCACCGAGGTCTTTTGCTCTTTATTAATCTGTTCGATGATGGAGAGAATGATTTCCTGATTTTCCCGGTCTACATTGGCCGTAGGCTCATCACAAAGCAATACCTCTGGCCGAAGCACCAGCGCCCTTGCAAGGGCTATCCGCTTCGTCTCGCCCCCCGACAAGCCCTGGGCATTGTAATCTTTAAAACGTGCAAGGCCCACCAACTCAAGCACCTCTTCAATACGTCTTTTCTTTTCGGCCCCGGCAACCCCGCGCACCTTCAAGCCGAACTCTATGTTGCTCCAGACAGAACCGGTGAACATAATGGGACTCTGGTCAAGCAGTACCACCCGTTTTCGAAAAGGGTGTAGAGATTTTTCACTACGACCAACCTCCTGCCCCGTGAAGTGCATCCTTCCTTTACTTGGTAGGTCAAGAAAGGCCAGGATCTTTAGAAGACTCGTCTTTCCCGCCCCGTTAGGTCCGATAAGGGTGTAGATTTTCCCGGCTGAGATTTCAAGATCTGCTATATCCAGCACAGTCCGCCGACCGTAAATTCTTTTTATATTTTCAAGCTTATACAGCTTCATTGCCAGTCCTTCCCTGGAAAAAATGGAACAGCAGGTTTATCAAAAAGGCAAGGCTCATAAGAGTTATCCCCAAAGCTACAGCTAAGACAAATTCCCCTTTATCGTACTCAAGAGCCATGGCAGTCGTCATCGTCCGGGTAAAACCCTTGGCATTCCCCCCAAGCATCATACTAATTCCTACCTCTGCTATAACCCGGCCAAAGGCGGCAATGACCGCTGCCAAAACCCCGTAACGAGCCTCCAGAAAGATCACCCTTGCCATCTGAATTCTACTGGCACCAAGGGTCAAAGCGGTGGTTCGATAACGATCATCTATCCTGCTCACAGCAGCAATAGTAAGGGTCATGATCACAGGAACAATAAGAATAACCTGACCAATGATGATTGCTTTTTGAGTGTACAGCAGATCCAGAGAACCAAACAGCCCCTTCCTCGATATAAAAGAATAGACCAGTAAACCAATCACGACCGTTGGTAAAGCAAGCAAGGTATTGAGGCAGGTAAGCACCAGTCTCTTACCTGGAAATGAAGAATAGGCGACAACAAATCCACCTGGAATGCCAACCAACGAAGCTATGATGGTTGCAAAACAGCTGACATTCAATGAAACGAGTACAATTTCAATGAGTTCCCTGTCAAAAGACATCAGGAGGACGAAGGCAGAAGCAACACTATCAAAGAGAAGATCCATAACCGGGTATACGAGAAGATGTAGTCTTGACAACAGCAAAAACGGGAAGGTGAGAAAACACCTCCCCGCACTTTAAAACCTTACACAGCTCTTTACCAGAAGCTATTTTGCATCAGGGTAGAAGAGTTGTTGGTCTTCAAGACGATAATCTGCGATCATCTTTTGACCTTTTTCAGATATGATCCAATCAACAAACTGCATTGCTAGGTCATTTTGTACATGTGGATACATGGCAGGATTAACCGGAATAATACCGTATGGATTTGCAAGATCAGCACCACCTTCAGTCAACACTTCCAAATCAACAGCGGGTTTTTTGCCAAATTTAAATTTGATATAGGTTCCGCGATCACTGATGGTGTACGCCTGCTTTTCTTCGGCAAAGATTATGGTTTTCCCCATGCCTTGACCAATTGAACGGTACCATGCTTCAGAGTTGGCTGGCATCTCTGAAGAGACTTCCTTCTTCTTGCCTTTTTTGATGATGGTCCGGGAACTCTTAACAAGCTCAACACCGGATTTTCCCCAAAGAAACTGCTCCTTGGTATGGGTTCCACTGTCATCACCACGGGAGATAAAGGTAGCTTTTGCCGCAGCAATCTTCCCCATGGCTACACCCGCATCGGATAGGCCTTTAATTCCTGCAGGATCAGCAGCAGGTCCAATGATTACAAAATCATTATGCATAACCGCATATCTTTTTGTACCAAAACCATCCGCCACAAATTTATCTTCACGCCCCTTGGCATGAACAAAAATAACATCTACATTACCGTCTTCACCATCACGAATGGCCGCGCCGGTTCCTTTGGCTATCACCTTTACGGCAATACCAGTATCTTTTTTGAATTCTGGCAGCAACAAATCCAATAACCCAGAAGATTGGGTACTGGTAGTTGTGGACATTTTCAATACGTTTTCTGATGCCATTGCACCGGACTGCACCCCGAGTAACACACACAATGCGGCTACCCACACACTCACTTTTTTCAACATGTACTATTCCTCCTGATTAAAATTATCTGGAAAAAGCATCTTCCCACAAAGTGACACATCGTATCCCTCAAAACTGGCGGCAAGATCTCGAAACGGTTTTTCATGGAGCAAACCGATAAAATTCTGGATACCACGTTCAAAAAACCGTTCTCTTAGGATCAGCAAGTCAAATCGTTCCCATCTTAGTGACACAAATCCGAGCCCTAACACCCCTGCAACCGAGCGTATTCCTGGAGCAACATCCGCCCTTCCTGCAAGAACTTCCAACCCGGCATCCAAGTGTCTTGAGACTTCACGCTGATAACCAGATATTTGACTGGCAGAGATGTCAGATTTGGCAATTTCGTAGTCGAGTAAGAGTCTGGTCCCCGTTCCGAGGGGCCGGTTTACCATGGTTACATCTTTTCCTGCCAGATCAGCAACACAGGTAATTCCTTTTGGATTTCCTTTTGGCACAAGAAGTCCCTGCTGTCTGCGACTGAAATTAACAAAGACCGGAGCCTTATCCAACTCCTGATCTGCAAAATCAAAATTATACTCTTCATTGTCATCTTGAAGCAAATGACAGACCCCAATATGGCAGAGCCCTCTTCTGAGGCTTTTAAGTCCTCCCATACTGCCAAGATTGGCAAAAAAGCCAACCGTACCAGGGTCTTTTTGATGGAGAAGAGACAGGGTCCTCTGAAAGAGTAAATCATCACTACCGGCAAGCAAAAGGACCCCTTCGTCAGAAAGACTCCCAAAACCGGGTTTTTTGTAATTAAGTATATGTGTTTCCAGCCAATCTTCGACAAGTCGTCGTGGGAAAAGCCACTTACCGGTTACCTTTGTCGCAGGTAACCCCTTGTCATTAACCAGAGAATACACCATCTTGTCATTCACATGGAGCAGCTTCGCCACTTCCTTGGTCGTTAAGAATTTATTTCTCTGTAATTCATTCATTTTTAAATGTGTTCTCCTTTGAAACCAAAATGTTGGCCACAAAAGGTGAGGTAATGCATAGTGATTTTTTTTTCCATGCCTAGCAGCTCACAATCCA
The DNA here is from genome assembly GCA_002733995.1 of Desulfotalea sp. GTDB lineage: Bacteria > Desulfobacterota > Desulfobulbia > Desulfobulbales > Desulfocapsaceae > Desulforhopalus_A. The sequence continues at coordinate 83,652 of NVXR01000007.1, read as the reverse complement.
AGAAACAACCTATACTAACCATAAATAACACCAATAAGGTTCCGTTTCCTCTTTTGAGAGGTCATTTCAACAGCAGAACAGGTAAATTTTCCAAAGCCCACATGAATTATCGCTATTCTCTTGTTTTTTCAATAAAGATCAAGGTATTATTTGAGACCGTAGAAGAGTGAACGATCGCCATCTCCCAGACGCAGATCGAATCGTTTGCAGACACACAACTAACAAGGATAAGTAGCAAGAGCCATGGGACCCATTGACTATCATGAAGACACCCTCAACGGATCAGCTCCCCAAAACAAACTGAGCCATCAATCCATCCTGATAAATATTCTTCAAACGGCCATAACACCTTACCCTTTTCACGTTAAAATACGCAACATTCTAGACTATATCACTGAACAAAAGCATCTCAACCTTGGGACTAATGCAGTGTTTTCCCTCATAGATCAAGCCACTGAGACGATGACGCTAAAAATAACCAACAGGCTCACCTCCAGCGCAGACATACCCTGCCAAGATCACCCGGTAGGCATCTGCCACTGTGGCCAGGTGGCGCTGAGTGGTAAGGCGCAATATTTTACATCCCCCCCACCCCTCCAGGCTTTTTCCAGCACCCCACGACCATTTCCCGGGACATACTGCATCCCCATTGTCAAAAACGGCAAGTCCCTTGCTGTTCTCTCAATTTACGTCGCCAACCGGCAACCTCCCAGCGAAGAGGTGAAAACCACCCTGGAAGCAGTAGCAAATATCTTCGCAGTTATCATAGAAACCCAGCAAATGGACCAGCAACTTCTCAAACTGGTCAATGATTTGCGTACTTCGGTCATCAACCTGCGTGAGGAAAAGAAATTCTCTGAATCGATCATCCAAGGGCTAAAATATGGCCTCATTGTTACGGATCTAGACGGCAAAATCCAAAAGAGTAATTCTGCGGCAAAAGTTATCCTAAAATCCTTTACCACCCACCTTGAGGATCGGTATCTGGCCGATATTTTCTCCCCGGAATCCACAACAAAACTCATGGAGATATTACCCGCTACCTCCGAACAACTTGACCGTGAGATTTCACTATCAAACCAAGCTGGGGACAAAAAGATCATTGGATACTCCAATGTTAGCCGGGAAGACGCAAAAAACAACAGGATCGGTGTCATTATCTCAATAGCGGACCTCTCTGAGCTGAAATATGTTCACAAAGAAATGGAGAAAATGAACCGCCTGTCAACTGTCGCAGAGATTGCATCTGCCGTTGCCCACGAAGTACGTAATCCTCTGGCCGGCATTAAAATAATGGCCCAATCCATCGAAGAAGACGCGGGAAACAATGGCGAGCAACTTGAATGTTCTCAAAGGATCATACGTCAGGTGGATCGACTCAATATTCTGCTGAGTGATTTCTTTTCCTATGCCCGCCCAGCAGAACCGCACAAACGTCCCACCGCCCTTGCCACTATCCTAGCGGAGACCAAACCTCTTATTAATAGCCGATTGGCAAAATGCAACATCACCCTACGGGAGGATATCGCAGAACCTTTACCACCAATAGTGGCGGACCCTCATCAGGTGCAACAGGTTTTCCTTAACCTTTTCCTCAATGCCATCGATGCAATTTATCAGCAAGGCGTGATAACGATTAAGGCAAAGCCAATAGGAACAGAGGAGTTACTCTTTTACAAAAAGAATCATCCCGGACTCTTAGCCAATGTCCCCTATGTCAAAGTGGAATTTACAGACAATGGCAAAGGCATGCGTGCCGATGTGGCAGAGCAGGTCTTCGAGCCGTTTTTTACTACAAAAACATCAGGGGCGGGCCTTGGGCTCTCCATAGTCTATCGTACCCTTAAGGAAAACAACGCAGAAATTATCATTGATAGCCATGAAGGACTGGGAACAACATTCACAATTTTTTTCCGGGCGGCTATATAAATGGGTAGTGTACTTATCGTAGATGACTATGAAGTTCTTCGCTACTCGCTGGCTAAGGTGGTAAAAAAACAAGGCTACAGTGTCACCACCGCCGCTTCGGGTAAAGATGCCATTGAAATCCTGCAGTCCACGGTAATAGATCTGGTCTTCCTCGATATCGGTCTACCCGACGTCAATGGAATCCAACTTATCCCAACCATCCTTGAGACCTGCAATGACGTGGAAATCGTCATCCTCACCGGCATAAATGATGCCAAAACTGCGGTGGAGGCACTGCGGGCAGGCGCCCTTGACTATATCGTCAAACCCTTTGATCTTATTGAATTCAAATCGGTGCTCAATAGAATTCTACAAGCCAGAACAAGCCGTAACAAAGCAAATCTTGAGCAAGCCGCCATTGGTCTGAACGCAATTATCGGTGACAGTCCAGTAATGCGCAAAATAAAGCAAACCATAAAGACGGCGGCAGAAGTGGATTCAGCCGTACTTATCTCGGGGGAGACCGGCACCGGCAAAGAGCTGGTCGCCCGGGCCATCCACGAGACCAAATCAGGCCCCGCTGGCGTCTTTGTAACAATTGACTGCGGCACCCTCTCCAGCGCCCTTATCGAATCGGAACTGTTTGGCCACGAGAAAGGCGCTTTCACAGATGCAAGGCGTGACAAAAAAGGGCTGATTGAAGTTGCAGCAGGGGGTACACTTTTTCTCGATGAGATTGGAAATCTACCCATAGATCTACAACCCAAACTGTTGCGCCTCATTGAAGAATCTACCTTCAGGCGTGTTGGTGGTATAAAAGACATCCATGTCAACATCCGTATAATTGCAGCCTCCAACGCCAATTTAGTTGAGAACATTGCCAACGCAAGCTTTAGGGAAGACCTCTACTATCGACTTAACGTCATACCAATTCAACTCCCCGCCTTAAGAGAACGGGGAAATGATGTCATTTTACTCGCAGAGCACTTCCTCCAGCAGTTTGCCATGGAATTAAAACGTCCTATCCAGGGGTTCACCCAGGAGGGTATTGCAAGGTTGCAACAACATGGCTGGGCCGGCAATATTCGAGAATTACGCAACACAGTAGAGCGTGAAGTCATCTTTAATAAAACCCTCTGGATGAGTATGAACAGCCTCACCAACTGCTCACCGACGAAGGTAAGGGGCGAGTCTCCTTTTGTTAGCCTCAAAGACATGGAACGGCGCTATATCGAGAAAGTTTTGGCAGGGGTCAACAATAACAAATCAAAGGCTGCCCGTATTCTGGGGATTTCCAGAACAACGCTACGAGACAAGCTATAATCGAGGCAAGGCCCTCCCGCGATGCGAGGTACACCTGAGTCAACGCTCCCATTTCGTCTGTTTTCTACCAGCCCTGCACCACGGCAAACAAAAAAAACGGCAGCCCCCAACTGACCAGTTCTTGACCAGCTGACCAGTTTCTGACCAATATGTAACACATGGCCAATCAGCAGATCCCCCCCTAGGCGGCGCCCCGCCACAAAACGTACAGCTCAGCGCTTTTTTACAAAAAAAGATACATTGGTCCATCTATTGCAAACTAATTGTTTCTGATACGTTAAGCTTTCATGGGGCAGATTTCGTTTAAACTTCCCACCTGGCTATTATACTAATTGAGTAAAACAAAATTGGTGAGTCTATGAAAAGAGTACTGGTTGTTGATGACGAAGAAGATATGCTCTGGATGCTCCAGAGAAACCTCAATAAAGGGATGCAGGACGTTGAAATTCTTGCGGCCAAATCAGGTGAAGAGGCGCTGGCTATCCTCAGTGATAAAAAGGTCAATCTCGTCATCACTGATATTACCATGCCCGGCATCAGTGGCCTTGACCTGCTCACCGAGATCAAAAAAAAGTTCACCGATACCGACGTTATCATTATGACGGCGTATCCCTCTAATGCCTATGAGAATGAAGCGATGTTGAGCGGCAGCCTTCGTTTTATTGAAAAACCGTTCGATATAAAAGACCTCCGGGCTATCGTGGAAGAAATCCTCCACCCTGAGGAACGCTTCCAAGGTACTCTGAATGGAGTTGACCTCATCGACATAGTTCAATTCAACGGATTATCCAGAGCAACGGCCGCCCTCAAGGTAACAACAAAGGACCAAGAGGGAATGATCTTTTTCAAGGAAGGAGCTGTCGTCCATGCAATGTGTGGCGACATCATAGGTGAAGATGCATTTTTTACCATCCTTGGCTTCCACGGTGGTTCTCTGCAAAATATTAATGGTGTACAGCCTCCGATTGTCAGCATTGAGAAAAGCCTAGAGGCACTTCTCTTTGAAGCTGCGATGCAAAGCGACGAACAATCCGACGACGATGACAATGTCACCGACCAATTGCCCAATACGGAAGACCTCATTGCCAAGCAGCTGGATGAAAGATTCTCCGTCCCTGCGGATGAAATCATTTTCGAGCCAACTGAACAGCCCCCCGCAAGCCCCGATATCGCAGGACAAAATGCCGAAATACAGAAAAACCATATAACCTCAACAGAGGCCTTTGAAATGACTAATATTCAGAATATTTTAGCAGAATTCACAAACATTGAAGGAGTTCATACTGCATGTCTTGTAGGCCGGGATGGATTTTTGCTCGACAGCCTTGCACGGGCCGGCCTCGATGCAGAGATGATTGGAGCCATCGCATCATCAGGCTTCGGTTCAGCAGAATCCATGGGTACCCAACTTGGCCAAGGCGATCTGAAAATGACAATGTTTGAATTTGAGAACGGCCCGGTTATGTTCGCCCCTGTTGGCGAAGACGCCTTTTTAGTTATCGTTGCCGATCAAGAGACAAACTTGGGCTGGATCAGGATTAGTATCAAGAAGAATTCACTGAAAATTCGGGAAGCTGCAGCACTGTAATACAGACAGGCAAACAAAGAGGGAAAACACATAGGACCGCTCACTGCCCCCACAGCGATCCTATGTTTAACACAAGTTACTGGTAGTCTTTTTCTAGAAAATCACTAAATTGGATAAACTCTTTTTCATACTTCGCGATAAGCTTTCTTGCCTTACCAAGCCATTCCTCTTTAGTTGTCATGAGAAAAAGAAAAAAGGGTTGTCCATCCTTGTGACGAATAATAAAATGGTATTTACTCGTGGTAATAAGAATATCATCCACCACCTCATCGTCTGCAAGCAGACTTATAGCCCTGGCATTCGATTTTACTATAGATGCAAGATAGGCAGCAGCCACAGCAGGTTCGATATCATCTCTGCGGCTTACCTCCGCAATAGACATCCCGTCCTCCACCGTCACGACTGCAACGGCGAGTATTCCGGGAAGCTCGTCGGAGAGCTGTACAATGAGGTCTTGAAGTTGTTTAATCATAGAAGCTCCTGCAGTTTGTAGCTCACGCTTTAGTTAGTAGTATAGCTACGGGGAAGTATACCATCGGAAAATGATAATTTGAAATAATTTCTACACATTAGAAGGACCTCCTCTATATTGCCTCGCAATATGATACGCTATAGGAAAACCAAGAATGAGAACAGTAGTTCAACGAGTAAGCCGAGCCCAGGTCAGTATAGAAGGCAAAGTGACAGCCTCCATAGCCTGCGGACTCGTTGTTTTCCTCGGTATTTCTTCAAAGGACGGCCCAAAAGACCTACAATGGCTTGCCGAAAAAGTTATCCACCTACGCATCTTTGAAGATGAAGCGGGAAAAATGAACAGATCTCTCACAGACATTAAGGGAGAGATGCTTATTGTCTCTCAATTCACGTTGTACGGAGATTGTCGTAAAGGGAGAAGGCCTGGTTTTTCAAGCGCAGCACCTCCCATAATTGCTGAAGCCTATTACGATCAGTTTGTTCAGGAGGTAAGAGATAAAGGAATACAAGTTGCTACAGGTACCTTCCAGACACACATGCAGGTTGAACTGATCAACGATGGTCCAGTCACCCTACTCCTTGACTCAGAAAAGAAATTTTAGAATTAAAATCAACATAATTAAGGATTTTACATGACTTTCACCCAAGGAAAAACGTACTCAGGTTTTACTCTTAAAGTTCACAAATATATTAAAGAAATAGGCTCTGACGTCTACCTTTTTGAGCATGAACTCCTGCAATGCCCACTTCTCGCAATAAAAAACAACGACAGCAATAAAACATTTTCAGCAGCGTTTAATACCATACCAACAGACTCAACCGGGGTGGCTCATATCCTTGAGCACTCTGTTTTAATGGGATCAAAAAAATACCCCATAAAGGATGTTTTTGGCGAGATTAACAAGGGCGGGCTGACAACCTTCCTTAACGCCATGACCGGTGGTGACACCACCTATTATCCCTTTGCAACAAGGAACCTAAAAGAATACTACAACATCATGGACGTGTACTGTGATGTTGTCTTTAATCCACTCCTTGAACGTTCAACTTTTGAGCAAGAAGGCTGGCACTTCCATCAAGAGACCAAAGAATCAAAGCTTGAGTACCAGGGCGTTGTCTACAACGAGATGAAGGGCGCATTTTCTGACCCTATCCGCTTCATTTTCCACCACGTATATGCGGGTCTTATGCCCGGTTCCACCTATGCCCATGAATCGGGTGGGGATCCTAAAAACATTCCTGATCTCAGCTATGAGGAATTTTGTACCTTCCACAAGGACCATTACCATCCATCAAACGGGATGTTTTTTCTCTACGGTGATGCCAAATTAGAAGAGGAACTTGAGTTCCTCCAGTCAAGATTTTTGGCGGCCTATAAGACAAGTGTCCCCAGAGCTACTATTACCGAAGGAACACGCCCAACAGAACCTGTCTTTATCTCTGACAGTTACTCCGTTGACTCCGACGACCTCACCGAAAAGACCTTCCTGGCCGTGGGCACAAACATTTCCACCGTCGTGGAAAGAGAAGAGAATACAGCATTTCAAATCATTGCTAACATCCTCTTTAATTCCGATGCTTCCCCACTAAAAAACAGCATCGTCTCCAGTGGCCTCTGTAAAGATTTTGGTGGTCTCTATCTTGCGACGTCTTCCTACAGAACTATTATGCTCACCTACCTTGTGGGCAGTGAAGCGAAACACAGAGACACTTTTTTAAAACTGTACAATGATTCTTTAAGTGAGATGGTACGTAACGGCCTTGATCCCGAGCTGGTCCTTTCAGAACTCAACAAGTTCGAATTCAGTTTCCGAGAAGAATCATCCAAAGCCCAACGTGGCCTGGATTTGATCGGAAAAGCCATGACCGCCCTTAAATATGGCACCGATCCTCTGGAATACCTCAGCAGCGAAAAGTTAATAACATCCCTTCGTCATAAGGCCCTCAACGAAGGCTATTTTGAAAAACTTATCAAAAAATATCTCCTTGATAACCCGTCAAGAGTGACAGTAACACTCACACCTGACCCAAATAAACAGGCAGAAACCCAAAAGGTAGAACAGGATCGTCTCACCCAGGCAAACGACTCTGCCTCGCCAGAAACACGCCAACAACGAATTACCAGAACCCAAGAGTTGAAGGCAGAACAACTCGAACCAAACGATGCTGAGACGCTCTCTCTTTTGCCTCAGCTTTCTTTGAGTGATCTTACCACAAATATCGATATTCACTCCGTTGAGCCAACAGAGATGTTTAATCAGCAGGTTCTTATCAGTGAGCTGCCGACCAACCATATCAGCTATATAGATATAGGTTTTGACATCTCTACAATACCCGTCAGCGACCTACCCCTTCTCGATATTTTTGGCACGATCATCACCGAGATAGGCACTAAACGACTCAATTATCAGCAGTTTGCTAAAGAAGTCGCCACCTGCACAGGCTCTCTTTCATATTCGCTTACCAGCTACACAAAAAAAGAAACTGGGGCAACAAGCCAACCGGTATTCTGGATTCATTTAAAATGTTTACCGGATTATCTCGAAAGATCCATGGCGCTCATTGCTGAACTTTTCTCCTCTGTTTCCTTTGCAGATAGTGGACGGATTAAAGAAATCGTTGCCAGAGAATACGCTTGGGCAGAACATTCTGTCCAAAGTGAAGGCTACTCACTACCCACATCAAGAGTCTTTGCACATCTTAGCGACGGGGGCAAATACAACGAAGTTTTTTCCGGGGTTACCGCCTATCTCGCCCTGAAAGACCTGGCACTAAACTACGATAAAAAAGAAGATCACTTTTTGCATAGTCTCAAAGAAACAGCAACTCTTCTCTTTAACAAAAAGAATCTCATTCTCTCAAACACAGCAGATCGAAGAGAACTGGACCTGTTTGCAAAAACCGGCAACTGCATCATGGACAGCCTTGGAGAGCTGGATATCACCCCTAACGCTGTACCGGTTCTCAACATCAAAAAGCACGAAGCCTTTATCACTGCGGCTGAAGTTGTCTTTGCCGTCCAGGGTGGAAATCTCTTTAAAGATGGTTGTGGCTACAACGGCCATTTCGAGGTGCTCAAGACCTACCTGAGCCGGGATTATCTGTGGAACACCGTACGCCAGATGGGCGGGGCCTACGGCTGCTTTATTCAGTTTGGCCAGCTAAGCGGCAACCTTGCCTTCGTCAGCTATCGGGATCCACAGGTGAAAAAAACCTACGATGCATACAACGAGGTCCCCCAGATAGTGGCCAAACTCGACCTTCACGAAAAAGTCATGCAACAACTTATCACCGGCACCTATGGGACGTTTGATCCGCTCCTGAGTACAGCGGCCAAAGGGGCCACCGCAAGAAATGAATATCTTAACGGTATTACGCCTCAATTCAAACAGCAACGGCTCGAAGAGATCATCGCAACAAAACCAGAAGATCTGCGTACATTTGCCGACAGCTTTGCTGCAATGACCGAAAACAGTTACCGCTCAATCATCGGAAACCGCAAAAAGATTGAGCACGATTCCGAACTATTTGAGAGCTTCACCACCCTGTAATAACAAGTTTGTATTAACATATCCAACAATCAGTGGCCCATTGTAATGGGCCACTGATGTACGTTACAGTGTTCCGCGGATCTTCATTTTCTCACCGGAGATTTCCCCAGACGTATAGCAAAAACATTCCCCCCGCCCAACCCCTCCTGTCACCCTCCCTACAGTACCCTCAGAACCTAAACCCGTAAAAGTCATCGCCCCAAATGCCTATCTCTTTCTTTCAGCGTAGGCTGGGAATTCCCGCGGCCTTATAGCGACTTACCTAAACAGTAGATATAACCATCAATATCAGTTACTGTGAAAGTCCAAAAGATGCAGTTAGCTCCATCCACCTTAGGTTTTAAAAGCAAAAGCTCATTACGCTTCAGCAAGCCAGCACCGCGTCAGCTGGGTCTATTTGTAGAAAACTGGAGCCTGCTGTTAACTGTTCTATCCACTTTAAAAGCATCCCCTAGGCATAAGCCTAGTATCCTACAAAATGCCAGTCCTACAACCAACCTAAGGCAACAGTGCGAGCTGTAGGTAGCACCCGCCCATAGGTACCTATGGCAGTAAGGCAACAATGAGCAGAATCCAACACTGAAAAACAGCTTAACATCACGGAACAGACGCCAAGCCATGGCCTTTAATCGAGTGCAATTGGGTAACTGTATTTATCTTTGTTTGCCACATATGCGCAGCGATATACATAGAATTTCCCGGACACTAAAACCACAACAAGGAGGTAGAGAATGAGAAGACAAAGAGACATTCCTTGGTTCAAGGTATCACTATCCATGATGGTGCTGCTATTTATGCCTGTTGTTGTTCACGCAGACAACAATGCCAAAGCTGTGCACCCCGAGCTCTCAGAACAGGAAATGTATATTTCATGCGCAGACTGCCACAAAGAAGCCACTCCTGAGTTGGAAAAACAGTGGTATGACTCATCCCACGGAATCGCCATTGTGAAGTGTTATCAGTGCCATGGAACATTCGGAACCTTTAAACTCACCCCCACTAGGACGGATTGTGCCGTCTGTCATATGGACCAATTGACGAAATGCTCCACCGATACAGCCTGCTGGGATTGTCATACGCCCCACCTATTCAAAGCGAAAAAATAACCTAAGGCCCATAAGATATAAAGGAGAATGTAATGGCACAATCGAGACGAGATTTTATAAAAAAAGCCGCTGCCCTCTCAGCTGCGTCCTATTTGGGCATGAGCCTTCCCATAGATCCCCGCAACATTGCTCGCGCCAATGAAGGTGTTATATGGCATCGTGGCAGTTGCAGGCTCTGCGGTGTAGGCTGCCGTGTTGAGCTTGGAGTAAAAGATGGTACCCCTATGGGAATTCGCGGTGTAGCTGAGTCCCGCACCAATTTTGGTTATATCTGTATGAAGGGTATGCATTTTTGGAAATGTATGCGACATCCGGATCGACTGACAAAACCCCTTTATCGCAAGAAAAAAACGGACAAATTCCAGGAGATATCCTGGGACAAAGCCCTCGACATCGCAGCAACGGAATTTGCTACAGCCCACAAAGAGGGCGGTGGCCGTGCTGTTGCCTATTATGGTTCTGGCCAGGCACTCACCGAAGAGACATATTTCTTCCAAAAGATCATGCGTGCAGGCCTTCAATCAAACAATGTAGAAGGCAATCCCCGCCTCTGCATGGCCAGCGCTGTAGGTGGATATCTCACCTCATTTGGAGCAGATGAGCCTATTGGCAGCTACTCTGATCTTGAAAAAGCCCATTGCTTTTTCATCGTAGGCTCAAATACAGCTGAGGCTCATCCGGTTCTCTTTAGACGTATCATGCGGCGAAAGCTTGATAATCCTGATACCGTTAAGGTCATTAATGTTGATCCACGTATCTCCCAGACTTCCCGGATCGCAGATATACACCTGCAATTTAAACCAGGCACAGACCTCGCCCTGTTAAATGCAATGGCCCATGTCATAGTTGAGGAAAAACTTTACGACGAAAAATTCCTTAAGAATTACGCAACCTTTAGAAAAGGTAAAAACGTTGCCACCTCTTTTGCCGATTTTAAAGCCCATTTAGCCCAATATACACCAGAAGCCGCGGCCAAAAAATGTGGCGGTTCTTTTACTGCAGACGACCTTCGTACCGTCGCCCGTTGGTTTGCAACATCAAAAGGAACCATGAGCCTCTGGAGCATGGGCCTTAACCAGCGCAAACAAGGTGTCTGGGCAAATAATCTGATGCACAACCTCCATATCCTCACGGGACAGCTGTTAAAAGATGGAGCCGACAGCTTGTCCCTTACAGGCCAACCCAATGCCTGCGGGGGAGTCCGTGAGGGCGGCGGGCTTTGTCATATTCTGCCAGGTCATCGCCTAGTGGTAAAAGAAAAGCTACGCAACGAGGTCGAAGCAGCCTGGGGGGTTCCGGCTGGTCGTATTCCACCAAAGCCCGGCCTGCATACCATGGCAATGTTTTCGGCAATCAACGAGGCAAAGATAAAGGCCATCTGGATTAACTGCACCAGTCCTGTACAGAGTCTGCCTAACTGTAATCTCTACAACAAGGGAATGGACCGGGAGGATGTTTTCATAGTCACGACGGATATCTTTCCCACCTTAACCACCCAAAAATCTAACCTCGTCCTGCCCACCTCTTTTCACTTTGAAAAAACCGGAGTATTCGGCTGTACAGAACGTCGCTCACAAATCACCAAAAAAGCGATCGATTCTCCCGGAGATGCTATGCCAGAAGTTTGGATCATCCGAGAGTGGGCGAGAAAACTAGCAGAAAAGATGAACGACCCTGTCATTACCCAGTGTATTGTACCTTTTGATGGCCTCGAAGAAGATTATGAGCTACCCATGGCTATCTGGAATGAATACACCCAAAAGCTTACAGCAAAGCGCGACAACGACCTTCGAGGAGCCACCTACGAGGTACTCGAACAGATGGCAGATGGTGTGCAATGGCCAGCCCCTACAGCCGAATACGCCCTCACCGGAGGAACGGTGAAAAAATTTGTCAAAGGTCGCGACCCAATGGCGGATACGGAATCAAAGAATGATCTTCCCTATCAATTTTACGGCCCGGCACACGCCGACCGCACTCTGTGGATCTGGCATCGAGATCAGGCTGACCCGGATGAAATCCCGGATGCAGAATACCCGTTCTATCTCTCCACCGGAAGAATCATCGATCACTGGCACACCATGTCCATGACCGGAAGAATCCCTGAACTGCTTCGGGCAAACCCCTATGCCTACGTTGAGGTTAACCCAAAAGACGCAGAGCGGCTCGGCATTAAACCCGGCGATATGGTTGAGGTAAAATCTCGGCGAGGTGTCAACCAATTACCAGCCAAGGTGTATGAAGGCCCCATAGAAGGCATGGTCTTTGTCTACTGGCACGATCAACACAAAGATCGTATGATTAATAAGGTGACAAAAGATGCCATTGATCCCGGCTCCAAAGAGCCAGAATTTAAAATATGTGCTGTACAGATCAAACGCCTATCAGGGCCTCAACCGCTGAGACCCTATATTGTTTAACCGTTGCTGAGTTACGAAAAGCAGCCCGTAAAACCAACGACAAACTATCGGTTTTACCACTTACGCCTCAAAAATCACCGTGGAGCACAACAGATGCCAATTAGTGGAGTCATTATTACCAGCACCCCGGAACACTTGGACGAAGTCCTCTCCGAGCTACAGCAATTTCCGCAAGTAGAGGTCCACGGCGCTGACGAAAAAGCTAATATTGTTGCTGTACTCGATACAACATCTTCAGAAGAGATGGAAACAATCATTGATCGGATCAACAAAGACGAGAAGGTACTTAATGTCGGCGTAACCTACCTCAACACAGAAGATGAAGCAGAACAGATGGCCCAGGGAGAAAAACTTCCTAAACCTTTTGGCTTTCGCAAGCCTCAGTAAATAGCGCCCCCACCATCAATGTTTACTCTCGCTTCCGATACCTGGGTACAGCTGCGGCATAACACAAAATCCTGAGCATTCATTTCCCCAACAAACGGGGGCTTAGTCCAAGCTCACGTTTGTTGTTCCTTCGGTGTAAGCAGTTCTTCACAAGATCTCTTGAAATACAAAAACATGAAGTGTATTTTATGCCAATAAACAGTAGGACATCATCTAACACATAAGACGTAAGTACTTGTAGATAAACAACAGGGCAAAGAAAATGCAGATTCTGATATACGGTGCAACCGAGGTTGGCTATATGATCACCTCCCGGCTCTGTCTGGAGCACGATATAACCATCATTGATGAGCAGGAAACACTAGCAGAAAAGTTTGGCAACCTTGATATCAGCCACATCACCGGAAGTGGCGCGGATATAGCCACCCTCGAAAAAGCCAATATGCAACAAACCACCCTGTTTATTGCCTGTTCTCTGATCGACGAAGCTAATATTGTTGCCTGCTGGACCGTCAAAAAGATCACCCCCATCGAAACGGTCTGTTTTGTCAGCAAGCATAGCATTTACAACAATTTAACAGCGGATGTCCATCACCGCTACCAGACAAAATACGATGTCGATACCGTCATCTGGCCCGAACAATTGCTCACCCAGGACATTTTTCGTATCATCATGGTGCCCGAGGCCGTTGATGTAGAATACTTCGATGATGGACAGGCAAAATTGTTTGAATATCGCATCAAAGAGGATTCGCCGCTCTGTAACAGGAAAATAAAGAACTATACCTTCCCAGAAGGCGTACTCATTGTAGGGATAACGAGGGAGAGTATCCTCTCCATCCCCAGTGGCACTTCAGAGATACTCTTAGGAGACAAGGTCATCTTCATGGGCACAAGTCAGGCCCTGGACCTTCTAGCAACCAATCTTTTCCAAAAAAATAACAAAATAACCTCAGCTGCTGTTATCGGTGGGGGTAATGTTGGATATTTTCTTGCTCAACTGATGGAACAGGCGCGAATTAAAGTTAAAATCATTGAGCTCGATGAAGATCGCTGCAACTTCCTCGCGGACAACCTAAAAACAAGCCTGGTACTGCAGGGTGATGGCACAAACCTTGAGCTACTAGAAGACGAAGCAATCGGCAAAACTGATGTGGTGGTATGCGTCACCAGTAATGACGAAAAAAACCTGCTCTGCTCTCTTCTCGTTAAACAACTTGGAGTAAGAAAAATAATCACCCGAACCAGTAACGAAGGTAATGCGAAACTTTTTGAAAAAGTGGGCGTTGATGTGGTGGTCTCTCCAAAAGAATCGGCAATGAAAGAGTTACTCAATGTTATCCAGAACCAGGATGCGGACATCTTGGCTCTGGTTGCAGGAGGCCAGGGCGAGGTTCTTCTAGTAACTGTGGCCAAGACCTTCAACGACACCAAAGTCATGGATCTTGACCTCCCTAATAACGCAATTATTGGTGCCATCAAGCGTGGCAAAAAGGTGATCATACCCAACGGTCTCAGCCTGATATCAGCAGGTGATCAGCTAAAGATTTTTACAATTACAGAAAACACAAAAGCAATTCAAGCGGTATTTCATCAATGAAAAGCCGCCCCCTGAAAAGGACAGATACACCGGGATAGCGGCCCTAAAGCCCTCGCCCCCAACTGGCTGGTGGTAACGTTACGACGAGCACAGTAACAGTATTTACAACCTCCTGTTTTATAACTAATTCCCAGAGAGAAGGTACTAACATGGTAGGCAATGCACTTGGGCTCATTCTGCTCGGATTTGGGGCTATCATCCTCACCCCCATTGTGGTCGCTCTCCTTGAACATGAGTACACATCAATCCTCCCGTTTTGCACCGCCTCACTTTGTGCTATTGCTCTTGGTCTATTGCTCCAGTACAGAGGTGGATGGAACAGAAACTTTGATACCATAAAACGATCTGAAGGGTTGCTTGTGGTCACTCTCACCTGGCTGGTTACCGCTGGAATAGGTGCCATTCCATACCTGTTTTACGGCCTGAGCCCGCTGGATGCATATTTTGAATCTGTGTCCGGAATAACAACCACCGGGGCCACAATTTTAAAAGACTTCTCCCTCTATCCCAAGGTCTTTTTCTTCTGGCGTAGCCTCAGCCAATGGCTGGGAGGAATGGGTATTATAGTTCTTTTTGTTGCCATTCTGCCACAATTTGCGGTGGCTGGACGACGCATGTTCTTTGCCGAGGCCCCAGGCCCCACCGACGAGAAGATAACACCCCGTATCACCAATACAGCAAAAGCCCTATGGCTTATTTATGTACTGCTGACAGTTGTGGAAATCAGCCTGCTCTACTATGCAGGACTCCCCCTTTTTGCTGCGGTTTGTAATGGTTTAACCACTATGGCAGCGGGGGGCTTTTCCCCCCACCCCGAATCAATTATGGGCTACAACAACCATGCAGTCACATGGATAATAACAGCCTTCATGTTTCTGGCTGGCAGCAACTTCGCACTTCTGTATCGATTCATGGTGCAAAGAAAGCCACGACCACTCTTTGCCAGTGAGGAGTTCAGACTCTACGCTTTTATCATAACGTTTTTAGCGGCAATTCTTTTTTGCATCCTACTGTTTGGCCACGGAAAACCTGCCACAGAGAGTCTCCGCGATAGTCTGTTTCAGATTGTCTCTATCATCACCACTACTGGTTTTTCATCCGCTGACTTTGCCCTGTGGCTGGTACCAGCCCAAGCCGTCTTGCTCGCGGTAATGTTTGTAGGGGGCTGTGCTGGTTCTGCCGGAGGAGGTGTGAAGGTGGTTCGTATTCTTTTTATGGCTAAGTTTCTTAAACGGGAATTAACCCAAGTTGTGCATCCCCACGCCATACTCCCTATCAAAATTGACAGAACAACTGTGCCCGATGAAACCCAGCGGCAGGTTCTCGGTTTTTTACTATTTTATGTCGTTCTCATGGTCCTCTCCGGACTGCTTGTAACCATGATAGAAGGTAGTGCATCAATAGGATTTATTGGCACAGCTGCCACCATAGGCAATATAGGTCCGGGATTTGGTGAAATTGGTCCAATGGGGACCTTCGGTTATCTATCGATACCAACAAAAATTATATTCATCGTCGATATGGTCGTCGGAAGGCTGGAATGTATTCCCTTGCTCGTCATGCTCCACCCTGATTTCTGGACAAAACATTCAGGTGCAAAGAGATAAACCCAGGCAAACAGGAGGACAACTCAGCAAGGGACAACGGCCCCAAAAAGCTATCTGCTCTTTGCCATAAGCTGTTCATTGAGCCGTATAAGATTCAGGTCACCACCTGCAAGACTCTTTGATTTAAGACACAGCTGTATACTTCTACTGTACTGCCTCTCCGCATGTTTTATTTCAGCAAGAGTATACCAGTAGTAGCCATTTTTGGGTTCAATACGCAGGGCACGTTCCATGGATAGTTCAGCCTGCCTGTAAGCCTTTTTTTCTAAAAGAATCTTAGCTTTACGATATAAAGGGGCGGCTGGTCCCAACCAACGATCTCTTGAAATCGTCGGCGGTTCAACCGTCATTTTTGGAGCAGTAGGTTTTGGGTATGCTACCCCCTGCCCTGGTTCATAGACAGGTGCCATTGTTCTGCCACCACAGCCATAAAGCAGCATGAGAAAACAAGACAATAAAACAAACTGCCACACTCTTATTGCTGAACAATACCGTTCTAAATATCGGATCATAGTAGTATACCCATATGTTCACCCCAACCTTGCATTCGCAGTATGCAAAAAAACGAGCACAATCCGCGAAAAGCACACACCTGGCTCACCGGCCGCCGGATTTTAGTTAAACAATCTATTTATCGATTTAATAAGATCTTTCGCCTTATTTCCTATGGCCTGCAAGCCTGAATCCCGCGTTCTCAACAGCTGCTGCGGCTCTGTTCCTCTTAGGTAGGGCAGACGGGTAAGGCCAAACCCCTCCGCAGCTGTTCCATTATTTTTTTGCACGTCTACAGTGACCCAAACAAGGCCCGCGGACGAGGATTGTAGAGCACTTGAGTTCCCTCCAATGGACTCCATGATAGAGCCCCAGACCCGCAACGCCCCCGAACTCCCCGTGAACGGTGTCGGCCTATTATCATCTCTTCCGAGCCATACTACACCACTATATTCGTTAGAAAACCCTGCAAACCAACTGTCCCTCAATCCATCGGATGTACCTGTTTTCCCCGCGTAAAACTTCTCTCGATCAAACGGATAGCCCCTGGCGGTACCTTCAGTTACCACCCTGGACAAGACATGGACCAGCAGCTCCATGAGCGCCGGGGAAAACCGTTGCTCAATCTCAAGCCCATACCTTGTAACAAGCTCCCCATCTTGGGTCGTCACACTCTGGATAGCCCGCAAAGGCAGGTAAAAGCCACCAGATGCAATAGTTTGATAGATCTGACTCACCTCCAGGGGGGACATTTCGACTGCGCCCAATAAGAGAGAGGGGTAGGCGGGGATCTGCCTGGGAAAGCCAAGCCGTGTTACTGTCTCTATTACCTTTTCTAGGCCAACATCTAAGCCAAGCCTCACCGTAGCCAGATTGTAAGACCTCACAAGAGCGATGTAGAACGGCACGACACCATGCTCTTTTTTATCATAGTTTTCAGGACTCCAACCACCGCCATCCTTATCCAGACCAACAGAACTGTCAAGGAGAGGCGAGCTCAACGTATACCCCTCCGCTAGCCCCGTTAAAAAGACAGCGGGCTTTATCAACGAACCAATGGGACGGCTAGCATCAAGAGCCCGGTTAAAACTCGAAGCATTCCCTCCTCTTCCGCCCAAAAGACCAACCACCTCTCCGGTCTCTCTTTTTGTAATTACAACTGCACCCTCCACCCCCGTAGGACCTCTTTTTGCCTCAAGCCTCGTCAAGGTATCTTCAAAGCTATCCTCTATCTGCCACTGCACTTGAGGGTCAAGATTTGTTAGTATTCTGAGCCCCCTTGTCTGGAGGTCGTCTCTCTGATACTCAGACTGTAATTGAAAGCGCACAAGATCGAGATAGGCCGGGAACCGGTTAAAGCCATTTTTTTGTTTTACATCCCCCCCTAGAGGTTCTGCGACGGCGGCGCTATATATAAATTCCGAAATAATGTGTTCATCACGAAGAACACGCAGAACAACGTCTCTTCGGCCTATACAACGCGCAGGGTGTCTTCTGGGATTATAATACGTTGCCCCCTTCACCATGCCAATAAGGGTTGCCAGTTGTCCCACCGAAAGATCGTGCAGATCTTTGCGGAAATAGAATTGACTAGCTAGACCAAAGCCATGTATGGCCCTCGCCCCATCCTGACCGAGGAACACCTCATTGATATAGGCGGCCATGATCTCATCTTTGGCATAATGATAATCCAAGAGAAGTGCCATCAAGGCCTCATTTATCTTTCTCTTCAAGGTCCGTCGATGATCCAGAAAAAGATTTTTAACGAGCTGCTGGGTAAGCGTAGAGCCGCCCTGAACCATTTTGCCTGCTTTGAGGTTTGCAACAAGAGCCCGACCAATCGCGACAGGAGAAACACCGTAATGGGACGTAAACGCCCTATCTTCCACGGCGATCAGCCCCAAACGAAGGAGTTTTGGAATGTGTATCGATTCAAGCACAAGCCTGTCTTCATGTACCTGGGGATGAAAACTACCTATCCGTGCAGGATCTAGCCGTACAAAGTCCAGCTCTTCCCCCGAGACACCTGAACGTATCCGGGAGACAACACCACCATCGATACTCACGAACATAACTACAGATTCTTCAAAACCACTGGCAAAAGAAAAGCCCCTGGTGAAAATTTGAAAATTATCCTTAACTCTAGAATATCCTCCTGCAGCGGCTACAGGGGTTTCTTTTCGGTAGTCTGCAAGCTGGAGTTCCTTTTCAAGTAAATCAGGATCAAGCCGCATGGACGGGAAAATTTCAAGGGGTCTGGCATAGACAATAGCTGGAAGGTCCCATTTTTTACCATTGAAGGTTTCTTGTATCTCTGCGTTTAATCGTGCAAGATAACGATATGACCAGTATCCTGTGCCACAGCAAACGACAAGAAGAAAAATGAGTACAACTTTTTGATAGGCTCCGGTTTTCATGAAGAGACAGGGTGTAAAGGAGAGAGAAACAAGGCACACTAGGCAAGAAGATCGCCCTTAAAACAATAGAACTAAAGATGTAGGGCTATTGTTGAGCGGGACCACTCATTTCATGAATTTTACTTTTGGTTTTGTCCATAATATCTGCGGAACCTTCTTTGAGTTTTTTCCAGGCATCTTTGCTTTTTTCTGCAACTATGTCCGCTGCTTCGGCGGAAGCCTCAACGGATTCATCAACAAGTTCACCGCTCTTTACTTTTGTCTTTGACCAGGTTTCGACGCTCTTTATTTTCGCCTTTTCATAGGAGCGAGAGACACTGTCCTTGGTACTTTCCCAGCTGTCTTCGGATGCATCACCAATGCCATCTATCACCTTTGAAAATTCTTTACCCGCTTTATCCCAGGTTCCTGATTCCGGCGCCGTAGCGACCGTAGAGTCGGCGACCTCGGTCGCATTTACCCCTGCACCTGTAAAGACTAACAAGAACAATAAACCTGTCACTACAACATTTTTTCGCCTTTGATTGTACATTACAACTCCCCGCTATACATGGATTAATTCATCTCAACGGCGGCCCATACTGCAGCCCACCTTTGTTCCATAACTTATTAAACCCTCTGTCAATGTTCAGACCAGAGCCCCCGCCTATATTACGCTCAAATATTTCTCCGTAATTCCCTACCTGCCGGATGACCTCGGCCGCCCAGTCACTAGCAAGGCCAATACCTTTACCACTGTTTCCTTCCAGACCGAAAAACCTTTTGACAACAAGACTGTTGCTAATTTTCATTTCCTCTATATTGCTTGAGGTAATGCCAAGCTCTTCGCCATCAACCAGAGCAAAGAGGGTCCAGCGCACTATATTAAACCAGACATCATCGCCCTGACGGACAACTGGCCCCAGTGGTTCTTTGGAGATCACTTCATCCAAAATCACAGCGGAGAGTGACGACTTCAACTCTTTTTTCACGACATACAGCCTGGACTTTTTAAGAGAGAGTACATCACAGGCACTACCTAAGGCCTTAATCGCCAAGTCCCACGATTCGAACGCTACCGTTTTAAATTCCATGAAATTGCGATCAGAATAATCGATCAGACGAACCGCCTCATCCGAATCAACCGCGACACAGATCTTTGCCTTCTTCAAGTCTCTTATGGATTGAGCTCCGAGTCTATCCAACACCAGAAACCCCTGGCTGTCATAGTAACTCACCCCGGTAAAATGCACTGCTAAAGCAGAATCCCTGGTAAACGTCCATTCAGCCTGCCGCGCAAGAAGATCAACTTGACCGGAAAGTAATGCGGTATACGCCTCATTGTTCGCCAGGGGTAAAAAATCAACTTTGCTCGCATCTCCAAGGGTTGCAGCTGCAACAGCGCGACAAAAATCCACATCAAAACCGGACCATTGGCCTTTTTCATTAACGGATGAAAAACCAGGAATCCCAGTTGAAACCCCGCACTGCAGATATCCTCTTTTGACAACTTCTTCTCTGGTATAGCCCTGTGCTGTTGAGGCGAAAATGACCCCAAGCAGCAACGCCAGCATCCAGTTTTTTATTTGCATAACAACATATTTTTGTTTTTTAATATTTTTTTAGACATTCTTATTTTGTAACGACCCAAGTGGCCCTCCAGATCGAGCAAACCACAGCCAAAAACGTTTCATCACTGCCACAAACCCGTTTAATTTGGGGCTTAAAAGCAGACAATTTTCATTAATAAAAAAACGACAATAGACCGAGTTGGAGTGGTGCTGAATAGTTACCTTTTTTACACCGATAAATATAACAGTCCTACTCAAGATTGTCCAATAAAAGGCGGCCTGACACGCGGCATACGAATCGTATTTCAGCAACTTAATTTGCATAGCCTGGAAACAAATTAACTGCTAGTATAGTAGCTGCTTCGCGTAGAAGTGAAGTCCATTGCCCCCCCGTACAACAAACACAAAACAACACGTCGCGACATACTCTCTTCAAGTTCAACCCTTTCAGGTTTACATATTTTGCAAAAAAACAATTCCAGATCAGCTCGCTACTGTGCAGCCAAAATCCTTTCTTCACTGGTGAAAAACCAGGCCCCTGTAAAACCGGTTTTTGACCGCGTTGTCGGGCGCTTCGACCTCCCGTCCAATGAACGTAACCTGACCATGCAATTAGTCTACGGAGTCTTACGAAAACGCCAATTTATTGACAGAATGCTTGCGATACTCTCCCGCACCCCAATCCGCAAAATGGATCTGTATATCCACCAGACTCTTGCTGTTGGTCTATACCAAATATTTTTCCTTGATCGCATTCCAGATTCTGCCGCCGTCAATGAGGCGGTGGAAAGTTGCAAAGTCGCAAAAATCCACAAACGTCTCCACGGCTTTGTAAACGGGATACTCCGCCAAGCTCTTAGAACAAAAGAAGAACTTGAAAAGAAATCCCAGACAAACAATAAAGGCCAAGAAATACTTAACCATCCCGAGTGGCTCACTGACAGATGGCAGAATAATTTTGGCCAGGAAGCAACCACAGCAATGTGCCGCCATAATAACCAAGAGCCCATCCTCAGCCTTCGGGTCAACACAACTCGTATCGATAAATCCGAGTTTATGAAACTTCTTGCGGAAGAAAGTATTGCTGCCCGTGTAGGCCACTATGCAAAGGACGCTATAGTCCTCCCTGAATTTTCTGGGGCTATCACCACTCTACCGGGCTATCAGGAGGGTTATTTCCAAGTCCAGGATGAGGCTGCACAACTTGCAACAGGCCTCCTCGCGCCATTTGTCCTTGGCGGCAATTACCTCGACGGTTGCGCTGGTCTTGGCGGTAAAACATCTCATATTCTACAAGAAACCGCAAAACTACAAATCCACGTCCATGCGGTGGACCCCGAACCATTCCGCCTACAAAAACTTAACGAGAACATGGAAAGGCTCTTTACGTCTCCACCACTCACCATACACCAGGTCAGTCTTCTTGACGTGACGACAACAACGGTACCCCTCTTTGACGGAATCCTCATTGACGCCCCCTGCTCGGGCACCGGAGTTATCGGCAGACACCCTGATATTCGCTGGAACAGAACGGTTGATGACCTCAAGCACTATCACAACGAGCAACTGGCACTCCTGTCCCATGCTGCAACACTTGTCAAAACCGGGGGAATACTCGTCTATGCCACCTGTTCCCTGGAGCCAGAAGAGAATACAGAAGTCATTGAATTATTTCTGCAAAATCAGCCACAATTTGAGCTCACAGACTGTAGCCCGTTCCTTCCTGAGGCAGCCCGAGACTTAGTTAAAGAAGGGTTCTTTCACCCCCTGCCATCGCCATCTATTGATGGATTTTTTGCAGCGAGATTAAGGAAAAAAAACGATGCTTAAGACTGGATCTAAAGGGGACAAAAGCAACCTCATTACCGAGGTTTTCCTTTGCCAAGGGTAGGACTCTGTTGTACAGTCTCTACAAATCTGACGTCAGTTATGACAAAATATTCGCTACACAATTTGAGTACAATAAAAAAGGACCCGATATGGCTGAGATAAAGAGTACAATGGAAATGGTAATGGAACGAGCAGCCAGAATGGCAGAAGCAGCACCGGAGGTCACCGCAAGTGACGACCTGATCAAAACCGGAATGAAACGTGCTGCAGATTACATCAACTCGGGGGATACAGACTTTGTCACAACCCTGGACTCCTATACGCAAGCAGAACGAGGACCAATAAAACAAGGTATGGCCCAGACCCTGCTCCGCAACATCGTTCTCCCAAGAGATGTCGACCTCCAAAGCACTGGCCAAACGGCTCTCCAAGGAATACTGACTCTCTCCCAGGACAACAGTGAAATCCAGACTATCTGCCAGGAACTTGGTCAGATTCTTGATCAGTACGGCCAACACAAGGACCAGAGCACCCAACAACTTGAAGAGGCGCTAAAGGCCCAAATGCAACAGCAACAAATGCCTACGGATTCGGAATCCCAAGGTGAAATCAACCATGCCATGCACCCCCAGTACAATGAGGAACTGGCAAAAATGCTGACCACCCTCAACAATCAGTACAACGAGGCGATGAATCAGCGTAAAGAAATGATATTGCGACTTTTCTCAAAGCAGGCATAGACCCGTACGAGTAAAATAGAATCTTTCCCAGGAAATTCAATAGCCATGAACTATCAAAAACGCCTACTCAAGTTACGCAAAAAGATCGAACGTAAAAAACTGGACGCGATCCTCATTAGCCAACCGGAAAACCGCCGTTATCTTAGTGGTTACAGTGGCGCGGACCATGGAATTGCCGAAAGTTCTGGGTTCCTCTTGATTCTGCGTACAGGTCCTGTGTTTCTGCTTACTGATTTTCGCTTCAAACTTCAGGCGGAACAGGAGACCCAAGACATTGAGGTTATTCTTTATCCGAAAGGTGTAATTGAGTTGCTAGGTCAACTCTTACCCGACCTCGGTGTCGCCAAGCTGGGTTTTGAATCCCACTACACCCTGCACAGTACCGTAGCACAGATGTCTGAGCTGTTAGGAAAAAAAGGTGTCTCTCTCATCCCTGCAGAAGGTCTTGTTGAAGACCTTCGAATCATCAAAGATGAGGACGAGATTTCGCTTCTCAAGCAATCAGTACAACTCAATGAAAAAGTGTTTGAGGAGGTATATTCATCTTTTTCAGACTATGAAACTGAAATTGATGTAGCCATTGCCATCGAAACAGCCATGCGCAGATATGGCGCCGAACGCCCAAGCTTTGAAACAATTGTGGCAACAGGTGCAAACGGCGCACTTCCCCACGCTGTACCGGGTACTGCCAAACTGAGGAAGAACAAAAGCCTTACCATTGATATGGGTCTTATTCTCAATGGCTACTGTTCTGACATGACCCGAAACTTTGTGCCCAATAAACCTACCAAGCGCTACCTCAAGCTCCACCGTATCGTCCGCCAGGCACAACGGGCCGGTATGGCCGCAATTAGAGCGGGCATACGCGGATGTGAGGCGGACCAATGCGCCCGAGCGGTGATTGTCAGAGAGGGCTACGGCGACAACTTTGGCCACTCTCTTGGCCACGGCGTGGGCCTTGCCGTCCATGAAGCCCCATCTCTGTCTCCACGCAGCAGGAAGAAGCTAAAAGCGGGAATGATTGTGACGGTAGAACCGGGTATTTATATTCCAGGTTGGGGTGGGATACGCCTTGAGAATATGGGGGTTGTTCGAGAAGAAGGTTTTGAAAACTTCAACCAAAATGACATTTGGCTCGATATATAAATCACTTTTAACTCTTTTAATAAATCTCATCTATAGAAGGATGTTTTTATCATGCGACAAATAGTAATTGATGAGCTCTCCCCCATGGAGCTCGACAACATCGACTCCTACCTGAAGCGAACCCTTAAACAAGGTCCCATGGTCGGCCTGTATTGGCTTGGAATCCCCACCGATCTGCTTGCTGAGGCTCAACAGGGCCATGAGGAACACGGTCCATTTTGTCTGGCGGTTGAAGTCAGCCACAGTGGGGTTAAATTTGAGCTTCTCGTCCGTAGCCAAACAAACCTCCACTGTACCTGTATTGCCCATGCAAGTCCCATCCAGAGACAGTTTGTCCTTGATTTCATGGACAAAATGCTAGTGGACGAGATGATCAATGCCTAGCCCGTATCTTCCATGAACATTGCGCTGCTTGCTGGACCAGTTACTCATGAGCCTTGAGCCACAAACGCCTCTCTCTCATGGAAAACAACGTATCTACAAGAAGAGAGAGAAAAAAACCGGCTCCAGCAACAAAGATAATAGTCGCCCCTGAAGTGAGGTCATATCTGTACGCACCCCAGAGCCCCGCAGTGATGAACACCATACCTAGGAGTATGGAAAGCATCATCATCTGCAGAAGAGATTTCGTATATTTTTCTGAGATATAAGGCGGTATTGTCAGCAGCGCAATAACAAGTATGAGTCCCACAACCTGCACAACAATGACCACAGTAATAGCAACAGTGCCAATAAGCATAAAGTACAGAGGACGAACAGCAACACCGCGAACCTGAGCGAATTCTTCATCATAGGACATGGCGAGCAAATCATCATAGAAAAAGAAAATCAGAAACAGCACACCCGCAGTAAGACAGCCCATACTTATAAGTTCTGACCCAGGAACACTGAGGATAGAACCAAAGAGATAACTCATCAAATCAACATTATAGCCTGGGGTCATGTCAAGAAAGAGAATACCTGTGGCCATCCCCACAGACCACATCACTCCAATGATTGTGTCCGCCCGCTGTTTTGATTTAAGCGAAACCGCCGCCATAATCATGGATGAGGCAAAGGCAAAACTGGTCGCACCAAGCATGTAAGGCCAGCCCATAAAAAAGGCCAGGCCAATCCCACCGTAAGCGCTATGGGCGATGCCTCCGGAGAGAAAGACAAGACGATTGACAACTATTAACGTTCCGACCACCCCACAAATAATACTGGCAAGAAGGCCTGCAAACAGCGCATTTCGGATAAACTCAAATTGCAAAGCATCAATCATGGTCCGCCTCATTCATTACGCCTGATTTGTCTTTTGAAATAACATCGACTGGACACATCTCCTCTACAGAGCAGGAATAAAATGCATCAAAAACTTCCACAGAAGAGCCAAAGGATTGATGATAATGCAGCCGGCGGTTCAAGCATGCAAATGATTTAGCGTAGTTGGAGACAACAAGAAGATCGTGACTCACCATAAGAATAGTCAATTCTTTATTCAGCTCAACAAGCAGCTCATAAAATTCGGTTTGCCCCTTGGTATCAATAGATGCTGTAGGCTCATCCAACACCAGCAGCTTTGGCTGGGAAACAAGGGCCCGGGCAATCAACACCCGTTGCCGCTGACCGCCGGATAAGGCGATGATTTTTCTACCGGCACAATCCCCAATACCTAATCTCTCTAGAGTCTGATGGGCGTGGTCTCGATCAACGGCTGTATTGCCAAAACGAAATCGACGCCCCGGCTTGTGGTTTCCCATCAGTACAACATCAAGAGCCGTTGCTGGAAAGCTTAAATTATGATTCACATGCTGAGGCACATAACCGATAGCAAATCTCCCCGATGGCTTCTCTTTATTTATCTCCATTGTAATCGTCCCCCGGGTGGGTTTCAGTAGGCCAAGAATCAACTTCAACAAAGTTGTCTTCCCCCCACCGTTGGGACCAATCACGGAGATAAAATCGCCCTTATTTACAGTCAGGTTAATATCGTGCAAGATATCAAGCCCATCAATTGAATAGCAGAGGTGTGAAATCTCCACTATCGGTTCGGTTACACTTACTCTGTTCATTGTACTGCTTCCCTAAATTTTTCTGCTACAATTTTCATATTTTCAAGCCAATCCTCCGCCAACGGGTCTACGGTTATGACCTGCCCATCAATCTCCCTTGCAATCAATCTTGCACTTTTGCGGGAGAACTGGGGTTGGGCAAAAATCACCTTAATCCCCTCACTCCTAGCATAGAGTATAAGCTCTCTTAATTGTGATGATTTTGCCCCCTTCCCTTCAATCTCAATGGGAATTTGTTTGAGATGGTAGTTCTTGGCAAAATAGCCCCAAGACGGATGAAACACCATGAAACGAAGATCTTCTTTCCCAGCCAGTATGCGGTGCAACTCTGCATCCAGCGTCTCAATTTTTTCTTGAAAAAGTACTAAATTAGACGCAAAGACAGCGGCTTTTTCAGGAATGAGATCTTCTAAAGAGGCCGCAATAACAGCCGCCTGTTTGCTTACCAGATGCGGGGAAAGCCAGATATGTGGATCCAAGCCACCATGATAACTTTTACCATGGCCCTTATGGATCTGATCCTCCTGCCCATGTTCCTCCTGATGGAGGTGTTTTTCCATAAGGAGTTTATCTATACCTCTATCGGTTCTAACAATTTTCATCTGCGAATTCACCCCGGCTATCCGAGCAAGCCAAGCCCGCTCAAAGGGAACCCCAATGGCAAAATAAATATCACTTACGGCTAATTTTTTCATCTGTGAAACCTTCGGCTCATAGGTCGCGGGGCTTGCCCCGGGTTTAACCATAACCTGAATATCCACGAGATCACCCGCAATCTGTTCTACAAAAAATTTTTGGGGCATAATACTGACAAAAACGACTGGCTTGTCAGTGGCATAACTCAAGGTACAGGAAACTATAAGTAAGGCTAATGTATTCAGTACAAAAATGATTTGGCGCATGTTTTCACCGATAGAATATTGAAACAAAAATTGTTTCCTAATTATATTGTACAGTTTTTCTTTTGCAATAAGTAACCCAGAAAAACAAAGAACAAAGAACAAAGAACAGAAAATTAAGCAGTGGGAAGAGACAGCGAAGAAAAGAGCGTACAATTACACCCGGATTTTACAGCTAACACGTCGCGCAGAAACTTATTCGATTAAGCGGCGGCAATCCGCTCCGCCAGCCCCCACACCTTCTGAGAGGGTAAGAGTACGCCCGGCCTGTTTACCTTCATTGTAAATATTTTTATCTATCCTGGAACGACGCGAGGCTCTTTTCCGCAGATAGGGATGATGCAGTTGCACAAAGGAGTCCAAGCGTCGGTCTTCTACCACAAGAAGCTCTTGCCGCAACGGTTGTACAACTGTGTCTTCAGCTCTCTTGCAGTTTTGCTCCTGAAGTTTCTCCCAAAAACCCAAGACAACACCAAGGTAGTAACTGTTTTTTTGAGTTCTCCCTGAACTCGCAGTACGCAAGCTGAACTCCTTCCACAAGAAAGCAAGCCGGTTTTCAAGAAAGTCATAACAGTATTCCGCGATGGCCACATTTTCCTTAGTCCCCATTAACTCAATTGTTTTTTGCATCGTATCTAAATGTGGATTATAGATTTCGGACAGAACAACTCGAACCAAAAAAAAATCCTGCAAAATCCTGCTAATATACCGTTTATATGCCGCTATCTGCTTTTTCTTCGTTTCAATTACCCTGACGGTATACGCTACGTGGGACGAAGTGCCGAGCTGTTGTAAATGATATTTCTCGATAAGCGTACTCGCTTTACGTAAAGCGGTCTCAGCCTCATGCACATTGGAAGATTTCCCAAGGGCCAGAAGTTTTTCAATTTTAAGCAAAACCTTTTGCCCCTTTCTTGCACCACTACCAGGACCTTTCAGCTGCAGGAGAAGCTCCTCAGTCAGTACACTAAAGCCGCAAAATTCAGGCAGCACTCCCAACAAAGAGCAGGCTTTCTTAAAATCCTCTCCATGGGCTGTCTCCCTTGAGCTCAGGACTTCCGTACAATATTGATGAGCCATTTCATGCTTGAGTACCTGGAGGGTTATCACCCAAGGGTAGGAGTCGATAAGATGCTCACTGATACGCAAGGTTCTCGTACCACTTTCCCAACAACCCAGTTGTTTTTCCCCCGCAGAAATTTCAAATATTGGCCGTTCCAACTGGACGTTATAGTTGAGGCAGATCTCGTCAAATTCAACCTGAAGTTGGTAGAGCCAGAGCCTTCGCAGGTTGGAATGGGTAAATTGTGATTGCATTGTTCCTACAGATATTATTTAGATTTGCATTAAATAAAAGGCGGGTCAACTCAATAACCAACCCTTCCAACGGGGCAAACGAGTTGTTGTTTTTACTCCCCACTGACTTGATATTCCACCAAGCACCAGTATACTAATCAAAGAATAAACATGTTCCAATACTAGTATTCTCATCAGTTCAGGTGGTGCCATCTTTTTTTGACCAGAGGTCTAGAGTAAAACACTCAAGAATACGAGATAACAGAATAATGAAAAAGTTACTTATTTTTATTTTACTTTTCGCTCTTTCCGCCTGTGCGACCAGTCCTACCGGCAGACCGCAGCTCATGCTCATTTCCCCTGAGCAGGCCATTGAATCCTCACGGGCTGCCTATGTACAAACTTTGAAGCCACTCCAAAAAGATGGGAAAATTGACAGTGATGTCCTGGTGTCAAAAAGAATTCGCCTGATCACGGGCAAGCTCATCGCCCAGGCAATTTCCCTCTACCCACAGTCAAGTGAGTGGCAATGGAGCGTCAAGGTTATCGACGCCCCTGAAACGGTCAACGCCTGGTGTATGGCCGGAGGGAAAATGGCCATCTATACCGGCCTGATAAATCAAACTAAAGCAACCGACGACGAAATTGCCCAGGTAATGGGTCATGAGATTTCCCATGCACTGGCGAACCACACCGCAGAAAAAATGTCCATGGCCATGGCCTCACAGATTGGCCTAATGGGCCTGGTGATAGCTCTTGGCGACAATAAATACGGTGGGGCCATACTCACTGGGAGTTCAGCTGCTGCCGCTATTGCAATCACTCTTCCCAACAGTAGAACAGCAGAAGAAGAAGCCGATGCAATCGGCATTGAACTTGCGGCAAGAGCAGGATACAACCCGAAAGCGGCAGTCAGTCTCTGGCAAAAAATGGGGAAAATCGGCGGTAAGAGACCGCCTCAATTCCTATCCACCCATCCCTCTCCGGATAACCGCCAAGAGACCTTGGCGGCCCTTGCAGACAAAGTCATGCCTTTCTATCTCAACAAATCGAAACGCCCCGTGTACCACCTTCAATAACCTCTTACGGTCATCTACACAATGCTCATAGCAACTACTCACAAAAACACAGATTTTGATGCCCTTGCCTCTGTTATCGGGGCAACCTTGCTCTACCCCGGTTGTATTGGGGTTGTTCCCAAAATGACCAATAAAAATGTTGAGCAATTTCTCTCAACCCACAAGACCGCTTTTAACCTGGTCCTGCCAAACGAGATCGACCACGAGAAGGTCAGCAAACTCATCGTAGTTGACACCGATCAATGGCACCGCCTTGACCGCATGGATAAGCTTCGCAACAATAAAGCACTTGAGATTGATCTTTGGGATCATCATATGACAGGCAAAGGGGATATCGAGCCCACCTGGTCGCTTAAAGAACATATAGGTGCCACCGTCACCCTTCTTGTCCGGGAGATGAAAAAGAAAGGGACCCAACTCACCCCCCTTGACTCCACTGTGATGCTTATAGGGTTATACGAAGATACGGGCCACCTCTCATTTCCATCAACGACCAGTGAAGATGCCAGCGCCGCAGCTTTTCTTTTAGAAAACAAAGCGGATCTCAACGTCGCCAACTTCTTCCTCAACCCTCCCTATGAAGAAAACCAGAAAGAGATTCTCTTCGAAATGATGAAGAAGACCGAAAAGCGAACCATTAACGGTCACCCCGTGGGCTTTAACTGTGTAAAACTTGACAAAAAGGTCCCAAATCTCGCCGCAGTGGTTTCTATGTATCGTAAAATTATCAACGTTGACGCCCTGTTTGTTATATTCATCAGCGACGAAACCAATACGGTCATAGGCAGGAGCGGTGTGGAAAGCATCCATGTAGGAGAGGTGATGCTCGTTCTCGGGGGCGGCGGGCATGCCGGAGCCGGTTCAGCATCCATTAAAACAGCCAAATACACCCCCACACAGATAAAAGATAAGATATCAGCCATTCTTCTGGAAAAGAAAAGCGAAACAGTCTCAATTGCCGATATCATGTCTTTCCCAGTGGTATCTGTTCCTCCCACCACAACGATGCGCGAGATCCAGACAATTATGCAAAGAGAAAAGATCCGAGGTATACTCGTCACCGAAAACGATGAAATACTAGGAATCACAGTTCTCTGGGACTTAAAAAGAATTAAAAAGCAACGACAATGGGACAGTCCTGTGAAGGCATTCATGGCCAGGGACGTAATAACTATCACCCCCAACACGTCACCTACCATGGCAGCGCGTATCATGAAGGAAAAGGACGTGGGATATCTCCCTGTCCTTCAGTCCAACAAAGTCATCGGCATTGTCACCCGTACAGATATTCTCACCTATTACTACGACTTGCTACCGGACTAGGAGGCTGTCCGAGAACGACTGTTGGTCCACCTCCTCTTCACAAGCGCCCCCAGGGGCCAATAAAAGTAAAGCCAGGCCACACACCTCGCTTTACTATCTTTTGGCAATAAACATAGCGTATGATGGCTTATTGCCAATAATATTTGGGTTTGCTAGCACCTAAGTAGATGAGCAACACCAGAAAAAAAATGACTACAGAAAGAAAAAGTATAATAAAAACTATTGACTTCCCCTTCCACGTCTGCTAAAAAACACATCCTCAGCAGCAACAAAAATGAGCGGGAATAACTCAGTGGTAGAGTGCAACCTTGCCAAGGTTGACGTCGCGAGTTCGAATCTCGTTTCCCGCTCCATTTTTTCTTTGCAGTATCCCTAGCACCTCCACGTTCGTCCACCCAAAAAAGAAAATTTTGTACCTAGCTAGATTTTTTAGAGCCAAGGCATAAAAAATCCCCACTCACAGTTAAAGTTACTAACGCGAGTAGGGAGTCCTGTCAGAAAAGACCAGGGGCATACTAGGTAAAACAGATCTTTTGCACATCTGCAAAATTTGAGACAAAATGGGCCGTAATACCCGCTTTTATGTGCTCTGGAAGAAGTTCAAAGTCTTCCTGATTGTCCTTGGGTAAAAGTATTTCTTTCACCTTGGCCCTTTTAGAGGCAATCATCTTCTCCTTAACACCACCAATTGGCATCACCATCCCCGTGAGCGTCAACTCACCCGTCATGGCAAGATTGGCCTTCACCGGCCGGCCTGTAACAATAGAATACAGAGAACATGCCATGGTAATACCCGCCGACGGGCCGTCCTTTGGCGTTGCCCCTGCGGGCACATGGAGATGGATCATGTTCTTGTTAAAGAACTCAGCCCCTCCCGCATCCTTCTGCATCAGCGATCTCACATAACTATATGCAATTTCAGAGGACTCAACCATCACACTTCCCAATTGCCCTGTCTGTTTAAATCCGGCCTGCCCCGTGGGAATAGCCACAGACTCAATATGCAGGGTGGCCCCCCCCATACTTGTATACGCAAGACCCGTTATCACACCAACCCTTGGCTTTTTATACGCGTGATCTTCTGAGAAATAACGCTTCCCAAGATAATCACGAAGATCAGCTTTTTTGATCTGAATCTTCTGCTCTGGGTTTTCAATGATCTTCTGGACACTTTTCCTTAAAATCTTTTTCACGCAATTTTCAAGACCACGAACCCCAGCCTCCCGAGCATAGCCATCAACAATGCCAGAGATCACAGCTTTAGGCAGGCTGATTTGCTTATCCGTCAAACCGTGTGCTTTTAACTGCTTGGGAACAAGGTGACGCTTTGCTATTTCCACCTTTTCTTCCAGAATATAGCCAGGCAACTGAATCACTTCCATACGATCCATCAATGGCCCGGGAATGGTATCCAACTGATTAGCGGTACAGATAAATAATATCTTTGACAGATCAAAACGAACATCAAGGTAATGATCAAGAAATTCCCGGTTCTGCTCGGGATCTAAAACTTCAAGTAGGGCAGAAGCCGGATCACCTTGAAAACTTGCCCCGATCTTATCAATTTCATCGAGCATAATCACTGGATTTGCCGTTTTGCAGGTTTTAATTGCCTGGACAAACTTACCCGGCATTGCCCCGACATATGTCCTTCTATGCCCCTTTATTTCTGCTTCATCCCGCATTCCTCCAAGGGATAAACGATAAAATTCTCGACCAAGACTGGTGGCAACCGATCTACCAATAGACGTTTTACCAACCCCAGGAGGCCCCTGGAGAAGAAGAATTGTCCCGGAAAGATCCCCCTTAAGAGACCCCACAGAGATAAGCTCCAAAATCCTATCTTTTACGTCGGCAAGCCCGTAATGATCCCGGTCTAGAATTTTTTTAGCCTTATCCCTATTATAACTATCCTTTGAATAGACCCCCCAAGGGAGAACTGTGAGCCAGTCAAGATAGGTCCTCGTCACGCTGAATTCAGGAGACGAGGAGCCCTGAAGCTTTAACTTTTCGATCTCTTCTTTGACCTTGTCTCTCGCCTCATCAGACAACACAAGTTTCTTTAAGCGCTTCTGATACTTATCAAGTTCAGCCTGGGTGTCATCTTTTGCCAAGCCCAATTCTTTTTTTATTTCCTGGAGCTGCTGTTTAAGAAAGAACTCCCTCTGCTGCTTAGACAGTTGTTTTTCAATCCTCTTGGAGATCTTTGCTTTCAGCTTTGAAATCTCAACTTCATTTTTCAGAAGAATCAAAACCATCTCAAGTCGTTTTCTGATATCCATGGTCTCAAGAACCTTCTGGATTTCAACTCCTGATGAAGTCGTCATTGAAGCGGCAAAATCTGCAAGCGATCCAGGATCACTGAGATTTATTCTCTCAATCAACAGGCTTAAGCCTTCCTTAAAAAGAGGGTTGAGATTAACCAATTCCTTTATACAGTCAATTATCGCTACGGAATACGCTTTCAATTCTTCACTATTTTCTTGAATTGTCTCAAACCAATAACGAACCTCGGCTGTAAAAATAGCCTTATCCTTTTGCATGGAACGAATATCAAACCGCTCCAACGCCTGAACAAGTACCTGCAACGGCTCCCCTTGTTTAACAGGAGAGACCTGGATCACCCTTGCGACAACACCTACCTTAAAAAAATCTTCATGACTCGATGCTGGTCGCGCCAGACCGTCATCAGCTGGTATCTGCAGAATGAGACCAAAGTAAAGTGGTGCATTTTGATTCATGTGCTTCATAACAGCTTGCTGTAGAACTGCGTCGTCTACAATTATAGGCCCCATCATTTTCGGGAACATAGGCCTGTCGTGAAGGGGTATGACCATAATATTTTCAGGAAGAAGGTCCTTGGCGACCATCAGTGACTTCTCAGGATTTTGTTTTTCCTCATCTCCTGGGGATTCTATACCATCAGGGGTTAAAACAATGGTTTCTTCAGCCATCCTGCTTCTCCTTTTTGTTGTAATGCAGAGGCACCTGTACAGATGCCCGTATGTTAAGACCCCACTTTTGGGGGCTGTTTTTAGTAATACCTGAATCGTGCAGCCTACAGACATATAACGGGTCAACACGAGAGAAGTACTCACAAAAGTTTAACGTTAAAACTACATTTCAACCGGCTACTCCTTTTTATCATTTTGCCCCACGGCGCAGGTAACAACACAACCGCCAGTAACAAGCTACGCTGCTTCTACCTGTAGTGTAGTTGATAATGATAACCATTTGCAAAATAAAACAGCTTTTTTTTTGACCTTGGCCGAAATAATTATATCCTCACATATAATAGTATCACATATTATACCTATGATTCTTGATATCTCTATTTGAGATTGTTACTTTCTTTTACTGGTAAGAAAAACTGTCAGCACGCCATGACAAAGGGAGGCGGTAAAAGCGTCAACGTCGCAAATCACGCCACGCCCCCTACCAAAACATTGCCCGTGCCTACCATTTCACCTGCAACTCCAACAGGTTCTGGGGAAATGGCAGGCGGCTGCGGCACAGACAAACAACTATTAATCGTCAATCAGAGGGAGCGAACAACAGATAATTATGAATATAATTGATGCCCTGGGATATCGTAAATCAGTACGGGCCTTTCTGAAAAAAGAGGTCGAAACGGATCAAATTACGCGAATATTAAACGCTGCACGCCATGCGCCATCAGGCACAAACGCCCAGCCGTGGGATGTGGCTATTGTGCGTGGCAAAACAAGGATAAAACTCACCACAGCCCTTATTGAAGCCTTTAACGACAACGGCCTTGGAGAAATGGACTACAAATATTACCCAGTTAAGTGGAAAGAGCCATTTAAGAAGAGAAGGGTAACCTGCGGAGCCCAACTGTATTCAGCGCTAAAGATTAATCGCAAAGATAAAGAGAAAAGGCTTGAACAATGGCTGGCAAACTACAAGGGCTTTGACGCACCTGTTCTTCTCTTCTTTTTCCTTGATAGCATCATGGAAAAAGGCTCATTTCTCGACTATGGCATGTTCATCCAATCTGTCATGCTTGCAGCCCTTGAAGAGGGTCTTGCAACCTGTGCCCAAGCAGCTTTAGGGCAAAATCCAGAACTTATTAAAACAACACTTGGCTATGGCACCGACACCACCCTTATTTGCGGAATGGCCCTTGGATACGAAGACACAAGCGCCCCCCAGAACAATTATCGAACTCCACGCGAGACGGTTGAAGGATTCACCAAATTCTTTGAATAAAAGACTATCCTGATTTTTGAAACACAGTACAATGGAGGGAGGCGCCCCATACTTCTCTGGGCCGTCTTAGCCAAGTGCGGCCTTCATGAAAATCGGAGACATTATGTTTACCTTTGGTGACATCAAAAGTATCGCAGTACAAATAGAAAGAAACGGTGAGCAGAGTTACCTTACAGCCAGTAAAGCTTCTACTGATCCCAAAATTACAGCAATGCTGCTCTGGATGGCGGAGCAGGAAGGAAAACACGCGACCTGGTTCTCCAATCTGAAAGCCACAAAACCCCTCACTGCCGAACAAGAGAAAATGGAATCGGTGGGCCAGGAGCTGCTTCAAGATATGGTGAGGGGAAACGATTTTCTCTTGGAAGAGAAAAATCTAGAAGAAATCACATCGGTCAAGGACGTATTGGATGTGTCAATCACTTTTGAACAAAACACCATCCTCTTTTACCAGTTTCTTCTCGATTTTCTCGATGACGAGGACGATCAGGACCAATTGCAACAAATCATCCAAGAAGAACAAAACCATATCACACAACTCGAACAAATGTTGGCCGAGGTTTGTACCCCCTGTGATGAACTCCCCTGCTAACCCACATTTACCAAATGTAACAATGCTTAGGTTAACGGTTTCACCGAATTCGCATTGTTATTAAGGCTTTTAAATATATTTATGCGCAAGTAAGACTGAAGGGATCACACCTATCAGACAACGAGCCAACTGTAAAAACTACATTACATACTTAAAAAACCTATGCTCCAGACAATAAAGCACGTCTCTTATACTCTATTGCTGATGGTCCTCTGTTTTTTGACCAGTCCAGGGCTCCTAGCCGCAGAGCCAATATCCCTCAGCCAGGGACAGGATATCTACGTCCCTGCCTATTCACATATTTACCACGGCAATCGGGAAACTCCACTCCTCCTCTCGGTTACTCTAAGCATACGAAATATCGACGCCAATAACTCCATTACTATCACCAAGGTCAACTACCACGAAACAGCTGGGACCCTGGTTAAACAGTACATCTCCAAACCACTGACGCTGGGACCTCTTGGTTCAGAGCGTTTTATTGTACCCCAAAAAGATAATACTGGTGGCTCTGGCGCAAACTTCATTGTGACCTGGACATCAGATAGACCTACAAACCCACCCATTATGGAGACGGTAATGATAGGGACCCAGTCGCAACTTGGGATATCCTTTACTTCACGGGGACAACCCTTACAGTAATAACTCAACTTATAGCGATTTCAAACGGCGGGGGCTGCAACAGCCAAGAGCCATACAGCTGATATCGAGGCCTTAAACAATTTGCCTCTTTGCGGGTTTAATTTTTTGTAAATTCCAATCATTTGAGCAGAAGGCTGCTCTCAGATAAGCTCCCAGCCCAGACAACAGTAAACAACTTCGGCACAACTACTTAACGCAATATCACTCTTTGTGAGGACACTATGATTAACAAAGACTTCGTGCAACAGTTACAGGTCAATGACACCAGCTACAGTTATTTCAACCTTCACGAGCTCAGCAAACAGGGTGTTGGCAACATAGACAGACTTCCATACACCATTCGTATTCTCGTTGAAAACCTACTGAGAAAACTTGATAACGACATCGTAACAGAAAAGGATTTGAAGGCTATTACCAACTGGAAAACAAGTTATGACCTTCCTGTTGAAATCCCCTACCATCCCGCCCGCATCCTTATGCAAGATTTCACTGGTGTCCCTGCAGTAGTTGATATTGCAGCTCTTCGAGACGCAGTGAAAGACTTGGGCCATGACCCTTCCATAGTAAACCCTAAAGTTCCAGTGGAACTCGTTGCTGATCACTCTGTTCAGGTCGATTTTTCGGGAACCCGCGACAGCCTTAGTGGAAATGTAGTAAAAGAATATGAACGTAACAGCGAACGTTATGCCGTCTTTAAATGGGCTCAATCAAGTTTTGATAATTTTAAAGTCGTCCCCCCGAATTCGGGTATCTGCCATCAGGTAAATCTTGAGCACCTTGGCCGAGTTACCATTACAGAAAAAGATGGCGACCACAATATCGCTTATCCTGACACCGTTATCGGTCTAGATTCCCACACCACCATGATTAATGGTATTGGCATCATGGGCTGGGGTGTCGGTGGCATTGAGGCCGAAGCGGTCATGCTAGGCCAACCGTACTACATGTCTATCCCCGAGGTTGTAGGGGTTCGACTTGTTGGAGAAATGCAAGCAGGAATCACAGCCACCGACCTGGTTCTCACCCTCACCGAACTACTGCGTAAGACCAAAGTAGTTGAGAAGTTTGTCGAGTATTTTGGCCCTGGCATGCAAAACCTCTCCATACCAGACAGAGCAACGATATCAAACATGACCCCCGAGTATGGCGCAACCCTCGGTTTTTTCCCAATCGACAACAAGACAATAGAATATTTAAAACTCACCGGTAGAAACCACCACGCAGCCGTTACCGAGGCAGTAGCCAAAGCAAGCGGCCTTTTCTATGAAGAGAACGAAGACCGGGACTACACCACCATTGTCGAATTTGATCTCAGCACTGTAGAACCTTCACTTGCGGGTCCCGCAAGACCCCAGGACAGAGTCCCTCTGTCACAGATGGCAACATCTTTCAACAAACTCACAAAAGGCAAAAAGAAGCCGGCTCAACAGTTTGAGTTTGAAATGAACAACCGAACCGAAAAAATTGGCGATGGCAGTATTGTCATAGCGGCCATCACCTCCTGTACCAACACCTCCAACCCCCATGTCCTGATTGGAGCGGGCCTCATTGCCAAAGAGGCCGTCAAGCGAGGTCTGAATGTACCCGGTTACGTCAAGACCTCCTTTGCACCGGGTTCAAAAGTAGTAAGCAACTACCTCTACGCCAGTGATCTTATGCCCTATTATGAGGCCCTTGGCTTTCATATCACGGCCTTTGGCTGCACAACATGTATCGGTAACAGCGGCCCACTCAATCCAAAGCTTGAACAGGTCATCGTCGACAACGATCTCAATGTTGCCGCAATTCTCTCTGGTAACAGAAATTTCGAAGCCAGAATTCATCAAAAAATACAATCAAACTACCTTGCCTCACCAATGCTGGTAATGGCTTTTGCCATTGCGGGAAGAATCGACATTGATCTCAGCAGTGAACCACTCTCCTACGACCCCAATGGGCAGCCTGTGTATCTTGCCGACTTGTGGCCTGAGGCGACAACGGTGGATGCTCTGGTTGACAAATATGTCACCCAGCAGGCATTTTTAACTGAATACAAAGGCATTTTTGAAGGAGATAAATTCTGGCAAAAGCTGCCGGTAAAAACGGGGACCACTTACGACTGGGACCCACAATCAACCTACATCAAGAAGCCACCCTATTTTGATAACTTCAGCCTCACCCCACCCACACCAAAGGATATAATTGATGCAAGAACATTCCTCTTACTTGGTGATACTGTAACAACAGACCATATCTCACCCGCTGGAGCCATTGCCCAAGAATATCCCGCCGGACAGTTTTTAATCGAACAGGGAGTCGAGCCTGATGATTTTAATTCCTACGGATCAAGGCGGGGAAACCACGAAGTGATGATGCGAGGAACCTTCGGAAATATCCGTATTAAGAATAAATTGATAGCACCAAAGGAAGGTGCATTCACTCTCAAGCAGCCAGAAATGGAAGAGATGTTCAACTTTGAGGCAGCCCTTGCCTACAAGAAAGAATCTACCCCTCTAATCGTTCTTGCTGGCAAAGAGTATGGCACTGGCTCATCCAGAGACTGGGCAGCTAAAGGTGCCAATCTTTTAGGTATAAAAGCCGTCATTGCGGAGTCTTTTGAAAGAATCCATCGTAACAACCTTGTGGGTATGGGCCTCCTTCCTCTCATCTTTAAAGATGGAGAAAATATTAAGTCACTAGGCCTCACGGGTAAAGAGCTTTTCAGCATAGAAGGACTTGCAGAGATCAGCCCCAGAAAGACCATAAAAGTCACCGCAAAAAAAGAGGATGGCTCCAGCCTATCATTTGAAGTAACCGCGCGACTGGATACTGAGGTTGACGTGACATATTTCCGCCACGGTGGCATCCTGCCATACGTTCTTAGGAAAATGATAAAAGCAGAATAGGTTGCTGTCAGAGACAGGCCTTTTAACGATGCCACAATAATCGGTTTCGCAAACGAGAAGAACCTACCGCAGCAAGGTTCTTCTCGTTTTTTATGACAAAAACATTTTAGGATACGACAATAGCCCAAATCTCGGTCGAGATTTGGGCTATTGATGGGTTCAGCTCAACAGTTGCCAGAACGAGGCCTGTAACTACGTTCGACCTCAATCTTCCATGTCAAACAACTTCTTCAATTCTGGTTTACGGATAAGGATCTGCCTTTTCAGGTCTGCGGCAAGTATATGATCTGGCTGCATCTTGACGAAATCATAGGCCTTCACGTAATTATCCTCAACGAGAACATCAATCATCAGCTGTGCTTTCGGATGATCTGGAGCAACATCAAGGATAAAGATTATCGCATTGGGGGTCAGCTTCTGAACGGCTGCATCTTCGGTAATAGCATAAATACCTTCAAAAATACTAGCCACTTGAGGGTGATCCATTTTCTCTTGCAGAAGAAGTACCGCAACATTAGGATCGCGATCAAACATCGCTTTAATTAATATTTTTGTATAAACATTTTGGGGATTTGCTGTGATGAAATCATACGCATTGGTAAGATTTTTCCTGGCCAATGCGGTGGTCAACTCTGCTCCAAGGGGGTGGTCCGGTATAATCGTGAGCATTCCTGCGATAACATCAGAGCGAAGCTCCTGGATGTAATCAAGTTCCAGCTTATACATACCTTTGATGATGGAATCCCTTCCTGCATGCCCAGGCATCCGCCCTATAACCTTCACAGCACTGGCATAGGTCAGACCTTTAAGCTGCTGTCCGGTTGTTGCATACATTTGGCCAATGAGTATTTCAGCCTGACTGCTATCATGGTATTTTTCGATAAAATCAAATGCTCTATCGAAATCCCATCCAGTCAAATGTCCTGGATTTCTCTTAACAGTCTCGAACTTTTCAAGCATATGCGTCAGTTCATCTTTTGACAACTTACTCTCTCCACCGACGTCAGCAACCTCTACACCAGACATTTTTTTTCGCATTTTTCCAAAAAATCTTTTCTTAGATTCATCTTTTCTCATATGAGTAATCCAGTTCTATATAGTTAGCAGGGTTCGTTTTCTCCGCACCAAGTGAACAACATCCCTCCACTGAAGAAGTCTATGTATCCCACTTTTTTATACACCAATACAAGATCAGTTGCAAATTACTGTTTACATGTTATTTCAGACAAAGAAGGTTTTTATAACCCAGCCCCTCAATTTTAATAAGAAAAAGATAACGATCGCTAACCACAAAGTCAAATGACGAGTAGAATTTAAA
Source organism: Desulfotalea sp. (assembly GCA_002733995.1). Lineage (GTDB taxonomy): Bacteria > Desulfobacterota > Desulfobulbia > Desulfobulbales > Desulfocapsaceae > Desulforhopalus_A. The sequence goes on along the minus strand of NVXR01000007.1, from coordinate 43,195 downwards.
TTATGCAAGAAAAGATTATACGTCTTCTCAAAAAACACTCAGAAGAAAGATATCGTCCAGATGACAGTCCATATACCGCAATAGACCTAAAACATGAACGTGCAATCTCCAGGACAACAGGCACCAGCCTCTATGAAATTGAAGAACTAGCTCTCGCGGCAGGCATCACCCCCACAAGATACTCCCGCAACCAGCTTACCCTGTCCATCACCGACCAACAGCAACTCCACCTTGCCCATATTGCTGTAATAGGCCTTGGGGGGCTTGGCGGTGGCGTAACAGAACTACTGGCACGGATAGGCATTGGTAATCTGATCCTGATTGACGGAGATTCCTTTGACGAAAGCAACTTGAATCGCCAGCTTCTCAGTTCGGTGGCAAATATCGGAGTTGCCAAAGCAACAGTGGCTGGCTCAAGAGTTCAGGACATTAATCCTGCAATACGGGCACAAACCCACATTCAATTCTTAACAGCCGCAAGCGGCCACAAATTACTGGGAGAGGCCATTATTGCCATTGACTGCCTCGACACCATCCCAGACCGCTTCATCCTGGAACAGATATGTAAAAAGAAAAACATTCCTATGATATCAGGTGCCATTGCAGGAAAAATGGGCCAGCTAACCGTTGTTTTTCCACAAGACAAAGGTCTCGTAAACCTCTACGGCAGTGCAGAAAACGCCCCTGACAAAGGTGTCGAATCAAGCCTTGGAACCCTGGCATTTACCGCAGCACACATGGCAGCTCTCCAATGCGCGGAAGCGGTAAACCTGATCCTAAAAAAAGAATCATTATTAAGAAACGGATTCCTTTTCAACGATCTGAGCGACTACAGCAGCGAACACATCAAAACCAGTTAAACGTATTACAAGAAGGGTCTGGTCTTGTTCTTGCCTTATTTCCATGGTAATGGCTGCTAGTAAACTCGTTTTCTCAGTGTAATTATTCCAACCCCAGAGGTACACCCTTGATGATGCAACTATTTATTCATTTTTACCTAAAAATGTTCTTTATCCTCACACCATTTTTCGTTCTTTCAGCATTTATTTCATTAACTAAAGATTTTGACGATTACGAAAAACGGAATACAGCCATCAAAGTCACTGTTGGCATACTCATCAGTTCTTTTGTCTTCTATCTTTTTGGGCAGTATATATTTGAACTCTTTGGCATCACACTGGATGCCTTCAGGATCGGCGCCGGTTGTATTCTTTTTCTATCCGCTCTCTCTATGATATCGGATACAAATGACACCAAGAACCATGGAAACAGCCGTGACATTGCCATTGTTCCCCTTGCAATGCCTATAACGGTAGGGCCCGGGGTTATTGGCATGTTACTGGTAACAGGAGCAGAGGCTGATACACTGATGGAAAGAATCATCATTGGCCTTGCCCTTCTCCTAGCAATACTCAGTGTCGGAGTTATCCTTTACCTCTCATCCAGTGTTAAGAAATTGATCGGAAAACAGGGGCTGATCATCCTACCAAAAATCACCGGCCTCTTTGTCTCCGCCATTGCCGCACAGATTATCTTCACAGGTATACAGAATTTTTTACACCTCGGCTAAATGAACGCGTAACAACAGGCAAGCAGTCGATATGACAGCTGCATCCTCATACTCAGTACTGCTTGTCCACTGTGGAAAATAGTCGGGGCGACGCTAAACAAAAAAGCTCTCGTCTAGCCATAAAACCGTTTGCATGACCTAGGGCCAAGGTTCTAACTGGACAAGTTATTCCTATGGCAAAAGCTATCTATAATTCCATGGCACTTACACGCGGTTCCAATTAAAAGAGGGGCCCCTTCCAGCGCCCTTACATTTTTCTGAAAACCCCATAAATCCTCCGGAATAAAACCTCCTATCCCTGGAGCAAACTGCCTGCTTCGAAGAATGAGGGGAGTAAAACGACCACAGTCCAAACGCCTTAAAATACGATATATTGGTGTTGGTCGTGGCTGCTGGGTATAGGTACAGAGATCGTCGGGTTCGGAACAGTTGAGCGGACAGATAAAATTTGCATGGGAGACAACAAACTGACCGGGCTTAAGGCGAAGCGGATGAAGACGATGGGGAAATAGTTCGTTGGGTATTTCTGGTGAGTAGACGCTACCACCCTCCTCTGTTATTATTTTTCTCAGCCATTCTGCAATCATGTGAACGGGAAGTGCCGGAATAATTTTCGAGACCTGGGTCCCCGGACAAAAATGTTCACTCAGCCATTCTATTCCATCGACTGTGACCACTTCTACATCCTTGGGAAGCGATGCATCAGGATGCGGATCTATCACAACAATGGTACTGGACCTTGATCTTTTTCTCAGCTGTACGGCTGCCCGTTTACCAAACTGTCCCCCGCCAAGTATCCAAATAGTCTCACTTGCCGGGGGCGCTGTTTGAGCATCGCCTATGCCAACAGAGTCCACGTTCATGCTACTGCAGACTCCAAATTGGCTGAATGCACGATCTCAAAAGAAGTCATTCCACAGAAATACACTCAGCGGGGCAGGATGCTATAGCCTCTTCGACACAACCAGAGCTAGCATTTGCACCATCAATAACCGCTGCTTTCTCCTCATCTTCATCAAAAGAAAACACCTCAGGACACAGCTCAACACACGCTTCACATCCAATACATTCATCTTGATCTATTACAACTTGATCAGCCATAATCTTCTCCTTGTTAAGATTAATGTTCAAACCTGCTAATAGTATAACAGGCAATCAAATTGGCGGAGCAATAGTCACGAGGATTCTCATCCTAGTCGTAGCTCTCACCCCATGGGGTTCACGAATTTCTGAAATCAATATGTCACCTACACTGGCGGGAATTTCGGCATCTCCTTCAGCCAAGAAAAACCCTTCTCCTTCAAGAACCTGAATTGACAGCTCTCCATCTAGATCATGGGAATGGACCGGAAAGGTTACCCCGGCATCGAGGTTGAAGTTAATTATTTTAAAATTCTCTGAATCCTCCACCAGAAAAAATCGTTTCATAGCCTTCGGTGTATATTCATTTGTATCTTTTAATTTAACGACTTTCATATCATCCCTCATAATTAGCAATTTGTAACAACTCAACAACACTGTTACCTCTATAGCAATGACTGTGCCAGTTTTTTATCGCCCCAATACAGATACTTAAAAAACACGTTGTCCTTTTAACAACATGTTTGTGTTGCCAAACAGACAACAGTGTTGTATTTTTCACAACTATGGATAAACTTAAAACCCTCGCGGCTATTGCCACCAACCTTACCGCCACCCTAAGTGCAAAAGACCGCTACCAACGTCTTCTCGAAGCATTACACACAGCAATCCCCTATGATGCTGCCGCCCTGTTTCGGGTACAGGGCGATTCACTTATCCCCCTGGCTGCACGGGGGCTCACACCCGATGCCATGGGCCGGGAGTATTCAAGGCTCAACCACCCTCGGCTGGATAGGATCTGCTCTTCACAGGAACCTCTCCTGTTCTCAAAAGACAGTCCGCTCCCCGACCCTTTTGATGGCCTGCTGACGGTGGCACCAAAAGCTAAACATCAGATCCACGCCTGTCTCGGTTGCCCTTTGTACGTCGACGGCTTACTGGTCGGAGTCCTTACAGCTGACGCATTGGCCCCGAATGCCTTTGATCATCTCCCCCAGGAATATCTCAATGTTATTGGTCTTATGGCAGGAGCACAGATGCAAACAGTTGACCTGCTTACCGCCCTAGAAGAAAAAGCCGAACGCCAGGGACAGCTCGCAAGTGATCTCATGGCGGATATTCATTCCCACAGAGGCCAGAAGATTCTTGGTAACAGTGAGGTCATCGAACAACTGCGCCAGGAGATAGAATTGCTGGCAAAATCTGAGTACACCAGTCTCGTTTTAGGAGAGACCGGAGTGGGCAAAGAACTCGTTGCAAGAGCCATCCATAATCGATCAAAGCGCAGGGACAAACCATTACTCTATCTAAACTGTGCAGCACTCCCAAATTCCCTCGCCGAGAGTGAACTCTTCGGCCATATCAAGGGGGCATTTACGGGAGCTATAAGTGATCGTAGAGGTAAATTTGAACTTGCCGATGGAGGCACTCTTTTTCTGGACGAGATCGGGGAATTATCCCTCGAAATCCAGGCCAAAATCCTCCGGGTAATCCAGGAGGGCGAAGTCCAGCGGGTGGGTTCAGATACCATGAATTTCGTTGACGTACGCCTTATTGCAGCCACCAACCGAGATCTTGAGCTTGAGGTAAGAGAAGAGAGATTTAGGGCCGATCTGTATCACAGGCTCAACGTGTACCCCCTCAAAGTGCCGCCTCTGCGCGCGCGGAAAGAAGACATACCAATACTGGCAGGATTTTTTGCGGAGCGCTCCATGACCCGACTGGGCCTCCCAGCTGTACGTATTAGTGCCGGTGCCTTAAAACTGCTCTCCCGCTACAGTTGGCCAGGAAACGTCAGAGAGCTTGATAACATCATTTCCCGCTCGGTACTCAAGGCATCCTCCAATCCGGAAGACACCGACTTTATAACAATCCATCCAAGTCACCTGGCCGGAGACCTTGGGGCTGCGATCTACACCAATCCATCTTCAATTAGCAGCTTCCCAACCCCTCTTCCCATAAACATATCACTCCGAGAAGAAGTGAAATCGTTTCAGACACAACTCATAAAAGAGGCACTTGAAAAAAATAACGGGAGCTGGGCTGGAGCCGCCCGCGCTCTGGACATGAATAGAAGCAATCTACATAACCTTGCAACTCGTCTTGGCTTGAGACAAAAGGAGCAAAGCTAATCAAGAAAATTATTTACCTCGGTAGTCATCGGCACTGATATGATACCTGCGAATGATTTTCTGAAGAGCGGTACGCGAAAGACCAGAAATCCCGGCCCCCCTGGAAACATTACCCTCCGTTTCTTTTAAAAGGCGCTGGATGTATTCCTTGGTAAAGCGATCTAAAACTTCTTCTTTTACCCGCTTGTATTCGGCAATGGGACCGTCACTGAAATAGCTATCAGTTACCGGTTGAGGCTCGGAGGGTTTACGCTGGAGATTATCTAAAATCTGCAGTTCATCAAACTCAATAATGTCCGCCACAGAAAACATCACGGCACGTCGTACAAAGTTCTGCAACTCCCTTACATTACCAGGCCACTTACGTTGCATAAGCGCGGCAATGGATCGCTGGCTAAACTGCTTAGGGCCAAGGCCCAGCTCCCGACTCACCTGCCGGGTAAAGTGAGCCACCAGCAGAGGGATATCATCAACAATATCGTTGAGAGACGGCGTTTGTAAGGTTACCACATTAAGCCGGTAGAAAAGATCCTCTCGAAAGGTTTTCTCATCTATCATTTTCTCCAGATCAAGGTTGGTTGAGGCTATTACTCTCACATCAATCGTCTCTGTTTTCGTAGCCCCAAGTGGTTTTATTTCATGTTCCTGAAGTACTCGAAGTAATTTACTCTGCACCGAAATTGGTAAATCTCCAACCTCGTCCAGACAAATTGTCCCCCCATCCGCTTCTGCAAAAAGACCGCGCTGGTCATGGTCAGCTCCAGTAAAGGCACCCTTTGCATGACCAAACAACTCACTTTCCAGAAGATGTTCCGGAATCGCCGGGCAATTAACCATGATAAGAGGCTTATCACTTCTCGCACTCAAGCTATGGACCGCCCTCGCAGCTAGCTCTTTCCCCGTTCCGGACTGCCCCCGAATCAGCGTTGTGTAATGAGACCTGGCGACTGTTTGTACATAGCCCAAAAAGGTACGCATGGTCTCTGACTGGCCAATAAAACCAGAGGCTCCTTCCAGTGCCCCCAACTTCTGCTTCAGGAGGTAGTTTTCTTTTATAAGCTGCTTACGTTCAATACTTTTTCTGATGATCCTGCAAATATCCTTTTTCTCAAAAGGTTTGGTGATAAAATCATAGGCCCCAAGTTTTATAGCCTCCACCGCAGTTTCAATACTGCCAAAGCCAGTCATCATGATTGTCGTAAGCCAAGGACTGGTCTTGCTCAGTTGCCTCAACATGTCAAAGCCACTCATCCCCGGCATCTTTACATCCAGCAACACTAAGTCAATGGGGATCTCTGCTATCATCTCAAGACCGGTTTCGGCATCGGGTGCAGTCAAAACTTCCAGGTTCTCAATGTTACGAGCCAACATTCTCTTGAGGCCATTTCGCATATCCTGCTCGTCGTCGATTATGAGGAGACAGTCCTTATTCATATACTTTTTCCTCTTCCACTGGAAGGAGTACAGCCACCCGAGTCCCCCGACCTTCTATGCTCTCAAAAATGATTTCACCGTTATGATCTTTAACTATCCCATAGCTTACCGACAGTCCCAAGCCAGTCCCCTTACCGGGATCTTTGGTTGTAAAAAATGGATCAAAAATTTTATCCTCCATCTCCTTAGCAAGGCCACAACCATTATCTTCAACGACGACTTGGATAGATTCTGCTCCCGGCAACCAGGCTGTGGAAATCAGAATATAACCATTTTCATTAATGGCCTGTCCGCTATTTATAATCAGATTGAAAAATACCTGTTTGAGCTTATCAATATCCACACTAATGAGAGGTTGCCCCTCTTGAAGATCCAGATCAATTGTAATATTCTGCTGTTGAAACTGATTGGCGGCTAACTGCACTACTTCTCGTATGATCGTATTGATGGAAGTAAGCTCTTTAATCGACTTATGCTGACGGGCAAAATTAAGAAGACTCGCCACAATTGCCTTACAGTTGTCTGCGTGTTTTTCTATTACCTCCAGATCCTCTTTCGCCTCGTCAGAAAGATTAGGCTCATCTTTTATTAGCTCGGTATGGCAAAGGATGATCCCCAAAGGATTATTAATTTCGTGGGCAACGCCTGCGGCTAGCTGCCCCATGGACACCAGTTTTTCCGTCTGTTGTATCTTTGCTTCCAGTTGTTTTTGTTCCGTAATATCTTTCATATAGCAGACAAGACTTTCAGTTTTTTTATACTCGTCTTGGATTGGATAAAAATAGATAAGGAAAATTTCCCCACCCGGTAAAACTATTTCTTTAGTAACGGGTTTATCGGGAAAAGCAGAATACACATCAGAACAGCTGGCATCCATCGGTAAAAGTGTAATGACCTGATGCAAAATATTTTCAAGAAAGAATGAGTACCGTTCAAGAAAGGCCTTATTAACATTTTTAACCCCGCCTGCACGCTCAATAAGTACCACCGGGTCGGTTATACCATCGAATACCGACTGCAAAAGTTCTTTGCTTTGCAGAATTCTTTCAGCATAATCCTCTAGTTTTTTCCTGTTTTGCTGTAAATCTGTCGCCATCTGCCGAGCAACGGTTGTCATCTGATAGATTTCATCCACAGCATCACTATTTTTCCGCTCCACAGCCAATTCACCTTCCCCAAGACCTGTCCGAAAAATATTGAGCAGATTATTCAGATTTTGAGCGATGAGTCTGTTAAAAAAAACACTAATGATGCCGTAAAGGAAAAGAATAGAGGGAAAAACAATGGCAAAGACCGTTATGGCAATTTCTTTGATTTTGGCAAGATTTAGATCCACTGGCAAACCAATGCTCATCACCCCATAGACCTTACCGGCCTCCCGGTAAAACCCCCGGCTATCACCATAGCGCTCGATTATTTCTTTGGGAGCGAGCTTAGGATCCCCGTGACAATGGGTGCAGGAGTCCTCCCAATACACCGGTTTATACCGCACAAAATTACGTTGCCCACCTTCCTTAACAATACCCTTCCATTCATCAATAGCGGGATTTTCATCAAAGAAATGTATCATCTCAACTTCTTGCGAATTCGCTTCGTAGTCAGGATTTCGTGCATTTATTGCAACACGACGGTAGGTGAAATTATGTACCGTGTCATTGAAGTGCTCCATCACATTTCGACTGATATATGACGATGACATGGCCTCCAGAATAAACTGATCGTGGCCGAGGATTTCATACATTTTGGGACGCAGAACGGTTCTCACATACCTGCGGTTTGCAGCCATGGCGAGCATAACAAGCTCAGACTTCTGATAAGCATGCTCTTCAAGCTCTTTTTTTTGTAAAACATAAAGGGTCACCGAGGCAAGGGCAGAAAAAGCAATAAGGATCGCTGCAAGACCAAGCAGAAATTTTGTCTGAACCCTAATAGACCCTAAGCCGTCTTGTTTTTTCTCAAGCTCTGCAGGTGACATGTATCCCTTTATCAAAAAAAAGATGAGAACAACAACGTAACTGAACTGACGTTTTATAAAAAAGCGCCCACTATTTTAAGACAAAAATGACATAGCCAACAACAATAAAGAGAATCACAATTATTTCAACAACGGTGATCCGAATCAGCATAAGCGAGATTTTTCTCTGGGATGGTGTCATCGTTAAAACGATCTTGTTCATCACGTATCTGAAGATTTTCGCGTTGAGGCTCTCTTTAAGATACATCCTGAGATATTCCTTCACACTACGCAGCCACAACACAACATGGCGCTCTACCTCTTCTGTCAGCTCTTCCTCAGTACACCCATAGGTTACCACACCCATCAAATTTTCTTTGGTGGTGAATATCTCTATGGATTGATAAATTTCATGGTCCAGAGTTACTACAAGGCGACCTTTTTCAGGCGCGGCAATTGTACCGGAAAGGCTAAATTCTTGCTCTGTGACGTGATCCTTTAGATGCGCCTCAAAATTGCCGTTTTCCTCCTCTACACTCTCGAGCATCCAGTGGGGATTGAGCCTGAAAAGAGTTTCGATGGACAGGAGTTTTCCCAAGACAAGCGGATTTTTTGCCTCGGCAACAGGCAGACTTAAATCATATTCTTTTTGCATATTTTTTCCAACGACAGGATGTGAAAAGTGGACACCGTAACCAGCCCGCACGTCTCATAAACATTGTATTTTTTCAGGTAAGTAATTGAGAATATAAAATCACTTTTCATATCTTTTCAAAGATCTTAAAAGTCACCATATTCACCAAAGACCAGTCCATGCGGGCAAGGATATTTTCCGAAAACTGGAGTTTGCTCTACGTCCATTTTCAGGCAAACGCCAAGGGTAAGCTTATGGAACAGTCAATAAAGGACAGGGAAGTATTGGGTGTAATACTTTATTGACCAACGTATCCGCAAGACCGGGAGTCATTTTGGTTGAGAAAAGGCGTCTGGGCTTTTTATAATATGCCCCCGCAACAATCAGATCACAGTCAAGTTTCTCCGCCAACTCAGCCATGGTCTCTTCAATGCCGCCAACCACCTTGTAATATCTTACTTTTTCAGCTAGTGGATACGCCTCTTTCATCCTCTGCCAATCAACAGCAATCTCGCGTCCCAGCTGCTCATCCACATAGTCTTTGAACTGAGTTCTGGTGGTGGAAGTATTCAACCAGTCGTCGGTAGACATCTCTGCCCAGTCCTTATCAATAATTGTTAAAACGGACACCGTCGCTCCAGGAAAACCGGGCATCAATTTTGTAAACACATACTCTTCAGCTTTCTGTGCACCCAATGATCCGTGGCTGCATAACAGTATATTTTTGAACATTTCTATAACTCTCTTTGAATAACATCCGGATAAATGAACATCCCACAGTCACCTCTTGCAGGCAACTGTGGGATCAACAAAACATCTCAACCTTGATGCATTACCAAGATCATCTCATACACGCTCTTCTAGACTAACCATTTGGTAAAGAGAAGAACGATAAATGTTGTTGCCAAACAAAGGACCAAGGCTGTTATATCCTCGTTTCTTTCGCTGCTAAACACAGAGAGAGCTCTCTCTTCGAGTTCTTTTGTGTTTTTGCCATTCTTTTTATCTTTATCACTCATAAAATCACCTCATCATCAATTTAAGACAACATCTTTTACCAGCCAGAGAACGACAAAGAAAGAGAGTGTCGCCTTTAAAAGACCGGCAATACCGCCAATCAAAAGAGGCCAGCCTCCAGCCTGAAAAATCGCTTTTTTCGTTATCTGCATTCCGAGCCCAATAAGACCAAAAGCAAAAAACCAAATCATCACATCTGTCAAAGTCGTAACCGTCTTAGACTTCTTATGAACCTGTTTTACCGCATGATTGAAAATAGACGTTAACTCACCCGGCAAACTAAGTTGCTTGGCCTTTGCAGCGGCAAGAATGCCTTCCAACTCGGCCATACGGCTGCGCCCAACCTTATCGAACAATTTCTTATCTTCACGTTCGTCAAAGTTTCCTGCAATCTGACGCTGATCGTGTAGATCATTTACCGCAGACATTTGACTCTCGCTAAGAAGAGTAAGCGTACCATCTGCAATCGCAGAACCAAGACTATGCCACTCTTCATCAGTAATCTGAGTTCTTTCATTGTAACTTACATCAATGAATTTTCCCTTGTAATGATTTGGTGGGGAAAATAGTCCCATCGAAGAAAGCGCAAACAAAAGAAGAAAACCAAGGATAAAAACTGGGAATTTATCAATAACAACGGTTTTAAAGCTTAATTTCTGACCGGTCTCCTTGCCAAACCAAGTGGCGAGGACAAGTACGATGACAGGAAGAAAAAGTACACGGGTAATGTTAAAGATTTCAGCAACTTTGAGCGTCTTAATATCAACGGAGTTAAATGCTAGGGCTGCTGCTGCGACCTGGGCAGAGTTCAGGATACCGGTACCCGCCCATGCTCCAAACTGCACAGGGTTCATCCCGGCAAGATGGCCAACAGTTGGAAAAACAAACATACAAATAATACCAAAAGAGAGAATGGTACCGATGGTGTAAGCCATCTCTTCACTCTTTGCCTTAACAACAGGCGCTACTGCAACAGTTGCAGAAACACCACAAACACCCATACCGGCAGAAAGAACACCCGTCATGGTCTTTGGTTGTTTGAAGACTTTACCCAGCCAGAGAACCAAAAACACGGTACCCAAGACAAAGATACCAATGAGCCAGACACTGTAGATACCAAGCTTTGCAAGTTCAGCAAAGCTGTAACGGGCACCAAGCATAATAACACCCATTTTCAGTACAAATCGGGCACATTTAACACCAGGAGCTGCAAACTTGGGAATACCAATGGTGTTAGTAACCACAACACCAACCAGAAGGCCCAAGACAACATAGTTTAGATTCAAGACCTTATAGAGCTTAAATCCAAGTAGGGGGGCAAGTGCTGAACTCCACAACTTTACCATGGGTTCTGCATACCAGCGAATGAACATAGCAAGAAGCAGGAGAAAGATAATCCCACCTAATGGCTGGAGAAAAAAACGATCAAACAGACCATCACTAGGTTTTTTAACGCTGCTGACAATAGCACCAAAGAGTCCAATTGCTGCTATAATCAGACACATGGTAGCCTGAAGGTCCATAGTCTTATGGGTGTGCAAATACTTCATTGTGGGTAAAAGTACTCCAGAACTGGCAATAAGACCATATGCCAGCAATAGAGCGCTCATGATAAACACGGGCATGTTTTGCTGTACGCGAGACATGTACATCCTCCTCTTAAATTATTATTTATTCCTGACCACAAACCCTCTAGCCATCTAAGGGATGAACAATCAGGAGGCTTTACATCATGGAAGACGTGTAGCAAGGAAAATGCCAGAAAGAGAACAAAGCAGAGAAGAGAAAATACTACTTACAATCAACACATTAGCATAGGAGACAGGGGGAGTCCCCCAAGAAGTGACCACAGGCAGACCCAAGACACTGGCAACTAAGGACGACACTGTCGCCAAAAGTGTACACCGATTACAGACCACAGCAACGGAGCCGCAGTCCGCTGAAGGACCACGCCTGTCTCTTTTTTATCACTGTAACCACTGCCTATGTTCCAATGAATATCGACAAATTTGCATTTTCACATCTTGCCAACAACTGGCAGATGGGATTGAGAATTTTATCGCCCCACATTGCATTACAATAGAGAGAAGGATATACTTCATTGGTATTTTTTCGCGCACAGTGATGCTAAAGTCCCTTTATTTCTATTGGGATACCGGAATTATAACTATCTTCGGTCTAGGCCACACACAAAAAAGACTGAAGAACTTCATCAAAGGAGCCCCTTTGAAGATAACGATGTACAACACACCGATAATACGTCAAATTATCAAATTCACTTGCTTAGCTGGACTAAAATTGAGGGGATGGAAACTGGAGGGAGCCCCGCCGGAAAACCCCAAATATGTGCTGATTAGCTTCCCCCACACCAGCAACTGGGACTTTCCCTTGGCGCTATCCATAGCATTTGTCTATGGTCTAGATATGCACTGGATGGGCAAAGATTCTTTGTTTAAGGGTTGGCGTGGTCCGATCATGAGATGGATGGGCGGCATTGCAATCAACAGGGCTTCGGCAAACAACGTTGTAGCGCAAACTATTGAGGCGTTTAATCAAAGCAAACGCCTGGTCATCGCAGTCCCACCCGAAGGTACACGTTCAAAAGTAAAAAAATGGAAGACCGGTTTTTATTACATAGCCCTTGGAGCAGAGCTACCCATCGCTCTCGCCTTTCTCGACTACAAACGCAAGACTGGTGGCTTCCTTGCAACATTCCACCCCACCGGTGATGCAACCGCCGACATCGAGGCCATACGCGCCAAATATGTTGGGATTTGTGCAAAAAACCTCAGCCAGAGTTCTCTCGAATAGTCTTTACTTTTTAGGCTCTTCACACCCTACGAAGCATCCAGCCCCCACACAACAGAGAGGCCGGTGATTTAGCCGCTACTTAAGAGTCGCCTGGCAAGGCGACCTAAAGATAAAAGTTATGGCAAAGGTGGGACATTGCAGTAAACAAACGGATACTCAATAATGTTTTGCCAACTCAAGGGTACGTTGCAACCTAGCAAGAAATCCCTCGGTCACTTCAGGATAATAGGCCAGCCCCTTAAAGAAAGACTGCCCTTTGAATGAAACAGTGGGACACTCAACGGTAAAACCGATTTCTTCCAGACTACTTTTCCAACTGTTTGTTTCTCCCATCAGGTCCTTTTCGGCGTGCAGACCTGCAAAATACATCATGGGGATGATTTTTATTCGCCTACACTGAGCAGCCAGATTGTCCCGCTTCAGCCTTGCAAAAAACGCATCATGATCGGGTACTCCTTCCACTGTTGCTGCCATAACATTAGGGTATAGATCCGCGACCATACGCTCTAAACCCAGGTAAATAATATTAACAGGATCAGCGGCCAATGGCGTTCCATGTAGAGCAAGTAGATTCCAGCCTTCTTCAGGTGACAAAAACTCAGGTTCAACAGCTTTGAGGATTTCTTTCACAAAATCCCAGCGATGCAGCAGGGTTTCACTGAGAAAAACCCGCAACCCGGGAAAAAAGGCACATGTTTCTGCAACCTGCTGATACTCAGTGCCTGGAAAAACATGCAGGGGTTGAACAACCACCTTGCGGTAACCATCAGCCTCTACCTGGGCCAACGTTTGCTGCAGCCCCGGCAAGTTCAGCCTTTTACGTATAATTTCGGAAGTGTACGCCCAATAGACAGCAACACCCGGATGGGCCTTTTCCAAATTTTCTCGAAAAAGATCCAAGGCAGCCTTTGCCTTGTCGGTGCTACCGAAAGCGGCAATAACAATAGCAGGATTTGTCTGCAATTTTGGTAGACGCATTTTTCGACCGATATATCCATGTTGATGCATTTGTTCACCTTTGAGAATAATATCTGACCAACACGGGCCAGTCTGTAACGATAATAAATTTATTTTTACGCTTTCTACCAACCCCATGAACCAATCGGTATAAACATTAGGCTTTAGCACCATATCTTTTGCCAAAATCGGCCAATAGTATACGAAAACCATTTGATTTTTCTATAAAAAAATTAATCTTCACTAATTTTTTCCTTCTAGCGCCTGATTGCCAGTGTAATTCTGCATTATCGGCGATACAATAAGAAACTCACCCTAAGGTACAGTTACCAGCTGTATGTAGCCTCCTGTGACAGCTGAGAGTTAATATCACATAGAATAGGGAAGATACAACAAGTATGAATTGACAAATCAGCTATTGTATTGTAATCAAAAGCAATAATTTTCAGGTTTTACGCGAGTAAAATAAAGGGAATCCGGTCAAAATCCGGAACGGGCCCGCCGCTGTAACTGGGGACGAACGTTGCAATTATGTCACTGTCTGACTTTTAGATGGGAAGACGCAACAAGTAGGACGAACCGGGAGTCAGAAAACCTGCCTGAAAATGTAAGAGTATCCCCGAGGACAGGGCACACTCAATTTCGTGGTGAGAACAGGGCATCTCCGAATCTGATTAACAGGTTTGGGGATTTTTTTTTGCATTTTTGAAGGAGGACGTTAATTGAAGAACGTGCTGATTTTGTGTTTTTTGCAGTTTTTCTTATACCCACAGCCGGGACTCTCCGGTCAGGTGAAGCAACTGATTGAGCAACCTGTGGAAAACGCCATCTCGATACTGCAAAAGACCCAAATAGATAAAGAAGACTGGCGACAGCTACAGGAAAAACTCGCGCTAGAACTAGAAGGTCTAGAATCCCACGTTAAACAGCTGAATAACGCCAAAGAACAACATAATAAACAGATTTCATTAGCGAAAACAAGACTTAACCTCAAAAGGCAGCAACTCGCAGACATCCAACGTATTAAGGTGGAAATGACACCTTTCCTCGCTCGGGTTGTCGAAAGACTCAAAAAACTGCCGGAGCAGGGCCTCCCTTTCCTACAAAAAGAGCGCCGCAAGCGTATTGCCAGGCTCAACGAAATTCTCCATGACCCCGACACCTCAATCAGTGAACAATACCGAAAGACAATGGAAGCACTACAAATAGAGGCAGAATTTGGCATCACCATCGAAACATATCAGGAGAAACTTGCAGGCGATCAGCAACAAAAACTGGTCAACATTCTCAGACTTGGCAGGCTTGGTCTCTACTATGTAACACTGGACGCAAGTGGTTGTGGCTTCTTCAACGTTGCAGAGGATCGCTGGCAGCTACTACCTGACCGGTACATACATCCACTCCAGACCGCGGTGGCAATTGCCAGTAAACGCCGCCCTGCAGAATTTGTTGATATGCCACTTGGCAGAATGGTGAAATCATGAAATTCACCATCAAGATATGCCTCTGCCCCCTCATATGCCTCATGCTCCTTGGAACCTCTTTATTGGCCAATGCCCAAGACATGCGCGTTGTTAATAAGCAGGCAGATAAGACTAAAGCGGCACTTATAGCAAAAGTTGCAAAAGAAGAATTATCAGCTCAACAACAGGCCACAAAAAGCAGAAATCTCATTTTAACAAATCGCACAAAACTAGAAAGAGCAATCAAGGAATTGCAGCAAAAGGCAGGCCTTCTCGATCAAGAGATAGCCGGCCTAAAAACACAACAAGCCACGTTGACCAAGGAGGAGCAAGAAGTTTCCCAGGATCTGGCCCAAACAGATCAGATACTCAATGAACTTGTCGGAGTAATTCGAATTAATGCTAAAGATATCGACACATTGATCTCTGAAAACCATCAGACAGCCCTCCTGAAAGACCCAGTAGATTACCTAGCAAAGATTGGAGACAAAAACAATTTCCCAGGCATGGACGGGGTACACCTACTCGCAGACACTCTCTTTAGCCAGATAGAAAAAACCGGTGAAGTTTCCCGTTCCGTATTGCCAATCATTGACCGAAACGGCAATACCATAGACGCAGAGACACTCATCCTAGGACCCTTTTGTGCAGTATATCGAATCAAAGGTGAAGTCGGCTATCTCCACTACTCCTCCGCTGGAAGACAGTTTTACGCCCTCTCCAAACTTCCATCCAGGCGCATGCAAAAACAGCTGGCAAAATACATTGACGCAGAGAGTGACTCCCTGCCAATGGACATTACAAGGGGAGCCGCGCTCCAACAACTCAGCTACAGCCTGAGTTTCTTGGACCAGGTCAAAAAAGGCGGTCCAATCGCCTGGCCAATACTGACAATATTTGTATTTGGCATACTTATCGTTATTGAAAGAATTATTTTCATTGTTCGCATACGTTTTGACAGCGACACCTTCATGCAGCAGATTAGCATTGCAGCTCTACAGCTACATTGGCAGGAGTGTGAAGACTACTGCAGCCGACATTTGCACAAACCTGTGGCAAGGGTTATCAACGCGGGCCTGAAATCGCGCGAACTTGACCGCGAAGATATGGAAAACGTGCTCCAAGAGGCAATACTTCGGGAAATCCCCCCCATGGAACGTTTTCTTTCAACCCTTGGGATGCTGGCCGCAATATCCCCCCTCCTAGGGCTACTTGGCACAGTTACCGGCATGATAGCCACCTTTCATATCATCACCTTACATGGCACCAGTGACCCAAAATTGATGTCGGGGGGCATATCCGAGGCCCTGGTGACAACAATGCTTGGTCTTGGGGTTGCGATACCGTTAATGCTGGCCCAGACACTTTTAAACAGGGCCGTTGAAAAAGAGATCGGAATTATGGAAGAAAAAGGAGTGACACTGGTCAACATCATTCACAAAAGCAGAATTGCGCCATGCAAAGCCTGATTCATCATCAATATCTACTTTTTGAAAACTATTTCAGAGAAGGCGGCCCTTTGATGTACCCCCTTCTGGGAATCAGCCTTGTCATGTGGTTGCTGATAATAGAACGTTCTATTTTTTTAGGTAGATTGCATCGAAAAAACATGACCATAAAACAGGCGATTGAACACCTGGGTGCCAATACATTTCCTAACCCAAAACAACACCACGGAGTTATCTTCCTGCTGGTAACCAGGTTTCTTGAAAAGAAATCTGGCAATAAACCACTCGATCAATTTATCCTCGATGAATCAGTGATCGCGATTAACCTTCGGCTCAACGACCACCTGGCCACCATCGGAGTCATGGTGGCCATTGCCCCCCTCTTTGGCTTACTCGGCACAGTAACAGGTATGATTGAAACATTTGATGTACTTGCAATATTTGGCACCGGTAACTCCAAAGCTATGGCTGGCGGCATCTCAGAGGCACTTATTACCACCCAGACAGGGCTGTTAATGGCTGTCCCCGGTCTCTACATGAAGAATTTTCTTACAAGGCGAGCAAGCAATTTACAACATACAACCGCCACCGCCGGCATGTATCTTCGCAGACATCTAAAGGAATAGACAAATGCTCAATATAACAGCAGCGCGCAGGGCAAAAAACACCTCCGTGGAGCTCAACATGGCCCCTCTCATCGATATGGTTTTTATCCTCCTGATCTTTTTCCTCGTCAATACAAGTTTTGTCAAGGAGTCCGGGATAGAAGTAAACAGGCCAAGCGCGGCCACGGCTCAGTTCCAAGAAAAAGCGACCATCATGGTGGCTATTGATAAAGAAAATAGAATCTTCATGGAAAACAGGGAAATTGACGTGCGGGCAGTACGGGCCAATATCGAGCGGGCGCTTGCAGAAAACCCGAATGGGGGTGTTGTTGTTATTCCAGACAAAATAAGCAGTGCAGGGGTGGTAATTTCAGTCATGGACGGCTGCAGAATGGCGGGAGCCAAAAACATCAGCTTGGCAGCAACAGTTCCTCAAAAATAATAACTCTAGCGAATGGGGTAACTCACCGCCTGTAACTGTTTATCATTGCTTCAAATCCATTCAATCGGGAATTTGAAGCATACGAATGCCATCTATGGAGACCCCAGTGGACGTCGTTGGAGTAGTGCTAAATAGTTACCACAAACAAGAAGATGCCTGACACATGCAAACACTAAACAATACTACGAGGAGTAATTTTGAGTCCTCCTTCTCTTTATTCCGTTGGAAGGCCTGGGCCTGCGCGGCAATTGCCACACTCCTCCTCAACAGTTTCCTGTTTCTCCTCCTGCCGATTCTCATACATCCAAGCGCCGAGTCAACAGACAGCCTACAGCGTACCGACCACATCCGGATTATTCGCTTGAAAAGCGAGGAAATTCCAGCCCGAAAAAAGGTAAAGAAGCTCCCTAAACCCCCTGAGGAAAAGCCACAACCTCAGAAAAAGATTGCTCTCCAACCACAAATTGCGGCACCAAAGTTAACCCTGCCCTTCAAACTGAACACCCGCCTGCCTAAGCTTTCTACTGACTTCCAGCTTCCCCTTTTCCAAACCAGTAACTTAAGTCATTCCATCTCGGGCAGCGTAGGCATGCATCAACTCGATGCACCACTCACTCCACTCTCCCGGATCCCACCTATTTATCCCATGCGAGCACGGCGCAAAGGCCTTGAAGGCTGGGTCCGGATAGCCTTTGAAGTCGATGAACAAGGACAGGTCGGCCATTTACAAATATTGGCAGCAGAACCATCGGGGGTTTTCGATAATAGTGTCATCAACTGTGTGACAAGGTGGCGCTATAAACCGGGGACAGTCGAAGGAATAGCTGTGCGGGCAAAAATGGAAACAATTATCCGATTTAAGATGGAATAAGTTATGAAAAGTTATGTCAGCTCAATTCTACTTACCATAGTATTATTTTTTTCCTGTGCCTGCCTGCCTGTCAATGCCGCAGACAGATTACCGATCAGGGTACAGATGGTGCTCATCAAGGTACAGCCTCTACTCGAAAAAAACCAATACTCCCAAGTAATCGCTGTACTCGAGGCCTTCCAGAAGAAGACAAAGGGTCCGAAGGATGCGATACACGATCACCCCGAAATTAATTTCCTCCTCGGAAACTGCTACTCGCTTATCGGTGAGCTGCACAAGGCACATACATATTACACACAGACGCTAGCCCGCAAGCCCAATCACCTCGGTGCCTGGCAAAATCTCGCCAAAACAGAATATGAACTTGAGAATTATCCCGCCGCCAGTAAGGCCTTTTTTAAGAGTTACCAATTAACAGATAAAACAGACGCAACGCTTCTCTACTACAGCGCTGTCACCTCACTTATGGCCCAGCAGTATCAGCAATGCCTACACTACTTTGACTTGCTCCTTGATCGCCACCCTGAGAGAATCAGTCTCCAATGGAAAGAAAACCTTGTCTACGCACTAATACAGACCAACGCAGCACCTCGCGCCATTCCCTACATGATCGAACTCGCTGAGCAATTCAGAGGAGCAAAACAAAAACAGTGGCAAGAAATACTCCTCCAGCAATATATGGCCCTAGAAATGCGGGGTAAGGCCATGGAGCTGGTCAATGTATTAACCAGAAGCAACCCGACCGTTGCAGTCTGGTGGAAGGCTCTTACCCACATCCAACTACAAAACGAACAGTACGATAAAGCATTAGCCGCAATGACTATTTACTCGTATCTCTCCCCTATGACCCGGGAAGAAGAAAAGCTGTTGGGAGACCTGTATATGCAAGAGGGTATTCCACTAAAGGCGGTTGCCAACTATGAACATTGTGTTGACAAAAAGGTAGATCAGCAGACACTCGTGTCCCTCGTCAGATCCTACCTGAGCCTTGATCGTCCGGCACTCGCGCTGGAAAAGATGAACAGCATGGGTGGCGCCATTGCTGCCCAAAAACGTTCTATGTTGCAGGCAGAAATCCATTACGTCATGAAAGACTACAAGCAAGCCGCAAAATTCTATCAACTTGCAGCCCAGAGTAAGGGCAAAAACTCTGCACGGGCGTATCTGATGGCAGCCTATAGTTTTTGGCAGCAAGGCAATACCACAAGGGCAGAAGAAAATTTTCATAAAGCCGCCAGAACAAAACGCTTCAAAATAGAAGCAGAAAAAGCTATCAAACAACTGGCAAGCCTCACGGTGTTAGGCATCTCCTAACTCGCAACTCTTGGCGGAGAAAAATTTCGAGCTAAAACCAGTGACCAGATGAGCAGGGCAAAAGCCAACAACCAATTTTTCAATATTGACATTGACACATAAGCAATGTAAATAATTACATAGTTTCAGATGCTCTTAAGAGCTTAATAGGGAACCCGGTTTAAATCCGGGACGGGCCCGCCGCTGTGACCAGGGACGAACATTGCATAATGTCACTGATGACCGATGTACTATATCGGTTATTGGGAAGGCGCAATAAGTAGGACGAACTGGAAGTCAGAAAATCTGTCTGAAAACTATCTAAGTAATCTCCCGTGGACAAGGGGTACTTATGGGTTTATTCGTGGAAAAACTGGGCATCCCCGAATCCTTGCAAAAGGTTCGGGGATTTTTTGTTTTCAGTTGATTATCTCCGGCAAACTAATCGATCGTCTGGTGTTGTTGTCACCGCACCGGTTTAATTGAAATATGTTAGCTAAGGAGAGGAAAATGAAAAAGGTACTGCTTGCAGGAATAGCTCTTGCGACTATTGCAACACCAGCTTGGGCTGAAGACCAAGAAATCAACAAAGAAGAAATGGTGGTTACGGCCACCCGAAGTGAAGAAAGCATCAGGCAAATCCCTGCAAAAATTGAAGTTATTGGCCGTCAGGAAATTGAGTTAACCTCGGGCAACACCCTCACCGAACAGCTGAAAAAATCCAGTTCCATCAGCGTTATTGAATACCCTGGTGCTCTCGCAGGCATTGGTATTCGTGGCTTTAGACCTGAATTTTCTGGTATCACCAAGCATAGTCTTATTCTGGTAAACGGCAGACCATCTGGAACAACCAACCTCGCCACCCTTCTCACCGATAACGTAGAACGTATTGAGGTTCTAAAAGGACCAGCGTCCTCACTCTACGGTGCTGAAGCAATGGGTGGTGTCATCAACATAATCACCAAGAAAAGCACCGAAGAATTCGCCGCAAATATTGAGGTTGGTTATGGCAGTTTTGAAACAAACTTCCAAAAACTCTCCACCGGTGGAGCGATATCAGAAAAATTCGATTTTGATTTTTCCGCAGGCAGGCGCGACCAACATGCCAATATTAAATTAGGCAACGATGGAGACGACCGTCCGAATACAAGCTACCAGACACAAAATGCAGCCCTCCGCCTAGGTGCAGATTTAGGGGACACCTGGCGTCTCGACATTAATGGTAATATGTACCAAGGCCGGGATATAGAGACCCCTGGCGACCTTGCCTATGGTGAGAGTCGCAGCGGCAAAAAAGATCTCGACAATTATGGGCTTGATGTCCAGGCAAATGGTGAACTAGGGGCAAATAACGAATTTGGTATAACCGCCTATGTCACCCGTGAGAAAGCAGAAAATTACAGTAATAATTTCTACGGCAGTCCCGTCGACACCTATCACAGCTATGACTCAGAAATCAACTGGTACGGTAGCCAATTAAAAGATACCTACACCTGGGGCAATCATAAATTCATTACCGGCATCGACTTTCAATACATAGAAAAGAAGGCCCGCAGCTATAACACTGACAACAGCCGTAAGGCTCCCTATTCCCCGGACGAGGCCAGAACCAACATAGCCGGTTATCTTGAAACAATATGGAAGTTTTTTGATAATCGCATGACAGCAACCGCCGGTGGTCGCTATGATTATTTTGAGGTTGAGACCCTTGATACTCCGTATAAAACCAACTTTAGTCCAAATGAAGAAGATTTCACCTATTTCAGCCCAAGAGCTGGCCTGAATTACGGCTTTGACAATGGCCTTCGTTTGCACACCACCTTGGGACAGGCCTTTGTACCACCAGATGCATTCGAACTAGCCGGTTACTCTGAGAGCTTCGTAAATGGTGTAACCATGGTCACTACCGGTAATGCGGATCTTGATCCAGAGAACTCAACTACATGGGACATCGGTACCGGTTTCGACCGGCCAGAGCTAGGACTAGCCTTTGATGTCACCTATTTTTACACCGACGTCCAAGACAGAATTTCACGGGTAACAACAGGACTCGTCACCTCATATCAAAACAGCCTGGGAGCAGAAATCCAGGGTCTTGAGCTCGAAGCAAGTTTTGATCTCGGCGCAGTACTGGACTGGAATCGCAGCCTTAAATTTTATCTCAACTCCACCAATATCATTAAGGCAGAAGAAGAACTTGCCGGTGGCATGATGAAAGATATTCACAACGTTGCCGACTACACCTACAACTATGGCATCCAGTACGACGACAATATATTTGATGGCAACTTCCATTTCCGGACCGTTGGTGAAATGCGTGATACTGACTGGACAGCAGCAGGTTACCCCGAGATAGAATATCCCAGCTTTACCGTCGCTGATCTTGTTGTTGGTTACAATTTCCTCAAACAACATCGTCTAACACTTACCCTCGACAACCTTTTTGACGAAAACTACTACGAGAAAAAGGGCTATCCAAAAGCGGGCCGTGCTGTTTACCTCAGCTATTCCTTCTCCTTCCCAACAAACTAGTCTGTTTCTTCACCTGCCGGATTAATCCGGCAGGTGAGTTGATCGTTGAAGGAAAAATGAGGTTCACAGATGATTGAAACGTGTAGTTTAGCCGCTTACACAGCCGGGTTTTTTATAGCCTTATGTTGGCCCAGACCATTCCTTTCTACCCTATGTATAGGCATTGGTACGGCGATAAATTTCGCCGTCGTATTAGATCGATACAATGGGGCATGGCCGATGATGCCAATGCACTTTGGTATCGCAGGATTATCTGTCGTTCTCTCCTTTATCTGGATATGCAACTATGGCACAATAAATCGCCAGAATGGCCTCCGGCAACAGCCCGAGAGTCCCATTCTTCTTGGGATAATAGTGTTGGTTGTAGCTGCGACCGTTTTTTTCCCAAAAGACTTTTACGTCCCCTTTCTCAGATCAAATGTAATCTGGTCACACGTTTTTTTGCTGGCTGGAATCGTTGCAAAAAGCTTTCTAGTCCACGGTGGAGTTAAGGCCTTTGCGGCGTTACAAGGTACCCAAAAAAAACCAAAGATAGCGGCCCTGTTCAACTCAGCAACAAACTGGATTGTATACGGTTATGGCCTTTTGACGGTATCTCTTTTCAGCGGTGAGTTATGGTGTTATCTCGGTTGGGGTACACCCGTAGTTTGGCACGATGCAGCACTAACCACGGTCCTCTCCCTGTGGTTATACTGGACCTGTTTCCTCCACCTTCTCTTCATCCGTTCATGGAGCCAAAAGCAGCGTTCACGGTTTGTAGTAGCCGGTGCTGTACTCGTGCTATTTTTTGCTTGTCACCCGGATATGGGCCCATTCAGGCTCCCATTCCAGGGGCAAGGGTGAATCAGATGCCAATTCAATTAGTCGTTAGAACGTATCAATTCTTCTGTAGCATTAAACTTACAGTAACCCTACTTCTCCTACTGGTCGCGGATCTGTCTTTGGGCTACATCTGCCTCCAAGGTAAGGTATCCTTGTTCCAACCAATGAACGAGGTTGGCCTCAGCCAATGGCTGCTGACATATGCAAGGTCCCAGCCACTTGATTCAGCCTGGTTTTTGCTGTTACTTCCACTGCTCTCCTTATTAGGAATTAACACCTTGTGTTGCACCGGAGAAAAGCTCTACCACCTGGTTCGCTCCCAACATACGAGGTTGCCTGCAAACAGGCTTTGGCTCACCCTTTCAATTCATCTCATGCACCTTGCTATGGTGCTACTTCTTGCCGGCTACCTGACAAGTTATACCCTGAGTACTATCTACCCAAGCATCACCCTCACCCCAGGGCTACCTCTTACAGTGCCAGGTAGCAGCCTTCAAGTCGAACTGCTTGAGATGCAGATGATTCCCTATAGTAGAAACCGTCTCATTCCTTTTTTGGGTAGAAATATCGACGTCAACGCCCACTTGCTGTTTAAAGATGGAAAAGAACAGGTCCATGCAACACTAGCGATGAACCGGCCTGTACATATCCACGGCTTTTCCTTTTTCCTGCAACGCTTTAACCCCACACGGGCGGGGGGAATGAGCCCTTCTCAATATATTATTTTTGATATCCGACGAGATCCCGGCGTCTTACCCACGTTTATAGCTATGGGCGCCTTCCTCACCGGTCTCTTTGGCTATCTTTTTTTCCGTCATCGAACGCGAAAAAGACTGGAGCTTTAAAATATGAAATACCTCGTTTCCACAATTCTACTCCTTCTCAGCATCTCCCTATGCGGCTGTAAGACAGGTGATTCAGCAGAGAAGGTTCCATTCCTTCAAATCGGTGAATTTGCCATAAACAGAGTAAGTGATGAGTTGACCATTGTCCGGGATGGTGCAGGCAGAAGCCTTGCTCTAATCCCCCGTGGAGCTAAGGCACCAAAGGGTTTCGCCCCACATATGATCATCAGGGTTCCGGTCCAAAGGGTTGTCGCCTATGGTGGTTTTGACGTTGCGGCACTGCGGGTTCTTGGAGTTTTAGACGACACCCTGGTGGGGGTCACCAAAGCAAAAGAAAAGTGGTTTGTCGATGATGTCAAAAGAGGCTTTGATGACGGCAGAATAGCCTTTATCGGAGACGCCACCGCCATCAACTATGAGCTTTTAAAACAACAGCACCCAGAGCTGGTACTCACCTGGGATCCCTCCGTCATTCCAATGCTTTCAACCCTTAACATTCCCTGCATTATAACCTCAACGCCGGTGGCGATGTGTCTCAACGCCCGAATGAGCTATGTCAAATTCCTCGCCCCATTTTTTAACCGCGAGCAACAGGCTGAAGATTTTTTCCAAAAGGTCAGTAACAGCTTAAAGGATATCCGCAGAACCACAGAGGGTCAGTGGGACAAGACCAAGGTGATGTGGGGTGATATGTATGAAAAACGTGTGCTGGTTGAACCCGGGAACGCCTGGATAGGCGAGTTAGTAGGCCTTGTCGACTCAGACTACCTCTTTGAAGACGTGTACGGCACATCATGTATTGAAATATCCATGGAACGTTTCCTCTACAGCGGCACCCAGGCAAACATATATTTCACCTATCGCACGCCAAAATCCGGAGCCACTTCAAAAGCCGCTCTGGCGAGGCTTCATCCCCTCCTCGCAAAAATCAAACCCCTCAGTCCAGAAGGCAAGGTGTACGCCCCCCTTCCCCATTATGGCCAGTCCGGAGATAAACTCGATGAAATTTTTACAGAAATTGCAGCGATAATCCACCCTAAACTGTACCCAAACTACCAGCTAAAATATTTTCAAGAATTGCCGGAAGTTGACCCGAAAGGCAAATAAGGAACAACAATGAGCGAAACCGCCTCCACCATGCCCTTTACGACAGTCAAACCTTCTATCCTCGGCCTGCCTGCCATTTTTTGCCTCCTTCTCGTTGCGGCCTGTGCTGTCGTTGTTCTCAATGTATGCACAGGGGCTGTAGCGATACCAATCCCCCACATCTGGAACATCCTTCTCCATCCAGATGACACTATCATCAGCTCCATTATCTGGGATATCAGGCTCCCAAGAGCCATTGCGTCAGTCCTTGGCGGCGGTTTTCTTGCGGTTTCAGGACTTTTACTGCAGGTCTACTTCCGCAACCCCATTGTCGGTCCTTTTATTTTGGGGATATCTTCTGGTGCGACCCTGATGGTGTCCATCGTCATGCTGACCACACTGACCATCCGCCTACAGATCATGAGCCCGATCATAACCACCCTTGCAGCTATCGTAGGGGCATATTCCGTTATGTTCATCGTCGTCTCCGTCGCCGCAAAGGTCAAAAGTGGAGTCACCCTTCTCATCGTCGGTCTGATGATGGGCTATCTCTGCCATTCGGTAACAGCTGTACTGACAGCCCTTGCTGAAAAAGAGCAGATTAAAGGCTTTATTCTCTGGCAACTTGGTTCTTTTTCAGGCTTTAAATGGGGCGAAATTCAACTGCTACTCATCCTTGGTGGCGGCCTGTTAATCCTTATCTATCTGTTATCAAAACCTCTTAACGCTATGTTGCTAGGTGAAGAATACGCCCTGTCAATGGGCATTAACATCAACCGCTTCCGAATCTTCATCCTCCTCAGTGCCTGTACCATGGCGGGACTGATAACATCTCTGGCAGGCCCGGTGGCCTTTATTGGACTTGCTGTACCCCACATGGCACGAATGATTTTTTCCAGCTCTGACAACCGTATCCTTATACCTGCAACACTTCTTCTAGGAGGGGTCGTCACCAGCCTATGTGACTTTATTGCACGTACTATTATGTCTCCTGTAGAACTGCCTCTTTCAGCAATCACAGCTCTGTTTGGGGCACCCATTGTAATCAGCCTCCTTATGAAAAAACGGGTACAACTTTAAAGGATTCAACACTATGCGTGCAACTAATACTGTTCTCTCATGTCAAAACTTATCCGTCGGCTACAAAAAATCCACCGTCCTCTCAGGCATCAATCTTGATTTCGAAGCATCCCAGTTCATTTCTCTACTTGGACCGAATGGAGCGGGCAAGACAACGCTGTTACGCACCCTGTCCCGCCACCTTGCGCCGATATCGGGAAACATAACATTGCAAGGACGTCCCCTTGCTTCTATCCGGCAAAGCGAGCTGGCAAAAGTCATGGCTGTGGTACTCACCGACAAGGTCACTCCACCCCTGTTCACCGCCTTTCAGTTTGTCGCCCTTGGTCGTTATCCCCACACAGATTTTTTAGGCCGGATGGGTAAAAGAGATAAAGAGGTGGTGGCACGATCACTTTCGGCTGTTAACGCCGAAAATCTTGCCCATCGAGAATTCACCAATCTCAGTGACGGAGAAAAGCAGAAAATACTGGTGGCCAGGGCTCTGGCCCAGGAACCACAAGTCTTGTTGCTGGACGAGCCAACGGCCCACCTCGACCTCAAACATCGGGTGGAAGTTATGTCTATTCTGCGTAATCTTTGCGCCACCCAAAACATCACGGTGATCGCATCCCTGCATGATGTGGATATTGCCGCCAAGGTTTCCGACAAGGTTGTACTCATTAAAAATGGCACAATTACCGGCTGGGGCGCCCCCGAAGAAGTTCTCAGCTCCAGTGATGTCGCTGAATTATACGATTTTGATTCCGCCTGCTTTAACAGCCAGCTTGGCTCCATAGAGTTACGGGGGGAAAACAACAGAGAAAAGATTTTCGTAGTTGGTGGCATGGGTAGCGGTGCCAGTGTTTTCAGAATACTGGCAAAGTCGGGTTACCAGATAAGTACAGGGGTACTCTATAACAACGACCTTGACTGCTACGTCGCCGAAAGTCTTGGGTGTAAGTGTGCCAGCCAAGTACCTTCAAATTCAATCAACAATACAAGTCTTGATCAGGCGATGGAAGAGATGAAAAACTGTGATTGGGTAATCGATACGGGCTTTGACTGCACCGGGGTCTACAAAAACAACCTACAACTTTTGACCGGGGCCTGTCGGCATGGAAAGCCGGTTATCAGTCTCGGCAACCGGGATCCACAACTCTTTGTCGGGGGGCATCTTGCACATATCGTGTCCTTGGCCCAGGCGAGTGAATTACCCGCAGCACTGGAGAGAAATTGATGAATCAGAATCGCCCTTTCTCTTTCTGTTATTACACAGCCACTGGTATGGAGTTGGTCTCTTTGTCTGAAGCGGTATTAAAATATCGCGACCAGGTTGGCTCTCTCACGGTAACAGCACGAACCCAAACGCAGCTTTTTGACCTCTCCCGCCAGAAGTCTTTTGTGAAAATGGCCCTGCAACATGATGTTATTATTATCAACCTCCATGGTGGCAGGGCAAGTTGTCCCGCCTTTGATCTTTTGATGGAGGGGCTAGAGGAAATCCGCAACAACAACAACAACAACAACAACAAGCTGCCCTATCTACATATCCAGTCTACAGCCGGAGATGAGGACTCGATAAGCACAGCAAGGGAGTATAGCCCTGACTTTGGCCAAAAGACCTGGGATTGTATAAAAAATTATCTCACCCTTGGCGGCTACGCAAACTTTGAGCAACTGCTCTACTATCTCAACAACACCTTACACAACACATCCACCCCATACACCCCTGCGACATACCCGTTAAGTGAAGGAATTTACCACCCGGACTGCCCCAAGCAAACAAGCCTTGAGGAGTATCTTCAACTCAAAATCGACCCGGATAAAATCACCGTCGGCCTCTGGTTTTACCAGACCTACTGGCTGAACAACAACCTCGCTTATATAGACAATATTATTCGTACAGTTGAAGCCCAGGGGGCAAATGTCATCCCTGTCTTTCACCTCCGCCACAAGGATGCTATCCGTGGAAACAAAGGTGCCGATCACATTGTCGACCAATATTTTATGCAGGGGGATAAAGCCCGTATTGATGTACTGATAAGCCCAATGCTTTTCAGTCTATCTCTGGCCTCCCCGGACTATCAAGGACTCCTTAAAAAGCTTGGCGTAGTCTGCATTCAAGCCATGGTCTCCATGGGACCATATGCGGCCTGGCGAAAATCAGAGCAGGGAATGCGCACCATGGATATCAGCTTTAATGCAGCCCAACCTGAATTTGATGGTAACCTGATAACCGTCCCAATTGCCACCCGGGAACAAGAGACAACAGACCCGCTAACCGGCGGCTTGCTTAACAAGTATGTAGCGATTCCCGAGCGAATTGAGAAGATGGTTCGACTGTCCCTTAACTGGGCTCGCCTACGCAAGATTCCAAATGCAAAAAAACGGGTGGCGATAATTTTCCATCACTATCCCCCCCGTAACGACCGCATCGGCTGCGCAGCTGGCCTTGACAGCTTCGCCTCCGTTAAAGCTATTGTTGAGCAGTTGGACGGGTGCGGCTACAAGATTGAAAAGACCTATGACTCAGGCGATCAACTGGCGGAAGAACTCCTGTCACGAATGACCGCGGATCAACGCTGGCTCACCCCGGACAAAATGGCCTCAAGATCTGTGGCCCATGCCGAAAGATCCAGTTTTATCCCTTGGCACGAGGAGCTCCCGAAAGAGATCCAGGAAAAGATGAACAGCGACTGGGGCGCAATGCCAGGAGAACTCTTTGTCCATGAAAACAAACTCCATTTTGCAGGACTTGTTAACGGCAACATTTTTATCACCATCCAACCCCCCAGAGGTGACCTGGAAAATGTCGCAAAGAGCTATCACGACATGCACCTGTCACCACCACATCATTACCTAGCCCACTATCGCTGGATACGGGACGTATTTAAAGCGGACGCTGTTATTCATGTGGGTAAACATGGCAGCCTTGAGTGGCTGCCCGGAAAAGCCTTAGGTCTCTCCGAGAGCTGTTACCCTGATCTTGCGATCATGGAACTCCCTAATATATATCCCTATATCATAAATGACCCCAGTGAAGGAACCCAGGCCAAACGACGTAGTTACGCCTGTATCATCGACCACCTCACCCCGGTGTACACCAACGCCGATCTCTATGAGGAGCTTGCTACATTAAATGGTCTGCTTACGGACTATTCTATCGCTGTCACTGAAGACAAGGGAAAAATTGCAGTGCTCCGTCCCATGATCTGGGAAGCGGTTACAACAGCTGAACTCCAGCACGACTTGGAGATTACAGAAGATCAGGCCCTGGAGGATTTTGATCGATTCCTCGAAAGACTTCACTCTTATCTACACGAGTTAAGCGACACGATGATAAACGATGGCCTCCATACCTTCGGCAGTGGCCCTAAAGGTGCGTCATTAATTGAACTTATCGCCCAGCTTACCAGGATAGCCAACGGAGAGGTACCATCCCTTCGAGAAGCCGTAGTAGCAGCAATCGGATACAACTATGACAATCTTTTAGAAAATCGTGGCAACATCATCACGGATTCAAAGGGAAAAACAGGAGGCCAAATCATAGCAAAGGCCCATCAGCTCATTATCTCCATGCTGACACAACTGAGTGACAAGGGGTTTGCCAGTGAAGACATTCCTGGGATTGTCAAAAAGACTTTACACTCTACAACCAATGATACGTTGCAGGCGCTCAGATACGTCACTGAGAATCTGGTTGAAAACATTTCCCTTTGTACAGAAGAGTTAACTGCTACCCTCGACGCTCTTTCCGGAACTTTCGTTCAACCAGGGCCCTCTGGTTCTCCCACAAGGGGCCAGGCGGACATCCTGCCTACCGGGCGCAACTTCTATTCGGTTGATCCCAACAAAATCCCCACTCCCGCCGCCTGGCAAGTCGGTAAGCAGCTAGGTGACGCCCTCATCGCAAGATACTTACAAGAAAAAGGAGAGTACCCCGACTCCATCGGTATTCTCGTCTACGGCGGGCCAACCATGCGCACCCGTGGGGATGATATTGCCGAGATTTACTATCTTATGGGCCTTAAACCAGTATGGCAGAGAGGTAGCGGTAATGTTGTTGGTCTTGAGGTGATCCCCCTTAAAGAGCTTAAACGACCACGGCTTGATGTTGTTCCAAGGGTCAGCGGCTTTTTCAGGGATGCCTTCCCAAATCTCATGGAAAGAATCGATGAGGCTGTCGCCATCGTCGCGGCCCTCAAAGAACCGCCGGAATCCAATATGCTCAGACGTAATGTCCTGGCGGATATCGAAGAATTCAAAAAGCAGGGGATGGACGCCAAAGAGGCACAGCGGGAAGCGACATTTAGAGTCTTCAGCTGCCCTCCAGGAACCTATGGCGCAGGCGTCAGTGATCTGATTGAAACAAAAAACTGGAAAACCCAGGACGATCTCGGCAACAGTTATATCCGCCACTCGTCCCATGCCTATGGACACGGCATCTATGGTAAACAGAAGCCCGAAACCTTTAAGCGCCTCCTTTCCCGGATGGATCTGACGGTTAAAAACGAAGACTCCCGTGAGTACGATATGATGTCGTGCACCGATTACTACAACTATTATGGTGGCCTCATCGTCGCGGCAAAAACAGTAAGGGGCACGTTGCCAATGGCCATAATAGGAGACAGCTCCGACCCTAAACGGGTGAAAATGCGAACCACCTTTGAAGAGGCAAAACATATCCTTCGCTCCCGACTGGTCAATCCCAAATGGATAGAGGGAATGAAACGCCATGGCTATAAAGGTGCCGGTGATATCTCCCATATGATGGATGTAATCCTTGGCTGGGACGCCACAGGCGAGGTGATCGATGACTGGATGTATAAGGCGATAGCAGAGAAGTATGCCCTTGATCCTGAAATGCAAAACTGGATGCAAGAGGTAAATCCATACGCCATGCAGAATATTTTAGACAAACTTCTTGAAGCAATTCATAGAGGTATGTGGCAGGCGGATAAAGAAATGGAGGAAGAACTTCGAGACAATTATCTGGAAATGGAAGGTGAAATCGAGGAACGCACCGAATGAAACTAAACCTCACACTGGCCTCCCTCCTCTTGATTTTCTCAATTGTCCTTTTGCCCCCAGCAGCTCTTCTGGCCGCAGACGACAATGTCATCATCAGCGCCGAAGAAATAGCGACCCTCCAGGCACACAGTATGGCGGATATCCTTAACAATGTGCCAGGGCTAACAGCCGGTAATTCATCGGTATCAATCCATGGCAACTATAAAGTCAAAGTTTTCGTCGATGGCAAGCCAATCAACGATCCGACTTCAAGCCACGGTAGAATCAACTGGCACATGATAACCCCTTCCGACATTTCAAAAATTGAAATTCTACGTGGTAAAGGTAGCGTCAAGTACGGCCAGGATGCCAGCGGCGGAGTCATTTTGATCACTACCAAAGGCGGCAGCAAGATTTCTGGGAACCTCAAATCTTTTGGCGGAAGTCAGGAGAGATACTACCTCAACACCACGCTGCAAACCACCTTAGAATCCTGGCATATCGGGCTAACAGGCAGCTACGAAACCACAGATGGTTACCTTGACAATAACGACAAACAACGTTCCCAGCTTGGCTCCACCATAGGCTATACATTCCATGAACAGGCCCACATATCCTTTGCCGCAGATTTTACCGAAGATAACCGTGGTCGTGCGGGTTACCCCGACTTCCCCACCCCTTTTTCCCGCGCTGAGAGTCGCATGGCGGCTTACAGTATGCAGGCGGATGTATACGGCATAGAGAGTAAAACATATTTGAATATAGGTGAGAAAACCAACACCGATATAAGTCGTAATCTGTTTAAGACTATCGAGGTTAAAGACTTCGGTCAACAACTTGATTCGACCTATATTTCCCCCAAAACAGGAACCTTTAATTATGGCGGTAGCTTTTTCTGGAGTGGTGCCTCTGGTAACAGCTTTAGCGATCAGGATGAAACGACAGCATCTCTCTATCTCGTTGATAGCTACACCTTGGATTCGCTACCGCTCAATATTTCTCTCGGGCTTCGTGGCAATGTAAACTCAGCCTTTAACAATGCTTACAATCCAGAAATAAAAATCACCTATAAAGAAAAATACTGGAAGACAACCGCTGGCTACAACCGCTCAAATAATAGCCCCAGTTTTTACCAGCGTTTTAACGAGACAAGCTCCACCCGGCCGAATCCGAACCTCGGTATGGAAACATCAGACAATTACAGCCTGGCCATCTTCTCAAGGCTTACCGAAACAGTGAGTGGCTCAACAACGCTTTTTTACCACCAGTTGTCCAACCGCATAACCTACACCTACGATGACAACGGCACTGGCCAGTACCAAAATGTGGGCAAAGCCACCTACACTGGTTGCGATCTCTCCCTCAACTGGCAGCCCTTTAAGGGCATTCAAAACAAGATCAACTACACCTATCTGCTCGCAAAAGATGAGCAGACCAACAACGACCTTCCTGCCAAACCAAGACACAAAGGTAGAGTCACCCTTACCTACAAGCCAACGCAGCCACTGTCCCTTATTCTCATAGGCAGAGGCAGTTCTTCAGCCTACCGTAATCGAGCCAACAGTAAATCTGTACCCGGATACGTCGTTGGGGATTTCAAAATAGAATACAGTTTTCAACGTTGCAGCCTGTTTAGCGAAATAACCAATATTCTCGACAAAGAATACTGGTACGTTGATGGGCTTCTGGCTCGCCCCCGAGCCTGGTTTGCCGGCATTACGTTCAGGATATAGATCATGAAATATACAACATATCCATTTACCGCACTCGTCGGTCAGGAAGACTTACAACTCGGTCTCCTGCTCAATGCAATAAATCCAGCCATTGGCGGTATGCTTATTCGCGGTGAAAAGGGCACAGCTAAATCCACAGCCGTGAGGGGACTTGCCGCCCTATTGCCGGACATTAAGGTCGTCATCGGTTGTCGTTTTTCCTGTGACCCGGCCAAACCTGAAGATTATTGCCAGGACTGCAGGCAAAAAGGTACAAATCCCAAAGGCATATTCCGTAAAACAAGACTCGTCAATCTGCCGCTGAACGTAACCGAAGACCGGGTTGTTGGTGGTATTGATTTTTCCAGAGCCATTACATCAGGAGAGACGATATTACAGCCGGGTCTGCTGGCAGAAGCCCACAGGTCATTGCTCTACATCGACGAGGTCAACTTGCTTGATGACCATATAGCGGACCTTATACTGGAGGCCGCCGCCTCTGGCAGGAATGTTATAGAGCGGGAGGGGATGAGTTACAACCATCCTGCCAGACTTATTCTCATTGGCACGATGAACCCGGAAGAAGGAGATCTCAGGCCACAGCTGCTTGATCGTTTTGGCTTCTGCATCGAGGTAAAAAGCATTGAAAATATCGACCAAAGAGTAGAGCTTCTTTTACGGCGAGAAGCATTTGACCAGGATGCAAATGAGTTCCGCAACCGCTACCAAGAGGCATCCGACCGGCTTCAGAACCGTATTGAACAGGCACGGCAAAAGTTAGGCACGGTTAAGCTCCCAGGTCATATGAGAATGTTCATCTCGGAACTCTGCACCTCCAATAATGTGGCCGGACACAGGGCCGATCTGGTGATCGAGCAAGCCGCCCTGGCTCTTGCGGCCTATGAGGGGCTAAGCCTGGTAACCCATGTCCATATTGCCAGAGTTGCCCCCATGGCTCTTCTCCATCGGACTAGAGATACAGAACCGCCACCAGCTGAAGAAAAATGCAAAGAAACAGAAGCTCCAGAAGAACAAAAGCAGTCACCTCAATCGTCACAAGAGGAATCCCCGCAAAACACAACACAAGAGGAAAAAACGGCAGATTCTGAAGGCGAGGAAGATAAAGACAATAAAAAAAGCACCAAGGGGGAGGCCCCCGAAGAAACACCTTCTTCAGGAGGAGAGGATCAGGTTTTTGCCGTCGGAGAGCCCTTTAAAATTAAGCAAATCAGCAGCAAAAAAGACCGGCTAACCCGCACAGCCTCAGGCCGCAGATCACGGTCCAGAATTTCTCAAAAACAGGGCCGCTACATCAAGGCAAGCCCCTCTGGAGGGGCCGGTGTTAAAGGAGATATTGCTCTTGATGCAACCATCCGGGCGGCCGCACCCTTTCAATTGAGCCGCAAGAAAAAAATTAACACGACCACAAATGGCAACAACACACTCGCCATCCTGCTTACTCCCTCAGACATCCGGATTAAGATACGAGAAAAAAAGATTGGCAATCTTCTGGTCTTTGTCGTCGATGGCTCCGGTTCTATGGGGGCAAGAGGGCGAATGACCGCCTCTAAAAGCGCTATCATCTCGCTATTGCTTGACGCTTACCAGAAGCGAGACAAAGTCTGTATGATCTCTTTTCGTAGGACCGAGGCCCATGTCAACCTGCCCATCACCAGCTCCGTGGAGCTTGCCGGAAAAATGCTGGCTGAAATGCCGGTTGGAGGACGGACCCCACTCTCTGCAGGACTGGTGAAAAGCTATGAGCTTGTGCGCAACTACCTGGTCCGGGAACCAACGGGGAGACCAATTGTAATCATCTTAACCGATGGAAAAACCAATGTCAGTATAGGTGAAGAGAAACCGGTATTAGAGATGCAGAGACTGGCAACAGCCATGGGCCAGGAACAACGCATAAAATACATAGTTGTCGACACCGAAGAAGAAGGTCTGGTCACCTTTGATCTCGCCAAAAAACTTGCCTCTGCCCTAGGGGCAGAATATTTCAAAACCAGCGACCTGCAAGCCGAAGAACTTGTAGGTATGATAAGGGAACAACGATGAACAACAAAAAAATTCCAGCCTACCCCTTTGCCGCAATAGTCGGACAGGAAAAAATGAAGCTTGCCCTTGTCCTCAACATCATCACCCCAGGGCTCTCCGGAGTCCTTATCAGGGGTGAAAAAGGTACGGCAAAATCCACTGCGGTACGAGCGCTAGCGGAGATTCTACCAACGATCAGCGTTATTGAAGGCAGCACCTTCCAACTTGACCCAGAAAAGGACTATGAAGATCACGTCAATATCTGTGCAAACCTCGGTCTGCCTGCACCCCAAGGGCCCAGCGAGGTCGTCAGCCTCAAGCGCCGGGTCCGGGTCGTTGAATTACCGGTGGGGGCCACCGAAGACAGGGTTGTCGGAACCCTCGATCTTGAGCATGCTTTGAAAAAAGGAGAAAAAAGGGTAGAGCCCGGTCTCCTCGCCCTCGCCCATAGGGGCATCCTCTATGTCGACGAAGTCAATCTGCTGGATGACCATGTCGTTGACGTCCTTTTAGACTCCGCGGCAATGGGTGTCAATACCCTGGAACGTGAAGGTATCAGCTTTTCCCACCCCGCCCGTTTCACCTTGGTTGGCACGATGAATCCGGAGGAGGGCGAGCTCAGGCCGCAACTCCTTGACCGCTTTGGACTCTGTGTCAACATTGGCGGTATCGTCGATATCCAGGACCGGGTGAAAATAATGGAACAGCGAATTGAATTTGATAGCGACCCGGTTCACTTTGCCGCCCGCTGGGAAAAGGAGTCTGCCGCCATTGCCCTGCGGATAACCCAGGCCA
Organism: Desulfotalea sp.; assembly: GCA_002733995.1. Taxonomy (GTDB): domain Bacteria; phylum Desulfobacterota; class Desulfobulbia; order Desulfobulbales; family Desulfocapsaceae; genus Desulforhopalus_A. The sequence continues at coordinate 7,580 of NVXR01000007.1, read as the reverse complement.
AGGCCTTGTACAAGCTTGTAACAATTTCAAGAGACCTCCTCGGAGAAATCGCCAAGAGCTGTGTTGAAGTGGGCGTCGACGGACACAGGGGTGATATCATCATCCTGAAAACAGCCAAAACCCTGGCGGCATATTACGGCCATACCGAGGTAGAACTTGTCGATATTCAGGAGGCAGCCGAGCTGGCACTCCCCCATAGAGTGAGGCGCCAACCGCTTATGGATATCCCAGATAATATACATGAATTTCGGGCAGCAAAAAGAGCGACAAAGGTATGATCGACAGCCCGGTAATTAGCCGCGAGATCGTCAAGAGAACAAAGACAACAAAGGTTTTTTTCTGATGTTCCACTCTCTTCAATACCTCATTTTGACAATCACCAGTCACTGCAATATTCACTGTCAATATTGCCACCAGTCGGCCGGTGAGCAGGGGCTGAACATGTCGGACAAGGTGTGTGATACCATACTGAATTTAGCGGATAACGGACAACCTCTTTTCATCCAGCTAACGGGGGGCGAACCAACCATGGTCCCGGATATCATTGAAAGAGTTGCCCAGAAGAGTCGTCAAATGACATGGCCTCCACGTCTTGCGATTCAGACCAACGGCACCCTGCTCACACCTTCTCTGATAAACCTCTTTAAGAGGTACCAGATACAGGTGGGAGTGAGTATTGATGGACCACCGGACATACAGGAAGAACTTCGTGGTTATGCCGATAAGACCCTACGTGGAATCGGACTACTCGAAGAGGCGGACGTGCCATTCAGAGTGACCACCGTCATCACCAATAAAAACATTCTCTCCCTCGACAAACTTGCCTTCATGCTCGCAGGCTATAAGAGCTGTCGAGGAATTGGCCTTGATCTCCTGGTTGCAAAAGGCAGAGGCATCAGCTCAAATATTTGTCTTCCTTCCCACGAGCAGTTGCACAGGGGCATTACCACCCTGGTGCAAACCTTAAACGCCTTAAATGCAAGACGAAGTCGCCCTATCCTCCTGCGGGAAATGGAACGTATAAAAAATACAACTTCCAGAGGTGCCTTTTGTCACGGGGCCTCAGGACGTAGTATTGCCGTACAACCGGACGGCAGTTTGTTTGCCTGTGGTCAGACAATTGGCGACCCAACCTTTAGTTGCGGCTCAATATCGGCCCCATCTTTTGCAAACAAGTCACCCCTCACGACCATTCGACTCCAGTCCCACAACTGTGATAATTGCCCGCTACTAAAACGTTGTCCCGGAGATTGTCCAAGCCGAATCCACTACAACGGGGTACAAAATTCACCCCTAATCTGTGAACTGTATAGATGTCTGGATGCTTTACGCTAACCCACAATTCTCATGAAGACTGCAGGTTAACGTTTGAAAACACGAAATTACTTCATACATTTTATCAAAGAGCACAACTCTCAATCGTCACAAAAAATCAATCCGAATGAACTAAGGGGCCAACATGAAACTTTCTATCAACCTTATTCATTTCAAAACACGGCATAAAGAATTGTAATTAAACAATAAACTCCTAAAGAGGTTCTGTAGTCCTCCCATTTTGAGTAGCAAACAAAAGTAAACTCCATAACTGCTCAATATTCTGGATTTTTTCGCCAAGTTCTAAGACTCCGCCGGGCCGTTCCGCAACTCGCATAGTATCGCGGCAGAACGTGTTGCCTTCCCCATCAGACTACGTGGTCGGCACCCGAAAGCTGGTAAGTTCGGAGCTCAATAGCCCGCCTGTGCTTCCCTCTGTCAACGCTTCAGCCACCACATTACTGTATGCCGCATGACTCGAGGCTGATGTGATTTGCTAGATCTTCACCACAAGACTCTTTCAGTCTCTATCCTTTACCGGTTTTAATCGGCGCTTTCGGTCTGCTCCCTATTACGAACACTGTTTAGATGCCTAACTCCATTGTTCTATTATTTCTTTCGAATTACTTCACTAGCGTAAGTGTTTAATTTTTTGGAACAAAACATAAAGGATAGACGAATCATGGTAAACACCCGTGGTAATATGATTTATGTCACAAATAGGTTAGGAAATTTATGTTAACTGTACGCCTAGCAACCAAGTGCCCTGTCAAGGCAGTTTGATATTGGATTTTCAGGTCTTACATAGATCTGCCACCTGTTCCATTACGATGTTATGCCTATAGGTGCATTCTTTACAAATAGAGACCATGCACAACATGCGGCACTTTCAGCACTGGTGCAGAAGTGGCTTGACGATGGTGATCTGTAATTCGGTATTGCGATGACCGGGAGATTTTTGGTGACCACTGTGACTCTTTAATAATCTGCACTCGGGGTGGACAGGCTGTGAATTTGTGGTTGGAATACTCTTTAATAAATGAAATTTAGAGTGAGGAGATGGATTAAAAAGACAGGATTAATCCAGAACAACTAAGACTTATTTAGAAGTAAGTAGCAAAGAGTTAAAAGCGGATTTGTCCTCTTTTAATGGCTAACCCTTTTTGTAAAAGTATGAATACCCTCCTCTGGAGAAGGTAAAATACCTTTAAAAACTAATAGTTGTCAAATCAAGTAAGTGCTCCTCTAATTAAACATCAATTTCACAGTTTCATTAATGGAATAGGTATATTTATGGATACATTGTTAGGTTTTATAGTTTTGACCGGGCCATTGTTTTTGATTGTATTGTGGGTACCGATGTGCCTTGCCTTGGCGTTTTTGGTGGGCAAAAAGTGTATCAAAAAATCTCTGACTCTCAAGATTGCAGGAGGGATTGCGGTTTTTCTAATCATGCTGCTGTTTCCTGTCGCCGATGAAATTGCCGGAAGAATCTACTTCAACCATCTTTGTGAAACAGAGGCTGGTGTGAAGGTGTATCAAACCATTGAGCTGCCTGCTGAGTATTGGGATGAGGAGGGGAAACCTTTGTTTATGAATTCCAGAGGAGTGCTGAACATGAAGTTGCTCGGTGATCGGTTCGAGTGGAAGCGTCAAATAAATCCATACATAAATAACTTCTTTTTGAGAATTAATAATTACCAAAGGGTCTTATTTAACAAGCAAACACTGAAAGTTATAGGAGAAAAAAACTCATTCTCTCGAGATTTTGGATGGATACTAACTAATTTCACTCCTGCTCCTAATAAAGGTGAAGGTTGTAGATCTGTGTTGGCGAGAAAATATAATGACGAAGATTTTGAAGAACTTGAAGTATCAAAAGAAAAGGATTTTGTTTTACAAATTTTCACTAAATCAACTAACTGAAATAAGGGTATCTAATGATAAATATGGAAGATTACTATTGGCAAGCATTGCTATCAGAAGCTGCATATGCTGAGAATTTATCAAAAGATATGTTTGGGCAAGACAATGCTTCCTATACAGATGCTCTTATGGATGCTGGCAAAGGAATGTCCGAAACCCAAGCCATAGCATTCGCCAATATGTACACCGTAATAGACCAATACACCGATCCAGCAAGCGGATTTTCAGGCACTGTTTTCAAGGACACATCCGACAAGATATTCATAGCGATACGTGAAACAGAATCCTGGGCTGACGTGACAACAGACGTTGCAGATATTGGTGCTAACGGGATCGCTATCGATCAAGGCATTGCGATGTACAATTGGTACCAACGGCTGATGTTCCCTGTAGGATCGACGGTAACACAGTACATTTTTCACAAAGAAACAACGGTTTGGGTTGGGGAAGGGCACGGGGAAGTAATCGCAACACCCGCCATGCTGGAGAGGACCAGCGTTGTAGTTACAGCTACGGGCGAAAACGAGGGTGGAGGTTTGGAGATTGCAGACAATGTAGCAGTTACCGGACACTCACTGGGCGGTCATCTGGCAATGATCCTGAGCAGAATAGCACCGGATCTGGTTGCATCAACACTGACATTCAATGCGCCAGGATTTGACACCAATCTCAGTGAGTTTGCTCTTACCAGTGAAGGTTTTTTTGACCTGTTGCGTAGAGCTGAAGCTGAAAATGTAAGCGGGTCCAGTCAGACCGGTAGCGCTGGTGGCGAATGGGGTAGCGGAATTATTAATACTCGAATTGAGGGGGATTCGATCTCCCTGATTGGTGACTTGCCGGGAACCGGCGACCAGCAGCAGTTATTTACCGAAAAAATAAATGAAGGGTGGTATGACGCACACCGCATTGGGCCAATAACTGATTCCCTTGCAGTCTACAACCTTTTCGCCCAAATCGATTCGACTCTTACTCTCGATTCAGTCACGGGGATTCTTCTCGCATCATCTAATATTGGAGCCTACAGTCTGGAGTCAACCGTTTCTGCATTAGGCTCTCTCTTTGACTCTGATTTCAACAAACGCACAGGCCGTGAATATAATTCAAATCGCGACGATCTTTACCAAGATATCAAAGATATAACTGCAACACTCCCCAATCCTCCAAGTCAGACCATCGAATCATTTTTCTCTATCGACGCCGAAGGCAATTATATCCCATTGTCCGCCTCAGAAATAGATACACTGGCACATGACAATATCGCTTATCGTTACGCTCTGACAAATATCAACCCCTTTGCGGTTATTGGTGCGAATTACACGGAATTTAATAAGAATGGAGAGCTTGATCTTTATACTTCCTCAACTCCAAACGGTCAATTAAGTGACAAGTACCTGGAGGACCGTGCCAATTTTCTGGTTCAGTTATTTTATGAGAACATCAATGATACTGGCGCTAAAAATCCATATGACCCATGGAATACAGATGTATATACGAACCTGCCAAGCTATTATTACGCCGATTTGACAACTGGAAAGCAGTCTCTTAATGCTCCATATACTGATTTGGCCACAAAAAAAGACCAATACCAGCAATTCATTTTTGGCTCAAGCGAAGAAGATCCAGATATTGCTGGCGGTTCCAAAAACGATCATCTGTACGGAATGGATGGTAACGATATACTAAAGGGTAATGGAGGTTCCGATTACCTCTACGGTGGAAAGGGCCGAGACACCATGCATGGTGGAACTGGTGTCGATTACCTCTACGGTGGAAAGGGTATTGATACCTATATTGCTGATGATCAGGATCGTATTGATGATAGCGACCGTAAAGGTTTCGTTTATCTCAATGGGACCAGGTTGACCGGCGGAACCCGTGAGAAAGGAGCTCCGCCAAATACATATATAAGCCATGACAGACAGTTTACCTATGTATTAAGCGGCACAACCCTGACCGTAAATGGAGGCCTGACTCTTTATAATTATATAGATAAAGCGCTAGGCATAAAGCTTGAAACGGAAACGGATTCTGGTGATTCACCTGATGATACCCCAGACGATGTCCCAGTATCGTTCAATCCAACTGTGAGAAGACGTGTCGATCCACTGATATTTGATCTCAACCATGACGATAAAATCGGCAGTGTTTCAGTCGATGACTCCACAGCCTTTTTCGATCTCGATGCAGATGGTATAGCAGAACGTGTAGGCTGGTTCACTCCGGAAGACGGACTACTAGCCCATGATAAAAACCAGAATGGTTTTATTGATGGAATCAACGAAGTGTTCGGCAATTCGGAGATTGATGGCATTTCTGAACTTGGCCAGAATATAGATGATAATCGTGACGGCGTAATCGACAGTCAGGATACGCTCTTTGACCAGTTGGTCCTATGGCAGGATCTCAACCAGGACGGCGTCAGTCAGGAAGGAGAACTACGTTCATTAAATGAACTTGGTATCACCCGGATCCATCTGTCTCAGACACAGGCTGATGAATGGGTAAACGGCAACCATATCATTGCCAACGGAAGCTTCATCCAGGGCGGAGAAGAACACCGACTGGTGGACATGGAATTTGAGTTGGATGACCGTATCACCACAGACAACACAAGCCATTCAACCGGTATCAATACCATTGCACAGTTGGATGAACAAGCCTTCTGGTTACCTTTACTGCGTGGTTTCGGCAATGTGGTTGATCTTCATATCTACTACCAGAATAATCAAGAGTTTGTTTCCGAGGTACAGGGAATAATAGACATGGGCCCGGAAGAAGTCATAGCTCAGTTTCCAGCTATTATAGCCACATGGTCAGGATTGAATGATCTCAAGAAAGCAAATGGACTGAATACTTCCATCGCCCTCACCGAAGAAGACAAGCTCTGGATATGTGAAAAATTCCTTGGTGAAGACAGATACACCAGCGCCATAGAACAGCAGCTTGAAAGAGGGCATGAAGCACGTTTAAGCAACATTAACCGCCAGCTCATCAACACCAATTTTGATAATTTAATCGAGGCAAATTTACAGCGTTTCATGGTTCAGGCTTACTTTGCTGAAGCATTTACAGGCGCTTTCTATTCATTGAATTTCAATAAGTTCATTGTCACCGATAAAGCTCTCCTTGAACAAAGCATCGCTGTTGCAAGTGTGACGTAGATCACAGAAGAGCTAGAAAAAAAAAGAGTGTATTGTTTGTTAATTTTTTAATATTTGGTTCAAACTTTCGGTACAAATGAGCACCAGACGTAATATGTAGCACTTACGACACAGATGTAGAAATGGATTGGCGATGATTGTTGGGATACTCCAGTGCAAGAGTTTTGTTGTGTGTATCCTGTACTGCACAGTGAGGTGGAATTTGTTTTCAGTTACTGAAAGCTCTGAACTAAAGTTAAAAGCGGACTTGACCCCTTTCCTCATGCGTGAAATTTTGGATAACAATATTGTGTATTTCTCAAATCAGCATAATACAAATTTAGCTAATTAAGAGCCTATCAATGATTGAGATCTTTGGAACCACCTATTACACATCATGGATTGTGACAACATTGTTTTGTTTCATTTCGTTGATATTTGCCGTTATTATTATGTCGGTAATTCGGCGACTACCTGAAAAAGAAAGATCATCAAAAAAGAAATTATTGATATTCGCTGGTGTCTTTGAGTTAGTGATATTTGGTATTTTACACTGGGATATTATTGTTGCTGGACACCAAGTCTCAAAGATGTGTCGAGAGCAAGGCGGAATGCACATCTACAAGACGGTAGAGGCAGATGGCATGGCAGGMTTATYARGYATWARATATTGGTCAGAGTATGGGTTTTCRTMTGTTGAATATGTWGATTCCCGTGGAGATGTGATTCGTTCGACAWTGGTTAATGGCRAAAGAGTCAAAGAAARAGTGGAYRAGMTAACTAGCCAATATATCTWCAARTCAAAAAKWGAAAATRTTGCRARRMTTGTCGAYAAATCATTTATAAAAAARWTMACTKWMTCTGTTGTAGATAGGGRTGATGRYAMTGTTCTTGGTGAACTTATTWMTTTTACTGTTGATCAAGGATGGGCTRAYCATTGGGTTCCWGGRGAATATAYACCATGGWCATSTTGTAATAAAGGAATGCGAAATGGACGTAGTGTTTTTTTGASTRKTRRYRACTTGATYAAAGAWGTWGTTAMGCCWRAAAAMAAATAGAGGGATGAANTATGACTTTTGCAGATTTTAGTAARTATGCCTRGTTTGCAGATTTGGCTTACGTCAAATGGGAAAAGAGCAGTAACAGCGAGGATAACCAGTACAATGAAACCTCTGCAAAAATGATTCTTGCGGCAGTTGT
>NVXR01000045.1 GCA_002733995.1 Desulfotalea sp. | reverse complement strand
TGCTTTTCAGTGTTGCTCAACAACGAGCGACAAAGTACATGGATTCGTCGGTCCCGTCAACAGTTATTTTCTCTATATGTCTCCTTTTGTTACGTATTCCTGCCAGCAAAAGCCTAGTAATTTCACTATGTCTCTGTAGTTTGGTTACTAGTTGCTAAAAACTGCTTTGGAAATAATCTGCTGGCTAACCCTCCTTATATAATAGAGGCCTTATACAAAACGAAAATGGCCTTGGTATAGATTACTCTACGGTCATTACCCAGCACTTCAGATGGATATCGAGTGTTGCGTTGAGTCAGTCTTGTGTCTGGGTTTTTGTTCCTAATAGGATTGCCGCCCGCCTCAGTCTCGTCGTATACATTATTCTCTTTGCAGAAGTCCATCTATATATAGGAGGGATTAGTCCTTTTCGGTCTTATCGCAGATCTGTCTCCACAAGGAACCCCCTCTTACTCTCTCTATATATGGTACAAACAGGTACTCTTCCCGTTTCAACCTTTACGATATATCCCGCCAGTCTTACGGCGAGGTATTTGGTTTCGCCTTGATGAGCTATGGCTTGCCTACGCTCGTCAGATTGCATCTGCTTGCCTTTTGTGATGAACAGTGGAAGCTTTCCCGTATGTATTAGAGCATCCGGCTACTTTTGAATACTCAGCTGGCGTAGGTATGGCAATGATGTCTGCAAAGGTTGTAGATTCTAGCCACTTACTGAGTCACTTCGCTTGACGCTTAGTTTGTATGACGGGCTCGGACTCTGCTCATCCTTGAAGTAGTAGTGTTTTTCTATCGTATGCCATCTATCAATTTACCTATTTCTTCACGTATAGATTGTCCTGGACTTCTGAGAGGTGTGTCTCGCAACGGAGATGTCCTGTTCCTTGGTGCCTACTCTTAGGATGAAAGGGACGACAAAGGCAACACTGTCGCACTCATAAGGACCCCGATTGTTGGTGCTAAGTAGAGAAAAGCCTAACTGTCTAGTTTAGGCTCTGCTTGTCCTTTGACAGTCATCGTAGACGAGAAAACAGACACAAATACATAAGGCTCGATCTCTATCCCATATTGGAAAATAGATAAACCACTCTGATAATGATATTTTATATATACATAGCCCTTGGCACAGGGGCTGAATGTCTTATTACTGTTCGTCCCCTGTATTGGCAAAACCACAGATCTTCAACTCACCCACGCATCAAGCCCCAAACTGTTGCGGTTATTGTTTTACTACGGCTGGCTTGGTTATTGACCCTTCTGCGCCTTCGTTGTATCCTACCTTTCACCGTTATTTCAAAAAGATTGCTAAATATACCCTTATGCCCATTCGCCTAAGCCTTATAGATTTTGTACAACAACGTTTACCGGAAGAAACCGGTGATGCTACTTCACCCTCAGAAATACAAGGGGAGGAAGTTGCTGACCCTATCGGTTTTGAAACGGATGTGAGCCGGGCTACGTTTTCAGCCCTGATTATGCGGCCCATCTACGAGTTGGAATCCCGCCGTTTTGGCCAGAGCGATGCTTCAGAAAGCCAGGTGTGGGACAGTGTCGATCTTATGTGGACCGCCTTTGCTATTTTGGATGTTATCTCTGAATTGACCGAATATCAGGTTGGTGCCACCAGAACCGAAGTCGTGGGCAGGATTGTCCATCTCATAAGAAAACAAGTCGAAGCATGTAAGAAGGCATTTTCTGACGAAGTTCTTGAAGATGTGGTTCGCAAGGTCTTCGATCATCTGGTCAATCGCAACAACCGCTACCTCCCCTTTTCCTATACCTATTTTAACGGCGTTTCTGAGAGTTTCAAGAGTCGGCGTTTCTGGATTATTAAAACCGTGTTCACCGGTGAAGGGCAGGAGGCGCGATTCTCACTAACTGCCGAAGGGTATGCAGCCTATTTTGGTCTTCATGAAAGTAGTGCTCTAGACGCTACGGCAATTGGTAATTTAAGAATAAAACTCCTCCTTGACCGAGGCAATCTTGATGATGCGATCAATGTGGCTGACGGCAACCGTAAGCAGTGCGCCAGAAAGGCCCATGAGGTTCGTACCGTACGTCGCCTTATCAAACGCAATATCCAGACCGTAGCTTATGACCGGGTCGAGGGCTTAGCGGATGAGGGGGTAAATCAGGCCATGGATATTCAAAAAGAGGGCAGTCGACTGCACAACCTCGTCATTGAAAATATGCTTGGTTCTGAAACTGGGCGTTCCGCTTTCAAGCTCCACCGTCTGGCTGAAAAACTTGAAGCTCTGAATCATTCTCTCATGAAACTCGCCGGAGAATTACAGGATTTACCGGAGGACTACCAGAGCAATAGCCATAAACTGTTCCGGCGGCGAGGAACTGGAGCCTTTCCTTGTATGGATGAGGTTTTGCAGAGGATTTTCAGACTTGATGAAAATCATGCCGCCTTAATTGGCACAGAATTCATCGCTCGTATCGATCCGCCTGCTAGAAGAACCTTATTTGATCCAGCAGCCGTGATTGAGGCCTGCGACCGTGCCTTGGAAAAACAGCAAATGGCCGGCGATCACAGCCAGGCGATGATTGAGGTGGATGGCAAACCTATCCTTCGTTTTCAACCTGATTTGAGTGACCAGCTTATGCTTGAGGCGTTTGAAATGCTGCAAGGCGAGGTTGTAAGAGAAAAAGAAGTTCTTGTGAGCACCCTGCTCAAAAAAGCTGCACAGTCAACGACAAGCGATCTCTTTGCTGTGGCTGTAGCCATGGGGATCTTTCAAAATCTTGTTGATCCGCGCCTGGCTCAAAAACATAACCTGAGCATCAGCCTATTTGATCCAGATTCTAGAATTGCAGTGGATTTAGGTGGTGGACGATTGTATCGCGGACATGAGTTACGAGTAAAATATAGCCCGATTAGCTTGTTATAGCATCGAGGTTCCCTCAAATTAATCAAAGGATTTCCCTCGTTTATATGGAAACAACAGCAGAAACTCTTTACGCCGTTAATCGGCTCATTTATTTTAGCCTTATCTATAGCAGTGGTAGTTCGCGGACCATGGCGCAGTATAGTAGTGAGGTTACTGAATTGATCCAACGGTTTCAAAGTCAGGATATTTTTCGCAAGCAGGTGGAGGCTGGGCTAGAGGCTATGGAATTGCGTCTTCTGGTTCTAGAAGATGGAGGACTTCGTCTCTCTGCCCTGCGAGCCGAGAGCTTTTTTGCCGCAACCCTCACTGACTATGGCAGACTCTTAGCCCGTAGTGACCTTAAGGCAGCAGAAATTTTGGCGGTACATTGTGCCATTGCCACAGCTTTTTTCCCCACCGAGTCCGACCTTGATGCTCCCGTTGAAGATCTTGGAGCGATCGTCATCACCGATGTGATAGATATAATGCGCCGTTTCACACAGGTCGAACCTGTGCAAGACGATGAGCGGGGCAGCCTTCACCCACAAATGAAAACCGTTGCCGAGCGATTGAGGCAGATGCCCGAGGATAACCCGGATCGCCAACGGGTCGGGGCCGGTAATAGTTGGGTAGAACTGGTTACTAGAATACTAGAGCATATGGTAGAGACCAGTTATCTCTTACCATTCAAGGAAAACCCCGGTGAAACCGAATATCGGCCTACACCGGCATACCAGACCGCTATGAGAGAAGGTATTGTGTATTCCTTTCATGCTTTTCGGGACATTGTTTTACGTTCTCAGCTTAAAGAATCAGCCACACAGGGTACCCCTGTAAAAGAGGACAAGGATGTATCGGATCAATAGAATTTTTGTCAGTGAGATTGTTGCCGGTGATAACATACTGCGTAACGGTTTTATACCGGTGTTTCGGCAGGGTGGACTGGCCGATCACGGCGTTTTGTTTGCCGCAAACGGCACCTGTAAAACGACCCTGCTTTCTTTTATTCTCTCTGTTTTCTGCCCTGGCCGTCAGCGGTTTGTGCAGCATCTGCAATCCGGTGGAGATAAGTCTCTTGAGCAATATCTTATCCCTGGCCGTCCCGCCATCGTGCTCATCGATCTGGTCATTAATCGACAAGCGACCCTCTTTGATGCAAATACTGAAGGTCATTTGGTTCTGGGGCAGTTACTGTATCGTCATCGCAGTATGCCGGATAAAGTCGAGCGACTATTCTTTATTGCCGAGTCAGCTGAGTTTTTCGATGAGATTCGCACTCAATGGGACGAACTTCTCGCAACAGAGCAACCGTACAGAATTATTCGCGATTTTATGCGTCCCCGTATTCAGCAGACTACAAGCCAGAAGGAGTGGGCTGATAAACTGGAGCAACTGGGGCTTGATCCCTGGCTCATAGACCGACAGGTGGATTTTGCCCGTACCGAAGGAGGGATAAAGGACGCCTTTAAGTTCGGGTCTGAGTTGGATTTCTTAAGTTTCTTTCTTGGCTGTGTTACCGATCTTGAGGCGGCGACAATACTCCGTGAGCGTATAGGCCAGGACCTTCGTAAAATGCAGGAGCGTCCCCGTAAAATAGGGCAGCTTAAGGTGGTTCGCACTCTCAAGCAACAGATCGCAGATTTCGATGCCATCGCCTTGGATTGGCGCAATACTGGTAAAGCCATAGACGGCTGGCGCCTGCAATTAGGAGAGGCTACCCATCTGCTGCGGGAAGCAGACCGGGGGGCGGAGAGGGCGGTGGTTGCTCTTGCGCCGGATCTGGAAAAGGCACAAAGTCAACATGTTCAGACAGGAAATGATCTGGAGATTGTGGTGAGTAATATCCTTGCAGTGAAACAGTTTCAGCTACAAGGAGAACTGACTGAAAAGACAAAGAGACTGGAGCAAAGTAAAGGCAAGATCAAGGAAGTGGTCTACGAAAAAATGGCCATAAAAGCGGCCGATTTCATAGCGGATATCCACTCCAAAAACATTGAAGCTGTAACGAAGCAAGAGGCCTTGAGTATGGCAGGGCAGGAGATTACGCCCATGAGCCGTAAGGTTAACGGCTTGGCAGCCCGTTACCACTTCCGTCTCGATGCTGATCGTCAGCTGCTGGAAAAAGATATCTCACATTTGAACAAACAGCAAGATGAGAGCAAGGTGGTGCAGCAAGCCCTTGAGCAGAAGCAAAAGGATGAGCTTGTACTCCTAGAAAATCTAGAAAAGAAACGTAGCCAGCTCAACAGTCGTATCAATGAAGCTGTAGCAAGACGCGGTGGCCTGGTTATGGAACCAGGAGAATCTCCGTTGGAGGCTCAAGCCCGGCTCAGGACAGAGACAGAGGCCCTTAGCCATCGAATTACCCGATTAACCGAAGAGATACAGGCCACAGATGACGCCGCCGCAACGGCAAATGATCGTTTGGTTGGCTTGCAGGGAAGGGATGCACGGCTTGAAGCGGAGTTTGACCAAGCGCGTGAATGGATGGAGAAGGAGGCCGCAGAGCGCACACTGTTGAGCGCTGATCAGCAAATTATCCGAGTTGCTGGAATGAGTGGTGTCGATGTGACATCCGCGGGGTTGCTTTCACGACTTGACGGTGCTATCTCCCGCACTCGCAATAGGCTGGAGGATGAAACACGCAGCAAACTGGAGCTGGAGCATATTCTAAAAGACTTGGATCGTACCAAGACACTTGCAGCAGATGATCAGACCCAAAAGTTGATTAGCCACTACCATCAGGGAGGAATAGAAGCCGGAGATCTTAAATCTTATCCCGAATACCTGGCCTCTCTTTATGACAATCCAGAGCAGATCGCTGTGTTTATCGAGAGTGATCCCGCTCGATTCACCGGCATTATGGCCGCCACGCAAACGGTAATCGATAAGGTGAAGGAGATACCTGCACCTTCATGGATGTATCGTCCCGTTATTATCTCTACACCATGTGCAGTCGAAGATGTGCTTGCTGTTGAGCATGTGGTTATCAGGCCGCCCTCTCCTGATGTCTATTCCAAAAGCCATATGGAAAAGGTTAAGGCCGGCCATTTGGAAAAAGTGGTGGTTCTGGTTCAGAAAATTGAAAAAACCGCTACCTTGCTTCAGGAAATGGAAAAATCAAGCCGCGCTCTGCATAACTATCAGGAGAAATACCCGGACCGTACCGCTGTGGCGACATTGAGTGAACGGGTCGATGGGCTTAAGAACGATAGAATACGAATGCTTGCGGAGATTGGTCAAGCTGAAGCTGAAGGGAAGGCATTGCGTAAGAGCAAAAGCAATCAGGAAAATCGCTACAGGCTTCTTGGAGATGACGCCGCGGGCCTACAAGGATTGCTGACTCAGGTACAAGGGTGGCTTACAAACTATGCCGAACTTGACCAATGGCAGAAGAAAGAGGGAGATAGCAGAATCGAGAGCGAAACTATGGAGAAAACCATTGGCGGCTATGCTCGAACCCTTGAGGCAATGAAAGAGTCACGCTATAAAATCGAGGGAGATATCAAAGAACTGAAAGCCCAGTTTAAATTTCTTGATGAGAAGGCCGGGGAGTTGTTGAAACCTTCTGATATAACGCTAACAGCAGATGATCAGGAAGAGGCCTTGTCTATGGATGCGCAAACCTTGCGCCGTTTGCATGGGTCCGCCCGGGATGATCTGCGCCGTTTATCCAGTGATTTAGGTGTAGATACTCTGCAAAAGGAGCTAGAGGTACTGCAAGGTAAAATTGCGGCTCAGGAATCACGCTTTAAAAAGTTTCGACGTGAAGATTCTTATGATGAAGTTGTTGCCGTTGACTGGGCCGGACGCAGCCAAATTTTAAGAGAAGAACGGCAACAAGTTCTTGGTGCTGAACAGAGTTCACTCACCGATGCCTCCATTCGGCTGGAAAGTGAAATAACGTTTCAAAAAGAGAACTTTGAAAAAATATCAGTACAATTGTCCAGAAGGCAAGCGCGCGGAATAATGCCAAATCTGACTGATGAAGAGCTGGCCGAACATGATTCAGATGCCTTTCTGCGCCGATTACGGGAGGAAGAACGGAAAATAAGCAGAAATCGGGAGCGGTTAGTCGAGCGTTGCACGGAACTTGAAAGGAAATTGAAAAGTCTGCAAACCTGGCATCAGGAGATTAAACTATGTCTCGCCGAACACCAACACTTTGAGCCGGTGTGGGATGAGGACTCTCCCCGATGTCAGTGGCCGGAATTACTTATAGCCGATAAAGAATCTGTGCGATTGCTTACTATCGAACAATTACATAAAGACCTCCAAAAGATGGCTACCTCTGAAAAGGAGGACAGAAAGGCGATGGAAAAAGCCCGGTCTAGGATGAGCAGGGCTTTTGACCGGTTTCAGGGGGAGATACAGGGGGAGGTATATCGCAAGGATCTGCCTGCTATGGTGGATGTGCTAAGGAGCCACGATGCTGACTCCCTTGGCCAGCAGGCCGGAGAGCTGATTCTGCGCTGCGAGGATATTGCTCGAAATTTCGAGACCGATCTGGATATGACCCAGCGATTTATGGATAGTCTGGTGGATATGTTGCTCCAGCATAGTCGAGAATATCATCAAAAAATCCAGGCTGCTGCGAGAGAAGTACTCCCTGAAGATGTGTTTATATACGGTGGAAAACCGATTTTGAAGGCCGGGGCACGCCTTGATTTCACCAAGCACCACGATGCCTTCCGGCAGTCGGTGGAGAACTGGCTCTACGAACTGATGCAACAGGATCGCCTGCCTGAGGTCAATCCGAAGGTGGGTAACCGCTTGGGGGCAGAACTGCTTTATCAGCTTTTGGGTGCGGCGTCCGGCAAAACAATTTTTGGAATTCGATTGCTAAAATGTGATGATAGCGGCAGCAAGTATGAGCCTGTCGGTAAGGATCTTGGCTCCGGCGGCGAAGCACTTACCATCGCCGTCCTGCTTTATGCGCTCCTGATCTCCATGCGAAAAAAACGACGGGGCTCATCGGATGGTAAAATTCCTGCTTTTCTCATACTGGACAACCCCTTGGGAGTGTGCAATCGCTCCGATTTTCTTGATACCCAGCTCAAAGTTGCCAGCGGCATGGGCCTGCAGTGTGTGTATCTGACCGGTATTAATGATCGGGAGTCCCTCGATCTTTTTGAGTTACGAGTAGTAATTAGCAGAGGAGATAAACAACTGGAGATAGATGGAAAAGTGTATAACTGCCTGGACGTAACCGAGCTCAATGTGGAGAAAGAGCATGGACAACATACTGCGTGAGACGATAATCGGGAGTATTGCTGCTGTCAAAGGTAAGCGAGTTCAACTTAGTGTAATTGTGGCAAACGTTCGGAGGTTAACCCCTGCTTCGATCGGTGATTTTGAGATGCAAAAACGGTTGCTGGCGGTCTTGAAAGAGCTAGAACGCGAAGGGCAGTTGCTATTACCAAAAACAAAAAAGTGCTGGGATACGCAGAGTGGGTTGCCTAATTATGTGAAGGTCGTTTGTAAAAAGGAAGAAGAAGCTCAATTGAAAACCAAGGCAGAAATCTCTTTAATGCAGGAGGGGACCGCCTGGGAACCGAAATATATGGCTTCCTTTGCCTATAAATTAAAAAAAATTGTCGACCTTCAACGTGCCGTAAAGATTAATACCTATCTCCTCAACCGTCCCGCAGGTGTTATTGCAATTCCGCACAGGGAGCGGGCCCTGAGAATATTCGGTGATGAAAAGGTGCTTGATAGCAATACCCATGAGGGGCTATTCAATGGTCGAGTTACATTAGCGGATCTCGATTGTTTCTACTGCCCGGAGCCGTTACCGTTTCATGTCTTGTCCATGGAAAGAATTGAAATCACGGGAAAGCCGTTGTTGGTAGTGGAAAACGCCAATACCTATTGGAGTTGCTGGCAGGCCAATGCGGTGGTGAAATGCTATGCGGCTGTAATCTACGGGCAAGGGTTTAGGGTTATGGGAAATGCTGTCAGTCGAGCAAACGACGGCTTGCTCGATATCGAAAATGAACTTAACTCGAAGGGTATCGCCTACTTCGGCGACCTTGATCCTACGGGCATAGCAATTCCTACCCGAATAAACGATCGCCGGAAGGAGAACGGTCTACCAGCACTTTATGCAGAACTTAATTTGTACCGGGCGCTCCTAGATACTAATCATACCGTTGACTATAAAAAATCACAGTTGCGTGACCATGACCCACAAAAAGCACGGCAATGGCTCGGCGATGAGCTTGCTGCCAGATATCTTGAGCAGGTTCAGCAAAAGCGCTGGCCTCAGGAAGGGCTGCGGACGGTCGATATTGTAGCTGCACTGCAGTAAATACTATTGAAATCACTGCTAATTATTACATCTAATATCAATGCTTGGTGGAGTCGACGGGAATCGAATTTTGACAGTCCTGTGCGAATTAAGTACTTCAAAGCGTTGACTTTTCATTATGCCCTCTTCTGGATGGACACGATGGGTGGAGAAAGATTAATAGCACATTGTAGGGTTACGATGGACAAACTTTGTAGAAACAATTGCAAGTGGTTACTAAAAGTCTCTCACCTTAGTTTGATTTCTAAACTCGCTGTGGAACCGACGTTCTCTTTCTCTGAAAAAGAGTATTAGTGTAACAAGCAGAAGAAAAAATACAGATATTTAAAAGTTCAATCTCTTTTCGCTCTGATCCTTACCATAGGAATCAGCCATTAATTCTTCTGTATGTCAGACAATTTTGGTTTTTTATATATGACACAATGGATGCCTCGGTCGGACAGTTCCCCGATATTGTTGGCATGAATAGATCTTGCAGAACGTCGTATTGGGAACAGGTTTTTAGTCTCTTGTATCAATTCTCCTTTTAGCTCGAAAGGAACCTCTTCACTGTAAAACTATTTTCAGAACCTGTTAAAAAGAACAAATCAATTTTACTCAATATAATTCAGTCCTTCCTATACGCCCTCAGTTTAACGTCGCGGCATTTAGCTTCCACTTGGTGAGCTATAGCCTTCATACGCTGCTCAGACAACACTTGCTTCCCTTTTGCCAGAAACAGTGGATTCTTTCCGTTGTATATTCGTACCTCTGACCGTTTTTCAATCTTCAGAAACCATCCCGGAACTGCTAACGCAGGAATGACAGAGAGATCTTCTCCGGTTGCAGACCCTAACCACTGGCTCAGCCACTTAGCTTGGCGTTCAGCTTGCTTGACAGGTTCGGTTTCACTCCACCCTGGAAACTTAAGTGCAGTCCCATCAAAAGACATCTTCCAATTCTCTTTCTTCGTTTCAACTTGCTAGAGATGTAAAACCTGTGGGTCCCATGGGTAGTCTTTGGGTGTCTGGTGATGATTCTCTCTGTGCCTCACACTATCTGTTTTTACTGGTTTTACTATGGTACTAGAGGGTAGCGACTAGTTGCTTTTTAGTCTACTAGCTGATCCACTCTTAGGTTCTGGTGCTCAAGCTGGTCAGACTCTACGTGCCATAGAAGATGGCTCACAGTTTAGCTCTGAGTATCTGGAGCGTAGAGTTAAGGGATTTTGGGCTAAACCTTGTCTGATGGCATGTTTATGCTGACGGTGAGTGGTCTGATATCTCCCTAGAGAGGGTGATGAACTATGTGCCTTCTTATGATCTACCAGAGAGGAGCTGAATGTTTAACTCTGGTAGTTGATTAGAAAGTACTATCAATCCTCCCATCTTCCAAAAATGGAGCAACATTTCTATTTCTGGACTCTCCAGGACCTTTATGTGCTTTTTTAAAAAAACCTAACCCTTCTCGTGGGTGTTGCTCTGTTTTCTGCGCTAAAACAACAAATTACAATTCAAGATTTCACATTCCAGTAGATCAGTGATATCATTATGTAGGATTTTATTTGAAAGTTGTGTAGAGGCTTTTATGAGTTCTCTGAATTATTTACAAGGAGATTACAGTGACTATCAACCGTATGTTCGTGCTTATTTATGGAGCGTTAATAGTGATACTTTGTGGTCTTGGAGTAATTGTTGCATCAATGCTTAGTAACCAAAATTCTCTGAATAAAGCCCAGGAAGTACGCTATTTATCTTATTTAGCTGGTGATGAACTACGCCAAAGCTCCCAGGATTTAACACGCTTGGCAAGAACTTATGTAGCTACAGCCGACAGTAAATATGAAGATCTCTACTGGGAAGTTATCGCTATCCGCAGTGGTGAAAAGACAAGACCAGATGGACGTAAAATTGCGCTTAACGAAATCATGGAGGAGCTTGGTTTTACCGATGCTGAGTTTGCAAAACTCAAGCAGGCAGCAGACAACTCTAACGGTTTAATATGGACTGAGACTGTTGCCATGAATGCTGTTAAAGGCAAATTTCATGACTCAAACAAAAAGTTTACTAAGACCGGTGAACCTGATTTAGAGCTAGCCAGAAAACTTATGTTTAACGATGAGTATCATCAATATGTAGTCGCAATAATGGCTCCTATTAATGATTTTTTTAAAATGCTAGATAATCGTACCCAACAAATGGTTGACGGTTATGTTTCCAAGAGCAAAGCACTGCTTTGGATGTGTTTTGGACTGATAGGGTTGCTCATTGCCACGTGTGTAGCTTCCTACCTCTTAATTGTTAAAAAAGTTAACAATCCTGTGGCTAATTTAATGATTGAAGTTGATAAAATCGCAAGTGGGGATTTAACGAGAAAATTTAAAGTAAACACAGATGATGAAATAGGGCAGCTTTCAAAAGCACTATCCACGATGGTCCAGAATCTAAGAGAAATGTTTCAGAATATTAGTCAAGAAATGAATACTCTCGCAACCTCATCAAACGAACTTACCACAGTTGCAAGTGATATGTCACATGGTGCCAAGGAAACATCAGCAAAAGCGGCTCAAGTATCGGTAGCTGCTGAAGAAATGAGTTCAAATATGGATTCTGTTGCAGCAGCTTCTGAGCAAGCAGCCACCAACGTCAACATGGTCGCTGCGGCGGCGGAAGAAATGACGTCTACCATTAATGAAATTACAACTCATACTGCAAAAAGTAGCACTATGACATCAGAAGCTGCTGCCCAGTCCCTTAGTGCTTCAGAAAAAGTTCATGAGCTAGGTGTTGCTGCGAAAGAGATCAACAAGGTGACCGAAACTATAACGGAAATTTCTGAGCAAACAAATCTTCTTGCACTAAATGCAACCATTGAGGCAGCAAGAGCTGGTGACGCTGGCAAAGGTTTTGCAGTTGTTGCAAACGAAATAAAAGACCTTGCCAAACAAACATCTGAAGCAACGCAGGAAATTAAGAATCAAATTGAAAACGTCCAACAATCTACATCAGTTACAGTAAAGGAAATTTCCAAAGTAAATGAAGTTATTAAGGGTGTAGATGAGATGGCTATGGTTGTTGCTTCTGCAATAGAGGAACAGTCTGCTACAACACAAGAAATTTCTAGCAACGTAAACCAGGCATCACAAGGTATTCAAGAAGTAACAGAAAATGTATCTCAGAGCTCCGTAGTATCCAGACAGGTAGCAATAGATATTGCAGAGATTGATAAAGCATCGGTTGCTCTTCAGAAAAACAGTACAAAAGTTGGTAAGAACGCTGAAACACTTAACACCTTAGCTACGAATATAAAAACTATGATAGATAAGTTTAAAGTTTAAATCTGTTCTAAATGATTGAAACCTCTGAAAGTGGCCAAAACACTGGCTACTTTCTGAGACCCCAGAAGGAGCCAGAGCTAGTGCTCTTTTGTATAGTCTTATAGAATCAGCCAAAGCAAACGAGCTTGAACCTTATCTTTATCTCAGATATATTTT
>NVXR01000044.1 GCA_002733995.1 Desulfotalea sp. | reverse complement strand
ACCTTTATTCATGGAATTATTGGTTAGACCAATAACTTTCATTGGTTGAGCTAGCGCTACGTCTGAAGGTGTTTACCCAAAGATATTTCTCCTTAAAAAAACCTTTATTCATGAAATTATTGGTTAGGTCATATTGATAAAGAAAGCATCCGGATCTTGAAGGCAGTTGATAATCACCTGCATAAAGCGAATGGCATCAGCCCCATCAGCCACCCTGTGGTCAAAGCAGAGGACAATTGGCATCAGCAGTCTCGGCACGATTGTATGATTGCCATCTGCGTCTGTTTGAACTGCGGCCTGCATCCGTCCCTGGCCAAGTCCAAGTATGGCAATTTCAGGATGATTGATGATTGCAGAGAACTGATTACCACCAATTGCTCCTGCATTTGTTATGGTAAATGATCCCCCAATCAGTTCCTCGCGACTTAGTTTACGTGAGCGGGCCTTCTCGATTGCGTGATGGAGTTCAACAGACAGCTCTTTAATGGATTTTCGGTCTACATCGCGAATTACCGGCACCATGAGACCATGGTCGGTGTCGATGGCCACGCCGATGTTGAAGTACTTTTTAATGATAATTTCCTGCTTGTCGAGGTCAAGGCTGGCGTTGAACTGGGGCAGTTTTTTAAGAGCAGTGGCCACAGCCTTGAGGGCAAAAACTGTCATAGTGAGTCGGCCACCCGCTGTTTTTATCTCTTCTTTATGACGTCTTCGGAAATCTTCTAGCATTGTGATATCGGCCACATCCTGGCAGTTAACGTGGGGTATTTGTGCCCAGGACTGTGCCATCCGCTTTGCTGTTGCCCGTCTTATGGACCGGAACTCCTTACGTTCAATGGGGCCAAATTGACTAAAGTCAGGAAGTGCAGCGGACCGAGCTTTTTGCAGATGTGTAGCTTTTCCATGTTTGGCTATCGGCTCGTCCTGGCTGGAAAGTGCCGCAAATTTTTGCACATCATCTGCTGAAACCACACCGTTTGCAGCTGTCGGGGTAACAAGATACAGATCAACACCTTGTTCTCTTGCACGTTTACGCGTGGATGGTGAAGCAGGAACCGGTCGTCTGTTTGTTACCACCTCTTTTTTCTTGGGCGGTTGTTGATCTGGAGAGGGAGGGGATTCCGTGCCTCCTGTTGGCTGATAGGCAGAGTGGTCTGTTTGTGTTGCAGTGGTAAAGGAGATGAGAACAGTACCAACTTCCGCGATATCTCCTGGTCGAACGTGGATTTCTTTGATTGTTCCGGTGATCGGGGAGGGGATTTCCACCGCGGCTTTATCTGTCTCAACCTCAAGTATCAGGTCTCCCTCTTGTACTGCCTGTCCTTTGCTTACAGGGATTGCCAGGATTTCCGCTTCATGAACACCTTCACCAAGGTCGGGTAGGCAAAAATCTTTTGTCATAAGAGTGTCCTGTTGACGTTATATTTTTTGTAATGCGGCTTTTGCGGCGAGTACAATTCGACGGACATTTGGCAGGTAATCTTTTTCCCGGCTGAAGTATGGGATTATGATATCGTAGCCCGTTACACGTTGGATTGGTGCTTCCAGGTAATAAAAGGCATCTTCCATTAAGCGGCTTACTATTTCGGCGCCAGGGCCAAAGCTTCTGGGAGCCTCGTGAACCACAACTGCACAGCCTGTTTTTTTGATTGATTCAACCATCAAAGAATCATCAAGTGGAGATATCGTGAGTAAATCAATTATTTCAGAGTTGATTCCTTCTTGTGCAAGTACATCAGCAGCCTCTAAGGTTGGTTGCAGCATGGCGCCGTAGGTAATTATGGTAACATCATCTCCGCTTCGGGCAATGTTCGACTTGCCGATCTCCATGATCTCTTCCTGCTCCGGTACTTCTTCGCGGTAGGCGCGGTACAGTGCTTTTGATTCGTAAAAAATTATGGGGTCAGGGGATCGGATAGCAGCAACAAGGAGTGCCCTTGCGTTGCGTGGGCCAGATGGGATAACGGTTTTGAGTCCTGGTGTGTGGGCCCAGTATGCCTCTCGGCTTTCTGAGTGATGTTCTAATGCCCGAATTCCCCCACCATAGGGCGCGCGCATAACCATGGGTACGGTAAGGCGTCCTTGGGTTCTCCAGCGCATGCGGGCTGCGTGATTTTCAAGTTGATGAAAACTCTGGTATGCAAAACCTGAAAACTGGATTTCACAAACAGGTTTTAGCCCGTGAATTGCCATACCTACAGCCATTCCTATTATGGCAGATTCGGCAAGAGGGGTATCTATTACACGCTTTTCTCCGAAGGTGTCTATGAGGCTGTCTGTTACTCGAAAAACACCGCCATCGGCTCCAATGTCTTGGCCAAGCAGGACAACACTGTCGTCGTTTTTCATTTCCTGCTGTAGGGCCAGATTTAGGGCCTGGACCATTGTCATTTTAGCCATTGTCGACCTCCCGCTCTGCCGCTGTGAGGTGTGCTCTTAATTCTTCTCTCTGTTTCTTGAGCTGCCGGGGGAGATCTGCGTATAGATGCTTGAACATGTCTACAGGGGCTCCCAAGTCTTGCATCTGTTTTTCGGCGGATTCTACCGCTGCTTGTATTTGTTTGCGCACTTCTTGCTCAATCTTTTCTCTTGAGGAGTCGTTAAGGAATGCTTTGTCTATGAGATAGTTTTCAAAACGGGACAGTGGGTCCTTTTTGATCCAGGACTCTACTTCCGTATCCGAGCGGTAGCGACTAGGGTCGTCGGCTGTTGTGTGCATCATGACTCTGTAGGTAACGCATTCGATCAGCGTGGGGCCACCACCGTTTCTGGCCCGTTCAGCGGCTTCTTTGGTGGCTGCATAAACAGCCAGAATATCGTTGCCGTCCACCTGGATACCTGGCATTCCATAGGCAAGAGCCTTTTGAGCTATGGTTTGTGAATGGGTCTGTTTTTTTACCGGGATAGAAATCGCCCACTGGTTGTTCTGGCAAATAAAAAGTACAGGTGTTTGATAGACCGCCGCGCAGTTAAGTCCTTCGTGAAAGTCGCCTTCTGAGGTTGCTCCGTCCCCAAAATAGACCATAACTATCTCGCCAGAGTCTCTGTAGTTGGCGGCATAGCCAAGGCCTGTTGCGTGGAGGATTTGAGAGCTTACCGGAATCGCTAAGGGCAGATCTTTTTGGTCGCGGTCAAGGAGTGTTCCCTCGTTATAGCCGTTATAGTACAGGAGAATACTTTCAAGGCTACGTCCTCTCCAAATTTCGGCGGCTGTTTCTCGAAAGGCGGGTACAAACCAGTCAGTTGGGCGTAGCTGGAAGATAGAGCCAATTTGAGAAGCTTCTTGACCTTTAATAGGAGGAAAGGTCCCTATGCGTCCTTGGCGCTGAAGGTCAACCATCCGTTCGTCGAACCTGCGACCTAATAGCATTGAGCGGTAAAGGGCTCTGAGTTTTGATTCTGAAATGTCCGGCTCTAGTTCTTGGTCTACATTACCGTGTTCATCAAGAATAGAGAGATAGTCTATGGTTTCGGGGAGATCAATTTTTGTTCGTGGCATATCTGGCTCCTTGGTGAGGGCATACATGCAGGATTGAGTCCATGGGGCTAATCGGCCTAAACTGTTGAGGCATTCGTGCTAAGTGCCCGTTTATGTACCGATCCATCTTGAATTATACCTGTGCTACAGATAATAGCAAATGAGATAGTGCTGGAGGCAGGGGCTTGAACTGGTGTTGTTTTTAGAATATGGGTGTGTAGTGTGGTCGTGGCGGCATTGTTAGTATCTGCAAACATATGTATTTTCCTCATAAAAGTCACTTTGAAGAGTAAAAATGATTGACAAAATCGAGATATTCTCTCACTATCTGCTCGATGTGACTGAGCGATTGGTCGTTTTTGTGATGTCGCTGTAACATGATAGTCCCCTTAACAATTTTGAGAAAACAGACATTTTCAAAAACCTGAAATTTAGGGTTTTTAGAAAGTTCTTGAGTAAGGAAGTCCAATAATTGGAGTACCCGGAAAGCAATGTGTATTGCGGCTGTATCTGGGTATGCATTTCTTTATCATCAATAAGTGTAACAAGGAGGATTGTATGGCAACAGGAGAGTTGAAACCGAGGTGGGGGCAACCCATTACCGGCATTGTTTCGTTTTTTGTGTTTTTTGCAATTGCTTGGCTATCATGGTTCATTCTGAGTGATACAAGGGGGCCGATAGGTTGGTTCCCGTATCCATTTATTATGTATTTAGCCATGATGATTCTTGTTGCTATCTGGCAACACATGATGCTTGGAGACTGGCCCTTTCAGAACATTGCACAACCCAAACGTGGAATTATTCTGGCCTTAGTAAATCTGGTCTTGGTCTGGTTTGTTATTGATATTATCTTTTATCGCATACTTGGTCTTGGTTTTAACTTTATAAATTACTATGGGTTGGAAGCCATCGGCAAGCCGGTCATACTGGCACAGGTTGGTGTTGTGTGCTTCGTTCTCATCGGTTTTTTTACCTATCCCGTCACAACAATATTTTTTGGCAAATGGCCCATTAAACCTAGTAATATCGAGCAACCTGCAGCTGGATTTGCCGAAATTGGTTGGGGAAGTTTTCTGACAATCTTTTGCTACGCAGCTCTTATCGTTCCTTTTTTTGGCAGTGTATTGACCGGACCTGCGCTTAACCCGTCCTGGTGGGTAGGCATTGGGGGTACATCCCATGTGCATTGGGTCTTTGGGTGGTGGGAGTGGGCAATTGTTATCTTGTTTATGACGCCTAATGTATGGCGTATGAAGCCCTGGACGCTAATAACGGTCCCCCAGCCATGGAAAGGTATACTCTCTGTCATTTTATCCATGATCGCAGCGTTCATTCTCGCGTACATCTGTAGAGCAATTACCCTACTGTGGGTACCCGCAGAAACATTTCATCTCCTGGAAGAAGCAAAGGGTGCCTCGGAAGTTCAGCGCTTCTTATGGCTTCATTCTGCTGAGATTGCAGGATTCACCTTATTTCCATTTCTCATTTGGCACCATTATTTTGACGATATGTCCTTCGGACTCAACGTCGATGGCTGGGCAGGTTTTTTCTTTCGCACGGTAGGTGTTTTAGTCTTGGCCGCCGCCAGCTATTGGATATATTATTTTGCAAATTTTGGTCATTGGGGGCTCGGCAATCATCACATGGCTGAATTTGCCCAAAGATTTATCCACGGTGAGTCTCTCGTCTGGAATTTCTGGTGGATTATTCCCCTTTTGTGGAATGAGTGGTTCTTTCACAAATGGCCGTTTTATGTCCATGAAGAATAGGTAAGGCTATGAATCGTGGGTGGATTGGTTGAGCTCACGGTTCTCGCTTTGAATGGTTTTACTCTTTTGGAAAGATATATCTTATTGAATAAGTAGTGGTAAACCGGAGCTGTAATAACGAACAGGTGGGGACTATGCTAGAAGATGGTGCATTGTCAGGTGTGCGGGTTCTTGATCTTTCAAGGATGTTACCAGGGCCTTACTGCTCAATGATACTTGCAGATCATGGTGCTGAGGTCATCGCCATTGAGCGAAAGGAATTTAAAGAAACGGGTCTGTTTTTTAATGCTCTGAATCGTAACAAGAAGCATATGACCCTTGATTTAAAAACAGAGCAGGGCGTAACAATATTTTTGGCTTTAGCTGCAAAGGCAGATGTCATAATTGAAGGTTTTCGGCCGGGTGTCGTGAAGCGCCTAGGCATAGATTATGATACGATCCGCAAAATGAACCCCGCCATCATCTATTGCTCCATAAGTGGCTATGGTCAATCCGGCGCACGCAGAGACCTCCCAGGCCATGATGTTAACTATATCAGCACTGCGGGGCTGTTGGGACTTGTTGGGGAAAAGGACAGAATAAGTGCGATACCGGGTGTGCAACTTGCAGATATTGCTGGTGGCTCTATGAATGCTGCGCTGGGTATTCTGCTTGCTTTGCGTGCCAGAGATAAAATGGGTAAAGGCCAGTATATTGATATTTCGATGACCGATGGTATCTTAGGTATGCTTGCATTACCAAGCCATTTCGCAGAGTTGAATGAGGGCTCGTTCGAAGTCGGCAACTCTATGTTGTCCCATCGTTTTGCCTGTTACAACACCTATGAAACTAAAGATGGTCGGTCCGTGTCCCTTGGGGCTGTGGAAAATAAATTT
Organism: Desulfotalea sp.; assembly: GCA_002733995.1. Lineage (GTDB taxonomy): Bacteria > Desulfobacterota > Desulfobulbia > Desulfobulbales > Desulfocapsaceae > Desulforhopalus_A. The sequence goes on along the minus strand of NVXR01000044.1, from coordinate 11,186 downwards.
TGGAAAAAATTCTGCGAACATGTCGGCCACCCAGAGTTGACACTTCTACAGTATGATGAAGACAAAAAAGAAGAGGTTATCGGCGTCATTCGGAAGCTGTTTTTAGCAAAGACCTATGGGGAATGGGTAGCAGAGCTTGAGCCGCTTGCCGTCTGTTTTAGTGGGATTAAAAGTTTGCCAGAGGTCTTCGAAGACAAGGTTTTTAAAGAACGGGAAATGATCCTTGATTATGAAGATAATGATGGCTGTCATAAAAAAACATTTGGAATTCCAGTGAAGTTGAGTGAAACTCCTGGCACCATTAGAACAAAGCCCTCTCGATTTGGTGCTGACACAAAGAGTATTCTTGCAGATCTTGGCTACTCAGCCAAAGAAATAGATGATATTATCATGGGTGGGGTTGTGTAGATGAACCATCTACCTATCCCTGTGCATTCATCTACTTTCCAGTCTTGTCACCGGTGGACTGTCGCTTTTCGTCTGTCTCTCTAAAACAAATCTCTGTAAGACTCATCCATAGACCGAATCCATGGGAGATGTTCGTCTCCATGTTTTACGTCTCTACAGGACCTAGGCATCACCTCAGATCAAAGAAAATCTATCTCTATGCAGGTCTTTTAAGGCACGGAGGATCTGAATTGTGCTGTAAATTTGGTCATCCTGTATTATCTAGTTTACTGCAAACATACCTTGAACCAATACCAGCTTAAGCGGCTGAAGAAGCCGGGGTAATATCAGGGTGGAAAACAGTTAATGACTCGCAGATAATCCCCCGCAAGATTCACATTAAAGGACTTAAAATTGGGCATCTCCACCGGTAGATCAACAGTATTTATGCCAGATACCAAAAAACCATATCCGAACCTCCTAACTTTTCTGGTTGGTCGCTTCCCCCATATCTCCAAAATTATCTGGGAGGAACGTCTTACCACGGGAAAGGTGCTGGCTGAAGATGGTTCCTCTGTGTCTTTGGACACCCCATATGGGCCGAACCAACGATTATTTTATTTCAGAGAAGTGCCAGACGAACCCCAAATTCCTTTTCACGAAAAAATCATTTATAGCGATGAACATCTGCTTGTTGTTTGTAAACCGCATTTTCTCCCGGTCACCCCGGCTGGTCCATTTGTCAGTGAAACTTTATTAAACAGGTTAAAGGCAACCACTGGAAATGTTAGTCTGTCTCCTATTAATCGAATTGACAGGGGGACCGCCGGTCTTGTGTTGATCTCTGCAAAAAAGCAGACTAGGGGACTTTATCAAAAACTGTTTATGGATGGAATGGTGCAAAAGACATATCAGGCGGTGGTCGAATTCCCTGGTGATACCGTCGAGACAGAGTGGTTAGTAGAAAATCGCATTGAGCAGGGCGAGCCATGGTTTCGAATGCAAGCATGTGAAGGTACGGTTAATGCCCGCTCTACAATAGTTTTACTTACTACTAAAGGCTCGCGAGCTCTGCTGGAACTATCGCCTGCAACCGGGAAAAAGCATCAACTACGAATCCATTTAAGTGGTCTTGGTCTGCCCATCGTAGGTGACAGGTATTATCCGATATTGTTAGAGAAATCAGCCGATGACTACGCTCTTCCCCTGCAACTCCTATCAAAAAAAATCGAATTCACGGACCCCATTAGTGGAGTTAAAAGGTCCTTTGAGTCGGCACGGAATTTAGTCTTATAAGTAGCCGTTGGGTGGAGGACACTTACTTCTGAGTCATGCCGGGTCTGGACACCTTAAAAAGCCGGCTAAGCTAGGTGTATTATGGGGGATTGGCACTTTTTTGTATCAAAAGTCAGAGCATTGACTGTTTTGGTTTCCCTGGTTTTTTTTAAATAAAGCTTTCTTTAGTTTATGGCAAAGACGGTTTGAAGGTGATGGCAGCTGAACTGATGAAAAATAAGGAATAAAGGGGCTGGCATGAAAAATCTTGTGTTAATCGGGGGTGGTCACGCGCATATGGTGACCCTGAGCAAATTAGATACCTTTATCTCTAAAGGCTATAAGGTGACGGTGATTCAGCCCTCCGACCACCACTATTACAGTGGGATGGGCCCAGGAATGCTTGGCGGCACCTACCAAGCCGAGGACATTCGCTTTGCAACCAAAAGATTGGTTGAAAGCAAGGGTGGGACATTTGTGAAGGCCTATGCTAGCCGTATTGACCCAATGAAGCGGCTTGTGCATCTCCGCGAAAGCGACGAAACATTGAGTTATGATGTCCTCTCTTGCAACGCGGGTTCCTACGTGGTTCAGGATGTTATTGAGGACTCTGGAAGTAATGTTTTTACCTCAAAGCCTATCGAAAAATTAACCGAGGCGAAAGAAACAATAGTTGAACAATTAAGTGCAGGCGTTAGCTCAATTGCTGTCATCGGTGGGGGGGCCGCTGCGGTGGAGATTGTAGGCAATATCCATCAGCTGTGCAAAAAACAAGTGCGCCGACCGCCTACAATAAGGCTTTTTTGTGGACGTAACTTCATGTCGGGAAAGCCCCGTAGAGTGAAAAGTCTAGTCCGGAAGCTCCTGTTGGGTAAGGGCATTGAAATAATAGAAAAAGGCTATGTCAAGAAGGTGGTCGCTGGCGAAATAACCGTGGAAAATGACACTACCTATAGGGCTGATATTATCTTTCAGGCAACCGGTGTTCGTCCGTCGGCTTTATTTTCCCGATCAGGGGTCGAGGTTGGTCCGGGTGGGGGCTTAAAGGTAAATGAATTTTTACAATCAACGAGTCATCCGCAAATCTTTGGTGGAGGTGATTGCATTTATTTTACTGATCAGCCGCTCGATAAGGTCGGAGTCTACGCGGTTCGTCAGAATGAGGTTTTATATAATAACCTTATGGCTGCATTAGAAGGGCAGCCCTTAGAGAGATTCAAGCCGGGTGGAGACTACCTTGTGATTTATAATCTTGGAGATGGGGAAGGGGTCTTATCTAAATGGTCAATCGCCTTTTCAGGCAGGATTGTATTCTGGCTGAAAAATTATATAGATAGGAAATTCATAAATAAATTTCAAAGTAATTGAGCAGTTGGCTGAATTGTAGTGGGGGGGGAAGCCTTGCTTCCAACTTTCTAGGCTCGGTGTGGACTAGTATCGTTTTCTTCCCGCGATGTTTAGTGGTCGTCATGGACTCATATTGGTCGTCGTTCCACATTGTTTCTGGCACCCTTAAAAAGAGACCTTGCTGTACGAAGAAACAATCAAATCCAAACAAAATCGAAATATTCGTAGATTACTGTGAAGGCATGAGCTGGGGTGCTTGAAGTAAAATATTACAGCGGTAAAATATGTCCACTCCTATGGTTGCGCATACTGTTATCGGCAACTCCGATACCTTTATCCCGTTGAGCCTGATGAGAAATGGTGTGGGGTGCAGCTGCTATTATTGTACTTCTTTAAGACATGGTTTTAATGCACTATATACACTGTCGAGAAGGCGTGTATTAGCAATAGATGCACCAATGTTGGATATGATTTCTCTTGACACTACAATGAACAAGTGCATTAATGTGCTCGTTCCCGGATATATTGATGAATGGCGGGGGGTATAGTTAGAGTAAGAAAATGCTGGAATAGCAGTTGATTCAATTCTTACAGTAGGTCTTGTACATCACTACCGGACTGCTGATTTCCTTGTAGAAATGGAATTAACAGAGCGTTTAAACCTGAAAGACCGAACTTGGGTCTATTACGTTATTGGCATAACTTGTAGCTAAAGTCGGTTCTTCACTACCGGCTGAAACCTTTCCCTGTCTCAGGACGCAGATAAAAAAAATATCTGCAGCAGTAAAACCGGCATATGTTCTGGCGGTCAAAGAGTTACATTTTCTTTCGTTATTATCACTTCAAGGTAAGCATGACAGGGGAAGTTGTAGGTGTCTTCGCCCCCCTGCTCGTTGGGAATTACTGTGCCTATTGTCTGATAGAGATGTGGATGGGCCGGGAAATCCATTGAAATAGCATATGCCGCTTACCTTGGTAGGTATTTTTGAAAAATAATAAGCAGTACTAAAATAAATGGGGAAGCAGGATGTGGTGTTGTTCTGTTTCGTACCCGAAAGATGGTTGCCAAATGCGACCTCGGATGGAAAACAAGAGGTTTTTCATTTTTATGACTGCTGACGCGTCATGTGATTAGTTAGTTAGCAGTCGATTAGATAAATTGAACGGAGGAATAAACTTTATGAAATTAGCAACATTACTACTTACTTCAGTTGTAGCTTTTGCAGTGATGGCGGCACCTGTTGCCGCTTCAACAGGGGATACCCTAGATATCGTTAAAAAACGCGGCTATTTGCGTTGCCAGGTTGGAACTCCATCAGGTGGATTTTATAATCTTGATGCAGACGGAAACTGGTATGGTCTCGATGTCTCCGTCTGTGAGGCTGTAGCGGCTGCCATTTTTGGAGATAAAAATAAAATGGAGATTCAGTCTGTTAGTAGCCAGGCACGCTTTACCGCCCTTGCTAATGGAGAATCTGATTTATTATCCCGCACTGCGACATGGACCATATCTCGTGATACCCAACTCGGTTTGGATTTTGTAACACCAAATTTCTATGATGGCCAGGGCTTCACCGTTCTTAAGTCCAGTGGAATTACAAGCGCGCTTCAGCTAAAAGGTGCAAATGTATGCGTAACAACTGGTACAACCAGTGAACTGAATTTGACGGATTATAGTCGACAACATAATCTCGATATCAATATTGTTACCTTTGAGGACTGGAACGTCCGTGATGATACATATCTTAAAGGTGGCTGTGATGCCGTATCGATTGATAAATCGTCATTGGCTGCAAACATTGTTTCATTTCCAAATCCTTCCGAACATTTGCTTTTGCCGGAAACCATTTCTAAAGAACCCTTGGGACCTGCTGTAAGACATGGCGACAACCAATGGGCTGACCTCGTTAGATGGTCATTGTTTGCAATGATAAACGCCGAAGAGCTTGGTGTTACCAGCGCTAATGTAGACGAGATGCGTGCCAACTCAAAGAATGTAGATATTCGCCGCATGCTTGGTGTTGAAGGTAATATCCATGAAGGACTCGGTGTTTCCAAGGATTGGGCCTACAATATTATCAAGCAAGTTGGTAATTACGGTGAAAACTACGAAAAATATATTGGTAGCGGAGAAGGTGCTCTAGGCATCCAGCGCAAGGGAACTCTTAACGAGCTCTGGACCAATGGCGGCCTGATGTATTCCCCACCTATGCGTTAGGATTTGGTCTGGGGATAGTCAGTTGCTCAAATTCTTCTGAAATGTGCAGAAAATATTGTTTGCAGTAGCAGCAATATGCCTGTGTTTATTTTTGCGGAAATGATCGTTTTTGACAAAAAATGCCTATTCTTGACCAGTATCCTGGAAATAACGCCTAAGGTGCGTAAAAGAAGTGTTGGCAGCGATACCAAGCTCATTTGTACATTGGCTTGGTATCGTTGCGTTGTAAGCAAAGAGTGAACATCTAGGGGAGGTGTTGTGGCAGTTAGTGATAACAGTAAAAAATCAGAACAAATCAAACCCAAAGAGCAGTTTGACTTTTTCCACGATGAACGAGTTCGCTCGGTTTTATATCAATTGTTGACCGCGGCAGCTGTAGCCTTGGTGGCTTGGTTTCTTATCAGTAATACCTCCAAAAATCTTGAGGCAAGGGGGATGCACACGGGATTCAGCTTCCTCAATGTTGCAGCCGGATTCGACTCATATTTTAAACTTATTCCCAATGAAGCAGGGGTTGGCACGTATGGCCGTATCTTCGTCATAGGCGCTCTCAATACACTCTATGTTTCACTTTTGGCTATTGTAGCCAGCACTATACTTGGGTTTTTCATTGGTATTCTGAGGCTTTCCAGCAATTGGCTGGTTTCTAAGGTGGCCTTAGCCTATGTAGAAATATTTCGAAATACACCACTATTGATACAGATCGTCTTTTGGTATATCAGTGTCTTCTCCCTGTTGCCAAGGGTTAGAAACAGTATTGATCTCTCTGGTGGTTTAGAACTTGTACTTCTCAACAATCGCGGTTTATACCTGCCATGGCCGGTTCCGGGCGATTCCCTCTGGTTAACCGGGATAGCACTCATCGTAGCAATAATCGCTGTTTGTGTTTTTAGACGCTGGGCCAAAGCTAGTCAGGACAAAACAGGGCAAATAGTTCCGACTATTATACCTTCTTGTCTACTCCTTATTGTGCTTCCTGGTGCTGTCTATCTTCTGACGGGAATGCCACTTGAATGGGATGTACCGAAGCTTGCAGGCTTAAACTTCTCAGGTGGTGCTACTCTGCCGCCTTCTTTTGTAACTCTTCTCGTCGCCCTGAGTGCTTACCATGCTTCCTATACGGCAGAAATGGTGCGAGCAGGTATCTTGTCGGTGAACAGTGGACAATATGATGCTGCACGATCTCTTGGTTTAAAGCAAGGGCGGCTCATGTCTCTTGTTATCATTCCCCAGGCTATGCCAGCCATTGTTCCGCCATTGATTAGCAATTGGATGAGTACAATTAAAAACTCATCCCTAGCCATCGCTATTGGTTATCCGGATCTGGTTTCTCTATTTATGCAGACCTCACTGAATCAGGCGGGCTATGCAATAGAACTGGTCAGCATGACCATGGCATTTTATATGTTTGTTAGTCTCATAATCTCGGGGCTTCTGAATATTTACAATAAACGAATACAATTGGTGGAGCGCTGATTATGACTATTATAAAACCAGTGGAATCACCTACTGTAACAGCACCTTTGTCTAAGAACTCAGCTTTACGCTGGGTGCGCAAGAACCTGTTCAATTCAGTGTTCAACACCGTGCTGACCTTCGTCATGCTCTATTTTGTTTATGTGGCGGGGAAAGGCATGTGGAGCTGGGGAATTACAGATGCCGTGTGGATAGCCGACACTCGACGTGAGTGTTTTGCTATCAGCATTGACGGTGCCTGCTGGGCAGGTGTGTATGCTTGGTTCGATAATATCTTTTATGGACGTTATCCGCGGGAAGAATTATGGCGGATCAATCTTGGTCTTGTCTGTTTGGTCATCTGGATGGTACCGCTTTGGCTACCAAGGGTTAAGGCAAAGATATCCATTGGTATGACTACGGTCTTTCTCTATCCATTTCTTGCGGGTTATCTTTTTTCAGGTGGTGCTAAAGGCGTTTTCATGCAGTTTATGGTGACAGCGGCAATTGTTTGCCTACTTGTTAATACCTTACATGCAATTGTTGGTGTTTGTTCTGGTCGTAGCTTACTTGAATTTATCGTCACTTTGTTTGGCAAAAAAAATGCTAGTAGTAAACGGGGCCGCAATATATTAGTTGGATTATTTGCCATCATCTTTGTGGTTATTTATATCTGGCAAATGAATTGGACTGTTGAAAGAATTCCTTGGACCAAATGGGGAGGCTTGTTTCTTACCCTTGTTATTTCCGGAATCGGTATCGCCATGGCACTACCGAGTGGGATTTTGTTAGCCCTTGGTCGACGATCCAACCTGACGATAGTCAGGGTGTTTAGCACTACTTTCATCGAATTATTTCGATCGGTGCCAGTGATTACCGTACTCTTTATGGCAACGACTATGTTCCCGCTGTTTATGCCCCAGGGATTTGTGCTTAATAAGTTGGTTCAGGTCATCATTGCTGTTTGCATGTTCAACGCAGCCTATATGGCCGAAACCGTTCGTGGGGGCCTGCAGACGATCCCCAAAAGACAGTTCGAAGCAGCTCATACCATAGGGTTGGGATATTGGCAGACTATGGGCTTGATTATCATGCCCCAGGCATTGAAGCATATGATCCCCAATATTGTTGGCAATTTTATCACTCTGCTGAAAGACACAACATTGGTTTCCATCATTGGTTTGTTTGATGTTCTTGGCATGTTACGCTCGATCAGTAAGGATTCACCGTGGCTTGGATTGCACAAAGAACCGCTGGTCTTTGGTGCCTTTCTGTTTTTTGTGATCTGTTTTGCAATGTCTAAATACAGTCGTCACTTAGAAGTGAAACTTTCTACCAGCCATAAAAAATGATCAGGTAAGTAACAAGGAATAGATATGACAGAAACAAAAACGCAGGAAGCTGGGAAGACCAGAAAACATTTGGTCTCTGCTGCTTCCTCCAGTGTTATGATTGAGTTTACACAGGTCAATAAGTGGTATGATGATTTTCATGTGTTAAAGAATATTGATCTTACTGTTCATCAAGGTGAACGGATTGTGGTCTGTGGGCCATCAGGATCTGGTAAATCCACCCTTATCCGCTGCATCAACCATCTAGAGGAGCACCAAAGCGGTAGCATCGTTGTTGATGGTATAACACTCAACAGAAATCTTAAAAACATTGATTATATTCGTACTGAAGTTGGCATGGTGTTTCAAAACTTCAACCTGTTTCCCCACCTGACTATATTGGAGAACCTTTGCCTTGGGCCAATCTGGGCGAGAAAGATATCCAGAGCAGATGCTGAAGACGTTGCCATGAAGTACCTTGAACGGGTGAAAATTCCGGAACAGGCCGAGAAATACCCGGAACAGCTTTCAGGTGGTCAACAACAACGTGTGGCCATCGCCCGTTCTTTGTGTATGAACCCTAAAATAATGTTGTTTGATGAACCGACATCAGCCCTCGATCCAGAGATGATCAAGGAAGTACTTGAGGTTATGATTGAGCTTGCCGATACAGGTATGACCATGGTCGTTGTGACCCACGAGATGGGGTTTGCTCAAATTGTTGCAGATCGTGTGATTTTAATGGATAAAGGGGAAATAGTAGAAGAGAATGAACCTGTCGCGTTTTTTAATAATCCGCAGCATGAACGAACGAAGATGTTTCTCAGTCAAATACTCTGATTGTTTCAGCATAGAGTATGACTCTATGCTGGTAAATAAGCCTATGAGTAAGGACGATATTTGTTTGGAATTTATATTTAGTCCGTGATTTTTATAGGAATTTTATTGAAAGAATATATCTCCTTGTGGGGTGTAAAAATGAATTGCCAAAACAAGAAAGCATTATTAGTAATTATCTAGGCACCTGTGCCGCAACGTCTAAAATTTTAAATCACCGCAAAACAAAGGAAAATCGCAGTGAACATTTTACATATATCCGATTTACATTTTGGAACCCGTCATTGGGATGGCAATAATGCAATGCTGTTGGAAAAAATCAACTCATATCCCGTGGATCTAGTTATTAATACGGGTGATAGTACCTCCGACGCTTTGGAGTGTGAATACCGGGATGCTGAAAAGTTTTTGCAGGGTCTTGCCTGTAAAAACCTTATTTCGATTGTTGGCAATCACGATAAAAGAAATATGCACTCACATGAATATTTTAAAGAATTTATCAATCAGGATGAGAGTATTGTTCCGTCAAGTCGAGAGCTGACGACTAAGAAGGATTTGTATTTAAAGCGGGAAATCACCAAAATAAATAATCATTTCACCGATCTCAATTATCTCAAGCTTGTTACCGTTGGTGGCATGACTTTGTTGGTTGTTTGTATAGATTCAACTGTTTTATACGAGGATGGTGGTTTTGTTGAAGAACAAATCTTAGTAACCATCTCCGAGAAGATTAAGCATCTAAAGTTTGATAAGTCTATAATGCTCATTCATCATTCAATTCTGACCATGGATGCAGAACCTCTTCGGAATTCCTTCCATCTGATGGATTTCGTTAGGAAGAACGGCATAGAAGATGTTTTCTGTGGCCATACCCATAGATTTGATTTAAGAAGAAGTGAAGATCTCTATTTAAAGAGTTCTTTTACCCAGTATATGGTTGGTTCGCTGACATCAAGCAATCTGATGGGCAACGACAATCAGTTTTTATATCTGGAGAATTGGGGAACCCCTGATCTGCAGATTCACTTGGTAAAAATCATTTTTATTAATGGGGCTATGAATTTTAAAGAAGAATTGATATCTACAGTATCCCACATCAGTTAAGGCGGGTCCAGGTTCAATGCTTTTTGCTATAAGCCGCTGTAACCTATGCTTATAGCAAAAAAATATGGCAATAAGTAGTGGCGCATGGATTGCCAAGTTGTCTGCCTATGATCCATCTAGCTAAATCTAATAATATCAGTCTCTATCACAGAACCACTTCATTCTCCGCTCTGCCTAGTTCCCACGCGTAAATTCAGACCACCTAACTCAAAAAACCACCTGCCTTTAGTCCTTAATTCAGGATTTATTTTCTGTATAACGGAAAAATACTCTCCTCACGAGCTATTGCTGTAAAATGTGCATCTGCTGAATAATACGAAACTATTACCCATTCTAGGTCTTTTCCTTACAAGTGTCGTAAAGGTCCGATTGTTGCTAAATGATATTCAAAATATCGATGTAATAGTCAATACGAGTTCTTGATGATAAACGTAGGGGAGAGAGGATGAAAAACATTTCATTGAAGATAATCTTACCGTCTATCTTTGCTTGTAGTCTTGTGCTTACGAGTACTCAGAACGCAGGAGCGTTCAATATCGATTTAGATGTTTTACCTGGAGGAACCGCAGGCCAAACAATAGTAGATGCTAGTGGCTCTGCCACTAATGCATCCGCTGCTGACGACTATAGCCCCAGTCATAGCATCTCTTTGTCTCAAGAGATATACCAAAGCGGGCGTGGATATGAATACTCCGACGGCACAACTGATAAACAACTCCTTGGAGCTGCTGAATATATGGATTCAGTGGATACCGACATATTTACAACCCGTAGTGAAGCCTCTACATCTATTGCTGCGGGTTCCCGTATCGGTTTACGCTCCTCTTTACGTCACCAGAGCTCTGTTGTGCGAGCGTTTGCCTCTAGTCGTTCTAGTAGCTCTAGTTCAGACACGCCGATACCAGAACCTACCACCATCCTTTTAATTGGTATGGGATTGATTGGCTTGCTAGGCGTAAGGTCGAGAATAAATAAACAATTCCCTAGAGCATAAACCCACTCATGAGGCAGGTTTTGATACCTCAGTCTGGAATAGTACAATTTATGCAACAGGTCGAAGCTTTAAAAGTGAGTGAGTTGAAGTTATGGTTTCAGCACTCACACTTAACCATGGTTTGTTATGAAAAAACAAAGTAAGCGCTCCAGGAACTACACCTAATATAGGTGTACTACTCTAGGGATTCAACGACATGTGAAAACTAGACCAAACTGATTCTTGATATTGTTTCAAT
>NVXR01000024.1 GCA_002733995.1 Desulfotalea sp. | reverse complement strand
CGCATCTGACTGTCGCATGGTATATTGGTTATGCCAAACATAGAGTGCAAATTTTGAGGTGCTTTCTTGCGTTGTTTATCAAAAGCAAGCAGAGAAGGACGTTTTAACTGGAACACGGCTAGCCCTGACATGAGTACGTCATCAAGTGCAATTGTGCTATTGGCACCCCTCTTGTCTTGGATTTTTCGAAAATCCTCGCGTATTGCTGCAAACAAGCTATCTGCGTTAAGATTTTTTCTCACTTTTCAAACTTCAATATGTTGCACTTATTGTGTTTCTCAAGCTAGAAATAATAGGGGTCTGTTTGTGTATTCAAAAAGTAGATTAATATGTAGTTCTGTCATAAGTTGTTATTCAGGTCAGTACCTCACGTTCTCTTTACTGGTTGTACAGTTAGAAAAGGTCGATTGTAGCGATAATCTGCGATGATATAGGTGAGTATCCAGACTTGTCTCGCCATTTGTTAAACGTCTTTTTATATAGGAGTAAAACTTGACTACACGTGATGATATTATGGATTGGATTATAATTAGTTTGAAATCTCGGGGCGGTAAAGGTATGCCCAAAGAAGTTGCAAAATATATCTGGGATAATTATGAGGCAGAGCTGAGATCATCTGGAGATTTGCTTTATACGTGGCAATATGATGCGCGGTGGGCTGCTCAAAAACTTCGAAATACAGGTGTACTAAAACCTGTTTTCGGACGTAGGGATCTACCTTGGGAACTTGCGTGACGCAACTATTTAATAAATTGCTAAATTGGTCGTATAACGGTTTGTCATCGTTTTTTGTAAAGGAAAAAGCCGCAAAAGCAACGTCGAAATTATGCGCCAATTAGCTAGGTGTTATAAAAAACATTGGTTGTCCAATTTCAAGGTGGTTTTTATGAGTGTAAAAAAAATAGGATTTTATGTCGGGCTAATCGCAGGGGTTCTGTCAATAAGTGTATTGGTAATAACTCTCATCTATTCGGTCGGCGAAAAACAAGGGAAAAAGTATGCTTATGAAAATATTATTGAATACTTAGATGAACTGAAAAATGGAATTCAAATTACAAGTGTTCAATGCACTCCTACAGAATTAATTCCAGGTGAGACAGGAATAATAAATTTAACAATTCAAAATTCAACACAGTACGGATGTAATTTGTGGATAGGTGCTTCTGCTTTTTCTTCAGATAATAAAGAATTCTTTAATCCTTCGCAGGACAGAACTATTTTATTAATGCCTAATGCACTTACATATTTAACTAGGGTTTTAACGTTTCCAGGGAATACAAACTGTGGAAGCTATAATTTAAATGTGAATCTTTGGTTTGGGCGTAAAAGTGATCCATCTCAATCAACTATTATAGCCTCTGCTACTAAGCCCAATGTCTTTAAATTGATAACTTTTAAAAGAAATTCTAACAGAGTTAATTCAGCCGACGTAAAAAGCCGGACGGCTGATTAGCGACGCTAAGCGTCAACGCACATAATGAATAACTAACAAGGAATAGAAAGGCTATTTGATGTGAAAATATACGCGATTCTTATCGCGAGTCCTGGTGATGTTTAAGAGGAATGACAGGCAATAACAAACAATATTTCTGAATGGAATAATATTATACAGAGCTGCATAGCTTCGTTCTCCTTCCCGTAAAATTGGAAACTCATTCAGCTACATTAATGGGCGATAGACCGCAACGTATTATTAATAATCAAGCCGTAACTTGCTGTGATATGGCCCTCGGAGTTTTTGGGGTTCGGCTTGGAACTTCTACTGGTGCAAGTGAAAGTGGCACTGCTGAAGGAATTGAATGGTTTATTGATAATTATTAGCCGGTGATGTGCCCCCCCCCTATTCTTAAACCACCAGTCGATGATTTTATGGTGGAGTCGGCAGCTTTTTTACAGTGACGGACGAGTCAGTTCGCCAATATTTCTGATGACACGTCTTAAAACAAATACAGAGTTCTGTTATTGTTACCCTGCTCACTCGGCGGATAGGGCAACGCTGAGGAGCGTCCCGCGTAGGTATCATCTCTATAAATTTTAACAAATTATTGTAATATATAACTTTTGCCAAGTGTACTTGGGGGCAATGGAGTGAGAAAGGCAAACGCATGGGGCGTATTGTAAAGCGTTAATGTTATTTCTTGCTGGCGAATTGATCTAGATCATTTCTCTCCTCATTTGCCTAGGCTATCCTCTGGGACTGTACAGTTGATACAGTAGTCAAATTAATTATTTTCTAGGAGGATAGAGCTATGTCAGGATGCGGATGTGGGGGAGATGGCGGTACAGGACCTTTTTCAAAGGGTAGGGAGTTGGTTGAGTTTGTTTGTAATGCGCATGGTGGAACCATTCGTGACCAGCGGATTCCGTCTGGCGCTCTTGATGCAATTTGCCAAGGATGTGGGGCGCAATTTACCCTGCCCACATATGTTGGTTCTTGCTCTGGATGCGGTGGGGTCCATGCGGTTGCACCTATGAATCCCACTGTTGAAAATATTCAATTCGGTGGGAAAGATTTTTTGCTTGAATCTTGAGCTGTCGCCTCTTTCAATAGGTAGAACACTTGTTAGGTTCGTTACTCTTTGCCGCGAAATGTAGCACGGGGCGGCGAACCTCAATGTGTAAGGCGTTTGGCTTTGTTATTGATAGCCATTGTCAGCCTTCTACTGCTGTCTTGTTGAACCGTTGTTTTTAATTACACCAGACTCTGCTTGCTCCTTTAGTGGAGGTGGGAGAGTGGTCGTGGCTCTTTTGCGTAAGGTTGGTGAAAGTTAGACTATTGAAAGAGTTTTTGTAAAAGTCTTCCAACTTGATCTCCTAGCTGTTTTTTCCCGACCTGTAAGATAAGGTCGGCCAACGCCTTTTGGACGAAGGCTTTACTCACCGATGGCTTTGAGACGCTACCTGTTAGTGGTACTGTAATAAAAGTTCCTTGCAAATATTTGTACACTTCCCCGCTGACCATTTTTCGTGTTATTGGGATCTTTGCCGTGTAGTCCAAACTTTGATCAAAACCAACTGAGCCTTCTAATATAAGTGAATAGCCATTAATCGTGGCCTTAAGGGGGGAGCAGGTTACACGCCCATCTTTGCCAATAAATGTCATTGGCTGGTTACTGAGTTCTATCTCGTTGTCATCAATCTTCATGATTGCAAGTAGGGGTGTAAGCAGGGTGCCTGCCTGCAGTTTCACATCGTTAAAGGTGAGTGTACCGGCAAAGGTAGCGTTTTGTTGCATTTCTTTGTCCACGGGCCAGCTGAGATGCTGCATGTCCAGGTTGATGGTCCCAACAGTAACCGCAACGCCCTTAAACAGCGGGTGAACCTTGGCGAGCAGATCATTGGACATCTCTTCGGTAAGTCCGACTTCTTTCAAGAGGGTACTGTTGGCTGGAAGGGTTACAAGTGGAGATGTACCTGTAAAATCAATTCTCGGGCTTAGGCTCATCAACCCTCTGTTCACCGATGCCTTAATATCGATTTTCGCTAGGGACTTCTGTAATTGTACGGGGATCTCAAGAGATTCAATACTGAGGCCATATCCTTTAAGCTTCTCGGCATGAAAAGATGTCGAAAATTGGGCATGTTGAGCTGTATCTCGCCAGAGACCTTCTGTGGTCGCCGCTTGAAGGGTAAACGGATTGTCGGATACTCCACTCATCTCTAGCTGGAGGTCTGCAAAAGATTTCAACTGTTCACCGAGGGCGTGAAGATCAACTCTGGTTGTGCCGCTTGCTACCAATTTAATCTCCTCGTTTTGGGTCTCCATTGTTGCGCTACTATTAAAATTAATGGCATCAGACCCTAGGACAAGAGATTTGATGGTGAAATTTTGTTGCCTCAAATCAGCACTTGCTTCAATTTCTAGAGATAGTTGCTCGTCTGTTAGCGATTTATCGCCACTCTGATAGGTAAAGGGACTAACCTTGGCGGTGAGCAAGATGGTCGGTTGGTTGATGTGCTCGCCAGTGATGTGTAGATCGAGCTGAAGTGTTCCTGCTAAGTGTTTGTCCCGAGGGAGTGTTTCTAGAGATTGAAGGAGGCTTGTAATACGCTGCAGCTTAAATGAACCTGTAGCTGTAGCGTTTGTAAGGATTGCTGGGGAGTCATTTGTTTTTGCAATGAAATTATCAAGACTAATGGCCCCACTCCCTAGCCAGGAGGTAATGTCCAACTTGCTGTTTTTGATTGCGATTGGCAGCATCTCGGCATTGAGCTGGAGGTCGCTGCTCAGTTCAGCTGTAAGTGTAGCCGCGGGACTGAGCACTGTGCCATTATGGCTCAGTTCAAAATCCGCAATATTGATGTTTCCTGCAACCTTTTTGAGTCTATTCTTGTTGTTGGTGATGTTGAGATCAAGGGCCAATTCGCCCCTTGATGCCCAACCGTCTAATGCAATAAACTTCCGAAGTTCTTGAAGTGCTGCGTCGATATCAGAGCCAATCTGGAGCTGTATTGCCTCGCTGTTTCCATGGCCGCTGGCTTGCACGAAAGACGATTGTATTGCAAACTGGTCAATGGTGAGTGTTCCCTTGTTGCGTCTGGCCTGTACCGAGATATCCACCGGGGTTTTCCAGGCTATATCTTTGTTGCCCGCTGAGCCGATTAAATGGTTGAGATGAGCCCTTGCTACAAAATGTGTAGCGGAGCCGGAGGAGGAAATATCCGCCTGTATATCGATTTTACCATCCGTAACACTAACGTCCTTTTTCACATTCAAACTGTTGGGGAATTGTGAAAATATTTCGGCAATATTAAAGTGTGTTTGTGTTGTAAGTGTTTGTATCTGCTGGTATTGGATGATTCCGCTTACCGAAGCTGTAACCAGTGGGGATTGAATGCTAAAGTTTTTTATTTTAATAGTTTCGAATTCATTTAGTACATTCCAATCTATGGAAAAATCGTTAATTGATGGTGTGTCGGACAAGAGTGGCCCGCCGTAGAGTTGGATGTTCTGGCCCGTCAGATTACCGATAATCTCACGGGCGGATTGTCCGCTGGCTGTAATATGTACGTTGCCATTTAAGATACCTTTTCCCTTTGGTACATTTGCTAGGGATGCGGCAATATCCAAAAGATCAGCAATTTGCCAGTTGTGTATCTCCAGGGTTGCGTTTGATTCCAGATCGTTATCTTGCTGAACGGTTTGCTGTGGTAGTGCAATTTTCCCCTTACCTCTTACCTGACCGCTACCTTGGTCGTTTGCAAAGGAAAGCAGGTACTCAACGATCCCTTTTTTACCATCGAGCTTGAGTTGCAGGTCAAGGTCTTTGATAACCTCTTTTTGAGAATTGTCTGGGGCAATAGCAACGAGAGAACCCTGTGAAATAAGGAGTTGGACACGGATTTGAGGGAGTAGGGATGCCGCTGGCGGTTGTCTGGTTTTCTTGGTGGCTTTGATATCGTTTGCGACGGTTGTTGTTGTTGTTGTTGTTATGTCTCTCCCTGCTTTATCAATTGTAACGGCCTTTGTTGGCGTGTTTGTTTGTGTCTGAGATGGTCGTACATGTACAGTGACTTGAGGCCTGTCGATATTGATGGTTCCTGCATCTTTATAGTTTGTTGCAAGTGCCAGTAAACCTTTGCTGGTTGATATCTGCTTTATTGTGAGGCTGTAGCCATTGTCTTGATCTTCGTAGACAAGGTCTCGTAATTGTAAGCCATTCAACCAGGAAAGAGTGAGATGGCTAAAATCAAGTTTGCCTGGAATGGTATTGTTAATTATCTGTTTGGTTGTATTGGTGAACCAGGTGGTAGAACTGAGGTTGGGCAGAATCAACAGAAGCAGCAGGGTAGTGAGAATACAACTTGCTCCAATCTTAAAGAGAGTGGATTGCAATAGGGAACGGTTTGCTTCTGCCATTATGGGTAATCTCCAGGGTGCGAGGTTATGGTTAACTAAGAAAATCTCTTGCTGCTATAAGATGGTTACCTTTTTATAAAGGTAAAGAATATTGTGCAGAATGTTGTTTTAACCCACATTTTTTATGAACACAACATGGTGTTTCTATGAAAAATGTGGGCCAATGGTAATACAAAAGGAGCCAACATTGGCGATACTTGAAAGCCCCATTCTCATCGTTGAGGATGATAAAAACACCTCAAATCTGGTTGCAACATATTTAGAAAAAGAAGGTTTTAGCACAATCGCCGCCTACGACGGTGAACGAGCTTTGGAGCTTGCGCGTATAAAAAAACCGGGTTTTGTCATACTCGATGTGATGCTGCCGAAGGTGGATGGGTGGGAGGTCTGCCGAGAACTACGGAAGTTTTCCGATGTTCCTATTCTTATGCTGACCGCGAGAGAAGAAGAAATTGATCGGATTCTTGGTCTCTCTCTGGGGGCAGATGATTATGTGGTAAAGCCCTTCAGCCCCCGGGAGCTCGTCGAGCGGGTAAAGGCTATTTTACGCCGTATTCAACCGAGGTTGCCTGCTGCAAATCAAGTGCTGAGTCACGAGGGTCTTTCTCTAAACCCTATGAAGTGTAAGGTGATGCGGGATGGAGAGATAATTAACCTGACGACTTCAGAATATAAGCTCCTCCATATTCTGATGGGATCGCCTGGACAGGTATTCTCCCGGGACACATTGCTCGCCAGATTTTATGAGCATGGGGAGACCGTTGTCGAGCGGGTAATTGATGTTCATATTGGGAAAATACGCCAGAAAATAGAAGACAATCCTGCAAAGCCAAACTTTATACTGACCGTTCGGGGGTTTGGTTACGCGTTTGCCGAAAGCGGAGGGGAATGAGTATATGAAAAACCGTCTGCTTTGGAAATTATTATTGACCAACATTATTCCGGTTATTGGAGTTATCTTCCTCATTGTATGGTTTGCGGTGGATAAACTGGCCGCCAAATATTTTATGGCTTTGATGGATAATTATGATGTGTCTCCGGATGATATCCATCATATGTTTCTCACCTCCATTCATTATTATCTGGTTTGGGCCAGTCTTGCTGCCCTGGGGCTTGCCATTGTTCTCAGCTATCTTTTGACCAGAAGAGTTCTTCGTCCACTTTCTCAGATGACGGCAATTACAAAAGAGGTTGCCGCAGGAAACTTTTCTTTGAGGGCCGAGGTGAGCACAAATGACGAGGTGGGGGAGCTTGGTATTGCCTTTAACAGCATGGCTGACAGCTTAGAGCAGATTGAGCAGTTGCGAAAAAATATGGTGGCAGATGTCGCCCATGAGTTGCGTACTCCCCTAACGAATCTTCGTGGATATCTTGAGGCTCTTCATGATGGGGTGATTCCGCCTACAACAGAAACATTTCAAATGTTGCAGCAGGAAAATCTCAGGCTCGTTCATCTGGTAGAAAATCTTCAGCAGCTTGCAAGGGCCGATGCCTCCAGAGCCTATTTGAAGCGAGAAAAAGTGCTCTTAGATGATCTGGTCATGCAGATGGTTGAACTGCAAAAGCCAAATTTTAGAGAGAAGCATATAGCCGTGACCCTGACCGGTATTGACGACAGTCATTGGGTGGATGTTGATCGGGATAAGGTACTTCAGGCATTGAGAAATATGGTTGAAAACTGCTGGAAATATACCCCTAAAGGCGGAGCCGTTGTCATTACTATAGCGCTTGTTGATTCTGGGATAAAGGTGGATTTTGAAAACAGCGGACCAGGTATCTTAAAAGATGATCTGCCCTATGTCTTTGAGAGGTTCTTTCGTGCTGAAAAATCACGTTCAAGAGATGCTGGAGGCGCAGGGATAGGTCTTGCAATAACCAAGGAACTCCTTGAGGCCCATGGGGGCCAGGTAGGGGCGGAAAGTAATTCTGGTGAGACCCATGTATGGCTTATCCTGCCTCTGTATCAATAGCTTGTACTGTAGGACACCCAACCTCTCTTTTCTTTTTAAAGGGCAGCCGTCATTATAAATATGATTATATCGTATTAGCCTAAATGAATCTAGGCAATGCCGCTGCCTCATTATTCAAGTGACATTCCACTAGCTGTACATCCCGCCTTATTACACTTGAGAAGTGTTGCACGTTTATTCCAGGCTGCTTTCGAAGCAGTCGAGTGCTGTTTGAGCCATCCGCAGAGGACGCCGTTGGTGTGCTACTCCATAGTTCTGTCGTTTCTTTATCTAATCTTTACAATTCCTTTAAACAGCCTTTACAAGGCGTGTCCATTGTACTCTCTAACCCGCAATTTTCATTTGCCCAACTACGATCGGCTGCAAAACAAATGAAGAGGATCATCGTTGCCGATGTTTGCACAAAATTAAAGTGGATCATCGCACTGGCTGGGGATTTGAGATTAAGGGGAAATGCTGTTGCTCTATTAATAATAATTATTTTAGAGGGAAAAATGAAACTGTTGAAGAGAAAAATGTTGGCTGCTGCTGCGTTACTTACCGTCTTTGTCTTGTCCGGCTGTGCGGGAAATCAACATATGGGAATGGATGAAAAAACAAATGAATGCATGGGGGCTGGGATGATGCATGAAAAGGACATGCAGAAAGAAGGTAGCAAAATGCAGAATTCCATGAAAGGTGGGGCAAAGGCCCCCATGCCTTGTGATATGAAAAAAATGCACTAAGGCACTGTTTAACACATGTCTTGTAGTTGTGGCTTTTGGGGGCGCGGAAACATCTGTTTTATCGCTGATCTATTGTTGCAGGGATGTTGTGTAGTTGTGTTGGGGTAGGGGCGTAATGAAAAAATAAAATTATGAGGTGACATATGAAAGTTATTGTAATCATAACCTTATGTATAGGTTTTGCTACCGTGGGCAGTCTTGTCGCGAAAAATATAAGCGTGCCAGAGCCAGCAGTAGATACGATGGTGCTGCCCACGAGTGGTCAAGCCACGGTAAAGGCGATATTTGCCGGCGGTTGTTTCTGGTGTATGGAAAAGCCGTTTGAAAAACGTAATGGTGTCATAGCAGTTGTTTCTGGATATGCGGGGGGCCATTCTGAAAACCCGAATTATCAAAACTATATTAGTGGTGGGCATATAGAGGTCGTTGAGGTTGCTTATAATCCCGATGTCATAGGATATAAAGAGTTGTTAGATGTGTTCTGGAGGCAGGTAGACCCCACCGATGCGGGAGGGCAGTTTGTAGACCGAGGACACGGTTATACCACCGCGATCTTTGTGAAAGATGATCTGCAGAGGAGTATTGCCGAGCACTCTAAGGCTGCTTTGGCGGATCGTGGGATCTTCAAAAAAGCAATTGTTACTCCCATCATCAGTGATGTTACGTTCTATCGGGCGGAGGAGTATCATCAGGATTACTATAAGAAAAATCCGATCAGATATAAATATTATAGATATCGTTCAGGCAGGGATCAATTTCTTACGAAAATATGGGGGGATGAAAAAGAAATGGGGTTGCAGGTTGTGGCTAAGAGTAGTCTCAAGAACAATCTTACCCCCCTTCAATATCGTGTTACCCAGGAAGATGGTACCGAACCACCATTTGATAATGATTACTGGAATAATAAAAGGCCGGGTATTTATGTAGATGTTGTGTCCAGTGAGCCTCTTTTTAGCTCCCTGGATAAATATGACTCTAAAACTGGTTGGCCAACCTTCTCCCGGCCTCTGCTGAATGAGAATATTGTAGAAAAAGATGATAGCTCGCTGTTTTTTGCAAGAACTGAGGTTCGCGGTAAAAAGAGTGACTCGCATCTGGGACATATTTTTGAGGATGGGCCAGCTCCATATGGACTCCGTTACTGTATTAATTCCGCATCATTACGCTTTATCCCTGTCGAAAATTTAAAAGATGAAGGCCTGGAGCATCTGCTTGAAACTTTTCAATAGGTTGTGGGGATGGGGCAGTGGTTAAAACTGCCCCATTTGTTGGAGAGAATGGAGTCATATTATTCTGGATAATGCAACGGAGCCTTGTCTGTAAAAAGCGGCTTGGGCAGGGGAGGTTGTCTGACGTCAATGTTTGGTTTTTTCGTCTTGATGGATTCTATAATATCAGGATGTTAGAGAGTGTTCGTGGCGGTACGATTCTGTGTTGTCAACTCCCCGTGCGGGCTATTTACTTTTGCCTACATATCAGGTAAAAATATTGCCAAGTCGATAGTTCAAGATCACTGGTCTTTCTGCCATAACTTCTGGGGTAAACACTTGTCGAAATCGTTTCATTTCAGCCTTACTTTTAAAATTCTCTTCTTTGTTGTCTGCTACGTTCTGGGAATCTCCGTAATGTGGAACATGTCCAGTGATGACTTACACAGTGCAGAGAGAAAATTCACCTTTATGGAACGTGCGTATCTACTCGATAACATCATTCTGGAAGTGAGGCGATATGAGAAGAACTACCTGTTGTACAACACCCCCGAAGCACTTAAGCAGCACCGTCAGTATCTGCACAAAGCGGAGGTGACGGTCGATGTGGTTTATGAGCAGTTGACTAATCTTAAGGGTACACCACTGCTCAAAGAGCTTGAGCAGCTTATGAAGAAATACAAAGATAATTTTAATCAACTCGAAAAAAATAGAATTCAGGATTCTAGAAAATATCAACAGATTGTTAGCATTACTCGGGATTTGGGTACACAGATGACGGACAAGAGTGCCCAACTCTTGGCATTTGAGAGGGTTCAGCTACATTATATTTTTCGAGAGCTGAAAATTCGTATGAATCTCTGGTCTGTGGTGGCTATTAATCTTGGTATTCTTATGCCGTTTCTGACCTTTATTAAGATTTTTAAACCGCTTAATAGAATAAAGAAGGCAACCGGTGACATTGCCCAAGGGCGCTTCAAACGGGTTGAGGTGCTCAATACCCGTGATGAGATGCAGCAGGTCATGGAGGCGTTTAACACCATGGTCTATGAGTTGGAGGTGCGCCAGGATCAGCTGGTTCAATCTAAAAAACTTTCTTCCATTGGTACTCTCACCGCCGGTGTTGCCCATCAGTTGAACAATCCGCTTAATAATATTTCCACATCCTGCCAAATTGCTCTCGATGAATTTGATACAGAGGATCGCGACATGCTTCTCAAGATGCTTCATAATATCGATCAAGAGACGCTTCGGGCCCGTGATGTCGTCAAGGGGCTTTTGGAGTTCTCCCGTTCTGGTAAGTTTGGGATTCGTGAAGCTCCATTGGCAGAGGTTGTCGACAGGGCGGTGCAGCTCGTCAGGACTGAAGTCGCAGCCGCTATTCAAGTCACGGTAATAATCCCCGATGACTTAGTGGTTCCAATGGATGTGCAGCGCATGCAGGAGGTTTTTTTAAATCTTATAATAAATGCTGGCCAGGCAATTGAGCAACAGGGCACCATAACGATCAGCTCAGAAATTGATGAAGAGCAACAGATGGTAGTTATTACTGTACATGATACAGGACCTGGTATTCCTAAAGAGATTATTGGGCAGTTATTTGATCCATTCTATACGACTAAAGAGGAGGGCAAAGGGACAGGCCTTGGGCTCTCTGTGGTTTATGGTATTATCCAAAAACATCATGGTGACATTAGCGTGAGCAGTGAACCGGGCCAGGGGGCATCCTTTCATGTCAGGTTGCCACTTGCTTCCAGAAACGAGTCAGTTATATCATGATATCTTTTGCAAATAAAACGATTCTTGTTGTTGATGATGAGGCTATCGCCCGTGACAACCTGGAACATATCCTGAAAAAAGCAGGTTACCATATTCTTCTCGCGGCAGATGGCGACGCTGCTGTTGCTGTCATGGAAGAAAATGAGGTGAATTTAGTCATTACTGATCTGAGGATGCGGGGGAAGGATGGTATGGGTGTGCTGGCTGAGACAAAACGTCTCTGGCCCGCGGCCGAGATACTGGTGGTAACCGGCTATGCGAGTCTTGATACCGCCATCGAGGCCATGAAAAAAGGTGCCTATCACTATCTTTCCAAGCCTTTAAATGTAAAAGAACTGCTGGCTATTGTGCTTAAGGCTCTGGAACGGAGTGCTATGCAGCACGAGCTGTACCAACTGCGACAACAGGTGATTGATAGCAGTGAGTCCTCAAGAATTATTGGTGGAAGTGCAAAAACTGTCTCGCTTCGGGAGCAAATTTCCCAAGTGGCCCAGCTGGACTGTAATGTCCTTATTCTTGGTGAAACCGGTACCGGTAAGGAACTTGTTGCCCGGATGATTCATGATTTGAGTCGACGGGCAGGTAAAAGAATCGTCTCACTTAACTGTGGCGCTTTTAGTGAAGATCTCATGAGCACTGAACTGTTCGGACATGAACAGGGGGCTTTTACAGGGGCGGAAAGACAGAAAAAGGGCTTACTCGAACATGCCAAAGGCGGAACTGTCTTTTTTGATGAAATTGGCGAACTGCCTCTACAGATGCAGGTTAAACTCCTGCGGGTTCTTCAAGAGCGTACGCTTATGCGGGTTGGCGGATCGAAAGAAATCCCCATCGATATCAGGGTACTGGCCGCGACTAATAAAAATTTAAAAGAAGCCTCGGCGGAGGGCACTTTTCGTAAAGATCTCTATTATCGTCTTGATGTTATAACCATCCTGGTCCCACCTCTTGTTGAACGTCGCAATGATATCCCCCTGCTTGCCGGTCATTTTTTGCAAAAACATACAGAACAGGGAGCAACAGCACCCACTTTATCGGAAAGGGCTATTGAGCGATTAAAGAGTTATGACTACCCAGGTAACATCAGGGAGCTTGAAAATATTATCCAACGGGTGCTGATCACATGTCGAGAAGATGTTATTGAGCCGCACCATCTTGAAGATGATATAGGGGCAGAACCTGTCGCCGCCTCCGTTTCCCAGGAACAATCATGGCCAAGCCTTGAAGAACATGAAAAGCAGTACATTTTGAGAGTTCTTGATGAGGTCGAGGGCAAAAGATCAAAGGCGGCGGAAATTCTTGGCATTGACCGGGTATCCCTCTGGCGAAAAATTAAACGCTATAGCCTAGAAGATCCAAATTTTTGATTCTATCCTCTGGCCATTTGTTGCCTCTCTTGCAAGAATTACAAACAAGGTCTACCTCTCTACAGAGGGAGTAGGACCGTGTCGATCATTTCGTCTATATTTTTCACTAAATTAATCTGAATTCCTGCACTCACGTCGTCTGGGAGAGCCAATACTTCGTCGCGATTGGCATCAGGTACTACAACGAGTGAGATTCCCGCCCGTTGGGCTGCCAGCATCTTTTCCCGGAGACCACTGACCGGCAAAACCCTACCACTCAGTGTCATTTCACCCGTCATGGCCACACTTCGGCGTGCGAGTCTCCCGGTAAGTAAGGAGAGTAGCGCTGCAAATATGGTTATTCCAGCCGAGGGACCATCTTTGGCAATACTACCTGCGGGGATATGGATGTGAATGTCGTAGTGTTGGAACATATCATGGGCAATGGAGAATTCATCGGCCCTGCTACGGATGAGACTGAGGGCTGTCTGGGCCGATTCCTGGAGGATTTCCCCGAGACACCCGGTCATTGTAAGCGAGCCGTTACCTGGCATTTTTACCGTCTCAATGGAGATTATCTCGCCACCTGTCTCAGACCAGACAAGGCCCGTGGTGATGCCAACACTGTCTTTTTCTTCAACCACTTCACGATAGAATTTTCGAGGTCCCAAAAAAGAGATTATTGTTTCAGGTTCAATGGTAGAAACCTGGAACTCTTCTTGGTCGTCAAGTTTTAGTAGTGCAATTTTTCTACAGACATTGGCAATTTCCCGCTCAAGATTACGCAGTCCTGGCTCCCTGGTATAGGTGTTAATGACACTGGAAACAGCTTGGGCGCTAAAGGTGATATTTTCTCTGTGCAGGCCGGTTGCTTTCAACTGCTTGGGAATGATGAATTGTTGTGCTATGCTTATTTTTTCTTTTTCAGTATAACCCGTAAAATCGACTATTTCCATTCTGTCAAGAAGGGGGCCAGGCAACTTAGAGAGATCATTGGCTGTTGCCATAAACATGATTTGAGAGAGGTCGAAAGGGATGTCTAGATAGTGGTCCACATATTTGTTGTTTTGCTCAGGATCCAGAACTTCGAGTAGAACAGATGCGGGATCACCTCGGAAGTCTTGACCAATTTTATCCAATTCATCCAACATGAACACCGGGTTATTGACTCCGCAGCGTTTAATTTCAGTCAGTACCCGGCCTAGCATTGCCCCCACATAGGTGCGCCTGTGTCCCCGCAATTCCGCCTCGTCTCGTAGGCCAGCAACGGAAACCCTGATGAATTGACGGTTGAGTGATTCTGCGATAGCCTTGCCCACCGAGGTTTTTCCTGTACCCGGCGGACCAGCGAAACAAAGGATTGGAGCCCTGCCGATATCGCTCCTCAGCTTTTCTTGCAATACTTCTTTGACTGTTTTTTTTAGTTCATCAAGATTAACAGGTTTTCCAAGATAATGGGCTGCGCCATTTTTAAGGGCTTCCACTGCGGAGCTGACAGTTGCAAACCCCGTTACCATAATGACGAGGGTGTCAGGATAGAGCCGATTGATGTTACTGAGTAATTCGATACCATCCATTCGGTCCATTTTTAAATCGGTAATAACTAGGTCAATGTCGTGTTCAGCAAGAAGTTCAAGGGCCTCTACACCATTTGCAGCTGTCAGGCAGCGATAGCCGTCTTTAACCAGGACATGCTGCATATTATTGCGGGCGATCTCTTCATCATCTACAATGAGAATATAGGTTTGAACTTTTCCGCGCAGGGTTTTGGCGGCAAGGAATTCGAGGATCCGTTGTTTGACCTGATCTAAACCGCAGTGTCTGGAATCAAGAATCTTTCGAGCCCGGCTCAGATCAAAGTTACCAGAAGAACTCAGCCGCCAAGGTAGGTCGAGAAGCATATCTATATAATTGATGCCCACGGTAAATTCTGCCATGGCAGGATCCGTTTTTACTAGTTTATCAAGTTCCTTAAAAGCTGCTTCTGCTGCATGGGGTGGAAGGTCGGTTTTCTCAATCCTAGCTCTTAACTCCGCCAAGAGTGATTGGTCTTCCGCAGTTGGCTTATCCTCCTGCACGACCTCCGGACGTTTTTTGAAAAACATGATAAGGCTCCTTAAGATTCACTCTTTCTTGTGATGTTCTAGAGTGATTCGTAGGTCAACAACTCTTGTGTGTTTTAGATTATCTGTTTACGTAGTGCAGGTCGTGGATCTCGCCTTTGAAAACACTCAGGAGGCGATGAGGTGGTATTGTTTGTCGATCTTTTCGTTGCTTGTTTCCCCATATTACCATACAGGGCGGAACGGTGGAAAAACATATACCAATCGTCTCGTTGGTTTGCTGTTTTGGCGGGATGGTTGGGCTTCATCCCCGAGGCTAAAAAAATGCTATTAACATAAAATACTGCTCTGTTGATCAGGTGCAAAGTAGCGACTGCGAAAACCAGGGCTGTAAAATAAAATCCGGGTTCCATAACTGTACCTCCTCGTTAATTGAATCTTAATCGTTGGGGTCGTCATTAGGGCGTCCAGTTTCTTCACATTTTAATTTTCCGATAGAATAATTGCCTCTTTTGATAGAAATACTTTGCTCTAAGGCGCCTCCCACCTAAAATGTCCACTACGGACATCTAGGAGGGGAAAATGAAAAGAATCACGGAGAGGCCTTACCGCTTACCGGTAAGGCCTCTCATTGTTGAAACACATGGTTGTTAGATCGCCTCATTGGCGAGCTTAGCTTGTTTTTCAGCACGATCCTGAAGCATTCCTTTAATCATAGCGAGTGAAATTATAATTCCAGCCACGGCTAGTGCTACCATCAACGACCAGAAACTTATGCTATTAAGAATTACAGAAAGTTGGTGATGTAAGTGGGGGATTAGATCCAGATCAGCGAGATATCCCGGTACTTTAGCGCCACGTGAAACAGCAACAATCAACATTACGGAGGCCATTACTAATTTAATGGTATAATCTTTGACATAGGTTGTCCCTATTGCTCCTAACTGGACACCGATGAGAGAGCCTGCCAAGATAAGTAAGGTCATACGGATATCGATTAGGCCGGCCATACCCCACTGAACGGAACCCCAAGCTCCCATGATAAAGGCAACAAGAAGTTCAGTTGCACTGGCAACCATGGCCGATGCACCAACCACATAAATCATTCCTGGTACGCCGATAAAACCACCGACTGCGATTGTAGCGGCTAGCATTCCGGTAAATAGACCAACAGGAACTGTTACCCAGGCAGAGATTCGGACATTGGCCACTTTAAACTCCACCATTGGCCAGAGTTCAATTTTTTGCAGGCGTAGCGCCAGTTTTGATGTTTTTGCTTCGAGGTTTCCTTTTGATAGTTTCAGGGCATCGGTTAGGACATATGCGCCAACTACGATAAGAACCAGTACAAAGACAACGCTTACATAAAGATTTGAACCCGCATTGCCCCAGTGATCGAGGATGATATTTTGGACCTTAATACCGATCTGTACGCCAATAATAGCGGTTGCCGCCATAACCAGGCCAAGTTTAACGTCAACCTGCCCGTATTTCCAGCGTTTATAGGAGCCCACCATGGCTTTGGGGAATTTATGACACATATTGCTCGCCACCGCTACCGCACCGGGGGCGCCCAATGACATCATTGCTGGGGTGAGGACGAAAGCTCCGCCAGAGCCTATAAATCCAGAAAGCAGACCACCGATAAGCCCTACAATAAGAAGGGCAACAACCTTGGTAGGGGTCATATCAAAAAACATCTGGGTGACTTCTTTGATCACATTAGGGCCAGCGTGGGGGTCGAGGCTGACCATAACCTTTTTATCCAGGATTATTTCGTCGACGGTCATGCCCTCGGCGAGGATCAGGGTTCTTATTTTGTCCTGACCATCAATTTTTATTGTCGCAGTTCTTGTCACTGGATCAACCTGAGTAAAGACACCTTTCATTACATTTTTGGGCGGGGGACCACCCGCATAAACGGTGTGCACTAGTAGGGTGCCAATTATTAAAGTCAGTAAAAAAGTGAGAAATTTCTTCATGGGTTCTCCTGCTTGGACGAGTAAATTGAATAAAATATTATCATTAGGCTTTTTTTGCTTCTAGCCCTAGAACGTCTAAGAAATTGCTGGCAAAAGCACCATGCATGAAGGAAAATAGAAAGGCTGTGCCAACGGGAAGAGCTGCATGCCATCCCCCCAGCGTAAAGGTATTGGTCACTAGCGCTTCATTGGAGAATAACAGGGCGTATGCACCTAAAGACATTGCTCCGAAGAGGACCATTTTCCCTACCGGTCTTTTTTTCCGAAAAGCAGTTTGTGTAGCTTTTGATGTTGAAGGAGTTGTGCTGACACTGCTGCTTTTTGATGTGCGGGTTGTTCGTTGGACTGACAACTCGGGTTGGTAAGGGTCGTTTTGTCTCATTTCCATTTCTCCTTTGAAGATGAATAGTGAGCTACATCGGTATATTAAAAAATAAACAGGCAATTGTAGTTACATGAGATACTACCTAACAGTTCTAGCTCTGTAGTAAGCAAGCTTAGTGCCATTTTTGTTTTTAGATAAAACAACGTGATTACAAGTATATATGTTTCATGTGCTGGGACAGTGTTTGGTTGCGTTATGCAACGTTTCTTGTACTATTGTTTCTGTATGTCTTTACATAACAAGTAGTTATCGTATTTTGAGGCCGGTTTTCTGAAACGTTGCATAAAGCAACGCTGTGTTGCCTTGATTGCTCAGGCGAGAAGGGTGGTTAACAAAGGCTTTTATTTAGAGGGATTAGTTGGTATACTGCCGATATCGCAAGCATTTTGATGGTTTTGTGCAGGGTGGGTGGATGGGTTGTAAAGTGGTCGTTGATTGGGGGGCTGATTTTGCTCTTAAAAACGTTTCATTTTGCAACAATTCTTGTCGGCGGCCCGAGTCACTATCCTATGTTAATGACAGTAACATCAGTGTCATATGTACTCTTGTTTTCGGGTGGACTATTTCCTGCAAGACCAACGCTGAAGCGGTGGCGCAGTTCAATTCGTATAAAAACTATAAACTGAAACAAAATGAGGTGAAATGATACAACTGTACCCGGATGAAAAATTGGCGGAAATACCATCTCAAAACCTACCTGTGATTCTTGTGGTAACGCGCAATAGTTATCTTACGGAGGCGGCGATGACATACAGTCTCAACGTCGCTGGAAGACTTAACCATCGCTTGCTTGTGGCATATATTAATACCATGCCATTTCTTTGGGATGCTGGTTCTCGAAGTCGGCGTTTTGCTTTGGCCGTCGATGATAGTGTTGTTCTCCTTAGAAAATGTAGTCAAAAAAAAGGAGTAGTCGTTAGCCATGTTAAAGAAAGTGGTAATCCCGGTAGGGTTGTGAGCAGGCTCTGTCGTATAATGAAAAAAATTGAATTTATCATTGTGGATAATGGTGTCAGGGTGGAAGTGGTCGTGTCGCGATCCCCTGTTCCTGTTTTTAATGTAGATAATTTCGCTCGAATGTAAAAATTAAGAAAGCGTATCTAGTTTTTACTGGACCATTAAACAATTTTCCCCCCTCTTCATGCCATGATAGATCCTTCGGTTAAAACAATACTTGTAGCGATGAATAACTCTCAGGAAAACCGATCGCTTTTTAAAGAAGCTCTCGCTTTAGCAGCTTCGATGCGCGCAAGGGTTGTGGTCGTTTCAGTAACACCTGCATATGAAGGGAATATGGACCGATTGTTTATGAGGGATGCCGTCCAGCAGTTAAATGCCCCGTTTGAGGAGGTTCTTATGGTGGCCGAGGAATATGCCGTTGCACTTGGTCTCTCACTAGAAACTATTCATCGTACAGGTAAACCTGACGAACAGATTTGTGCAGTTGCCTATGAGGTGAAAGCCGATATCCTGATTTTAGGATGTGCTCAACGTATGCAGATCGAGAGAATGTTATTGGGACGTACTATGATAGAAGTGATCATCAATAGCCCGTGCGATGTTCTGCTTATTCCAGAAGAAGGGGAGTTACGAGTTAATAAAATTTTAGTTGGTGTTGATGGATCTGCTGCGAGTAGAGAGGCGGGGCGACGAGCGATTGAAGTGGCCAAAAGTTACGGTAGCGAAATCCACGCTCTTTATG
Organism: Desulfotalea sp.; assembly: GCA_002733995.1. Lineage (GTDB taxonomy): Bacteria > Desulfobacterota > Desulfobulbia > Desulfobulbales > Desulfocapsaceae > Desulforhopalus_A. Next base: position 21,316 of record NVXR01000024.1, on the reverse strand, counting down.
TGACCAATATTCCGGCCGAGCGATCTCTGCGTTATGGTGTTACGCGGGAGGCAGAACAGCAGGGTTGGGAAATATTGAAGCAGGTTGTTAACGAGGGAAAGGAGCAGGACGTGCCGATTGTTACGGCCATTCGGGGAAACGTACCAGAGGAATGCCTTGCCTCGTACGCTCAAGAAAACAATATTCATCTCATAGTCGTTGGTTCGAAGACTGGTTCAATGGGGTTTGATATGTTTTGCGGTAGTGTTGTTGAACGTATTATCTCACTGACGAGTTGCCCGGTTCTGGTGGCAAAAAAGAGATAAATTGTGTGGTTCACCAATAACAGTTTACCTTAAAGAGAACTCTCTCTTTGGGTGTAATTGTTCCTTTCTTCTTTTATTATATTGTGCACGTACAGGCGGGTATGAGTTGATAACACGTTCAATTTTATTTCTATAATATCGGGAAATATTGTTAGCAGGCCTTGTAAAAAACATTATTTGTGCCGATAATTAATTATGAACAGTTGTCTCAGTCTATCTCAACCTGCTCAGGAGGGGAACGATGGCCCAAAGCGGAAAAAGTACACTCCACCAGCACATTACTGCGGTTAAAAAAGGTGAACGATGTTTTGAAAACGCCTTTCAAAGTGTCAGTCGTATGGTACTGGAGGGGGAAATTGATAAGGTCGTAGTTAACGGTAAGTCTACCTTTGATTTTAAAATATTCAGAGAGGGAAAAAAACATATCATCGGTATGTACGATGAGATAAATTCCTTCGTCTCTTTTGTAAAAGATGCCTCCCAGGGAGGCTCCTCCAAAGAAATGGCCTTTGTCTTGGTAGGAGAACCTGGTAACGGCAAGACATTTCTTATTGAGTATTTATGTGGAATGTATCGGCAGTTTCTCACTATTCCTGTGAATCGGAAGTATACCTTTCGTTTTGTGGGCCTCGATAAACTTGGCACCTATGGCAATATAAAAAACATCGAGTCTCAAACCTACGAAGATCCGATGGTGCTTGCCATGAATCTTCATGAAACCCGCACTGAATCCCTTCAATATCTGTCGAGACGATACCGGACGACGTCGTCATTGTCAGAAAAATGGGATGAAAATTACCGGCCCCTTGGTGCCTGTTCCGCTTATATCTGGAATGATATTCGGGAGTATACCGATGGCAAGCTCGACGAGATGCTCAAGTTTATAGAAATTTTGCCAGTTCCGTTGATTGAGAGTCTTGGAACGGTAACAGGGAAATATCCGGCAAAAGATAAGATCACCTCCTCCGCCGTTGATCTACTCGGTGAAGAATCCATCCAAAGGCTGCTCCATATAACAGATACTAATAACCCATACAGGTTTGACCTGAGGCGTGGTGCTCTTGCGAGGGTTGCCGGTGGCGGTATCCATTTCAGTGATGAGATCTACAAAAATAAAAAAGATCTGGTGCAGGTATATCTTGGGATTATTCAGAATAGATGCATCGAGATAGATGGATACAAGTGGCCCATTGATACCCTCATTGTAGCCACGAGTAATAATTCTGAGTTCAATCGTTTTCTTGAAGAAAAGGAAGAAGCACCAATCGTTGACAGGTGTCGTATTTGTTACGTGTCACACAACACCAACTATGTATTGCAAAAAGAGCTGACCTCCTATGCCATTGGCAATGAGTCTAAAACGACTCTGACAGGTGATCCTTTGCACCAAGATCCTAACCTGAATTATGCGGCTTCTGTGGGGGTTGTTTTAAGTCGATTGCCCAGATCAGAAAAACTCACCCCCGTTGAAACAATGAAATTGGCAGCAGGTGAGGTCGCTGGTGAGAAAAGTCTCAAAACTCTTTCTGAGGTCATCGATACCCTGAGCCAAGAACACACTATAACTAAAAGGTTTGGACAAAAAGGCCTCGGTCAAAGGAATTTAGGTAGATCAATTCAGCTGATGCTGGAGAGTTCTGAGACGAACGAGGGGAAGTGTATGTTCGCCTATGATGTCTTTCAGACTATTGAACGAGTGATTCTTGACTATGTGTCAGAGGCGAAGGATCGTGCAAAGTTCCTCGATGATCTTAAAATTGCAAAGGGCTTGTATCGCGAGCGAATAATGACAGAGATGTTTAATGCCTATATGGATGAACCGCTGGCCATTCGTAAGGATGTGATGAATTATGTGAACATGATTATCGGCAACGATGCGGAAAATCTGGGTGCAGACAAAATGTGGAAATATAAAAATCCGCAGACGGGTGAGCTGCAGGCATTAAAAATTGATGAACGGTATATCAATTCAGTGGAGGATTGTCTCGGTCTTAAAACTAAAGAACAGAAAGATTCGTTTAGGACCTCCATCAGGAAGATATATGGGCAGAAAATTTCAGTGCGACCGGACTATGATTTTATGGATAATCTGGAGTTGGTAAAAGCCGTTACTGATGTCAGACTTAAGTCGGATATTTCTGGAGCAGGTAGCTTGATCGGCGCTCTTGCGAACCGCACCAACGAAGAAAACCAGAAGCTTTATGATCGTATGATAAAAACTATGCTGACCAAGCTTGGTTACTGCACGACCTGTGCGCAGAAGACCATAGAGTATTTTTGCACCCAGGTTGATGAAAATTAAATGGCCACTACATCTTGCAAACGTCCATTGACCCAGGTTGGAAGGCCCCGGGCGTGTTGCACTGGTTGCTCGACTGCAACGGTTCGGTAACCAGGCTGATTTGGTATAGGAGCGATTGCGTAGGAGTGGTTGATTCTGCTTTTGTATTGTCACAATTTCTGAGATTTCTGGGATCTATAATTTTCAAAATAAATAACGTAACATCTTGAATTACTGGAATAAGAAAAACAAAAAGCAGTAAAACAGAAAATGTAGAATGTTTAATTTAAATGACCACCAGTGTGGCCAGATATGTACAACAGCAGAGTTGAATCGTTAAACAGGTGTCATTAGATGAAAGAAAAACTCCATGCACTCTATCAATTTCTGAAAAAGGAAGGTTTGACTCCTGCCCAGGAGAAGAAAATACGCTACGAGTTGACTTTGTTGGAGTTGGGTGGTGGTCAAAGTCGTATTGGTAGACCAATGAAGAGACATCTCTACAGTTATAATGATCTAGGGATGCTTCACGTTACCCCGCCCTCCAAACTTGTTGCCCATAGCTCGGTGCAATCCCTTGACTATTTATTGGAAAGAGACAAACAGCGTGAACAGGATGGTTTCCCTCGCAAAATAAGAGTAGGGAAGATGGTTAAGCCGAGTCAGGACGGAGATGATAAGGTTATTATCATCCCGACCACGGTTGAGGAAAAGCTGTTCCACGATAAAATTCGCTTAGATGAAGAGGGTGAAGGCGACGGTGATGGAGACCCCGGATCTGGTGATGGTGGTACCGGCGATGGTGAGGAAGGTGATATTGTTGGAGAAGAACCGGTTCGACCTGAGCAGGGTGGCCAGGGGGGGGCTGGACAAGGAGAGGGTGGCGAACACGATGTTGAGTCAAACGCCTATGATCTGGGGCGTATTCTCACCGAACAATTTGAACTTCCTAACCTCAAAGATAAGGGTAAAAAGCGGTCTCTTTCTAAGTATACCTATGATCTGACTGATACCAATAGGGGCTTTGGTCAGGTGCTTGACAAGAAGGCTACTCTGAGAAGAATACTTAAGACCAATATTGCCCTTGGCAGGGTGCGTCCCCACGAACAGGTTGATCCTGAATGCCTGCTCATCTCGCCTAATGATCGAATCTATCGCATACTTTCAAAAGAAAAGGATTATGAATCCCAAGCGGTCGTGTTTTTTGTGCGGGATTATTCCGGTTCAATGGGGGGTAAGCCGACAGAATTAATCGTTAACCAACATGTTCTTATCTATTCCTGGTTGACGTATCAGTACAAAAATCAGGTGGAAACGCGGTTTATCTTGCATGATACTGAGGCTAAAGAGGTTGATAATTTCCAGGTTTATTATAATTCCACTGTTGCCGGTGGAACACAGGTTTCAAGTGCCTATAAACTGGTTAATGACATTGTGGTAGATGAGTCTCTGGCGACGGATAACAATATCTATGTGTTCCACGGTACTGATGGAGACGACTGGGATACTAAGGGAGATAAGGCGATCCCTGAATTAGAGAAAATGCTTGGCTACGCCAGCCGTGTTGGCATTACTATTGCCGAAAATGGTTATGGGATTTCTGGTCAGACCGAGGTTGAAAGATATATAAAAAAGTCGGGTTTGCTTGAGGAAAAGAAAGACCTCTTGAGGATGGATGTTATTGCAAAAGATACCGATGAAGCAAGATTAATAAAAGGGATTCGGGGGCTTATCTCCTGATGCTGGTCCCCGTGGATGGGAGCCGTGCCCTATGATTTTGAGGTGAGGTGATATGGAACTTGTAAGTCAGCGTGCAAAGAAAATCATGGAAGGCTGCAAGGAGCGGGCCCGTGATGCTGGTCTTCGATTTCAGGACGACAGTCTTGAATATATTGTTACCAATCGGGATTTCCTGCAGCTTTCCCCTAAAAATATGATTCCTACCCTCTATGATTACTGGGTGCAGGATGTTGAAGTGATGAAAGAGCAAGGGCAGTACGAGCTTTATCCGAACAATCCCTATGAGACGGTAATCAACACAAGGCCTCCAATATCTTTTTACAATGATAACAATCCTGATTGGTTGAATGTGATGATTTTTTATCATGTAATCGGGCATATAGATTTCTTTCAAAACAATCTCTATTTTCGTCATACTTGGGATTATGATTTTGCGGGCAAGGCCTTGTCGGATAAGCGGTTAATCGCCAAACTTCGTTCTCAACAGGGACGCTGGGTTGATTATGTGATTGAATTCGCGAGATCAATCGACAATCTGGTGGGATATTATGATCTCTTGGGGAGTCTGGCTGCAGGAGAGAAAAAATTAAACAGGGTGGATTTTTATTTCGATAGCTTCATACAAGAGAAAAAGGACAGTTCCATTGCGAGCTATGTCACTGAGATAGAAAAGTATAATCAGTTTATCCGAGACTATCAGAAAGACGGTACGGCGCGTTTTATCGATGAGATAAAATCAATACATGCGGAATTTGAAGCGTTGTATCTCAAGGCTGTAGAAAAGCGGGAAAAGGGGACGGGAAAGCATGATCTGTTGCAGTTTATATCGGAAAATTCTGTGTTTCTTAATCGGAGTGATAACAAGTGGATGATCTCGGTGATTGAGATGGTACGAACAACGTCTCTCTATTTTCAGCCACAGATCAGGACAAAGATACTTAACGAAGGCTGGGCAAGTTACTGGCATGAAACCCTGTTTTTGCAGGACGACAGAATTAGCGGTAATGAGGTCGCCTTTGCTGCTGTTAATGCTAAAGTGACATCTTTGCCGAAGGTTGGGCTCAATCCTTACGCCCTTGGGATGCGGCTTTTTTACTACCTAGAGGAACAGGCGAACATGGGTAGAATATCCTATGATTATCAGCGCCTTGCAGACCAAAATCATCGAAGAAAGTTTGACAAGACCACCGGCGCTGGCAGAGATTTTATCTTTGATGTGCGAGAAAACTTTTGTGATTCGATGTTTGTAAATACCTTTATCGACCAGGAATTTGTCGATATGCATAAATTGTTTGTCGTCGATAAACGTCTGAATAAAGAGCGTATGGTCTGGCAGTATTATATAAAATCTAAGAAGGCAAAACATTATAAACAGATGGTTGCCGAGTCCCTGTACCATCCGCCAGCGGTTGCTGTGGCTGTAGATACTGATAACACCCTGATGCTAACCCATCACTTTGAAAAGAAACCGTTGTTTCGCGATTACATAGCTGGAACTCTTATGGGTATTGAGTTTCTCTGGGGTGATCAGGTGACACTGGTCACCCATGAACCGGAACCGATAGAAAAGAAATCAGATCAGCCTGATCAGGAATCTGTACCTCCTGAAATTAAGTGGAGGCGAGTGAAGTATACGATGAAGGATAAGAAGTTGACGAGGATGTTGGTTGATTAACCCGTATTTTGTATAGCGTTAACTCCTGAGTAGGGTTGACTGTTGTTGAGATATAAATCTGGTAAGGGAGATGATATGCGCGATCTCACTAAATTATTTGCTAGTTTTGAGAAGACGAAGGGGCAGTGGAAGCAGTCGCCCATTCTCTCTTTCGCGGATTTTCTTCAGGAGGTCATTACCTATCCTAATCGATATGTGCGTGACGTGTACCAGCTCTATTCAGACATGATTAAAGCCTATGTTTCCGAGGGGGTGGATGAGCATCGTGATGACCCGGAGTCAATCAAGTTTCTAAAGTATGATTGTGGTAAGCTTTTTGTTGACGGCTCCGACAGGGCATTTTTTGCCGACAGGCTTTTTGCTAACCGGTTAATGCGTCATGTTGAAAGTTTTAGAGTTGGAGCGAAACAGAATAAAATATATATCTTCGATGGTCCCCACGGTAGTGGGAAATCAACATTTCTCAATAATTATCTGCAAAAATTTGAAGAATATGCAAATTCTCCGGAGGGGTCAAGGTACGAAGTCATCTGGCGCCTGAAGCGGGATCAGTTAGTTGGTGGGGTGCATAGTTTTAATTCACTTACGGATAAGCTTGCCTGTGTACTGGAAAGTGAAGGTAAGAAGCATCTTGCCTCTGAGATGAAATGTGCATGTAGGGAAGATGCTGAACTTGGTGGCTATTTTGATGTTCCCTGTCCAAGTCATGATAATCCTTTACTCATGGTGCCAAAGGAGATTCGTCGTCAGTTTTTCGATGAACTTTTTGATAATGATGAGTTTAAATGGCAGCTATTTACTGAGAAACAGTACGAATGGCTTTTTCATGAGGAGCCGTGCACGATATGTGTTTCACTGTATCAGGAGCTGCTGAAGAAATACCATGATCCACTTAAGGTGCTGGAGTGTGTTTACGCCCGGCCCTATATCTTTAACCGGCGTATCGGTGAGGGGATCTCTGTTTTTAATCCAGGGGATAAACCTCTGCGCCACGGGGTTATGACGAGTGAAATGATTCAGCGTAGCCTAGATACCTTTTTTGCCAATGGTGAGCCTGTGAGCTATCTGTATTCCAGATATGCAAAGACCAATAATGGTATTTATGCCTTGATGGATATTAAATCACACAATAGTGACAGGCTGATGGAATTACATAATATTATTAGTGATGGTGTGCATAAGGTTGAAGATATTGAAGAGCAGGTCAACTCGCTTCTCTTTGCTCTTATGAATCCTGAGGATAAAAAGCTCCTTGAGGATCTCCATGCTTTTGCAGACCGTGTTGAGTATATAAATATTCCCTATGTGCTCGATTTGCAGACCGAAGTAGACATTTACCGGGAAAATTTTGGCAAACATATAGATGAGAGTTTTTTGCCGCGGGTTTTGCATAATTTTGCACGGGTGATCATTGCAACGAGGTTGACCATTACCTCAGAGGCGATGGACGAGTGGATTGGTAATTCTGAGAAATATGAACTCTATTGTGATACAAATCTACAGCTTCTGAAGATGGAGATTTATATAGGCAATATACCTGAGTGGCTCTCTGAGGAAGATGTTGTTAGTTTTACGGCGAAGAAGAGACAAAAAATTATTGCTGAATCTGAAAAAGATGGTTGGTCGGGATATTCCGGCAGGGATTCAATTCGGCTCTTTAATGAATTTTATTCGACCTATGCGACAAGCGATAAACTCATCGACATGTTGATGCTTGGAAATTTTTTCCGAAAATATTGTAAAGAAAATAAGGAAATCCTACCGGTTGGGTTTTTGGACTCTCTTCTGAGAATGTATAATTACACAGTACTTCAGGAGGTGAAGGAGTCCCTCTATTATTACAATGAAGAGCAGATTTCGAGGGATCTAATCAATTATATATTTGCAGTCAACTTTGAACCGAATACAGTGGAGATCTGTGAGTTTACAGGCGAACGACTGGAGATAACCGAAGAATATTTTGCAAGAATTGAAGCTCGTTTGCAGGTTAATAGAGGAAGTAATACCACTTTTCGAAATAATGTCCAAAAGAGTTATACCACAACAGCCTTATCCCAGGAAATGCTTCGGGATGGACTGGAAATTACCGAAACAACGCTCTATCTGCATCTGTATGAAAAATATATTCACACCCTGAAAGAAAAGGTCCTTGAACCGTTTATGGAAAATGAAAATTTTAGAAGAGCTATAAAGGACTATAACCATGATGACTTTAAGACCTATGATAAGAAGATTCAGAGTGATGTAACTTTTATGATTGAAAATCTTCAGAAGAAATATAGTTATTCAAGACAGGGGGCAAAAGAAATCTGTATTTATGTTGTGGACAATGATCTTGCCCTAAAATTTTCTGAACCGGAGTCTGTACTTGATCGAAGTAGTCAGGAGTGACATCCCATTCTGAGCATCACCGACCTTTGCTGGACAAAGCTGGGCTTGTCTCATTAAAGAGAGGCAAGACGTCTTCTTCTCATTTATCATGCTCTTAGCTGAGCCATTCTCCAGGGGCTCGTCAATAGCGATCAGGCCCGCTAAATGTGGAGATACGTCGGGGAGCATCTCTACCAAACTATCTGTTAACTCGTAGGCAGGAGTTCAGACGCATTCTCTGGAGCTAAACTACTGCCTATAACGGTTCCTCTGTGCTTACAAATCCTATCCATTGATGCTTAGCAAGCATACGAGTGGTAGTGATGGAGCTACGATGGGTAAAGTTGGGTGGGATCAGTCATTTTTTATCTAAAAATAATACAATGTACATTGTGAAATGTTGCTTAGTATTGTCTTCCCTGGATATTTCTTTGTAACTGCGCAATATCAAGGCCTAAGGCAAGACACTCTTTACCATCCATACATCTATCTGCGTCTGTTAACTCAAGAAAGTGATTTAAGATATGGGTATCTTTATTGAGATGGACGACCCATGTCTTCTTTGACTTATCTCTGGTAACCCTGATATCTACTCCGCAAGTACCTATCTCTGGGTACAGTTCTGTTATCTTTTTACACAGTTGCTCTGCATTAAACATATATATAACCTCCAAAGTTAAAGGTGAAAAAACACCTAGATCTAAATATATGCATTAAATCTGTAATATCCCCATTAAGTGATGTAAAGGATGGTGCCTCCCTTTAACTTTGTCAGATAACTCCTATAGTGTTTGTAGTGAGAAGTGAGAACGATGAACGACACTACAATAAAAAGGAGTTACTTGGAAAATGATATCAATGAGCACAAAAGCGTATGACATGCTGCGCAAACATGGCAGTGATGACGGGTTCGTCCGAATTACTGTGAAAACTGGTGGCTGTGCCGGGATGACTTATGATGCTACTATTGTTAGCCAAAAAAGATCTGATGAAGAGATTGTCTATGAGAGAGAAGGGATAACGGTAATTACAGATAATGAGAGTCGTCCGTATCTGAAGGGGTTGCATATCGACTATTCCGATGATTTGATCTCTGCGGGGTTTCGCTTTAACAACAGTTCTAATGAATCATCTTGCGGCTGTGGTAGTAGCTTTTCTGTGAGTGATTTCCCACAATTCATCAAGGGGGGGATAAGCTGTGGATCCTGATAAAATACCGTTACTTGGTGGGAAATCTGTACATTGCATTAACGAGCAACAGATGGAGGAAGCTGTTCGCTTGGCAGAGCAAGACGTGGAGTCTTCCCCAAAGATCCAGTCCCGGCTTAAGGCCCTTGAAGTTGAGTTGAGTAGAAATGAACTTGCTGCTCTGGCATTTGTCATTATTCAACGACTCAAGGAATCCTCCCCCTGATAAGTATCGGTTTGGCTGATAGTTTTACTTGCGACTCCACTAAAACGCGAGGAATCACAAGGTATCCAGAACCTTTCTGATTAGCTTGGCAATATCCTTTTTTGCAAGTGGTTTAAGTGCAAATTCTTTGATACCAATATCTTTTGCCGCTTGTTCCGAAATAATAGTGGAGTATCCTGTGCAGAGGATAATGGGGATATCTGGTCTTATCTGTAACATCTTCTTAGCAATATCAGCACCAGTCATATCAGGCATGGTTTGATCTGTGATAATAAGATCAAAACTATGGGGATCATTTTGGAAGGTTTCCAGTCCTTCAATGCTGATATTGCAGGTGGTAACATGGTAACCAAGCCTCTCTAGCATATCTTTGCCCATCTTGGTTAGCATCTGCTCGTCATCAATAAACAAGATTCTTTCCTTGCCCGTTGGACATTGTTCGGACGTTTCATGTGCTGTGAGCATAGCTTCTTTTGCAACAGGGAGGAAGACGTTAAAGACGGTACCTTCATTTAGTTTACTGTAGACGGTTACAAAGCCACCATATCCTTTAACTATGCCATGAACAATGGACAGACCCATCCCGGTGCCTTTGCCTGTCTCTTTGGTTGTAAAATATGGTAAATAAATCTTTTGTATAACCTCTGGGGAAATTCCAATACCTGAGTCACTGATTGATAGTTGGACGAAAGTACCAGGGCCCGTCTCAGGTTCATGGACAAGATCTGCGGATGTTACATCAGTTTCTTTTAGGACGATGCCAAGTTTGCCGCCGGTATCTTCCATAGCATGAAAAGCATTGGTACAAAGATTCAGCAAAATTTGATTTATTTTGGTTGAATCCGCAAGCACTAGACCGGTTGTCGTTGTAATGTCTTGAACAATTTCAATGGTTGCAGGTAGCGTAGGACGTAGAAGTTTTATAGATTCTATTACAATATTTGCAAGTTGTAAGGGGGTGCTCTCTGAATTGTTCTGGCGGCTAAATGCAAGTATTTGCTGAACAAGACTCTTTGCTCGGGCGCCCGCATCTAATACTACATTCAAATCTCGGTATATTGTTGACCCTGGTGAGCTGTCTTCTTTTGCCATTTCTGTATAACCAAGCATTACACTTAGTATGTTGTTAAAATCATGGGCTATCCCACCAGCTAGAGTGCCAATAGCCTCCATTTTTTGGGATTGTTGAAGGCGTATTTCTAGATTTTCTTTATCTCTTGCAATATTTTTTTGTTCCGTGATGTCACGCTTGATGGCCGCAAAATTAATAATTTCATCCTGGTCATTAAAAACGGGGAAGATAGCAGCAGATTCCTCAATAAACTTACCTTCTTTAGTCTTATTGCGCAGGGTGCCATACCAGGTGTGTCCAGATGTTATGGTATGCCAGATATTTTTATAAAAAACTGTACTATGCTGGCCTCCTTGGAATAGTCGGGGGTTTTTACCTAGGACCTCAGCAAGTGTATATTTAGTAATTTTGGTAAAGGCAGGGTTTACATATTCAATATTACCAGCAGTGTCGGTGATAATGATATAGTCGTTAGATTGTTCAACAACCGAGGCAAGGCGCACGGTCATAGTTTCTGCATGTTTTCGCTCTGCGATTTCATTACTCAGTTTTATATTTGTTTTGGTTAAATCCGCAGTACGTTGGGCAACCTTCTGCTCAAGTTCACATTTTGCTTTTTTTAATTCATCTTGAACATTCTTGATTCGAAACATGACCTTAATGCGGGCGGCAAATTCTATATTATCAATGGGCCTGGCTATGAAGTCATCGGCGCCGGCATCAAGGCCTCTGGTTCTCAGAGTTGCACTGGATTTGTGGTTAGTTACGAGTAATACAGGTATATGACAGGTCCCTGCGTTGTTTTTTAATTGTCGGCAAAGGTCAATACCATTTTTACCAGGCATTTGGATATCGCTCAAAACCCCGTCAGGATTTCGTTTTTTCGCAATTTCAAAAGCAGCATCGGCATTGTTTGCTGTTAGGATTTCGCAGGAAGGGATGTATTCATTTACCAATTGCTCAATAATAAAAAGGTTGTCAGCCCTATCGTCAACAACAAGTAAAATGGGTGTTAGATTAGTCACAAATCTATCCTTTGCAGCTAGCAATTAAGTCCTTAAGTTAATGAGACGAAAGCCAATGGTTGTGTGGTTGATAATAATCTTTGTAACAAACAGATCATTAATAATAAAAACATTTGGTAGATGGTGTAGATAAAGCAAAAACGAAAGAGAAACAGTATCATTGAATATATATTACCTCGGCATAGACCTCTCAGCCAAGGTAATTATTTCGAGCATGCAAGACCTTTGCACAGGATGGTTCGAGATAGGTATGCAAAATCTGTTTGCTGTAGTTGATAGCTGCATACCTGTACCAAGTTGAGCTAAGCCCAACCAAACGGTTTTGATTAGCTTATCCATCTACGTACTTTGTCCTGGAGTTCTACAGGGTTAATTGGTTTTGAGACATAGTCATTTGCCCCCGCGGCCAAAACAATTTCCCTATCATTCTTCATCGCTTTAGCAGAGATGACAATTATTGGAATTTGATCTGTTAAGGGATTGTTTCTTATAACCTTAATGGCGTCTATGCCGTTCATAATTGGTAACTGAATGTCCATGAGAATCAGATTTGGAATCTTTTCCGTCGCGATTTGTACGCCTTGTTCTCCATCTGTCGCCACAAGTAACTCCGGACATTCTTCTTCTAATATAGCAGAAATTGTTAGTTGATTGTCAGGATTATCTTCGACTAACAGTATGCACCGAGTCGTTTCTTTTTGTGGCGTTACCAATGGTTGAGCTGCTGTTTTTGTACCGGCTGCCAGCATGCGCTTTACACTGGAGACAAGTTGGCCGCGGTTTGCGGTGCCTTTTTGGATCAGTTGTTGAACGTTGTTGTGAGTTAAATGACTTCGTTCGGCAGCGGTTAATTCTTTGGCAGTAAGGATGAGGACTGGTAGCGTTGCTGTTTGAGGTTTTGAGCGAATCTGTTCTAAAACCTGAAATCCGTCTATCTTAGGCATCATCAGGTCAAGCACGATTGCCGCAGGAATATTTTGTTCAACGTGTGCCAGGCCTTCCTGACCGTCTTTGGCGACAACAACATCAAAGCCATTTTCTTTTAATGCCGTAGCAATTTGTTCACTGGCTATATCATTGTCTTCAACGACAAGGATCTGACTCGATGCTGGTTGTGTTTCAATATTTATAACGGGGGTATCGTAGCTTTCTAGTGCTGCTTTTACTTGATAGAGAAAGGCGTCCTTATTCAACTTATCCTTTCTGAAAGTCTTAAAGACCGTTTCGAGTCGTTGGGAGTCACCTGGGCTGAGGTCTTTAGCGGTTAGAATAATTATTGGAAGGTCCTGCGTCTGGGGAGAGAGACGCAGTTTGTCGAGGACACTAAAACCATCCATGTCAGGCAGCAAAAGGTCAAGGCAAATTATGTCTGGTTGAGTCGTCATTGCAAGTTCAAGCCCTTGTTTACCGTTATTGGTGCAAGTGACGTTGTAGCCATCATCTTCAAGATACTTAGATAGAGTTGCACGGGCTTCTTCTTCGCCATCAATAACCAATAGGGTCGTAGATGATTTAGGCGTAGAGGGTGGCGGTATCGGCACGGTCACTTCATTGCTGGTATTGGTTATATGTTGAAAGTCTGTCGTATAAGGAGGTACGCGTAAGGTGAAAGTACTCCCTTGGCCAAGGGTTGATTCAACGCCTATGTCGCCACCAAGTAATGTTGCCAGCTTGCGGGAAATCGCCAAACCAAGACCTGTACCCTCATGGACTCTGGTAAAGGAGCCATCAACCTGCCTGAATTGATCAAAAATGGACTCAATATTTTCAGCGGGGATGCCGATACCGGTATCATGTATTTTGAAAACTACTGTGTCGTCTATTTGCGTAACCGTTAGGGTGATTGTGCCTTCATTGGTGAATTTTATAGCATTGGAACAGCAGTTGAGGAGTATTTGATAGATTTTTTCCTTGTCAGAAAATATAATGAGAGAATGTGAACTATCTATATTTATCTTTAAGTTTTTCTTTAAAACAAGGGGATTAATGGTGTCCTGAATTTCTTTAAGAAGCTCTTTTATATCAAAGTTTGTTGGGAATATATCCATTCGTCCTGATTCTATTTTGGTGAGATCAAGAATGTCATTAATGAGGCTCAGCAATTGTTGACCGTTTCTGTCAATAACACGAAGGTACTCCTTCGATTGTTTAGGGTTTTTGTCTACACCCCTGCTGATTAATAATTGAGACAAACTCATTATACTGTTAAGTGGCGTACGGAGTTCATGGCTCATATTAGAGAGAAATTCAGTCTTTAGTCTGTCGGCTTCCTCGACTTGAATGCGTTGGGTCTCAAGCTCTTTAGCCTGGGTCTGTAGTTCATCTCTCTGGGCTTGCAGCTCTTGGGCTTGGGCCATTAATTCTTTGTTGATTGATTTAAGTGCTGCATTTTTAGTACTGATTTCAAAAGATTTGGACTGTATTGCATCATTGGTATCCATGGCTTCAGCAAATAGTGTTTTTATCTTTTGTCTTTGCAAAGCGTTGTTGAGGATACTGGCGATAGCATCTGTTGCTTCATCAATAAAATGTTTTTTTACATCGTTTATTGGTTCAAGCGATGCGACCTCCATGACAGCAAGAAGTCGCATATTATACAGTACGGGAACGACATAAATACCAATTGGCGGTTCTGCTAGGGTGCCGGTGACTGTGCAGGCGTCAGTTACGGAAATGTTTTTTAAAGAGATAGCCTTTTTTTCTAGAGCAACCTGGCCAATGACTCCTTCGCCTAAGGAGAAGCTACGGGCGAAATGATTTCGTTCAATAAGGGCATAAGAAGAGGCGAGGTTGCAGGTTCGGGTCTTATTGTTAAAGAGGTACAAAGCTCCAGCACAAGCACTCATACTGCGAGAAATTATACTGATGCATTTGTCTGTCATCTCGTCAAATGAGATGTCTTCTACCAGTGCCATATTAAGCTTTTCGATGTTGCTACGAAGCTCAAATTGATCTTTGATCGCAGAAACCAGAGAATTGAAGTGTGAGGCAAGGGTTGCTATTTCATTATTCCCCAAAACCTCGACATGTTTCATCACCCCGGTGCTGGTGATTATAGCCATCTGATCCTTTAAGAGGCGTAGTGATTTTATAATGCTAAGAATCACAACAACAGATAGAAAGAGACAGACCACAGCGACAATGCAGAAGATAGCTATGACCATTCTAACAGTTTTCTGCCGGGTGGCATCTGCTGCCGCCATGAAGCCATCGGCTTTTGAGCGAGCGTAGTCTGTGAGTTCGTCCATCTGTCGTTCAAGTTTTATGACGTAATCGGCCCCCTTATGACGGGTTATGCTGGCTGCAGCATCCCGGGCATCGTTTTGAACAAGTTCTTCTACTTCCCCCCTGATCGGTTGCCAGTCGGTAAACATTTCGGTGGTTTTTTTGATAAGTTTTTCACCATCCGTTCCGAGGATCTGTCTCTTGACGATGTCAAGATTTCTGTAGACTGCTTTTTCTTCATCTTGAACAATCTGAATGGCAATATTTACCCCAATTGTGGTGGTTGCCATCGTCAAATCCTTCATGCCTCTATGCATCTTCAAGACGCCAGATTTGGCCTCGAGTGATGCTTTTGTGACCTGCAGAGGATGCGCATACATGGTTCGTGTTAGGTGACCAAGAGTTTGCATTTCTTTGAGGGTAAATATCCCAAACAAAGCAAAGAAGAGCATGAAAATGATAAATAATGCCGTTATTCTGGATGCTACCGATATATTGTTCAGAAAAGTCACGCGGTAGGATCTCCTATTTGGTTTTGTAAATTCTGTTTATGATGTCAATCTCCATAAAGGCGGACTTGAGATTCTTATCTATACACTCAGATTCACCCAGAATAAGATAGCTTTTACTTGTCAGGGTCTTGATGAATTTTTGGATAGCTACCTTTTGGGCGGACTTGTTGAAATAGATCAATACATTTCGGCAGAGGATCAGATCGAATGAGCCAAAAATACTCGCTGCCGGAGCAACTTTTCCAGAGGACAGGAGATCCTCAAAAGAGAAGTTGACCATCTGTCGGACTTCAGGGGCCAGAGAATACCCTGCATCGACTCGAGTGAAATATGCGTCATAAATTCCGAGCCTAGTGTCTTGTAACCTGTCGCGACTAAAGGTGCCTTGTACAGCCTGATTGAGGCTTTCCCGGTCAATGTCGGTGGCGAAAATATGTATTCGCCATTGTTTGAAGGACTTTTTTAAAAGCTGGTGGATTAATATCGCTATACTGTAGGGTTCTTCGCCTGATGCACAGCCAGCACTCCATATTCGGATCTCATTTAGGCCTTGCTTGCGTTTTCTTTCAATTAGTTCCGGAAGAATACGTTGTTCGAGGATAGAATAAACCATGGGATTGCGGAAAAATGAACTGACGTTTACCCCTATCTGCTGCAGTAATACGACTGCTTCGTCAGGATCTGTGTGGAAAAAATCAAGATATGTTTGTTGCATTGTGAAATCCAGCTTGAACATACGTTTGTTAATCGTAGAAATTAACAGCTTGTTGGCGTAGGAATTAAGATCAACATCATAGCGTTGTTTAATCTCTTTGGTGATATCTTCGACAATGAGTAACATTATAATGCCAATCCTTGGGGATAAAAAAGACATGCAGAGTTGTTTGTAATGATCTTATAGGCAAAGGCCTGTCAAACATAAATACTCTTTTTTAGCAGATTTTGCAATTCATGCTACATTCTGTTAGGAGTCTAGAGGGCTGGTTTTTGCATAAGTAGCACAGGTGGGGAAGGTTTGAATCTAAGGAGAAATACTCGAGGGGAAGGGCGTTGTGTTACCTTCGTTGGGGCGAAGTCAGACATAGAGAGCAGGGACGGTACCGCTATCTATGTCTGGTTCTTGATTAAGCTATTTTATGCGTGATTTGTGAGGTATTCAGCAACACCTTCTGCTGTTGGTTTCATGGCTTCTTCACCTTTATTCCAGTTCGCAGGACAAACTTCGCCATGGGTTTCTGTAAACTGAAGTGCGTGAAGAATTCGTAAGGCCTCATTTACACTACGGCCAAGTGGTAGATCATTGACAACTTGATGCCGAATGATTCCTTCGCGGTCGAGGAGGAACAGGCCTCTCAAAGCAATACCCGCATCAAGAAGCACGTTGTATGATTTTGAAATTGACTTATCAAGGTCAGCCACCAGGGGGTATTGAATATTGCCGATACCACCGTCATTCACCTTGGTGTTTTTCCAGGCCAGATGTGAAAAGGCGGAGTCGATTGAAATACCAATGAGTTGACAGTTATTTTCACTAAATTCATCGACTGCTTTATTAAAAGCAAGGATTTCAGAAGGACAGACGAAGGTGAAATCTAGAGGATAAAAGAAGAGGAGAACATACTTGCCTCTAAAGTCCGAAAGGCTGAAATCTTCTTTAAAAGAATTGTCAGGCATAACGGCAGTGGCTGTAAATTCTGGGGCTGGTTGGGTTACTAATAGACTCATATTGTATCTCCGGTATTATGTTTGGGTTTTGATATATAATTAGGTACCACTAACTGTAAAGGCCAAGAAAAAGCTACCTCTGATAGTGCAGCGGTAGCTTTAGTTACTACTTAGTCGGCCTTCCAAAAAGATTCCTGCTCGGCACCACAAAGAGGACATACCCACTCTTCTGGCAGATCAGTCCAAGCTGTACCAGCGGCGACACCATTATCTTCATCACCTGTTGCTGGATCGTACACGTAACCACAAGGGCATTCCCACTTTTCCATTTTCAATCTCCATTTTGTTGAATTTAGTGATAATTATTCCTAATTGGGAACTATTATAGCAACTACATATTGAGAGTCAACTATAAAACATTTAATTCTACAGAGTTCTTTGCGATTTAGTGTTTCTGCTAATAATTTCCTTACAGGGAATGAGGGCTGTCGCGGTTGCAGACACAATATTGCCGGCAACACCGGGTCCATCTCCAGCCATAAATAAGCCTTTTACGGTGGTTTCCAGTTGAGAGTCTGTGGCGACCTGGGTTGCAAAAAACTTTATTTCAGGGGCGTAAAGAAGAGTTTCGTCGTTGGCAACACCGGGTATAACATGATTGAGTTGCTCAAGACCGTCGATGATGTTGGTCAATATCCTCTCAGGTAGCGCCATAGCAATGTCACCACAGGTGACATCTTTTAATGTGGGTTCAATATAACTGTTTTTGATTCTGTTCCAGGTTGAGCGTCGGCCACGTTTTAGGTCACCATATCTTTGTAAAATCGGTTTTCCACCACCTATGAGTGTTGCCAGTCTGCCTATGGTCTCTCCATATTCCTGGTTGTTTTCCACCGGGTCGGTGAGAACTACTTTTGACAAAAAGGCAAAGTTACTGTTGTTTGATTTTTTATTCATAAGTGCATGGCCGTTGACGCAGACAAAATCTTGATAATTTTCAAGAGCTACATAACCGCCATAATTGGTGCAGAATGTTCTGGTCTGGTCGTCGTATTTACTGGTCCGTATGAAAAATGTTGGATCATAGATGATGGCACAGATGTCCTGCATTATTTCGTTATGAACCTCCACGCGCACACCAACCTCAATGCCCCTTTGTAAAACTTTGATATGCAAATTTTTGGCAATTTTTGCGACCCAGTCAGCGCCAACACGTCCAGGAGCCAGGATCACATATGGTGCCATGTAGGTAGCCTTGTTCGTCTTGACTCCGGTAACAAAATCGCTTTTTACTATCAGTTCATGAACTTCTTCAGATGTATGAAAGGTGACACCTTGGTCTGCAACATATGCTGCCAGCGCTGAAATATGGGTAGGTAAATTATCGCTGCCGAGGTGCTTTTGTTTGATAATGAGGAGGTCGATCCCCTGTTTTCTTGCCTCTTTTCTAATATTTTTTGCAAGGCCAATATCTGTGGGATAAACTTTTCCATCCATATTGAAGCGGTTAAATATGGCTTCTGTTTCATCAATGAGAGCCATTGCCGTAGAATCCGACATGAACTGAGTCAAATCTGTTTTACCAAGTTTATGTATAAAGTTCAGTTTACCATCTGAGAAAAGGCCAGCACCTCCAACACCGCAGAGTATATTGCACGGTTTACAATGGATACAGCCCTTAGCTTCAATAGGACATTCTCTTTTTAATGAACTCTTGCCTTTCTCGATTATTAGGACCTTAAGATTGCTGTGCTCAGTAAGATAATAGGCTGCAAACAGACCTGCGGGGCCAGCACCAACGATGATTACATCATATGTCTCAGCGGGTTGTTTTTGTGTTTGAGATTTCAACGTAGGTGTGCCTCCAAAGGTGGGGAATTGGAAAAAATAACTACAAATAAGAGTAAACCCGCAGTATTTGAAGAGTCAAGTCTTATGTTGAAAACGGTCAAACTATGCCGGTGGTGTGTCAATATTATTATCGAAAAGACAAAGAGAGAGAGGGTGCAGGGGGTGAGGGGGAACCGAGGCCATCTTTAATAAATGGTCTCGGTAACTTGTGACTGGGGATGCTGAAATCTATTCGTCTTTGTTGTCTACAAGGGCAGCAGGCTCAGTAGCGATAGTTTTTTGTGCGGCGGCCATTCCGTATGCCAGGCGAACCTTGTTTTCTATGTCATCGCACATCTCAGGATGCTCAGTGAGGAAACGTTTTGCATTCTCTCTACCCTGGCCTATTCTCTCTTCCATGTAAGAGTACCATGAGCCGCTTTTTTCAACGATCTCTAAGTCAGCGGCTAGATCGAGCATGTCTCCAACTCTGGAGATTCCTTCACCATAGATAATATCAAATTCAGCAAGTTTAAATGGTGGTGCAACCTTGTTTTTTACGACTTTTACCCTGGTTCTGTTACCGATAAGATCCTGGCCATCTTTTAACTGTCCAATTCTTCTTATATCAAGGCGCAGTGATGAGTAAAACTTAAGGGCATTTCCACCTGTTGTCGTCTCAGGATTACCAAACATTACACCAATTTTAATACGAATCTGGTTGATGAAAATCAGGACGGTGTTACTTCGATTGAGTACGCCGGTAAACTTTCTCATGGCCTGGGACATGAGGCGTGCCTGGAGTCCGACGTGGGTGTCGCCGACGCTACCGTCGATTTCTGCGCGGGGAACGAGTGCAGCAACAGAATCGATAACAATAACATCAATACCATTGGAGCGGATAAGGATTTCGGCAATTTCTAATGCCTGTTCACCATAATCGGGCTGGGAAACGAGAAGGTTGTCCACGTCGACCCCCAATCGTTCGGCATAACTTGTATCTAGAGCATGCTCAGCATCGATAAAAGCAGCTGTGCCGCCAAGTCTTTGGGCCTCTGCCACGACGTGCAGGGCAAGTGTTGTTTTACCTGAAGATTCTGGGCCGTACACCTCAGTTACACGACCCTTAGGAAAACCGCCTACTCCAAGAGCAATATCGAGGCTTAGGGCTCCTGTGGAAATTACAGGAATATTTTCTGCTTCGGCGGTTCCAAGCCGCATGATGGAACCTTTACCAAATTGTCTATGTATCTGGCTAATCGCATTTTCTACACTACTGCCTTTATCTTTTTTAGCTGGTGAAGCCATGTTTTTCTCCGATAATAAATATTGTTACTCGTCTATTGAGTAGATACTATTTACCATAATATGGTTAAAACAGCGATCCTGGGTTTGGGCAATCTCGGGGCTCTGGCCTCAAAGCCGGTGATGGAGGGCAAAGCAGTCCTGTTCAAGCGTTTTGCCGATATCGACGGCATTGACCTTGAGGTTGACACCACCGACGTGGATGAGTTCATCAACTGCGTTAAGCTGCTGGGGCCAACTTTTGGCGGCATTAACCTGGAGGACATCAAGGCCCCGGAATGTTTCATCATCGAACAGGCTCTTCGCGAAAAGATGGATATCCCGGTTTTCCATGATGACCAGCACGGCACAGCCATTATTACCGCCGCTGGCATCATCAATGCCATTGATATCACCGGCCGGGACATCAAAACCGTCAAGATCATCGTTAATGGTGCCGGGGCAGCGGCCATTGCCTGCACGGAACTCATCAAGGCTATGGGCGTTTCCCATGATAATGTCATCATGTGTGACAGCAAAGGCGTGATTTATCAGGGGCGTACTGCTGGTATGAACCAGTGGAAATCGGCCCACGCAATTCCCACCGAATTGCGTACGTTAGAGGAGGCAATGAAGGGCGCTGATGTCTTCCTTGGTGTTTCGGCCAAAGGCGCCGTTACTCAGGACATGGTGCTGGCAATGGCACCAAACCCGGTGATCTTTGCAATGGCAAACCCGGATCCGGAAATCACCCCAGAAGACGCACACGCTGTTCGTGAGGACGCTATCGTCGCCACCGGACGTTCGGATTATCCAAACCAGGTCAACAATGTATTGGGTTTCCCCTACCTGTTCCGGGGGGCGCTAGACATTCATGCTCGTGCCATCAATGACGAGATGAAAATCGCCTGCGCCCAG
>NVXR01000023.1 GCA_002733995.1 Desulfotalea sp. | reverse complement strand
CCTACCCTTACAAACGAGTTTTACGCAAGGTCATAGCAAAGAGTATCCACCCTTTCCCTTTCCAAGTCCCAACACAGAAGTTACATTCTTCTGCGCAGATTATACTGCTGAGGCGACTGTGCGGGAGAACCTTCCCCAGCGGATTACCACCTTGACTCATATTTAATATTTTGTTTTTTCTGTTCCAATACAATGGGAACATATCTTAACTTCTATAGAAGTTTGCCCCTTCTCAAAGTTTGATAATATTACGAAATTCCACTGCTATTTGTTTTATATTTGCTATATTATGACTATATAGTATCAACTCAGATGTATGCTTTTCTAACAACTTCTTAATCGATCATAATGGTGATCCCATGTCATTTACGAGTAAAAACGACACGTCCAGTTCCAATATGTCAGCGCTTTCTGTTACTGAGATTGATAAACTCGCAAACCAACTTCTTGAAGTAGACATGGAGCTCAACTCTAATATTCCGACGACTCTTTGGATAAGCGATCTTCACGGAGAAGGCGACCGCTTTAAATCTATTTTACGTGGCCGATTTGGAATGTTATACCAAACGTGTAAAGAGGCCCTTCCGAATACATTTAGCGCCGAAAAAATCCAATACCTCTCAAAAATTATTCGTAAAAAATCGTATTTTCTCGATAATATTATCAAGATGGATATGCAGGATGTGATCCTTTGTCTTGTTGATATTTTGAGATACAAGTTGGCTAATATCCGCCTGCATAACAATAATATTTTTCGTCCTGAATTCCGTGATGTGATTAATCGGCTCATGGCAGGTTTACCTGTACCAGATCCAATTTTTGAAGAAAAAATCATAGCAGATCGCCTCATTGCCCATCTGTCCCATACAATTCGCCAAATCCTGCTTGATCGTATTCAGGTATTAGGAGATGTATTTGATCGTGGAGACCAACCCGATAAAATACTACGGATTCTTTCTTCCCATTTCTATAAAGATGGTGTCGATTATGTTTTCGGAAATCACGATATTCTTTGGATGGGGGCGGCTGCGGGTTGTCAGTCCCTCGTCGCCGAAGCGTTACGTATAACCTGCCGCTATGACCATTTTGTTTTTCTTGAACGACTCGGTTTTGATACTTCGCGACTCGCAGAATTCGCCGTAAAGACATATCCTGTCGCCAAGGTCAGTGGAAATTTCAAAGCAAAAACAGATAAGGGCCGCTCCATGGAGAAGGCCTTGGCAATCATCCAGTTCAAGCTCGAAGAACAGACAATACGTGATTTCCCACAATATGAAATGAGCAAAAGGCTGTGGTTGGATCGACTGGCGGAGATGTTACGCTCAAACGATGTAGACGGTCTCAATGATGTTCATTTTCCAACTATTGATCTGGACAATCCTGGTGCCCTAAACCCAGAAGAAACTGAAATTGTAAAAGATCTTACCTTACAATTTAAAACAAATAGACGTTTGATGCGCCTATTACGATTTCTCTACACCGATGGGAAAACCTACCATATTCAAAACAACTTCCTCAATATTCATGCCCTGGTACCATCAACAGCCGAGGGAGATTTTGAGGAATTCCTCGGACGTAAGGGAAAAGATCTTCTCATATATATACAGGAAATTATCAAGCGAGTAGGCGTTAACTACATTGCAGGGAAAGAACAGAATGCTGACGATCAGGCTCTGTTCTTTTACCTTTGGTGTGGACCTAAATCTCCATTTTTTGGTAAACACGCCATGAAAACATTTGAACGTTATTTCCTTGTAGACAAAAAAAAGCACGTTGAGAGAAGCCTATTCTGGAAAGAAAACATGCAGACAAGTAAATTTAAGACAAAAATGCAGCAGGAGTTCGGTGTACAACGTGTAATCTTTGGTCATACACCTGTGGATTATAAAAAGGGCATACAGATGGCCAGTGAAGATGGAGTAGCAATTAATGTAGATGGTGGCTTTGCCGCCGCGTATTACAACAGAGGCCATTCACTTGTACACACCCCACATCAACTTTACGGTATTATTCTCCCCACACCGGATGAAATTAAAGAAGCAGAACAAAAGCTTGAATCCGCACCGCTCGATATTGAACTAATCGAAGAATTTAGAGAGCCTATGAAAATTAAAGACACCATCGCTGGCAAGAAACTCCAGAAAAAACGCGACGAAATCATGGAAAAACTTCGTCTTTGCAGTGAACAAAATGGTTATAATACCTCTCAGTCCTAACACCTCAGGTCTCTTTTATGAATACAAATTACGGAATGGAAATTGTTAGAGCCACTGAAATCGCTGCACTTACCGCTGCACGAATCCAGGGATTAGGTGACCATATTGATATCCTCAATCAAACACGTAAGGCTATCACCAAAACCTTGAACCGTCTCGCAATTGAAGCTACGGTTATCAATGACAGATTTATTAACAGGCCAGAAACATTTCAGCTTCCCACCATTATCGGCAAGGGAGGCCAAAAAACTGACTTGATGACAATTGCGTTGGAAGCGTACCGCTCAGCAGCCGACGGAAAAAATAACTCAAGCTCTTTTGCTGTTATTGGTCAATCTGGATCAATCCAATCTGTGCCTAACCTTAGTATGTATAAAATCGTTGTCGGACCAAAGGTTGGTCATGTTATCGATATCAATCAACCTCCTATTATAAACGTTAAACGGGTTGCTAGGGCACTGAAGAAATATACCGAGAATGTAACTGTTTGCATTTTAAATCAAAGTAGACATAAACAACTGATCCACGAAATCAGAAGTTGCGGGGCTCGGATAAAACTCATTGATGAGGGTGAGATATCAGGCTGTTTATCCGCAATAACTGGCGATAAAGCAGATATTTACATAGGTTACGGCTACGCCCCAGAGGCCGTCTTTGTAGCTGCTGCTATCAGTTGTCTTGGTGGTTATTTTGAGGGTAAGATCTTTTACAATGATGACCGGGATAAGCAGGAATCTACCCGGCACGGCATCACAGATTTTGACAAAATATTTCGAGCTCAAGATCTCATTAAAAGTAAACAGGTGGCAATTGCCGCCACTGGAATTACCGACGGGGAGTTTTTAGACGGTGTTCGATTTACTCCTAATGGTGCTATTACACGCTCCTTTGTTGCCCGCGCCGAGACACATACCTACAGGACATTGGAAACGCGTCACTTTTTTGACTACAAGCCTGTCTTTTAGTGCCTTACTCCGTAATAGCTGGCATAAAATCAAGGAAACAGGTAATTACTTATCGGCACTCCAACTGCGGCCGTTATGGTCTTGGTAAACCACATTTGTATGCTTTAAAACCCCTATTCAATGCATTAAAAGCGCTGAGGTGGCCATTACCAGTTTTCTGGTTATTGCATAGTAGAAAACCATCTACATAGTTACGGGAAAGTATTTCCCAAGTAGTAACTTTCATATATTAACAAATCAGCGACACCTCAGGTAAGCGCTAGACTCCAGGTAAGCGCTAGACTCCAGGTAAGCGCTAGACTCCAGGTAAGCGCAAGACTCCAGGTAAGCGCAAGACTCCGGGTAAGCGCAAGACTCCGGGTAAGCGGAACACTCCGCTAGCTACTCAAATAAAGCCCTCAAATCGGAGAGTAGTTTAACAATCAACATTCTATAATTACTATAATCATGCCAGTTATTCCGCCTAAAAATGCTATTTTACAAAGAGATAAGAAGACCTACGCCATTGTACCCAGAATCCCTGGTGGCCTATTGCAAAGAGACCATTTAGCTGCAATATCCATGGTTACGGAAAAATACAACATCCCTATAGTGAAGATCACCTCAGGCCAGCGCATCGCCCTAGTCGGCGTTGAGGAAAAGGATCTCGATGCTATATACGAAGACCTTGGCATGGACCCCGGCCATGCGACAGAACTTTGTCTCCACTACGTCCAAGCCTGTCCTGGCACTCAAGTCTGTCAATTTGGTGTCCAAGATTCTCTTGGCTTTGGCATACAAATTGAGCAAATTCTCGCCAATATCGACCTACCTGCTAAGTTTAAAATTGGCGTATCCGGTTGTCAATTTTGTTGTGCTGAATCATTTGTACGTGATATTGGTCTTATAGGTAAGAAGAATGGCTGGACCGTCATTTTTGGTGGCAATGCAGGCAATCGACCACGAATAGGCGACATCATTGGTACAGACCTTGCAAGTGAAGAAGTATTAGAGCTTCTTAAAAGATGCCTTGACTACTATTCTGCAAATGGAAAAAAGAAAGAGAGAGCTGCACGCTTTATTCAACGCATTGGTATCGAGGAATTTAAGCAACACGTTCTCTAGGTTAAAACCTGGTTGTCACGTAACCATCTTATAGCTGCTTATATATCCCTAGCACTCGATCCAATGCAAGCCATGGATCGAGTGTTATAGTGAAAACCTTTAAGAGCGGCATTCTATGTTGGATAAACCTGCGACCACTACTGAACAACAAGAACTGGCTGAATTGCAGCCGCAGTCTCCAATCAACTCAATAATCCATGAGAGCCGTTTTTCGTCCACTGTGATTTCAAG
Source organism: Desulfotalea sp. (assembly GCA_002733995.1). Lineage (GTDB taxonomy): Bacteria > Desulfobacterota > Desulfobulbia > Desulfobulbales > Desulfocapsaceae > Desulforhopalus_A. The sequence continues at coordinate 36,318 of NVXR01000023.1, read as the reverse complement.
CGAAAGACGCTATGTCAGCAATACTGTTTTTCATGTTGACGACACACCTTTTCAGTCAACAACTTCCTCCGCAACCCATTGGTCTGTTGCCTGGTCTGATCTGATGATGACCATGTTTATTCTCTTTCTGTCTATGTTTGTGTATCAGACGGCCAATGAGGAGTTTCTCGAACCAACAGGTAAAGAAATCATCGGAGGCGATACCACCGAAGCGCTTCAGTCCACCGACGCCAGTGGTGTTTCTTTACCTTTTGCCCCAATCACCGCAAGTCTTCCTTTCATTACTGCAGGCACAATCAAGAAGGTAGAACGGGTTCCTATCGAAGAATTTCAGCTGCCTTCTCCTCCACCTGAAAAAGCTACTACTAGTATTACTACTGATACGCCCCTAGCTGAAGATGAAATAGAACTCAATCCGGAGATACCAACCACCGTAACCAACAGTTTTGCAATCATCGTAGAAAAAGGCGTAGATATACAGCCGCCACCAGCTCAACAACCTCTTCCTATTCCCTCCGACACAGTTCTTGAGCCGCGACCACTTGTCCCAGAAGAAAAGATACATGCCCCGCAGACAGCTGATCCGATGTTGAATATTTATACGTTAAGTAAAGAAGCCATCAAGAAAAATGATCTGGGTCCCTTTGCAACTATTGATCTCATACCAGATAAGACCATACGTATTATTCTTACCGGCGATCTTCTTTTTTCATTAGGCCACAGTTCACTTTCTTCTTCTGCGAAAAACTCACTTTACACCCTTGCCACCGTACTAAAGGATACCCCGTATATGATTAACGTAGTAGGACATACGGACAATATCCCCATGGTATCGAGTAGGTACCGCAGCAATTGGGAGCTATCTGTTGCAAGAGCAAGTGTTGTTGCCAGATTCTTAATAGATGAGATTGGAATGAACCCAAATCAATTTATTGTGAGCGGCTATGCGTCTTACCGCCCAGTCGTCGCAAATACTTCAGCTGATAACCGTGCGAAAAATAGACGTGTGGAAATTATTATCTCAAAACGGCTGCCCAAACCACTCTCCGCAAACCTTGAAGGGTTGAACTAAGCATATGAAAAATAAAAATCTCATTGGCCTGATCCTCTGTGGTTCCCTATTTATCGCCGGCTTTATGCTGCATGGAAACCTCAGCCTCTACTTTAACATCTCGGGTCTTTTTATCGTTTGTGGTGGTACCATTTGTGCTACTCTTATCAGCTTCCGGGTAGAACAGCTACATATCGTATCCAAGGTTTTGCAGGCTGCGTACAAAAAGCCTATAAAAAAAGAAACTGAAATCATTAATATCCTTATTGATCTTTCTATCAGATCAAGAATAGAAGGTGTACTGTCCCTGCAAAATCAGGAAAATGAAACAACTATTCTCTTTTTGCGCAGGGCCCTAGGTTGTCTTGTGGACGGCTATTCCATTGATCAGATTCGAGACATACTCAACACAGAAATGTACTTCTTTAGATTGCGCAGGGAGGATTCAGAGCGGGTGGTAAGAGCTATAGCAGACTATTTCCCTGCTTTTGGAATCATGGGTTCAGTGGTAGGACTCATTACGATGTTAGGCGGGATAGGGGATACTTCAATAATACTACAAGCCATCCCCATAGCTCTTACTTCAACATTATACGGTTTACTCTTTGCCAACTTCTTCTTCCTCCCCTTTGCTGCAACTATTAAAGAAAGAACGAACCAGGAACTTTTGTTACAAAAGATTATTTTGGAAGGGGTTATTGCAATTAGCTCAGAACTCAATCCTATCATTTTGAAAACGAAACTTGAGTCATTTCTCACCCCGTCCCAGCGGGCAACCGAGCTTGTGTCCTACTCTAAAATAAAGGATCGATTTAACATCGAAAAACAAAAAGAGGCGGAAGAACAAGCAGAAACCTAAACAAAGGTGTTTGGGGGAGGTTATAGCGAATCTGGTCCAAGCGAATTATCCATTCGAACAATTCCTTCGAGTAAGAGGTGATCAATTCTCTCATTGATCAGTATCTCTTCTTTGGAGGGGAACTGGTTGGCATAGAAAAAAAACATGCCTTCTTTCCAGCTCAAAGTCTCAAAGAAGGCTTCTCTTGCCTGGGTCTGCAACATCTCAGACAGTTCTTCAAACTTTACAAAACCTTTCTTCACCAGAATGTCGCCTAAACGACGACGACGCCCGTGTTGCGCGTGCATGGTCAAGGCTTGGGAGAGCTGATACCCACTAAGAATACCGGACTCCACAAGCATATCACCGATTTTTTTTTGATTAACACTCAGCGCCCCAAAGATCAACTTTCCTCTCTGAAAGAAAAAACTGGCGTTGTTATCTTCACCAACCACTCGTAATTCACCAGAGGCGGCGGCATAATCAAAGAATTGAAAAATATTATTCAATTCAATAACAGCAATATCACCCTGCAGGGAAACACCGCATTTATGGCGCGAATCTAATATCATTTGAAAACTGGATTCCTGAAAAAACTGTGTGAGATGTAGCGACAATACTCTTTGCCAACTACCGGAATAAACGTTAACTAAACCTGAATAAGACGTGGCTACTATAGTACGGCCATAACAAAAACAGAAGGAAATAACATGCTAATGCGACAAATACACCCTCAAAAAATGCAAAGAATAGTATCCATTTGCAATTCAACTGGCTGAGTGCACATTTCCTATGCAGTTTCGACAAAGCCTGCTCAATGTCCCTTGTCATTTGATAAATGGTTTCTCAAATTATTATTACATCAGAGGCTCACTTAGCAAGTGATAAATTGTACATAAAAAAAGGCTATAGTAGTAAAAAGAAATAACCCTCTACTTGCCTGGTGCCACATTTTTAAGAGACAGATGGCCCACAATTTTTTAAAGGTTTGATAACTGCTCAAATACACTAATAAAAGTAGTTCAGCACGGTGAACCAAATACAGTTAACACTCTGTTTATATTGAATTTTTAAAGGATAGTGTCAACAGTTGAAATCGAGTGCAAATTCAGTCCGTCTATGCTATTAGTCATAGCACCTATAAATATACTCCTATACAAAAGTTCTTCAATCTTTCCGGTGGATCCCCAAAGTGAAACAACTTCGTTCCTTCATACTGCTCTTATTCGCTGGTTATTTGTCATGTTCCTGTGCACCAGTTTCCCAAAAACAGTATGAAAAAAACGGTTTGACTCCCCTCTCCCTCCAGCAAGTAGAGCAGGAATTTACGGCCAGGACTCTTCACCTCGAAGCCATTGACTTTGATGCATCTATACTCTTTCAGGCAAATAAAACACTCTCCGCAACCAGCAGTGCTGGTGATACAGATACCGGTAAGTGGTCAATGAAGGAGGACAATTTGGTTTGTATGAAATTTAACGCATGGTTTTTTGGAGATGAAAGATGTTTCCGCATCATCAAGGCAAAGAACAGCTACATATTTTTCACCAAAAATGGTGCTTTACGCTACAAAGGATCGTTTGCAACCGAGAAAGACATTCTTCCTGTGGCAGCTGACAAGCCCTCTAAATTACCGCAACTCTCTCTCCAGCACGCGCCTCTAAAGGCCAGCACTCAAAGCGCCGAATACAGACCGGAAACAACGAAGGCCCGCTTTATACGAATCGCTCAAAATTGCCCTGATTGTAACTTCAGCGGTATTGATTTTAGCAATGCCCAGCTCAAGCATGCAAACCTTGCAGGTGCCAATCTCACTGGGGCTAATTTCACCAATGCCAATCTTCGACAGGCAAATCTACAGGGGGCGAACTTGACCAATGCTACACTCATTCATGCAAACCTTCCCGGGGCTAACCTCAGTTCTGCAAATCTGTCACATGCGAACTTTAGCGGCAGCAATCTCATCCGTGCAAACGTGATTAACGCAACGTTTAACGATACAAATTTAACCGGGGCTCTCCTCGAAAGTATACAAGGAAATATTCAATAATATGAGTGCAGGATTCACCCATCTCCACGTCCATTCTCAGTACAGCCTGCTTGACGGAGCCATTCGTATAGCTGATCTTCTCGACAAATGTAAAGAATTCGGGATGGACAGTGTTGCCATCACCGACCATGGCGCCATGTATGGGGCTCTAGAGTTTTACGCTAAAGCTAAGAAAGCAGGGATCAAACCAATAGTCGGCTGTGAGCTCTACATTGCCCCAGGCGATATGAGGGTCAAAAAAGTAGTCGATGGCAATATAGCCTTTCACATAGTTGTTCTTGCCATGAACCACACCGGCTATAAAAACCTTATGAAAATGGCTTCCATCGCTCAATTCGAAGGTTTCTATTATAAGCCTAGAATCGACATGGAAGTGCTTAAAAAGTACAACGAAGGCATCATTGCCCTCACCGCCTGTTTACACGGACAAGTACCCTATCTCATTCATAAAAAAGACATGTCTGGGGCACGAAAAAAGGCCAAGGAACTCCATGAAATTTTTGGAGATCGTCTTTATTTTGAGCTACAGGAAAATGGTATTTCAGACCAGCAACCTGTTAATGATGGTCTGAAAAAACTCGCAGCTGAGATGGGGGTTAAACTTGTCGCCACCAACGACTGTCACTATCTCAACCGTGAAGAAGCCCACGCCCACGAACTCCTTCTTTGTATCCAGACCGGTAAGACCATAAATGACCCTAAACGGTTTCGATTTTCAACGGACGAATTTTACTTTAAATCTCCAGAGGTGATGAAAAAAAGTTTTGCCCATTGCCCAGAATCCATTGCCACAACACAAGAAATTGCGGATCGCTGTAATCTAGAGATTAATTTTGGAGATTATTATTTTCCAGACTTCCCTGTTGCAGAAGGCCAATCCCTTGACTCAATGTTTACAAAGGCCTGTTGGGACGGGCTTGAATTACGCTTTGACGAAATGCGCAAAGCGAAGTCATATAATGAGGAAATTGACGCAACCTATCGAGCACGACTCGAGATGGAAATTGGTGTCATCTCAAGCATGGGTTTTCCTGCCTACTTCCTCATTGTTGCCGATTTTATCGGCTGGGCGAAAGATAATAAGATTCCAGTAGGCCCCGGCCGTGGATCTGGAGCCGGTAGTTTAGCAGCATTTTCGATGTCTATTACCAATATCGACCCTATTCCTTACGGTCTCATTTTTGAACGTTTTCTCAACATTGAACGTAAGTCAATGCCGGATTTTGACATTGATTTCTGTCAGGAAAGACGTGGCGAAGTAATCGATTATGTGCGCAGGAAATATGGTGGTGCGGAATATGTAGCACAGATTATCACCTACGGTTCCATGAAGGCCAGGGGTGTTATCCGTGATGTCGGTAGAGCTCTCGATATTCCATTTGGTGATGTAGATAAGGTTGCAAAGCTTATCCCTGATCAACTGAAAATGACTATCAAAAAAGCATTGATAGATGAGCCTAAACTCCAGGAAATAGCGGACAATGATCCACGAATAGAAGAGTTGCTTTCTGTCTCGAAGACCCTGGAAGGTCTCGCCCGACACACCTCAACCCATGCTGCTGGAGTTGTGGTATCCCCCACCCCAATGACCGACTACCTGCCAACGTGTAAAGGCAGTAACGATGAAACCCTGACCCAGTATGACATGAAACATACTGAGATGACAGGCCTCATCAAGTTCGATTTTCTTGGTCTGAAAACACTCACGGTAATTGATAAAGCCGTAAAGCATATAAAAATCGATAATGGGATTGATCTAAATATAGATACCATCCCTATGGATGATGCAAAAACCTTTAAACTTCTCTGTGACGGTGACGCACAAGGGGTGTTCCAGCTTGAAAGTTCGGGTATGCGGGAGCTTCTTGTTAAATTAGCACCGGAACAATTCAGTGACCTCATTGCTCTGGTTGCCCTCTACCGCCCTGGACCTCTTGATTCTGGCATGGTGGATGATTTTGTGGAGACCAAGCATGGACGCCAAGAACCAGACTATCCGCTGCCGGATATTAAAGACGTACTCGAAGAGACCTATGGTGTAATTGTCTATCAGGAACAGGTTATGAAAATAGCCAACATCCTTGCCAGTTACTCACTTGGTGATGCCGATATTCTTCGCCGGGCCATGGGCAAAAAGATTGCGGAGGTTATGGATGACGAAAAAGTTAAATTTATGGCCGGCGCCATTAAAAATGGACACCCTGAAGAGAGGGCGAGTTACATTTTTGATCTTATGGCAAAATTTGCAGGTTATGGTTTTAATAAATCCCATTCCGCCGCCTATGCCCTAGTTTCATATCAAACGGCCTATCTTAAGGCCCATTATATGCCACAGTTCATGACCGCTCTACTCTCTTGCGACATGAACAACACGGACAAGGTCGTTCTGTATATTAATGAATGTAGGGAGCATCATATAGAAGTTCTCCCCCCTGATATTAATGAATCCGTTAAGGACTTTAGCGTTATTGATGATCGAATTCGATTTGGACTCGCCGCAGTTAAAAATGTTGGCGAAAATGCGCTGGATTCGATCGTTGAGGAAAGAATAAATAGCGGCAAATTCACATCAATCAGTGATTTTTGTAACCGGGTAGATTCAAGAAAAGTCAACAGCCGGGTCATTGAAAGCCTTATTAAATCCGGGTCTTTTGATTCGCTGGGCTACCACCGGGCACAATATGTCGCCGTCCTAGATCAGGCCATGGAACAGGCAAAAGCTGTGCAACGAGACTTACAAAGCGGACAAATGTCGCTGTTTTCAATTGCGCCCGAGGCGGAGAGCCGCCCCGAACTGTCCCACATTCCGATGCCGGACATCCCGGAATGGGAAGAGAGAAAACGACTTGTCCATGAAAAGGAAACGGTTGGCTTCTATATTACCGGACATCCTTTAGATGATACCATCCACGAAATCAACACGATCATCGACTGCCAAATTCAGGACCTGGCAGAATGGGGAGATGATCAGCCCGTGCGAATTGGTGGCCTGATCCGTACCTGCAAAAAGTTAAAAAGTAAGCGGGGGGACGCCATGGCTTTCCTTACAGTGGAAGACCTTGTTGACGCGGTGGAGATTGTCGTATTCCCAACGACTTATGCAATATGTGAAGAAATTCTTTCTTCTACTGATCCCATTATTATTCAAGGAACAGTGCAAAAAGATGAGCGTGGTCCTAAAATCATCGCTGATTCAATCGATTCTTTACCGGACGCCAGGGAAAAATATACCCATTCCGCCAGAATTAAACTCAAGTCCGATAAACTCTCCAGACAGCAATTGGAAAAGGTTAAAAAAACACTCTACCAATTCCATGGCTCCTGTCCCGTCAATCTTACTCTACATTTTGCAGGCAAAGGAGAAGTGGATATCGACGTGCTCAAGGATCTTACTATCAGGCCATGTAGGGGCCTTACTGATACGATGGACGAGATACTTACCTACAAGGCTATCAGCTTTACTAAAAAGGCAATTGTGTTAAAACCAAGAAAACGGCGATGGGACAATAAGGCCAAAAGCAGCTGATCCGCATTCCTTGGCCGGCCGGGTCCCCCAATTTTCCCCAGTATTTGGGGGGCTGTAAATAAAACGAACCCACCTAGGAGTAGTCTCCCAGGTGAGTTCGTTAGCACAACGCATTCTACTTACTCCAACAACAAAAATTCAAGAAAAACAGAGTCCACAATCAGGACAAGCACCGACCGTCGGAGAAAACCTGCAGCCACAGGCGGGACAAACTGTTTCTGCAGCCAGCTCATCAAAGACAACATCTGCATACTTTAAGTCTTCGACATTTAAAGCAGTACTTTTAACAAAATCACGGGTCAACACCTCTGATGCTATCTCCGTATCGTTCTTTCTGATCTGCAGGTACATTTCAGGGCCACAACATCCCTTGCCGCAACTTCCTTCATCACCTGCAAGAATTGAGGGGATTTTCTCCTTTGCAAGAACCTTCTGCAGCATCTTCATATCTTTTAAAGGCCCATTGCGTATGGAAATTAATTCATCACCCGGTTCTATTTCCATGGTGCGTGTGTTGAGAGACTGATTTTCTAAAGCATGACGCCTTATTTTTTCTTCTCCTGTCATGAGTGAAACAGCACAGGTGGGGCAGATACTAATCTCGCCACGATACTCATCATCACAATCAGGACAGTAATTCATCTCAGGGTCTATCCCATCAACACATTGCACATCTTTGTTAGCAGTTTTGGTCGCAGTGCTTTTTTTGCCAAAAAGGTTAAAAAACATAGTGTTCTCCAATACAATCGTTCGTTATAAAACATACCTGCTGAGATCTTGATCCTGAACGATTTCAGAGAGCTGCTCTTTCACATATGCGGCGGTGACGACAAAGGTCTCACCCGATTTATCAGAGGCGTCAAAGGAGAGGCTATCCAGCATTCTTTCAAGAACAGTATGCAGCCTTCTCGCACCAATCTCTTCAGTCTTTTCGTTTACCTCCACCGCTATAGCTGCCAGTTCCTCAATAGCATCATCCTCAAAAATCAACTCCACACCTTCAGTTTTCATAAGGGCAACATACTGTTTAACTAAGGCATTTTTAGGTTCGGTCAAAATGCGCACAAAGTCATCCTTGCCAAGTGAATGTAACTCAACCCGGATAGGAAATCGCCCCTGTAGCTCAGGAATCAAATCAGAAGGCTTGCATAAATGGAAAGCACCACTTGCTATAAAAAGAATATGATCGGTTTTAACCATACCGTGCTTCGTGCTCACTGTTGCGCCCTCAACAATAGGAAGCAAATCTCTCTGCACACCTTCTCGAGATACTTCTGGGCTGTTGCCTCCACCACCACCTTTTGAGACAATCTTGTCGATTTCATCAAGAAAAATGATGCCCGATTGCTCTGTTCGTTTCAGCGCTTCCTGGACAACCTTATCATGGTCAATGAGCTTCGCGGTCTCTTCATTGATGACCGCTTCTTGAGCCTCTTTCATTTTCATCTTTTGGGCCTTTTTCTTTTTAGGAAAAAGCTTTCCAAAAGCGTCCTGAATGTTTGACTGCATATCTTCCATACCTGAAGTGGTCATGATCTCCACCATAGGCGTGGATTTAGTGTCACTCACTTCCACCTCAACTTCGCGATCATCAAGCTTACCGTCGCGGAGCATTTTACGAAATTTTTCTCTGGTGCTATTTGCAGAACTGTCTTCCTGCTTCACCGGAAGATCCGAGTTCGCTGTAGTAAACGAAACGGCGCCATCAGGTACTGCGGTGGAACCGACACCTGCTGCTGGGGGGAGAAGGATATCAAGAATTTTGTCTTCGGCATTCGCCTCCGCCACACCTCTAATCCTTTCTTCCTCTTCTTTTTTAACCATATTAATGGCTAGCTCTACGAGGTCTCTCACCATGGACTCCACATCACGACCAACATAGCCCACCTCGGTGTACTTTGATGCCTCCACTTTTATGAAAGGTGACTGGGCAAGTGTTGCTAAACGTCTGGCTATTTCAGTTTTACCAACTCCAGTAGGCCCAATCATGATGATGTTTTTAGGCGCGATTTCCTCTCGTAATGGAGAGGGCACATGGTTTCTTCTCCAGCGATTTCTGAGCGCAATAGCAACTGATCGTTTGGCGTCCGCCTGCCCCACTATATATTTATCTAGCTCGGCCAGCGTTTCCTTAGGTGTAAAAGACTGATTTTGCATTATATTTTTTCAACCGTAATGGAATTATTGGTAAATACACAGATAGTAGAGGCAATATTCAGGGCTGCTTCACAGATTTGTTCTGCATCCAAATCACTGTGCTCAACAAGGGCGAGAGCAGCGGCCTGTGCATATGGTCCCCCGGAACCAATTGCCAAAATACCTTCATCACCTTCAATCACATCACCTGTTCCCGATAAAAGCAAAGAATGGTCTTTATCCACAGCGATGAGCATTGCCTCAAGTTTCCTGAGATACTTATCTGTTCGCCACTCTTTGGCGAGTTCAACGGACGCCCGCAGAAGATTGCCTTTATACTGTTCTAGCTTTTCCTCAAGCTTATCAAAGAGGGTAAATGCATCTGCAGTGGCTCCAGCAAATCCTGTGATTACATTGTTATGGTACAAGCGCCTCACCTTACGAGCATTGTGCTTCATCACAGTATTTCCCAGAGAAACCTGGCCATCACCTGCAAGAGCAACTTCACCCTTATGCCTAACTGCTACAATTGTTGTAGATCGTATTTTCATGCGTACACTTTTTAAAATTTTCTTTATCTTTGCGAAAATCAAAACAATTTCCACCATAATTATTCTGTCTTACTCTAGGCCAACGGATGTGCTTTGTCGTATACAGCGGCGAGGTGATCTAAGGTTAAATGAGTGTATCGCTGGGTTGTAGATAAACTTACATGGCCAAGCAGTTCCTGAACAGATCTCAAATCTGCGCCCATTTCCAAAAGATGTGTTGCAAACGAATGACGCAAGGCATGGGGGGTAACGATCTGTAGGATCCCTGCTCTTTCCCCATACATTTTCACCATTCGCTCAACGCTACGCACGGACAAACGCCCCCCCCTACCATTGAGAAATAGGGCATGTTTTTCAACCGGCCTTCCCCGACCTGCTCGTTTTTGAATCAGTTGCAACCGCTGATCGAGCCACTGATCAACGCCTTCAATGGCTGGGGCGCCTACCGGCAGCAAACGCTCTTTGTCACCTTTGCCCCGTACCGTAAGCATTCCCTCTTTGAAATCAAGATCGACAAGGTCTCTTGAGACGAGTTCGGAAACTCTCATTCCGGTTGAATAGAGTAGCTCTAAAATGGCTCTATCACGGACCATGTATGTATCTTTTTGAGATGGCGCTTCAAGCAGGGCAAACGCCTCATCGACAGTAAGAAAGACCGGAATGTATCGACCAACTTTAGGCCCTGATATAGAGAGTACCGGATCTGCATTTATTAATTTCTCACGAAGTGCAAACCTAAAAAATGACCTCAGAGCTGACAATTTTCTCGCAACAGTTGCGCCACTATTTTTTCCATGGAGGCCTACGACAAAGCGTCTAATCTCAGCGGTACTAACAGCTAAAAGACGAGGATCACCTTGAAGGGTCGCTGAAAATTCCAGGAGATCTCTGTTATATCCACTGACGGTGTGGATTGAATAGCCCTTTTCAACTTCCAGCCATCTTATAAAAATCTTGATAGTTTTTAACATTACCTTGGTTTGACTCCCAAAAGTGCAATAGTACCATTTTTCTCCCATTGAAAAACAGTTGATTTGTTTCTTTTCCTCTCGACTTCTTGGAGCTTACATAATATATACGAGGGTATTTTTATAAAAATACCTTATTATGGTTGTCTGAGACTGTATCAGTACTCGCTTAACGAGAGAACTGGCAACTATATTTTCGTGCAAACAAGTTCTGGATTATGGCTAAAAAAACGTTTGAAACAGCACTCTCCAAGTTAGAAAAAATCACCGAAGAATTAGAAGACGGTGACTTGACTCTAGAGAATAGTTTAAAAAAATTTGACGAAGGTGTTCAACTCGCTGGATTTTGTTCTGAACAACTTTCTGATGCTAAGGCGAAGGTTGAATTACTCCTGGAAAAAGATGGAAAAATTGAAACCTTACCTTTTGGCGAGCAAGAAAGTGGATATAAAGACTTATCTGAGTGAACAAAAACAGATCGTAGATGCTGGTCTGAACACGTTTATGCTTGAGGCAACAGGACCTTTCGCTCGGCATATAGAGGCCATGCGTTATAGCCTTTTTGCTGGTGGTAAACGTATACGTCCGATACTCTGTTTAGCCGCGGCTGAAGCAATCACACCTTCCTCCGAGAAGGCCACAGCCCTCCTTCCTGTCGCATGTGCATTGGAGTGTATTCATACCTACTCTCTTATACACGATGACCTCCCGGCACTAGACGATGATGAGCTTCGCCGGGGCAAAGCAACCAATCATGTACTTTATGGTGAAGCCCAAGCAATTCTTGCAGGTGACAGCCTACTTACCTGGGCCTTTGACCTTATCACCAACCGTGAGCATAATACGCTGACAGCAGAGCAACTTCTCGACATCGTACACATTGTGTCCCGTGCAGCGGGGCCGCTCGGCATGGCTGGAGGACAAAGCCTTGACATTGCATATGAAAACACAGACTACCCATTCACCACCCTGCAGACCATTCATAAAAACAAAACGGGTGCCCTTATAACCTGCTCTGTCCAAGCCGGCGCGATTGGTGCCGGGGCAAGTCCTGAAGAGACTGCAGCTCTTATCCATTACGGAGAGCAGATAGGCCTCGCCTTTCAGATAGTTGACGACCTGCTTGATGCGACCTCCACAACCGAACAACTTGGAAAATCCGCCGGCTCAGATGCCACCCGGGGTAAGGCTACATATCCCGCGTTTTTTGGTATTAAGCTAACTCGACAAAAAGCGCAGGATGCTGTCGCACAGGCTATTGAAGCGCTAAAAGATTTCGACAAAAAAGCTGATCCTCTTCGCGACCTGGCCCATTACATTTATACGAGAAGCAATTAGCAACACAATGCTTCTTTTTTTGTATAGTACACAGACAGCAAAGCAACATCACTATTTCTCGAATCAATCTTTAGATAGATGCTATGTCAAGACCACAACCAGAAACACCAAAAACATTGCTTGAACAGATCAAAAGTCCCGTAGAGATACGTGATTTTTCAATTGAGGCCCTTGAGGAACTCGCCCAAGACATTCGAAATACCATTGTACAGACGGTATCTAAGACCGGAGGCCACCTGGCACCCAGTCTTGGTGTAGTTGAATTGACCATCGCCCTGCACTATATTTTTGACACTCCAAATGATAAAATTATATGGGATGTTGGACACCAGTCCTATGCCCATAAATTACTCACCGGCAGACAGGAGCAATTTTCCACACTCAGACAGTATAAAGGCATGAGTGGTTTTCCTAAGCGGAAGGAGTCAGAATATGACGCCTTTGAGACCGGGCACAGCTCTACCTCCATTTCTGTTGCCACAGGAATTACCATTGGCAAATTGCTTAAACACGACAGCCATAGAGCAATAGCCGTTATTGGGGATGGATCAATGACCGCGGGCATGGCCTTCGAGGCGCTTAATCACGCTGGCCACCTCGATAAGGATCTAATTGTCATACTCAATGACAACGAGATGTCAATTTCGCCAAACGTTGGAGCTATATCCAGCTTTCTCAGTAGAAAACTTACCGGTAAAACCATGAGTCGGGTTAAGAACCATCTCGTGGAGAAACTTGGCATTTCAGATGTTGGAGAAAACATTCTCAATATTTTGAGAAAGAGCGAAGAATCATTCAAGAGTTTCTTTACCCCCGGAATGCTTTTTGAGGCATTTAAATTCAACTATATTGGTCCAATAGATGGCCATAATATTCCAGCCCTTCTCGAAAGTCTGGAGATAGTACGAGATACATCCCAGGGCCCCATGCTTATCCATGTACTCACCACAAAAGGAAAAGGTTACGAGCCCGCCGAAAGAAACCCCGATATTTTCCACGGAATCGGCCCATTCGATATTGTAAGCGGCAAGCCACACAGCTCTAATGGTCCTGTTAGTTATACCAAGGTATTTGGTGATACTATCACCAAACTGGCGAGAAAAGATGAGCGAATTGTGGCGATCTCTGCCGCCATGGTTTCAGGCACTGGACTCTCCGGTTTTGCAGAAGAATTTCCGGACCGCTTTTTTGATGTAGGTATTGCCGAGCAACATGCACTCACCTTTGCCGCCGGACTTGCCTCTGAAGGATTACGCCCCGTTGTGGCTATCTATTCAACCTTTTACCAGCGCGCCTTGGATCAGATCATCCATGATATATGTATACCAAAACTCCCTGTAACCCTAATAATAGATAGGGCCGGAGTTGTAGGAGCAGATGGTCCCACCCACCATGGAACCTTTGATATCTCCTTTCTTAGCTTTATCCCAAATCTGGTAATTATGGCACCAAAGGATGAGGCAGAACTACAGCATATGCTCTATACCTCAATGAACTATGATGGACCTTCTGCCATAAGATATCCAAGAGGTCCTGGTGAAGATAGGCCTTTGAGTGATATAGATGATCTGCAACTTCTGCCCATTGGCAAAGGAGAACTGCTCATTGAAGGTGATGATATTTTATTGCTCCCCGTTGGCAACCGGGTTTATCCTGCACTTGCGGCCGCAAGCGAACTTAAGGAGATGGGTATCAGTGCAGCTGTTATCAATCCGAGATTTATTAAGCCACTTGATGGGGATCTCATTGTAAAATGGGCAAACCACACCAAGAAACTGATAACGATTGAAGATAACAGTAAGTTGGGTGGATTTGGCAGCTCAATCCTTGAACTGTTGAGCAGCCGTGGTATCTGCCATGTGCAAACGCAACTGCTGGGGCATCCTGATAAATTTATTGAACACGGTCCCCAAAAGACACTGTGGAAAAACAGCCGGATTGACACACCCGCAATCGTACAAACAGCCAAGGCTTTACTTCAGTAGAGAGAGCTAACCTCCTCTCCCCACCTTAATACAACCAAATTCAAGAAGGGATTTCGCCAAGCGAAACCCCTTTTTTTAGACATTATAATAAGACTTATACCAATCTACAAACTTGCCAATACCAAACTCGAGGGTGGTTTCGGGTTTGTAAGCAAAAGTTGCCACAAGATCATCCACATTAGCATAGGTAGCCGGGACGTCTCCGGGTTGCATCGGCATAAAGTTTTTCTCAGCCTTTCGGCCAAGACAATCTTCTAGTACTTCAATATATCTCAGTAATTTTTCTTTATTGTTATTACCAATATTATACACCCTGTACGGACAATACGAACTTGCGGGATCTGGATTATCACTACTCCAGTTTGGATCACCCTCAGGAATTTTGTGTATTACCCGAAAAACTCCCTCAACTATATCATCGATATAGGTGAAATCACGTTCCATATTACCGTTATTAAACACATCAATAGGACGATTTTCAATTATTGCCCGGGTAAAAAGAAACAGGGCCATATCAGGACGTCCCCATGGCCCATAAACAGTAAAAAACCTGAGTCCAGTGGTCGGTAAATTAAACAGATGACTGTAGCTATGGGCCATCAATTCATTGGCTTTCTTTGAAGCAGCGTAAAGAGAGACAGGGTGATCAACGTTGTCATGTACCGAAAACGGCATCTTGGTATTCGCCCCGTACACAGAACTCGACGACGCATAGACAAAATGCTTTACTCCAGAATGCCGACAACCTTCTAGAATGTTAACAAAACCCACCAGATTAGTATCAACATACGAATGCGGGTTAATCAGCGAATACCTGACACCTGCCTGGGCCGCTAAATTGACCACCGCATCAAAACTATGCTCCTGAAAGAGCGCTTCAACAGCATCTCTGTCCGACAGTTCAATATTGACGTGGGCAAAGGATTTCCCTTCGCCAAGAGCGGCCATACGATCCTTTTTTAGCTGCGGATCGTAATAATCATTGAGATTATCCAGAGCGACAACTTCTATACCTACAGCGGTCAAACGCTGGGCAAGATGGGCTCCAATAAAACCAGCACCACCGGTAATTAGTACTTTTTTTATCTCATTCATTCCTGTTATTTATCCTTTACACTATTGCTTCAATACGCCGTAACATCATTAGTCCACACTTTTTAAGCACTCAAGGTTGGCAAAATGATAACTCTTACGTAACCGGTCAGGTGATTCTTCATAGGGGATAAATCACCGTCTGTAACTGTTCATCAGTGGTTCGGCCCCAGCCAATTCAAGTTTAAAGCAGATGAATACTTTTAACCAAGACCACGATGGCAATTGGCTGGGCTACTGATAACGAGTTGCACCATTGCGCCTATGAAGAGGGTCTTTATAGGCGAATGGCACGGCATAGGCAAATCGTCATTCTAATCGTCAAAGTCACCTTCAGGACCCTTGTCCACAACGAGGGTCTTTGCTCTTTCTATTATTTTTTCTCTGGTCCAGTCCGCAGGGTCTTCAAGCTGCTTTCCTTTTGAACCAAGGTCATACGTGCCGGCTTTACGCAGCAGCTCTTTACCTAGAGTTCCAGTACCAGCGGCATTAAATACATTTGTGAGCATGTTGTAGACAAAGTCTTCAACCCGCGCCACCATTCTCTCTCGAATTGCTTTTTGCTGACCTAGAATAATATTTTCAAAGGGGAGATTCAACTTCTTGTAGTCTCCACCCTTCCATCCTTGTTTGTCTGCATAGGTGACCAGTTGCTCCCACACTTCTTCGGTCAGTCCTTCACCTTTAACCTTGATGAAATTGCCATTGCCATCCAAGAGAGCATTACCGTAATCATTTACCTCAACCCCCCACGCCACCATTTGCAGGGCTGTTGCCACATTGGCCTTTGTAGTGTGGGTTTTTCCAGTAATAGCTCTAAGCTTATCTGAATTATTGCCAGACGTTCCATGCTGGGCACCAGAAACTCCATATGGGGCCAAGTGCTCATGTATGTCTGCAGTTAATTCCACCTGAATTCCAGTACCACTGGCCTCAAGTCCATGGGACGAACCATTATTTAAGGCAATCCAATCGGCAAAAATCCCTCTGCTATTCATACCCTTGATCAAGAATGTGGCATCATCAACAGTTGAAAGCCCCTGATTACCCTTTATTTCGCCAACTTCCGTTTCAAGCCCTGCCCAACTAGGAATACAATCTGCCAATTCGATATTGGCAAGAAGATTCTTGTCGTCAGGCATATGAGATGCATCCACAGCAATGGAGGTGATTCCCGCTTCGAATATGGTAGGTATCTCTATCTTTGCATAGGGAAGATCCGCTTCACTCTTTATGCCATAATGATCGGCATGGATCGCTACAGGAATGGTAAGACCTAACTCGTTACAAATAGCATCTACCTGGAGTGCGATATTAAAAAAATTGGTTGGACAATAGTTACATTCAGAACGGGCAATTTCTATAAGAAGGGCAGCATCGGCGCGCTGGGCTGCCTGCAGGGCTCCTCTAATGATAATATTACTCCGCCCATTGGCTGCAATTGTCATTGCGGCCCCTTTTGCAACGAGTGCCTGATCAATTACTTTACCGCTTACAATGAGCGCCTTTGAGTTAGGAAACCGCCTCACTATATTTGGTGGCCGACCCGTTTGAATAAGCTTGTCATAATCAGAATTAGACATAATCAATACCTCCTACGTACGATAATTAACCGTCATCCTAAAAGAGTATTCCTCCCACTTGATCCGGTGTATAAAGTTACTAAATGAACTCTCTCACTTATAATGCAGAGAGTATGATAAATCCAGTGTAACTATTGCGCAGCACTCCAACTCCATCCAATGTGGTCTTCGCAGGTACCACTGCGTATACATTGAAGCCCAATTAAACGAATCCAAACACTGCTCAACAGTTACGGGCGGTGGTCTAACCGATAAAGGAGAGCCACCTAAATAGGTAAATTCCAGTGAGAAAAACTGGTACTACGCAGGTTATTCCTTCGTCACTGATTCATCAAAACCTGTAAACCCCTTTCCACCAAAAAGTGAGACAGCAACAATACTGATCTCATAGAGTAGCATCAATGGAATCCCCATCATCAGTTGATTAACAATGTCAGGTGTAGGTGTAAGAATAGCGGCGACAATAAAGTTAATCAGGATAGAATATTTCCTGTTTCTCTTGAGAAAAGCGGCATCTACAATCCCGATTTTAGCTAAGAAAACCATAAACAAAGGCATTTCAAAAATAACACCAAAGGCCAGAAGCAATCTCGTCGACAGGGAAAAATATTCGCTTATTGCAGGAAGTGACGTAAGAAACTCATTGTTATAACTCACCAAAAACTTAAAAGCGGGTGGAAAAACAACAAAATAGCCAAAGGCAGCCCCAGCCATAAAACAGATCGTCGAAAGCGCAGTGAAAGGAATCAGCACTCTCTGTTCGTGTTTATACAGTCCTGGAGAAATAAATCTCCATAGTTGGGAAAAGACTACGGGGTAACTCAAGAGGAGTCCACAGACAAACGCGAGTTTTAGATAAAAAAAAACCCTTCCTGGTACGAGGTAAAGATAAGAGAACTACCGTCGGGCAAGACATCTGTAAGCGGTTTAAAAAACCATGTTCCAATGGGTCTAATCACCGAATAGGACAAACAAAACCCTATAAACACGGCAATAAATGAAATAATCAAGCACGAACGCAGTTCACGTAAATGATCTGTTAGTGCTTGCTTCTCAAGATTGTCACTTCCACCTTCAATATCCATAAGTCATATTTAAAGCTATTATTGATTAATAAGAACAAGCCTGTTACAGAAGATATAAACGTTCATCTACCAGTAAGAAAGTTCATTACCATTTGCACTAATTTTTGGCAAGTAGATCACACCTTTTTGGCTTAATCTTCTATGGATAACCTACACATGCCCATAACTTACAGTTTTCATCTGTACCTGTAGATGTCCACTCACTTTGTTTGGACAATAAACCTTAGTACGCTCTGGAATACGGCAAGAGGCCAATACAGAAACAAGTACCTGACAAATGCCCCCTGATGCCCCGTATCACTTTCCTCTCTAAAGGGATGCAAAAAGTACTTTTATGTTGTTCATTTCTCACCTGCAAACAATACCATGTTCATCAAGAATGCGGACAACCTCAGAACGAAAGTATGACAAGCTCAAATAAAACAGCAGAAGAGTCTTCACCTACGAAGTGGTTCACCTACATCGTTGAATGCTCAGACTCGACCTATTATACAGGGGTTACTACGAATTTAAAAAGAAGAATAAACGAGCATAACAACAGTGTCAAAGGTGCTAAATACACACGCTACCGACAACCCGTCACCCTCGTTTACTACGAAGAAACAGAATCAAGGCAACTAGCATGCAGACGGGAATACGCTATAAAACAGATGAGGGTTGCCCAGAAGCGAGCCCTCATCAACCTGTCTGCAGTGGCTTTAGTTTCCAGCGAGCCGTGTTCTAATCTTCTTTGAAACCCCTTGGGTCAACTCAAGCACCCTTTTTGCCTGCTCAAAGGTTACGGCACCGGTACCACAGCTTGGGGTTATAAACGACTGTTTATATACCACATCTTCCGCGATCCCCAAGGCCACAAGCTGACCGCATTGCTTAAACCACTTTTCCACCAGTCCGTCAACAGTCTCTTTTTCAATAAATTCAGGGCTGGTAGGTACAATACCCGAGGCTAAAAAACCACCCCTAGCAAAGAACTCAACGAGCTTATCCGCATAAAGGACTAAACGATCAAAATAGGAATAGGCGTCAAAACTGATAATATCCACCCCCGCGTCAAACAGCACCGGCCATTCAGTATTTGCACAAACATGAACCCCGGTCAGACCATTTTCCTCTTTTACCCCCGCAAAGACTTCCCCCAGACAGGCTACAATATCTTCCTGGGTAACGGTTATATAGGCAGAGGAACCTAGACCGGCAAGACCTGGTTCATCAAAAAACATGATTGGCTGGCTGCAAATTTCTGCCATTTTCTTTGTCTGCCATCTCGCCTTAAGAGCAATATGCTTAATAGCGATGTCCCGCAGCTGGTCATCATAAAATATTGCTCGATTGTCCTGGTCTACAAGGCCCATACAAAACGTTACAGGCCCCGTGGTCTGGCCCTTTAAACTGATAAAATCGCCCTTTCGTTTTCGGGCAGTATCAAGAAATGTAAAAAAGCCTTTGGCTGTCTTTTGGGTCAGTTCAAAACGCGAGCCATCTAAAGCGCCATCAGCCTCTGCAATCATGAGGTACTCTTCATAGAAACTGAGGATTTCGGCATCAAATAAAGAACTCGCTCCATCGATAAATATCTTACCATCACATTCAGCAACACAAGGAAATCCTTCGAGATACTGAACTATCATCCCTTCTTCCTTGTACTTTGGCAACTGGGGCCATAGCGGAAATTCAGGGGTATAATCAAAAATCAAATCTGTGGCTTTACCATGATCGGCCATGGGTAAACTACCAATCAACAGAGGACGACATTCGGGTGAAATCATTGACATACGCGGCTACCTTCTAAATGTAATAAGGAAATATTGTTGTAAAGAGTAGCAACAGATTAAGATTAATGTGAAAAATGTCATCTCTTTTCTTTAATTAATTTTCTAGGCCTCGTTAACGTCCCATCAGATGATTGACACCACTTTCCAAACCATCCAGCGATAATTCAAACATCGGAAAAATTGAGCCAATCACTTTTATGGTGTGGGTATGTTGCCAATATTGTGCAGCAAGGGGATTAAACCAGACGGAGTAATTGAAAGAGTCTGTTAACAATTTAAGTTGCTCCACCGATGGCTTACCGCTCCGTTCAAAAGCGTAAATAGAACCATCTGAAGACATCAGTTCATAAGGGGCCATACTGGCATCCCCCACAATTATGCACCGGGTGTCCGGATCATTTTTGCTCAACTCAGCCAGAGGCACAGGTTTTGTATACCTCCCCGGATCCTCCCATACTAAATCATATATGGTGTTGTGGAAAAAATAAATTTTAAGATCTTTAAACTCAGACTTTGCGTAGGTAAAAAGGGTTTGAACCAGCTCTACATAGGGTTCCATAGACCAGCCCCCATTATCTATGAGCAGTATAACTTTGAGACGATCGACAACCCCTCGCTCAAACACCAGCTCAATCTCTCCTGCGTTACGAATCGTCTCTCGTATCGTCTCGTCTACGTTCAAGCAATTTTTAGGGCCTCGTGGTACAAGATTTCTGAGTTTTTTTAAGGCCTCGCCCATTGTGCTTGTGGTCAGTGGCCCTGTCGTTGAGTAATTCCTGTATCGACGCTCCCCCGCCACCTTTAGGGCAGATCTATTTCCTGAAGTACCACCAACCCGCAGTCCCCCTGGGTGGTTTCCTCCATGGCCTACAGGTGAAACCCCACCCGTACCTATCCACTTTGACCCACCATCATGCCTGCCATCCTGATCGTGCAAACGCTTTTTGAAATATTCCAGCACTTCTGCAGGGCTCATCGCAGACAACTTATCACGATCAACGCCCAGAGCATCGGCAAGCCCCTTTGGGTCCTTTAACCATTCGTTCACCATGCTGTCCGCCAACAGATCCAACGCATCCTGATCGATATCCACAAGTTCCACCCCAGCAAACACATGGGAAAATACCTGATCGTATAAATCAAAATATTTTTCACTTTTTACAAGGACCATTCGGGCGGTGGTATACAGATCATCAAGAGAGGCGATAAGCCCCAGAGACAGGGCTTTATGTAAGGTCAAGAAAGAAGTCGGGCTTACAGGTATGCCAACATCTCTGAGGGTATAGAAGAACTTTAAAAACATTGACGTCTCCTGATTAGAAAAACCTTTTTTTCATCAGATTGGCTGTTGCCTTCGAATAATCATTGCTCTTTTTGAAAAGCACACCCAAATACGGTATTTCTTTTTTCAACCTGCCGCCATCACGAAAATCAGGATCCGCCTGTAAGGCCCTCACCCAGTTTATCAACTCTCTTGTGGCGGGTTTCTTTTCAATCCCATCAACCTCCCGCAGACCAAAAAATGCTTTGAGTGCATTATCCACCAATCCCCCCGAGATGTCAGAGAAATGTACTTGTAAAATCTTTCGCATCATTTTCGGGTCAGGAAAAGCTATATGATGAAAATTACAACGGCCTAAAAATGGGTCAGATAAATCTTTTTTTGCATTTGAGGTGATAATGATCACGGGGCGATTTTTGGCACGCACGACAGCATCTGTTTCCATAATATCAAATTGCATCTGGTCCAGCACATCAAGCATATCGTCTTGAAACTCTGTCTCAGCCTTGTCAATTTCATCAATAAGCAATACACACCTTTTTTCAGCCACAAAAGCTTGGCCTATTTTACCCATTTTTATATATTCACTTATATCACCAACATTACGGGTGGAATCACCAAAGCGACTATCATTGAGACGCGTTAAGGTGTCATACTGATACAAAGCCTCTATCAGCTTCATACTCGATTTAACGTTCAGGGTGATAAGCTGCATCCGTAGGGTATCAGCTATTGAGTAGGCCAGCATGGTCTTGCCCGTTCCCGGCTCTCCTTTTAAAAGAAGAGGCATTTCCAACACCATGGATATATTTACTATTTTGGCAAGTTCTTGATCTAATACATACTTTTCAGAACCGGTAAATGCTGAAGTTTCCATTAATTCTCCTTAGAAATCTATAAATAAACGAACAACTATCACGTACCCCGGTATATATAGATGAGCAAACCGTTACAAAAAACAAATTGAGACAGGCTGTAACTGCCCTCACCGCCTCCCTGAATACCCGTCACAGTGCAAACATGACTTCAAATGAAGCGTACCCTACTCCACCCTCGCCAGCGCGATATTTTTAATTCCATAATTACCTGTATGTTAGGCATGTTATTTATATGACATGTAATCTAAAGCAAAACATATCAAGCAGACAGTACAAATCAGTTCTTTTTACCTGTGGTATGTTTATTATTGATATCCCGCAAGGTGATAGCAACATGAATTCAATCAACAGTTTGAAACTGTACAGTATCGTCTCGTTTTTACGAAGATATCCTTTTTCATATCTATCTTAAAATAAAATAACCCGCAAGGCCACTGAGGCTCATTTTTCCATGTATTTTCATTGGGATTGACTTTTATTTTGCCACTCTGTACAGTAATGATTGCTAAAAAGTTGCAGGTTAGGGTTAAACGGCAAAGTATCGCTCAAGACAAGCTGAACCTTTGCTACTACATTTCGTCTGAATCCATGAAGGGCCAAAGGAGTGCAACAGTTGACTTCACCCATTCACACGTTATCTCTTTATGGTGTAGTGCCTTCTTTTTTTGCCCACCTGCCTTTTACCCGTAACATATCATATCACTGTTCCCTGCTTTCCCGTTTGCTCCAACCACCCATCAAAGTACAATTGATAAATTTAGATATAGCACGATTAGATTACACACATCACAAAGCATAATCCGTTACAATTTATCACCGTCTACACCTGAATTTTGATTACGATTTTGCAATAACTAAAAACAATTAATAGTAAAATCCAACAGAACCAAGGAGGGTATTATTAGCACGCTGGCGTAATTCATTTTAACCCTCAATTTCAGGTTGTTGGCCGTTTCTTTTCACACTGTCAACTTCTAGAAACTGAATAGGCAAAAAGGAACAACATCAATGTCAGAATGTACCATCAAGATCAAAGGAAAAAAACAAAGCTCCTTCCTTTCCAAGGTAAAGGAGATAATCCCCGACGGAGGAAACCTCAACCTCTGCCTTACATGTGGAGCCTGCGCCGCCGGTTGCCCTGCAACAGGACTTGCGGATATGGATCCACGTAAATTCCTTCGCATGTTCGCTATGGGCATGGAAGAGGAGGCAATCAAGTCTCCATGGGTGTGGATGTGTACCATGTGTCAACGGTGCGTCTACGTCTGTCCGATGAAAATCGACATCCCTCAACTCGTATATAACGCCCGGGCAGAATGGCCCAGAGAAGACAGGCCTTCAGGCATATCAAAATCCTGCGATATGGCATTGCGCAATGATTCCAACAGCGCAATGGGTACCGCCCCGGATGATTTCATCTTTGTGGTTGAAGATGTGCTCGAAGAGTACAAAGAATCCCAACCAGAATTCAAAGACATGAAAGCCCCAATAGACCAGGATGGTGCTTTTTTCTTTATCAATCAAAATTCCCGTGAGCCTGTAACCGAACCAGATGAGATGGTTCCATTATGGAAGATACTCGATCTAGCCGGAGTAGACTGGACCTACGGTAGTAAAGGCTGGGCTGCAGAGAACTACTGCATGTTCCTTGCCGACGATGACTGTTGGGAGAGAGTAACCCGGGTTTCCGCGGAGCAGGCCGATTCCCTCGGCTGCAAGGTGTTTCTCAACACCGAGTGAGGACACATAACATTCTCAGTCCGGGCCGGACTGAAAAAATTCAATATTGATCACAAATTCGAAGTTGCTTCAATCTATACCTATTATGCAAAATGGATTCGAGAAGGCAGACTAAAAGTAAACTCTGACTGGAATAAAGATCGCAAGATCAAATTTACCATCCAGGACCCCTGCCAGATAGTTCGTAAAGGTGAGGGAGATATCATTGCAGACGATCTGCGCTTTGTTATTAAATCTATAATCGGTGAAGAAAACCTCATCGAGATGACCCCTAACAAATCAAATAACTACTGCTGTGGTGGTGGTGGTGGTTTTCTGCAATCAGGTTATACAGAGGAACGAAGGGCTTACGGTAAAATTAAGTTTGATCAGATTATAGAGACCGGTGCAGATTATTGCATTACGGGCTGCCATAACTGTCACGCACAGGTTCATGATATCGGACACCATTTCGGTGGCTCTTACGGTACCGTTCACGTATGGACACTCATTTGTCTATCACTTGGAATCCTTGGGCCTAACGAAAGAGCTTATCTTGGAGACGACTTAAAAGAAGTTGATGTATTTCACCCTGAAACTTCCCTGTTCTAATCGGGGCAGGTGTATCCAGAAACACAAACAAACTGGCATACTCAGATTTTGGAGGGAAAAAACTTATGAGTTTTCAAAAAAGATTGGCTGCAAATGAATTTGCTGTCCTTGGGAACACACACACACCAACAGGAATCAACATATCTCGAATAATCACCGATGCCAAACGCCTCAAAGGCAGAATTGATGCTGTTGTTCCGGATATGGATAACGGAATTATGAGGATGAGCGCACTTGCGGGAGGACTATTTCAGCCATTAAAGAAAATTGTCCGGGTGTTCTCATCCAGACATTGGGTTGGGAACACAAACTTCCGGGGATTCTTGATATTGCAAATATGTAAGACATGAATCCGGTGCAGCATTTTATCCAAGGATTGACCGAATAGCTCGTTTAAGCCTGCTAATTTTGTGACAAGAAAGGTAACAATGCAGAATTCAAAAACAAACCAAAACAACAAGGTGCTCGTTGTCGGCGGCGGACTTGGTGGAATACGAACGGCACTTGATTTAGCGGAAGCTAAAAAAAATGTCATTCTCATAGACAAGGATTACACAATTGGGGGGCTGATGACTCAGCTTGATCGAACCTTCCCAACAAATAATTGTGATCTTTGTACTATTGCTCCCCACCTGTCTGAAAGCAACAGACAAGAGTATATAGAACTGCTAACCATGACAACGGTCAGCAATGTTAGCGGAGAAAAAGGTAATTTCTCCGTCACTCTAACCTCAAAACCACGCTATATTAATCTTGAAAGATGTACCGCTTGTGGGGACTGTCTCACCCATTTCCCTGGTTGTGTACGATTTAACCCCGGTCTTGACCACAGAGCTCCGACCTGTATGCGGTATCCCCAGGCGACTCCCCAGGCGTATTCCATTGATCTTGACAAATGTGAAGATGTCGAAGCGCTCGTAAAGATATGCAAGGCCGGTGCCATCAATCTCGACGACATGCCTATTAACAGAGAGATCAAATGTTCATCCATTGTTCTTTCTCCCGGCGCTGATGTCTTTGATCCTAGCCATCTCGATTATCTTGGCTACTCAAACCTGCCCGATGTTGTGACCAGCCTCGAATACGAAAGAATTCTTTCTGCATCCGGACCCACAGGTGGTGAACTCCTCTGTCCATCCACCGGCAAGCAGCCGAAAAAAGTTGCCTGGATACAATGTATCGGTTCAAGGGGTTTACAAAAAGAGGCCGGAGCCTATTGCTCTAACGCATGCTGCATGTTCGCCCTCAAGGAGGCTATTGTAACAAAAGAGCGCTTTCAGAAAGATATTGAAACAACAATATTTTATATGGATATGCGCACGTTTGGTAAGGATTACGAGCTCTATCTTAATCGGGCAAAAAATGAGTTTGATGTACGCTTTTTGAGAAGCAGGCCACACTCAATTCTCCAACCAGATGGTACAACTGACCTGACACTCAGTTACACCAAGGAAGATAGTACCAAAAGGTTTGAAGAACAGTTTGACATGGTCGTTCTTTCCACCGGCTTTAAAACCTCTGCAGACACAAGACAACTCGCAGAAAAAATGGGGATTGAACTGAACAGTGACTTCTTCCCGATAACAGAAGAATTTAACCCCGTTGTAACCACAAAACCTGGTGTGTATGTGGCCGGCACCTTTGAAGGGCCAAAAGATATCCCAGAAACAATGGTACAGGCTAGCGCCGCCGCCTGTCTAGCAGCAGCGGATCTACCAGAAACCATTGTTGAGGCTCAGGCACCAAAAGAAGAGCTTGTAGAACGTGACGTTTTATTAGAAGAACCTAAGGTCGGTGTTTTTATCTGTGACTGTGGCGACAATATTGGCAGTGTTGTCAATGTAGACAATCTGGTAGCCCACGCGGCAGCCCTTCCCTATGTTGCCGTAGCAAAAGCAGAAGGACATGGCTGCAGCAGAAGTTCCATGGAAGACATCCGCAAGACCATCGTTGAGGAAGGACTCAACCGGGTTGTCATTGGCGGCTGCTCCCCCCGAACCCATGAAGAAAAGTTCCAGGATCTTCTACAAAAAGCTGGACTCAATAAATATCTCGTTGAAATTGCAAATATTCGAGATCAAGCAACCTGGGTCCACAGCGGTAAACCTAAGGAGGCTGAGAAAAAGGCCGAAGACCTTATTGCCATGTCTGTAGCCTCTGTGGTACAAGCGCACCCCCTTGAAGACCAGACAATTCCCATGAATAAGAATGTTCTTGTGGTGGGCGGTGGAATTACAGGAATGACGGCAGCGCTCAATCTTGCCGACCGGGGTTATCAGGTTTATATTGCCGAAAAGAGTGACAAGCTGGGTGGTCTTGCGAATTTTTTACTGACAACCCTTGAAGGCGGCGATATCCAAGCCTTCGTGGCGAACATGATAGAGAAGGTTAAGAGTCACGACAACATTCAGGTTATAACCCGCGCACTCATCGTAGACCACTCCGGTATGCCTGGTATGTTCACCACGGGCATGCAAAGTGGGCCTCAGATGTCCTACCGACAGATCGAACATGGGATTACAATCCTGGCAACAGGTGCGAAATCCAATCGCCCAAAACAGTATCTGCTTGATGAGTCACCACTTGTAAAAACACAGCTTGAGACCCAAAGATACCTGTTTGAAAATCCTGACAAGGTAAAACAATGGCAGAATGTTGTAATGATCCAGTGTGTGGGCTCCCGCACCAAAGACAATCCTAACTGTTCGAGAATATGTTGTCAGAATGCGGTTAAAAACTCACTTGCCATCTTAGACATCAATCCGGATGCCAGAATATTTGTACTCTACCGTGATATGCGCACATACGCCTTCCAGGAGAAGTATTACCAGATGGCACGCGAGCGGGGGGTTGTTTTCGTCCGCTACGATCAAGACAAGCCACCTGTTGTTGAAGCGGCCGGTGATACGATTGATGTCACCTATTATGACACAATCCTTGGTATGAACGTCACGGTGTGTGCGGATAACCTCTGCCTCAGCACAGGAATGATCGCCGATCAGGAGTCCAACAAAGAACTAGCCATGATTTTTAAGCTACCTCGGACCGAAGATGGCTATTTTCTTGAAGACCATGTCAAGCTTCGTCCTGTTGATATGCCTGTGCCTGGATTCTTTGTTGCGGGAACAGCACATTCACCAAAGCTTATCCGGGAGAGTGTTACCCAGGCTAATGCAGTGGCTGCCCGAGCACAAACCATGCTTGCACAGGATGAGATCAGTCTTGGAGCAACAGCTGCTATAGTTGATGGGAAATTATGTGCAGCCTGTCTCATCTGCGTCAGAGCCTGTCCATTTGGTGTGCCATTTATCAATGCAGACGGCTATTCAGAAATTGATCCCGCCAAGTGTCACGGTTGCGGTATGTGTGTCTCAGAGTGTCCGGCAAAAGCTATTCAACTGATGCAGTTTGAAGACGATAGGATACTTGCAAAAGTAGAACAATTATTTGAGAGGATAACTGCATAATGGAAAACTTTGAACCGGTAATTGTGGCTTTTTGCTGTCATTATTGCGCCTATACAGCCGCAGACATGGCAGGCAGTCAACGCCTGCCATATCCCTCAAATGTGAAAATTATCAGAGTCCCCTGCTCCGGCCAGGTCGATTCTCTGCATATTGTCAAAGCATTTGAAAAAGGTGCAGATGGTGTCTACGTCGCGGGTTGCCTTGATGGTGATTGTCATTTTAAAAACGGCAATGTTAAAGCTGCAAAACGCATAGCCTACGTGCAAAAATATTTAGAAGAAATCGGCTTAGAAAGCGAACGGCTGGAGATGGTCAACATCTCAGCCGGAATGGGACACCGATTCGCGGAAGTTGCTTCGACTATCACCGAGAAGATCCGAAAACTTGGTCCAAGTCCAATAAAAGCATCCGCAAGCCTGTAGCCGACTGCGTTGACAGAGTTGACTGTATAATTAATAAGGAGAGTGAAATACCATGATCACTGCTGAACGAAAACCTTTAGAAGAACTCATTGAGTACATCAAGCCATTTAAGCGCATACTCCTTCTTGGCTGTAATGAGTGTGTTACTGTATGTGCCGCCGGGGGACGAAAAGAAGTTGGAATGCTCGCATCCGGTTTACAGATGGCCAGATTAAAATCCGGCACATCCGTAGAAATACAACAACACACGATAGAGAGACAGTGTGACCCAGAATATGTTGAAGAACTTGCATCCATGATCGATGGAGCGGACGCGGTATTGTCTATGGCCTGTGGTTGCGGTGTACAACAAATTGCAATGCGCTACAAAGACAAGCCTGTTTTCCCTGCTCTGAACACCAAATTTATGGGCGCATCTGAGCGTCAGGGTGTCTGGGCTGAAAGATGCCAAGGCTGTGGTGACTGCCTCCTTGGTATCACCGGTGGCATTTGTCCTATCTCAAGATGTGCCAAACAACTCATGAACGGCCCCTGCGGTGGTTCAACCACAGGGAAGTGCGAAATCAGTGAAGATGTGGACTGCGCATGGCAGCTCATCTGGGACAGGCTTAAAACCCTTGGTCTTACGGAGAGGTATTTAGATATTATTCCAGCCAAGGATTGGAGAACTGGTGGGGGAAGTGGTCCTAGAAAGATTATCAGAGAGGATTTGGCAGAATGAAAACTGAAAGCAATTTAGAAAAGATTTTGGCGGCAGGACATCTGGCAGTTACCTCTGAATGTGGCCCACCAAGAGGCTGTAAACCAGATGAGGTGATTAAAAAATCAAACTATCTCAAAGGTATTGTGGACGCGGTCAACGTCACAGATAACCAAACAGCAATGGTTAGAATGTCCAGCCTTGCGGCATCTGTTATCGTTAAACAACAAGGCCTCAATCCTCTTTTCCAGATAACCTGCAGAGACCGAAACAGATTGGCTATGCAAGCCGATATTATTGGCGCCTACTCCCTTGGTATAGACACTATGCTTTGTCTTTCCGGGGATCACACTAAATTCGGAGATCATCCCCAGGCGATGAACGTCCACGACATTGACTCTATCCAAATGATCCAAATGGTGAGAGACATGCGTGACAAGTCGATTTTCCAGGGCGGTGCTGAACTAAAAGGAGCACCCAAAATGTTTATTGGAGCTGCGGCAAATCCTTTTGCTGATCCTTTCGAATTACGGGTTATGCGGCTTGCCAAAAAGATTGCAGCTGGTGCTGATTTCATCCAGACACAATGCATTTTCAATGTAGACAAATTTGAGAAATGGATGGAAGGTGTTCGTAAATTAGGCTTGCATAAAAAGTGCTATATACTCGCCGGTGTAACACCTTGTAAATCTCTTGGGGCTGCTAAATACATGTCTAAAAGGGTTCCTGGCATGGATGTACCCCAGGAGGTTATTGACCGCATGTCCTCCGTTCCAAAAGATAAACAGGCGGAAGAAGGTGTTGCAATCTGTGTCGAGACTATAAAACGGCTCAAAAAAGTTGAGGGTGTTGCAGGATTCCATATTATGGCTATCGAGTGGGAAGAAAAAGTTGAAGAAATCTGCGAACGAGCAGGTCTTCTTCCCCGACCTCAAGTTTAAACTCGGCTGATTGAGTGAGATCAAAGTATGAGCCACAATAAACTGATTCTCGTGGTTGATGATGATACCGATCTCGTAGATATGCTTTGCATGAAACTGGAAAGTAAAAATTCCGTGTCACAGAGGCATATGACGGCATCGAAGCGATGGACCGAATTAAAGAGAAACAGCCTGTAAACCTACAATAGTACTTCTTTAACTGCTGACAGCTTGGATATTTTCACAAAAACTCAAGCTGTCAGCAAGCATTTCGAATTGCTCCTTTTCCTAGCAGACCTTACTCACACACCTTGCGTCCCTCCAATCACAATCTAATCTCATTGCCAGCACCCAAAATCACCCCACCGTCAGCACCTTACATATCGTCGTTCCCCCCAAGCAACTTGTGTTTTTAGGGTCAGCCTTTGACTTTTATCAACAGCAGCATAAAACAACTTTTGATACTCAACACAAAACATTGACCTGATTTATCTGCACGGCCCACATTTTAAAAGACGCAGAACCCTCACCCTCAAGACATACAGAAACCGAGCAAAAGGAAAGGCGTATATTGATGTTTCAGACACCGGAGCAGGAAGCCCCCCTGGGAATCTTAGCAAGGTATTCAAGCCATTCTGCACCACAAAAGAAGTCGACAAAAAAACAGGTCGAGGACTCTGTATGGTCAACGGAATCCTAGAGGAAAATCATGGTCAAATAAGCATAGAGAAAACTGGTCAGATCGGCACTGTCGTTCTACTTGAACTCCCCTAAAGAACCGGTTACAGATCAATTTCAATTTATTTCAATTGGCTGACAAAGGAGAACACGGAGTCTATATTTAGTTTAAGAGATGGTTTGGATTAATTATTGTTATGTTTATATGCAACTAAATCAAAACTCGACGTTGCCACCGAAAAACAGTATATATTTCAGTAATAATACATCTCAACATTGTTTTATTGTCATCATTTAAGATATCAGGAGGCAGAGGTCTCAGCCAAGGTGTGCTGCGTAATACTGGTAAATACCTGGACTGATAACCACGTTAACGTTCCTCTATCTGGATAAAACTGAAGGTGCAACAAAAACAATTATGAATTTTAATATACTGTTATCCTTCTCGATTATTGTCTGTCTTCTTGGCTTAATTTTTCAATTCTCTAAATGGTTTACCGCAGGAATCTCACCTCTACCACTGCCATCGGTTGGCACCCGAGTACTCTCTTGCTGCAGGGCTCTTTTTACCACCATCTTCAGTGCTAAAATACTCACCTTGGTTCGAGCCTTTTTTGTAGATGTTGTTTGCCAAAAACGTATTTTTGATAAAAGTTTATTACGTTGGGCAACCCACACCCTGATAGCCACAAGCTTTCTACTGCTTTTTTTTCTCCATGCACTGAGTGGCATCGTAAGCGATTTTCTTTTCTCTGACTTTCAGCCAACCCGCAATCCATTTCTTTTTTTACGCAACCTCTTTGGCCTGCTGACACTGATAGGAATTGGACTCGCGACCTATAGAAGGCTCGCCTGTAAATCACAACGACTAAAATCGGCCAAAACAGACTGGCTACTTCTTGTTTTTATCGGCTCAATCATCTGTTCCGGCATTTTTCTTGAGGCAAGTAAAATGTCCTCTTACAGTACATACCAATCAATGGTCGAAGAATATGGCGCACTTGCAGATGAAGAGGAAGAACTTGCTCTGGAGGCATTTTGGGTACATGAAAATGGTCTTGTTTCTGCCAATTTTAAAAGCGCCCCAGCAACCGCACTGGTCGCAAGTGGCCAGGAAATAAATGCTGACAGCTGCATAGAGTGTCATGCATCCAACCGAAGTGGCTTTATGAGTTATTCTATTGCCCGCTCAATAGGCCCCGTTCTCACCTTTGGGGATGGAGCTGTGCAAGTCACCTTTTTTTACTATCTGCACCTCACCCTCTGCTTAACCTTTCTCTGCTGGATTCCATTTAGCAAAATGTTTCACATGGTTTCAGCCCCGGTCAGCCTCCTCATTAAGGCCGTAACAAAAAGCCAACCTTCCGGGTTAGCAAACAGCCTTAACAGCCAGATGATTGGCCTTTCAGCCTGCACCCACTGTGGATCCTGCTCTGTTGAATGCTCCTCCAACATGTTTTATGAATCCTTTGGCAACGAATTTATACTTCCGTCAGAAAAAGTACAGTACCTTAAAAAGATTGCGGCAAAACAGCTCACCGAACCTCAAATAATAAAGGAATTGCAGGAAGGATTATACGTCTGCACCAGTTGTGATAGATGCACAAGCATCTGCCCTTCTGGTATTAACCTTAAAGAGCTCTTCATTAACGCCAGATACTTTTTGACCCAAAACGGTCCTCCAGAAGCCACACTTTTAAGTCACTTCTCCTTTCCACTTGCCCTGGCCAATAATTTTGTGGACGACCACATTACGGCTCTTAAGGAGGTGACTGAACTTTTCAAGGCCTCATTCACACCACTCTCTGCAAAAGCGATCCCCCTGACCATTGGACAGGCTGACACGTTCACCGAGAACAACTCATACAAAGGTTGTTACTCCTGCCAACGGTGCACCAATATATGTCCAGTCGTACGCAGCTATTCCAATCCGGCAGAAAGCCTCGGTCTTCTTCCCCACCAGATCATCTATAGTTTAGGGATCGGTGATCTGGACCTAGCTCTCAGTTCCCAGATGATCTGGAACTGTTCCACCTGCTACCTCTGCCAGGAACATTGCCCTAATCAAGTCGAATTATGTGACATTTTTTATGGTCTCAAGAATAAGGCTGTTCAATCAATTAAAACAGGAGCAAACATATGAATTATGCTCTTTTTGAAGGCTGCAACATCCCTGTACGTATACCGCAGTACAGCCGGTCCATGAAAGCGGTACTCAAAAAACTGGATGTAACACTTGAGACAATTGATGATTTCAACTGTTGCGGTTACCCTGCTCGTAATATTGATGAGTCGGCTTATCTTCTGCCTTCCATGCGAAATATGGCAATTGCAGAAGCTAGGGGACTCGACATATTTGTCATCTGTAATTGTTGTTTTGCCAGCCTGCAAAAGACAAAACAGGTCCTCAACGCCAACACACAACTGAGGAACAAACTCAACCTGATCTTGGCAAAAGAAGGTCTAAATTTCACCGGTAGCGTCAGCATAAAACACTTCCTTACAGTACTCCATGACGACATTGGCACAAACAAGATTACCCCTAGCCTTTCTTGGAAGTTTACCAAACTAAGCGTTGCCGTCATCCAGGGATGCCATATTCTCCGGCCGAGGGAAGTTACCCTCTTTGAGGACTCATTTGTTCCCAGGATAACAGACAAACTCCTTGAAATATTAGGCATTAGCAGCCTGGACTGGCGAGGGAAGCTCGAATGTTGCGGTGCTGCTCTTGCAGGTATCAATAACGAACTTTCCCACAAGCTGTTACAAGAAAAAGTAACAGGGGCAAAAGCAGCAGGAGCTGATTACATCGTGCCGATTTGCTCGTACTGTCACCTTCAATTCGATACGACTCAAAAAGAGATGACTGAGCCGACAGAATATGACACTATACTCCCCGTGCTTGTCTACCCACAACTCATTGGCCTTTGTTTAGGCCTTGAACCAGATCAGCTCGGAATAAAAGAAAATAACACAATCAACCAAGCCCATATTGATGGGCTGCTAGCTCTTCTTGGACCTCCTGTTGACAAAAAGAAGACGAAACTCAAGAAAAAAACCGTTACGTGCTAGGGTTTATTGTACGACGACCTCCTTAACCACCTTGAATCTTAATGTTCTTGGTGGTTTTTTCTTTTATTTTTCCTTAATATGTTTACTATTCATCTAGTACTTTTTTAGGAAAAAGTGAAATTAGTGGCCTATTTTTCTTTATTATCTTGTTTTCAAAGCAATTTTACGGAGATTTGTATGAGCAAAGTCATTGCATTTGCAGGAAAAGGCGGTGTAGGGAAAACCACAGTTGCTTCACTCGTTATTCGTCATCTGGCGAACAAAGACAAGGATCCGGTGCTCGCGGTTGATGCGGACCCCAACAGCAACCTCGGAGAAACCCTTGGCCTGAAAGTTCCAAGTACCATCGGTGACATCCGTGAAACATATATGAAAGATCCCCAGGGTATTCCCTCTGGAATGGATAAAATCAACTACCTTGAGCTGTTGGTCGAACAGGCAATTATCGAAACATCAACATTCGATCTTATCGTAATGGGCCGTCAGGAAGGTCAAGGATGCTACTGCATGGTCAACAATATCCTTAATAATTTCACTGACAAGTTAAGTACTCAATACAAATATATGATTGTTGATAATGAAGCAGGCATGGAACATCTCAGCAGACGTACCAGCGGCGAAGTGGATATGTTGTTTCTGGTCACCGATTATTCCCTACGAGGCCTGCGTGCCGTAGGTCGCATCAACACCATGCTCGACAGCCTCAAACTCAAGGTGAAAAATATAGCAATAGTGGTGACCCGTGGCCCCGAAGAACTCAGTGAGCCATTTTTAAATGAAGTTGCTGACATTGGCCTGCCAATAGCTGGTGTTATACCGACCGATCCTCAATTATTAACATTCGATATGGAATGTAAATCTCTCATGGAACTTCCTGACGACTCTGTGTCTGTTGTCGCTATAGAAAAACTTATGGGTGACTACCTCCCCAAGTAAGACGGCCATCCTGCCCCTAAACTCACCTGAGCATTTTGCCGTAATCGGCGTAAAGACCTAGCTTCCATTAAATATTTCTTTGCTCCTGATCACATTTCGACAAAATGCTCACCGAATCCTTAACGTATGGCCATCTGCCCCTCTTTTATCTGTAACCACAGGAGAGGGGCCATCAGACGACAGCATTCGTTGTCCCATGCCCAGCCACTTTTTTTAAACTTCTACAGAACCATATCTCTAAGACAACAGATAGGATCACTGGCTCAGTTCCCCAATATGCCTAATTTCTCAAAAACTAACTGCAAGAAATTATGACACACCAGAGAGGCACTATTTCAAAGTGGGATGAAGCAAAAGGCTTTGGATTCATTTCTCCCCAATTAGGTAGTACTGACATATTCGCGCATATCAATGACTACAGTAAAAAACATCACAGCCCTTTTAAAGGACTCGACGTTGACTATTTCATATCTACAGATCCGAGAGGACGCACATGTGCAGTAGGTGGCAAATTCAAATCCGTTCATGTTCGGCATTTCAATATCGGACACGATCACATCGAAAGACATACCTTTATCACGCAGTTCCAGTGCTTCCGCTGCATTGTGAACTTCCTGAACTTCATAACCTGCCATGACGAACAAAGGAGACACGATTGCGCGGAAGAATGAACTGTCATCTACAAGCAGAACTTTCTTCCCAAAGGCAGCCGGAACCCCGACCGGACCTTCTTTGCGGAACCAATCCTCAAAGACCTGTGTCAGATAGTGGCCGACATCAAGCACCTCAGTGGCTTTCCCCTTGATGATGGCAGAGCCCATAATCCCATCCACGTCAGATTTGAGCTCAACATTCAGACGATCCGTGACGATGTCGATGATTTCATCAACCGCCAGGCCAATCGAGCGATCATCTTCTGTAAAGACCAGAACAGGCTGACGGCCTTCTTCTTTCAGAGATGAAGAATCCGCAACATTGATGATCGGCATCAATTTATCGCGATATTGGATCAGGCATTGGTTGTTGGATTGTTCGATATCTGAAATATCAAATTCTTCAAGTCGTGTAACCAGCGACAATGGAACAGCCTTCGGCTCATTTGTACCAGCTCTGAAGACCAGGAGAGACATTTCGCCGTCACCCACATTCGTGCTTTCTTCCTGGGCACCGGATTTCTTATCGCTWTCRTTCATTTCGCTGCTGATGGTCTGCGCAATGCCATTTGGATCAACAATCATGATAACGCTGCCGTCACCAAGAATTGTATTGCCGGAGAACATCGTAATGTCGCGAAGGATGGAGGCTGCGGGTTTGACCACAATTTCCTCAGTGTCGAACACACTGTCGACAACGATACCGAATTGCTGACCACCGACATGAGTGACCACAATGAAGGCCTCTTCATTTTCAGAAGTCCGCTTCGCAGGCACGAGTTCTTCAGGCTGCACATCTTCGGCGGCTACTGTTTCACCAGATTGTGGAACATCAGCCTCTTCAGATACAGCGACAGGTACTGGATCTCGTTCGAGTTCCAGAAGGTCATCCATAAAGACCAGAGGCAACAGATGATTGCGCAAACGCAGAACCGGCGTCTTGTTGATATGTTCAATGCGGTGCTCACTGCCTGCCGTTGCTCTTACAAGTTCGACAACAGCCA
>NVXR01000043.1 GCA_002733995.1 Desulfotalea sp. | reverse complement strand
TCAAGGAAAAGTTTATTTTGTTTTCGTTGGTGAGTAACGTTCGAAAAGTAACGGTGCCGTTCAGGCTGTTTGCTTTTCAGTGTTGCTCAACAACGAGCGGCAAAGTACATGATCACCGGCGTCCCGTCAACAATAAAATGTGTTATTATGCTTCTTTTTTGCCTTTGTTGCTGGTGAGAGGCAGGTGCATGTACTCTAATCCATTGAAGTTCTGTTCTTTACTTTCCTTCGTCCACCCATGTTTCTAATGCGGAGATTATCTTCTTAGCTTGCTCGCTGCTGGAAATGTTAAATTTTGATTTCATCGTATACTCTCCCTGACGTTTTTGGTAGCGCCTGATGGTATACATGTCCTTACCGTATTCACTGGTCTTTCTATCAAGGTTGTTATAGCGGTAGAGGATAGTGGTCCACGCACCTTTTGATAAAACCTGCTTTCCAGTTTCTTTAACGACAAGAACATCATCTTCTTCATAGTTTATGGTGAGTTCTTCTATTGTTGCACTCATATATTATCCGTTTGTAAGTTGTTGGCGGTTGTCAGTTGTCTTCATACTGTTGCGATACATCTGCAGCATTGCTTAGCTGCAGAGCAAGAATCCTTAGATTATGTAATGCAACTCAATAGAAGTGTAAAGCTTTACTCACTATCTACTCTTTAACAATAGGGGCCCTCTTCACGGTTTGGCAATAGTGGTAAACGTGAGTTCGCTATTGGATCCCTCCACTATAATATGGGAACTGCTCTCAAGGCCACCTTGCAGTATTATCATCGCAAGTGGATTCTCAAGTTCTTGTTGGATAGTTCTTTTCAATGGTCTTGCCCCAAATGCTGGATTGTATCCTTTGTCTACTAAGAACCTTTTTGCGCTTTCTCTTATATCTACTTGCAGGTTTTGTTGTTCCAGTCTGCCGGATAATTTTTTCAGTTGAATGTCTATTATGATCATCAGATCTTCTTTGGTAAGGCTGTTAAAAATAATTGTTTCATCAATTCTGTTGAGGAACTCCGGCTTAAAGTGTTCGAGCAGTGTACTATTTACATGTTCCTGGATTGTCGACTTGCTACTGTTTTGTCGTTCCAGCTCTGCAATTGTGCTACTACCAAGGTTCGATGTCATTATGAAAAGAGAGTTCTTGAAATCCACTGTGCGCCCTTTGCCGTCGGTCATCCGTCCATCATCTAAAACCTGAAGTAAGACATTGAAAATATCAGGATGTGCTTTCTCGATTTCATCGAGAAGGATGATAGAGTAGGGGCGTCTTCGTACAGCTTCTGTCAGATACCCGCCTTCTTCGTAACCTACGTATCCAGGAGGGGCTCCTATCAACCTCGCAACTGAATGTTTTTCCATGTATTCAGACATGTCAATCCTGATTATAGCCTGTTCATCCTCGAACATTAGCTCCGCAAGTGCACGGGCGAGTTCCGTTTTGCCAACTCCTGTAGTTCCAAGAAATATAAATGAGCCCAGTGGTCGGTTCGGATCCTGCAAGCCTGCACGCCCCCTTCTGATGGCTGATGACACTGCTGCAATAGCCGATTTTTGACCGACCACCCTTTTACTTAGTATATCTTCGGCATTAACGAGTTTATCTTTTTCCCCTTGGAGGAGTTTGTCTACCGGGATGCCGGTCCATTTGGCTACGATGTTTGCAATGTCTTGAGCTTCGACCTCCTCTTTTAGCATCATCTGCGTTGCCTGGATATCTTGTAAGGCAGTGTTGGCTTTCTCAAGGTTCTGTTTTAGCTTTACGATTTTTCCATATCGTAGTTCGGCAACGAGGCTTAGGTTACCAGATCTTTCTGCCTGTTGTTCTTCGGCATGACTCTCGTCGATCTGTTCTTTAATCTTTCTTATGTTTTGGATAGTATCCCTTTCGAGGTGCCACTGGGCTTTAAGGGCTTTAAGCGAGTCGTTTAGGTTGGCAAGTTTACGAGTGATGTCACCAAGCCGGGCTTTAGAAATATTGTCTTTTTCTTTCTTAAGGGCCTCTTTTTCAATCTCTAACTTGATTTTCTGCCGTTCAAAATCCTCAATTTCTGATGGCATTGAGTCTATTTCGATGCGCAGTTGTGATGCTGCTTCATCTATGAGATCGATTGCTTTATCCGGGAGGAAGCGATCCGTGATGTATCTACTGGATAATGTTACAGCCGCCACGGTGGCATTGTCCTGGATACGAACCCCGTGATGGACTTCATATTTTTCTTTGATTCCGCGGAGGATCGCAATGGTATCCTCCTCGGAAGGTTCTTGGACGAGTACAGGTTGAAAACGTCGTTCAAGGGCGCTGTCTTTTTCTATGTACTTTCGGTATTCATCAATAGTCGTCGCTCCGACGCAGTGGAGTTCGCCCCTGGCAAGAGCTGGTTTTAGCATATTTGAGGCGTCCATTGACCCTTCAGCCGCTCCAGCGCCGACCAATGTATGAATTTCATCTATGAATAGGATCACTTCTCCGGCTTTTTCTTCCACTTCCTTGAGTACAGCTTTGAGGCGATCTTCGAATTCACCACGGTATTTTGCCCCGGCAATGAGAGCTCCGAGGTCCAGGGTGATAACCTGTTTTTTTGCAAGTGTTGCCGGAATATCACCGTTTACAATGCGTTGGGCTAATCCTTCTACGATGGCAGTTTTGCCAACCCCTGGCTCGCCAATAAGGATCGGATTATTTTTTGTTCTTCTTGATAGTACTTGCATGATACGTTTGATTTCTTCATCTCTGCCTATCACAGGGTCAATTTTCCCAAGTTTAGCAAGGAGTGTTAGATTTTTTCCATACTTCTCAAGGGCCTGATATTTTTCTTCAGGATATTGATCTGTAACACGGTGAGAGCCCCGTAGACTAGATAATGCCTGGAGAAAATTCTTTTCAGAGAGCCCTTTGGCTATGAATCTCTTGCAAAGCCTCGAACCGGTATCTTTTAACAGCGCCAGAAATAGATGCTCACCGCTTACGAAATCATCTCCCATGCTGATGGCAATTGTCAGGGCTTCGTTGAGGGTCGAATTTAACTCCGTAGAGGTATATATCTGGCCAACGCCTGATCCGGTAACAGTAGGTAATTCTTTGAGGATGTTGTTTATCTCCATCAGTATTAATGAGGGATCCTGTCCGATTTTTTTGATTACAGGTGCTACTATACCGTCAGGCTGGGTCATAAGTGATGATGCCAGATGTGCGGTTTGTATTTCAGGGTGGTTTTGGTCCTGTGCAATCTGTTGTGCTCCCTGTATTGCCTCTTGGGATTTAATAGTGAATTTGTCAAATTGCATAATTCTTTCCTTGGTTTGTTCAAAGATTTCTTTCAAGAGTGATGTGTCTGTTTCAGGAGAGATAGTAAGGCTGAAAACACCTGTGTCAAGAAATTGACACAGGCAAAAGGGCAAAAAAAAGACGAGCCTTAAAAAGGGCTCGTCTTAATGCTATTATACGTAATATCAACTGGCTACGTTGAGATATGTATCTCAGCCACAGCTACCTGAACTGCAAGATCCTGAACTACATCCGCCACCCGAGCTGAGCGGGTTTACAGAGGTGATACCAAATCCTGAACGAGGACCTGCATCTACATAATCTACAGTAATTCCACCGCAAGTGGTCATTAAACTATCTTCGACCAAAAACTTAATGGTGTCGTTATCAAAAACCTTATCGCTATCTTTTGGCTCATCCAGAGCCAAACCCAAAGAGGGACCACTTCAGCCGCCCTGCATTAAGGCAATACGAAGAGCAGAGTTTATATTATTTGTCTGCATATATTCTTTGAGTTTTGTAACAGCAAGATCTGTTACAGTAAATTCTGACATGAAACGCCTCCTTGTTTTTTTCTTCCTGGACACCCTTCTAGCCTGGTATCCGCCTTTGTTGAAGAGTATAACTATTTGTACAAACCATAAGATGAGATGCCGAATAGTCAATCTATCTGGTCATGCACGATAGTTGCTCTTTAAAGGTATGCAAGCTTTTTCTTAAGGTATCGCTGTTTTTCGTGCTCAATGTGTATAGACTACATGAATTTTATTTGCAAATGAGATTGAGGAAATAATCTTGAATGAATCAAAGAATGCGGGTAACTATTCCCTGGCATCTAAGCTACTGTTCTTTGCTGGTTCGCTTAGGTAAGTCTGTATGCTTCTCTATTGCGTTGCAAGGCTGTTCTGAAATTTTACAGGTGCAGGTTGGGCCGATATTGCTGAGTTTCCTGATTAGTTAGGTCTGTGAAATTGTTTTTTTGTATATATTCTTGTAATCGGCTAAAATTCTATGCGTATTCAAAAGTTACGCTAGTCGTTAGCATAATAAATTTAGATCTCTTCGGGGAACTCCATGCTGTCAACACTCAATGGCATGGGTCATTATTCATTGGGGTTTGACACATGAAAAAAATAGTTATCTCAACTGGTGGTGGGGATGCTCCTGGCTTAAATGCTGTAATATATGCGGTGGTCCATGCCTGTAACAGAAGGGGCTGGGAGGTGTATGGAAGTCGAAAAGGCTATGCCGGTTTTTTAAATATCGACGATATGATACGACTTTTACCCAGAGATGTTGAAGGTATTTATTCTACAGGGGGCACAATTCTAGGCTCTACTAACAAAGGCAATCCCTTTTCAAGGCCAGTTGAAAATCTGGCCGGTGAGATTCAGATTGTAGATGTTTCAGATAAGATTCTACGAAATTTCAATCGTATGGGATTTGACTGTCATATCGCCATCGGCGGGGATGGTAGTTTGGATATTGCCCATCGATTTGCCGAGAAAGGGATGCCTGTCATAGGTGTACCTAAAACCATTGATAATGACCTGGAAAAGACGGACAGGACCTTTGGCTTTGATACAGCGGTGGCTACGGCTACAGAGGCTCTAGATAAGCTGCATTCCACTGCTAAGTCCCACAACAGGGTTCTTGTGGTAGAGGTGATGGGGCGTGATTCCGGTTGGATAGCCTTGTATTCTGGAATTTCTGGTGGGGCTGATGTGATTTTGATTCCTGAGATTCCCTTTGATATGCAAGAGGTGTGTAATAAAATATCAGACAATGAACTCCACGATAAAGACTATTCTATTGTTGTGGTTGCCGAAGGGGCTGGAACGAATACTGGAATGACCTTTAATAAAGGCAAAGGGGAGCAGGGCCGGGATGAGATGATTTTAGGCGGTGTTGGTGAATGGGTTGCAGCTCAGATACGCACAATAACGGGTAAAGATACTCGCTCACTTGTCTTGGGGCATCTGCAGCGGGGCGGTTCTCCAACAACTTTTGATCGCTTGCTTGCTCTTCGTTTTGGTGCCGCAGCAGTAAGGCTTGTTGAGGAAAAAATATTTGATCACATGGTGGCTCTGAATGCCTCGACTATGATCGCGGTTCCCATTGCCGATGCGATAAAAAAGCGTAAAAAAGTTGATCTTAACAGTGATAAAATAATGACCGCCAGAGAAATTGGTATTTGTCTTGGTGACAAAGATGTTCTCAGCGAACAAAGGTGACGGATTTTTGCATGATGACGCAAAACAATATTTATCTAGAGGTGTATCACAAGCTATTGACTCATTTTGGTCATCAAGAGTGGTGGCCAGGCGAGAGCCCGTTCGAGGTTATTGTTGGGGCTGTACTTACTCAAAACACTAGTTGGTGTAACGTGTCTAAGGCTATCTGTAATCTTAAGGAAGCAGGACTCCTGAACTACGACTCTTTTAAGATGCTGTCGGTGGATGAAATTGCCTCATACATTAGGCCTTCAGGGTACTACAATCTCAAGGCCAAACGATTACGGAATTTACTGGATATGATTGAGCAACTCTATTTTGGGGATCTTGATCTGTTTCTCAGCGATTCGCTAGGATCGGGACGAAACAATCTTCTTTCGGTAAAGGGTGTTGGTCCTGAGACCGCAGACTCTATTTTGCTATACGCCTGTCAGCAGCCAACTTTTGTTATTGATACGTATACCCATCGTGTTTTTAGTCGTCATCAGTTAGTGGATGAAGAGACAGACTATGATTCGATGCAGGATCTGTTTTTGTCAAAGTTACCAGAAGATGTAGAGCTTTTTAACGAATACCATGCCCTTATTGTACGAGTTGCTGCAAAGTATTGTAAAAAAAGCAAGCCCCTGTGTTCTGAGTGTCCGCTACAGGGAGTAAACGATTGACGATGCACGTTCAGTTTTTAATTTTTGTAATAACTGGTGTGATTGGCCTGAAATAATTTTACGCCTTAAGCTGTAGGAGTTCTTTACTCATTTCATTAACCGTCTCAATGGTTTTTAGATTCGCTTTGTACAGTGTACTGTTGAGATTCATATCTGTTATTTCACTACCTAGGTCAACGTTAGACAGTTCCACCTGGTCATAGCCATTGGAGGTTTCTTTATATGTTGTTGGACCGGGAGTGTCTACTTTTTCCACCTGTGCTTTTACGCCACCAGCTTCTGTTGTGGTATTCATCACCCTCGTTCTTTTGAAAGAATCTGTATTCGCATTTGCGATATTATTGGAATTTGAATGTAGTCTTGTCGCAAATGTCTGTAGTGCCGAAACGGACGAGTTGTATGCCGAAATCATAATATGCTCCAGTGTTGTTGAGTGTACTTGCGTAATTCATGCAAATTCCGGGCCGTTTAGTGGCTAAAGTGAGTTTTTCTGTATGGTGTATGTATATCAGCATGTTTGGGACATAGGTGAGAAAGGCAGTTACTGTTTAAAGCCATGGAAGAAAATCAAATATCATAATTGTAACTCAGGTTTCAATTATGAGTCTGCTTTCTTTTCTGCGCTGTCGCTTGTTGCATTATAGCTGAAGAAAACTCAGACGCTTCGTCCTGGCTATAATTAGCTTTTAACAAAGCCTGTTTGTAGCGTGCAAGGGTTTCATGTGCCTTAAGGGGGCTGTTTTGCTGGAGATGAAATCTGTAGAGCAGAGATGTGAGCTTTTCTTCCAGATGATTGGTCTGGAGGACCTTTTCAAAAAAAACAACAACCTCACTCGTAAATGCAGTACTAGGTAGTTTGTCTGCCCATGTTGTTGCGATATTCACAAGAAGATTACTCACGTCATCATTAAATTCGAGGGCCTGTTCACTTTGGAATATATCTTCAATCATGCCGCCTTTCCATAGTGAAAGTGCTGTCATAAAGGAGTTTTGCGCCTGCCACCAGTCATTGTTTTTACAGTGTGACAGACCAATACGGGCAGCTTCAATGAAATCGAGGGCATCGATGTGGTAATTATTGAGACAAAGAATGCCTTTTTGCAGATAAAGATAATGTTTGACCGGCAGTGGGAGTTGTGGGGTCAGGAGTTTTCTCAAACGGGTAAGAAGGGTATCGAAGCTCTTTCTTGCATTTGCAGGTGAGCTGTCCGGCCATAGTGTGAGCTGGATTGTTTCCTGGGGGATACGCTGCCCCTTTGCCGTGAGAAGCAGGCCCAGCAGTTCTCTCTGGAATGGAGTGAGATCTTTAGCCTCAAACAGGACCCTTTCTTCAATTTTGATTTCAAAACTGTCCAGAAGTGTAAATTTCAAGAGGGGAATAGGTTCTCCATTCTCTGAAAAAGACAGTTTCAGTTTTGCTTTTGCGAGATTTATGGCAAAATATTTCTCAATATCTCTTTGAACGGCAAGGCCGAGCAGTTTGGTCATCATGATCGGCTCCCAATTCCAAAAGTGGTTGTAGCCGTTTATTTTCATAAGTGAAAGTCCTGCTTCCAGATCTTCCAGGGCGGTTTCGGAGCTTTCTCCTGACAGTTTGGCGTAACTACGGTTGAATAGGCCGCAGATGGTGAGGTAGGTGGATGGGATCGACTGGGCGATAGCGAGACCTTTGTCAAGATGAGTGAGGGCCATATCATGATTTTTAAGGCGGGTGTAAACGGCACCAGCGAGGATCGCATTATATGCGATGTAAAAAGGTCCTCCAGCATGGTTTCGCCTCGCCGTTGCTTCTTCGATAACGGCTCTTGCTTCGTTTGGTCGGTCTGTTAAGACAAGACCGAAGGCTTGCCATTGTAATAGTTGGCTGTGCATGTGGTCGGTCGTGGCTGTTGAGCTCACTCCGAGACCTTTCGTCAGAAGCTCGAGGGCCTTAAGGGGCTTGCCAATGGAATAGAATGCACTGCATCCCCAAACAAATAGGTAGGGAGCAGCAACTGTCTGTTCAACAACAGTTGTTGCCGCTGCCCTTTGAAGGGCCAGTTGCTGACTGTTGAAGTTATTGTGGTCTCCGCTCATTGAAAGATAGCAGAGATTTATGACGCGCATCGTAAGCCTGTTGGACTCCCCTACCAGTGGGTCATGGAAAAGTGAGAAACAGTATTCCGTTTCCCTTAAGAATTTTGCTCGATTACCACTTAAAAGTTCGATGTATCCCTGGACAAACCTCGTTGAGGCGATAAATTTTTTTAGTTCGTATCGTGTGGCTAGTGTACTGGCAATCTCAATGTAATATCTTGCTCTATCCATGTCGCCATTAAAAAAGCAGTAACCAGAGGCAAGATT
Source organism: Desulfotalea sp. (assembly GCA_002733995.1). Taxonomy (GTDB): domain Bacteria; phylum Desulfobacterota; class Desulfobulbia; order Desulfobulbales; family Desulfocapsaceae; genus Desulforhopalus_A. The sequence goes on along the minus strand of NVXR01000043.1, from coordinate 20,882 downwards.
TAGGGCGGCCATTATGATGGTAGAAGTTAGCAGGTGTTCTTTATTCTTTTCCAGCAGTTGTTTGGTTCGAGGTAAAAGAGCTGCTCCTTCGTGGTATCTTCCTGAAATGACGAAATGAAAATAAATGGTATAAGAAAGTGCAATAAGTTCACCTTCCTCTGCTCCGGTTTCTCTGAACTGTTTCCGTGCTTCATTCCAGTAGGGGAGTGTAGTTTTGGGAACGTAATCCACCCTGAGCAAACCTGAGTAGAGAACAAGCCATTTATATTGAAATAGAGTTGTATCGTCGATGCTTTGTAGCAGGCTAAGAAGGGTTAGTGTTTTGTTTTTGGTTATGAGTTCCATCCCTTTATCCCGAAAGATGGTCTCCATGGCGCTGAAATCCCCTGCGTGTTTGTAGGAGGTGAGTGCTTTTTCTATCTGCTGATGCTCTAGGTAGTACAGAGCTTCTGTTTGATAGATCATCTGAATATCGGTCGAAGAGAGTTGCAGACGAGCACGTTGTTGCAGAAATTCCTGGAAGAAATGATGAAATCTAAAAATGAGCTCCTTGTCATCAAGCCGATAAATGAAATAATTGTCGTGGGTGAAATCGACGAGTTTCTTGCCTATGTCGCCTATGCCTGTGAGTTTTTTTGCTAAATCTGCTGGGATTTCATGGAGAAAAGAAAGTGTGAAAATAGCGCTGTGCAGGTTTTGTGGAACTTGGTCGAAAATCTCATCCTGGAAATAATCGAGCATATGGCCCGTTTTTGATTTGGAGATTTGTCCCTGTTTTTGGTTCTGCCAAAACTTGGCGCGACCCGAGATCGGGTGACTGGCCAGGATGATCCCCATTATCCATCCATTTGTAAGGCTATGGATACGTCTGGCATCGTGGTTACTGATATGTTTATTCAGGACATCATTATAGAGCTGTTCAATCTCAGCTTTGTTGAGTGCAAGGTCATTTGTATTGAGATAAGCAATTTGGCTACCATTGCGCACAACTTTACCTTTGATCTCAAGGGGGAGCCTGCTGATAAGGATGAAATGAACTCTTTTGGGGGCTGTATCGATGAGATACTCAAATAGCGAGTTGCTTAGAGTTCCATATTCTATACGATGGAGGTCATCAAAAACCAGGTGAATATCCTCTGTGAGATATGTGTTGAGTGACGTATACAAAAGATCAACGCAGTGGGTTAAATCCAGCGGGCCAATGCTACCTTCGTTGAGGATATCTTTTAACTCTATGCAGTGGAAGTTTGAAAGATTGTTTTCCAAATTTACAAGTAAAGAGGATATCAGCAGAACAGGATCAGAGTCTTCAGGGCCAATTTGGTACCAGGTGAATGTGAGGTTATTATTTTTGAGGTATTGGGTAACAATGGTTGTTTTGCCCTGACCTGCTTGGGCTTCAACTATGATGACTTTTTTGCCGTCCCCCTGGAAAGAGAACTTTTTACTGAGCAAACCGCTTCTCAGAAGAGATTGCGATTCATCTATATGTGGCGGGTAAAATTTGTTTGAGGGCAGTACAAAGTTTGTGTGTTTCTCAGTACTTTTCATGGTTTACCACCATTTTGTTTTATTTCATATTGTCTTGATGTTTGTTAAATTTTTTACATATTCCTCTAATGATATTCGCATCCTTTGCTGTGAATTTTAGTCTTGCAAATAAGTTTCTGATATTACTCATCCAATGATCGTGGCTGATCTCATCGATAAAATTAATTCTTGTGAGTGATCCCTCGAGGTGGCTGTACATACTTTCGAGTTCAAAAGTTGTGGCTCGTTCGGGGGATGGGACAGGGGCTTCTTGGGAGTGAATAATTGCGTAATGTAATTCGTAACAGTGTATTGCAACCGCCTGGGCAAGATTAAGCGAAGAAAACTCTGCAGTGGGGATAGCGGATGTCATATGGCAAAACTTTAAATCGTCATTGGTAAGACCGGCATCCTCAGGGCCAAAGAGAATTGCAACCTTGTTGTTGGTGATTTGTGGGACGAGTTTGGCCACCATCTGCCGGACTGTTTGCTGTACAAAGCGGTGCCGCCCACGCCGGGCCGTGGTGCCGACGACGAGTGAGAACTCCGATAGAGCCTCTTCAAGAGTAGAAAATAGGGTAATGTTGTCCACTATATGTGCCGCATTATGGGTGGCCATTTTTGCCATTGGCTCCCGGGCGGGCATTGCATTACTGACAACAATGAGTTGGTTAATGCCCATGTTATATGCAACACGGGCTGCTGCTCCAATATTTTCAGCAACCCGGGGGCGAACTAAAACAATAGCGATGGAATCGAGGGGGGAAATGTGCCCAGCCATGTGACCACGAGAGGTAAAGGTGTATGAACGTATATATACTTTTGTCTTGTGTTAGGTATTTGTCTTTCTGCCTGTTGCACAAAATAGCATTATAATGAGTCTAATAGTAGAGAATAAGAATACTTAAATAATGTAAAATTATAAAAAAAGTCAAGTGGAAATAGGATTTTTACCTATTCGGAATCCCCTAATTTAAAGGTGAGCCTTTTCATGTGAGGGTCTACATTAATAAGGATTACCTCGACAGAATCACCTATTTGATATGTCTTTCCGGTCATCTCACCCGTTAGGCTATATTTTTTTAGGTCGTGAAAATAATAATCATCTGTGAGAAGGTATACTGGAATGGCACCACTGATACAGAGCTTGTCAATTACCACAAAAATGCTGTTTTCTGTGAGCCCTGAAATGATAGCAGAATATTGCTCTCCCAATTTATCTTTCATGTAGGCGACTTTTAGTCTGTCATTCATGTCCCGCTCTGCGGTTACTGCAACGCGTTCTCTTGTCGAAAGAAAAGTTCCTGCATCTTGGTAGGACAGTTTCTCCTTCTCATTGGCAGACTCTTTTTTCTGTGTATCGCCCAGTGAGAGAAGCAGGCGGTGAACAATCAGATCAGGGTATCTGCGAATGGGCGAGGTGAAATGGGTATATGCGGTGGCGGCCAAACCAAAATGACCTGAGTTTGTCGCTGTATATTGAGCCTGTTTGAGGCTTCGTAGCAGGAGATTGTTGACAATATATTCGTACTTAGTTCCTTTACACAGATTCAATGTGTCGACAAACCAGCTTGGCTTGTTCTTAAAGGGTTGCAAGGGCAAACCAAGTGTTTTTACATAGGTCAAAAAGCCTTCGAGTTTTGTTGTGTCCGGTGGCTCGTGGGTGCGAAAAATCGCCGCAATATCCTTTTCGATAAAAAAGGTAGCCACGGCCTCATTGGCAGCAAGCATAAACTCTTCTATCATTTGATGGGCGTAATTACGCTCAACCTTTGAGATGCTGCTAACCTTGTTGTTCTCGTCCAAGTTAAAAGACGGTTCGGATAGGTTGAAGTCGATGGATCCGCGTTTTGTGCGCTGCTTGCGTAACACTGCCGCAAGTTCACCCGCCCACTTGATGTGGGTGAGAAATGGCTTGTGAGCACTTCGGATTACAGGATCTTTGTCGATTAAGATCTGCTTGACAGTTGTATAGGTAAAACGCTGATGACTGTGGATTATGGATCTTACAAATTCTTTAGAGGTACGATTTCCGGCCTTGTCAAAATCCAATATTGCCGAGACGGTGTAACGATCTTCATGGGGAACGAGACTACAGAGATTGTTGGACAATCGTTCTGGGAGCATAGGAATAACTCTACCAGGGAAGTAAATAGATGTCCCCCGTTGGTAAGCTTCTTCGTCAAGAGGACTACCGGGTTCAACAAAATGACTAACATCGGCAATGGAGACGTAAAGGCGAAAGCCATTTCTCGTTTTTTGAATGCAGATTGCATCGTCAAAATCTTTAGCTGTTTCACCATCAATCGTAATGTGTTGCAGTGCTCGAAGGTCGAGTCTGTCATCGGCAATGCTAAAGGAATCATCAAGGGCCGCGGTCTGCTTTTCAACGTCTTCACTGAAAACATGGGTGATCTCATGACTTGCGATCACCAGTTTCATCTGTGTATCGATATCAGTAGCATCTCCGAGCAGTGACACCAGTTTGCCTTTAAGAGTTCTTGCCGGTTTTGTGGGGCGTTTGTATTCAACGATCACCGCGTCCCCATTTTTTAGAGGACGATCTTTTCTATCTTTGAGGCTTACTTTAAAAGGAAAGTGCGAATCGTCGGGAGAGACAAAGATTTCATGACCTTGTTTGGACACAATGCCACAAAGTTGATTTGATCGTCTTTCAAGAATATCAATGATAATCCCTTCAGAACGTTTACCTTTTTTTCCAATAGAGCCTTGAACCAAAACAGTATCCCCATGCATGCTAGTGGCCATGTTGGATTGGGAGATGAACAGGTCCTTTGATAAAATGGGTGTGTTGGTGCCAATTCCTGTTGCCTTTACAAAACCAAAACCTTTGGAGTTTTGGATCAGTTGCCCTGTATACAGAGGTGTCGATGGGTGAATAGTGAAACCATCTTTTCCTGATTTTTTGAGGACACCAGACTTGGCTAGTTTTTCGATAGCAAATTTTGCTGATTTTTTGTCAAACCTTTTTGCGGCTTTCTTTGTGAAAATTTCGGGCAAGCTGAGTGTTGTGTGACTATGATATAAGATCCGCAACATTGTATGTTCAACTTGTTCTGCATGCAGTTGTTGGGCGCTTGGTTTTGTATGTTTTTGAGGGCGATAAGTCTTGAATTTATTATTTGATTTGCTTTTTTTAGACATTGTATGGATTTTGTTTCTCAGTAAAGAGAATTTTGTTAAGCTGATTGATACAGGTTCGGGTGGAGACTGATATCAATTATCCTGAAAAAACAATTAAGTGATTTATATGTACCACTTGAGTGTTGTGTTTTTTCTCTGTTTTACGCAAAAGAAATGTCGAGGAAGTTTTTCCCTGTGATTTGTTTTGCAAGGTAATTGAGTCGTAAGCGAACTGTTTGCAGTGAATGTATATCATTCACATTTGTTTCTTATTAATTTAGCACCTTTGAATTTGTTATCTCGCCTTCTGGCAAGAAAATCGTTTCGTGGTTGCTTTTTCAAATATTTTTTTACCGATTAAGTCGGGCTAGGTGAGTATGCGTCATATTCCATTTGATCTTGAACTGTATCGCAATCAAATGCAAGAGCTGATTGGGGACAAAGATGGTGCTGAAATTTTTTGGGCTGCATTGGATTTTGCGGTCGATGCGCATGAGAATCAATGGCGGAGGTCGGGAGATGCCTATATTCTTCACCCCTGTTCTGTTTCTAAAATACTTGCCGAAGAGATGGATATTAACCATCCTGAAATACTCTCTGCTGCATTACTCCATGATACAGTTGAAGATGTTGAGGAGGTAACGGCAGAGATTGTAGGACGTGATTTCGGTACTTATGTCCGCGCTATTGTAGAAGGATGTACTAAGGTCACCCACGTTTCCGGAGATAAACAGGCAAATAGCCGGCACACCCATCGGAAGATATTCACTGGTGCCGCTCTTAGACCGGAGGTGATGCTGGTAAAGTTGGCGGATCGTTTGCATAATCTGCGAACCCTCCAGGCTATGCCGAAGGCTAAACGTCAGCGTATCGCCGATGAGACCATAGACATTTATGCTCCGCTGGCAACCTTTTTCGGTCTGTTTAACATGAAAAGAGAAATGTATAACCTGGCTTTGTTGTATAAATACCCAAAACAGGGAGCCAGAGTTAACAGTCATATCCGCCAGTTACGGAAATCTCCACTTGGTCGAAAGATTGTAGATGATTTAGAAAAAAGTGCCAGGCATCATAACTTTTCATGCAGGATTAACATTCGAACCAAAAAATTATGGGCCTATTTTGATGTGAGTAGCCGGATTCTGGTAAAACGCATCGATACCCCCCTTGAAATACTCATTGTTGTTGAGGACTCTTTTGCCTGTTATCGCGCCCTTGGTATTGTAAATCAGACCTTTCATCCAATACCTCGCACTATTCGGGATTTTATTGCCAACCCAAAGCCGACTGGGTATCAGGGCTTGCACGCCAGAGCAATTATCGAAGGCCAGAAATTTTTATTTAAGATTCGTACGGATGAAATGGAGCGAAAGGCGCAGCGTGGGCTTTTTCGTGGCTGGACCTCAAAGACCAGTAAGCAGGCGAGGTTTTTTAGAGAAATTCAGGAAATGTTTAATGTTATCGGTTCTGAGGATTCTATCTCTTATCGTGATGTTATTGCCGCAAGCAGTATTAAAGAAATGTATACCTACACTCCGCATGGTGATCTTGTGAGTCTGCCGATTAAATCAACTGTGCTTGATTTTGCTTTTCGGGTACATACTCAAATTGGTTTGACCTGCTTAGGGGCCATGATTCGTAATAAACGAGTGTCCCCATCCCATGTTTTAACCGATGGTGCCATGGTGCGTATTATTCGTTCAGAAGAGCCGGTTCGATTTGAACAGGATATGCTGGCGAAATGTAAAACAGCACGGGCGCGTGGTGAATTGGCAAAAACATTTAAAGCAAGGATGAGAACTGTTACCAAAGAGATTGGAGCCTCAATGCTGCGGCAGGAAATGCTCAGGTATGGAATTCCATTTGACGTGTTAGAAAGTGAAAAAGCACCTCAACTCTTTGAAGATTACACAACTGATAGTCTGACAGGTCTTTACATACGTATAGGTGAAGGGAGGGCGCGGTTAAGAGAAGTAATGGAAAGTATAAAAACCATTTTTATGGGGGGTGTTTCTCCACTTGTTACACCAACAGGGGCTTTTAATAAAATTGAAATAACCACCTTAGATCCTGTGTGTGTCAAACTTTCTTCCTGCTGTAAACCAAACCCAACCTCGAAAGGAAATTGTGCATTACTTACTGATAAAGGTTTGTCAGTACACAGTAAGGCGTGTGAGCGGTTTAAGAATTTGAAATTCCAAAGGGAAGATGCTGTAAATATTTTCTGGAGAACAAGAAAAACAGCCGTGAGGAAACGTCAAATCCTGCATATCCTGAAAGCCAGTCGCAGGGAAATTGTGCGTGCGGTCGGATTTGCCCCCGATGAAATGGAGATGCGAAGTCTGGAATTGCTCTCTAGCTACTCCTCGCAGTATCCCGCCTGGGAATTGACGTTCTCTGTCCCAAATCTGTACAGTCTGCAGAAGGTGTTACGGCATTTTGATAAAACCCATATCCCCTATGAATTTGATCTTGATTGTTAAGGTATCGTTGGAGGAAACGAGGCGCTTTTGCGCTGGTTCCTCCTCGGCAGATCTGCTTTTTGCTGTCTCGGTCATAAACGTAGCTTCTTACCCTACGTTATTGGCAAAAAAACTTTGAACAAGGCCCTGTCGGGTCGAATGAAAAGTAGTGGTGGAACGATGCTGGGCTGGTTCTGGTCACTCGTATAGTTTTTAATTGTTTTTTTCGCGTAAACGAGGAGAGTACTTCGCAAGTATATTACCTAATATTTCCGGTAGGTCGTTAGGTTGCCGTGAACTTTTCTGTAACTGTACCAGTGTCTTCTCAAGAGTTATTGTTTCTGCCATAAAGATATGGCGAAGAATGAGGGATATCAGTCTAGTGATGGTTGTTAGATTTGAAATCCTGGATTGCAGGTGCTGGTCACGGTCAAAGGCGGTAGATGCGAATATTTCTACAGGGTGACCTGCTAATTCGCTGACAGAAATATACCAGGTGTTCTGTTCTCTGTCAGTTGTGCGGTAGCGAACACCATCAAGTACATCTGGCAACTCTTGCGGACTGGGTTTAGACTCGTTTCGGTTTTGCTTTACACCACTGAGCTCTGTTAGTCGCTGGAGTTGGGCGGGGTCGTTGGTTATTAGTTCAGCAACGCTTTTGCAAGCCGCACAGAGTCTTGCATTATTTAATGAGGTGAGTTTCTTGTTCTTGCCGCAGAGGTTGCAGGGGTCGGTTTGTGTTTTTTTCATCGCTATACCAATGTTCTTGCGGTAAAATATCGGGGATATGTAACTTGAGCAGTTTGTGAAATGCACCGCCAGTTATTTCTCTTGCTCCAAATCGTAATAAATGATTCGTTGTCATCTGGCAATCAATCATTTGGTAATTCTCTTTTTCCAAGTATTTCATAAGTGCTATGAGAGCAAATTGAGAGCCACAACGGATTCTTGAAAACATAGACTCCCCAAAGAAAACTTTGCCAAGAGCCACACCGTAGAGTCCGCCTACCAGAGTGTCATTTTGCCAGCACTCCACAGAATGGGCATAACCAAGACGGTGTAATTCCTCATAGGCGTTTTTCATTTCCTCAATAATCCATGTGTCTTCTCCTGACTCTGTACGTATTGTCGCACATTGTTGGATTACTGCCGCAAAAGCGGTATCTTTTGTGATGGTAAAATTGCAATTCCTCTGATACCTAGCGACTCGTTTTGGTATATGAAATTCCTTTGGAAACAGAACAAGACGAGGTGAGGTAAACCACCAGAGAAGAGGGTCACCTATGGAAAACCAAGGGAAGATTCCATCACGATAGGCGCATAAAAGTCTTTCGCTTGTTAAATCTCCACCAACTGCCAGGAGTCCGGAATCTTCGGCCAGGTCCACGGGGGGAAACTGTATATCGTCTGTTAATCTGAAAATTGGCATGTTCTCAACTGGAGCAAAAAAAATAAATGGGGATACTCATAATCACTGTAACATTAGAATGAAGAGAAAAGAAGCTTCCTAAAACATGGAAAACTTCAGCCCCGGGGGATATCTTTTCGAGACAGGGCATAAGAATAGTATTTTTCTTTATCTGGGGAGTATAGTATTATTATATAATCATCAAGAGGATACTTAACTTCTAATGAAGTCTATATCCTATAGAAACATCGAAAGTAAACCCAATGTAACTGCTCAGCACTATTCCTGCTGACGACTATTGTGGGCTTCGTGCAAGATTTGAGTGTTTCGAATGCTCAATTGTACGGATTTGAAGTGCTGATGAACAGTTACAAGGCGGTGGTTTAGTACCTTGGAACTCATTTTCTGTTTTTTTACTTAAAGTGAGTTCGTGTCGGTACTTATTCTGGCTTGTTTCCTTGCTTATTCGGGGGGACTCATGGCGGAACCATCAGAACAGTTACACCTCTATAATACTAATTTGCACAATGACAGAGACTCTTTTACACCCAGATACGCAAACGCATTCGCCGTTTCAGGAAGAGATAGTTCTAGATAATTATTATGCCACTAAAAATTCACAACAGATCTTGCGTTCAATTAAAGAGGCAGTTGTAGAAGGCGTTGCCATGGTGGTTCTTTCAGGTGATGAAGGGAGTGGCAAAACAATGTTATGTCACAAACTTGACCTCGACCTTAAGTTTCACTGTAATACTCTTTTTTTCCCACGAACTGTAGATTCTTTTGAAGATGTTGTTCGTATTATTGCAATAGGGCATGGTCTTGATCCCCAGATAGGTGGAGGTACAAGAAATGTTGAGGCTGTCGTAGATGAGATAACTGCGGCTTTGATAATTGCGGATCAGCCTTTACTTTTAATCTTCGATGAAGCTGAAAATATTTATCTCGCAACCCTTGAACGGATTCGTAAAATGCTTGATCGCGTTCGCGGGGCGGGAGGGCGCATACACGTTCTTTTTTCTGGTAGAAAAACATTTCTGGAAAATTCTGAACAGCTTTCCATGTGTGATTTTCAAAATACAGAAGAATATCACGTTTGTATTGAACCACTTTCAGAAGATGAAACCTTAGCCTATTTAGTTGATTGCTGTTCGCAGCTTCCTGAGATAGATGGAAACGTTATATTTACACCAGAGGTAGTGCACAGTCTTTTTCAAGTGGCTGGTGGTAATTTTCGCATGACCAATATTCTTGCCGAAGAAGCAATTCAGAAAGACGGCGATGACACCTCGTTTATGGTTCTTCTTGGTAATGTTAAAGAGGATGTTACCGCTGGTGGGGATGGTGTTGGCTTGGTACGGTTGCTCAAAGATTATCTTAAAAAATATCGGGTATATCTTCCGTACGGTGTTGGAGCTGTCGGAGTTGTAGGGATCTGTTTTGTCTTCTTATTATCTATGAATAATGGAACCACGGAATTAGATTCTGAGGTAATTGTAGTCGAGAAGACAGATCAATCTATTGCTACACAGATACCTGCAAAAAAGCTTGTTGAACCTGAAGTTGTCATCAATGAGATAAAAGTTGAGCCGTTAGTTCAAGTTGAGCCTAGAGAGCAGGGCGGAATTGTTTCGCTTGCCAGTGGCGATGAACCTCAGATGCCTCAGGTCGAAATTGATTTTCGGCAACAACTTAAATTTTCTCCACCTGTCGAAGAAAAGAGTTTAGTTGTCAAAGAGGTGCTTGAGCCGGTTGTCGTTTCCCTTCCGCCCGAGCCAGCAGTTGTTCCCACGGTATTTCGACAAGAAAAGAAACGCGTTGAGATAGTAGAGCTGCTCAGAACAACAAGAATTAAAAAGCGACCAGGGAAACTGCCTAAAACAACCATGGTGACGATCAAAGAGGAAGTGCGGAAAGAAAAAAGGCGAAATGAAGTGCGTGAGGTTATCGCAGCTAATGCCCATTTTACTGTAGAACAACTCTATAAGAAGAGGTTGATGGCAGGAACCCCTTGGTACAATAATAAGAAGAATCACAAGTATACTGTTCAGGTAATGGTACTAACGTCGAAAACTGCGGAAACCAACCTGAAAAGAATGTTGCAGGAAAGTAGATATAGGCAGGAGGCTGGAAACTTTTACATTTTTAAAAAGTTGTCAACGCCAGATACTCTTTTCGTTTTCTATGGGGAATATCCAACTATCTCCCTGGCACGACTGGCCCAAAATAGCTTGCCACAATTTCTGAGGAATCATAAACCATACGCAATTTCCATAAAGGGAGCTATGGCAAAGGTGAGACGATAAGGCGAGATTCGCATGGACGTTATAGCGTATTTAGGTAAGCGAATAAAACAGTTGGCTGCGTGGAAAGGTAGATCGGCAAGCGGTTCTACCTTTTTAGTTTTAGGCGTTGGGCACTGACTCTGTTTACCAGGAGCCTTTGTTTTCCATAGAAGCCCATGGTTCTATAATAGGTAGTTTGTCGCCCTCTTGCAGGAATTCTATTGAAATTTGATCAGGAGTGCGGATGAATGCCATGTGACCATCCCGCGGTGGTCTCAATATGGTCACTCCTTTATCTTGTAGCATCTGACAGTAGTCGTAAATGTTTTCAACGGAAAAAGCAAGATGACCAAAATTGCTGCCTTCGTTGTACGCCTCTTTTTGATCCCAATTATATGTGAGTTCTACTTCTGGCTCACCTTTGGCTGTTGCGAGGTAAAGAAGAGTAAAACGTTCCTTTTCGTAGTCTTTTCTCTTTGTTTCAACAAGACCGAGTTTGTTTACAAAGAAGTCTATAGATTCTTCCAGATTTTTTACTCTTACCATCGTGTGTAGAAATTTCATTTTCACTCCTTATTGTCTATTTAGTATTGGCCAGTAACGGCCTTTGTGTCTGCAATCCATGCTAAAATAAGCATTTTTGTAAAATGATACAGGCTGTAATTATCTTTTGTTTTAATGCTCAATTGCTAGGGGCGTTGATGTCCCATTGCTTTTTCCCTGAGTTAGGCTCGTTGCTGCCGAGACACATGCAGCAAGTTGTCAGGACTTATTGTGCTTTTTTCACTGTTCTATTTTTTTTGCATAAAGCTCATCTCTAAAGGAGGGGAATTGGTGTGTATGGTTGCTTTTCTTACTACGCTGTATTGGTGGGAATGGTGGCTATATGGTGGCATATTGATGGGATTTACAGCATTACCGCCTAGTTAATACATGAAGTAAATTGCTTTTCCTATATAACTGCGATAATATTCTAATGAAGTGGAAATTAATATAAGGATGTTGTTCTTTGAAGAGAGCAACACATGTCAATGTTATTCGTAGAGCCCGCTATATTACTATATCTTTACCTTGATTCAATTGACTAATCTAACGATTGTTATAAAGTTTTTTCGCATCAGCTGTATACTACAGCGTCGGATGTGAATTTTTCCACATCCTCTCACTATTACTTCAAAAAGGGAATATATACATATGCTATTACTATTTTGTACTGGGATTTTAAAAAGAATAATCCCTTTGGCTGTTGTCTCAATTTGTTTCTATCCAATTTTGTTATTTGCCGACGAGAGCACTTTTGCTGAGTCCGTTAGTTTGCAGCAGGTCTTAGAAAATATCACCAAAACAGATCCATCCATATTAGAGTCATTGAAATTGTATGACAGTGTTGTCGCCGAACGTTCGATTGCTACAAGCGAATACTATCCCACTATTGGAGGTGAACTTTCCACAGGGCCAGAGAGAACTGATGGAGTTCCTACTGATTATGAAGTAGAGAATCTCATCGCTAATACTGCAACCCTGTTTGCAAGGCAAAACATATACAACGGTGGCAAGACCTCCGCCTTTGTGGATGAGACTGACGCGCGCATTCATGCCGCAGCTTTTGAGGTGCTCAATGTTGCGAACCGTGTTTATTTACAAGTTGCAGAGGCATATATTACTGTTATCAAAACTCGAAACTTGTTGACTATCGCTGCAGACAACTCCCTTACTCAGGAAAGGATCATGCGTCAGGTTCGGGAAAAGACCGAGGCTGGATTTAACCGAGTTTCTGAGTTGTACAACTCAGAGTCCCGTCTCGTCTTATCTAAGGGGAACTATATATCTAGGCAGCAAGACCTTAATCAAGCGCTAGTTGTTTTTCATAGCCTCTTTGGCCGGGTGTTAGAGCCCGTACAGTTTGTTGAACCTGAACCCGCGTTTCATCTTCCGTCTACACTTTCCGAGACGGTCAGTCTTGCTTTTGCGAGACACCCTGCTTTAAAAGTTGCCAAGTATAATATAGAGCAAAAGCGACACTCTTACGAAAAATCAACCGCTGCCTATTACCCTACTCTAGATCTTGAGTTGAGGGGCCAGTATAGAGAAGACACCGGTGGAGAAGAGGGTGAAACAAACCAGAGTGGGGCCTATTTGACCCTCGGTTATACCTTCTTTGACGGAGGCTTCAGGAAAGGTGTAAAGCTTAAAAATAAATTAGCTATAAGAAAGGAATACCAACGTTCTTACATCGAAAGAAGGAACGTGAATGAGACTGTACGGCTTGCCTGGAATATTATGGAAGCTGAACAGCATAAAAAAGATTATTTGAGTGAGCACGTCAAACTGAGTGCGAAAACGTTAGGTGCCTTTAAAGAAGAATACTACGTCGGACGTCGTACTTTGCTTGATCTGCTCAATATGGAAAATGAGTACACAGACGCAGAGATGTCACTGGTACAATCCGAGTCTTCATATCTTACATCACTGTACCAACTTATGCAGGCCACTGGTGTGTTGCTGGCCGAGCATGATACAGGACTTCGCGAGCTTCTTGCTCTTCCTGAAGACGCCAATGATTTGGCTGAATACGAAACAGAAGAGTACAAAGATTTAGATATCAATGGCAATCGCGATAATGACATAGCAGAGGATACCGTTGATCAGTGTGATAATACTGCTATAGGGTCTATAGCTCAGGCTTCAGGTTGCGACAAAGAAAATGTGATGCAGACCGGGTATCCCCATGAAGACGGGTGGGAAGTATCACCATATATTACTGTATTGGATTATTCTTTGCCCGCTGACGTTGTAAGCGAAGCTAGCGGTAATGATGCTATGCTTTCTCTTATGAGTCTTACTCTTGAAATGGTACCTGATAGTAGACTTCTTACAAGTAATGCTAAAGAAGAATTAGCTGAATTTGTTGAAAGCATTTTAGCAAATCCAGATGCAGCGGTTCTGATTGAAGGGTATACCGCCTCAGATAATAATAGTGTTGAAAATAATGATCTTTCACAGCGACGAGCGAATCTGGTTAAAGATTTAATGGTTGATCTGGGTGTTGATGAAGCTCAAATAACCGCCACTGGAAGAGGTATTGAAAGCCCAAGAGCAGAGAACGATACTCGTAATGGAAGAGCTAGGAATCGCCGAGTCGAAATATCTGTGAAATAGTGATGGGGATAATATCTTTTCAGTTAGATAAAAGTTAGGCGGGTTAACTATAGTGTTTTCGGCAGGAGGAAATTTGACAAAATTATTTGATAACGTTTAATAGGAGTCAATGCGGTTTCCTAATTTCTCCTTGGAGTATGAGTGCAAAGGCTACTCAGCTTCAGGGAGACTCTCTCTCTCATAGTATTGTGACAAATTATAATGGGTAATAATCTACATTTAGATCCACTACTGTTGTGTTTGGTCGCGCTGACCAAGCTTGATAAAAAACCCGCTTCTGCTGAATCGTTGGTGGAGGGTCTTCCTTTTGATCCGACTGAAGAAAAACAGAAACTCTTTAGTCTGAAAAGTTCTCATTCGATTTTTTCAAGAGCAGCAGAAAGGGCAGGTTTCAGCTCTAAGATACAGCAACGTCCTATTACATCAATTCCTGGTGTTGTATTGCCTGTAATTCTTATTCTGAAAAATGATAATGCCTGTGTTTTAACTGAAATATTTTTTGAAGAAAGACGCGCAACTGTGATAATTCCAACCGTTGATGAGAATCCGCAGAGTATTTCTCTTGATACCTTGGAGCAAGATTATCTTGGTTACGTATTCTTCCTCAAGCGTCAATATGATGCCCATGGTCAAGATAATCTGATAGACCGAACTCTCTCTGATAATGCACGGGGAAATTGGTTTTTTGGGACTCTGTATCGCTTTAGGGGTATCTATGCCCGTGTTGTGGTTGCCACTTTGTTTATCAATTTGTTCGTGGTTGCGGGACCTCTTTTCACTATGAATGTGTATGACAGGGTTATTCCGCATAATGCTATCGATACATTATGGGTTTTGGCCATAGGTATTGGTCTTGTCTATTCCTTTGACTTGGTTTTAAAATTTATTCGAACTATTTTGCTGGAAACAGCTGCTAAAAAGAGCGATATCATTCTTTCATCGGTTCTTTTTCAGCATGCTCTGAACATAAAAATGGTTGAACAACCTCGATCGGTAGGCTCCTTTGCCAGCAATATTCGTGATTTTGATGGTATCCGTTCGTTTTTTGCATCCACCGCCCTTACGGCTTTCATCGAATTGCCGTTTTCAATCATTTTTCTTGTGGTTATCTACACCATAAGTCCAAGTCTTGTTCTTCTACCGTTAACGGTCATTTGTATTCTCTTTCTTGTGACCCTGCCGATGAAGAATTCAATTCAAAAAATTGTTGATAGTACCCATGAATCAATAGGGCAACGAAACAGTATCCTCGTGGAATCTCTGTCTAATTTAGTTACGATTAAGGCCTTTAATGCAAGTAGTACGATACAATGGCATTGGGAGGAGTCCACAGGTGATATAGCCTCAAAAAGTTTGAAATCCAGGGTGCGGTTTAGTTCGCTTTCCACGATATCTTCCTTTTTGACTCAATTTTGTTCGGTTTTGGTTATTGTTGTTGGTGTGTATCTTATCCGTGCGGGCGAATTGACCATGGGGGGATTGATTGCTGTAAATATTCTCGCCACGCGTTCCATTGCACCATGGACACAGGCCGCCGCACTTTTGACAAATTATCAACAGATGAAAATTGGCCTGCAATCTCTCAATACATTGATGGCCAAAGAAGAAGAGCGGCCCGCCGGTAAACGTTTTATCAGACGACCTAAATTTTTAGGTGATATTGAATTTAAGAACGTTGATTTTACCTATCCTGATGAAGACAAAAAGGCACTTAAAAATATTAGTTTTAAGATTAAGGCAGGGGAGCGTGTCGGCATAATCGGGCAGGTAGGCTCGGGGAAGTCAACACTCAGTGCTATTCTTATGGGGTTTTATGAGGTAGAGAGTGGCGCTGTATTTATTGATAATCTTGACATCAAACAGATTGATCCTGTTGATCTTAGACATAGTTATAATTACGTCCCCCAAGAGGTATCCCTTTTTTCTGGGACGGTTAGAGATAACATAACCCTGAGTGCTCCCCATGCAACAGATGAAGAGATTGTGAAGGCATCAAACTTTGGTGTTGTGGGGGCTCTTACAGACAGGCATCCGCTTGGTCTGGATCTTCAGGTTGGGGAACGGGGATTGAAGATTTCGGGTGGACAGCGTCAGTCTGTAGCTTTAGCTCGGGCATTTATAAAGAAAAATCCAATCATTCTTCTCGATGAACCGACAAATGCTATGGATCATAATACTGAAATGAAGGTCATTGAGAACCTGAAAACGGCGACAAAAGGGAGAACTACCATCATTATTACTCACAAACCTTCGATTTTGATTGTTGTTGATCGCCTGATAGTAATCGACGATGGTGTTCTTGTTATGGATGGTCCTAAAGACGAAATATTAGCAAAGCTTGGAGGTAAGAGTCTGTGAGTTCTGATCAACAACAGCCAACCTCTATAGAGCCAGAGGCGGGAAGTGTTTCTCTACAGAGGAATACTGAGAAGTATAGCAAGGAAGATATTGAGTTCATGAACAGCCTGAGTGGAGCAATGCTGGCAGGCAATACCTCGCGCTTGAATACTGTTCTCTATGTAATCTGTCTGGTTGTTATTGTCTTTTTTGCGTGGGCGTATTTTGCAAAACTGGATGAAAGGACGAGGGGGTTTGGTCGTACTATTCCATCTCGGCATATTCAAGTCGTGCAAAATTTGGAAGGAGGGATTGTAGAGAAAATTCACGTCCACGAAGGGCAATATGTTCACAGTGGTGAAATTTTGGTTACCATTGATGATACCGGGTTGGGTAGTTCATACAGTGAAAGTGCCAGCAAGATAAATGAACTCATTGCCAGATCGGTCAGGTTAAAGGCTGAATCAGGTATTACATCGACAATGGATGAATCCACCGGTGATAGTCAGATGGCTGTCCTTATCGCAAATGAGAGAATGTTGTACCTGTCTCATCTAAGACAGTATGAGAACCAAAAATCGGTACTCAGCCAACAGTTATTACAGAGAAAAATTGAGTTGGCAGATGCCAGACAGGATCTAACATCGTTTAAGACCAGTCAGGTGATGATCAATAGAGAGATTACCTTAAGTCGTCCATTGAGAGCTAAAAATCTTATTTCCGAGTTAGAATTTTTACAGTTGGATCAGAAAGCCTTAGAGAAAAAACAGGAGATTGATCGAACCAAGAAAAAAATGGAAAAATTGGATTTGCAAATTATTGAAGCAGAACAGAAGATTAAAGAACTGGAAGCATCTAGGCGTTCTGAGGCAATAGAAGAACTTAATGCGGTAATGGCTGAGCTTGATAGGCTTAATTACATGCAGATCGCGCTTAAAGACAGGGTCTCGCGAACGAGTGTTCGGTCGCCAGTTGACGGTACTATTAAGCAACTCTTAATCAACACAATAGGTGGGGTTTTGAAGCCGGGGATGGATATTCTTGAGATAGTCCCTGTCGATGAGACTGTTGTTGTACAAACTAAAATCAAGCCATCTGATATCGCTTTTATTTTTCCGGGACAAAAGGCTGTGCTGAAATTTACAGCCTATGACTTTGCCATTTATGGTGGTCTTGACGGAGAGGTTACACATATCAGTGCAGATACAATTGCGGATGAAAAAGGGGAGGAGTTCTACCTAGTCAGGATAAAAAGTAAGGATAATTATCTGGGAACTGACGATAATAAAAAACTTATAATTATTGGCATGACGGCACAGGTTGACATCCTAACGGGTAGG
Source organism: Desulfotalea sp. (assembly GCA_002733995.1). GTDB lineage: Bacteria > Desulfobacterota > Desulfobulbia > Desulfobulbales > Desulfocapsaceae > Desulforhopalus_A. Next base: position 3,217 of record NVXR01000043.1, on the reverse strand, counting down.
AAGACAGTCATGCAATATCTGATGAAACCAATACTGAGGGCAAAAAACAATGCTCTGCGAGAAAGATAATGCAAATAATATGCTGTAGTAGTGATGAGCAACTTTTAGAGAGGTTGATTGCGTTATATGGAATTGGCAATGTAGTTGGTATGCCTGACGTGGAGACTCTTGGAAATAGTAGTGGTCAAGAGGATGAAATTGTGATTGTGGACTTGAAATTTCATAGTCTGCCGGCAAGTACGCATTATACAGCGCCTGTAGTTGTTCTTACGGCAGTACCAACTTTCCCAGAGGCTTGCGATATCTTACAACAGGGAGTACGGGGCTATGGTAACAGGCAGATGCGAGCAGCTAATCTCAAACAGGTTATTGAGAATGTGAAAGATGGTCAAATATGGTTGCCGCCGTCTATTATCTCAAAATTGATCGATGTAGTCGGTCGGGGAGAGAGTACAGAAAGTAAAAAAATCAGGGACAAGGTACTTAGTGCATTAAGTAAAAGAGAAACGGAAGTGGCTCTTTTTGTGGCGAAAGGAATGTCAAATATGGAGGTAGCTGATAAGATGTATGTCAGCCTCCGCACTGTAAAAGCGCACCTGAGCTCAATATATGATAAAACCGGTGTGCGAAATCGTTTAGAACTTGGTCTTGCTCTTGTTTAGAGCTCTGTTGTACATAACCATTGTACTGGTCTTAAATAAACGATTGAGAACATAAATTACTGTGTCTCTCTTTCCCGCTTTTGTCAAAGAGGGAAAGAACTGACCTTTGTTCAGCAAAGGTCAGTTCTTGCTCGGTACGCATGGGGAACGACTTCTATAGTTTGTGCATTGTTTGTCTGATACTGCTAGAAAATATTACTGCCCTTTTGGTTAAACCCGTGGCTGAACTGGTGTGAAATTCACCACAATGTCAGCCGGTTGAAGACAGCTGTAAAATTTGTAATTCTATTTGAGAGGAATACTTCAACTCACTCTTACCTGTGCAGGCATTATATCAGCATCTTTGCACTTCAGCAGCAAGATGAAGTGCACGTCTTCTGCGATATCCTAAGATGTTTTCATAATCTGTGACTATTGATAAAGCCGTTGGCTCTTTTTGTTAAAGAACCAACGGCTTTGTCGGTTAAATGTCGGTGTCAACAATCACTGGTGCTGTGATAATGTTGCCGTCATCTGCTGGGGTTGGAGTTGCGGTGTCTGCCCCTGTTGTAGAGAATAGACCGGTGTTTGTGTCAGGATCAGTATTTGTTTGATCTGCCAGGGGATCCGTAGACTTTACTCCTATGGGTTGATTACCCGCAGCATCTGTTGTCAGGTCAATAGAAACCGGTGGTAATAGTGGGTCACTGGTATTCATAACCTGATCCATGGTTACGGAATCATCGGCGGAGGTGTCAGGAGCAGTTGCATCTGGAATTGCACTAAAATCAAGTACAGCATCTGCTGTTGTTATTGGTGTAGCGTTAGTTATCGGTGCTGGGGCCAGACTTGGATTAATTTCAATAGTTAATGTTGTCGATGCTGAATCTCCATCCCCATCTGTGAAGGTAACATCGAGATCTTCTTGATGAAATTCTGTTCTTGAAACTGTTTCATCAATTGAATAGGTGTACGCACCACTATCCAGATCGATAGTAAATGTGACTCCATCCTGGTCTGTTGTGATTCCGTCAAGGTGGCCTGAATCTGAGATAACATTGTTTGCCGAGTCAACGACTTGTGACCCATCGTAACTGTAGGTCTCGTTACCGATATGGATCTCTGTGATTGTGCCACCATCCGCCCCGAAGGCAACCAGCGAACCTGTCACTGCATCTCCTTCTATGATTTGGCCGTGCAATCCTACTGTGAGAACTAAAGCGTTCTCCAAATCATCCATATGTTCAACAACGATTACATCACTCGACTTACTTATAGAGTCAGGAATAAGTGAAGCCTTTGAACCTGAAAAATCATCCGCCTGAAGTGCTACTGCGTCAAGATCGTCTCCTGCTTCGCCCCCCATGTCGAAGGTGAAAAGTTGATCTGTTTCTGTTTCAATAAAGGTCTCCCATCTCTGAAGCAGATCGCTTTTGCCGTCACTGTCAGCGTCTTTCCAGAAGTCTTGTACATGGGTTTGTCCTGCTATCTTGCCATCGGATAAAAAATATACAATGGTTTGTGTTGCATCTGGCTTATCCGTTGTGACGCTATTCATGGCCACTTCCATAGCCTCTTTATAATCTGTCCAGCCTGAAGCTGTCATGTCGACGGAGTAGTTACTATCAACATCATTTTGCCAGCCGGAGTTTGAGGTACCGGTCGCAAATGTTGTGAGATTGACGTTTACTTCACCATATTGGAGGTAGGCGTTGACAAGCCCTTCAATAGCGTCTTCTTCTAGATTTATTTCAGCGCCCATTGAACCAGATCTATCTGCGATAATAATAATATTCGTAGACAGGGACCCTAGTTCAATTGATGCTGTTTGGGCGCTAACCACAGGTTCATCATCTACAATATTGATGGTTAATTGAGTGGTGCTAGAATTACCACTTCCATCATCAACCGTATAGCTGATTGTATCTGTAATATTATCTCCATCGGTAACATTGGTGAGAGTATATTCATAATCTCCAATACTGTGTCCCTGCGAGGTTTCGGTGTAGACAAGGATTGTACCGTGTTCCGTCGTGAGACTGAGAACACCATTAGTGGAGGTGGTATCAGTATTGCCGTTACTTGCTATTTGAGTAAAGATGGTTGAGGCGTCGGTGTTTAGGTCGTTGGTGAGTAAATTGCCCGTAGTTACCTGTGATCCATCACCGGCATCATTCCCATCGGGGCTCAATCCCGCTTCATTAACCGTGCCTGTGTCGGCAACTGCGCTTACGATCTCATTTTCGCCGTTGACGGTGATTGTCAATGTGGTGCTACTTGAATCCCCATCGGCATCGGTGATAGTGTAGGTGAAGGTCTCTTCAAGAGTCTCACCGGCATTGAGGGCCTGAACATCTGTATTGGAGTTATCAAGGCTATAGCTGTAGCTGCCATCTGCGTTAAGGGTGATGGAGCCATATGTACCGGTGGACGGTGTGCCAATGGTACCACCATCAACCGCGGTTACCGTGGTATCGTCGGCGCCAAGGGTATCTGCGCCAGAGCCAGTCGTGATAACGTTGCCAACGACGGGAGCTGTCGAATCTTCCGTTACTGAATTAACATCAAGGTTGGCG
>NVXR01000042.1 GCA_002733995.1 Desulfotalea sp. | reverse complement strand
GAGTAACGTTCGAAAAGTAACGGTGCCGTTCAGGCTGTTTGCTTTTCAGTGTTGCTCAACAACGAGCGACAAAGTACATGGATTCTTCGGTCCCGTCAACAGTTATTTTCTCTATATGTCTCCTTTTGTTACGTATTCCTGCCAGCAAAAGCCTAATAATTTCACTATGTCTCTGTAGTTTGGTTACTAGTTGCTAAAAACTGCCTTGGAAATAATCTGCTGGATACCAACTATATATAGTGGAGGCCTTATACCAAACGAAAATCGCCCTAGTATAGATGGACTTCCCGACACTTCCCAGGACTTCATGTGGCTCTCTAGTGTTGGGTCAGTCTTGTGTCTTTGGTCAAGTAGGGGGGATCTGTCATTATCTTGCAGAGTTCTGCCAGATAGACTCTCTTTGAGAGTGCTCATCTCTAAGATGATAGCTTTCCCTATCATCTTAGAGATGAAAAGGGCCTGGTTGGTTCCTTACTATATATAGGTAAACATTTCAGATGTACGAGGTTGGTTGAAGTTAGCTTCTAACTCAGTTAGCCTATTTACCAATGTCCTCTTGTTCCTTTTGTGCATTTTATAGGAGTTGGTCATGCTGGCTAAGCTGATCTTTGAGATCACAAAATTACTTCTTTTGATCTTATCAGAGGTGAAATGCTTACCTTTGTTCACCTAAGGTAAGCAAATGATGGTATCATTTGCTGCGGCTTGCTTGCAAAACTTGTAGCGTACAATATCGTTATTGCTTTAAAAACAGCATCTGGCTCTATGGGCCCTGGGTAGTTAATCAACTTATTAATTCAAGCGTACTACTATAATATATACATATGGATTCCATGAATAAATGCCTTAGGGCCATTCCTAAAGTAGATGAGTGCATAGCCCGAGTACAATGTATAGAGGCTGTTACTGCTCCAGGTTCAATTATCAAATCGGCTATACAGGATGTAATTACAGTTCAGAGGAAATCTATTCTCGCCTCTTCAAACTGTGAACCACTTCTAGATGAAGAATGGATGAACCTCTTTGTCGCTGAGATTGAAAGAAGAATGACTCCCCATTTGAAACGGATTTTTAATGGCACGGGTATCGTCATTCATACAAATCTTGGCAGATCAATCTTATCAGAGAAGATGACAGATCAATTGGTGCAGGCGGGGGGCTACTACTCTAATCTGGAGTTTAATCTTCAAACGGGTAAAAGGGGAAGTCGCTACAGTCTGGTGGAGGATATAATCTGTGATCTTACAGGTGCAGAAGCTGCGCTGGTCGTCAATAATAATGCAGCTGCTGTTTTAATCTCTCTTGATACTCTTGCTGAGGGCCGTGAGGTTATTGTCTCTCGTGGGCAGCTCGTAGAAATTGGTGGAGCGTTTCGTATCCCTGATGTTATGGACAAAAGTGGGGCAAAACTGGTTGAAGTTGGGGCGACTAATCGCACCCACTTGCATGATTATGAGGATGCAATAACCGAAAACACAGCTATGCTCCTGCGGGTACACACTTCTAACTTTCGTATCATTGGTTTTACATCAGAAGTGCCAGCAGAAGAAATGGTTGAATTGGCGCGTTCTAAGGGACTGACTACCATGGAAGATTTGGGCAGCGGTAGTCTGATCGACTTTTCCAGATACGGCTTTCCTAAAGAGCCAACGGTACAGGAGATTGTCTCAGCAGGAGTAGATGTCGTAACCTTTAGCGGTGATAAACTTCTTGGAGGTCCCCAGGCCGGTATAATAGTCGGTAATAGGAGTATCATCGATAGGATTAAAAAGAACCCACTCAACCGTGCCTTACGTATTGATAAATTCACCCTTGCCGCACTTGAGAGTGTCCTGCGTGAATATTATGATATAGATCAAGCCCTGCAAAACATCCCTACTTTGAGGATGATTACCACTTCTGCCCAGGTGGTTAAGAAACGAGCACAATCTCTCCTACGTAGGATTAAATCAAAATTGATCCAGGACTGTGTTCTGCAATTGATCCCCACTCTGTCGAAGGTTGGTGGTGGTGCTATGCCTGAATTTAATATGCAGAGTTGGGCTCTTCAGTTTCAACCACTTAAAATGAAGATAGTTGAGCTAGAAAGAGGCTTAAGGCAACTGAAAACACCCGTTATTGGGCGTATTGAAAATGACTGTTTACTTCTTGATGTACGAACTATTCAAGATCGTGAGGTAGGTCAACTTGCTGCACTGTTAATACAATTTTTTGAAAGTGAGGTCTAAGGTGATTGAAAAATTCCCGCTGTCTTTTGGTAATGGGGAGTTGCTTGTTGCTGATTATGCTGTTTTTTCTACGAGTTTTGCTGAAATACTATTAAGACATATCCCAACGCTTAAAAAAATTGAATTTTTTGCAAAGGAAGAGTCTTTTATCAACTCCTGCGCTGAGTTTGTTGAAGATACACTCGTGATAGAAAATTTTCGTGCCCTAAAGGACGGGGAGAGACCTCACCTTATATATAAGGGATATGTTTTTCTTGCCTGCCCGGCGGCCGAGGGGGAGGTTGTTGTGGCAGTGCTCTCCGGTGCCGACCCTTTGTTGTTGCAGAAAATGAGCAAGACCTGGCTTGACGAGAAAGTCGAATTGGTAGAAAGGGAGTTTCATTTACTTAAGCAGGCCCGGGTCGATGTACAGACAGGACTGTTAAACCTTGCAAATCTACATTCTCTGCTTGATTCAGGTAGTTCTCACAATAACTTGTTGCTGGCATTGGTTGAACTTCCTCCGGTATCCACATCCCTTAAATATAGTATGAAATACACACATCGGTGTGTATCCCTCTTGAAAACCTTTATACGTGGGCGATCAATTCTACACTACCTTTGTCATAACACCTTTGCTCTGGTGCTACAGCAAGGCGAGGCTAAAGAGGCATCTACATTTGAAGCAAGTCTTGTTGCCTACCTGAAAAAATCCGCTTGCCCGTGTGTTCACATTGGGTCAAGCACAACACAGTTAGGTGGTGAGGTCCGTACAGGGACAGAGGTTGGCCTCAGTTTGCTTGATGAGGCCTGGACAGCTTTGCATAGGGCCTCAAAACGTGGTCCGTTTAGCTTTTGCGAATACAAAAGGCTCGCGTTTCCTGAAAATCAACAGCTTGCTCCCCCTGAACCAGCCCTTGGACGAATTATAGGCCGGTGGACGCGCAGGTTGTCGTCGTTTGCCCTTGTTTTATTTAGTGGAGATAATGAGTTAAGTGTGGCGACTGAGCTAATAGAGCCATTCGTCAGTGAATATAGAAAGGTCGCCGTGGGGACAGAATTGTATGTGCTTTATCCAACGGCTAGATGTCGCGATGCGGAAAATTGGGTGGAGGATATCTTAACTAAGGTTGCAGACAGCGAAAAATCCATCCATATATCCGCAGGAATAACCTATTATCCGTTTGCGGATATCAGAAAGTCAGAAACGCCTTTTTGTTGTAAAAAGGCACTTTTGCATGCCTCCTTTTTCGGGCCTTCAAGTCTTGCTGTCTTTGATCAGGTTACCCTCAATATCAGTGGTGATGTTTATTTTGGAGATGGGGATTTTACCCTTGCGATCCGGGAATACAGAAGAGGGCTGAAATGTTGTGCTGGCGATGTCAACCTTTACAACAGTCTTGGCGTCACCCTGGCGATGATGAACCGCACAAAACAGGCGGACGAATGTTTTAGGAATGGGCTGGCTATTGAACAGGACAATTTCATGGCCCTATATAATATAGGCTTATCAATGCAATCCCAGGGACAGAAGAATGAAGCTGTCGAATTTCTTGGTAAGGCCTTTGATGTTCGTCTGGCAGAAGATGTAGAGCCGCATTTTATTAATGATCTAAAATTACAGCTTGGCATACTATCTTGCGAAACGGGCTTGTACCAAGCAGCAATTAAACACATAGAAAGTTGGTTGGAGAATGAGGGGGACAGCTCTGGGGCTGGAAAGGTTTATTATTACCTTGGCTTGAGTCATTTTCGTCTGGGCGATACTCGTCCCGCCATAAAAGCCCTAGAGCGTGCGTTACGTTTTGACTGTTTTGACGACAGGGCGATGAGTTTACTCGGTAGGTTGTATTTACAAGAAAAAGAGGGCGTAGATATTGCGCTGTCTTTATGTAAAAAGAGTGTAGAGCTTGATCCGGATAATGTTGAATATAAGATGTATCTTGCTGAAACATATATGTCCATTGGTGACTGTGAACAGTCTCGTAAGTTGTTGAAAAGATGTATGAAGCGAACTGTTATTAAATCATACGCTCAACTGTTGATGGGTGAGGGATATCTACAGGAATCCCTTGTCACAAGAGCTGAAGGTTGGTTTGTAAAGGTTCTGAAGCAGAACGCTCTTGAGCCTTCCGTGCTACAGAGAGCAACAGTTGGACTAAAATATTGTGCATCTTCACGTGCTAAAGAGAGCTAAGAGGAAAGGATGAAAAACGATAACGGTCGGAAACTCAAAGAACCTAAATATTGTCTTGATAACTCAGTCATTGGTGATTCATGGAGAATGTTTCGAATAATGTCTGAGTTTGTCGAAGGCTTTGATGGGATGTCAGCCTTAGACGTTCCTGCCGTGACTATCTACGGCTCAGCTAGAACAGCGCAGGATAGTGAGTATTATCTTCTGGCAGAAAAAATAGCAGCAGGTCTTGTTGGGGAAGGTTTTGGTGTTATTACCGGTGGGGGCCCAGGTATAATGGAAGCGGCCAATAAAGGCGCCTTCAATGCGGGCGGGATTTCTGTCGGGCTTAATATTAATTTACCCCACGAACAGAATCTGAATCCATATGCAAACTTCTCTTTGGACTTTAAATATTTCTTTGTTCGAAAAGTTATGCTTATGAAATATTCATCTGGCTTTGTCTGTATGCCTGGTGGCTTTGGTTCGATGGATGAACTTTTTGAATCCCTTACCTTAATTCAGACCGAGAGAATCAAACCTTTTCCTATAGTTCTTGTTGGAAGTAAATTTTGGGGTGGACTTGTAGAGTGGATTGAAGATAAAATGGTAGGAAATGGTACGATCAGTCCTGACGACATCTCATTATTTAAAGTACTTGATGATCCTAATGAAGTTGTCGCATATTTAAAGAAAAATTGCGATCCGCAGAACTTCCGTTGAGGCGGGACGATTTTTAAACGATACTAGGGTAAGATATGGCTCAAATAGACGGCTTTTTTAAGCTGATGAATGATGAAGGAGCATCCGATTTACATATGGTTGCAGGACAGCAACCTCTCTTACGTATCCTCGGTGATATGGAAAGGGTTAAGTTTAAAAAAATGGGTAATGACGAGCTACGGAGCATGCTCTACGAGATTTGCCCGGAAGAGAAAATTAAGATATTTGAAGAGTCTGGAGATATTGATTTTGGCTATGAAATCCCCGGCCTCGCGAGGTATCGTTGTAACTTTTTCCAGCAGAAATATGGCATAGGTGCTGTTTTTCGTGAAATTCCCAGTGAGATTATGACGGTGGAGCAACTTGGTCTGCCAGCGGTTATTTCACGGTTGGCCCATCTTCCTAAAGGTCTGGTGCTGGTTACCGGCCCTACAGGCTCAGGTAAATCGACGACTCTTGCTGCCATTATTGATGAGTGTAACAAGACACGTAAGGATCATATTCTGACCATTGAAGATCCTATAGAATTTGTTCATAAGAGTCAAAAATGTATCATTAACCACCGCGAGGTGGGCACCCATACCCAGAGCTTTTCTGCGGCACTTCGTGGTGCCCTTCGTGAGGATCCGGATATTATAATGGTTGGTGAGATGCGTGATCTCGAGACCATCTCCCTCGCTATGGAAGCGGCTATGACCGGGCATCTCGTCTTCGGTACCCTGCATACAATTAATGCCATCAAGACCGTTGATCGGATTGTCGAGATCTTCCCCGCTAATCAGCAGGGGCAGGTGCGCTCAACACTCGCTGATGCTCTTAAAGCCGTTGTTTCTCAGACGCTTTTTAAGAGAACTGATGTGAAGGGTCGATGTGCAGCCCTGGAGATTTTGATCGCGACCCCGGCGGTTCGAAACCTGATCAGAGAGGCAAAAACATTCCAGATCATGTCAACCATGCAGACCGGTAAAAAATACGGAATGCAGACCCTTGATGATGCTATTCAAATCCTGCTGGATAAGAAAATTATTAGCGCAGATGATGCGTATTCAAATTGTGTTGAAAAAGCACGGTTTGTTAAATATCTAAAAAAGCCTCCGTCCGATTTTACCGAAGTTTAAATGTTACAACGCTTTTCGCTGTACAGGCCGGAATGAAAGAACACCTTCATTCCGGCCTGTCTTGTTCTATTACCTTACTGTCCGGGGCTTGTGTGCTAAAAACAAGGGGGTAGAGAGGGTTCTGCTGAAATCTATGGGTAGTTCTCACTGTAGTGCTGGTTTTGTTTACTTCAAATTCAATTGAGCCATCTTTTGCGGTGATAAACGTCTCTATATTTAGAGCCTTACATGTATCTAAAAAACTTTGATGTGGGAAGTAGCCCTTAGTTGAGGTGCCAGCTGAAACAACGGTATACCGGGGGGAGACGGTAGCTAAAAATTCTTCAGAGTTAGACGTTTTAGAACCGTGATGTGCACTGAGTAGGGTGTCCGCCTCAAGAGAAAGGTACTGGGCGAGGAGGAATTGCTCCATGGAAATATTGATATCACCAGGAAAGAGAAAGCAATATTCACCAAAGCATCCTTTGATTATCAGGCCAGTATTGGCGGAGAGGCCGCTGCGTGTGTTTTTAAAGGCCTTACCTTTGAGGTTTGCTAGGCATTGTAACGTAAGTTCGGTTTCAAGAAGTATGTCCCCAGTTCCAGGCATCTTTATCTCTACGCCTTTTTCCCTTGTGTCACGTATAAACTTTCGATATTTTTTGTCGTGTCCACGCAGATCGCGTACCCATACAATAGCAGGTGAAAAGTGTTTTACAATATACTCCAGGCCGTTGTAGTGGTCCGCATCGGGATGTGTGATGATAATTGTTTTAACTGTTGTAATGCCTTTGTTCCACAAAAATGGTGCTATAACAGTCTCGCCGACATTTCTGCTTGAAAAGGAGGATCCGCCCCCGTCTATGAGTATTGTGTGATCACCTGACTCTAGGAGTGTTGCACTTCCCTGGCCGACATCAATGTATGTTACCCTTGCGATCTGTCTGTTTGGCGATGTCCTGTAATTATTTACAAAAAGAGCGATGGCAATAAGGAGGGGCGCTAATAATAGGGCTGTTGTTTTTTTGGGTTTTAGCATGAAGTGCCTGACGCAAAGAAACAGGGTGAAGTAATAGAGCAGTACGTAGTGTAATGGTGGTGTTGCGAGGTAAACCGAAGCGAATGGAAGTTTTGCTAATAATTGGCTAGCATATAAGGCAGTACTAATGCCATAGCTGCCAAAATGTAAAAATATGTTTGCTGTTTCGGGAGAAAGCCAGAGTAGCGGCAGGGCAATAATACCAGCCGGCAGACACCATAGGCAGATGAGGGGTTCGATTATAAGATTTGCCAGGGGGCCAATGGTCGAAATTCTGTTGAATGTTGAAAGAGTAATCGGGGCCGTCACAAGGGTCGCTGTTACAGAGACCAGCAGTGCAGAGAGGATATATTTATACAGTTTATCGATACCACTGGTCTGTTTCTGTTCAGGCTCCTGCTCTTTGAAAATATGTTTTTGCAGGATCGGCAGGATGAAAAGAATCCCGGAAACTGCGGTAAATGAAAGTTGAAAGGAGACGCTGAAAAGTTGTTGTGGGTCGAAGACCAGTATAATAAATGCTGCAGTGGCAACGAGAGGAGCAGGGGACTTCTTCCTATCCGTACACAGTGCTAAAAGAACAATAATACTCATGATAACTGCCCGGGTAACGGGACTGTTCATCCCGGCAAGAAGGGCGTACCCTGAAAGTATGGGGATAGAAAGGCAGGCAACAATCTTTCTGACCGAAAAGTGTAGGAGCAGGTACTCGGATCGGCTCAATAACCAGTAAAATATAAGATACAGAAGAGTTGCAATGACGGCCATATGAATGCCGGAAATAGCTAGTATGTGAAAGGTACCAGTTGCTTTGAAGAGTTCAAGAATTGCAGGGGGGACATTGCTTCGATCTCCTAAGATAAGAGCTCGGTAGATAGATGCAAACGGTGGCGCCAGATTTTGATCGAGGTAATTACCGATGTGGGTACGCAGCTTTTCAGGTAAATACTTGTATTTACCTGAAAAAGATGGGTCGTTGGCCAGCTCTTTTATGAAAAGAGGGGAACGGATGTAGCCAGTTACCCAGATATCTTTTTGTGCTAAAAAACGTGCATAATCAAAAATTCCTGGAGTATGGAAGCTACGGGGGCGTTTAATCTCGGCCCTCACAACGATTCGGTCCCCCGGTGTGATCTTTTTGGGCCACCGGCCCTTAAGAGATAGTCGGACCAAACCATTGGCAGGTTGGTGGAATTTCGTTCCCTGTCGCCGAATAGAGCGAAGTTCGATGACTGCTTGGCTCATTTTCCCGTTATAGGAGACCATTTGCTTCAAGTGACCAGTGAGTATGACTTCGGATTTGTTTTGGATCAAGTTATAAATATGCTGGTCAAAATCAGGGGTCTGGAAATGTGCAAGTCCATGCAGATATCCAACAAGTAAAGTACAGATGGTTAACAAAAGCTGGGCTTGATAGGCTCGGCCTCGTAGAAAAAAGATGCCGGCCACGACCACTAATAAAAGGAAAATAATGGTTGCGGGTGAGCCGATATCAAAATGTTGCTGGAGGTGCGGACTACACCATATACCCACTATGAAGCAGATCGTCAGAATGGTAAGAAGATGGGTGGAAAGATATGATGCTGGATTTTTCAACGTAGTGTTTGGATGAGATCGATATGCTTATCGATTACCCCCCGATGGTTTTCAACAAATTGTTTAGCGGCCAGTCCATTGCTTTTACACATGTCAGGTGATTGTAGCAGTTGCTTGAGTGATTGGTAGAGTTCATCCTGATGCTTGATTGTTTTGCCGCCGTGACACTTTATAAGAGATTGGGCTATTTCACTAAAATCCTCCATGTGGGGACCAAAAAATATAGGAATCCCCATGGAGGCGGGTTCAATTGGATTGTGACCACCCTTGGGCACAAGACTGCCGCCCACAAAGGCAATCTGAGCGAGACTATAGCAGGCTGCCAGCTCACCTATGGTGTCGAGGATGAATATATCTGCAGGGGATTGTTGTATCTCTGTTCTTTTGGAAACTGTCAGGGAATGAGCGTCAGCAATATCTTGTATCTCCTGGGCCCGTTTGATATTTCGTGGAGCGATTATAAGGAAAAGATTTGGGAATTCTTTGCGCACTCGCAGGTAACTACATATGAGAAGTTCCTCTTCTCCGGGATGGGTTGAGCCACAGATGAAAATGATCCTATTGTTTGGTAGATAGCGTTCTAGGTCGGCTGCTTGCGCCTTGAAATGGAGTTTTGGGGTGTCGAATTTTAAATTTCCGAGGGTGAGAACCTTGCTTGCTGGCAGGTTAAGAGATTCAATCTTTTTCTTGTCGCTGGCGGTTTGCATGCAAAGAGCGGAAAAACTCCGGAACATGGGACCAAAAAAGAAGACCATTCTCCTGTAGCTGCTAATAGATTTTTCAGATACTCGTCCATTAACCAAAATTGTAGGGATCTTTTTCTTCTGCAGAAGTAAAAGGTTGTTGGGCCAGAAATCTGTTTCAACCAGAATGAAAAAATCTGGTCGGATTTTTGCCTGGAAATAGAGCACAACCGGAAGGATGTCGAGGGGGCCGTCAAGAACGAGGTCAACCTGTTTGCTGAGTCGTAAGTCAGCAACAGCTTTGCCACTCTTGGTGGTAACTGAGAAGACGATTTTACATTTGGGGAACTGCTTTCTGAGGCCGCGTATAAGCGGTTCTGCTGAGGTTGTTTCTCCTACAGATAACGCGTGTATCCAGAAAATAGGTGAACCATCTGTAGAAATGGTCGTGGATAAAAGTTTTTTTCCTAGGCCAAATCCAAGGCGGGCAGGGATTCTATCTCTATATTTAGGACTACAGAGAACAAAAATGATAATGACAGGGCAAAAAACAACTAGAATGAGAAACTGCAGCATATTATAGAGAATAAACATAAAGCGTCCGATCGATTACTGGTACTTTTCCCTAAGGGAAAATAATAATATATAGATATGGTGTGGATGGATCATGACACCATGCAAAAGGTTTGTAGCACAGAATGAACATAATACTCGTACAGGCTAAAGAAATACAGGGAAACTGTGTTCACCTTTGTGACCATAGAGCAGAGCATATTGTAAAAGTTTTAAGGGCGGATGTGGGTACGAGGGTAAAAGTAGGTTGTATTGATGGGCCTCTAGGGACTGGAGACATCGTTTCGATAAACAAAAAATACCCGTTTCAGGTTGAGTTAAAAGTTGATTTATTTGATAACCAGAGACCAGAGGCACACCTAGATCTGATCTTGGCCTTGCCAAGACCTATAATGTTGAAAAGGATACTCAGCCAGGTTACGGCACTTGGGGTTGGCACAATTCATCTCGTCAACGCCAAAAGAGTGGAGAAAAGCTTTTGGGGCGCTTCAATCCTTGAACCTATGGAATATAGAAAACATCTTTTGCAAGGACTGGAACAGGCCGTTGACAGTCGTGTACCAAGAGTTGTAATTCATGAAAAGTTTAAACCCTTTATAGAAGATTTTCTGCCTACGATTATCCGCGATTATGCAAGCCGCATATGTGCCCATCCTACGGGAGATATGAAACTCGGCGAGGTGATAACCCCAAAAAAGGGAAGGGTGTTGCTGGCAATTGGCCCAGAAGGTGGCTGGGTTGATTATGAAGTAGAAAAGTTCCAGGATCAGCAATTTTCCTGCTGTACCATTGGTGACAGGATTTTAAAAGTCGATACCGCGGTCATTGCACTTCACTCACAAATTACTGCCTTGAGAGATATTCTGCCCATAGAGATGTAAGCGGTAAGCAAGATTTTGACTAACGATAGGGCCAATTAACATTTGTCTCTGATGAAATCCGCAAGGAAGAACCTAGAGATCCTGGCGGCGATTGTGACTAAATATTGAAGTTACCTTTCTTTATTCTTCTCCAGGTATAAGAATAATTTGTTCATCGGTGATAGATGTTTGGACAGGATACCCTGATTTGTCCCATTCAGTCATGCCTGTAGCTATGGCAACGGCGTTTTTATAACCAAAATCGTTGAGTTGCTTTGTGGCAAGAGCGTCTCGATCCCCAGATTTAGGTACTGGCCATAATATTCTAGCTTGTACGTGTGACACACGTAAGAATTTAAGAGTCTGTCAGCTACAAAGTCTTATGGTTAACAAAATTTGCGACGTTTTGTAATATCAGTATGTTACGTGTGTCGTCCATGTCGGGAGGCTGCCCGATAACGCCTTTTGCCAAAGCTCTGAACGTATCGCACCCAGTGCCATCCCTGCTGTTATGAGGAAAATGTCTTTTTGTGAGGTGAGAGGTCCATGAGCTATCAGCATCATCTTGTTGAGAACTGCTGGTTAAAGCATTTCAAGGTAGGCCTCGATTCGCACTCGAAGCTGCTCGGTATCACTTTCTGCGTAATCGGTTTCAAGATGTAGAGTGGGAAAACCAAAATTTTTCTGCACTATTTCATCCACCTGGAATGCCTCAATGTTGTAGGTGTGACAAGCCTGCCAGGTGAGATCTATAACACCGTCAACCTGAAAGCCCCGGATCATTTCTTTCAAGAGTTCAAATCGTCCATCATTTGGGCTCATGACCGAGCAGGGTGTAGCAAGATATTGCTCCGCCAGCGCTTCCATGGGGGCCTTGTTTTCATCGACGGTGAATGCTTGCTTATATCCCGAACAGTTTTCAAAGGCCACAACGTCGGCACCAAGTTGCTCGACAATTTTAACGATTTTGTCGCTGCCCAGCCCGACCGGTACTCCCGTTAATAAGAGGCGTTTAGCTTCTCCAGACCTTGGAGGATCCGTCAGTAACGTTCCTTTTTGGGCCTCTGCTGTGACCTTCTCCATAAACGAGATACCTTTTTCTTTATCTGCAAGAAAGCCGATCTTGAAAAGAATTTCCAACATCTGCGAACCTTTCAGAAGTGCAGGCTTGTTTTTGTTCACATCCATAAGAGCCTTCCGAGCTTGCCGCTCCCGATTCATTAAGCGAATAGCGGAACGGAGACTGGCTTCATCAACGGTATTGCCGCTTGTGTCTTGAATAATTTCCTTGAAACGTTCTAATTCACTATCCCAAAGTGACATGGACATTTCAGTATTCTGGTTCTGTGGGAGCTGGAGCACATGGGTTTTTTTCTGCCTGGAGAGCAATTCGAACATTTTCTTTTTTCCATCACATGTCGTATCGCCGATTATGATATCCGAGGCTCGAAAAAAAGCACAAGTGTCGCTCACCGCAAAGCCATAGCTGCTTTTTATGAGAGGACAGAGATTGCGTGGAAGGGTCTCTTCAGCAGCGGCGATCGGGTCGTTGCGCGTTCCACAAAGAGGGAGTGGTATTGCACCTGCGGCAACAGCAATCTCAGTGGGTGAATAGAGACAATAAAAGCCGACAATTGCCTGTCCTCTCTCCTTGGCTTGCTCAATATCTACAAGGTTTTCCTCTGATATTTGTTGCAGATTGTTCATGATTTCTGTTTTCATCTTAGATCCTTAAGTAGTTTCAGTAGTATTCTATTAAATACAGCCATCCAAATATATTAGTAGTTTCTTAAGCGGTGTCTCTGGCAAGAAGCGCGGCACCCAGTGCGCCTACCAACTGTGGATCATCCGGAACAAGCACCTGGCGGTCCAGTTTGTCTGCCAGGAGTTTCTGCATACACTGATTATGGGCAACCCCTCCGGTGAACACGATATTGCCTTCTCCTGAAACCCGTTTGATCATCCCGGCCACCCGGCTGATGACACTCTTGTGTAAACCCATGGCAATATCCTGCGGGCTATGCCCTTTAGCGATCAGAGACGTAACCTCGGATTCGGCAAAAACAGTACACATACTTGAGATCTTCAGTTCCTTTTTGAAATGAAGAGCTTCCCCTCCAAAGCTTGCAATATCAAACCCGAGAGTTCGGGCCATAATCTCCATAAACTTGCCGGTTCCTGCAGCACACCGGTCATTCATTTCAAATTTTTTCACTTTGCCATTATCGTGAATAGATAAGGCTTTGCTGTCCTGACCTCCAATATCAAGAACGGTGGTGGCTTCATTAAAATAGAATCGTGCGCCAACGGCATGGGCCTTTATCTCGGTAACCGTTGGTGTATCAAAGGCGATTTCAAAAAGGTTTCGACCATAACCTGTTGCCATTATGTAGTCGTAAGGCAGTTCTTCAATCATTTTCCTGGCTCTGGTCATAGGGTCAAAACCGGTTTCTGCCTGCAGGC
Organism: Desulfotalea sp.; assembly: GCA_002733995.1. Lineage (GTDB taxonomy): Bacteria > Desulfobacterota > Desulfobulbia > Desulfobulbales > Desulfocapsaceae > Desulforhopalus_A. The sequence goes on along the minus strand of NVXR01000042.1, from coordinate 24,210 downwards.
TGCCGATTATCTTGCCAGCGTCATCCACTATCACCAGCTCGATTGTACGTGAGCCGATATCTATTCCAGCGTATCTCATAATTTTTTGTTATTTCTCCGAGTTAATGCAAAGAAACGCGTTCATTTTGCAGGATGAGTCTTCTTGCACTATCAATCATAAAGGTCGTTTTTTCTAAGGGATCGAGCCTTGGAAACTGAAGACTGCTTTAAATTGACATTTCCTCCCGAACCTAATGAAGTTGTCTGAGGCAGTTGTTGTAATGATAAAAACAAATATTATTTAAATATCAGATAATTACAAATATTATATATAGATAACTGCAGTGGTATGTATCGGAAATACCGATCTGAGGACTAGGGCTTCCATTATGAACCAAGCCTATTTTTTAGGTAACCATTCATCAGTACTCGAACTACGGTCATTGTGAGGTTCATGTAATAGCAATTCTGAACCGCTCAAAGTTCAAAAAAAAGGAGATTTCCATGTACGACGGACAAAGTTTAAGCCACACGAAGTTGGAATGTGAGTATCGATCGTATGGATTCCGAAGTGTCGTAAAAGGCGATATTTGAAGGCCTGATGAACTATCTGGGAGAGCTAGCAGGAGATCTGGCAACGCAAAAAGAATGCAAGTGGTTGAAGGGGATTCGCTGGCCGGTCATGTTCATGTTTTGATTTTTATTCCCCTCTTTTAAAAAAATCTGTGTCTCAGGTTTTCAACTGCGTTGAGCGGGGGAAGAGGCTTTCAAACCACCGGATTTGCCAGTGGTACCTGACTTGTTGTAGTGGTTGGTTGGTTGTTTGTTCTTTTCCTTCCGGCTTTTGACCATAGTCTTATGGGTTGTTGAAAGGAACATTTGTGCCCACATGCACTGGTAGGGTGTACACTAAAAACAAAAAAACAAAAAAACAAAAAACCAAGAGGAATTCCTCCATGTTTTGCAATCAATGTGAACAGACTGCCAATGGTGTCGGCTGTACTACCATTGGCGTATGCGGTAAAACCGATGGTGTGAGTGAGCTTCAGGATCTTTTGACCTATGCGCTTCAAGGACTTGCCTGCGTTGCTGTTGCAGGACGTAAGGTTGATATTATCGATGTCGATATAGACCGGTTCTGCGTAGAGGTTCTTTTTTCCTGTTTGACAAATGTAAACTTTGATCCGGCATGTTTTGAAACCTGGATCAGAAAAACCGTTCGGCTTCGCGATGAACTGAAAGCCAGAGTGGTAGCGGCGGGGGGCTCCGCTTGCAATGGTGCTGAGGCAATGAGCTTTACCCCAGCGACAAACCTTGTAGGCTTAGGTGTCCAAGGTGCTCAGCTTAATTTCATCCCTTCACTGGATGAAAACGAAGACCTTCGATCCCTGAAACAGATTATCCTTTATGGTCTCAGGGGGCTCGCCGCTTATACCGATCATGCTGCAATCCTCGGCCAGCAAGATACCGAAGTCTATAGCTATATTCATGGGGCTCTTGCTGATTTGTCTCGTCGCGACCGTAGTTTTGATGAACTGGTTGCTGCCACCTTGGAATGCGGAGAAGTTAATCTCAGAGCAATGGAACTCCTTGATGCCGGGAATACTGGGAGCTACGGACATCCTGTGCCGACCCCTATCCCAATGGGAGCAAAGACCGGCAAGGCAATTCTAGTCACAGGGCATAATTTAAAAGATTTTCAGCTGTTGCTCGAACAAACCAAAGACAAAGGGCTGAATATTTATACCCATGGAGAAATGTTGCCCTGCCACGCCTATCCCGAACTGAAGAAATATCGCCATTTCCATGGCCATTACGGCACCGCCTGGCAGAATCAGCAGAAGGAAATGGCAGTCTTTCCTGGCGCAATTCTTTTCACCAGCAACTGCATTCAGAAACCAGATGACTCTTACAAGGACAATGTTTTTACTACCGGGATTGTCGGTTGGCCCGGCATAAAACATATCGGGGATGCTAAAGACTTTTCGCCGATAATAGAGCGTGCCCTAGCTCTGCCCGGATTTGTCGCTAATGTACCTAACGGAGAGGTTCTTGCCGGTTTTGCCCGAAATACAATCAAGATCTTTGCCGACAAGATTGTTGCGGCTGTTAAAACAGGGGCTATCAAACACTTCTTTTTAGTGGCTGGTTGCGACGGTGCCAAACCTGGTCGGAACTACTACAGTAAATTTGTAGAGCAAGTGCCTGAAGACTGTATCGTTCTGACTCTTGCCTGCTGTAAATTTCGTTTTTTTGACAAGAAAATTGGCAATATTGAAGGTATTCCGCGTTTGCTCGATATTGGACAGTGTAATGATGCCTACTCTGCTATCCAGATTGCGCAGGTGCTTGCCGATGCCTTTGCCTGCGGCGTTAATGATCTGCCGTTCTCAATTATTTTATCCTGGTATGAGCAGAAGGCGGTTGTTATCCTCCTGACTCTTCTAAGTCTCGGTATTATGGATATCCGTCTTGGTCCCACTCTGCCGGCATTCATTAGCCCAAATGTGCTGAATGCTTTTGTGGAAAAATTTGCCTTAAAACTGATTGCAGAACATGCACAGGAAGACATCAATACTATCCTGGCATAGCAAGATAGCGTTAGAGTGTAACGTTATGTAGATAGTTTGCGGGGGATATTCAAAAAAAGGATAGCACCAACTCTCTTGCTCTGACTCTTGTTGTTCCCCCTAAGACGACTGTTCATTAGAGTAACTATTAATAGCAGAATTTTGCTAAAACCTAATATGAGCAAAAAAGGTAGGCAAACGTCCATTGATCTCGGATGCGAGGCAACGGGTGTAGAGGCGGTTGTTGTTTGTAGCATGGGGCTGATACCGAGGAGGAGGGTGCCAAGGGAGGAGGCTGCTTTCATTGATATTGTGTTTTACACTGTTATCTTTCTGGCAGAACTGCAATGTGCAAAATTAACGATGCAACACTGTGAATTACCGGAATAATAAGAAAAATTAAAATTTAGAATGCATAATTTAGGTAGGAGCTGTAGAACTACAGCCAAGAAAGTGTTGCTTCTTGTAAAAGCTCCCAATTAACTTCCTAGAAAGGAAGCCACCTTTCTCCATTACAGTTTCACTACACTGGCCAGAGTTAACAGCAATACATTTTGAACATTGTGTCGTTTAGGCAATAGAAAAACAAATAATGCTGAGTCTGATTCGAGCCTATCTCAATCGTGGTTGTCCCAAAATAAGTATTTCAAACAGGTCATAACAAAATTCAGTATATTTGCACCACATTTGCAAGATCAGCAACCCGATATGGGGTGAGGAAAATAACCTTAAACCATGAAAAAGTTTCCAGGCAGCAGCATAAAATGGCTAGCTAAAAACAGGCTACGATAAGCCCTTATGCTTTTTTCTGGTCGGCGACAGCTATTGGCAGTTGGTTGGATGTGCGAAAAAAAATCTTTTAATGAGGACGCCATAAGGGAGAACGCTTCAGAAAGAGGCCAAAGAGGAAGAAGACAACGGGCCAATGTCACAGGGATACAAAACTGATCATCCAGCTGTTTCCTGCGTATAAGCGATCGATCGTAACTTTCTTTTAGGTTGTAGGTCTTGCTCTCTAATTTTTGATTTTTGATTTTTGTTTTTGTTTGTTTGTATTCAATTCTAGGTGCCCGAAAGGGCATAATATGGGAACCCTGTGTGAATCAGGGACGGACCCGCCGCTGTAATCGGAGACGAAAACTGCATCGCCCACTGGTCTAATCGGATCGGGAAGGGGCAGTGATTAGAATGACCCGAGAGTCAGAAGACCTGCCTAGAATCGACGCTGCTTTTCTCGTGGACAAAGAAAGGCTGTTCTGATCTCTCTGGATAATTATGGGAAATCCTGGATCGAAAGTATTATCGGTCCGGGATTTTTTTATGCCCGCACCGCGCCCACTTTTTTACGTCCGCAACCATAATGGAATTGATTTCCAAAAGGAGTAAAAAATGAATTTGAGAAGATTGATCATGGGGGTAACGGCTATGGTTTTTATTTCCCCTACTGTTTACGCCGAAGAGAATACTACTTCGGTCCAGACTCAGGCGCTGGATGAAATGGTAGTCACCTCTACAAGAACTGAACAGCCCATCATGAAAACCCCGACCAATATTTCAGTTATTACGGCAAAAGAAATTAAGGCCATGGATGCTCGCAATATGGCCGAGTTGGTGAAAAAACTACCAGGCGTATTTTATACCAATGCATCGGGACTGGAGCCAAAAATATCCCTTAGAGGCACCCATATAGGCATGAGCCCTGGGGCCATGGTTATCGTTAACGGTATTCCCTTGAGTCTTGGTAAATTCGGTTATACCGACTATGAATCCATCCCCGTGGAGACCATCGAACGTATTGAGGTGGTAAAAGGTCCGATGTCCTCTCTTTATGGCGGCAATTCAGCCAGAGGAGTCATCAATGTGATCACCAAAAGGAGTAAAGACAATTTTGGTGGCAAGGTCAGTGTGGTTGGAGGCTCAAATAACGATAGGCGCGGATCTGCACTTATTTACGGGGCCGGGGAAAAAACAGACTACAGCCTGAATGTTAAAAAGAAAAAGGCTGATGGCTACCGGGACGATACGTGGCTAGACAATTTTTATGTAAATGGTGAAGCGGGTTACTGGTTGTCAGACGCTACACGACTGGGTGCGTATCTTAACGTAACGGACAAAGAACGATCCCTTGCGAAAAAACTCACAAAGAGTCAACGGGAGAAGGATCCTAAACAGGCTACGGACTACAGCTTGACAGACAACACCGATTTGATTGCAGGTCTTAGTCTCGAACATATAGAAAAGTCCTATGATCTGACTAGCACTTTCTATTATAAATACAGAGATAAGAGCTATAAAAACTATCTTAAAGCTACAGCCACACCGTACCAAGAAGAGCTTGATGAAAATGTTTTGGGTATGAGGAATATCTTCACCTACAAACAACCTGTTATGTCACGAGCCAATAAGCTGTCTCTGGGGTTTGATTATGATCATGATAGCATTGACCTTTTGACCATGAAAGCGGTCTCGAAAAATGCATCTCTTCCCTATACAAAAAAAGATTCTAAAAAATCAGGGGACTTTAAAAGCCAGATGCTGGGAATCTTCATTCAGGATGAATTCTCTCTCTGGGATAACCTGATTATAACTGCAAGTTTGCGCTATGATTATTTTGAATTTGATAACGATGCGGATTATGATTTTTCCCGAAATGGGACTTTAGACTACGAGGATAATCCGGATTATGACAAACTCAACCCCAGACTGGCCCTGAATTATCAGTTTTCAGACCAGATTTCTATCTACGGTAGTTCCGCCCAGTCCTACAGAGCCCCATCCATCTATGACTACTATGCCAGCGGCACCTATTCTGCCAAAAGTGGTTATGTTCTGAAACCGGAGACCTTCACTCAATACGAGACTGGGTTTCGTTATCAGATGGCTAGATGGCTCAATATCGATGCTACAATTTACTATCTGACCATTGAAGATATGCTGGATTCCGCCTATGACAAGGATGGTAACTATAAGGGAAAACAGAACATCAATGAAGCGACCATGAAAGGGTTTGAGTTGGCCCTATCAGGTAGCCTACTGGAGAGAGTGACCTATTCTTTAGCCTATACCTATACCGATGCCGAATACTCTGGAGACTTCTACACCAAAGATGGGGCCAATATCAATGGCAACGACATAACCAAGGTCCCTGAAAATCGACTCAACATTGATCTTGGGATCGATGTTCTTAAACTCAACGCTGGAACCTTGTTCTGGAACATCAATGTTATGGCCCAGGATCAGTATGCCATGGACAATGTAAACTCCAACTATTATCAGGGATACGCGCTTTTAAATACCCTGTTGCGTTGGAAGTCTGACAATTACTCAATATTTCTAAGTGTAGACAATGTCCTTGACAAGGATTACGACGGTTATGCCTACACCCGTTCGGGTAAAGATTATTACTACCCCGCTGAGGGCACAACCTTTAGTACAGGACTGGAATTTAAATTTTAGAGCCTTGTTCCTGGAAACCATTTGCGGGGCAAACACCGCAAGTGATACAGTAACCACCCCGATGGTGGCGCACTACGACGGCCAGGGGCTTCTTTAAAACGAGAAAACGTCGGTACATTAAAATACCCCAAATATTCAGACGCTCTATAACAGAGTTTGATAGGGGAAATAGTTCCCCTTTCCGTGGATACATCAGGACGCCCCGAATCAATGTTTGCATTGGTTCGGGGCTTTTTTTGTGCTTGTAGCCCAAGCTAAATTTCACTTTTGCTCTCAAGGTAGGATAAATACAAAAAGTCTAACTGCTTAGGCAATTTTTCAGTAGGCATTGTTCCTCATTCTGGAGGAACAAACCTCCTGGATATTACTCACTGGTTCTCTTTCTTGAAAAAGATAAAAGCCCCTTATCCCGTTCACGGGATAAGGGGCGTAGGCCAGTAGGTAAATAGTCTAGGTATATATTACCTTGCAGAAAAAACGCTTAATATAGCGTGGTAATCACCTTGTTGATGGTGTTGAGGATGATGTCGATCTCATCTTTTGTGATGATAAGGTGAGGCCGGAAGCGGATACTGTTGTCGCCGCAGCCAACGAGTAATAATTTCTCTTTTAATAGTGCCGCCAGAAAGTTATCCCTCGCCGAGGCATTCGTAAGGTCAAAGCTGCACATCAAGCCCTTGCCCCTGGCATTGGCAACAATAGCGGGGTAGTTTTGTGCAATTTCCTCCAGTCCTTCCAGTAGTTGATTACCCCTGTCTCGGGCATTGTTGACCAGCTGTTCAGCCTCCATTATTTTAAGAATGGCCGAGCATCTCACCATGTCAATGAGGTTGCCACCAAAGGTGGAGTTGATGCGGCTCGATTCGGTAAAGACATTATTTTTAATCTCGTCTAAACGACTTGATGCAAGCAGGCCACAGACCTGGGTCTTTTTACCAAAGCTGATGAGGTCGGGGGTGATGCTGGTATGTTCATGGGCCCAGAATTTCCCGGTAATTCCTATCCCACTCTGTATCTCGTCTAAGATAAAGAGGATATCATTTTCGTCACAGAGGGTACGGAGTTCGACGAAAAAATCATTGCGAAAGTGGTTATCTCCACCCTCTCCCTGGATAGGTTCTATGATGAGGCCAGCAATGTCAGGGCCGTGAAGGCTGATTGCTTCTTTAATTTGCAGAACAGCTTGTTGTTCAAGTTTGATCGTTTGTTGTAGCCGTTCGGCTGTTAAAGGAAAAGTGCATTTGGGGTTAATAATGCGAGGCCAGTCAAATCCAGGGAAGTATTGGGTTTTACGTGGATCTGATGTGTTTGTGAGAGAAAGCGTGTAGCCGGATCGACCATGAAAAGCTTGCTTGAAGTGAATGATCTGCTGGCCACACACCTTGTCTCTTCCAGCGGCATAGTTGCGTTTCACTTTCCAGTCGAATGCGGCTTTAAGGCAGTTTTCCACCGCCAGGGCACCGCCTTCGATGAAGAATGCGTGGGGCAGGTAATTCGGCATTGCAATACGGCTGAAGGTTTCAAGGAATTCAGCCATGGGCTCTGTGTAGATGTCAGAGTTGGCAGGCTTTTGTATTGCTATTTGGCCAAGGGTGTCTGCTATTTTAACCAACTCTGGATGGTTGAAACCTACCGCCATGGATGCAAACATTGAAAAACAGTCAAGATAGCGATCACCGTTTCTTTTGTCGACGAGCCAGCTTCCCTGTGATGCCTTAAGATCGACAATAATATCCATACCGTCTGCCAGAAGATGTTTACTGAGGACGCGTTGAACGTTGTCTGCATTTACCATGGCTTTTCCTTTTAAATAATTATTCAGTGTTAAAGCGAATACCCTGTGCCAGTGGAAGACTGTTGCCGTAGTTTATGGTGACGGTCTGTCTACGCATATACGCCTTCCATGAATCAGATCCGGATTCCCGGCCGCCCCCGGTATCTTTTTCTCCGCCAAAGGCACCACCAATTTCAGCTCCTGAAGTACCGATATTCACATTAGCAATGCCACAATCAGAACCGCTATTACTGAGAAAACGTTCAATCTCGTTGAGATTTGTACTAAAAATTGATGAGGAGAGGCCCTGGCTGACACTGTTGTTGATGGCAATACCGTCTTGTATTTCTCCTTCATATTCCAGGAGGTAGAGTATGGGCGCAAAAGTTTCTTCGGCGACAATTTGAGCACCCTTGTCAATTTTGACAAGGGTTGGCTCGACGTAACACTGTGACTCGTATCCTTCACCCCTTATGACGTTACCACCAAAAAGAATTTCTCCACCTTGTTTAATAATGGTCTTTATCGCTTTTTGGTAGGTTTTTACTGCAGCCCTGTCTATGAGTGGGCCCATGTGGTTAACTTCAAGAAGAGGGTTGCCAACATTCACGGAGTTGTAGGCGGTTAATAGGTGTTCTTCAACCTCTTTAAAGCGTGTCTTATGAATGATCAGACGCCTGGTAGAGGTACACCTCTGGCCGGTTGTACCAACGGCGCCAAATACAGCTGCCGGGATTGCAAGCTTAAGATCGGCGTGTTCGGTTATGATAATTGCGTTATTGCCACCTAGCTCAAGGATGGTTTTTCCCAGCCTGTCTGCTACTGTTTTAGCAGCAAGTTTTCCCGAGGTGACCGAGCCGGTAAAAGAGATGAGTGGAATCCTTTTGTCTTCAATGAGTTTTTTTCCTACATTGTCGCGGTCTCCTACAATAAGAGAAAAAATGCCTTCCGGGAGATGGTTCTGGTCCAGAACTCGTGCGATAATCTTTTGCAAAGCTATGGCAGAGACAGGTGCTTTTGAAGATGGTTTCCAGATCGTCACATCTCCACAAATGGCTGCCACCATGGCGTTCCATCCCCAGACAGCCATAGGGAAATTAAAGGCAGTGATAATCCCGACAATCCCAAGAGGATGGTACTGTTCAAAAAGGCGGTGGTCAGGCCGTTCGGACACGGAGGTCATACCGTATAGCATTCTTGATTGGCCAACGCAGTAGTCACAGATATCAATAAGTTCCTGTACCTCGCCGAGCCCTTCTTGCAAAGGTTTGCCGGTTTCATAGGAAATAAGAGTCCCTAGGGGAAGTTTGAAGTCTCGTACGCGTAGGCCTATTTGTCGTACAATTTCACCTCGTTGAGGGGCAGGTGTGGCACGCCATATTGCAAAGGCCTCGCTGGCATATTTAAGGATGTGCTCATAATTTGTTCGGTTGGCTTTGGTGACATGGGCAAAGGTCTCACCATCCACAGGGGAGGTGACTGAGATCTTCTTTTTACTGCTGTTCGTTAGCCATTTGGTGCCTGTAGAGGCTCCGGGCATCACTTTTTCTAAGTACAGTTCATCAAGAAAGTTCATTGGGACTCCAAATATTATTAACTTGTTTACTGAATTATTTCATCTTAGCTGCATAGAGTCAAGAGTGACCTCTGATCTTACTCCATGCAGGATAATTACATAGAGGTGCTTTATTGTTGTTAGCATGAGAAATGGCTGCAATGTCTCGTTTTAATAGACTGTTTTGTCGAAGAAAACAAAGATTGCCTTTGCGAGTCCAGGTCCTACACCCTGTACCTTGCAAAGCTCTTCAATTGTAGCACTTTTTATCCGTTTGAGACTACCCATATGTTTAAGAAGTTGTTGCTTCTTTTCAGCGCCTATTCCGGGGATTTGGTCTAGCTCCGAGGTTAAGGTCGCTTTGTTGCGCAGTTTTCTGTGGAAGGTGACACCGTAGCGATGGGATTCATCTCTAATCCGCATAAGATACAGGATAATCGGGTTATACGGCGGTAGGATAATCGGGTTTTTTCGGTCCGGTCTGTACAGCTTTTCCCCTTCGTCTTCTTTTTCTTTAGCTATACCGATCCAGTCAATGTCCTTGGTTATACCAAGGTCTTTTGCCACCGCCAGTGCCATGCCGAGTTGGCCTTTGCCGCCGTCTACTACAAACATATCGGGCAGGGTGTCCTCTGCAACCCCCCTTGTGAGTCTTCGCTCAAGGACTTCCTTCATCATTGCATAGTCATTTGGCCCATCAACTGTACGAATTTTATAGTGTCTAAAGTTGGAAGTGTCTTTTTCACCTTTACTGAAGCAGACAAGTGCTCCTACTGCCTGCTTGCCGCTAATGTTTGAAATATCAAGACATTCAATCCGTTCTGGAGACCTGTCCAGGTGCAGTGTCTTGCACATTGTTTTACTTAAGTGCTCCCATGAACTTTTCTTTTTTTCTTTTTCAGCAAAAATCTGTATAGCGTTGGTATTTGCCATTGCAACAAGTTGCAGCATGTCCCCCCGCTGGGGTATTCTTAACTCAACCCTTGTGGGGGACTTATCACTTAAAAAGTCTGCATGAAGTTCGAGATCACTTGGTTCAAAGGGAAGAAGGATCTCCGTTGGCACCACCGTTTCATCGGTATAAAATTGACTGAGTACCTGGGACAAGATGGAGGCATCATCTCCATAGGGGTCTGCTAAAAAGAAGGAGCGGCTGCCGTTGATCAGGCCGCCCCGGATAAACAGCAGAGAAATGGTTACAGCAGCGTCTTTTCTGGCAAAACCAAAGACATCCTGATCCATGGTGTGGCTGGCCGAAATGACCTGCTTTTCGAGGGTTTTGGAGAGGGCTGCCACCTGGTCCCGCAGGGTTGCAGCTCTTTCAAAATCGAGTTGTTCTGCGGCTTTTTGCATCTGTTGTTGTATCGATTTAATGAGATCGTGGTTACGTCCTTCCAGAAGCATGATGATCTTCTTCACATGTTCCTGGTACTGGACGGGGTCTGCATTGCCGGCACAGGGGGCAAGGCATTTGCCAATTTGTCGATTCAGGCAGGGACGATCTCTCTTTTTTAGACTACTGCCTTTGCAGTTGCGAAGGGGGAAAAGGCTAGATATGAGGCGGAGTGTGGCCCACATGGCACTGGAAGATGAATAGGGACCGAAGTATCTTGCCTTGTCCCTTGATTTCCTCCTAACCATGTGAACTCTTGGCCATTCTTCTTGGATGGTGACTGTGATGTACGGGTAGTTCTTGTCATCCCGGAGGATGATGTTGTACTTCGGCTTATGCTTTTTGATGAGAGAAGCTTCAAGAATGAGGGCTTCTTTCTCGGTGTGGGTTAATAGCACCTCAACCTTAGTCACCTTTTGCAGCATGATGCTGGTCTTGTTGTGCTCGGCTGCAGAGAACTTGGCGTAGGATGACAGGCGCTTGTGCAGGTCTTTTGCTTTGCCAACGTAGAGAACGGTAGACTTTCCGTCCTGCATTATGTAAACCCCTGGGCTGTGGGGGGCGGAAGATAGAATGGCTTGGGGAAACATGCGGATGTGATATTGGCTTAGGTTGTTTGTCTCTGTGGCTCATTTATGACTGACTGGCAAAAACTGTTGCAGCAGAGTCATACTGGCCTGACGAAAAAAATCGGTATCGGTGCAACACTTATATTGAGGACAGGGTACAACATTTTTGCCAAAAGGCCACCATCAGACAGTTATAAAATAGGGATTTACATAATTTAATATTTCTTGTAATTTAACCTCATTATTCCACAATAATTTATTGAAAGACACAGATAAATTGAATGTGTTTTCAGTGCTAATGAAATGAAATTACACCAGGTTGTAGACCTAGGGAGACCTGGGAGGCACCGATAGTTTTACAGGCAAACGACAAACCCTAGATAGACCGGGAATGTTTCTGTTTGCGAGGAGTTTGTCCTAGAAGAGAAGATTTGGACAAAAGCCAGTCTCGGATAGCTCTCCTAGGGGAGCACCACAACATTACATATCTTACAGGTGGTAACGGGGTCACCGTTACTGAAAAGGGAATACGGTGAAAAACCGTAACGTTGGGCCAGCGCTGTAAGCGGGGACGATAACTGCTACATACCACTGCTTTTGGATTTCAAAGGCGGGAAGGTGCAGTTTGAGAATGATCCGCAAGTCAGAAGACCTGCCTGTAGGAATTAGACTTTTCTGTCCGTAAAGAAGTCCGTATCACGCGTTGTGCGTGGTGCGGACTTTTTTATTGCCCACGGACGGGTAAATTGTATGGAGATTATAATGAAAACTCAGATTGAATTGGCAAATGAAGGGACGGTCACCTCTCAAATGCAGCATGTTGCACAGGATGAAGGATACACTGGAGAAGAGATTCGCGCACGGGTGGCAAAAGGTCATATCGTAATCCCTGGCAGTGCAGCCCGACCCCACCAGAAAATTGTGGGAATAGGCAAGGGCCTGCGTACAAAAGTGAACGCCTCAATAGGTACATCTTCAGATATATCTGATGTGGACCTTGAAATTAAAAAAGCACGCATTGCAGAACATGAAAAAGTTGACACGCTAATGGAGCTCTCCACCGGTGGAGACCTTGATGCAATTCGTAGGTCCATTCTTGATTGTTGCTCTCTTCCTGTTGGTAATGTGCCGTTGTATCAGGCCTTTGCTGAGGCGACGAAGAAATATAAAAACCCCAACAAGCTTGATCCTGAGTATCTGTTTGAATTGATTGAACGACAGTTGCAAGATGGCATCAGCTTTATGGCAATCCATTGTGGTATCAACCGATTCTCCATAGAAAGACTTCGCAAGCAAGGCTTTCGCTACGGTGGCCTTGTCTCAAAGGGTGGGACTTTCATGGTCTCATGGATGGAGTACAACAACCAGGAAAACCCTCTGTATGAACAGTTTGACAGGGTTTGTGAGTTGATGAAGAAATACGACGCGGTATTATCTCTTGGTAACGGTATCCGTGCAGGAGCAATACACGACAGCCATGATAGAGCACAAATGGCTGAGATGATCATCAACTGTGAGCTGGCTGAATTAGGCCGTAATATGGGTTGTCAGATGATGGTGGAAGGGCCAGGTCATGTGCCTCTTGATGAAATTGCCGGAAATATCATGCTTGAAAAGGCGATGAGTGGTGGTGCGCCGTACTATGTATTGGGACCTCTTCCCGCCGATACCGGCGCGGGCTATGACCATATAACTGCGGCTATTGGCGCTGCGCAGTCGGCATGGCACGGTGCGGATCTTATCTGTTATATCACTCCAGCAGAACATCTTGCACTGCCAACGGAAGATGACGTACGTGAAGGGGTTCGGGCAACCCGCCTTGCTGCCAGAATCGGTGATATTGCCAAGTATCCAGAAAAAAGAGATGTAGAAAAGAGAGCAGCTATAGCGAGAAGAGACAGTGACTTTGAAGAATATTTCCGTCTTTCTATGTTTCCTGAGAAAATGACCGAGGTTCGGCAAAGCAGGGTCCCTGATAATGAGGCTACCTGTACCATGTGTGGTGATTTTTGTGCTATGGAAAGAGGTTATTCTCTGTTTGAAAAGGATATTGCAGGGGATAAATGTTCCCCCAAAAAAAAGAAGGTTACAGAAAAATAACCGCACCTTTTCGTGCCAATAGACTGACCTTTTCGCATGTGTCTCGTTGAAAAAGGTAAGGGATTAAGACACAGACAAATTCCTACCATTTCTTTGTGTTGTTTCGGGTCTCCACACCTCCCATGAATCTCAAGGGGGGACGGGGTAGTCCTCCCGCCACGCCACCTTTTGTCAGTGTGTCATAGTCATTGATATAACGTGCATCCTTTTCTAGGAGTGGCCTTCTAAGTTAGAAGGCCACCCCAGGGCAATATGCAGTGCAATGAACCCTTGGGAAAGCGAAGGAAGTGGCGACAGGAATGTGAGCTGAAAAGCACTTTATAGGGGATTGGACCTTTTTCGTGATAGGTTGGGTAACGTTGACATCGCGACAGATATGGTTCCGAAATGTTTACTAAGGCGCAGTATGGTCATAGTGAACATTGCCCGTATTCTTTGACCACCTGAGTGTTTTATGGGTAAGTGGAGGCGCTGGGAGCCTAAAGAGATTATTGAACTGCGATGATGGAGGCAATCTCTTTGTTTACGATATCATCAAGCTCTTTAAAGGATGTTGTCATACTTATATTGTATCGTCCTGTTGCCAACCGTTTCACACGAATGATGTATCCTATGAGGATAACTGGCTCTTGGTCTGGCGTGAGTTGAATTTCCACTGAGAGCAGGGCGCCGATGGGGAGGGCTTCTTCATTTTCAAATAAAATACCTCCAACACAGATATCTATACTCGTTCCTGTAAGGGCAGGCGTATTGGTGAAATTTAATTCTTTTAAACGAATCCGCTCCTTTATCTTTATCCTGATATATCGCCTTTTTTCATCTTTGTAGTGGGAAATACGATTTTTCCCAGCACCTTTAGAGAGGTACATGGCAGTGTCTGCCATTTCTATTAATTCTTCCGGGTTTGAACTGTTAAACGGAAAAGAGGCGACACCTCCACTGATTGTAATCTTAAAGGTTTTGTCCGCAAAGACAAACTCCTCTTTTGCAATTGTATTACGCAGACGTTCAGCAAAGACGAAGGAACTAATGTTGTCAGAGTGTGTGAGCAGTAAGATAAATTCCTCCCCACCAAATCGAGCGGCAATATCACTGTCGCGTTTTTCTTCAGAGATGATATCGGCTATGCGTTTTAAAACAATGTCCCCACATTTATGACCATAGATGTCATTAACGCATTTAAAGTTATCGATATCGAGAAAGAGTATGGTGAACTCCTCAGTGTATCGCTTGGCCTTAGCAACCTGTTGGCAGTAGGCTTCATTAAAGTAATTTCTGTTGAAGAGGCCAGTCAGGGAATCGTGGTGACTTTTTGCTAAGGTCGTTTCATAGTGTGCAGTTTCAATTATACGTGGGTTCTTCAGATACTGTGTTGCGTAATGCAAGTAGTCGCAAAAAACGATGGTGATACTGATCGGGCGTTCGAGTTTGCTTAATAATTTTGTGCGATGACTCAGCAGATTGTCCCAATGACGATTACACTCATAGAGTGGTAGATCAACATCCCCAAAAAGTTTGAATGTCTGCTGAAGTACGTGGGGCCCTTCTTTTCTGGCAAGGCTCTCAATCCCAGAAATAAGAATCTCATCGGTTGGACTGTTAGATTTTAATGCCAGAAGAGTTTGTCTGAGTTGCGGTTGCATAGGGCTCCATTGAAGAGAAACAACTTAGAGTATAATATTGCCGGAAGTTGCGGTTTTTTTAAAAATATAATCCATCTTCTCGCTGCTGTATGAAGATATATTTGCTGTCCCACAAATGTATACGGTAGCAGATATTCATAACTGTGATGGTTGTAGTGCATGTGTTTGGGAACACGGGTTGAACTGTTAATATTAGACGTAAAAAATGAAGTTGTAAAGGTAATGTGATAACTAATAGATACCGCGCGTTGCGCTAGGCCTCTTTATACATAGACTACCGTCAGAAAGAAAGGGGTATTTATTTGCGCAATGAAGTGTAGTTATTTGAACGTCCCTGTCTGGAATCCTTCTGGGCAGGAAACCGCGGCCTTATCCGGTACCACTCCTTTCTTGTTGTAAATGAGTAGGAATTTAAAGTGATGGGTTGAAAATTTGTTGATCCTACAGTTGGTTATGGCTTTGTGCGGCCCAAAGGTCCTGCTGAATGAATATCAGGGGAATAGTTTAGAGTGAAGGGATATCATATTGTTATAAAATAAGAGAGTTGTTGGAGAAAGCTTTACTTTTTGTCGAGGAATCACTTAATTTTGACTATATTTTGTGATACGATATAATTTCAGTATCATAATTCCGATAAACGGGAAAGAAGCTGGGATGTCTGGCTCGAAGGTCTCTCAACGTCCACTTTTTAGTGGATGAACTTTACGTTCATAACTACAAAACACTTCAGATTACTGTTTTTTACGACAGAAGATATGGTGTAAGGAGCTAAAGCCACGAGGAAATGGTGTTCACTTGTAACGTGTTAGAATATGTCGACTAAAGCTGCCAAGGCTTCTGTAAACTTTAAAAAAAACAGACTCACTATTACCTTTGCCGAGACAATATCCAAAAGAAGTTTGGATAGCCTCTATACTGAAATCAGGTTTTGTGTAGCTGATTTAAAGCCGGGTTTTGATGTGATAACGGATCTTTCAATGTGTACCCTCGCAGCCCTGAGTGGCTTGGGTACCTTTAGGAAAATCACCAACCACCTTATTGCCAATAAGGTGGGGCGGGTTGTTAGAGTAATTGATGAGACAAAGATCATAAAAAAACAACTGTTGAATGTAGCCGCCAGGAGCCAATGCTATAGGGCCGATATCTTTAATAGCATTGAGGCTGCCGAAGAATACCTTGCGCTTTCTGCTGATAGTTCCGGGCTGTACTTTCAGCTTCATGAGCAGTCCATTGATTATGTCTTTAATGAAATGCGGGGAACGGGGGTTGTGGAGTTTTTATCGATTACTGAATGTATCGTGCAAGTGGTTTCTCTGCCATTGAAACAGGGTGCAAAAATTGAATTGTCGATAAAGTTTGATAAACAGGAAGGGCTACTGGAACAAATGGAAGTAGCGGCTGAGGTAGTACGGGTAGAAGGTAATAGTTTTACTGCGCAGTATAGAGACGTGGATGAGGTGCTCAAAGGGCAGATCTGGGATCGCTTGGTCCACCAATCACAGTGTGAATTAACGTAAAAAAATATGCTCAGGTAACATTGTAGCCAGCATCCCCCATGAACATTGTCTGTTTTGAGTGAGTTGCTTAAACTCTACGGCGTAGATGCCGTCTGCCGAATATTGCTTCCTTTCCCCTACGATTTCTCCCTCTAATGCTTGTTTTCTGGCCCTCCTGGCCGTCCTAGCCGTCCCAATAAAAATTTACCGTTGTAGCGTTGCGTCTGGACAGAGTTAAACTGACAGAACAGAGGTTGGTAGGATTAACTTGAAGAAAAAAGTAATTGACAAAAATGTTGTTTTCGTTACCCTGGTACCTGTAGTTAGGTAACGAAAAAAATCTCTCCGGTTGAAATACAATTAATGAAATCCAAGATATTACACCTCTTGAAAGAGGGCACTGATATAATTTCAGGTGAAGAGCTAAGTAGCCAGCTCCAGGTCAGCAGAGTTACAATCTGGAAGCATATTAAAGCACTACAGCAGATGGGCTATGAAATAATTTCTGGGCCGAAGGGCTACAGTTATACAGCTGACAATGATTTTCTTTTCCCGTGGGAGTTTGCAGAAAGACAGAACCAAATTCAATATTTTGATAGCCTGCCTTCGACCATGAACAAGGCTAGAGAGCTTGCCAGGAAAGGCTGTCCTGATCAGACGGTGGTTCTTGCCGATTTTCAGGAAAAAGGCAGAGGCAGAATGCAGCGCACCTGGCTTTCCCAAAGGGGCGGGCTATATTTTACCCTGATTCTGCGACCACAGCTACCAGCTATCTCAGCTTTTCTCATGAACTTTATTGCCTCTACTGTCCTGGCCGAAACAATACGAAGCCAGACAGGACTGAAGGCAGAGGTCAAATGGCCAAATGATATATTGATAGGGGACAGAAAGCTCTGCGGAATGCTCTCGGAGCTGGAAGCCTCTGGCGAACTGGTTTCTTTTGTTAATATAGGCATTGGTATCAATGTCAATAATGACCCGACAAAGGACGAGAAGGCGTCCACCTCTATCGCCAAAGAACTGGGATATGAAGTTAATAGAAGATCCTTGCTCAGTGGTTTCCTTGACGGAATGGCTGAAAAATTGACCGACATACAACCAGAAATCGCGGTGGCAGAGTGGAAAAAATACACTATGACCATCGGCCGGAAGGTCAAAATCGTAACTCTTAAAGAAACCGCCGAGGGTAAAGCTGTCGACATCGATGAATCGGGTGCCTTAGTGTTGCAGCAACAGGATGGAACGTTAAAAAAAATAATCTATGGTGATTGTTTTCATCTTTGATGCTGGGTAACGGGACAATCGTTCTTTGTATCTGCATCTCTGTATTGTTTTATGTTCAAGTGTCGCTCCCATGGCAACGTTTTCCTTGGCATAAACAATCTATAAAAATCATATATTACCCAACCAGGGGAGGGGACAATGAAGAGCTCCGTCGAACAAAAAAATGATCTAAATATATCCAACCAGCTGCAAATGACTGTTTACAGTTCACTCATGGCAGCTTTAATAGCTGTTGGCGCATTTATTGCTATTCCCATTGGTCCGGTTCCCATCGTCTTACAAAATTTGTTTGTAATGCTGGCAGGTCTGCTGCTTGGTGCGAGGTGGGGGATGGCCAGTGTCGGGGTGTATTTATTGGCTGGAGTCTGTGGCTTGCCTGTCTTTTCCGGCGGTGGAGCTGGGATAGGTCATTTCTTCGGCCCCACCGGAGGGTATCTTCTTAGTTATCTGCCGGCGGTATTTGTTGTCGGTAGTATTGCTGAAAGATCAACCGGCCTGTTTGCCCGAACCGTAGGCCTGGTGGGAGCCCATGCACTCATTTTTCTAATGGGGGTAACCTGGCTAAAGGTCGCTACTGGAATGTCAATCGCTAAAGCCATGGCAGTTGGGATGTTCCCCTTCCTCATTGGGGATGTGGTGAAGATAGTTGCAGCCATCCTTATCGCCAGGGCGCTACAGCCTCTTGTTGCAAAACATAACATAAGATAGCTGGTTTAAATGGTAAATATTATAGAGATAGATCATCTGAGTCACAGGTTTAGCGATGGTTCTCTTGGCCTCAGCGATATACATCTGAATATTCGTAAAGGTAGTTTTGTTGTCCTGGCTGGGAGCAACGGTTCAGGGAAAACAACCTTGCTGCGTCATCTTAATGGCCTTTTGTTGCCTAGTACGGGTGAAGTACGAATTGAAGGAACACCGGTTCTGGATGATATTAGTGGTGCACGACAAAAGGTGGGAATGGTCTTTCAGGACACAGATAGTCAAATCGTGGGAGAGACTGTCTTTGAGGATATCGCTTTTGGTCCGGAGAATTTGCAACTGGCAAGAGAAGAGATTAATCGGCGGGTTGTTGAGGTGCTGGAGCTCTTGGGTCTGTCTGCACGGGCTGAGGATCGTCCGCATCTACTCTCTGGGGGGCAGAAACGACGTTTAACCATTGCTGGAATTTTGGTTATGCAACCCGCTATTCTTGTGTTTGATGAGCCTTTTTCTAACCTGGATTACCCGGGGATCATTTCTGTGCTCCGTCATATTGTAGGTCTCCATAAACAGGGGCATACCATCCTTCTAACAACCCATGACCTTGAAAAAGTGATCGCCCATGCAGACCGTTTGCTCATTATGGAGGGGGGGAAGATAGTACGGGACGATCGGCCCCAGAAGCTCTTTCATGATCTTGAGGCCTTTGGGGTTCGGCAACCCTGCGGTTCCCGTATGGGTGGAGAGGTTGGCTCGTGGCTAGAGTAACTGTCTTTAGTTACAAAAAAGGAGATTCTCTGCTTCATCGTCTGGATCCACGCTTCAAGTTGTTTTACATGGTGGCGTTGAGTATGGGCACCATGTCCAGTGGATTTTCAGGACTCATTCTTACCACACTGATCATTCTTGCCGCTCTTTTTGCCGCGCGGGTGAATGTTCTGTCGGTGCCAAAGGAACTGAAGCTTTTCCCCTATTTTTTACTCTTTATTTTTATCACACGAAGCCTCACCACCCCGGGAGAGGCAATTTTTAGCGTTTCTGTCTTTGCTCCAACCCGTGAGGGGCTCCTGCTTGGACTACATTTTTGTTGGCGTCTTGCTTTGGTTGTTTTAATAAGTCTCGGTTTTATTGTCAGCACCACTTCTAATCAAATAAAGGCAGCAGTGGAGTTCTATTTCTCTAAGATCCCAGGTGTTCCAGAGAAACGAATCTCTACCATGCTTAGTCTTCTCATCAGGTTTATTCCCATAATAATGAGCCAGTTGCAAGAGACAATTGATGCCCAAAATGCACGCTGTGTGGAACAGCGTAAAAATCCAGTTTATCGGCTGGTAAAACTCAGCATTCCTCTACTCTACCGTATCTTCTTAAACGGTGATCAATTGGCTATTGCCATGACATCAAGATGTTACTCAGAAGATAGAACGGGTCCTCTTCTTACCTCCTGTCGCCTCGATTGGCTCAGCCTTGTCTTGATAACCTCTTTGATTATTCTCATGCAGATTATCTGACTTCTGCACCGAGCGGCATCTACAACCGGCTCTCTTGTGACCTGTAGTAATCACAAACCTGAAGTTAGATTATTCAAATGGATAGGTATTGTAAGCTATCAAAATTAATTGGTTTATATATCTACCATTTCAGCTTGTGTTTCCTCGTCGACTCTGGTATTCGGCAATAATGGTGTCAAAAAAAAGTAAATAAAAATTCTTCTTTTCGAGTCCATATTAATCTGATGTCACCCATGGTTATTCGAGGTGCGAGGGAAATATTACCGGCAATATCTGCCGTTAAGTCTATAGCTTTAATTATTAGAGGAAGAGGCATGTCGATCGAACAGTATTTAAAGTGGCAAGATTTTGAAGGAAACGAGTTTAGGCCGGTATCTCTTGTTGGCGTACAGTTGTTAAACGATCGAATTTTGAATAAAGGCACAGCGTTTAGCTTAGAAGAGCGCTCTGCCTTTCATTTGGAAGGTCTTGTCCCACCTAGGGTACAGACCTTTGAGGATCAGTTAGCAAGGGTGTATCAAGGATATACAAATGTCGAAGATGATATTCAAAAATATATCTTTTTAAGATCACTCCAGGATCGCAATGAAACACTCTTTTATGCATTGGTAGCTCAGCATGTAGAAGAGATGGCTCCGATAATATATACCCCTACAGTTGGTCGGGCATGCCAGGAATTTAGCCACAGATACCAGAAAGCAAGGGGGCTGTATATAACCCCGGAAAATGTGGATAGCATGGAGAGTATGGTCCATCATTTCCCCTCACAGGATATTAAAATTATCGTGGTAACAGACAGCCAGGGGATTCTTGGAATAGGTGATCAGGGGATAGGGGGAATGGGGATACCTATAGGAAAACTGTCTCTCTATACCTTAGGTGCCGGCATCCATCCCGCCTGTTGTCTGCCGATTGCTCTTGATCTTGGAACCAACAATGAAAAACTTCTGAATGATCCTATGTATTTAGGAATCCCTAAAAAGCGAATTGTAGGGGAGGAGTACGACCAATTCATTGAAAAATTTGTCTCCCAGATAAAACGTCATTTTCCTAAAGCTTTGCTCCAGTGGGAAGATTTTAGTAAATCAAACGCCTTTAATAATCTCCATAAATATGTGGACGAGTTGCCATCCTTTAATGATGATATTCAGGGAACAGGTTCGGTTGTTCTTGCTGGTATTATTAATGGTGTAAAAATTAAGGGAGAAAAAATATCGGACCAGACGTATCTCGTCTATGGGGCGGGGGCAGGTGGGGTTGGTGTTGCTGACCAGATCCGTGGTGGTTTGATGAGAGAAGGCTTAACTATTAACGAGGCTCAAGATAAGATATTTATCCTCGATTCCAAAGGTCTGGTTTTTGAGGATAGAGTAAATCTTGAAGACTATAAGAAGCCGTATGCAAAATCACCATCGATTGCAGCTCGGTGGGATGTGAGTGAAGTAGGAAAAGCTTCGCTTACGGAAGTGATCAATAATGTACCGGTTACGGTGCTTCTTGGCACCAGTGGTGTTGGCTCCTCCTTTAAAGAGGAACATATTGGGAAAATGTTGAGCTATACCGACAGACCAATAGTGTTCCCTCTATCCAATCCGACCAGCAGTTGTGAAGCGTTGCCCGAAGATCTGTATAAATGGAGTAACGGCAAGGCCATAGTTGCTACAGGAAGTCCGTTTAGTGATGTGAGTTGTAATGGACAGGTTTTTAGAATTGGACAGGGAAATAATGTGTTTATTTTTCCAGGTGTTGGGCTTGCTGCCATTTTGACAAAAACAAAAACAGTACCAGTTGATATGTTTACAACGGCATCTTTTGCCCTGGCAGACTGTGTTGCTGAAGAAGACCTTAAGATGGGCACTGTTTTTCCTCGAATTAGGGATTTGCGAAAAATATCCCTCTATGTTGCTGTCGAGGTGATAAAGGAAGAAATCAAAAAGGATAGTGAGCATGAACTGCATGCGAAGGATTTAACCGAGTATGTGGCTGCATGTATGTGGAAACCCACCTATCTGCCGTACCGCAGAGTTTGATGTAAGTTATGTTTGCTATTGGTTTCCTGGCTTTATAGTTTACAGGAAACCGATACAGTCATTCCCTGTTCCCCTCTGTTAAAAGGGCTATGTTTTGTGCGACAGGTCATTGTTTTAACTTTTTGGATTGATGTGCATAGTTTTGGTTCAAAAGCGGATAAACAATGACCTATGGCCTGTTTGCAACACGTCCACTATCTAAAAGTACCGCTACAAGCTTCTCTCCCCCCCACAAAAGCCTAAAAAATGTCAGGTGTAAGATGGCCTACATGCTGTGCTTTGATGTCGGGAATAGCTGATTTGATGTGACTCTATCGGAGGCTAGCCTGGCCTTTGACTGCTTGATGTTCCTTTACTCGTTTGCAGATTACGAATATTCCTCTGATTACTTGTAGGCATCTGCTGCAAATTGGAGCAATATATTGAAAATCTGTGAGCTAAAAATAAGAAACAACAATAATAAGATCCTAGGGTGATTCGATGCGACTAAAGATTGCCATGCTTGGCTTACTTCTTCTGTTTACAACGATTGGTTTTGTCATTGGTTGTAAGTGGTATGAGTTTCAGTACGATGATATTTGTTTAGACATGGGTGGGGGAAGAATGCCCGGTAATTACGCTATCTGTGTTGTTGTCGAAACGCTTGAAGAGGAGTGACTGTTGCACCAGCATTCTTTCCTCGTGAAAGGGTACTTATAGCCGTTAGAGAATTAGCTTTAATCTTTTTTAAATAAAAAAGATCAAACCTGGGCTTTCTTATGTTTTTTCTTTTGATACAAGAAAAGCTATGTGCTGTCATTTGAGTTGAATTACCCCTGTATTTTTAGGTGCTCCCGTGTTAGAGGATGATAGCTTTGATGAAAAAAGTTATGTATTGACAGGGTTTTTGAACTGCTTTTAAAGGATATTTCTTCTAATAGCAGAATATCTTCAAAATAGTTTTTCCAAATTGGAGTAGTAATGTACCAATCTTTTATCTCGTTTTGTATTGTCCTTGCCTCCCTCTCCGTTTCCACCTCTGCAGAGGCGGCTACAATAGACAATCCCTTTGGCACGACCATTGAGGAACTCGTCGGTACAGCTGCTCCTGATTCGATTACCAATGATGGTTCGGTAACTACGGATATAAAAGGGACTGTGAATTCCGCAGGGCTCAGTGGCGGTTTTAATACAATTAGTAACTCCAATTTGGTTAGAGACTCGATTTATGGCAGTGATAACCGTGGTTTAAATAGCGTCGGTGGTTCTAACACAATTATCAACTCCGGAGGAGTGAGTTTTATCTTTGGTAGCCAAAATCATGCTTTAGGTAGCATCGGTGGTTCTAACATAATTAGTAATTCCGGGTCGGTTGGTTATTATATTTATGGTAGTTTTAACTATGGTAAAAATAGTAGTGGCGGTTCTAATACAATTATTAACTCCAAGTTGGTTCGAAATGATATTTATGGTAGTTCTAACTATGGTAAAAATAGTAGTGGCGGTTTTAACACAATTATTAACTCCGAGTCGGTTAAACGTTCGATTTATGGTAGCGATAATAGTGGTTTAAACAGCAGCGGCGGTTTTAACATAATTAGTAGCTCCGGGTCGGTTGAAAATGGGATTTTTGGCAGCGAAAATCTTGGTTTAAATAGCATCGGTGGTTCTAATACAATTATCAACTCCGGGTTGGTTGGAGGTGTGATTTTTGGCAGCGAAAATCGTGGTTTAAATAGCATCGGTGGTTCTAACATAATTAGTAATTCCAGGTTGGTTGAACAGTCGATTGGTGGTAGTTCTAACGAAGGTGAAAATAGTAGTGGCGGTTCTAATACAATTAGTAACTCCGGGTCGGTTGGATATGAGATTTATGGCAGTTATAACTCTGGTGCTAACAGTAGCGGCGGTTCTAATACAATTATCAACTCCCGGTCGGTTGGATATGAGATTTATGGCAGTGCTAACGAAGGTGAAAATAGTAGTGGCGGTTCTAATACAATTAGTAACTCCGGGTCGGTTGGAGATGTGATTTATGGCAGTGATAACGAAGGTGACATGAGTAGCGGCGGTTCTAATATAATTAGTAACTCCGGATCGGTGAAGGGGAATATTGTTGGCAGTTTAAACATTGGTGAAAATAGTAGTGGCGGTTCTAATACAATTATC
>NVXR01000041.1 GCA_002733995.1 Desulfotalea sp. | reverse complement strand
CCTACTGCTTCCATACCATAAAAGTGTATTTGTTTTCACTCGACATGGTCAGAAGTACCATCCCGTCGGTCACCTGAGCAGGCTGCTAAAAGTTTACAACCTTATTAAATATAGACAGTTCTATTTTAAGGCAATTTCGAGGAAAAATATGGAAAGAGTAAGAAAGAATTTTGCCAAGGCAGAAAAGATACTTGAGCCACCGCATTTGATATCCATGCAGCGAATTTCCTATGAGAAATTTCTCCAGATGGGAGTAGATCCAGATCAGAGAGAAGATTTTGGGTTGCAGGGCATATTAAACAATGTTTTTCCCATTAACGACTTTAATGGTTTGTGTTCTCTTGAATTTGTACGTTACAAGTTTGGGCAAACTAAATATACCATTGAAGAATGTCAGCAAAGGGGTATGACCTTTGAGATTCCTCTTAAGATAGTCGTTCGCCTTATTACCTTTGATGTTGATGAAGAGACCGGAGTTCAGTCTATTCGCGATATAAAGGAACAAGAAGTATTCCTTGGATCTCTCCCTCTTATGACCGGTGATGGTGTTTTCGTTATCAACGGTACAGAACGAGTAATCGTTTCCCAACTCCAAAGATCTCCAGGATTATTTTATACCCACGACAACGGTAAAAGTCACGCAAGTGGCAAATTGCTCTACTCAGCACGAATCATACCTGTACGGGGCTCATGGATAGATCTTGAATTTGATATTAAAGATGTCCTGCACGTTCGTATAGATAGACGACGTAAGTTTCCAGTAACAACTCTCCTTAAAGCACTAGGTTATACCGGTGAAGAGCTTCTCGAAAAATTCTACCCAATCTCAATCGTCAAAAAAGATGGAGATGCCTTCAAGGTCACTTTTAATACAGAGCTTTTTAAAGGCCAAAGGCTTGAGTTTGATATTGTTAGCCCTATAGATGGTGAAGTCTTAGGCAAGCAAGGAAAGAAAATTTCAAAAGTTCTTTGTAAAAAAATCGAAGCTGCAGGGATCGAATTCATTAAGATGAGTAGGGAAGGTCTTCTTGGGTCGGTTCTCGCTTGCACTATAGAGAAAGATGGGGCAGAAGAACCCATAGCCGTTTGTAACACCGAGATCACAGAAACTGTTCTTGAAACACTTGAAGAAGAGGGTATCCATGAATTTAAAATCCTGCATATTGACGGTGTAAGATACTCCGATTCTTTTAGTAAGACTCTGTCTCTTGATAAGGCCAAAAGCAGTGAAGAAGCACAGATTGAGATTTATAGAAGACTTAGGCCATCCAGTCCTCCTACACCTGAGGTTGCGGAAACATTTTTCAATAACCTGTTTTTCAATATGGATCTTTATGATCTGTCGGAGGTTGGTCGTTACAAGATCAATGCTAAACTTAATCTCGATATAGATATTGCCAATCGAGCACTTACAAAAGACGATATTATCTTTGGTGTTAAGCATCTTGTACGTTTGAAAGATAGTCAGGGCGGCGTTGATGATATCGATCATCTCGGTAATAGAAGAGTTAGAACCGTAGGCGAGCTTGTTGAAAATCAATATCGTATGGGTCTTGTTCGTATGGAGCGTGCTATTAAAGAGCGCATGACCCTACAGGATGTTGAAACTTTGATGCCCCATGATTTAGTTAATCCTAAACCAATCTCTGCCGCTATCAAAGAATTCTTCGGAACGAGTCAGTTGTCTCAGTTTATGGATCAAACTAACCCGCTTTCGGAAGTGACCCATAAAAGACGCTTGAGTGCACTTGGACCCGGTGGTTTGAGTAGAGAGCGTGCAGGATTTGAGGTTCGCGATGTCCATCCAACCCATTATGGTAGGATTTGCCCAGTAGAAACACCTGAGGGACCAAATATTGGCCTCATTGTATCTCTTGCAACCTATGCACGGGTTAATCCTTATGGATTCATCGAGACTCCTTACAGAAAAGTTAACGACAGAATTGTTACCAAGCAGATTGATTATTTGAGCGCCTTGCAGGAGCAAAAGCAGTATATCGCTCCCGCTAGAATTGAAATTAATTCAGACAATAAGATTGTCTCTGATAATCTGGTTGTTCGGGAAGATGGTGAAGTTATCAGTACCCCGAGCGAAAACGTCAGTTACATGGATATTGCGCCTAATCAGATGATTAGTGTCGCGGCCTCTTTGGTGCCATTTCTTGAAAATGATGATGCTAACCGGGCGCTCATGGGCTCAAACATGCAACGTCAGGCAGTGCCATTGTTAATTACCAGGGCCCCATTAGTCGGAACAGGTATGGAACGCTATGTCGCTAAGGATTCGGGAGCGTGTCTCATTGCTGCTGGTGATGGAGTGGTTGAAGAGGCGGATTCAAACCGTGTCGTTGTTAGATATGATGAGCCAGGTACCGATGGCTATGAGACCGGCGTTGCTGTTTACAGGCTCGGGAAATATAAGAAATCAAATCAAAATACCTGTTTTAATCAAAGGCCTCTTTTGACTCCCGGAACCCGTGTTACAAAGGGTCGTGTACTTGCTGATGGGCCTTCATGTGAAGCCGGTGAGATTGCTATTGGTAAAAACGTAGTCATTGCCTTTATGCCATGGCGTGGTTTTAACTTTGAGGATTCAATTCTCATCAATGAACGTCTGCTCAAAGAAGATACGTTTACTTCAGTGCATATCGAAGTCTTTGAGACAATGGCGAGGGATACCAAGCTTGGTAAGGAAGAGATTACCAGAGATATCCCGAATGTCAGTGAAGAAACTCTGAGAAACCTCGATGATTCCGGTATCGTGCGAATTGGTGCCGAGATTAAGGCGGGTGACACCCTTGTTGGTAAAGTAACACCAAAGGGTGAGACCGTACTTTCACCGGAAGAAAAACTGCTTCGAGCGATTTTTGGCGAAAAAGCCCAGGATGTAAAAGATTCTTCATTGCGTGTTCCACCTGGAGTTACTGGTGTTATTATTGATGCGAAGGTATTCTCACGCAAAGGGGTAGATAAAGATGAACGTTCTCTTTTAATCGAAGACCTTGAAATTGAGAAACTGAACCAAGATAAAATTGATGAATTGCGTAGTCTCAAGCGCGGTGTCTGTAAAGAAATTGGTAAGGTGATCGCTGGCCGCACTGCTAAAGCCGATATCGTTGATAAGGACGGCACTATCATTGTCGGTCTTGGTAAAAAAATCGAGCAAGAGCATGCATCGCTTATTGGATTCCAACTTCTTCACGAAATAGATTTCTCTGAAAAATCGAAATATATTGACGCGATGGAAGTTGTTTTTGAACGATTCCAAAATCAGGCACGTCTCATCAGTGAACGATATGACGGTATTATCGAGCGGATGAAAAAGGGTGATGATTTACCCCCTGGTGTTGTGAAGATGGTGAAGGTGTATGTCGCTACCAAGAGAAAGCTGTCCGTAGGCGATAAAATGGCCGGTCGTCATGGTAACAAAGGTGTTGTATCCCGATTGTTACCTGAAGAAGATATGCCATACTTTAAAGATGGTACTACGGTTGATATCGTTTTGAATCCTCTGGGCGTACCTTCAAGGATGAATGTTGGTCAGGTACTTGAAGTTCATTTAGGATATGCTGCTAGGCGTCTTGGTAACCAGTTGGAAGAGATGGCTAAGCGCGAAGCCGTTACAGAAATCAGAGCAAAGATGAGGGCTGTTTACAACGACATAGAGCTTGAAGCACTCACCGAAAATAAATCTGATCAAGATATCATTGATTGGGCAAGAAAACATCATGCCGGTCTACATATGGCAACACCCGTGTTTGATGGCGCTCCTGAGGAATCTATTCGTCGTCTGCTCGTTGAAGCAGGGGTTGATGAGCTCGGTCAGGCCAAGTTGTATGACGGTTTAACCGGTGAGCCATTTGCCAATAATGTTACTGTTGGTGTGATGTATATGCTCAAACTTCATCACCTTGTTGATAATAAAATACATGCGAGATCAACTGGTCCTTACTCCCTCGTAACGCAGCAACCATTGGGCGGAAAAGCTCAGTTTGGTGGTCAGCGACTTGGAGAAATGGAAGTATGGGCCATGGAGGCATATGGTGCTGCTTATACTCTTAAAGAGTTTCTCACCGTTAAATCCGATGATGTCGAAGGTCGTACCTCTATGTACGAAAGGATTGTAAAAGGAAACAACTTTCTGACTACTGGTTTGCCAGAGTCATTTAACGTTCTTGTCAAAGAGCTACAGGCGCTTTGTTTGAATATGGAACTTATTGAAAAATAAGTCAGGGCTGTCCCCCCGCTTGCGGGTGGACATTAGTAGCTTTGTTAAGACAAGATTTTCCTCGGGTCTGGGTGTGTTTTCAGGCGCCGGGGAAGTCCTTTAATATAAGGGAGAGGTGACTTAGTGGAAGAGTTATTCAATTTTTTTCAAAAACCGAAAGCTCCAGTAAAGTTTAAAAGTGTTAAAATTTCGCTGGCTTCACCTGAAAAGATCATGGATTGGTCCCATGGCGAAGTAAAAAAGCCTGAGACTATTAACTATCGAACTTTCAAGCCGGAAAGAGATGGTCTTTTTTGTGCAAAAATATTTGGACCTGTAAAGGATTTCGAGTGTAATTGCGGTAAGTACAAAAGGATGAAGCATCGGGGCGTTGTTTGTGAAAAATGTGGCGTTGAAGTTATCCAGTCAAAAGTGCGTCGTGAGCGCTTAGGACATATACGGCTGGCAGCTCCTGTCGCTCATATCTGGTTTTTGAAAAGTCTACCAAGTAAAATTGGTGCTGTACTTGATATGACCCTAAAGCAGCTTGAGAAAATCCTCTACTTTGAGCAATATGCTGTTGTTAGTTCTGAGGCTGAAGGACTTCCTGTTGGGACGCTCCTTACCGAAGAGAAATATAGGCAGGCTAAAGAAGAATTTCCAGCACAATTCAAGGTTGGCATAGGTGCTGAAGCTATTCGAGAACTTCTCGGATCCCAGGACCTTGTTTCTCTCTCAAAGACCTTGAGAGCAGAGATGCTTGCCACCAATTCGCAGACCAAGCGACAAAAACTCGGTAAGCGTCTTTTCGTTATTGAAGCCTTTAGAGATTCAGGAAATAAACCCGAATGGATGATTCTCCAGGTTATACCTGTGTTGCCACCAGATCTTCGTCCGCTCGTTCCTCTTGAAGGTGGTCGTTTTGCCACATCGGATCTTAATGATCTGTACAGAAGGGTTATTAACAGAAACAATCGTCTTAAAAGATTACTCGAGCTCGACGCCCCTGATATTATTATCCGAAATGAAAAGCGGATGCTTCAGGAAGCAGTTGATGTCCTCTTTGATAATGGTCGTAGAGGTAGGGTCATTACCGGTGGTAACAAACGCCCACTCAAATCCTTATCAGATATGCTCAAGGGTAAACAGGGACGTTTTCGTCAGAACTTGCTCGGTAAGCGTGTCGATTATTCCGGTCGTTCAGTTATTGTTGTAGGACCTCATCTTCGCTTGCATCAGTGTGGTATTCCTAAAAAGATGGCTCTAGAGCTGTTCAAGCCTTTTATCTATAATAAGCTTGAAGGTAAAGGCCTGGTTACAACTATCAAATCCGCCCGAAAAATGGTGGAAAAAGAGGCCCAGGAAGTATGGGATGTGCTTGATGAGGTAGTAACTGAGTACCCGGTTATCCTCAACCGTGCCCCAACTTTGCATAGACTTGGTATGCAGGCTTTTGAAGCTGTCCTTATCGAGGGCAAGGCTATTCAACTTCATCCTCTTGTCTGTATGGCGTTTAATGCGGATTTTGATGGTGATCAGATGGCGGTACACGTACCGCTTTCTGTTGAGGCCCAGGTTGAAGCACGCGTTTTGATGATGTCTACCAATAACATCCTCTCACCCGCGAATGGTGAGCCGGTTATTATTCCCTCACAGGATATTGTTTTAGGCTTATATTACATGAGTCGTGAACGTATTAATGTCCCCGGTGAAGGAAAGGTGTTTAGTTCCGTAGATGAGGCTATTATTGCTTATGATTGTGGTGAAATTCATCTCCAGGCTAAGGTTAAGGTTCGTAGGGAAGGTGAAATAGTTGATACAACTATGGGTCGTATCATTCTTGGTGAACTGGTTCCCGATTCTGTGCCGTTTAGTGAAGTAAACATCGTCTTGACCAAGAAGGCGCTTGCAAAGCTCATTGATAACTCTTACAGGCATGCTGGTACAAAGGATACAGTAATCCTTGCTGACAGGCTTAAGGATATTGGCTACGAGTATGCGACTCGAGCTGGAATCTCTATCTGTATCAACGATATGAAGATACCACTTAACAAAGAGACCTTTGTTGAGAAAGCTGAGGAAGACGTTCTTGATGTAGATCAGCAATATTCTGATGGTCTGATCACAGCTGGCGAGAAGTACAATAAGGTTGTAGATATCTGGTCAAAAGCGACTGAGGATGTTGCTAATGCGATGATGGACGAGATTAAAGTCGATTACTTCAAGGATAGCGAAGGTAAGGTTGTTGAGGCACCGAGTTTCAACTCAATCTTTATCATGGCTGATTCCGGCGCCCGTGGTTCGAGAGATCAGATTCGTCAGCTCGCAGGAATGCGTGGTTTGATGGCAAAACCATCTGGAGCGATCATTGAAACGCCTATTAAAGCTAACTTCCGTGAAGGGCTTGGTGTTCTTGAGTATTTCATCTCAACCCATGGAGCACGTAAAGGTCTTGCTGATACTGCTCTTAAAACCGCTAACTCAGGTTATCTAACGAGGCGTCTGGTCGATGTTGCTCAGGAGTCTACAATTGTTGAACTAGATTGTATGACAATTGATGGTAACGTTGCTGAGCCGTTAATGGATGGTGGTGAGATCATCGTTCCGTTGAGTGATCGTATTCTAGGACGTGTTGCCTTGGAGGATGTTGTAGATCCTTTCACCGATAAGGTACTTGTTGAAGCGGGAGTTGAAATCACTGAAGAGCTCGTAGAGGTTATCAGTGAGTCAGGTGTTGACAGGGTGCCGATCCGATCGGTGCTGAGTTGTCGAGCCAAACGTGGTGTTTGTGCTGCATGTTACGGCCGTGATCTTGGTCGTGGACACATGGTTAATATCGGTGAGGCAATCGGCGTTATTGCCGCACAGTCCATTGGTGAGCCAGGAACACAGCTGACAATGCGTACATTCCATGTTGGTGGAACCGCGAGTCGTTCTGTTGAACAGGCCGAACTCAAGACTAACATTGGCGGTACTGTCGTGTTTAGTAATATGCATTCTGTTACCAATTCAGAAGGCGTTGAGATTGTCATGAACAGAAACGCAATTATTTCGGTTAAAGATGAACTTGATCGTGAGCGAGAGCGTTTTAAGGTTAACTATGGTGCTCAGCTGTTAGTTAAAGACGGTGATGTCATTGAGCGGGATGTTATTCTTGCTGATTGGGATGCCTACACTATTCCGATTGTGGCAGAAGTCGGTGGTGTCATCAAGTATGGTGATATCATTGAGGGTAGCACAATGCAGGAAAAGGTGGATCCTGTAACGGGTAGGTCTTCACTTGTTATTGTTCAAACAACGGCGGGTGCACAGTTGAATCCACGTATTACCGTTAAAAACGATAAGGGTAAGACGGTTAAACTACCTGGTACTGATATCTACGCGAGATATAGCCTACCTGGTGGTTCCATCCTCACCGTTGTTGAAGGGGATGTAATACAGCCTGGTACTATTGTCGGTAAGATCCCACGAGAAACCAAGAAGACTAAAGATATTACAGGTGGTCTTCCGCGTGTTGCTGAACTTTTTGAAGTTCGAAAACCAAAAGATCCTGCGATCATCACCAAGATTGATGGTAAGGTTAGTTTCGGTAAAGAGCTCAAGGGAAAACGTCGTGTTGTAGTTACTCCTGAATACGGTGAGTCTCAAGAGTACCTTGTACCCAAGGCCAAGCATATTATTGTCCATGAGGGCGACTATGTACAGGCTGGAGAGCCATTGATGGAGGGTACTATCGTACCTAACGATATCCTTTCGGTTCTTGGTGTTAAGGAAGTTGCAAAATTCCTGGTGAATGAAATCCAGGAAGTTTATCGGCTTCAGGGTGTTAAAATTAACGATAAACACATCGAGGTTATTGTTCGTCAGATGCTTAAACGAGTAATGATCACTTCAGCCGGGGATTCAATCTTCATGATTGGTCAACAGGTTGAATGGTGGAAGTTTGAGGAAGAGAGAGATCGGCTTATGGCTGAGGGTAAGATGCCTGCTGTAGCTGAACCTCTGTTGCTTGGTGTAACAAAGGCGTCTCTGTCGACAGAAAGTTTTATTTCTGCGGCATCGTTTCAAGAAACCACTAAGGTATTAACCAATGCTGCAGTCGCAGGAAAGGTTGATCAACTTGCTGGTTTAAAAGAAAATGTAATTATGGGTAGACTGATATCAGCCGGTACAGGACTTGGCGCTGATCAGTAGAAGGTGAGAGTGTTTGGGATGTTTTTTACTTGACACTATGTCAATGGTAAAGTAATATCTTCGCTTTCGTGTATAATGTAAGTGTTCACACCCTAAAAACTAGGGTGTCGAATTTCTATAACGGTATGTAAACAGGAGCAGTTAACGTAATGCCAACAATTAACCAACTTGTAAGAAAGGGGAGGAAAAAGTCCGTCAAAAAGACTAATACTCCTGCCCTCAAGGGATCACCTCAAAAAAGAGGTGTCTGTGTTAGAGTGTATACTACCACTCCTAAGAAACCTAACTCAGCACTTCGAAAAGTAGCTAGAGTAAGACTTACCAACGGGATTGAGGTTACCTCCTATATCCCAGGTATCGGTCATAATCTCCAGGAGCATTCAGTTGTTTTGATCAGGGGTGGAAGGGTTAAGGATTTACCTGGTGTGCGCTATCATGTTATTCGTGGTACGCTCGATACGTTGGGTGTTTCTGATCGTCGTCAAGGTCGTTCAAAGTACGGCGCAAAGAGACCGTCCTAAATGGTTCTCTGTTTATAAGAGGTTGATAAATGTCACGAAGAAGAGCAGCAGAGAAACGTTCAATTGATCCAGATCCACGCTTTAATAGTGTTCTGGTTGCTAAGTTCACCAACGGATTGATGGAACGTGGTAAGAAGAGTGTAGCGCAAAGAATATTTTATACTGCAATGGATATCGTTGGAGATAAGGTTAAGGATGAAGATCCTTTAACTATCTTTGAAGAAGCCATGGAGAAAGTGCGCCCACGTGTCGAAGTAAAATCAAGGCGTGTTGGTGGAGCTACCTATCAGGTGCCAATGGAAGTAAGGCAGACTAGAAGGAATGCTTTGGCTATCCGTTGGATTATCAGCTACGCTAAGTCGCGTTCTGGTAAGTCTATGTCTGAAAAGTTGGCTGCTGAGGTTATGGATGCATATAATAACCGCGGAGCTGCTGTTAAGAAGAAAGACGATACCCATCGCATGGCAGAAGCGAATAAGGCTTTTGCTCATTACCGCTGGTAGCAACGGTGGCCCGAAGGGCTGCTGATAGCAAATATTAGGGCTCGCAAAACTTAGATTCTAACTGAAGAAATGTTATGGCAGCCCTAAAAGATTTAAATGATGTTCGCAATATCGGCATTATGGCCCATATTGATGCTGGTAAGACTACGACTACTGAAAGGATTCTCTTCTACACTGGTCGTTCTTACAAGCTAGGAGAGGTTCATGATGGCACTGCTGTTATGGACTGGATGGTACAGGAGCAGGAGAGAGGGATAACTATCACCTCTGCTGCGACAACCTGTGAATGGAAAAAGAAAAAAATCAACATCATTGACACTCCGGGTCATGTCGATTTCACCATTGAGGTGGAACGCTCACTCAGGGTCCTTGATGGAGCGATAGCCGTTTTTTGTGCTGTGGGCGGAGTTGAGTCCCAGTCTGAAACGGTTTGGAGGCAGGCTGACAAATACAGCATTCCTCGTATTGCTTTTGTAAATAAGATGGATAGAGTCGGTGCTGACTTTCAGCGCTGTGTCTCTATGATTGCAGAACGGTTAGGTGCTAATCCAGTGCCGGTTCAAATTCCAGCAGGAGCTGAGGCTGAATTTGAGGGTGTGATCGATCTTATTGAAGAAAGGATGCTCGTATTTGACGAGCAATCGCTTGGACAGGATATAGAAGTAAAAGAAGTTCCTGCCATATATAGAGAAGAATTCACGGCCGCACGTTTGGTGCTCCTCGAGAAGTTGGCCGACTTCGATGAGGAGATCATGGAAAAATATTTAGATGATACAATAGTATCTGCGTCTGAGATATATAAAGCTCTTAGAAAAGCAACCTTGGCATTAGAGATAGTGCCTGTGCTTTGTGGGAGCGCGTTTAAGAACAAAGGTGTTCAAACTTTGCTCGATGGCGTGATAGAGTTTCTACCATCACCTCTTGATGTGAAAAGCATAGAGGGTGAAGGTTCAAACGGTGAGATTGTTACTCGTAAATCTGATCCGAATGCAAAGTTGACTGGGCTTGTTTTTAAGCTCATGACTGATTCATTTGTTGAGAATCTTGCATTTGTAAGGGTTTATTCCGGTAAGATTACCGTTGGTGATAAGGTATATAATCCTGTAAAGAAAAAGCAGGAGAAAATATCCAAAATCATGAAGCTTCATGCCAATAAGCGCGAGGAAGTTCAGGAGATATCTGCTGGAGATATTGGGGCACTCATAGGCCTCAAATTCACAACAACAGGAGATACGCTCTGTGAAAAAGGTGATTTTATCATACTTGAAAGTATGGATTTCCCTGATCCTGTTATCGGCGTAGCGATTGAGCCAAAAAGTAAAGCTGAAGAAAAAAAGCTTAACGAGACGCTCGCTAAAATCGCTCTAGAAGATCCATCATTTACTGTAACAACAGACGCAGACACCGGACAGAAGATCATTTCAGGTATGGGGGAGTTACACCTGGAAATTATCGTAGATCGGCTGCTCAACGAATTCAAGGTTTCCGCCAACGTAGGTACGCCTCAGGTGGCCTATAAGGAAACTATTGAAACCGTTTGTGAGGCTGAGGGTAAGTTTGATCAACTCACCGGTGCAAAAGGTCAATTTGGACATGTCATTATTAAGATTGAGCCTCTGAAGAGAGGGGAAGGCGTTCAGTTCGTCAGTGAAGTCGACGCTAATCTTATTCCGGCAGAGTTTCTAGATTCGATTGAAAAAGGTATCATTGGTTCTTTGGATTCAGGCCCGTTAATTGGCTATCCACTGACCGATGTGAAAGTAAGTCTCATTGGTGGCTCATATCACGAGGATGACTCAACCGATATGGCTTTTGGAATTGCAGGAGCTATGGCGATTCGCAGGGCTGCGGTTGACGCCAGTCCTAAACTACTTGAGCCGGTAATGGACCTCGAAGTAACTACCCCCGATGATTATATCGGTGATGTTATTGCTGACATAAATAGCAAGCGAGGTAAGATTGTCGGAGTCAGTGCGGAGGGAAGCCTGCAGATCTTAAAGGCACATGTTCCTCTTGCTGAAATGTTTGGATATTCGACCTCCTTACGGTCGGCTACCCAAGGACGAGCCAA
The DNA here is from genome assembly GCA_002733995.1 of Desulfotalea sp. GTDB lineage: Bacteria > Desulfobacterota > Desulfobulbia > Desulfobulbales > Desulfocapsaceae > Desulforhopalus_A. Next base: position 26,485 of record NVXR01000041.1, on the reverse strand, counting down.
TTTTAGCATGCATTTTTTAGAGTACAATGTAGTACCCGCTCTAAAGGCAGAAAAAATTGTTAAAAAAATTAGAGGAATCTAAGTCCAAGCATACTGAGGGTCATTATGTCAAAAGAGAAATTTGAAAGGACTAAACCGCATGTCAATGTCGGTACTATAGGCCATATTGACCATGGTAAGACAACGCTAACCGCTGCAATTACGCGAGTATTGTCGACTAAGGGTCAGGCTGTATTTACAGACTTTAGTGATATTGACAAGGCACCCGAAGAAAAAGAACGTGGTATTACTATCGCGACAGCACATGTTGAGTATGAGACTATTAATCGTCATTATGCCCACGTAGACTGTCCCGGTCATGCTGATTATATCAAGAATATGATCACAGGCGCTGCCCAGATGGATGGAGCTGTTCTTGTTGTTGCTGCAACAGATGGTGCCATGCCACAGACCCGGGAGCATATCCTGCTCGCTCGTCAGGTAGGTGTCCCTGCGATAGTCGTTTTCTTGAACAAATGCGACATGGTAGACGATGAAGAACTCGTCGAACTTGTCGAGATGGAGCTCCGTGAGCTCCTCGATAAATACGAGTACCCAGGGGACGATATACCTTTCATTCAAGGCTCTGCTTTACAGGCTCTTGAAGATCCCGAAGATGAGTCCAAAGCAAAGTGCATTTGGGAACTCATGGATGCGATTGATAATTACATCCCCGAACCTGTTCGTGAGATAGATCAGCCTTTCCTGATGCCTGTTGAGGATGTATTCTCAATATCTGGTCGAGGGACTGTCGCAACTGGTCGAGTTGAGCGTGGAGTAGTACATGTCGGAGATGAGATTGAGATAGTTGGAGTAAAAGATACCACTAAGACCACCTGTACCGGTGTCGAAATGTTTCGTAAACTTTTAGATGAAGGTCAGGCTGGAGATAATATTGGTGCACTGCTTCGTGGTGTTAAGCGTGAAGATATAGAGCGTGGTCAGGTTTTGGCCGCTCCTAAATCTATCACTCCACACACCAAGTTTAACGCTGAGTGTTATATTCTCGGAAAAGATGAGGGTGGACGTCATACTCCATTCTTTAATGGTTACCGTCCTCAGTTCTATTTTAGAACTACAGACGTAACTGGTGTTGTAACTCTGGCAGATGGTGTTGAGATGGTTATGCCTGGCGATAATATCGCTGGTGCTGTCGAGCTCATTACACCAATTGCAATGGATGTTGGGCTCCGATTTGCTATTCGTGAAGGCGGACGTACAGTCGGTGCTGGAGTTATCAGTGAAATTATTGCCTAAAGGTGTGGAATGATACCTACAGAAAAAATTCGTATTCGCTTGAAAGCATACGATCACAAGTTACTCGATCAATCTACTACTGAGATCGTAGAAACTGCAAGAAGAACCGGATCCGCGGTGGCTGGGCCTATCCCGTTGCCAACGACCATAAATAAGTTTTGTGTTCTCCGCTCCCCTCATGTGGATAAGAAATCCCGTGAGCAGTTTGAGATGAGAACCCATCGACGTCTACTTGATATCTTAGAGCCTACACAACAAACAATTGATTTGTTGATGAAGCTTGAGTTGTCAGCAGGGGTTGATGTCGAAATTAAGTTGCCGTAAGTAGGCACTACCTACAAGTTAATTGAAGCATCGGGTAATAACATGCCAAAAACATTGGGTATATTAGGAAAAAAAATCGGAATGACTCGCATATACAGCGAGGTGGGTGAATCCATTCCGGTTACAGTTATTGAGGCTGGTCCATGCAAGGTTCTTCAGGTAAAAACCCCTGAGGTAGATGGTTACAGCGCAATACAGATTGGTTATGCTGACAAAAAGGCTTCACGTATTAATAAGCCTGAAGCTGGTCATTTCAAAAAATCTGAGTCCGAGGGGTTTTATCACCTCCGTGAATTCAGAGTGGAAGACTCTTCAGCGTATACTGTCGGCCAGATGGTCTCTATTGATGAGATAATGAAGGTTGGAGATAAGGTAGACGTTCAGGGAATTAGTAAAGGACGTGGCTTCCAGGGTGTTGTAAAACGCTATGGTTTTGCCGGTGGTGGAGCGGGTCATGGCTCTATGTTCCACAGAGCGCCTGGTTCCATTGGATGTTCCGCCTATCCAGGAAGGGTTGTCAAGGGTAAGAAGATGCCTGGACGTATGGGTAACGATACGATTCTTAGAAAGAATGTCATAGTTGTTGATATTCGTCCTGAAGAAAACGTCGTTCTCTTAAAAGGGCCACTTCCCGGGGCAAAAAACGGCCTGTTGAAGATTTTCAAGAAATAACATCATTTCGATCTAAACAGGTTCGAGGAGAAAAAAATGTCTACAGTAAATATTGTTAACACAAAGAACGAAAGTGTTGGCGAGATAGATCTCAATGATGAAGTATTCAACCGCGAGGTTAAGGAATACCTTCTTCATGAGGTCGTTCGTATGCAACGAGCAGCACGTCGTGGCGGTAATGCTTGTACTAAGACTAGAGTTGAAGTAAGAGGTGGTGGTCGTAAGCCTTGGAGACAGAAAGGAACTGGACGTGCTCGTGCAGGTACCAGAACATCTCCAATCTGGCGTGGTGGTGGTGTGACCTTCGGTCCCAAGCCGCGTGACTACAGCTTCAAAGTTAACAGAAAAGTCAAGCATCAAGCTGTTTCAATGGCGCTCAGCGCAAGATTTCAAGAGGGCAACCTCATCGTTATGGATTCTTTTTCGTTAGAAGCTGTAAAAACGAAAGATTTCGTTGGCATCATGAACGTTTTAGATGTACAAAACGGGCTCATCATTACAAACGATGCAAATGAGAATCTTAAAAAGTCATCCCGTAATGTGAATGGATATAAAGTAATGTCTTCTGAAGGACTCAATGTTTATGACATTTTGTTGCACAAGAAGGTGATACTTATTCAACCTGTAATTGAAAGCCTTGAAAAGAGGTTAATGGCATGAAAAATATCTATAGCGTATTGCAAGGGCCATGTTTGACTGAGAAAGCTGCCTTGTTGCAGGAACAAGTCGGAAAAGTTGTTTTCCGGGTAAATTCCAATGCCAACAAGATAGAGGTCAAAAATGCGGTTGAATTGATGTTTGATGTCAAAGTCAAAAATGTCAAAACCGTATCTATGCGTGGTAAAAAGAAAAGGGTTGGAAAGACGGTCGGCTTTACCAGTGATTGGAAAAAGGCCTATGTTACTTTGTCTGAAGGAACCATCAACTTTGCCGATGAGCTTTAATATAAAGCGCTTAAATTAATGTTTGAACCTTCAACATTGTACGAATCTATCTAATCATTAATGATGGAGCGATTGGGAAATCATGGCTATTAAAGTATATAAACCAACATCACCTGGAAAGAGACAGCATGTTTCAATTAAAAATGCTGATCTGTCAACCAAACGACCGGAAAAGAGTCTCGTATGCAGCCTCTCTAAAACCGGCGGTAGAAATAACTATGGCCGGATAACTTCCCGCCATATCGGAGGCGGCCACAAACGTAAATATCGTATTATTGACTTCAAACGCAATAAGATCGATATCGACGCAAAAGTAGTTGCCATTGAATATGATCCTAATCGATCAGCAAATATTGCATTGCTCAGTTACAAAGATGGTGAAAAGAGGTATATACTCTCACCGGACGGAATTACCGTCGGTGACACTATTGTAGCTGGAGAGAATGTAGATATCCAACCTGGTAACTGTCTGCCCCTTGCCAACATCCCACTTGGAACAATTATCCATAATATTGAGATGAAAATTGGTAAAGGCGCTCAGATGGTTCGTAGTGCAGGAACTTCTGCGCAGCTTATGGCCAAAGAGGGAGCATACGTTCAGATACGTCTGCCTTCTGGTGAGGTTCGTAGGTTTAACGACACTTGTAGAGCCTGTGTAGGTCAAGTCGGTAATCGTGAACACGAAAGCCAGAAACTTGGTAAGGCTGGTCGTAAAAGATGGTTGGGCAAACGTCCTCATGTTAGAGGCGTTGCAATGAACCCTGTCGATCACCCAATGGGTGGTGGAGAAGGGAAGAGTTCCGGTGGTCGACATCCTTGTAGTCCTTGGGGACAACCTTCTAAGGGATTCAAGACCAGGAAAAAGAAGGCTTCTGACAAATTGATTGTTAAGAAGAGATCATAATATAAAAGGGGTTAAGTATGTCACGCTCAATTAAAAAGGGTCCTTTCATTGATGGTCATCTTCAACGGAAGGTAGATAACGCCATTGAAAACGGTTCAAGAAAAGTCATTAAGACCTGGTCTAGGCGTTCTGATATAAGTCCAGACATGGTTGGACTTACATTTGCCGTTCATAATGGAAGAAAATTTATTCCTGTTTTTGTTACCGAGAACATGGTAGGTCACAAGCTTGGAGAATTTTCTCCAACACGAACCTTCTATGGACATGCGTCAGACAAAAAGGGTAAGAGATAATAAGAAATCGTAATGATTTCTGGTACTACTCAGCGGGAGTAAAGACTATGGAAGCAAAAGCCGTAGGAAAATATATTAGGATTTCACCACAGAAGGCTCGACTTGTAGCCGATGTGGTGCGAGGAATGGGAGTTGATAAGGCTATCACAATTCTTAGGTTTATGCCTAAGAAGGGTGCTACTATTCTTCTGAAGATTTTAGAATCTGCGGTTGCTAATGCAACCCAAGATGATTCTATAGATGTAGATAATCTTTTTATCAAAACAATCTTTATTGATGGTGGTCCATCCCTTAAAAGGATTCGTCCTAGAGCACAAGGTAGAGCCACTGGTATCATAAAAAGATCAAGTCACATCACTGTAGTCTTGGATGAAATCTAGTTTGTTATTCCCTTTGGGGAATAACATGCTTATTAATACGTATTTGAACAATGGATTTGTTGGAGGACTGTTTTGGGGCAGAAGGTTAATCCACACGGACTGAGACTAAATATTACCCGGACTTGGGATTCAATCTGGTATGCTGATAAAGAATATTCCACATATTTGATTGAAGACCAGAAATTGAAGAAGTTTCTCAAGAAACGTCTACAGCATGCCGGCCTTTCTAAGGTTAAAATCGAGCGTACAGGAGAGAAGGTTCGTATTAAACTCTTCACCGCACGACCAGGTATTGTAATTGGTAAAAAAGGCGCTGAGATTGAGATCCTTAAGAAGGAACTTGAAAAATTAATCTCCAGAAAAGTAACCTTGGATATTCAAGAAGTGCGTCGCCCGGAAGCTGATGCTATGCTTGTTGCAGAAAATATTGCACAGCAGCTTGTTCGCAGGGTAGCATTTCGTAGAGCTATGAAAAAAGCGGTAAGTTCAGCTCTACGTTTTGGAGTACAAGGGATCAAAATATCTTGTTCAGGCCGTCTAGGTGGAGCAGAAATGTCTCGATGTGAGTGGGTTCGTGAAGGTAGAGTACCTCTTCATACCCTGCGTGCAGACATTGATTACGCACTCGCTGAAGCCCATACTACGTATGGCATCATCGGCGTAAAAGTGTGGATATTTAATGGTGAAGTACTTAGCGATAACGATGCAACTACTGCGAAATAACAGTAGTGCAGGATAGTTCCATTATATATTTGGAGTAAATGATGTTAAGTCCTAAAAAGGTTAGACATAGAAAAGTATTTAAGGCGAGAATGAGGGGCAAGGCTTACCGCGGTTCATCTATTGCCTTTGGTGACTATGCTCTTAAAGCAACATGTTGTGGTTATATGAGTAATCAGCAGATCGAAGCTGCTCGTATTACCATTAACAGGACAATGAAACGTGGTGGAAAGGTTTGGATTAGAGTTTTTCCAGATAAACCATTGACTGCAAAACCGGCTGAAACCCGCATGGGTAAAGGTAAAGGTGCTCCTGATTCATGGGTTGCCGTTATCAAGCCTGGTGTTATTTTATACGAAATAACTGGTGTTAGTGAAGAAATTGCATTAAAAGCACTAAGACTTGCAGGAAACAAGTTACCATTTTCTACCAAAGTAATAACAAAAAGGAACACGTTATGAACTCGGAGGAAATCCGTAAAGCGTCTGCAGAAGAGCTTGAGAAAAATTTAAAGGATCTACGTGAGGAACTGGGAACTCTCAGTTTCCAACATAAGATCCGACCTCTCGAGAATACTTCCAGGCTGAAGAAAATTAGAAAAGACATTGCTAGAATTGAGACCATAAAAAAACAAGCGGTTAATTAATGCTTGGTTTGAAACATTTATTTAGATATGGTCAGGTTCTAAAAAAACATCACTATTTGACTAAATTATGAGTGAAATAAAAAAAGCTAGAAAGACAAGAACCGGTTCTGTTGTGAGCAACAGAATGGAGAAAACTGTTGTCGTTCAGGTAGAGCGCAAGGTTCGCCATAAACTCTATGGCAAATTTATGAAAACCTGTGTCAAATACTTGGCAGACGACCCTGAAAACCGTTGCAACATTGGCGACACTGTTGAAATTGAAGAGTGTCGTCCATTGAGTAAGAGAAAAAGGTGGCGGGTAAAAAATATTCTGGAACAAGCAGTATAACGACCTAACTGGTCAATTTAATCTTAAGTTTCAGATGAGATTTCAGGTGATATTATGATACAGACAGAAACAGTTTTAAATGTAGCTGATAACTCCGGTGCCAAGAAAGTCCTTTGTATTCGCGTTCTCGGTGGGACCGGGAAGCGATATGCAACAATAGGCGACGTTATTGTTGTTACAGTAAAAGAAGCTATTCCCAATGCGAAGGTAAAAAAAGGCGATGTAATGAAGGCTGTCATCGTTCGTACTGCTAAAGAGATTAAGCGTATGGATGATACTTGGGTCAAGTTTGACGACAACGCCGCAGTGCTGTTAGCTGCGACTGGTGAGCCTGTAGGTACTCGTATTTTTGGACCGGTAGCAAGAGAATTAAGAAACCAAGGTTTCATGAAAATTATATCATTGGCCCCGGAAGCACTGTAAAACGATTTTGTGTTTACGGGCAAACGATACATTGATTGAATAAAGGTACAACAATGAGACAAGGTAAAACATACCTGAAAAAAGACGATCAGGTTGAAGTAATTGCCGGAAAAGATAAGGGCAGGGTTGGTAAAATACTACGAATTATCAAAGAAAATGATAAGGTTGTAGTTGAGCGTATTAACATGGTTAAGCGCCACACCAAACCTCAGGAGATGAATCAACAGGGACAGATTGTTGAAAAGGAAGCCCCTATTCATGTTTCCAATCTTCAGCTTATTTGTCCAGAGTGCACCAAAACCGGTCGCATAGGAAAGAAGATCCTCGATGATGGCACGAAAGTACGGTACTGCAAAAGCTGTGGCGAATCCATCGAGTCTAAATCATAGATTATCAACACGATACGCTAGGAGTTATCATGGGTGAGCTTAAAGATATGTACGAAAAAGAGTGTGTACCTGCACTCAAAGAGGAATTTGGTTACAAAAATGTAATGCAAATTCCTCAGATTAAAAAAATTGTTTTAAATATGGGACTTGGTGAAGCTGTTACAAATCCTAAGATTGTAGACGGTGCAGCTCAAGAGCTCACAATGATTGCAGGACAAAAAGCTATCATCACCAAAGCCAAAAAATCCATTGCTACTTTTAAGTTACGTGAAGGCATGCCTATCGGCTGTTGTGTAACCCTACGTGGCGACAAGATGTATGATTTTTTCAGCAAACTTGTCAGTATAGCTCTACCACGTGTTCGTGATTTCCGGGGACTTTCTCCAAAAGGATTTGACGGCCGAGGAAACTATTCAATGGGAATTCAGGAGCAGATCATCTTTCCTGAAATTGATTATGATAAAATTGATAAGATTAAAGGCTTAAATATTACGATTGTAACTTCAGCAAACACGAATGATGAGGGAAGAGCTCTTCTTCGTGGGCTGGGGATGCCGTTTAAGAAATAAGCCTTATTAAAAGTTTATTTAAATAGAGAGAATTTGGAGGTCGGTTTGGCTAAAAAATCTATCATTGCAAAATCACAACGCAAGCCAAAATTTGGTGTACGTAAATATAACAGGTGTCCGCTTTGTGGTCGCCCTAGAAGCTTCATCAGAAAATTTGGTGTTTGTAGAATCTGCTTCCGTAAACTCGCATTAAGCGGAGAGATTACCGGCGTGACAAAGTCCAGCTGGTAGAACAACCTTCATCTCTGTTTGATATTGTTTACTATTTTGACAAATAAGGAGTGTTCGCTATGTCAATGAGCGATCCCCTGGCAGACATGCTGACCAGGATTAGAAACGCAGTTATGGTAAAATTCGAATCTGTTGAAATGCCAGCCTCGAACGTTAAGGTTAGTGTTGCAAAAGTTTTAAAAGAAGAAGGATATATTACCGATTACGCGGTGGTTGAAGGTGGTGTTCAGGGAACTCTGAAGATTGACCTTAAATACGGACCTAGTAAAGAGTCTGTTATCACGGGTATTAAAAGAGTGAGTAAGCCAGGTTTGCGTAAGTATACAAACGCAAACAGCATTCCTAAAGTTCTCAATGGGTTAGGAATTGCAATTGTTTCCACTTCGAAGGGGGTTGTTACTGGTATTACTGCTCAGTCCCTGAACGCTGGTGGAGAGATCATTTGTGAGGTCTGGTAGACCCGCTGATAACGGAGGAATTTATGTCTCGTATTGGTAAGCAACCAATCAATGTACCAGCTGGCGTGAAGATTGACCTAGAGGGTCAACACATCATTGTTACCGGCCCTAAAGGTACTTTAAATCGTGACATTATTACTGAGATTGAAGTTGTATATCAGGATAATGTCATTAAAGTAAATAATCGTATTGAAACCACAAGAGTTAACGCTTTTCGTGGTCTTACCCGTACTCTCATAAACAACATGATTATTGGTGTTGTTGACGGGTTTAAAAAAGTTTTAGTAATAGAAGGCGTTGGTTACAAGGCTAATGTTAGCGGTTCTACGCTGACACTAAACGTTGGATACTCCAATCCGGTCGAGTTTGATCTTCCCAAAGAAGTTACTGCTACAGTAGCTGGGAACACAAAGATCACATTGGAATGTATAAGTAACGAAATGCTTGGACTTGTTGCCGCTAAGATTCGTCAGGTTAGAAAACCAGAACCTTATAAAGGTAAAGGTATCCGTTACGAAGACGAACATATCGTAAGGAAAGTAGGTAAAGCTGGCGCCGCTTAAATATTTTAAAGGCCTGACGGCTGCAATAAAATTAATGGTAAAAAGTAATGGCTAGAACAAATCCAAAGACAATTGCCCGTGCAAAACGTATTCGTAGAATCAGAAAGAATATATCTGGTAGTGCACTACGACCGCGTTTACGCGTATTCAAGAGCAATAAACACATTTATGCTCAAATTATCGATGATGGTGCAGGTAAGACCCTCGTATCAATGTCAACGGTAGATAAAGAGTTTACACCTGGTGAAAGTACAGAAAAAGTTGCTGTTGCAAAGGTTGTTGGCGAAATGCTTGCAACCCGTGCAAAAGCGGCTGGAATAACCAAGGTCATTTTTGACAGAGGCGGATCTGTTTATCACGGTAGAGTTAAGTCACTTTCCGAGGGCGCTCGGGAAGGTGGTCTTGAATTTTAATGATTTATACTATAACGGGGGTGCCCCTTGTCTGATTTTAAACGTTCCAAAAGTGCGGATACTGAGGAACTGATCGAAAAGATTGTTTTCATCAACCGTGTAGCAAAAGTTGTAAAAGGTGGTCGTAGATTCAGCTTTAGTGCTATCGTGGTTGTTGGCGATGGTAAAGGTAAGGTTGGATATGGTCTCGGTAAAGCGAATCAAGTCCCTGATGCTATAAGAAAAGGTGTTGAGAAGGCGCGTAAGAGCATGTTTCAAGTTTCTCTTACCGACGTTTCAATTCCACACCAGATCATTGGTCACTATGGTGCAGGACGTGTTTTGCTTAAACCAGCATCTGCTGGTACTGGTCTTATCGCTGGCGGTCCTGTTAGGGCGGTTCTTGAGGCGGCTGGTGTGTCAAACATTCTCACCAAATGCCTCGGCTCACACAATCCACACAATATGGTTAAGGCCACATTAAATGGATTGCAGGAGTTACGTTCAGCTCAGAAAATTGCTGAGCTTCGCGGGAAATCTGTAGAAGAGATAACAGCATAATTTCAACATAATTGCGGTATGAGAAATCATACAGCGATTTTTGTTGAGTAATACTTATATAAGAAGGTAGTCAGATGGCCGAGACAATTACATTTACTCAGGTTAAGAGTGGCATTGGGAGTACTAAGAAAATCAATGCAACCTTAACAGGGCTTGGGCTCACCAAAATGAATAAGACTGTCACGAGAAAAGATACTCCTGAGCTTCGCGGTATGCTTAGAAAAGTGTCGCATCTTGTACAAGTAGAGGAGATATAGCATGTTGACGTTAGGTAATCTTTCTCCTAAGGCAGGGTCCACCAGACAGAATAAAAGACTGGGGCGTGGTCCTGGTAGTGGTCATGGTAAGACCGCTGGTCGTGGACATAAGGGTTTCAAAAGTCGTTCCGGTTCGGGTATTAAACCTGGATTTGAGGGTGGTCAGATGCCACTCCAGAGACGACTGCCTAAAAAGGGATTTAATAACATTTTCCGTAAGGAATATGATCTTGTTTCTCTGACACAACTCGATACTTTTGATAAGGATACAGTTGTAACAGTAGAGGCACTTGTGGAAGCTGGTATTGTTAAAAAGAACACTTTAGTCAAAATACTTGCCAACGGCGAATTGACTAAGGCTATTACTGTTCAGGTTAACAAGGCATCAGCAACTGCAAAAGCAAAGATTGAAGAAGCTGGCGGGACACTTACACTAGTTTAAAATTATCGCCATTTTCTGTTTTGTAGATATTTTTTATATTTAATATATTTGAAAGGCAATAGGTACAACTAATGAGTGGATTGCAGAGTGCTGCGAATATTCCGGAATTGCGTAGGCGAGTGTTATTTACACTCATAATGCTTGCGGTATATCGGATGGGAGTTCAAATTCCTACGCCAGGAATTAACGGAGAGGCGTTGTCTGCATTCTTTTCACAGAATGCAGGTACTCTTTTTGGCATGTTTAATATGTTTTCCGGCGGTGCTTTAGAGAATTTTTCCATCTTTGCGCTGGGCATTATGCCATATATCAGTGCATCGATTATTATCCAACTGCTTACTGTTGTCATTCCTCAGCTTGAAGCGTTAAAAAAAGAGGGTGAGGCGGGCAACCGGAAAATCACTCAGTATACGCGCTACGGTACAGTTGTATTGAGTATCATTCAGGGAACATTTATTGCAACCGGCTTGCAGGGTATGACCGGTCCAGGTGGAGAGGCTATTGTACTCGCCCCGGGGATCGAATTTAAATTGATGACTATGCTCACATTAACGGCCGGAACTGCATTTATAATGTGGCTGGGTGAGCAGATGACAGAACGGGGTATTGGAAATGGTATCTCCCTCATCATTTTTGCGGGTATTGTTGCCCGCGGTCCTGCTGCCATTGTCAACTCTATCCAGCTCGTGCAGGCTGGTGAGATTGCAATGTTCTTTGTGCCTTTCTTAGTTATCTTTATGCTCGGCGTTATTGCGGTGATAGTGTTCTTTGAAACATCACAGAGAAGGATTCCGATCCAGTATGCCAAGAGAGTTGTTGGTAGAAAGGTATATGGCGGTCAGAGTTCTCATCTACCCTTAAAAATAAATGTAGCTGGTGTTATTCCTCCTATTTTTGCTTCTTCTATTATGATGTTTCCTGCGACCATAGGAAGTTTCATTCAGATTGATTGGGTTCAAAGAGTTTCTGCAGCGATGTCACCTGGAACTGTCTATTATTACATCTGTTACATTGCTATGATAGTGTTCTTCTGTTTCTTCTATACGGCTGTAACATTCAAGCCTGAAGATGTTGCGGAAAATCTTAAAAAGAATGGCGGCTTTATTCCTGGGATTAGACCCGGGAAGAGAACGGCTGAATTTATAGATAGAGTCTTAACCCGCTTAACTGTTGTTGGTGCTATCTACTTGAGTGTTGTTTGTGTACTGCCTACACTCTTGATTTCCCAGTTTAATATACCTTTTTTCTTTGGTGGAACCGCTCTACTTATTGTTGTTGGAGTTGGTATAGATACGATCTCTCAGATTGAATCTCATCTACATATGAGAAACTATGAAGGCTTTATGAAGCAGGGTAAAGTAAAGGGTCGTAGATAGAGGTGACTGGTGGGGCAGAGATCAATGGACGGCGTTCTATAATTATTAAATCCGCAAGTGATATTCAGATTATGCATGATGCTAATCAGATTGTTGCTGGCACTCTTAGGATGCTTAAAGATACCATTGCTGTCGGCATTACCACTTGGGATCTTGATCAACTCGCTGAGGATTTTTGCAATAAGCGAGGTGCCAAGCCTGCTTTTAAAGGGTACAGAGGTTTTCCAGGTAGTCTTTGTGTTTCGATAAACGAGGAAGTTGTTCACGGTATACCTACAAGGAAGAAGAAGTTGAAACGAGGTGACATCATCTCTATCGACTTCGGGGTATTATATAAAGGCTTCTTTGGAGATTCAGCCGTTAGCCTTGCTGTGGAAGACTGTTCATCTGATGTTATGCGATTATTGAACGTAACCAGGGAATCACTTGAAGAAGCGATAAAACAGGTTGTTGTTGGGAATCGAATTTCTGATGTATCCCAAGCTGTTCAAGAATGTGTAGAAAGAAACGGCTTTTCCGTTGTAAGACAATTTGTTGGTCATGGAATTGGTCAGTCTCTGCATGAGGCACCTGAGATCGCAAATTTCTATCAGGGTGAAAGAACACCAAGATTACTCCCTGGAATGGTCCTTGCTATCGAACCCATGGTAAATATGGGTACACATAAGGTTAAGGTACTTCGAGATGGTTGGACAGTTGTAACAGCTGATAAAAAACCATCAGCTCATTTTGAACATTCAGTTGCAGTAACAGAAGATGGTCCTCTGGTACTTAGTTCTTGGGGAAATTAATTGGTAGAAAAAAAGTTCTTTTCTTATTTAAAGAAATACATTATATTGATCCGTTTTTAATTGAAATTTTGATTTTCCAGGAATATTATGGCAAAAGAAGAAGCTATTGAAGTTGAAGGTACCATTATCGAGCCGCTGCCCAATGCGATGTTCCGTGTAGAGTTGGACAACGGACATAAGGTGCTCGCCCATATCTCAGGAAAAATGCGTATGCATTTTATTAAAATACTGCCTGGTGATAGGGTCACCATAGAACTCTCTCCTTACGATTTGACAAGGGGTAGGGTTACATTTCGGGCGAAAAATGCCAAAAAGAAAAAATAGAGAGTTCAATTATCATGAAAGTACGCGCGTCTGTAAAAAAAATGTGTAGTGACTGTAAAATATTTAAACGTAACGGTGTTGTTCGCGTTTCCTGTAAAATAAAAAAACATAAACAGAGGCAGGGATAAAGCACTCTTAAAGCTAATTTAACCTACTTCTCTCAAGGAGATATGTCTTGGCACGTATAGCAGGAATTGACCTTCCAAAAAATAAACATATGGATCGAGCGTTAACTTACATACATGGTATTGGGTTGACCTCGGCAAGAAAGATTTTAGACAAAGTTGACCTTCCGTACACTATGAATAGTGACGATTTGGATGGCGACGATGTAAATAGAATCAGAAAAGTAATTGAAGCTGAATATACCGTAGAAGGTGATCGTAGAAGAGAAGTTTCTATGGATATAAAACGTCTTACTGATCTTGGTTGTTACCGTGGTCGTAGGCATCGTATGGGCCTTCCTTGTCGTGGTCAGAAGACTAAGACAAATGCACGTACTCGAAAAGGGCCGCGTAAGGGTGCGGGTCGACGTAAGTAATTGAAAAAAAAACGGGTGTAGATTATGGCGGTTTCAAAAAAGAGAAAGGTGAAAAAGAACATACCTGAGGGTATCGTTTTTATTTATTCCACCTTTAATAATACCATAGTGACTATCTCTGATAAGCAGGGAAACGTTGTCTCATGGTGTAGTGCAGGTGTATTAGGCTTTAAAGGTTCTCGTAAGAGTACACCTTTTGCAGCTCAGAATGCACTCGCTGATGCGGCTAAAAAAGCAGCAGATTGCGGTATGCGTAAGGTTGAGGTTAAGGTCAAAGGACCTGGGCCAGGTAGAGAGGCTGCTCTGAGAGCGCTTATTAATACCGGCTTTGAGGTGAGTAAAATTTGTGATGTTACACCTATCCCTCATAATGGATGTAAACCTCCAAAACGTCGTAGAGTCTAGCGGCTTTTTTGTTTTACAATTAGATAATTATTATAAGAATGGAGGCCCACGTTGGCTAGAAATATTGGTGCTGCATGCCGTCGATGTAGAAGAGAAAGTTTAAAATTGTACCTCAAGGGTGATCGTTGTTACTCTGACAAATGTTCTTTCGAACGGAGGGCTTTCGGTCCAGGTCAACATGGGCAATCTAGATTTAAAAAACTATCCGACTATGCCGTCCAGTTAAGGGAAAAACAAAAGGTTAAGAGCATGTACGGAATGCTTGAAAGCCAGTTTCGTCTCTACTTCAAAAAAGCTGATAGTCAGAAAGGTGTTACCGGTGAAAATCTTCTCATCATTTTGGAAAGACGACTCGATAATACTATTTTTAGAATCGGTTTTGGGGCTTCTCGGAATCAGGCTCGTCAGATAGTAAGACATAACCATATTCTCATTAACGGCCACAAAGTTAACATCCCTTCTTTTCAGGTATCTGTGGGTGACGTTATCACCCTAAAAGAAAAGAGTCGTGCTAATGCTGGTATTAACGAGAATCTTGAGGCTGTTGTAAGACGTGGCGTGCCAAGTTGGTTGGAGCTGGATAAGGACAACTACAAGGCTACTGTTAAGGCTCTGCCTAACAGAGAAGAGCTTACCATGCCTATGCAGGAACAACTTATCGTCGAACTTTATTCTAAATAAAATTCGCAAGTACGTACGTGTTTGCGCTGTTATTCTTAACAGCGCCACACGTGTTTTTAGTAAAAAAATAGTTTTATACTTAAGTAGAGTAAATTATTTGCTGTTCGCTTGAGGTTAAAGTCTAGCAGCGTGTAAAAGGAAATCTATGACTCAAGATGCCGACGAAAAAATACCATTCCACCGTAATTGGCACGAGCTGATAAAACCTGAGAAGTTAGAGGTCGATCAAAGCACACATACTGATGTATATGGTAAGTTTGTATGTCAGCCGCTGGAAAGGGGTTTTGCCACCACAATTGGTAATTCTTTGAGAAGGATTCTTCTCTCCTCTGTGCAAGGGGTTGCTATTACCACGGTTAAGATTGAAGGTGCCTTACACGAATTCACTTCCATGAAAGATATAATGGAAGATGTGAGTGAGATTATCCTGAACTTAAAGCAAGTTCGTCTTAAACTCAATTCTGGTGATTCTCAAACAGTTTCCATACAGATAGAAGGTCCAGGAGTTGTTACTGCAGGAGATATTAACCCTGGTGGTTATGTCGAAGTAATGAACCCTGAGCAGATTGTATGTACTCTTACTGGTCCAATATCATTTAATGCAGAACTTACTGTAGAATGGGGCAAGGGGTATAAAACTGCTGAAAAGATGGATAAAGAAAATCTCACTATTGGTCAAATTCCAATTGATGCGATTTTTACTCCCATCAAAAAAATGCAATATGTCACCTCACAGGCTCGTGTTGGTCAACAGACCGATTATGATAAGCTTACTATTGAAATTGAGACAGATGGTAGTCTCACCCCTGAAAATGCTCTTGCATATGCAGGGAAAATTTTAAAAGAGCAGATGACTATCTTCATTAACTTTGATGAAGAAAAAGCCGAACCAGAAGTAACCGTTGATGCTACAGCCACTGCTGAGCCTCTCAATCCATTTCTCGATAAACCTGTTGAAGATCTTGAGCTATCAGTTCGTTCAGCTAACTGCCTTAAGAATGCTGATATTAATTTTATCGGTGATCTTGCCCAGAAATCAGATCAAGAAATGCTCAAGACGAAAAACTTTGGCCGTAAGTCCCTTAATGAGATAAAAGCACTTCTTTCAGAGATGGACCTTACTCTTGGTATGAAGTTTGAAAATTGGATTGCTCCAAACGAAAGAGCTGAAAAAGCAGAAGCCTGATCTCAGACAACTTTAATTTTATATAACTGATATACTTACTTTAGCTTTGTGTAGTAGTTGAGGAAAACAAAATGAGACATAAATATTCCGGTAGAAAATTAGGTCGGACCACCTCGCATAGAAGAGCGATGTTTCGCAACATGGTCACTTCTTTATTTGAACATGAGCGTATTGTTACTACTACTGAAAAAGCCAAAGAGGCTCGTCCTATCGCAGAGAAGATGATTACCTTGGCTAAACGTGGTGATCTTCATGCAAGACGACAAGCGCTAAGTTTTATCCGTAGTAAAGATATTGTTGAAAAACTCTTTACTGAAATTAAGGATAACTTTGAAGATCGTAAGGGTGGATACACCCGTATCATCAAGACTGGCGTTAGAAGAGGTGACTGTGCTAGCATGGCTATTCTCGAGCTGGTTGGCTACGAAGAAGTCATTGAGGCTCCTGAAGCCGTAGAGTAGATACAATAGATTTTTAGTACACCAAGCTGGTATGAGCAATATGCTCTTGCCAGCTTTTTTTTTATTCTTTTTAGGAGAATGGTATGGCTGAAGATATCCCCCAATATGATGAGCATAACCTGCCTATTGGCAATTCCACATTTAGATTTGCTTGTCATTCCCAGGTGTCATGTTTTACGTTTTGTTGTAAAAATGTTGATCTAACTCTTTATCCATACGATATTATACGATTAAAAAAATCACTTCGCCTTGATTCTGAACAGTTCGTTCGAGATCACACCTTTTTAGTTAAGGGTGACAATCTCTTCTTCCCGGAAATGAAATTAAAACTTCTGGAAAATGAAGCCAAATCATGTCCATTTCTTTCCCAAGCAGGCTGTACCGTTTATTCAGATAGGCCCTCTGCATGCAGGACGTATCCTCTAGAGAGGGGTGTTATGGGAGTAGAGGGTAAGAAATGTGGGGAAGAGGTTTATTTCCTAACGAAACACAGTTACTGCAAGGGGCATGACGAGGAAGATACAACAGATGTCAAGTCGTGGGTACGATCTCAAAAACTCCTAGAATATAATGCTATGAATAGCCTATGGGCCGAGATTGACTTTCTGTTTCGCCAGAATCCTTGGAAGGGAGAAGGTGTTGGTGGAGAGAAGCAACAATTAGCTTTTATGGTTTGTTATAATATTGACGGGTTTCGCAGATTCTGTCTGGAGCATAAGCTGCTTAATCAATTCATGTTAGCAAAAGACTTTAAGAATCGTATTAAAAAAGAAGACAGTGAATTGCAAAAGTTTGGATTTGAATGGTTAAAGTATGTTTTAACTGGCAGGTCTTCGTTGGTAAGGGGCTAAGATTGGTAGCCTCAATATTATGAAGTTATCTTGCATAAATCTATAACCCATGTTAAATAGTGATGTTGTTCGTTTTTTATATGCGAGACTGATGGAGTCTCGTTTCTATACTACACACACCTTCGAGTAGTTCTGGTGTCGGATTGGGTGCATTAGTACTTCAAACGATTACAGAAGGTGGAGGAATAACCAGAAGGAGACAATAATGGCAAATGCTAGCGTAAAAGACATGTTACAGGCCGGTGTGCATTTTGGACATCAAACAAGACGATGGAATCCAAAAATGAAACAATTCATTTATGGACCTCGTAATGGGATATATATCATAAATCTCGATTTCACAAAAAAACTTTATGATATCGCTTGTAGTTACATTACAGAGCAAGTCAAACAGGGTGGAACAATCCTTTTTGTTGGAACTAAGCGTCAAGCTCAGGGAATCATCAATGAGGAAGCAAAACGTTGCGGTCAGTACTATGTCGATCATAGATGGCTTGGTGGTATGCTCACCAACTTTAAGACTATCAAAAATTCTATTGATAGACTTAAATCTATTGAATCTATGCAGGCAGATGGTTCGATAAATCGTTTTCCAAAGAAAGAAATATTACTTATGGAAAAGGAAAGAATTAAGCTCGAGCGTAACGTTGGTGGAATCAAAGACATGAAGGGACTTCCTTCTGTTCTTTTTATTGTTGATCCACGCAAAGAAAACATTGCTGTAAGCGAAGCTGTTAAACTTGGAATTCCGGTTGTTGCAGTCACCGATACAAACTGTGATCCTGATGATATCGATTTCGTTATTCCTGGGAATGACGATGCCATCCGTTCAATTCGTTTACTGAGTCACCATGTTGCTGAAGCAATACTTGCAGGACAAGCACTTCGTGACGGCGAAGATGCTTCTGAAGAAGCTGTCGCTGCTGCGATGGGTGATGTAGGCCAGGAAATGGCTGCAGAAGTAAAAACCGAAGAGCAAAAGTAATATCACAACCGACAGATTATGTCGGTTTTATGAAGTAATTGTGAAAGAGGGGCTGTCACGCGACCGCCCCTTTTTCATATGTATAGTGATACTGTATATCTACAGGGGGTTGATCCTGTAGATCATCAATTGATATTCAAAGTTAGTTATAAGGAGATTTACCATGGAAATTACAGCAAAGATGGTAAAGGATCTGCGTGATAAGACCCAAGCTGGTATGATGGATTGTAAAAAAGCCTTAAAGGAAACCGGTGGTGATATTGAAAAAGCCATCGATTTACTGCGTCAAAAAGGACTTGCTGTTGCCGCTAAGAGAGCAGGGCGCGCAACCAGTGAGGGATGTATTGAAATATACATTCACTCAGGTGGTGGTCTAGGTGTTATGGTTGAGCTTGGTTGTGAGACTGATTTTGTTGCCAAAAATGATGATTTTCACACTTTCGCCAAAGATATTGCCATGCATATTGCCGCTGTCAATCCGGCTGCTATTTCGAGGGACGAGATACCTGCTGAATTGATATCAAGAGAAAAAGCTATCTTTATCCAGCAAGCGATTGATTCTGGCAAGCCAGAGGCAATTGCAGAGAAAATGGTTACTGGAAAAATAGAAAAATATCTTGGTGAGATTGCTCTACTTGAACAGAAATATGTTAAAAATCCTGATCTAACTGTTCAGGATCTTCTCAACGAGATTGTTGGTAAGATGGGAGAGAATATCTCTATTAAACGTTTTGCCAGGTTCCAGGTTGGTTGCGAATAGTTAGCTGTGTAAGGGGTGGTTTTACTAAACCACCCTTTATTTATGATTTGATTTTACTATTATTCCCTAATAACCAGACCCAAAGGACTACATTATGGCCGATAACTTGAAGTACAAACGTATACTACTGAAATTAAGTGGAGAGGCGCTCATGGGAGAGGACTCCTATGGAATAAACACAGGTGTCCTTGAATTTGTAGCTTCAGAAGTAAAAGAGGTAGTGGCCAGCGGTGTAGAGCTTGGTCTTGTAATTGGTGCTGGAAACATCTTTAGAGGTGTTGCCGGTGCAAGTAAAGGAATGGACAGAACTACTGCTGACAATATGGGAATGCTTGCAACTGTGATGAATAGTCTGGCCATGCAAGATGCACTTGAAAGAGCTGGAGTAATTACACGTGTGATGTCAGCGATTCCCATGCAGTCAGTTTCAGAGCCCTACATACGACGCAGAGCAACGAGACATCTTGAAAAAGGAAGGGTCGTCATCTTTGCGGCAGGTACTGGCAATCCATACTTCACAACCGATTCAGCCGGTGTGTTGCGAGCATTGGAAATTGATGCAGATGTCGTCATTAAGGCGACTAAAGTTGACGGTGTCTATGATAAAGATCCGATGCTTCATGATGACGCTGTGAAGTTCGAATCACTCACCTACGATGATGTTTTGAGGAAGGGACTACGGATAATGGATGCAGCGGGCATTGCTCTAGCTAAGGAAGATAATCTGCCTATAATGGTTCTCAATATGGCCGTGGGTGGTAACATCATGCGAGCCGCTGTTGGTGAATCTGTTGGTACGATTATTACCTCAAAATAAATGCCGGGGAATAGTTCAGCTTCTTTATATAGGGTGATATGATGAGTGATGTAATTTTAGAAATGTCTGAGAGGATGGAGAAAAGTGTAGATGCCTTCCGGGTAGAACTTTCAAAAGTTCGTACAGGAAGAGCCTCCATCTCGATTCTTGATGGTATTAATGTCGACGCCTATGGCAGTGCGATGCCTCTTAATCAGGTCGGTACAGTAACAATTCCAGAGAGTAGGATGATTGTTATACAGCCATGGGATCCACAGATGCTTCCGGCCATTGAAAAGGCGATTCTCAAATCTGATATAGGGCTTAATCCTGTAAACGATGGTAAGAATATTCGTTTGAACATCCCTATGCTGACGGAAGAGCGTCGCAAGGAATTGGTCAAAATGGTCAAGAAGATTGCTGAGGAGTTCCGCGTAGCCATTCGGAATGTTCGCAGAGATGCCATAGAAACATTAAAGAAACAAAAGAAAGACAAAGAGATATCTGAAGATGATCTCTTTAAATATCAAGATGAGGCCCAGGCAGAAACCGATACCCATGTCAAAATGATTGATAAATCTACTGCCCTTAAAGAAAAAGAAGTAATGGAAGTGTAATGCCCCTCTCCGATATTCTGGCCAATAAGCCGGAATGTTGGACTGTTAGGTTGTTAGCTTTATGTAGTAATCATTACATTCTCTATCTTGGTCTCTTCGTCGTATTTACCTGGGCTTGTCTAGTATATATGCCCAATACACGATTATCCTTATACCGAGCTTACGTTATTTATGAGTCTGTCTGCAGAAGTTGATTTAACTCGTCTTCCCGTCCATGTTGCAATAATTATGGATGGAAATGGTCGTTGGGCTCAGAATAAAAAAAAGCCTAGACTTTTTGGACATAAAGCCGGAGCTGAATCCGTCAAGAAGATTGTTGAGGTATGTAGAGAGGTAGGAATTGGCTACTTGACTCTCTATGCCTTTTCTTCTGAAAACTGGCGGAGGCCTGAGACAGAAGTTAGTGGTCTCATGTCGATTTTAAAACACTATCTGCAGTCAGAGTTATCCCAGATGCAGAAAAATGGTATTCGCCTTGTTTCAATTGGAGACAGGGAACGGCTGCCAAAGGGTGTACGAGACTCGCTTGCCGCTGTTAGTGAAGCCACTAAAAGTAACCGCAAGTTGACACTTAATCTCGCCCTCAGTTATGGTGGAAGAGATGAAATTGTGCGTGCTGTACGGAAAATTAGTAAAAAGTGCACAGATGGGATCTTAAATGCCGATGCAATTTGCGCCGACGACATCTCAAGCAGCCTTGATACCCATGGGTTGCCAGATCCAGATCTACTTATCCGCACAGGTGGAGAGGCTAGGTTGTCTAACTTTCTACTCTGGCAACTCTCTTATGCTGAAATATATTTTACCAAGACTATGTGGCCTGATTTTAGAAAAGAGGTTTTTCTGCAAGCCATTGTAGATTTTCAGCAGCGGCAGCGTAGGTTTGGTCAAACAGGTGAGCAGGTGAAGCAAGGGTAAAATATGAAGCGTATAGTTCCTGGGTTACTGATTGCAGGTTTATGGTTGTCGCTGTTGCTCCTTGGGTCTGCGTCGATGTTCAATGTTGTGGTTGTCGCAATTGTTCTCATTGGTGCAGATGAATATATCCGTATGGCCTTTGGGGGTGTTGTTTCATCTGTAGATCGTCTTCTGCTCGATTGTATCATCGCACTCCCAACCGGTGTTGCCTGTTTACAGCCACTTCACTCCGTGCTCATTCCTGCTGCTATTTTCTCGTTTAGTTTATCCGTAGGTTATTTCTTATATCGCTATAGGGTTCTGACTGATTGTTATTCCCTCCTATCGCGATTAGTTATGGGTATCTTCTATATAGGCATATTGGGTGCGCATCTCGTCTTGCTCAGGGCTCTACCCGAGGGAGCAAGCTGGCTTCTTATTGCCACCGCAATTACAGCTTCATCAGATAGTGGTGCTTATTTTGTTGGAAAAAAATTTGGCAAGACTAAGCTTTGCCCTAACATAAGTCCAAACAAGACGGTTGAAGGAGCTGTTGGAGGGCTTGTCTGTGCCGTTGTAGCCTCTACTGCTTTTGCAACGTTTCTCCTCCCCTCTGTTTCCTATTTGCCGCTGATTTTAGTTACGATTCTTCTTACCGGTTCAGGAATTGCCGGTGATCTTACTGAATCCATTATCAAGAGGGGTACCGGCACGAAAGATTCAGGACGATGTCTCGCAGGGCATGGGGGCATTCTTGATCGTATCGATTCACTATTATTTGTGGCACCTGTTCTGTATTATTTTCTCTTATTCTCGGTGATCTGATGAAAGGTGTTTCTCTGCTTGGGTCGACAGGTTCCATTGGTGTCAATGTCCTGGAAGTGGTACGACAATATCCTGAAAGGTTTAATATTATTGCTTTAGCAGCTGGCACCAATGTTGATCTTCTGGCAAAACAGGTAGTTGAGTTTCAGCCTGAAATTATTTCCATGATCGATGCAGATCGGGCCAAAAAACTCTCTGCAGTTTTGCCCGCAAAATATTCTGAGCGCATCTATTATGGGGTTAAGGGCAACGAGTTGGTCGCTGCAGCGAGTGGTGTCGACATTACCATGTCCGCAATTGTTGGTGCTGCTGGGCTACTTCCAACTCTTGCCGCTATAAGAGCCGGCAAAGACATTGGTCTTGCAAATAAAGAAACCTTGGTCATGGCCGGAAGAATCGTCATGGATTCAGTACGAGAGTATGGCGTTCGACTCTTCCCGGTTGACTCCGAGCATTCTGCGATATTCCAAGCCCTTGAAGCTGGACGTAGGGTTGATCTGAAAAAAATAATCCTCACAGCGTCGGGTGGGCCATTTCGTGGCAGAAGCCGCCAACAGTTACAGGATGTGACTCCAGCCCAGGCCCTTAATCATCCTAACTGGAATATGGGGCGAAAGGTGTCCATTGATTCGGCGACCTTGATGAATAAAGGTCTTGAAGTCATAGAGGCGAGGTGGTTGTTCGACGTCTCGACATCCAATATTGATGTTGTGGTTCACTCACAATCTATCGTTCATTCTTTAGTTGAGTATAAAGACGGGTCCGTTATTGCACAACTCGGCATACCCGATATGCGTATTCCCATAGCCTATGCTCTTTCTTATCCAGAACGCATGCCACTCGGTCTTAAATCTCTTAACCTGTCCCAGTGTGGACATCTCGATTTTGTAGAACCGGATTACACTTGCTTTCCAGCATTGCAACTTGCATTTGATGCCATTGAAGCGGGGGGGACTCTACCCGCCGTATTAAACAGTGCCAATGAAGTCGCCGTAGAGGCATTTTTATCAGGAAAGATACGTTTTCTCGAAATTGCAGAGACAGTTGCTAAAACAATGGATATTGTTGTTGGGGGAAATGAAAATTCCCTTGAGGATATATTAGACGCCGATGCCAAAGCCCGTGTTGAAGCTGGCCGCATTGTAGGCTGTTAGCGCCTGTCTTTCCTGAACATTGTATTGTTTTTTGGCAAGTGTTTGAGCCACCACTGTCTGAGCTTATGAGAATTGCCGGAAAGCGGTGCTCATTTTAAATCTCTTCACTTACATTCAAGTACAGCTTCTACCTACATGTGATTATGACTACAACTTTATCTTTTATACTGGTGCTCGGACTATTGATTTTCGTCCATGAGCTGGGCCACTTTCTTTTTGCAAAACTGTTTGGTGTTCGGGTGCTGAAGTTTTCCCTCGGATTTGGACCAAGGCTAGCCGGTAAAACATTTGGTGAGACTGAGTATGTGATTTCCGCATTTCCCCTTGGTGGTTTTGTGAAAATGTACGGGGAGAACCCCGATGATAAGGAAATGTTAATTGAGGATAAATCGGTTTCTTTTGCCCATAAAACTGTGTTGCAGCGTTTTGGTATAGTTGTCGCCGGGCCTGTATTTAACTTGTTATTCTCAGTCTTCCTCTTTTTCATGGTGTTTGCCTTTGTTGGTGTTCCCACTTCTATTGATTCCACTACCATCGGTCGGGTAAGTGTCGATTCTCCTGCAGAACGATCTGGGCTTGAAACCGGGGATAAAATATTGCAGATAAATGAGCGAAAAACCCTTGGCTGGATTGATGTGCTCGAATCGGTGAAAAACAGTAAAGGAAAGCCAATTTCGGTAGTAGTAAAGCGTGATTCCGAACGACTCATCTTTCATGTTGTTCCCGCGATGGATACGGTGAAAAACGTTTTTGGTGAAGAAGTCGAACAACGTTTTATGATCGGTATTATGAAAAACGACGACATTGCCTATGATAATGTTGGTTTTATCAAAGCCTTTGAAAATGCATTGTTGCAGACCTGGATGTATATTCAGATTACTGTTATGGGATTTGTTAAAATAGTTCAAAGAGTTGTGCCCGCTTCGGAGCTTGGAGGACCTATTCTCATAGCTCAGATAGCAGGGGAACAGATGCGAGCTGGTTGGGTCAATCTCATCTATTTTATGGGACTACTCAGTGTCAACTTAGGCATCCTAAATTTACTTCCTATTCCTGTTCTTGATGGTGGTCATTTGGTGTTTTTGACTTTGGAGGGTGTTCGCAGAAAACCGATTGCCGAGCGGGCGCAGATTGTTGCTCAGCAAATCGGTATGGGGCTGTTAGGCACTCTTATGATTTTTGTCTTTTATAATGATATTGTCAGGATGCTTAAATAATGGAAACGAGTCAACCAGTAATACTGGCAATAGATACAGCAACTGCCGCAATTAGTGTAGCTATAACCAAAGGTACATCGCGGCAAGGTATGATGCTGGCCTCTATCGGTCTTTCATCCAACATTACCCACTCAAGAAGGTTGCTCGGTAGTATTGAGCGGCTGATGGCCGAAGTCGACCTCGACTGGAAGGATATTGATGCCGTAGGGGTGAGTCTTGGCCCCGGAAGTTTTACAGGACTGCGCATTGGTATGGCTACTGCTAAAGGAATTGCTACAGCGGCAAATCTACCACTTATTGGGGTCTCCACCCTTGATTCTCTGGCTGAAAAATGTGTAACCCGTCGACTTGTTTGCGCTGTTCTTGATGCGAGGAAAAAAGAAGTGTACGCAGCATTTTATAGAGCTGATGAAGGCTCTATTATGTGCCGGATTGGAGAAATCGAAGCACTTAGCCCAGAGGGCCTCGCAGATAAAATTAGTGAACCTGTTGTAATGATTGGTGATGGGGCTGTTGTTTACAGAGACTTTTTTAATGACAAACTCGGTGCTAATTTGATGTTGGCACCAGCAGCTCTCCATGAACCTTCTGCGTCCTCTTTGGGCATGATTGCAGGCTCGCTATTCTTGAAAAAATGCTTTTTGAATATAGATTCGGCAGTACCGCTTTATGTGAGAATCTCAGACGCTGAGCTAAACCTTAAAATGAAACAACAGGCACTTGCCGCCTCCGGGAAAAACAAAAGTTGAGAGCATGATTATTCGGCGAAAAACCCGTAAAATTACGGTTGGTTCTGTTCCAGTAGGAGGAAATTCTACAATTTCTGTGCAGTCAATGACAAACACAGATACTGCCGATGTGGCGGCTACTGTAGCACAGATAAAAAGGCTTGAAGATGCGGGCTGTGATATTGTTCGTATTGCTGTTCTTGATGAAAAAGCGGCGAATGCGATTAGCAAAATTCAGGATGGTATTACCATCCCCCTTATCGCAGATATTCATTTTGATTATCGTTTGGCTATCTCCTCCATGGAAAACGGGGCCGATGCTATTCGTATAAATCCTGGTAATCTAGGTGGCGAAAAAAAGACGAAACTGGTGGTTGAAGCGGCCCGTGCTCATAAGATTTCTATCCGGGTGGGTGTCAATAGTGGCTCCATAGAAAAGGACCTCCTTAAAACCTACGGCTATCCAACCCCCACTAATACCAAAGCACTTATTGAGAGTGCCCTGCGCAACGTACGAATGGTTGAAAAATATGGTCTGACAGACATAAAAATATCAATAAAATCTTCGGATGTGCAGACTACTATCAACAGCTACCAGCAGATATCAAAGGTTACCGACTATCCCTTGCATCTCGGTGTGACCGAGGCGGGTGGTTTGATTGCTGGCACAGTTAAGTCAAGTGTTGCTCTAGGGATTTTACTTAGCCAGGGTATTGGTGATACCCTGCGAATTTCTCTTACCCGTGATCCTGTCGAAGAGATTCGCGTTGGCTTTGAATTGTTGCGTGCTCTTAAAATCCGTGAACGCGGACCTGAACTCATTTCCTGTCCTACCTGTGGCCGGACTAAGATTGATCTTTTTGGGCTTGCCGAAGAAGTTGAACGATTTGTGCAAACAATGGAAGCCCCTTTAAAAGTTGCCGTTATGGGCTGTATCGTTAATGGTCCCGGTGAAGCAAAGCAGGCAGACATAGGTGTAGCAGGTGGAAATGGTGTTGGCATAATATTTAAAAAAGGCTCTATTTGGAAGAAAGTCGTGGAAAAAGATTTGTTGAATGTTTTCATGGCCGAACTCAAAAAAATGGAGCAAGAAGCAAA
>NVXR01000040.1 GCA_002733995.1 Desulfotalea sp. | reverse complement strand
TAGATGTTCGTAGGGCTTTATTCAAAGAAACCGAAGAGTTGACAAACAAATCCTTTGAGCAACAAATTAAACTAGTCGAAGAGTTTACAGGAGAGAAATTAAACCTTGATGAATTAGCATTAGAATCGGACGAAGAGGTTATACGTCAACGATTGCGTAACGCTGATTTGGATGATGTTACATTTGGTAGGGTATTGGAGATTATACGAGAGCGTAAGATTGCGCAACAAGATTTAATAGAAGCTAATCAAGATCTAGTTGAATCTGAAACGGAACTATCAGAATTACAAAGGGACATCGCAGACCAAGAGGTAGCTTTGGCATCTACCAACGTTGAAAAGTTCGAACAATTAGAAGATGAAAGATTAACAAATGAAATAGAAAACGTAAACGCTAGATTAGAAGTGGTGAAAGCCGGATCTATTGAGGAAGCCAGACTACACAAAGAGTTAAACGATCTGTTATTAGAGCAACAGCAAATAGCCGCTGATGAACAATTAGAACGTGACGAGGACAAAGCAGAAAAAGCATTAGAAGCAACAGCGGAAAACGAGGCTAAACGAAAAGAATTAATCGAAAAGTCAATAGATGCGATTGATGCTATCATACAAAAGTCATTCGATAAACGTAATGAGGCAATTGACAAGGAATTAGTTCAATCAAAAGACGCACAAGATCGAATCCGGGCAGGTATTGAGGCCGGTAATGAAGACGCTTTGCAATCATTAGCAGTAGAGGAAAGAAGAACCGAGGAACTAGAGGCTAAAAAAGAAGCCAACCGGAAGAAAGCCCAACGAGCAGAGGCCGCAATAGCACTATTAAAAAACTTAGGTGAAAACGGTGGTGATTTAGGGAAGACATTAGGAAACTATAACGCTATCCTAGCAGCCATACAAGCCGCTCCTAGCTTCTTTGATGGTACGGACGAAACAAGTAGTGATGTGATAATGAGCGACCAGTACGGAGGTGTTACGGGGTTTGTTCACGCTAAAGAACAAGTATGGTCACAAAAAGACCGTTCCGATGTAGGATTCAAAACCCGTGACCAGATAAAGGACATTGTAAACAGCGAAAACAGGAACCTATTAACGGATAGTAACATAGGGTTGAATGTAATCAATGGTGATAATGGCGAGTTAATTATAGCCGTTAATAAGATGCAAAGAACACTAGAAAGTTTACCTAAAAATATGCCAACATCTAATTACGATTACGATGCTAAAGGTAAGTATCACATACAAACCATTAAATCACAAGGGAAAATCGAAAGGATAAGAACTAAAGCGAATACAACATGGGCGTAACGGAACTAAGTTTATTAATCAACGGAAAGAAAGTAACCGAACCGGAGCAATGGGCTGAATTAAAGGTATCAGCCGCCTTTGGGGTTAACTCTAATCAACCGGAGATAGAGATTGAAAGAATGTCTTTAGTTATGGATGCAGCCCAGGAGGTTATTAATCATGTCGCAGGAGGTAACATATTCGAGGGTATGGATGCCGAGTTGAGGTATAGAGAAGGAACCAATGAGATACAAATATTCGAGGGGTTTATTGATACCTCAGATAATTACGAAGAACTAGCCCCATCATTTGGATCAGAAGAAGCCCCGAATAAAATTAGCGTTAAATTCAGAGGTAAAAACACTATTACAAATTTCACCGATCAAATCGAGGGTGTTACGTATGGTTTTCTGTATGAAACCGGAGTGATTAAAGATAGTGATTTCACTATTATTAAAACAGCCATTATAAAAAAATCCTCATTTGTCGAAGTGGCAATGGCTATAATTTCAATTTACATAGTATCAAAACAATTAACAGATGCAATAAAAGATATCCCAGATTCAGTAGCTAACGTAGTAGCGCATACCACCGGAGGTATTACAGGAGGTATAGCGGCTACTATATACGCTATAGTTATCGCAGTTCTTCAGATAGCTTATATAATCGCTATTATGGCTTTATTAATTAAAATGGTCACGGATCTAATTAGCCTATTACTTCCTCCAATCGTTAATAATAAAGGATGTAAGTATAGAACCTTATTGGATAAGGTATGTACTCATTACGGGTATACATTTATAAGTCCTATTCCAGAGCTTGACGTATTCCATTACTTGCCTACTAAACCTTTCACAGATGAAACAGGAATAGTTTCCGGCATCATACCTAAAAACGTTCCAACACAAAAGGGTATTCCTAGTAATGGCGATTTTGGATACCTGGTTACTGAAATGTTTGAAATATGCAAACGAATGTTTTATGCAAAGGTTGATGTTATTGGTAATGAAGTCCACTTGCGCAATGTAGATGATCCTTTTTGGTTAAAGACTGCCACCTTCACACCTAGAATAGATCTTAATTTTCAGTCCAAAAAATACAATACATTCGATTTAAAGCAGACTAGATTAACAACTTTTATTACTGATACTAATGATGAATGGACGGTCGAGAACTACACCGGTACAGCGTATGAAATAAAAACATTACCTATATCCACAAGCAATATCAAAAACGTTGTTATTAAGGGCTTAGATAGGACTGAAATACCTTTAGCACTAGGTAGTAATAAAATAAAATTAAGTCCCGTTGAATCAGCTATGTTTGAATTGGCCAAGGCAGCGGATAAAGTGGCTAAAATATTTAATAAACGATCTAATCTAGCTAATAAAATTGA
This sequence comes from Desulfotalea sp., assembly GCA_002733995.1. Taxonomy (GTDB): domain Bacteria; phylum Desulfobacterota; class Desulfobulbia; order Desulfobulbales; family Desulfocapsaceae; genus Desulforhopalus_A. The sequence continues at coordinate 42,748 of NVXR01000040.1, read as the reverse complement.
ACAAAACAGGATCAATGTATTGAAGGTTTCACAAAATGATTATTCGGTAGCTAAATGTGTTCCGTTAATTAATGGGTCGATGCCTGTTAATCATAGGACTATCCTATCAGCTAAAGCGCTAGTAGTAAAGTATCACGGTGGTAAGTCATTTGTAACCGGTAAGAAATTAGGTCAAAAGATTTTATACGATGCGGTGTCAATGCCTTTTACTTTGTCGGATTTTCAAAAGACGCTAAAAAATGGTACTTTCGTAATGCCTGATGGTCGTAATGCAAAGTTCAGAACTATACCAGAATGGCAATTTAGTAGTGACATGGTAATAGCAGACATAGAAGTACAACAGATTTACACTAATAAGCTAAAAGAAATCACGTATGAGCCATAATTTAATGGAATCTATTGGTAAACTTAAAGGTTTGATGGATAAAATTGGGGGTATAGATACGTTACCGGCTAGATTGTCGGAAGAAGTATTAAAAGAAAGTAGTTTATCAAATGAAGATAAACAAAAGGTTAGGGATGTAGTAAAAGGGCTTAACTTCGAAACTTTAGCAAAGCAACAACCGACCCCGGAAGAATTAAAAAACATTATTAAGAGTAAAATATGAGTTCGGCAATTCGATTAATAGGAAGTAAGTTCTTTGCTCAATTAAATAATGGGGATAACTTTTCATTAAACCTTACTGATTTTGCGACTCATCTAAAAGGTGGAGTAACAGAACGCATTAAGGCTCAGTTAACCGTCCAGGTGGATTGGTGGACTCAAATGACTACGTTTGATGTATTAGCCGACTCAGTAGGGAATACATTAAGAATTACAGATCTAACCGCTGATTATTCCGGGATGTCTGTAGGTGATACAGTAAAATTTAGTTGGAATGATGGGGCTGCAACCGGTCAATATAACGGGGTAGTAACTTCCATTACAGGCGGTGAAATAGTATTAGGAACCACAACCGTAACCCAAAATTCAGCACTACCGAACGGGGTGAATGTTTTTCAAGGTAAACAAGGTTGGATCACGGGGTTAACAGATATTACATCGTTAAGTTATAAATACGCATTAATAGAAAATGCCGATTCGTTTTCTTCTCAATCGTTACTTACTAATAGCGATATTTTATTTTCATACTCAGCTATAGACCACGGGGTTCCTGGCACTTGGAGCAATGGCATTAGAATGGGTCTTAATAAAGCAGGGTTTACCGGTAGTAGCCGGGTTAATTTTGACTCTTTAGTTATTGACCGGGATGTTATTTTCCCCGAATCAACTACTCAGGAGTTTGTTATCGAGCATGATTTTAGAATAACACCGCTATATAGGGATGGGGAATTAGATTCTCTAAAGGGAATAATAGCGCCTCCATTGGATGTATTCAACGGATCTTTATCTCTGAAATATGTATGTTTAACTGAATGGAGAACGGTAGTAAACGACCCGAACACGGCTAAAAAAGCGGAAATAGATACGCTAGATGGTAGTGTGGGTTATGTGAATGAATCTTTTAACGGGTTTCCAGATGACTACACTCTAATAGACTTAGTGTATTTTAATGTAACTGATTCTATTGCAGCAACAAAAATAGAAGTGGATAAAACCACTAGAGTAACGTTTAGTATTAATTCGGCTAGTGCATTAATTACAGCATCTATGCCCTTGGTTATAGGTCATTCCGCTTTAATAGATAGCTCTAAATATACTTTTAGTTCTAGCGATCACGATGCTATTTGGCTAGCTGAAACAGCCCGGACACTAGAAGCTGCAGGGGCTTACAACGGTGATATTATAAAAAACTACACATGTTCTTTAATTAGCACAACTCAATTAGATGTTTCTTTTGAGTTGGTTTATTCCACTAATCATAAAGCGCTAATAACTAACGATCAGGACTATGTGTTAACATACACCATCCAAGACGCTACGCAAAACGTTAATAGCGGAGGGAAAGTAGTTAATACAATGGATGTAAATGTGTATCAAAAGACTTCGGATATTGAGGGTCTATTTGAGGTTACTACGCTGCAACAAATCCCCCACCCGGATAGTTTATCCAACGATTACGGATTGAGATTCAACCAATATTCAACGGGTAACTATATGGATTTAGGCATTGTTCCTATTTTAAATACTACAGGTGATTATTTAGAGTTGGTATTTAAATACGAAGAGGTTGTAAGTGTTAATACTGTAGCTTTCGGGTTCCATGACGCTCCAGGGCCAATTGGTTTAATTCAAATAAATGGAGATCCTGATGATTCATCATTACGGATTCAAATCCAAATAGGAGGCATTATAACTGTTAACATATCTGCGTACACTTCGGATATTATGACAATGAGATTCACAGCTACAAGTAGCTCTGTGATGGAAATGACAATAAACGGTAATGTTATAGGTACTGATATCTATGGGCCTGATTTATATTCTTCGCTTCCATTCTACATAGGGGGCAGGAATTTTAATGGGTCTCCCGCTAATTATACGAAAACTTTTTTTAGATCTATAGAATTTAATACCGCTGAATCACATGTTATATTTAACGATGCTAATAATTGGGGGAACGCAATAAATCACGGGGGAATAAGAGAAACCCTAGACCATACTATAGGGTATACAAACGGCAAAATGTTTATTGAAGACGGGCAATTATGTCAGTCAATATTTAGAGTTAAAAACAAACATGATAATATTGATGTAAATTTAGATTCATTAGATATTAAGTTAGTGGCATTTAATACTGTTACAAATAGTTGGTTCGATATTAGATCGTTAAACGTAGATTTATCTAGTCAAGTGCTTGTAAATGATGTTCAAAATATAAACCTAAACTCTACAAGGGGTTATATATTGGAAGATTCAGATATATTTAATTCATTGGAGCTAGTTAATATCGGTAATGATGGTGTTTACGAATCGTATCAATTAACCGTGGGGTATAAAATAGCCTGGCAAGATTGGTTGGAGTTAATAGGTGCTGATACTGTGTTTTATAATCCCCAAAAAGATCACGATGGGTTGAATAATAATTCATCTAGTTACTCATTTACTAACGATTACAGGGTGAGGGTATTAATATCAGCTAATTTATCTGTTAACGGGATCGCCACTAATTACGTTGTGTCTTCCGGGGATTTCCAAGCTTACAACTATAGTACTGATGATCTAACCCCTGACGGTTACATATGCGACATAAGCACTCATGATGCGCTTGGGACGCCTTTACAAGGTAATATTATATCTAATAGGTATACAGAACTAAGAGCCATATTCACTCCGGATGCGTCAAACCAACCGGTATTTAGTGTAAATGTTGATTTTACGGAAGTAGCCACTTTATGGAATAAATTTGCTCATGGCAACAAATTTACTATTGGATCATTCTCTAGGTTAGACAACTGGATAGATCAACAGGCTGATGATATAGATACTTTTACAGATGGTGTCACTCAATTTACTAAGGGTTCAGCTTCATTATATACTTCGACAGCCTCTTCAATATTAGCTAATCAAAACTGCAATGCTGTATATGGGGCGTACTCACTGAAACAGTACGAGTATTACCAATTAAGCGGGAAAATGTTCTCTAATGATACGGATAATGATGCTATGAGTTTTAATATTGCATTTTTAACGGATAGTTTAGGCGTTGAGCATGTAATTTCGTTAATAGCCACAACGGGCGGGGTGTTATTAGATTTAAACCCGGCTTATACCCCTGGATCTACAACGACTAATACCATACAAACAGTTGCGAGCGGATTTTGTAGATGGGCTTTGGTATATGATATGGGTAAAGATGGGTGCTTCCAAATAGACGAGTTTGTTACCGCTGAATCTGGGTTCGGTTGGGGTTCAGCTCAGGTTGGGGATTTTGCTTTTGATGTAATTAGACAAGGAAATGATTTAACTGTAACAGGGGATTGGATAATTGACGGTACTGCCTACAATAATGTAATGAATTTTGACATCTCATCGAATACAGAAACGGAGAAATTCATAGGGGCACAACACATTGGTTTTTCGTTTATTTCTCAAACTAACGGAGGTTTTAAAGATGTTATTCTGGTAGATCCTTCTGTAGACTATTACGGTATTTTAAGAATGGAACCAGTAGACAGCCCTAGCGACTTTGGTATAAGTGAATTAAGCACTTTAATAACCGCGCCAACTAATAGCGCTTTAAAGCAAATAACACCGGGTTTAAATAGGTCTTTTATATCTTGGGATGGTACTAGTTTTTTCTTACAAGGGTTAATAAATACGAATAATATTAATATTGGAAGCGCGTATAAATTTAGTGCGCTGCTAAGATCAAGAGATTTAGAGGTATGATATTTTCAACTATAACATTAGGTAAGGAAATGGCACTAAGGGGATGGCTATGTACGGAAAATGGATTAGGCATTGAATTACCAAAGGTTTCAGATGTAGTTGATTTCTGTACGTGTTCTTTCATGTGTAACTACAATGAAAAGGTATGGGTATTCCCTAGTGACTTAACTAACACGTACAAGAACGATTATAGGAGTGTATTAGTTACTTTACGTGACACAACAAGCTCGTACACTTTTAAGGTCATTAAAGCGGACGGTACAGAAATAAATTTAATTGATAATACTTATGGTGAGTTATTCGATGTAGGATTTAACACCACTCAACCATTAAAGGCCGGGTACAGGATAGATTGGGTTTTGATTTATAACGCATTTGGGGCGGGCAACTATCAAATAGAAGTTACTCAAACTGATTTTGGAACTACGGTAACGGCTTTATCGCATGTGTTTACTGTTCAAGTATGGAATGAACTTGCTAGCAATATGTCTGTAAAGGTTGAATTTGTACAGATGGGGGCTATACTTAACGGTGAAGATTACCGGGGTATGGAGTGGTCTAATATGGTTAGAATCAATGGTAAATTTGGTTCTTTGGCTCCTGAGTATGAAATTAACCGACTTGTTGACTCTAATCAAAGGGATATTGATATACAGACAACCAAGGTTAATAAATATACTTTGGAATGTGCTTTACTACCGGATTTTATAGGGGACATGTTCACGGATAACATTGTATTGACGGATAGTATTTTCATATCGGTTAACGACATATTCAACTATAAACAATACAGAAGGTTAGAGGTGACATTTGACGGAAGTATTGATGCGGGTGATGATTACAGCACAAACAACCGTAAATTATTTAAGGTATCTTTGAAAGACAAAGCTACTTTACAAAAGCGTAATTTTTTATAAATATATAATGACAAGATTAGAAGAGTTAGAAGCTGAGTTAGGGGCAGCCTACACTTATTTACAAGCCAATACAGGGGCGAGCGTTCCGGTGGCTATTGAAGATGCTATATTCAAGGCTACGGGTACACATTTAAGTTCTGAAGAAACAGATGAATTTGAAGGCACACCGCCTGGTACTTTTAGAGGCTTTATAGATTGGGTATTGCAAAAGATAAAAGACTTTATTAAATGGGTCGAAGATTGGTGGAATGAAGAAGATGAAGAATAAATGAAAAACTTACTAGTATTCTTGTTAATAATGGTTACAATCGGTAGCCGTGTAGGGGTTGCATGGTCTCAATACGCTAATCTAATTGAATCATTTACATGGGTACTAGTAATTTATATTATATTTAAATACACTAAAAATGATAATTGGGTTATAGGTTTAATGTTTGTATTGCCTAATTTCTTCGGAGATATATTACTTTTGGAAGAGTTACAAAGGGATAATCAATTATTTAGATCAGTAACATACTCGTTTATAACCGTTGTTTCAATGTATATAAGACCTTTTAGAAGATGGAGTTATTAATAGATAGTTTAGTAGAGGGTATTTCAAGAGAGGGACTCTTTATATTTATAATTAGTTTCATGGCTTACGGTTGGAATAGAGAACGAAACGAAAGAAAACAGATCACAACAGAAAGTCAAAAGAATTTAGTATGGTATCAAGCGGCATTAGATAAATACCAATCAACAATAGATAGATTATTATAGGGGGTATGGATAAGCAAACAATAAAATTCATAAATGATTCAAGGGATTTCCGTGGTGAGCCTCCATACAATGAACACGTACAACGGAGCAGTAAATCCATGTTTATAGCTTCTATCGTTTTTTTAGTTATCTTTGTGACAGGATGCACCGCTACATACAGCACATCCCATCCAGTAAAACTAAAGAGACAAACCAACACGGAGGAACCGAAATGAATAAACTAAGCAGAAGAAGTATAGAGCGAATGAACGGGCTAAAGTCTATTCTCGTTTTGATAATTACAGAAGGTTTAGCAACAAGCCCGCACGACTTTGGAATACCTAAAGACGGTGGCAGAAGAACTAAAAAAAGACAAGCGGAACTATACGCAATAGGCCGAACTATTGACGTGCATAAGTCACCAATCACATGGACTTTAGACTCTAATCACCTTCCAGATGAGGAGGACGGTTTAGGGAATGCGTTTGATATATTCGCTTATGTAAATAGAAAGGCTAGTTGGGATCTAAAATACTTAGGACCTATTGCACGTAACCTTCAAAAGGTTGCTAAGAAGTACGGTTATGAATTAGAATGGGGGCAAGACTTATGGGGTAAGGATGGCGCACATTTCCAATTAAGAAAGTGGTAATGCCGTTATTAAAAGACTTATTAAAACCAAAGGTTAAACCGAAAGTTAAGAAATTATGGGATTAGGAAATATATTCACACCCGCCAAACTACTTGAGGGTATAGGTAAGGGACTAGATAAAATGGTAGACGGCCAAGGCGATAAGGCTAAAAGGTTTTCAGAACTATTAAAGTTATACGAACCATTTAAATTAGCGCAAAGGTATCTAGCCTTTATGTTTGCCGGAGTGTATCTTTTAAGCCACTTGGCAGCGATTACAGTATTGTATTGGGATAAAGAGTTAGCTGAGTTAATTTGGAACCATACAAACGACAATTTACTTTATATCATATTAACGATAGTAGCATTTTATTTTAGTGGTGGGGTTATTAACGGAGCCTTAAAGAGACTTAGTAAAAAATAGTTTTTAGTTTTCATGTTTTAGTTTTAGGGGATAGTTGGTAGCTATCCCTTTTTTTTGTGTACATTTGTGACTTAATATTACATTTTAAGCAATTGTAACAATAATTAAAGGGGATAGCTGGTTACTATCCCTTTTTTTATGCAATAAACTTTCCTTACTTTCTTTTCAATTCACAAAATTGTATTATATTTGCCTTGTAAAACAATTTAAAACTATAAGATATGACTAAGCAAAAATTAATTTCAGAATACGAAACCAAGATTGAATCATTTGACGACATGATTAATCAATCTAATGAAAGTCTTGCTAAGATAAGAAAAGGTGAGCGTGTCGGCTTAACTAAAGATGATCTATTAGACATAAGGACTTCCTTACTAACTAAAAGACAAATCTACATTCAAGTAATTGAAGATATTAAATCGTTAAAACTATAAGACATGATAGTACCAGGATACAAAATACTAAACGCAAACAGCGACCAACCCTCCGAAACCTTTGGAAGGTTAGATGCAGAAGACAAACCATTAGCATTCGCAGAAGCACAAGCAAAGCTAAAAGAGATCCACTACGAGCTTGAACATTCTGGTGATATGGTTGGCGACCTTTGGAAACAAGATGTAAGGATAATCGAAGCCGATGTACCTTGTGACGATCCATTGAGTAATATTGAAGACTACGCAAGAGACTAATGTTAACCACGAAACAAACATGCTACCCACATTGATGAAGGGAGCATAATATTAACAACTATCAAAACCAATAACAACTAAAACAAAACAAGATGAAAAAAATAGATATAATTGAATTATATATAAAGGATTTAGAAAGCAAAGTACGTGCTTCACCTGCGAGGGATAGTAGAATACAGATGCTAAAAGAAGAACTTGACCAATCATTACCCGTAGATAGTGTTATCGTTTCGTTGGCTATTGGAACAAAGATACTATCCAATGGAGAAGAGTGTATCATAACGGATAACACCAATACATTCAATGGGGAAACAGCATACAGATTAGATGGAGATATGCATTCCCTTTGGTTAAGACAAGACTTTGATTACGTGATAGCCAATGAAACTTAATAACATTACAAACAACTAAAACAAAACAAGATGAACAAAAATTTAGACGACCACGAGTTAATCAAAACCTATATTCCTTTCATAGTTAATACTATTATGAAGAAAACGGAGCCGCCAAAGGACATTAAAGAGCTAATACAATTCAGTCAGGAAATAGCGAAGAAAGTAATGTTAAGAATTGAACCCGTTAATATGAACTAATGGAATACTCACTAAGAATATTATGTACCATCCCTACATTGAATGAGTATATAAACGTAGAAAGGGCAAACAGGTACTCCGCAGCCGCTTTAAAAAAGAAGGTAGGTAAGAAGGTAGCAATGGAGGCAATGGGTTTTAAACTACCTAAGAATACCAAGTTTGATTTGTTGTTAACCTGGTACAAGAAAGACAACCGGAAGGATCACGATAATATTAGTTTCGGGATTAAATTTATCCTTGATGGTATTGTAAGTACCGGAGCCTTGAAAGGTGATAGCCCTAGGTTCATTGGTAACATTAGCCATAAATTCGAACTATCCGCAAACAAAACAGATTATTGCGTAATAACATTTATTGAAATTTAAAACAAAATGATGATTATAGATAACAAATTCAACATAAGACAACGGGTGTTTTTAGTAACCGACCCCGAACAACAAGAAAGAATAGTAGTTAGTTTCATAGTAAAGGATTGCGGTATAAGTTACAATCTATGTTGCGGCTCTCAGGATAGTTGGCATTATGACTTTGAAATATCCGAAGAAAAAAATGTATTAATACCTTAAAACCAAATAGACATGATACCAATAATAAAAGAAACATTAACACCCAACGGAATAGTAGCAGCGGTTTGTTTAGTAGTAGTATTAATTGCAATAGCGGGGGTATGTATATTTAAGTACCGACCAGATAAAGAACCGGAAAGCAAACTATCAGTAAGCGAGTACGGAAGAACTGAAAAGTATATTATAACCAATATCAAGACAGGGAAGATCTACTCAGGATACCAACGTGTATTCGGTGAAATCAAAAACGGCCACATGTACGACACTAAAAAACTAGCTGAAACCCAAATGAACATCATTAATCAGGATTATATATTCTAAATACTTCCGTGATTCTTTTCAATTAACAAAGGAATACATTATATTTGCACAGTAAAACAATTAAAACTAAGATTATGGAATTAGAATTAAAACATTTAGCACCTTACTTACCTTATGGGTTAAGAATAAAGAATAAAACAACCACAATGCCTTTATCTGGATATTATTTAGATGAATTAGAAGACCCTCAATTTGGATTTGATGATACATACAAACCAATACTAAGACCACTAGATTTAACAAAAGAGATTGAAGTCAATGGTGAAAAGTTTGTGCCAATTGATTATCTTAATAATAATGGCTGGCTTTTAGATGAGTTTGATTTAATAAGATATAACCAACTTGACTATGGGGTAGTGACTAAGTTAGTCGAATGGCACTTCGATGTATTCGGTTTAATCCCTCAAGGACTAGCAATTGACATAAACACTTTAAACAAATAACATGAAGAGAATAACACCAAAAGCATTACTAGAGCTAACCAGAAGCAAAAGGAGTATTCCATGGAGCGAGGTTGTCAGAGTTCTAGAGGACGAATACAATATTAAATTAGGTAGCGGAACTATATCTAACACGCTTAAAAAAGACACCATTAGCGTAGACCAATTCGAAAAGCTAATGTTAGGCATGGGAGTGAATGCTAAGATCAACGGATTTGCTTTACACCTATTAAAAAAGAGTAGATACCACACGATGAAACAGGAAATCTATTCGCTATTACATAAGAAAACCGATTGTGTAATGGAGGTAGACGGCATTAAGTACAAACTAATAAACTAAAAAACCATGGGAACATTTAAAACACTAAGCAAACTGAATGTAAATGATAAGGTAGAAAAGAAATCTAACCTATCTTATTTATCTTGGGCTTGGGCTTGGGCTAAAGTAAAGGATAAATTTCCAGAAGCTACTTATCAAATATGGAAAGATGAAAAGGGAAACCCGTACACCTTTGATGAGACATTAGGATATATGTGTTACACCGCTGTATGTATTGAGGGTGAAACTTTAGAGATGTGGCTACCTGTTATGAACGGGGCTAATAAGGCTATGAGAAAAGAGGACTATACTTATACCACTAAGAGCGGAAAGAAGACTGTAGAGGCCGCTACGATGTTTGATATAAACAAAACTATAATGAGGTGCTTAGTTAAGAACTTAGCCATGTTCGGATTGGGTCTTTACATCTATGCAGGTGAAGATTTACCAGAAGTGGAGCCAGAACCATTACAGAAAATGACTAAAGACATTGCAGCGAACAACGCTAAAGCCGGAACTTCATTGAAAACAATGTTAACCACTTACGAAATGACACCGGATCAACAAACTAAATACGAAGCATTACTATCATGAGAGGCTACAAAGAACTAATGGAGGACATAATGGAGGGCGAGCAATACGTCACCTGTGTTATGCCGGCACAAATCTACCACCAGATTCAAAACGATTTGCAGCACCAGATGTACACACGGATAAGTGTAAAGACTTGCAAGTACAAAGAAGACCCAAGGCATTGCGAATTACTAAAGGTGTATTTGAAAGCAAAGAAACAATTAACAGATCGAGAGTTTGAAATAAACAATAAATGAAAATATGTCTTATAAAAGGATTGGACAATAAGTTTTCTATTGCTTATCCTTCGGACTATGAGGTAGCAAGAAAGCTAAAAGCAGGAAAGGAATATTACTTTGAAGTAAAGAACTCTAGGAACATAAAGTTCTTACGTAAGTTCTTTGCTTTGATGAAGGTGGTATACGAGAACCAGGAAGTCTATAATAATATGGATCACCTACGTAGGGACTTGACTGTATCGGCTGGATTCTATACCACTAGAGTAACGATAAAAGGCGAAACCGTAATAGAAGCCGAAAGCATTAGTTTTTCTAAGATGGATGCGGTACAATTCTCAGAGTTCTACGATAGGATTCTGGATGAAATAATAAAATACTTCCCGTTAACTAAAGAAGGAATAGCGGAATATATAGATCAGTATTATTAAATAAAGAAAGATGAAAAAAGAAGATGAATTTACAATCAAGATAATGAGTCAAATTGCTCAAATGTTTAATGAAGACAGCGATTGCGAAAACCAAATCTCAACAGAAGACCTTGAAAAGCACTTAACTGAGTTCACTCACGCAATGGCTAACTTAGCTCCGGCAATGTATTATAATCAAATGACAGGCGCTAACGTGGATTCATTAGAGTTCAACCATATAGCAAATAGACTATGTTTCCAATTCAATCAAAACAATTAAAGTTGTATATTGCAATGTGTTAGATACTTAGCGGTTCTATTCAACGAGGTTCACAAACTACCTGCACATTTCTTTTAAAGTTTGTTTTAAAAAGTTTTGTAATGATTCAAGAAGAATGGAAAGATGTAGTCGGATACGAGGGGCTATATTTGGTAAGTAGGATAGGTATTATTAAGAGTTTAGATAGGTATGTTAACAATGTGCATGGAAGTAAAACACTAAGGAAAGGGAGGGTATTAAAACAACATAAAAACCGTAAGGGATATATACAGGTGAAATTATGTGATAATGCTAACCATAAATCATTCAGAGTTCATAGATTAGTTGCGGATGCTTTTTTACCTAATCTCAGTATCGATCCAAAAGTCAATCAAGTCAATCATATTAACGGAATAAAGGATGATAATAATTATTTGAATTTGGAATGGTGTACTAACCAAGAGAATGTTATTCATGCGTACGCAAATAATCTAATAACATTAACGAAAGGAGAAAAGCACCATAACTCAAAAATATCAGATATTGATTTATTAGATGTTAGAGACATGATAAGTAAAGAATTTACATTAGAGTCAATAGCTGTTAAATATAAAGTATCCATTACCGCTATATGGCTTATAAAAAAGGGAATAAATAGAAAACAATAGTATGGAAATAAAAGTAAAAGCGGTTATCCAATCAATTAGCGGGGTAACAGAAACGTCAACAGGCGGCAAATGGTTAACGTTTAGAGCCAAAACAGTAGAAGAGTATAGCCAAGTAATAGAGGTTAAGATCTACAAGAAAAAGGAGTATGCAGAACATGCCGACAAATTCGTCCAATACAATAAAGTAGGCGACACGGTAGACCTGGAACTTAAAATACAATCCAGTTTACACGAAGAAAGCGGTAGGATGTTTACTAATCTAAATCTATGGAAGTGTACGAAGTTAGAAGTAACCGCAGCACCTTTGCCGACACCGCCACCAGTAGCAGCTAGTAACGATGACGATTCACCACCCTTCTAAAACAATCACACACACATTAAGCCTCGACAAGTTCGGGGCTTTTTTATTGACCAAATATTTATAATCATTGAACCAATAGTTAAACAGCTTAACATACAAGTGGCCGTATCTTTGTCAAAACAAAAACTAATAGATATGACAACAGAAGTAAAAGACGTAACCCCTAAAATCGCTAGGGAAATGTTATCAATGAATGAAATTAACCGTAATCTAAATGATAGGCATGTATTATTCTTGTCTAAGGAAATGAAAAACGGAAATTGGATGTTCGATGGATCACCTATCAAGTTCTCTAAAGATGGATTGTTGCTAGATGGGCAACATAGATTAAGTGCTATAATTAGATCGAATACAACGCAGAAATTTTTAATAGTAATAGGAATTTCAAATGATGCGTTTAAGGTAATGGACACCGGTAAACTAAGAAGTTCAGCAGACGCTTTAAATATAAAAGGAGTGCCAAGTTACACAACAGTTGCCGCTTGCGCTAAGTTTATATTAAATAACCAGAAGGGCAGAAGATGGGCAGGAGGTGATGAAAAAACATCTACTACGGAGATTATTACTTGGTACGAAAACAATAAAGAGATAATTGAGCTTATTAAGGATGGGAGTAGATTACAATCCTTATTCAGTAACATCATGACAAAAGCCCCTATAGCATCATGGCTGTACTTATTCGGAGAAGTAGATTCAAAAGATGCTAGTTTATTTATGAATAAGTTATGTACCGGATTAGACTTAGAGATAAATAGTCCTATATTTTTACTAAGGAAAAGGCTAACTGAGGACAAGATTAATAAGTATAAAATTCCAATGAAAGATAAAACAGCATTAATGATAAAAGCATGGAATTATCACAGACTTGGGAAGACTCCTAAATTCTTAAGATTTAGCCGTAATACTGAAACATTCCCAGTTATAAAATAAAAGATATGAAAGTAATATATGAAATCACAGACCCAGGTTTGGCAATGTATTTATCAGGCGGGGCTTTATGTTTTTTGGTGTACATAGCAATCATTATCATCACCAGACACGACTATAAACAAAAGTCTACAGGAGAGATTATGTGGGAATTTTTATCAGTGACTGTCGCGTGCTTTATTGTTGGAGGCCTAGTAGTGTTTGGTGTTATTGTGGTAGCCCCATTCTGGTTAATAGGTAAAGGTATAGATAAACTAAGAAATTATAAATAAGATATGTTCGGAACAGAAAACCCACAAGCATTTCCGTTTACTAGAAGCGATACAGTAAATAGCGGAATGAGCCTAAGAGATTACTTCGCAGCTAAAGCGTTAATGTTAAGTACATCAAATAAACCTGATGAAATAGCAAGTAGAGCTTACGAGATAGCCGATGCAATGTTAAAAGAACGAAGCCAATAGATATGAAAAGATGGGAATACAAAGTGATTTTATTTTGCGATAGCCGTAATTGGTATAATTGGACGCTAAATAGAGATGACCCTATTCGCGATGAAGATGTATCAGAAACTTTAAATGACTTAGGTGAAATTGGATGGGAGTTAATAAATGTAATAGGTAAAGCAGCTTACTTAAAAAGAGAAAAAAAGATAGATTATGGAACAACCAGTAAGAATTTTTAAATGCCCGTGCGAGGGTAATAAGTATAAGTTAGCAGGAAAGCCTAACAATAAACCAACACTAAAAGAAAAGCGAGAACACGGAGAATTGATTTCCATAGGGTGTACAGTTATCACAATACCAGTAGAACAATTCCTATCAGAGAAATGGGAGTGGTGTGATAAGCATTCCGAAAACCAGTAGGCCATGAAAACAGCCGAGGAAATATTAAGGAATGAATTAAAGATTGACAAGGCTATTGGCCCTAATAGATTAATCTGGGAGCTACATAAGCGAACGTTAATTAAATGTATGGATATTTACAAGAATCAATTTAAAACGGGACGGATGACAAGAGTTAGAAAGTTTATTAGATACGCTATAATAGTATTTATGATTATCAATGTCGGTAGAATGATAGGGTATTATGAATGCTTAGAATCATTAAAGCAATCAAAAGGTAGATGCTTGGTATTCAATGGCGTTAAATTAGTAGGTGATGAACAATTATTGCCTATACACCGTTTAGAAAAAAAGTATTGTAATAAATATAGGTAGATGAAAAAGCAAGACTTCACCAAAAGAAACATTAAACACATCACAGAGCGCATTGAAGAGCTTGAAACTAGATTACAAACCCAACGAGTGTTTAACAGAATCAAAGCCCTTAGAGATAAGCTAGAGGGGTTAAAACAAAACTAAAAGATATGGAATTTAAAGGATCAAAAGAAGAATGGTTTATATCAGAGATGGGGCTAAGTAAATTTGTCACTACAAACGATACTAATGTTTGTGAGATATTTACGCCATATGGTATCGAAGGACAAGCCAACGCACACCTAATAGCCTCAGCCCCTAAACTACTAGAGGCTTTGCAAGGATTAACAAACGAAATAGAGGACTGCGCAGAGCCTAATGATTGGGATACTTACACTAAAGCAAAAGCAGCAATTAAACAAGCACTAAACCAATAGACTATGAGCGTAGATTTACCAGTAATAATAGACAACATAACCAACTCTATTGATAGATGTTCAGAACCATTAACAGATGCACAAAAAATGGCATTTGCAGGGGCTTTATCCTGTACAATTGGGGGTATTGAAGAGATGGGATTACAGGGTTATATAGATATGTTAAAAAAATTAAACCAATAGACTATGACAAGCTTTTTAAAAGAATGGCTTTACGGATTACCTAAGGCTAAAGAATCTGAAAATAACACCGCATTAAACGAGTCTGTTAATTGGGATCAAGTACGCTTCAAGAAATCAGATTTGGAAAGACTAATGTTTGCCGAAGACTATATACGGAAGTTAAAAAAGAACGGCCAAGGCTTAGTCGATGAAATTAAACTTTACAAATCATATATTGATCGTATTAAAAAATATGTAGATTACATTAAGGAGCGTCCGGTCCGAATTGATGAGCATCTATTAGATGAGATAAAAGCTCTTAAAGATGATAACCGAGCATTAAGTAATAAGCTAAATAGAAAGGGTGTACTTCGATCCCAAGAAAGCCGAAAGAGATACATTACTAAATGGAAGGTATTAAAACGAATCATTAAATTCCACGGATTAGATTTAGACGAAGAGATCGAACTTGAAAGAATAAGAATAGAAACTTACTGTGAACCAATAAACTAAAAGACTATGTACGTACAACAAACAAACGAAGTATCTGAAATTGATTTCATAGCTATGCTAAGTCAGCAAAGCAAGCCATCAAACGAAAGATTCGATTCTATTAGCATTCTAAAAGTAAGGCTAAAAGAAATGCAGGATCAGTTAACCGCTGCGTTTACTTGTGGCAATAGTGAGGACTACGATAGCGTAGGAAAGTTAGTAACGGTAATGAAAAGAGATATTCAAATACTTGAAATAAACAGATCATGACATATTTTAACACCACCAACATAGAGGGCGAAGACCTAAAGAAAGCAACGGAGAAAGCAGACGCTCAAGGAGTGACTATTTTAGCTCATTTCAAAGCAAATGAAAACACGCTGCTGAACGCATGGGAAATTAAATGCTTATTGTTTCCTAGTGATACTATACTAACGTCCGTTAGGCGTGCTTTGAGTGTGCTTAAAAAGGATTCTAAGCTAGATATTACAGATGTAAAAAGACCGGGGCAATACAAAGCGGTTAATAGGTGTTACAAATTAAACGACAAGCTCAAACCTCAAATGGATTTATTCAAAGATTAGATTATGAAAATATTAAACACTCACGCAGGACTAGGAGGGAACCGAAAAAAATGGGGCCCTGGGCATGAAGTTACCGCTATTGAAATGGATCCTAAAATTGCAGCCGTTTACCAAAAGGAAAATCCAAATGATAAAGTGATTATCGGTGATGCAATGGAGTATGTTAAAAAGCACCGGAACGAATACGATTTGGTTTGGTGTTCGCCTCCATGTCAAAAGCATGGTAGAATGATGAAAGCAACCCGGCACGATGTAGCTGATTATTTTGATCCTACATTATACCAGTTAATTATTTTCCTTACTCACTTTTATAAAGGCAAATGGGTAGTTGAAAATGTAAAACCATACTACACCCCGTTAATTAAACCTACTTGTGTAATGGGTAGGCATTATTTCTGGGCTAATTTCGAAATACAACCAATAAATGTTCCGAACATAAAAGGGTTCATAACAAATTCAACAGCTAACGAGACTCAGAAAATGAAAGACTGGTTAGGTATTCAGTATGAAGGGAATATTTATTACGGTAAAAATCATTGTCCGGGCCAAGTATTAAGAAATTGTGTACATCCAGACGTAGGATTACATATACTAAATGAATCAATGAGGGAAGGATTATTTAATAAATTAACATAGGGCCAGGCTCTAAAAAACAAACAACATGGAATTAACAAGAAAACACGTAAAAAGCGAATGGGCTATCGAAATACTCGATGGAGAAAATAAAGGCTTAGTAATCTACGAAACTGCAATAATGAATAAACCTAGCCAATTTAGAAGTTTCAACAAGCCAAATGATTATTTCGGATCAGTTAAAGAGGTATTAGATAATTTAGATAAATAGGATATGGATGAGGTATATGTGTTTTCATATTGCGACTGTTTGTATACGAGTCAGTATAGTATAATTAGTTTGCACAAGACAAAGAAAGGAGCTTATAAAGCCATGAATAAATATATTAACGATAAATTCACACAAGACCGAGAAGATAATATACGATTTGGAACGTATGTAGGAATCTCAGGTTATCCCTCCGACCATGTATTTGAGGATAAAGGATATTTAGTAGAAACAATACAATTAAAACAATAGGATATGGAAGCGAAAAGTTTAAGGTTAGGCAATCTCTTTATAGAGAATAATACAGGCGAGGTAATACACGTAATAGGATTACACGATAAGCAAATAACATTTAGCGGTTTATTTGATGAGGGATGGCAAGCTGAACCCATCCCATTAACCGAAGAGTGGCTAGTTAAGTTGGGAGCAAAACAAACAAGATCATGGGATATCGTATGGGGGCTTGAAGATTGTATATTCCATCATGAGAAGGAACGGTCAAGGATATGGGTACGGACAGTAAAAGGATATAAGTTCCTATATTACGCTCATCAGTTTCAGAATTTATTTAACATCTAAAGAACTTATATAAACAAAAACAATTATGGAAAGAGTAGAGATATTACTTGTAATACTATTTACTGCACAATTAATAATCACATGTATTATTACTACCGTAGTGACAGGAAATCAACGATTAATATTGAAAAATATTAAGGAATTGAAAGATAAGATTTAACAAATAGAACTTGTATAGACCAAAGGAATAGTGTACTTTTGGTGAAATAATTCGTCCTTCACATTAGAATTATTAAAAACATTTTAGAGGCTTTGAGTCTGAAACCAGTGAAGGGGTGGATGATTCAAAGCCTTTTTTATTGCAATAAATTATGGAAAATTTAAAGATGTTTGATGATAGCGAAACATTCCAAAAAGAAAGACCTACAAAGCTAACAGAGGTACAAACTGAATCAATGTATAGCAATATAGCTGATGAGATTATAAACGATTACAGAGGCTCTAATAAAGAGGGTATCATTAAAGATTTAAAATCGGTCTGGTTTAATGATTCTGGATTTGAAATAGCTAAAGAGATGGAAGACGGGTATGGAACTTATAAATTCGATGGTGATTTAATTAGCTTTTTAGATGACTTAGGTTTTGAAAAGAGAAGGATTATATCTGCTAATGTAAAAGAATGGGTTAAAGCTCATGATATTAAGCCTACATTAAAGAAGGGCGATATAATTACAATGGATAGAAGAACGGGATTAGATACTGAATCTAATATCTACATAACTGGATTTAGAATTGAAGAGGGGTGTTACTTAGTGCATAATGATATAGATCGTAATGGCGGGGTTGTATTGCCTTATGAAGCTGTTAAAATCAAAGAGTAATGAACGATGGTAAACTAACAGGATACGAACTATCCCGCCAATGGTTTGACTTCTCCTTTGAAAATCCGGATAAGGTTAAGCCAGTACATACAGCGTTGTACTTCTTCGCTATTGAGCATTACAATCGTTTAGGTGGTAAAGAGAAGTTCGGCCTACCTACGACTATGACAATGGAAGCCATAGGTATTAAATCATACAATACGTATATCAAAACTTTCAACGATCTTGTTTCATGGAAGTTTATAATACTACTGCAAAAAAGCACTAATCAATACTCAGCTAATATTATTGCTATATCAAAAAATGATAAAGCATTGAACAAAGCACTAGACAAAGCATTGATAAAGCACAGTACAAAGCATTGTCGAAGCACGGAACAAAGCATTGATAGTATAGTTAAACCTATAACAACAAACAAAGAACCAATTAAACAAGTAAAGGTTTTCTATCGAAAATTCGCCCACCTTAAATTAACGTTTGAAGAGTTTGAAAAATTAAAAGAGTCTTATACGAAAGAGCAAATAGATGATTGTTTAGATTCAATTGAGAATTACAAAAAGAATACCGCTTACAAATCTCTATACTTAACCGCTAATAAATGGCTAAAAAGAGATTCAAAGGAAAAAGGTTCCGCGGAAAAAGGAAATGTATTTGATAAATTGAAAGCTGAGTATAACGAAATAACAGGAAACCATGAGCAACATAATTAAAAGACCGGAGTCAATTCTCACAGTAAGCGAAACAAAGCTATCTAACGCATTATCTCAACCAATGTGTAAAGACTTAAGCCCGCAACAAAAAGAAGCGGCTACGATCGCTCTAATAGGTTCTGTGTTTGCCAATGTAAATGAAAAGAATCCAGACGATGCGGTGCTGATTAAAATTAAATCTGATTTACGTGAGCTTATGGATTCAGAGTTTAAAGCGATGAGGGTAGAGGAAATTAGAATTGCGCTAGATTACGGTTCGGATAATTGGGAAGGTCACGGAGTTAGCTCTAAACTGATTAAAGGATGGATTAGGGATTGGAGACAAACTAAAAAACTGGAACTCCAAAAGTCAATCGCTATTAAATCCAAAAGGGAAAAGCCTACCGAAGAAAAAGAGTTTACCAATGAAGAACGAAAGAAAAGCGTTACAGATGCTTACGGACGCTTTAAAGAGGGTAACGAGGTAGGAGGTAGGGTCTACATCCATTTAAAGAAGTTAGGCTACTCACTGCCGTTAAAAGACTCTAAAGAAATATTCATACAAGCCAAACGAGAACTAAGGGCCGAGACCATGGAGATCAGAACCGGGATGAACTCAATGTATGTAGATAAAAGATTGAAGGAAATTAACGATGATGAAGAACTTAAAGACCTAAAGTCACCCGCTGTTAAAAGTAGATGCCAGAAACTAGCTATCCATAAGATATTTAAAGACTGTTTAGATATGGAGATTAACCCACTTGATTTAATAACCTAAAAGAATTAACGGTATTGTTTCCCCAATTGAAAAGAATTACTTATCATTGCATAGAATTTAAAACTAAAATTATGGAAATAGGAGATTATGCTAATTTAACTAATTTTTTAAATGATAAAGCTATTGATGGTGCTATGATTAAATTAATCAAAGAAACCGATATTGATTTTACATTTGAGATAAGACAAAAGCCAAACGAATTATTAACAGTATCAAAGAATGTAGGATTTGACCACACTTGGTATTGCGGACCGAACAAAACAATGAAAAGACGAACCTTAATAGAACCTTTTTAATTATGAGATATAAAATATATACATGGAATTACGTGGAATGTGAAATATCACCCACGGATGAAGAGGTGAATAATCTAGATGTTTTCAACACCTTTTCAAAAGCTAAAGAACAGTATTTAAAATCGCTAAGATTGCATAGGGATTCTTGGAATGCTGAAATAAAAATAGGATTAAAGAAAAATAAGAAAAATACTGACGATATTTTTAATTAAAAGCATAGAATTTAAAACTAAGAGATATGAATTTTACAGATAAGTACAACAACCACATTAACAACTTAGATAAATTAAAAGCGGATAACGCTAAACTATCTAAAGAGCTTCAAGGGGCTTACGATTACAAAGAAGACTTGATTACTAAAATGCAATTTGCAGACAAGCAGATAAAAGATAAGCAAACCGAATACCACAATATGCTAATGAAAATTAAATCTGAAATAGCAAGTTTAAAAATTGAGTTTGATATTCATGTATCGGAACTAAACCCTACTATCTAAACAAATAACAACTAAAACTAAGAGATATGAAACTAACAGATAAGACAAAGAAAGATTTCGAGAAGTGGTATTGGGACAATGTAGCCCAAATAGAATTATACGAAATTGATAATAGAGCATGGGTTCAAACTATAGAAATATATGATGTTTGGCAAAACATACCCGAATCAATGCAATGGGGAGTACTACAAGACTTCGCAGATTCAAAGGGTTATGATGTAGATGCAACGAAGTTTACAGGCTGTCTAACCGTTCCTGATTTTTTTATTGTTTGGGTAGATGAAGACTTAGACATGGAGAAAGCAACCAGACCAGAAGCCAGAACCGCAGCAATAGAGAAGTTTAACGAGATATACAACCAAGCATGAAAGATATAAACTCAGAAAAAGAAGATCAGAGACTAGCTAAGATGTACCAATGTAAACAGATAGTCACAATCGTAACAGATAGGATTAACGTTAACCTGGAATCAATAAGTATAATGACCAAGATTGATAGCAAGGCCGATCATTTAAAGAGACGAATCGAAATAGACCGTAAGATCATAGAGAGAGTAACCGGAAGATATTGGGACGCTTTGAATGGTGGTGTATGGATGGTTCAATGTACCGAGACATTAATTGTTATGGGTATATTTGACAGCCAACAGAAAGCAATTAAATACGCAGGAGGTGGCGATAACATGGCGATAACTAATATGTCAATTGCTTAAATCAAAGAATATTATTTACCTAGTAGGGTAGTTTAAAATAGAAGAGATATGAAGAAATTAAGCGTAGAAATAAAAGGTAAAGATTATCAAGTTGAAAAAGAAGTGTTTGATTTAATACACTCTATATCAATTGAGCGTGACGAGTTAAAACAAAATCATATATTAAATTTAAAGAAAGCATCTGATTTTGTTAATTCATGGATAAATGATACTAGTAATGAATGTATCAAAGGTGAGCATTTAGAGTATAGCGAGAGGGAAGTTACCGAGATGTTAGAAAAATACAAGATGAGTACAACACATCTCACAGCTTTAGAGTTATTAGATAATAGTAGCCACATGAATTGGTTAAATCCATCTCAAAAGATGCTGGTTGAAAGCATGATGGAAGCATACAAAGATTTAGTTATCGGAATTGACTAAGAAAAAATATAGAGTTAGAAAAAATTATTTACCTAGTAGGGTATAAAACAAAAGAAAGATGGATAAGAACATTCTTAAAAAAATAGCCAAAGAATGGTGTAAAGGAATTTTATTAGCTAATGAAGGGGATTCTTTTTCTGACACTATAGATAATGGATTGTTGACCGAGAAAGAAGCAGCTTTTATACTAAAAGAAACTACCAAAATAGCCGAAAGAATTACCAAAGAAACATATAGCACTTCTTTAGAGTTGATTGTGCGGAAGTATTACGAAATTGAGTAGCCTTACTTTTATTAAAACTAAGGCTATATAGAGAGTAGAGAGATAATGACAAAGCTAAGGATTGGAATTTGAGGAACGAAAAATTATAAACTTTAGGTGGTGTTAGCCATCTTTTAAAATTACACAGTATGATATTAGCAATAAGTGTTAGCGAACTGACAAAAGAGAAGGGCAATTGGATAGCAATGGTTAAGTGGGGTAAGTACGATGGTGGTAATGTTGGAGCTCCGGGTGCTATTAAGTATGGAAAAAGCAAGGATGATGCTTATGATAGATTAAAAAACCTATTAGAAGAGAGAGGCCACGAAATTAAAGAGTAATTTTTATTGTGGCTAACTCGAAGCTATATAGGCAAGCAAAGCGAGTATAGCGACAGTTGAAGAATGAATTAAAAACTAGAAAGATTATGAAACAAATAGATAAAACAATAATTGTAATAACCGCAACCATAGTAATATTTGCATTGGCTTACTTTGGGGCATTCCATTTAATGGTATCGTTACAAGTGCTATCCATAATATTAGGGGTTGCATATACCTTCTTCGTTCTCATGCATCTTTGTTTCGCTTTTCCACTGCTTGCAATGATTATGATTATAGACGATGTCACAAGAGAAAATGTATATATCAAAGCAATAAAAGAAAAGTCTAAGATACTGGGTGGGTTAGCAAATCTATCTATACATATTGCCGCTATATACGTGGTGTACTTATGCGTCCCGTTAATGATAGCTATGCTTTATAATTGCTCGTTTAATGTATCAGATGCTTTCACTAGAATAGACCTAGTAATGGGTACTTAATATTAAACACGAACGAATGAGTAGACGACACTAATGTCGTTAACATAAAAACTAGAAATAAAAATAAATACAGATTATGAAAAGATTTAAGACAAAGTGTATTGAGGCAACGATTAGTATTACTGAAAAAGAACACTTTTTAGTATTAGAACAGACAGAGGAAAATACTGGAATGTTTGGTAGCAAGATAGCGATAAAGCAGTTTGAAAAGATAGAAAGTGTGTTAAGTAAGAGGTATATTAAGTTACCATTTGGCATTAGAATACTTTTGTAATTAAACCTATCACCAATCGAACGAATTAAAAACTAGAAAGAAAAATAAATATTATGAGTAATAGAAAAAACAAAATCAAACCAATTGATAAGGTGACAGTTACAAACTTAGATTTAGCTCTAAGAACGGCTAATATAAACGTGTCTAAACACATTTTAGATAAGATAATAGACTTAGTGGAACTGCTAGAAGAAAAGGGTGACGATACCACTATTAGGGATATTTGTAAACTACAAAATGAATGGGGTGTAGAGTAACTATCTCCAATATGATTAACGAATGAGTAATATGTGTATATTTGCTACGATCATGTTCTATGGTCATATCTTAGTTTTACATAGAAAAAGCCACGTTGGGAAATGCGGCTTTTTTTCTTTACCTTTGAAAATCAAACATCAACGATATGAATAAATTATTATTAGTGTGCTTTGTCATTACATTGGCATCGTGCGGAAAAGACAAGCTAGAACCGACTAGCAACACGCAATCAATTGATCCCAGGTTAGTAGGTACATGGACATTAGCGGAAATAGAAGGAAACTATCAAGGGACAATCTATTACGATTACCCAAACGCTACAGACCAGATCACATCTTCCGGGGATCTTACCGAAACATTCTACAATACAATCAACCAAACAACGCTAATAAGTACCGGAACTATTACTGTTATAAATGATAGTGTGATAGTCAATAAGCTAACAGGAGCCGTGCAACTACCGGAACGTAGCAGAATAACAAAAGCCAACTCCGATACTATTATTCTGGAGACTACATGGCAGGACATTGATTATAAGTATTACCTAACTCATTAAGATGGGAGCAAATACAGTTGTAAGTAACTTACATAACTACAAAATAGTAGCAAGGGACAATAAGAGTGTAATTAAAGAGCTTGATTCTTACACATGGGAGCATCCAAAAGAACTATGGGAAGATAATGGATTAGCTTATGGATTAGATAGCTTTACACCAAGCGAATACAGTTACATTGAACTACCAAAAGATTCAGAAGATGGGAGCGCCTAAAGGGAACCAATTTTGGAAGCAAAGAAGCAAGCACGGAAGAGATAAGATATTCTCTAGTCCGGAGATACTATGGGAAGAGGCTTGCAAGTACTTTGAATGGATAGATGAAAACCCATTACAAGAGAGTAAAATATTCAACGGACGTGATGGTATTGATAAAGATACTATCGATATAATGAGAGCTTATACTTGGGATGGATTAGAATTATTCCTTGGTATTGACTCACTTAGGGAGTATAAAACTAATCCTGATTACAAAGATTTTTCCCAAGTCATAACGAGGGTCGGTAAAATAATCTACAATCAGAAGTTCGAAGGGGCTGCGGCAGGACTATTAAACGCTAATATTATAGCCCGTGATTTAGGGTTAACGGATAAAACCGATAATAAGAACGAGAACACCAACACTCACAGCGGTGATGTAGTGATTAACTTCACCAAAAAGGGGTAAGAGTCTGTTTTTAACATTGTATTGATAGCAAGGGTTAAGGCTCGATTGCTCAGTAGTAAAACAAAGATGAGAAACGTAAGTAAGAAACTAGCAGCCAAAAGGAAGATATACAATAAGCTCCGGGATAAGTTCTTGGAAGAAAACAGTACTTGCATGTTTCCAGAGTGCGAAGGGATAGCAGTCGTGCATCATTCCAAGGGGAGAATAGGCGACAACCTAACCGATGTAAGCACGTTCAGGAACCTTTGCCACGGACACCATGATTACGTAGAGTTACATCCTGTTTGGGCTAAAGAGAACGGATATTCACAAAGTAGATTAGATAAGTAGATGGCTATAACCTTCTCCGATAAATACGAACCATTGTTTCAGCTTCTAAAGGCTTGGGATATGGTAGAGGAATACTCGGTTAAATACCTTTCGGATGAGCAATTAGAACGGTTTAGAGTGCTTGAAAAGGCAGTTAAGAAAGAATCGAACAAAGAATTAGAGAGCGAATTAATAGATCTTAGGTACTTAGGGCTTACGGTAGATGAATACGACCGGTTAGATTACTGGATTATAATGTCAAAGATTGACACGGTGTTATTATCAGGGGGTAGGGATTCAGGGAAAACGTTTGGTATCTCCTGTTTTAACCCAACTGCAGCCGTTCATTATAACCATAGAATCCTATACACAAGACAAACAATGTCAAGTACTGACAACTCAATTACCGAGGCGTTAGAAAATAGAATGTTAGAATTGGGTATCGCTGATAAATTCGAGGCTTCAAACAAAACGTATTCGGTTAAAAATGCAGTAGGTAAAATATCTATCACCGGCCAAAAAACATCGGTAGGAACACAAACGGCAAAACTCAAATCATTAGAGGACTTTAGTATATTCGAAACCGATGAGGGTGAGGAATTAGAATCCTTTGAATCATGGCAAAAGATTAAGCGATCAATGAGGGCTAGTGATGTTCAATGCCTGTCTATTATTTCATTCAACCCACCGACCAGAGAACATTGGATTTTCGGGCAATGGTATGAGGGTATAGCAGATGGATTTAATGGAGTGGTTGATAATATATTGTATATTCATACAACCTATTTAGATAATGGCCAGGAGAATATGGCCGAGCATAACTGGAATGAATATGAATCAAAGCGTAAATCATACGAGGAATATAGAGAATTAAGTAAAGAGGGAAGGGATCTAGCTGATAATAAACTTAAAAAGGCTCACGATAGTTACAAGTATGAAATATTAGGAGGGTTTAAGAATACAGCCGAGGGGGTTATTTATGATGATTGGGAGATCGGAGATTTCAACGAGGACTTACCGTATTGTTTCGGCCAAGATTTTGGATTTAATGACCCTCACGCAAATGTAAAAGTAGCCATAGATTGGGACGCTAAAAAAATACACGTAAAGGAAATACTATTCAAGAGTGGGTTATCTGAAAGAGTTCTAGCGGAAATACTCACGCAAAGAATTGGCAACTCAGATTTAATAGTAGGGGATTCAGCACATAAACAATTGATTAATGATTTATATTACGAGTTCAATTTAAATATAAGGAAATGCCCTAAGAAGAAGGTGGAGCATGATATTTTAGCGATCCAAGGGTTTACCATAGTAATTGATCCTGATTCACCTAATGTGGTAAAGGCTATTTGTAATTATGTATGGACTGATAAAAAGGCAAGTATTCCGAATCATAACTGGTCGGATTTAATGGATGCTATGAGATATGGATTTAGTGAACTTTATAGAGGATAATTGAGAAACTTTAGTATATTACTCAAATACAATAAAGTTTGTAACTTTACACGCTAATAATACAGTATGACATTTAACACCGTTGAGGAAGTAATAGCTGAGATACAAAAGTATCAAAAAACCCCTAGTTGGGTTATTACGGCTAGGAAAAAGCACGTGTATCTAAACGCATTAGTCACGGGAAAGGATTTCAATAAGGTACTAATAACGCAATTTGAAAAGCTAGAATCTTCTGATAGGGCAATAGCCAGGGATAAGTATTCAAAAGATATTAGAGATTTAGTGGCTAGGATAAAAGAAGCTGTGATAAATGTATTTACTGCGAGTGGAGGCACAAACAAAAATGATATAGCTAACAAGGTTCATAGAGAAAGGTTTGATGAAGCAATGACTAATTTTAAAGGTCAAAAATCTATCAAGCATTACCTATCCGAAAACTATTTCCAGTTATTAGACGTAGATCCTAACGGGCTTATATTCGTTGAGTATAGAGGTGAAGAGGATATTTACCCTACATACAAATCAATCAATGATATTAGGTACTATAAATCTAACGGGCAATTAACAGAGGTAGTAATATTCGAACCAACAGACGAAATGACATCCAGTAATACACCGTTTAAGGAATGGCGTGTTGTAGATGATAAAAAAGACTGGAGAATAAAACAAGTAGGATTAGATTTCACAGAGATTGAAGAAAAAACATTCGAACATCCATTTGGAATGCCGCCCGCTATTATACTATCTGAAAAAGAAATCATAGGTGAAGAGGTTAGAGTTCCTACAATAAATGATATTACCAATTTATTAGAGTTTTACGCTATTGATTCGTCAATACAAACAATCTATAAAAAACAAAATGGATTTCCTATTACATATAGATACGTACAAACGTGTCGTAATTGTAAGGGAACCGGTAAAACGGGTGCAGGAGATAATGAAAAGGCATGTAGTAGATGTGATGGCGGGGCTAAATCAAAAGATGTTACAGATATAATTGAAATTGAAACCCCTAGAGACAAGGATGATCCGGTATTAGCTAATGACTTAGCAGGGTTTATTAGTCCAGATTTAGCGACTATTACCATGCACGATGAACAAATGACTAAGTTCGAAGATCGGGCAGACGCTACGTATTGGGGAACTAGAAGAGTTGCGGAAGGAACAAACGAAACAGCTACCGGTAGATTTATTGATGTTCAACCGGTTATTAATAAATTATCATACTTATCAAACCGCGTTGAATGGGTACATAATCAATTAGGTTATTTTGTAGAAAACTATATCAATGGTGGTCCCGTAGAGAAAACAGCTATTCAATTCACTTACGGTAAAAGGTTTATTATTGAAAGTGCCGATACTATATTGGATAAATACAATGAAGCGGTTAAAGCAGGGTCTAACGTTACCATTTTGGATAAGTTATTAGATGAATATTTATTAGCTAAGTATCAAAATAACTTAACAAATCTAACTGTAGCACAAAACAAAAGAAAGGTTGAACCATACGTACATAATTCTGAACAGGATGTATTTGATAGATACGGGGCTGATGAGTCGTACAAGAAAGTCATTTTCCCTAAGTGGTGGAATATAGTAGATCACTCTAAGGATTTAATGCAATTACAATCGGATTGGGACGCATACGTAGTAGCTAACCCAAAGCCGGAGGATAAAACAGTAAGTAATTAAATAAAAAGCAATATGAATAATTCAATAATAGTACTGGCTGTAAAGCTAACGCTAAACAATGGTACGGAGCTTAAGCCGTCAAATAAGCATTGGAGGAACAAGGTAGAGGGCAACTTCACCAGGGGGAATCTAGCGCCTTATTTACGCCACATGGTAGAACGTGCAAACAATGCCACGGATGAAATGCCTGTAGATCACCATTACGAAGTAGACGAAGAGGCTACATTGTTATTTTTAGAAAAGCGTAAAGAGAATCAAGCCAAACGTGTAAAGCGTAAAGAAGTGGATTCTGTAGGGGTTTCCGGATTAGCTGAAATGATTGGAAAGGCTATTAATCCTAGTTCAAACACAAACGAAATTGAAGCTCTTAAAAAGGAATTGGCAGAAGCCAAGGCAAAGATTACTACACCTAAAGAGCAGCCTAAAGAGTCAAAAGGAACCGATTACAGTGCATGGTCATTAGAAGAGTTAAAATCTTATTGTGATTCAATGGAGTATAAATACCACCACGCACACAAAGAAGAGGCATTAATCAAATTAATCAACGAAAATAAATAGTCATGAAGTTAAACATCAACGGTAAATTAATAGAAATTGAGGACAGCGTATTAACAAAAGCCTTAGAAGACAAAAAAGAATCAATAGACATTACAAGCGATTTAATTATTAATACAGTAAAGGAAGATGCCGAGTTAAGGGCTAACCTAACGACTGGCAGAGATAAGACCGAGCATGAGATAGGGCGAAAAGAACTACTAAAAGGATTAGGTCTTGAAGAAGTTAACGGGGCGCACAAGTCCACTGATTCATCTATTAAGGCTATCCAAGTATTCCTTAAGGGTAATATTGATAAGGCTATTAAAGAAGCTAATATCGAACCAGGGGAAAAGGTTACACAGTTAACAAAGGATCTGGACGCAATGAGAGTTAATGCATTAGCTTATGAGACTAACATCACTCAGTTAAAGAGTGATAATGTAGCCGATAAAAACAACTTCAAAAAGCAAACAGTATTAAGATCGCTTATTCCTGACAATGTAATTGATACCGAATTAGCTATGATGGCCTTGGACTCCAGAGTTAAGATAGGGTTTGATGATAACGGATCAATGTTTGGTATAGGAGCCAATGGAGAACCGTTAAAAGATAGCTTGATGTCTAATTTGCCTATTGAGAAAGTCGTAACAGATTTCTTTACTGGTATGCCGGCATTGCTTAAAACTCCTAAAGGAGGAGCTGGAGGTGGTGACTCATCAAGTGGTGGAGCTAAACAAACTACATCGGAGTTTATTGATGAAATGAGGGAAAAGAAAATATACCTTAACAGTACAGAGTTCAATACGATTAAGAACGAACGTCTCGAATCCGGAGCTTTAGCCGTATAACAACACACACAAAAAGGAAGCCTACTATTAAATTAGTGGGCTTTTTTCTTTGTAAACGCTTTGTCAATTGAAAAGATTAACTTACTTTTGGTGAAACTAAAGATATGGAAGAGAAGATAAAAAATGCATATAAAGAATATCTTAAATTACCCAAAGCTGAATGTAGCGGTGAAAATAAAAATGCCGAATTATATGTTAACCGATGGTATGTATTAATGGGTAGGTCATTTTCTCATCCACATCCACATAGACATTATACATTAATAGAGTTTGCTTTTTGGGTAGGTAATAAATCAGACTTGCAGGAACGATTTATGAATAATTATCGATTATCATACTAAATAAAAACGAAACGAAATTATGATTAAGATAATGAGTACTGAAAGATATAAAAGCCTATTAAGTGATAATAAGCTATTAAAGTTAAGGGTGTACGGTATAGTGGGCAGTTATGATGATATGACTTATGCCGAACTATCTAAAATTAGGAGGGAAAGAGTATCGGAATTAAAACAGGTTGACGCAAAAATGAAAGAATTTGCAGCTGCTATAGCACCCAAGGCCAAGGAAAATAAATGGATTAAAGCCATTAGAGCAGAGGAAGAAGCTAAGAAACAGTTAGCGGCAATTGTTAAAACTGAAAATGATAATTACGATAAAACGAACGAAACTAAAGATATGAATATAGATAACGCACAGAAATTTTTAATAAATAGCGGTAGAAGTGAATTGGCTAAGATGCTATTATATGATACCGAAACAAAAACCTGTACCGAATTAATGGCTACACTTTTAGAGGAGTACCACCAAAGCGAAGTTTTAAAATTAAATACACATAATGTTATTGTGACGAAGGATGCGTTATGTATAAGTGGTGACAAAGAAACTGCAACACATGGCATAGGTAATAGAAAAACATTGTGCTCAAAATGCTGGAATAAAATAGCAGGTTAAACATGATGCACTCATAAATATAGAGAGTAGCCCCTTTAGGGTTTTTAAGTTTTGCAGTGAAGTTAGCCAATCTGAGTTTGGTGAGACGAAACAAACGGATACGCTGTGCTACTCTATGTATTTTAATGTAACTATAAGGCTACCCGCATCAATGTAGGGAGCATAAAACAAAAGGTATGGAAAACCCAAATACAAACACAAAAGTTAAACATAGCGAAAGTAAAAACGCTTGGAATATTGTAGCCGAAGGACTAGGTGTAAAATATAAGATTGCGAGAGTCCCTTATTTAGTCATAGAAGATTGCGAAATAATGAATGAAATAGAAAAGTCAATAGCTTTAAAGCACGCCAACTATATAAGCTATTGTTTTAATAACTCTAGTAAAATATTACAAAACTAAATGACAACATCAAAAGAACGCTCTCAGCACATAGAGAACACCATAAACGAGATCCGGAAAGGTTCAGCAACTCAAACACGTATTAAAGCTATATGCAAAAAGAACGGAGTAAGCGCACAATTCCTTTGCAAAATAATGTGGTGGGGTAGCGAAAAGAAGAAAGATAAAGTGTACGCATAATAACAAAACAACAGCCTGGCCGAGTAATTACTTTACTCGGCTTTTTTGTGCGATGTAATTAAATATAAGGTTAAATAAAAAAGACTTAATTTTGGCATATCTCCAATTGTATTGGAAAGTCCCTTTTGAGGTAGTAACCTCCATTCATATAAAAACAATTAATACTTAAATTTCAATACAATGGCTAATTTTAGCACAGCGGAGCTTGTAACTTTTCAAACTAAGTTAGAGAACGCATTCAAAAACAACGAACTTAGATTTAGAGACCCTGAGGTTTTTAAATTATTCTTAAGAAATACTCAATTCATGCTACCTTCTTATATGGAAGGAAGAACACGTGAAGACAGAGCTATCCAATCAAACTACCCTATTCGCCAATCAAGAGCGCTAGGATCAGCTAGATCTCACTTACATGTAGGTGTACAAGGGGATTCGGCTGTAGTTAATCACACATGGACAACTTACACCGATAAGTACGCACAAACATTAAAGGCATCTGATAACAAAATCTATTCTCTTCAAGAGATGTTGATGAGTCAAATGCAAAATGTAGTGGCGAATATGGCGGAAGGATTAGAAACGGTTGCTTCCGGGACTCTTTTTGGTGGTAGATCCCAAGTGAACGTAGCTGATTCAGAAGGTTTATTTGATTTAACTGATTTTGTATTCCAAATTACCGGATCAACAAACGGTGATAGAATGGCGCAAATTACTAAGACAGTAATGGATATGAACAAATACCAGGGAGTAATCTTTGATTTGGTTTGTGATTCGACATCTTTTAATCAATTTGAATTTTTATTCAATCAAGGTAGTGGTAACTCAGTAAATACATCTTTTCAAAGTGGTGGGCTTACATTTATTCACGATCCAAAATTAAACGCTGCATCTGATGGATTAACGGGTACTTATGATGGATTTTGGTTAGCTGTACCTCAAGGATCAATCGGGGCAATGCCTTGGATTCCTGTACAAAACAGAATGGGTATAGATACTAAAGAACAAGTTTACGGAAGCATTATTAATCCAGTTGATGGGTTATCATACGCTGTACACTCTTACGATGAGAGAGGTGATGGGACTACTTTTGGTGGGTATCTTCAAGATGAGATCACACAAGTTGAGATTTCACAGGATGTTTCTTTAGACATCGCACCATCTACTACCGCTAACGAAACCGGGATAATGGCTTTCGGTAGAGTATAATAATTATTGCTTTAGTTTAATTTAATTACCGTTGATGTTTAATAAAGTTAAAGTTGAGGCTGGTACTTACGGGATTGTGGGGATGCGAAACCCCTACGATCCCGAATATCAGATTTTGGACGCTGCTAACTTAGCTAGTAAATCAGGCCGCTATGTTACGGATAATCCATATGTAAAAGTCAAAAACATTAAGGAGTTGCAGGATTTCCCGGCAATAGATGATACTGATTTTAACGAGTTCTTAAAGCATCAACAGGAATCAAGTATATCAAGCGTGTGCAACGCTGTATTTAATAAATCTGACTTTATAGACAGACAGTTATTTTATCAATATGCGCAAAACAAAGTAAATACCGAAACCTTACCGGATGGATTTGTAGGGTATAGATTAGAAGTATCGTTAGAAAAGAATGTAGCCCTTGAAATTACCAGGGTGTTATTAGATTTTGAGGGTACGGGAGATTTAAAACTATTACTATTTAATACCGCTAAAAAAGAACCGATACAAAGCCAAACTATCACTATCACAAGTTCTCATCAAGTAGAGGAATTAACTTGGGTTATTGATAACACAGACGGCACATATAAGGGGGATTACTATTTAGGTTACTTAACCAATGATGTAGATTTAGGTACTTTAAAACCATATAAAAGGGATTACGATAGGAGTAATGTAGAATCGGTTATTTCGTGCCTATGGTGGGAACCAACATTATTTAGAGGTGTTACCTTAGAAGAATTACCAGATCTAACCACTAGAGAAGGTTTTGATTTAGCTACCGGGCTAAACCCTGACATATCCGTTTACTATGATTACACGGACATGATATTACAAAACCAAAGGCTATTCGGGTACGCTATTTATTTAGATTACTGCATTAAACTTATCAGCTTATCGTTAAGTAGCGACAGGAGCAATAAGAATCAAAGAAGCTCAGAAATAAACGTTGTTAGAATGTTACAAGAAATTGACGGGCAAACCACGGATAAAGCAGTTAAAATAACCGGGTTACGGCCTATGTTATGGGGGGAATTAAAGAGATTAACAAAAGAAATTGATAGCCTTAAAGAGGGCTACTTCGGTGGCTATATCAAAATAGGCACATTAACATAATAAGAAATGGGACTTACAATTACAAAACTAGCAAACGGTAACGTTGAGGTAACAAGCACGGATGCGGCTTTTCAACCTTATTCATTGATGCCTAATTTCTCAGTATATAGGAATAAATCAGGCCGTATTGATGGGGTAGATGTTCAAAGCGTAGGTGTGGTAAAAGCTATATTCCCTTATGAAAAGGTTGATAATGTAGTCCGTGACGATGCTACAGACACCACCATAACAAGTGGTGATGTTTTATACAATGAATTAAACACATATTTCTTTTTTAGATAGTAATGGGGTTAATTATAACCAAGTTAGGAAATGATAATGTAGAGGTTACCAGTACGGTAGGCACTCATGTTCCGTATACATTACAGCCTGATTTGTCGGTTTATAGGAATAAATCAAATAGAATAGACGGGGCAAACGCTATTAGTGTAGAAAAGATACGGGCTATATTTTCTTATGAGAAAGTAGATCAAGTAGTACGAAAGGATGGCACAATCGTATCTATTACAGATGGTGATACTCTATACGATGAATTAAAAGAGTTTTTCTTCTTTATTTCAGATGGTGGAGGGTTAACACCGGGCTTTGATTTGTTCCTACCAAGCAACAATACAGAGCCATTAAACACAGCTAACCAACTTAACGGAACATCGGGTGGTGGTAGTGCTATTTCCTTTGTTGACTTAACAGGTATCACTCTAACAAGCACGGTAGGAACTGGAACGCTTTTAAAGGTTAGTGATGATTTGCAGTGGTCGGTAACTGGTAGCATCAGGAAGATTACGGTAGATGATAACGGGACTACAAGAATATTCTCAGAGCTAGAAAGTATTGACGGGTTTATTACATCGGATGACGGTGTATTATTAGGTACGCTAAACGGCACCACATGGACTCCAGGAGTTGACACGGCTATATCTGAAAATACTCAGGTAGCTTTGCGTAGTTGGAATAGTAACGGGTATTTCAACGGTTCAAATAATATGCATATTGGTAACACGACCCCAATTGAGGGCGAGGTGTTCGAGGTTAAAGTCAATATTAATAACGTATCTACGTCTTATGTTATTTTTGAAGTGTATAATATTTCAGAGGATTTAGGGTTATCAATATGGTCAACCGGTGGGAATTTAAATGTAAATTTATATACTAGTAGTGGTCAGATTATATCCTCAAGAGAAAGCGGGATTGTATTAGAAAATAAGGATTACATAGCATCTGTTACAGTGGTTAATTCTACCACACTTATATTAACAATAAACGGAGTAGTAACAACTGGTAGCGGAGCAGCATTTACAGCTACAACCTTAAATGATGACCAAGTTATAGGCACGAGATTAAACAATTCTTTAGGTTTTACCGGAGTAATTTACTATGTTATATCAGATCAAACCTACGGACTTAGTAATGATTGGCTAGGAGCTACATATGTAAGCAAACCCATAACATTCGTGTCACCAGAAAACCCGGATAATTTAACCTTTGATAATAGAGGGGAACCAATACGAAGATTCGAATTAACAAACGGCTACAACTTCGCGGGAGTAGAAGACCAACATTTAGAGACTTCTATTTTAGATCGTGACGGAGCTAATACAGATATGCTTTGGCTACGTCTTAAATCTTTAGAACCTCAATTAATAGCGGGTGATGATGTTTGGGATTTACAACTAGGGGCTACGGGTAAATTTGAAATTACTTTTAACGGGATTACTTTAACATCTGCACTCACACCATTATTAAACACGGCTTACTTTATCTATTCGGTTATTGATTCGGGTGGTATTTGTTCTTTATATATTGGAGACATATTAACCGATCCCGCTTTAGATGGGGTAGCGACTCAATTAGGATTATCAGGAGTAATACCAACTGCAAAAATGGTATACGGTAATACAGCAACCACAGGCACATCGTTTAACGGCTACTTAACTCAATTAGGGCATTCACCTTTAGAGAACACTTTACTAAACGCAGTAAACGACTACGACACTACAAAAGCACAAGCACCAAGCAATATTAACTTTCCGTTCACATTTCCTTTAACACTACCATAATGGCACAGATAACATATACCGATAAAAGTACAGGTGATCAGTTTTCAGCGGCAAACGCTAACGAAATCAAAGACATTGTTAACGATAATGACGGGACTAGTATTCTATCTTTTGGATACGAAGCCGATACTTCAATGGATACCTCGCCAGATGACGGCAAGGTTACATGGAATAACGCTAATCAAACCAATGCAACAAAATTATACATTTCATTCACTAATAGAGATGGGTTAGATTTAGAGGCGATTGTTCAGGAGGCAATTGGAATTGGAGATCATTTATTCCTACAAGAGAAAATAGACGCAAGTAAATTTCAACGGTGGGAGATAACCGCAACAGCCAATATGGGAGATTGGGCGGAGGTTGATGTGACCCTATTGGCGGGTACTGCTCAATTTGGGAACCAATTACAGATACAAATAACATCTGTATTATTAGCTTCATTATCTGAACCCGCAAGAGTAGCCGTAACAGGTTCGGGGGGGAAAATATGGGATGAAACATTATTAGACTGGGTTCCTTCTGAAACGTTTAGTGATAGCCCGTTATGGTTATACGACACTAGTATAGTAATGGCCGACCCTGGAACGGGTAAGGTAAGGGGGAATAATGCTAATCTATCGTTAGTTACTCAAATAGTAGCGTCAAAAACAACAGATCAGGGAACTAATGTTGCGGACTTACTTAGCATTATAAACCAAGGGGCTTTATTAGCATCAAGGGAATACGGGGAGTTTAGTAATTACTTTATATTTACAGCGGGTGAGTCGGTAGATAATGGAACATGGTTCCTTATCAATGTTACAGTTAGTACAGCCTCTTCGTTCTCTGGTAATGGCGCAATGGTAACTATTGGGCTAGTTGATAATACGGGTTCCACTAAAGGGTTTATAGATTACAACGATGCAACAGGGGTTATTTCAGTATTAGCAGACACTTGGACAGATTTACCAAATGATGGGGCGGGTAGTAGTACAAATTACAACTTCAAACCTAATTCCGTAACTGAATTAATAGACGTATCAACAGGATATTTGGATTTAAGCGATCTTAAGGTCGGTGCGGAACTTGCATTACGTACTCAGTTTGTAGTTAATCCAGATATAAACAATACGTTATTAAGTATTAGGTATGTATTCGGAGCGGGGTTGTTTAGCTTTACTATAACTATTGGAAGGCTAGACGATGGAAGCGGTAAAGATTACGAGCAAGATCAGTTTTTACCATTCTATATAGGTGCGGACATCGTAAGAACTTCGCCCGTACAGATTCAAATTAAATTATCATCAGCGGGAACATTGACTAATTCAGGGTCTTATATCTCAGTAAAATAATAATAACATGAGTGATATTGTAGTATATAGAGATGTTGATGCCAACGCCATAGTAATAGCGGGTACTCAAATAGGTATGAAGTTTAACAACGAAATACAGGCCACAGGGAACGGAGATGGTACAATTGATTTAAAAAATCTACCTAAAGAAATTGCGGGGATTGACTTTAACGAATGTACAGACATACCGTACACCGACTTTGTAGACCTAGCACTAGACCCAATTGGAGCTAGTGAGGTTATAACCGTAAACAACTTAAATACTTTATTCCAAGTATCAGGAACGGCAACTAATGAGCTACCTGTTATAACTAGCTCAACAACTATTAACATAACAGAGGGCGACACTATCAATTATGAAATGATAGCAACCAAAGGAGTTGGTTATGAATGGGGTAATTTACCTACGGGAGTTGTAAACGTTGAAGGTAATATTAGAAAGATAATAGGCGGGGCATCTTTAACAGCAGCAGGAAGCCCATATAGCCCGACCATGACAGCCGTTAACTATAACGGTAGCGATGTTGAGACTTTAACGATTAACGTAGCGTCACCCCCTTATAATAATACTAAGTCGGTAAAGTTTAACAATAATGATTTCCTAGAGGCGACAGCAAACACCTCTAATCCTTTTTACAGGGCCTCAAATGGAACGGGAGCAACTGATGCTTGGTCGGTAGCTTTATGGTTCAAAGGAGGTACATCCAATGACTCGGATCAAACGATACTATCTTTTGGAGGTAATAACGAAAATAGCGAAGGGCGTGTATGGATTAAATGGAACGGAAGTAGTGAGAGAATAGAATTTATATACGGTTCTAAAAATGGTAATTTACAGTTACTTACAACTGATTCAAGTTACCCAGATCAAACATGGAAACATATTATTATAACTTATGATGGTGGCACAACTGACAGCGATAATTATAACAGGTTTGAAATATGGTTAGATGGTGTAAGCCAGACAACAAATAACAATGAAGATAATAACGGATTCGGGGGAGAAATTAAAGACGAAGTATTTAAGTTAGGCGAAACCGCTTTTGGTGGGGATCACTTAAGGAATAATTGTAACGTTGATGAGGTAGCTATTTGGAGCAGCGATGAAACTGCAAATGTATCGGTTATTTATAATAGTGGTGTATCTCACGATTTAGCTCTGTTATCTTCCGCACCTGACAATTACTGGAAAATGGGAGATGGTGACACGTTCCCAACAATACAGGATAATATTTCCACACTAGATTTCACAATGAACAATATGACAGCGGGAGACATTGTGAACGATGTACCTTAGTAACTTAAATAAATAACATTATGAGCCACTTACCAAGCACAATATTAGTAATGACCCTTGCGCAATTGCAAACGGACATACCAAGCGTATTCAAAAATGATTTTTGGATAGCAGTAACAGACGAGGAAGATGTAACGACCTACACGGTTAGAACGTGGGAGGATTTGATAGCTACTGATAAATATAAAAGTGATTACGGTCTAACTCCATTTATAGAAAATGCTAGTTGGGACGGTGATTTAATAGGTGACTGTTATATGGTCGCTATCATGCCGAGCCATACAAAGGATCAAATCGGAGATGTAGCAGCGACTTACAGCAAGCAACTGAACAGCGATGAAGCAGACGAATTTAGAAATCAATAATAGTAAAAACATAATTTAAAAAGTAATAGTTACCTTTGAAGGAATGATATATCTCAAATTAAATCCAGTAGGCGTTGATGTCGTTATTAATGACATCCAAAGACAGGTTAGTACAGCTTTGAACTGGACTGATTACAATGCCTATCACCGGATTTATAAGATCGAAAAGGCCGAGGGAGGTATTATTCCAGAGTTTTACACCGGTGAAAACGAAGCTCGAAGCGGTGAGTATGAAGAGGTTTATTTGAATGACAACCTAATGGCGAGTAGCTTCTTTTATAGTCAAGATACTGTAACAGCTAATGATGGTGGTCACTTAATGGACAACACTATATCAATGGTGTTTCAAGTTGATTTAAACCGCTTAAACGGAGATAATAAAAGAGCAGATGAACACGTGCACCGTGACGTAATAAGAGCAATTAACGATTCCGGACATGGAAAGGTTAGCAGTTTAGTCACTAAGTTAAGTAATGTTTATTCTGAGTTCGATATCACACAAATAAGATGGAATGATATGCAGCCTTTCCATTGTTTCCGTGTTGATATAGCGGTCAATTATCAATTTGATTGCTGCGATGATTGTATGTACCAAAGTCCTATCACAGGCAATGATTATATATTTATTTAAAATAAAAAGAAATGGCTACATTTTGCGAGTGTGATAGTTCACACAAAAATTTAGGGGTTAAGAGTTGCCCCATTGTCGTAAAGACAAAGAAAAAAGACTTTTTTGTCTCGATTATGGCGAGCGATGGAACTAGAAACTCCATTCTATCTACTGATTTTGTAGGCGGTGTATTGCCGGAAGCGTATATTTTAGGTAAGCTAAACGAATCTGATCCAACAAAAAGATGGTTCCCTACTCCGGATAAGTACGAGAATGTTACTCCGGGAATGACAGATACCAAAACCGAAGAGTTTAACAGCGGAAGAGTTGAAAGAGTTCAAAGCGGTGTAAGAACCTTTGAGGGTGATATTGTAAATCAAGATTCTACTTTAGCCAGTAAGATTTTATCTTTTGGATGTTCTGATTTTGGAACCTTTGAGGTGTTTATTGATAACGCTATACGTGGCGAGGTTAACGATGATAAAACAGAGTTGTTCCCATTAAAAATTGAAGAAGGAACATTAGACGCTAGAGACATTGAAACCGTAGAAGGTAATTCCGTTCAACGAATCAAAGTTACTTACCAGTTTTCTAACTTGGTTGATGAGTCTAAATTTATGGTTATTCCAGGGGCTTCAATTGAAACTGATTTACTAAAGGCTAACGGTCTATTAGATGGAACTACTAACGTATTAAGTTCGCCATCTATCACAAGTACCACAATGAGCGCTAATGTTACATTTAATTGCTTTGGTACATTCGGTTCTATAAGTTACATTCAAGGGCTTGACGTTGTTGCTGATTGGGAATTATTAGACGGGGTTACGCCGGTAACTATCGCAACTATTACGGATTTAAACAACGATGGTACTCAATTGGATTTTGTGTTCACTTTAACAGCGGCCACAACTTTAACGTTAAACTACATCGGTGTACCGGCAAACGCTACATTGCAAGGGTTTGATATTGATAGTGTAGACTTTACAACTCCTTAATTATGGAGCTTAAATGTTTTATAGGCGTTCAGCACTTCGGAGATAAATCCTATGTGGAATTTAAAAAACACTTAAAAGGATTGGTTGCACCGGATGACATGAGAGGACAATACGACCTTATGAAAAAGGCGTACAAATCAAGTAAATAAATTAGAGGGGGTGAGATTCCCCCTTTTTTATGACCATAGCACAAATACAACGATTTGCAAAGGCTAGTATTAGTGACTTACTAGTAATGGCCCTTCGTGACTCACAGGTCCAAGATGCTATTTTAGAGTTAAACACACAGGCTCAATTATTTGATTTAGGCGAAGATTCGGAAGGGATTAAGCTAAGTGCTATCGGTGGGAGTTATAGCTCGGTTACATTAGCTTTGCACCCAGAGAAATCAAAGGATAAGATTACGTTACGTGACACCGGAAAGTATTACGATTCATTCAAATTAACACCGGAAAGTACAGGAGACTTCAAGATAACATCTAACCCGAATAAGAATGGGAGAAGCCTATTCGAAAGGTGGGGTGATAAGGTCGAAGGATTGAACGAAGGTAATTATCAAAAGGCTTTAGATATAATTGAACAAAAGGTACTTGAAATAATTTTAAAATAATGTTTAAAAGTTTGTTTTCAAAATCAGTTAAGGAGCCAGAGTATTACGAAAGTATATTCAAGTTACCTATTTACAATTGGTTCAAGGCTATGGATAAAAACAATCTAGGATTCTTAAGGTTAGACAGCACGTTTAAACCTACCGACAAAGTAGATCAAGATAATTCCAGTACTGCAGTAAACATTTGGCATTCACTTATTAATGAGAATTACGAAGAGTTTGGTCAAGATTCAACAACCCTTGATATATTAGAGCAGAAACGGGATATAGGAATGTTAGAAGTGGAGTATGTAATAACAAAGAATAAGTTTCTACTAACTCAAATCGAAATTAAAAAAGGTAAACTAACCATATTTGATACAGATAAAGAGTTTGATTATAATAAAGAGATTGGTATTATTTCAAAGTGCTTAGGTTATCCAATTAACCCAAAGGAAATGAGCGTATACCAATATAACAGCGCAAAAAACAATATTAAAAATGGCTGATTTATCAACAAAACCACTCATAAAGAACCTTGACAAGGCTCAGGAATCAGCACAAAATGTAGTTGATACTTTCGATGTACTTATAGATAGGATTAAAGAAACAGGGGAAGTAGTTAAAAAAGCATTCTCTAATTTAGACCTTAAAGATTCTAAGGATATTGCAACGCTTAATAAATTACTAGGTGAATCAACCACATTAGTAAAGCAGCAAACAGCCGCTACAACCCTTCAAAATAAGGCAGC
The DNA here is from genome assembly GCA_002733995.1 of Desulfotalea sp. GTDB lineage: Bacteria > Desulfobacterota > Desulfobulbia > Desulfobulbales > Desulfocapsaceae > Desulforhopalus_A. The sequence goes on along the minus strand of NVXR01000040.1, from coordinate 1,301 downwards.
TAAAGAGGTGTTATTAATAGAACAACAAAAAATAAAGCTAGTCCGGGAAGAGACTTTATTAGCACAACAAAAAGTTAAAGCCACCAAAGAAGAGGAATTACTAGCGCAACAACGGATTAAAACCGATATTTTATTAGCTAAAGAAAAGGAACGTTTATCCAAAATAGAAGAAAAGAATCAAAAACAAATAGCGGAAAGCAATAGGGCGTACGCTAAACAATCAAAGCGATTAACAAGACTTAGAAACGAGTATAAAGATTTAGTAATATCAGAGGGTAAAACTACAAAAGCAACCCGTAAATTATTAAGAGAAGTAAAGAAATTAGATAAGGAGCTAAAAGATGTTGATGCATCGGCCGGGCAATTCCAACGTAATGTAGGTGAGTACCCAGACACATTCGGGAAAGCTTTAGAATCTATTAAAGGATTAGCGGGCGGGGCTATAGGGTTAGGAGCCGCCTTTGAGGGTGTTAAGGGCGCTTTAGAGGCAAGTGAAGAAGGTAGTGAAGACTTACGGAAAGTAACTGCAGCTACCGGGGCTGTAGTGGATACAACCAAAAACAGAATAGCTACTTTTGCTTTAGGATTATTCCAGTCAGTTAAAGCATTAGCCGCATTCCATTTTGAGCAGGATAATAGTATAGAAACTCTAGAAACTTTTGCTACCGGTGTAGATAAATTAAATAAATCAACAGAAGGTTACACGGAGGAAATTAACGCCAATGTAGACGCTGCAACCAACGCAGAAGAACAAACCATTGCCTTAGAGAAGTCTACCCGAAATTATAACGTTACACTAGCTAAATTAACAGGTGAATTTGAAAAGCAAAACGCCATAGCCGGAGATTCGACCAGGGGATTCGATGAGATAGAAGAAGCAGCGCAAAAAGCCGCTAAAATATCACTACAAAGAGCCGCTATACTCCAAAAAATAGCTAAAGAGGAATTAAATATAATCAACCAGTTAATAGAAGCCAGGCCAAAGGACGCTAATAACTTAGAATTACTGAATAAAAAATCAGAAGCTCAAATAAAACTAATCGAAGCGGGTAATTCTGTACGTTTAGAGCAGTTAGATTTAGAAAAAGTAATACGAGAAAACCAAAGGGATAGATTCGAAAGGGAATTAGATTTCGCTATTGATGCATTCGATACAATCAAGACAATTAACGAGAGGGTAATAGCAAACGAAAAGAATAGTTTAGATGTTCGTAGGGCTTTATTCAAAGAAACCGAAGAGTTGACAAACAAATCCTTTGAGCAACAAATTAAACTAGTCGAAGAGTTTACAGGAGAGAAAT
>NVXR01000039.1 GCA_002733995.1 Desulfotalea sp. | reverse complement strand
GAAGTGATTTCAGATAAAGTCCAGTACCCCCCGTAAGCAGAGGCAGTTTGCCCCTGGCGGTGATTTCTTTGATCAATCGCGTCGCATCTTTTGTAAATCTGGCGGCATCATAATCTTCATCTGGATCCACGACATCAATGAGATGGTGTGGCACAAGCGCCCTTTCAGCGCTACTTGCTTTGGCAGTACCAATATCCATGTATCTATATACCTGCATGGAATCTACACTGATTATTTCGCAATTAAAATGCTGAGCTAGGTCTAAAGACAATGCGGTCTTACCGATAGCCGTTGGTCCTATCAGAACTAATACCTGGGGTAAATTTGTTTTATTTTCCACTATTTAATCAAAAGAAAATTGAGTTGCCAGGTAGCGGGAACGCTTCTCCCCTACCCTTGTTAAACTGCGTATCGAGTCAACGCTTGTAAATAAACCAAACTCCTCTCTATGCTGGATGATTTGTTGAGCAAGTTTTGGCCCTACCCCTCTCACCGTTTGCAAAAGTGCAAAACTTGCGTGATTAATCGGGATTGGTTCAAAGAAGAATACAGGCATGTCTGAGGATTTGTTATTCTCCGGAGAAGCATCTACTATAGCGTCACATTGAACAGAAACAAGATATGATTTGCCAAAATCTAGCTGCTGACATCCCGGCTCCGTTGACGTCTGCGCCCGACCACCAACAATTGCACCCACGTAAATGCAGAGGATTACGATAAAAACAATAACAAATCTAACGTCATGCTGTTTTCTTTTAGTAGACTTTACTTCTCTTTTTGTTTTGTTCATCTGTTTTTCACAACATACCAGCACGGGAAATTAATCATCTTTTCAATTCTACCGCTTGCAGAAAGTAATGCTTTAGCATTGTTTTATACCATTGCAATGGTTATAAACGATACTTCTCTTTTCCTGAATATAATTACAAAAGCGACATGAAAAATACGACATCATTAAATATAGTACTCGTTGAGCCAGAAATCCCTCCCAACACCGGATCCATAGCGCGATTATGCGGAGCGACCAATACTGTTTTACACCTTGTACACCCATTGGGGTTCAGTACCGACGACAAGCACCTTAAAAGGGCCGGTCTCGATTACTGGAAACATGTACAGATTCAACATTGGGATAGTTTCGACCAGTTTATGCAGGCGCAAAAAGAAACAGATCTCTTCTTCTTTACCACCAAAACTAAAACGAGCTACACTGAAGCCTCCTTTAAAGAAGGTTCGTTCCTCGTTTTCGGTAAAGAAACCAAAGGCCTACCCAAAGAGACGCTGGAATTTTATCATGATCGCTGTTACACTCTGCCTATGCAAAACTCTAATATCCGCAGTCTTAATCTTGCCATGACTGCCGGAATCGTCTTATATGAGGCTTTGCGCCAGGTTTCAAGCCGGTAGGCACCTCTTTCGCAAGCAAAACATTTTAATTAAGATTTACCCCAACAAGGAGACAGAACAATGACTGATCGAGTCTTTAACTTTAGCCCAGGCCCAGCCACCCTTCCATTAGAAGTTCTCGAAAAAGTAGGGAAGGATGTAGTAAATTTTCAATCTACAGGTATTGGCCTTATTGAGATCAGTCATCGTTCAAAAGAATTCATGGCCGTGGCCAGTGAAGCGGAGTCCCTCTTAAGAGAGCTTCTACACATCCCCGAAAACTACAAAGTACTCTTTTTGCAGGGCGGTGCCTCTTCGCAATTCTTTATGGTTCCCATGAATCTTCTTGGTAAAGGCAAAAAAGCGACCTATCTTAATACGGGTACATGGGCTAAAAAGTCCATCAAGGAAGCCAAGCTTTTTGGTGATATTGACGTTGCCTTCTCCAGCGAAGACACAACCTTTAACCGTGTCCCAAAAGATAGTGAATACCAGGTTGCAGATGATTCTGAGTACCTCTATTATGTATCAAACAACACCATCTACGGCACTGAATTTCTCGAAACTCCGGTAAGTGAGAAAATGCTCGTATGTGACATGAGCTCAGACATCCTTTCCCGTCCTGTCGATGTAAAAAAATATGGCGTTATATTCGCTGGCGCCCAAAAGAATCTTGGTCCTGCTGGAGTTACCATTGTTATTATCAGGGAAGATCTCCTCAAAAGAACACCCGAGGGCACCCCGACCATGCTCAGCTATTCCACCCATGCGGACAAGGACTCAATGTTTAACACGCCTCCTTGCTTTCCGATCTATGTCGTTTCCGAAGTGCTCAAATGGCTAAAGAAACTCGGTGGAGTTGAGGCAATTGCAAAAATAAACAGAGAGAAAGCCCAACTTCTCTACACGGCTATTGACGCAGGCAGTTACTACAGGGGCCATGCTGAAAAAGAGTCGCGCTCTCTTATGAATATCTCTTTCAATCTGCCCACAGCTGAACTTGAAGCAAAGTTCATCGCAGAAGCCAACAAAATTGGTTTATGCGGCCTCAAGGGACATCGATCCATCGGTGGATGTCGTGCTTCGGTTTACAATGCATTCCCCAAAGCAGGCGTGGTAAAGCTGGTTACATTTATGCAAGACTTCGAGGCAGCTAATCCAGCTTAAGCTATAAATATATGCACTACACAGGCAACATCATCCGGCCGCCCAGCGAGGCAAATTCTATCATCCTCCAGGTCACGACCGGATGCTCCCATAACAAATGTACTTTTTGTGGGGCATACAAGGAACAACCTTTTACAATCAAAGATTACGGGATTGTAAAACAAGACCTTGAGTTCGCCAGCAATCACTGCAAGAATCAAAAGCGGTTATTCCTAGCCGATGGCGATGTTCTCATCTTGCCTCTGAAAAAACTTATTACCTTACTGAGCGATATCAAACGTACCCTGCCATGGGTGAACAAAGTGAGTCTCTATGGTAGTGCAAAAGCAATCCGCAGTAAGAGCCTTACTGATTTACAAGAGCTCAAGGCATTGGGGCTGGATCGTATTTATATGGGTCTTGAAAGCGGCTGTGACGAAGTGTTACAGATGGTGAAGAAAAACGAGACGTCTACAAGCATGATTGAATCCGGCCAAAGAGTAAGAACCGCGGGATTGTTCCTTTCCGTTACCGTTCTTCTCGGCCTCGGCGGCATACAACTTTCCAAACAACACGCCTTCCAGACGGCCACTACTTTGAACCGTATGCAACCCAATCAGATTGCAGTCTTGACCCTGATGATTCTTGAAAACACCCCACTTGCACAAAACATTACCGACGGCTCTTTTAGCCTTGTCTCCCCAATTGATATATTAAAAGAGCTCTACCATCTTCTCGAGAATCTCAACGGCTTACGTTGTCAATTCCATGCAAACCATGCCTCCAGCTATCTACCACTAGCCGGAAGATTACCCAAAGACCAAACACCGCTGCTTGAACAAATATCCAAAGCTATTAAAGGCAGCATTGAAACAGTACCAGAATACAGGCGAGCGTTATAGATATGAGTGATAAAATTGATTTAAAAAACTTTACAGAGAAAGCACTCGTAGACTACGTCGAGGGAATCGGTCAATCGAGTTTTAGAGCAAAACAGATAATGGGATGGCTCTATAGACCCAACATCAAAGAATTCTCGCAAATGTCTGATCTGGCGAAGGTATTCAGAGCACACCTAGACGAGCATGCCTACATATCCACCTTTACTGAGCCGATTTTAGAAAAGGCGAGCGACGGTTGTGTGAAGTTTGGCTTCAGACTTTTTGATGGCCATATCCTTGAATCTGTTTTAATTCCAGAACCCGACAGAAACACACTTTGTATATCATCCCAGGTGGGTTGTGCCATGGGCTGTACCTTTTGTCTCACCGGAACAATGGGTTTCATCCGTAACCTCACCGTCGCCGAAATCGTAAATCAGGTCTGTGCCGCACGGGATTATCTTCTCGAACAACCCAAAGAAGAACTTATCGGACCTGACCGTATAACAAATGTTGTCTATATGGGCATGGGAGAACCCCTGAACAATCTCGACAATGTGCTCGACTCACTCTCTATCTTAACAAATCATAAAGGCCTGGATGTTGCCGCCAGAAGAATCACCGTCTCGACATGCGGAATAGTGCCAAAACTCAAAGAGTTAGGCGAGAACTCTACAGTTAATCTAGCGGTGTCACTCCACGCAATTACCGATTCAGTTCGTAGCAGTCTTATGCCTGTGAATAAGCGCTACAACATCGAGGAGTTACTGGAGGCATGCCGAACCTATCCCATGCAGAAGAGAAAAAGAATTATGTTTGAATATACCTTATTAAAAGGCATCAACGATTCAGATATGGACGCTCGGATACTGAGCAGAAAATTGCAGGATATCCCTTGTAAAATTAATCTTCTCTCCTACAACGAATGTTCCGCCCTTCCCTACAAGAGCCCGGACAAAGAAAGAATCCTTGCTTTCCAGAAGATTTTACTCGAAGCACATTATACCGTCTTTATCAGAAGCAGCAGAGGCACAGACATTTCAGCTGCCTGCGGTCAACTTGCAACGGGTACAAAATAGCTCAGCAAAGAGCAAAGAGAACCAATACAGCAGAAGTAGACCGACACACCTCGCCGCCAGTAACCCGGTAAGGTGTGTCTTTATAGAATGGCAGTTTTCTATTGTGCCATTTTAGCTTGCAGATTTTCATCAAGCTTTGCCAAAAATTCTTCTGTGGTGAGGAAGGCCTGTTCACCCTCAATAAGAAGTGCGAGATCTTTAGTCATAAAACCTGCCTCGACGGTTTCAACACAGACCTGTTCAAGGGTTTCGGCAAATTTGACAACATCAGGGGTCTCATCAAATACTCCACGGTACGAAATCCCCCTGGTCCAGGCAAAGATTGAGGCAATAGGATTTGTAGAGGTGGCGTTTCCCTTCTGATGTTCACGGTAGTGACGAGTCACTGTTCCATGGGCGGCCTCCGCCTCTACAGTTTTTCCATCTTCTGTCAGTAGCACAGAAGTCATAAGCCCCAAAGAGCCAAAGCCCTGGGCCACCGTATCTGACTGGACATCCCCATCGTAATTTTTACAGGCCCAGACAAAACCACCTTCCCATTTCATGGCCGCTGCGACCATATCGTCAATCAGGCGATGCTCATAGGAAATACCCGCTTCTTTAAACTTATCCTTGAATTCGTGTGCAAACACATCGGCAAAGATATCTTTAAAACGGCCATCATATTTTTTTAAAATAGTGTTTTTAGTAGAAAGATATACAGGCCAACCAAGATTAAGCCCGTAGGTCAGACAGGATCTCGCAAAGCCGCGGATAGAATCATCGAGATTGTACATCCCCATGGCACAGCCACTACTTGGAAAATCAAACACTTCATACTCAACGGCTTCCCCCCCCGACGCTGGGGTAAATGTCATTGTAAGTTTTCCAGCTTCAGGTACGAGGAAATCCGTAGCACGGTATTGATCACCAAAGGCATGTCTACCGATTACAATCGGTTTTTTCCAACCGGGGACAAGACGTGGCACATTGCTACAGAGAATGGGTTGCCGGAACACGGTGCCACCAATAATATTTCGAATGGTCCCGTTTGGCGACCTCCACATTTCCTTAAGCTTAAATTCTTCTACCCTTGCTTCATCGGGAGTAATGGTCGCACATTTAACCCCCACCCCATATTTCTTAATGGCATTAGCCGCATCAATTGTTATCTGATCACTTGTTTCATCACGCTTTTCAACACTCAGATCATAGTATTTCAGATCAACATCAAGGTACGGGAGTATTAATTTCTCTTTAATAAATGCCCAAATAATACGCGTCATTTCATCGCCATCAAGCTCAACAATGGGATTTTTCACTTTAATTTTTTGCATACTACCTCCAGTTAAATACCATCTCCAGTTTCATACTTACACACCTGTGGGGGTAAAGGTACGAGAATAGTCGATGCTGTGTTCCACAACCCCACACGAAAATTAGCCATAAATCGTAACATTAGATTACTCAAAAAAGGCAACTATTGATTATTGTCTATGATATCAAAATCGTAGTAACTTACCAAGTAATCACTCATCAGGGAAATTAAAATCTTGAGCAATCCTTAAGAAGTTAAAACGGCCTTCTACCGAACAGGCGAAACGTACCCGAGAGGTTCGATACATTTAAATATTTGTAAAAGAAGAGAGTATGCTTATTTTTTACACCTCATTTCACTGGTGTCAACCTGGTGCGAATTTTTTACTACAGCGCCTTGCACTTCTCCCCCCATTGAACCTAAACATTGTTTAATTTTAGGGAAATAGCTTGGGACAGACAATGACTCCTTATTTTTTAAAAAATAGACGAAAGATTCACAAGGTTCCGCCAAGGGGCTTATTTAGCAAGCAATTGGAACAGGAAATATGACAGAAACAATACGAGGTTCCTCCTGCCAGGAACCAATGCAACTGAGAAACACAAATATAGAAAAACTTTCCAAAGAGATATTTGATGTCTTGGTTATTGGTGGTGGCATAAACGGTGCGGTATCCGCCGCCTCTCTTTCTCAAAAAGGTGTTAAAACTGCGCTCATAGACCAGGGCGACTTTGCAGGAATGACCAGTCAGGAGTCTTCCAATCTAGCCTGGGGTGGAATTAAATACCTGGAGAATCTGGAATTTATGCTTGTGCGCAAGCTGTGCAAATCCAGAAATCACCTGATTAAAAACTACCCCTCTACGGTCAAAGAAATTCGTTTTTTCACCACCATTGCCAAAGGTTTTCGCTTCCCTCCGGTCTTCATCTGGATGGGCACCTGGCTTTACTGGCTGATTGGTAGCTGTTTTACCAAAACACCACGTTATTTAACAAAAGCCAGGATCAAAGCAGAAGAACCAATCATCAACACTGATTCAGCCCAAGGCGGCTTTGAATATTCCGACGCATACCTCCACGACAACGATGCAAGATTTGTATTTGGCTTTATACGTACTGCCTTAACAGCGGGTTGTACCGCAGCAAACTACCTGCAACTCGTAAGCTCTACACGTGACCAGGATGCCATTTGGGTTTCAGAGATTAAAAATGTAATATCAGGAGCAACCTTCAGCATACGTTCCAAGGTACTCATCAACTCAACAGGTCCATTAGTAGATGAGTTTAACTCCAACCTCAAACAGAAAACAGAACATCGCATCCTTCTCTCCAAAGGCATTCATCTCCTCGTTGAAAGAGTAACCCCCAGTAAAAAAGTACTGGCATTTTTTGCAAGCGACGGACGTCTGTTCTTTGTAATTCCAATGGGGGTGAGAACCTGTATAGGCACGACGGACACACCCGTTGACTCCCCGACCAAAAAAGTCACCCCGGAAGACAGGGCATTTGTTCTTGAAAACATCAACGTCCTTTTAAATCTTGATACCCCTTTACAAGCATCTGACATCATAGCGGAACGGTGTGGGGTGAGGCCACTCGTTGTCTCCGGTGAAAATGGAGGCAACTCAGACTGGATGCAGCTATCAAGAAAACATGCTGTCGAAGTAAATAGTAAGGACCGTTATATCACAATCTTTGGCGGCAAACTAACCGATTGCCTTAATGTCGGCGATGAAGTTTGTAACATCATAAAAAATATGGGTATTGAAATACCGTACCCTGACTACAAATGGTACGGTGAACCAGATGCTGCAACAAGAGATCGTTTTATGCACCAGGCACGACTCATTAATCTAGATGGCCTCAAGGCAAAAGAATCATCGGAGAAATTGTCTACACGATTATGGCGAAGATATGGCACCGGTGCATTCAGACTACTGGAAATGATACAAGCCGATCCAGATCAGGCCGAAGTACTGATAAAAGGAACCGAATATCTTAGATGTGAACTTCGCGAAGCGGGCAGACGTGAAATGATCACAAAATTATCTGACTTTTTAAGACGCCGGTCAAAAATTGCCCTTATCGAGCAGAGAGAAACAATACAAGCCTCTGCGGGCTTACTGGAGGCGTGCCAGATACTCTTCGGAGACAAGGCAGACGAAAAATTTAAGGAATACTTCGCTGAAACTGATCCAGAAAATATTGTTTGAAATAGTTCATGTAATAAGCCTTTCCCACTTCGTCTGTTGCACTTTGCAAAAATACTCCCCAGTCGTGACGTCTAGCATAAAAAAAGGGGACAATCTTACTATTGTCCCCTTTTTTATATCCCGCCCATGTGAACGTTGAACGGGACCCCATACCATTTTTATGAGCCAAACTGCCCCATAAAACGGAGAGTTGTGGGGTTTTTAAGTGTATCTCTACATTAATCCCTTTTGATACCACGTTCTTTTAAGGCTTCCTCAATATATCTAAGGTGATTCAAATCTTCTGCGAGCAAGAGAACAGAAAAAACGCCTCTAGTCTGTAACGTCCTACAATTATATGGGAAGACTGAATTTACTTTTACACCATCGTAAAGAAGGTCATGGATAAGGGCGGTGAGTTCGGCAAATGTACACGGCGTCGTCTTTATCTTGATGAATTTCCAATAATCGATCGAAGGAATGACTTTTTTCATCTTATCCGTAATGAGCCGAGGATAAGTGGAACCATTAAAACGAGCATTGTTCTCCACCGGAAACACATCTTCATTGGTCACAATGTAATCAATACCAAACACTCCACAATATCCACTTTCGGCCATATGTTTGACAATTTTCCGCGAAGTCTGAGTGATGATATCATAGAGACGCGGAGATACAGGGGGCCCATGTTGAGTGGCGACATGGACCATGCCTTTTTCGCAAACCTGATCCGTCAAGCCAATGTGATCAATTCTACCCGCTCGATCTATGGTCCATTGATCACCAGGGCTTGATATAACACTTAAAAAGGGTTCAATGATGACCATCTTTTCACCGGTGGCCACTATTTTTTCATACAACTCCGGCAGGTCATCACCTGTTGTCCTATATAGGGACATGCCAGATTCTCCCAGGGTGCCACGGAGGATCACAGTTTCGTGGGTGGTAAGATAACCTTTTATTATACGGGCCATCTCCTGGGCATTGTTGTCATCTTCGGGCTGCATTGTAAAAGAATTACCGGTTATAACGGGTATACCAAGCTGCTGACAGATACTTTTGAATTCAGCCTTGTCGTTATATTTTACAGTTACATCTCTCTGTGCTCCAAAAAGTTCCGCCCCGAGTATCTTCGCTGCCTCGGCTTCCTTTCTCCCTGAATACCAAGGAACGTAAACAGGCTTTCGACCGATAACCTCAATCATATTCAAGACCGGCTGTGGGTTTTCGATGATACACTCCGAAAGAGAACGATCCCTGGAGGATTCCTCGTATGCAACAATATGATCAGGCCCAAGTCCATGGGCACGTAGCCACGTATAATAGTCGTGCTGTGGCTGGCCACGCAACACAACCAAATCACAGCTACAGGCCCCCGGCAGGGCACGGTCACAATTCGAATGTATCGAAGAGTCACGGGTTGGAAACTGAGCAAAACTATCTGCCCCAAAAATCACAAGTTCATTTTTATTACTTGATATACATTCTCGTAATAGACGATCTGTTGTCATGGTAAAATCATTTCCTTAAAGTGCATGTTAAAAAATTCTAAGTCCCTGCAGCACAATTTCTGCTGACAGTAGTTCATTGAAACAACCTCAACGTTATATAGGTCCTAGGAAACTGTCCGAGAAGAAATAGCGTTATGGAAAGTAAGAAATTTTCAAAAAACAAGCACGACATATCCTTGATATGGCATGCTTATTTCCTGAGAATTCCGAAAAATTTGGGAAAACTCGATTCTGGGATATGATCCTAGGAGACAACAGACCACAGGTACCCTAGTATTGCAGTCATCAGCACGGCATACGCGAGAAGAACGTAGTACCAGCGACCAGCAAGTTTAGGGGTTCTAATGGGGGCTACATTGAGAACTGCCAATGATAAAAACAGGACATACAGAATGATAGAAAAAGTGCTGTGGCTAAAAACTTCACTAAACAGGAAAACAAAGACGAGAATAAGGCCATTGTTATCGAGGGCCAGGCCCATATAAGTTGATTTATCCACCAGCCCAAAGACATTAAAATAGCTCAATCGAAGGGCAGCAGTGGCAACAACGATAAAAGCCCCAGGAAGAAACCATGGACTAAAATTCCCCCAACTCAGAAGTACTATGGCAGGACAGATCCCAAAACTAATAATATCAATCAAGGAGTCAAGCTGGGCACCAACAAGTCCCTGCTCCTTTCTCCGATTCTTCATCTTTCTGGCAATAATGCCATCGGTCCAGTCAAAGCATACTGCCCAGACCAAACCGATCATCGCCGCATAAAACATACCAACAGCAGCAAAATATATAGTTAGAACTGCACAGAAAAGTCCTATCAAAGAACAGATGTTTGGCGGATCAGCAGCAAATGAAAGTATTGTTGTCTCAGAGAGGGTCTGTTCTGCACAGCCTTTGTCAACAGGTGGCGTCATGACTGACTGGCCCCTGCCAGAATATTGGTTACAGCTTCAACAAGAAGCTTATTTTCTTTAGGGGTACGGCTCGCTATACGAAGATATCTGTCGGATGCGGGCATTGTTTTACCCACACAATGTTTGATGTAAATATTGTGCTTAACAAACAGCTTTTTGGTTAACTCGGGTCCTGACATACTGTTGTTTGGCAAACGACAGAAAATATAATTAGCATCGGGCGGGTACACAACCATTCCAGGAATTGAACACAGCTGCTTATAAAACAGATCCCGATCCGCCTTAACAGTCTCGCAACTTGCACTGAATCGCTCTTTGTACTGCGGAGCCAGGCGCAAAAATTCTTCTGCAAAACCATTAATATTCCAAATATGCAGACCACGACGCACCTTTTCTAAAAACTCGACATTGGCCGTAAGCATATAACCAATCCGAATACCGCAAATACCATAGGCCTTGCTCATACTCTTAAATATCGTCAGGTTTTGATGGTTCTCGATCACATTTTCAAGGGTCTCATCAACACTACTTTTGGCAAAGTCGATGAACGACTCATCAACTATGAGCATGCAGTTATGGGGTGCCAACAGTTTCACTAACCGGAGCAGATCTTCCTTGGGGACCAAGAGCGATGTCGGATTATTTGGGGACACCACTATTGCCAGTTCCGCCTTGCTGCGAATAGCGGCAGCGGCAAACTCATCTACATCTAGTTGAAACGATGGCTCGGGAAGGTCAAACAAGACCACATTGTCCGCAGGACCTGCATTCACATATTCATTAAACGATGGAACAGGCACAATTATCTTACGATTCATTCCTGTAATTATTTTGATGAGCTCTGCCGCACCGTTGCCGACAACTATTCTCTCAGCGGGTTGACTGATGAGATCTCCCACCAAAGCGGCCAAATCCTTCTGTGCCATCGGATAATTCAGAACCAGTTGTTTCACATGGTCACGCAAATGATCAAGATACTCTTCTGGTGGAAAGTAGAGATTATACAGATAGTTGTGATCTACAAAATCATATCGCCAATACCCACCATGTTGGTTGGAAATATAGTCATATTGTTCTTCTGGAGTACATTCTGAAATTGTCATTATTCTCTTTACTGTGTAATGTTCGCGCGTGGTGCCATTGACGAAGACACTTTAACGTTCAAAGAATCTTTTGCTGTCACTAAAGAACCAAAAGATGGATAGGCTGAAAAGGTCGAATCTTGTTTCCATGGGCTGCATATCAATTCAGCTTCGCGGAGATCTGTTAAGGTATCAATTTCATACCAGCCTCTGGTATCAAAGAAAACAGGGGTGAAAGAAAGACATCCCTCTTTGACCATATCTGCGAAAACAGTTTCATAGTATCCATTCACTTCATCGCCTGCAATATATTGATCCAGCCGTTGCTTAACCAGGTCCCAAGTTTTCATTGAGAGGCTGTAAATATTCACGGTTTTGAAATGATTGTTTCCCGGCGTATTGGTCGTCCCGTGAAATGCCTCAACCTCCCCATGGGTATTGACAGTAACAGTTGTACCATTCATCCAGGGTTCCATTTTTGCGACTGCGATTCGATCCGGAGCCAGCATATCCGTCAACATTTCAGTATCAAACACCAGATCACTTTCAACCAGCAGAAACGGCTCATCTATCACATTTCTTGCCAGCCATAAAGAGTAGATGTTGTTTGTAGTTCTGTACACAGAGCTGGTAATGTAGGTAATTTCCATGCCCCCCTTCTTGTTGCCAAGGTAATTACGGATACACTCCCCCTGATATCCTATAACTATAACAAGACGGGTAAAGTTGTGAGCCTGGAGAGAAGATATTAATCTTTCCAGAATCGAGATTTCGTTGACTGTAACAAGGCATTTTGGAGTAGAATCCGTTAAAGGAGCCAAACGACTACCTGTGCCTGCAGCTAATAATAGAGCTGTTCGTACAGGTTCATCGATGTAACTACTATAGTGGGTATTCTTCTTCATTTTTTGTCCTCCCGGAATTATGGTCGGACCATTCCATTAAGATAGTGATATTATTCTGCACAATGCAGGTTGGAATGATACGGCCTGAGAAATGTAGCTATATTTTCTGCCTTTGGACTGAGGCGAAAGAGCTGAAGGGCACAAAAAACTACGAGGTGAAAACGTTCTAAATGAGTAAAAAATGTATTTATTTGCCAGAGTAATATACACCCCTTCCACAATTTGATCGTGCAAGTATACCACGATAAAGCATTTATATCAACGAAATCCCGTTATTTCCCGTAAAGGCCTCCAGCAACAGCACAAAAAAACTCGCTTTAAATAACACTAATTGATTGAAAAATAACACTTTGGGGAAAAGATATCTTCAGAGCCAATCTATTGCTATATCACACTTTATATCATCCTGAGGGGGAAAGAGAAGAGCCCACGTAGCAGCACATAATAAAGTTAGGCAATTGGAGTCATCCAAGGTTCTGCCCACAATGCTCGATAACAGATTTCATCCATCGTAAACGCCATAATGAACAAATTCTGCAACAGTTTTTCTTTTGGGGGTTGGGGGAATATGGTCAGGATAACCAAGAACTATCAAAGACACCAGCTCACAACCCGCAGGTATTTTGAGCAATGTTTCTGCCTGTTGGTGATCAAAGGATCCGACAATGACACTTCCTAGTCCAAGTTCACACGCTTTGAGACAAATATTTTGACTCACTATTCCCAAATCGTACATAAACCAGCTGCTATAACGGGTCACCTGTTTGTCACGATAATAACCTGATTTTATTGGCATACCACAAAGAGCGACAACAACAGGAGCCAGCGCCACACATCTGGTCGCCGGATTTTTAGGCGCCAGTAAAGCGGCTAACTGTTTTTGCATCCCCTTGTCTTCTACAACCACAAGTTCCACGCATTGTAAATTGCCCCAGGAAGGAGCCCATCTCGCCGCTTCAAAGATTTTTTCCTTTTTTTCAGATTCAATTTCTTTATCCTGAAAACGGCGTATACTTCTTCTTTGCTTGATAGGATCGTCCATGCTGGTCACCTGTAGCCACTGCTGTGGATTAAGAAAATTTATTAAGTATTTCCCGTGCTATTATAAGCCTTTGCACCTCACTGGTGCCTTCATATATCGTGGTGATCCTCACATCCCTTGCATACCTTTCCAGTGGAAAATCATTGGTATAACCATAGCCACCAAAAATTTGCATAGCCTCATAGCATGCTGCATTTGCGGCTTCAGTCGTAAATACCTTTGCCATGGAAGCTTCCTTAGAAAAAGGCCTTCCCATCTCCTTTTGATACGCGGCATTCATAAGCAAGAACTTTCCCGCTTCAAGGGCTGTATACATATCTGCAATCTTCCATTGAATTGCCTGGAAATCACTTATTTTCTTACCAAATTGTCTACGTTCAAGAGAGTATTGTGTCGCTGCATCCATTGCAGCAAGGCCAAGACCTAGTGCCAGCGAACCAATACCAATCCGCCCCCCTGCAAGTTCGGTTACAGCCACCCTAAAACCATCGTTGAGCTTTCCCATGATGGCACTTGCAGGAATCCTGCAATCCTCAAAAAGTATTTCATTGGTGGCCGATGCGTGCTGTCCCATTTTGTCTTCTTTTTTCCCTACAATCAGACCAGTAGTTCCAGCCTCAACCAAAAAGATGCTAATACCCTTACCCTTAGGCGCATCAGGATCGGTGACAGCCCAAACAACAAAGACACCGGCACAGTCCCCACTTGTGATAAATATTTTTGCTCCATTCAAGATCCATTCATCACCGTCACGAACTGCCGTTACCGTCATCCCAGCAGGATCCGAGCCAGCCCCCGGTTCTGTCAAAGCAAAAGCACCCGCCGCATACTCTCCGCAGCATATTTTTTCGATATATTTTTTCTTCTGTTCCTCTGTTCCCAGAGCCTGAATAACCTCACAGACCATATTATTAACGGAAACGGTGACAGCGGTTGCGGCACACGCCCTTGCTAACTCGGTCATTGCCAGACTAAACGCAACAACTCCGGCCTCAGATCCACCGTATTCGTCTTTAATATTAAGCCCCATGAATCCAAGCTCTGCCAACTTTTTCAGATTCTCATAAAAGATTTCGGTATCCCCGCCGTTGTCCAGCTTAGCAGCAACGGGTTCCAACTCTACCCTGGCAAACTCCCGGGCAGTCTCCTGTATGAGTTTTTGTTCTTCTGTGAGGTCAAGATTCATCGCGGCTTTCCTTTATATCAATCTAAAGTTGCTGGACCCAGCTGACCGATTGTCAATTATGGGCGTAAATAACATTTTAGCTTGCAAACTTTGGTGCACGTTTTTCTAAAAAAGCTGCCATCCCTTCTTGCTGCTCATCACTTGCAAAACAGAGGGCAAAAAGATTTTCCTCATAAACACACCCCCTGGCGAGGTCCATCTCAAGGCCATTATTGACAGCCTCTTTACACAAACGTACAGCAACAGGCCCCTTTTGACAGATTGTCTCGGCTATCTTCCTACAGCCTGCAAGCAAATCTTTTTGGGGAAAAACTCGATTTACAAGGCCTATACGTAATGCTTCTTCTGAGCTAATGATGTTGCCTGTAAACAGAAGTTCACTGGCAAGGCCTTTACCTATCAACCTGGGTAAACGTTGGGTTCCGCCAAACCCCGGAACCACACCAAGACTCACTTCCGGCTGTCCAAATTTCGCGTTTTCACTGGCAAAGCGCATATCACAGGCAAGAGCAAGCTCACAGCCGCCTCCTAGGGCAAAACCATTTATAGCTGCAATTACCGGTTGCGGTGTGTTCTCAACAGTTCTCATAACACGGTGGCCCAGTTGACCAAAAATTCGGCTATCATGGGTGCTGAGTTGTTGCATGTAAGAAATATCAGCACCGGCTACAAAAGCTTTTTCACCTGAGCCGGTCAAAATAATAGCCCTAATACTCAGGTCCTGTGACAGGTCCAAAAAACAACTAAGGAGCTCCTCAAGCGTCTCTTTATTTAAGGCGTTGAGGGAGCCAGGTCTGTTGATCGTTACCGTTGCAATCTGATTTTCTTTTTCTATGATGACGTTATTCATTGGCAATAAAACCTCATTACTTAGTTAATTAGAATAGATTGTTAATGTGATTCATTAAGTGAGAACTTCCAGGCACAGTACCAGTCCGCAGGATGCTTATCCGGTGGACAACCAATACATGTGGTTTGAATGCGACTATCGATAGCCCTTGCAAAATAGCTGTACTCCACAAGTCCCGCCGATTTACAAGGATAGTCCGGCAACGCTTTCCTTTTTCTGGCATCCTGCACCCGACATTTATTCATTTGAAACACAAAGCTATCAACGGTCTCTTCAACCACTGATTGAGAATTAATACACGCATACACCCTGAAACCGAGGGCCTTCTTCAAGCCTTCAAGCCCTGGATGTTCAGTCAAATTTAAGATATTCCGAATGGAATGTGCTTCAAAAGGTGAAAAATGTGCCCAGCAGCTATCATTACAGCGCTTGGCTTCATTCATGCCTTCTTCTTTTTCAACTGTTTGGAACCAGACCCCATCACCCACCAGCCAATTTTTGGCCATACGTGTTTTCAGGGCATTCAATTTTTCGGGTTCCATTTCAAGGAGTGGTGAAGGAACTCCATCCACCATTGAAAAGCCCAACAACCCGGCAAGATGTTTCATTTGAATGCCATAACTCTTGGTAGTGGCATCATGAAGCATCTCCAGGGCCTTTTCTTGGCCCATCTGATGCCGCACCTCGGTGAACCAGAGTGCATGATGCATCGTGATTCTATGGAAAAGATCAACTATAAACCTGGCATTTTCTTCGTGGCTCAAATCGTTTGCATCTTGACTATCTGAAAACATCTTCGTCTCCTTTAGTACAAAAAATCCATACATTGATTAATCTAACTTATAGTATCGTTACTCCATCAGGATACTCCGCGAATGACTGCAAACCATTTTCGGTCACCAGATGGGTGTTTTCAATACCCACAACCCCAATGCCAGGAAAGATTGTTTTTGGCTCTAGGGCAATAATCATCCCCTCAGCAAGTGGCAATTTCTGGCCCTTGGCAATAAAGGGAAACTCGTCAAGCTCAAGCCCTACTCCGTGGCCAGTGAAACGTATGCGCCTGTCTCCGACCCCCATAAAATGATCAGCATAGCCCTTTTCATTGGCAAGTGAGATCATGAATTCATATAAGTCCCCGGTCAACACCCCGGGTTTTGCTTCTTCCTTAACAGCCTCCTGAATTTCAAGCATTGCCCCATGGGCTGCAAGAAGTTCGTCGGAAAGATGACCTATTGAAAAAATTCGTGCGTGATCAGACAGGTAACCATCGAGGGCGAAAACATAGTCAACGAGGACAGGTTCATTTTCTTTAATCTTCCTATAGCCTGCCCCCTGACCGACAAGTGCGCTCACTCCCGGACCACCGGTAGGTGAGGCAAGATAGCTTGGCACAGCCGCCTCGGCACCGGACATAATGTGACCGTAAAACAGCTCAGTCCCCCACATACGCATACGCACTATACCCTGATGTCCAAGGCCTCGGGCAAATCCCTCCAACTCCCCGGCCAAGGTAACTTCAGTTTTTCCGGCCACAAGAAAATCAGTTACCTTCCCGGCCAACGTATCTGAAAGTTGAACAGCGGCCCTAATCTTTTCAATCTCATAGGACGATTTAACAGCACGGAGCAGACGGATCTCCGTTGATATGTCTGCGATTTTTGCCCCAGGAAAGATAGATCGATATTGATGGTAGAGATTCACAGGTAACACGTCCAGCTCCATGCCAAGAACCACGGGAGATGCGTGGCCATAACTGGCAAGACAGGCTGGTATTTTTTTGGCACTGACAAGGGATACGACATTCTCAATTGCCGATTCAGCACAAGCCCTGTCATAATCCTTGAAGATCATCAAGAGAGGTTGGCCTGCAACAGGAATATACAACCACCCCTGTTGACCTGTGCCACTGAAATAAAAAAGATCGGTTTTCTGAACAACCAGAGCCCCTGCCATCTCTTTTGCCGCAAGTGCCTTTTGAATCCCCACAATTCGATCCCGAATCTCAGTGCCTGGAATTGTACCGTGTAACTCGTCCATACTTCCCCCCCCCATCGACCTGTATTAAACGCACCCCAAAAGATCGGCTAGTAAGCCTGGATACGTGTCGTCACAAAACCACCATCTTTTAACGCCCCAACAGTGCTTCAACTCCGTTCAATTGCAACCTCGTAGTGTGGACTTACTACCTCTGAAGACCGAAGGTACATATTATGTACAATGCTGTTGCACCGTCATCCTTGTCTTTTGAGCACAAAAAACAATGCTTCAGCCACTAATATTGGTAAAAACCCTTGCCTGTTTTTCTGCCGAGCCATCCGGCTTCTACATATTTACGCAACAGTGGGCACGGACGGTACTTAGAATCCTTAAAGCCATCGTTTAGGGTTTCTAGAATAGCAAGACAGGTATCAAGACCTATGAGATCGGCCAGAGCAAGAGGCCCCATCGGATGATTCATACCAAGGCGCATTACGGTATCGATATCTTCTGGCTTACCAACACTTTGATAAACGCAAAAAATCGCCTCATTTATCATTGGCATAAGAATGCGATTAGCAATAAAGCCTGGGTAGTCACCGGCTTCTGCCGGGGTCTTACCAAACTTTTTACAGAGATCCCAGGTCAGCCTAAACGTTTCATCATCTGTTACCAGGCCACGGATAACTTCCACAAGTTCCATCACAGGAACAGGATTCATGAAATGAAAACCAATCACCTTTTCGGGTCGCCCCGTTTGGGCCGCAATTCGGCCTATGGGAATGGAAGAGGTATTAGTGCCTAGAATGACATTGGCTGGACAAATTGAATCTAAATCTTTGAAGAGTTGGAATTTAAGGTCTTGACGTTCCACTGCAGCTTCAACAACATAATCGACACCCGCCATATCGCGAAGGTCTGTGGTCGTCGTTATCCGGGAAAGAATCACCCCCCGCTCTTCCTCTGTTATCCTCTCTTTTTGTACGCTTCTATCTAGATTCGTCGTTATTGTCGCAAGACCTTTGGCGGTAAATTCGTCCTTGATATCGCTCATCAGGACATCAAGACCGCTTGCAGCAGCCACCTGAACGATACCAGCCCCCATCTGCCCAGCACCTATGACACCAAATTTCTTCACTTCCATCGCAGTATCCTCTGTTCAGTTATGCGGTCACTCTTTTGGTGACACTTCAGTATGGGTAACTCATAGCCTGACTCGTTTATCGATGTACAATCATTGCAACAGCTTCACCGCCCCCAAGACAAAGAGAAACAAGTCCTCGTTTCACGTCTCTTCTCGCCATCTCATAAAGAAGTGAGACCAGCAAGCGACCACCACTTGCTCCGATGGGATGTCCAAGGGCAACTGCCCCTCCATTGACGTTGACCACTGTGGTGTCAAGTTCAAGGACCTTATTGATCGCCACAGATGTGCCACTAAAGGCCTCATTTATCTCAAAGAGGTCAATCTCTCCTATGGAGATACCTTGTTTTTTTAACACCTTCGGGATGGCAAGGATCGGGGCCATAAGGACATATTTTAGTTCAATACCGGCTGAGGCCTGGGCTCCAATCTCTGCAATGATCGTGCAGCCAAGTTCTTCTGCCTTGTCGTAACTCATAACCACCACTGCCGCCGCACCATCACTTATGACAGACGCATTACCAGCTGTGCCTACCCCATCTTTTTGAAAGGCAGAACGCATCTTAGCAAGATTTTCATACGTTGTCTTCACCGGGCATTCGTCGGTATCAAACATTTTGGGATCCCCGCCCCGCTGGGGGATAAGGACCGGGATTATTTCGTCTGCAAAAACACCTGCAGAAACGGCTGCATTGGCCTTTTTATATGATTCTTCGGCAAATCTATCCTGTTCTTCTCTATCTACCTGCCATTTTTTACAGATATGCTCATTGGACATGCCCATATGAAAATCGTTGACCACATCCCAAAGACCGTCATGGACCATGTGATCCTCTATCTTCCCAGGCCCCATCCTCTGGCCCCATCTCGCTTTTTCCATATAATAGGGAGCCGAACTCATGCTTTCCATGCCACCTGCGACCACGACATCAGCATCACCACACTGTATTGCCTGGGCCGCGAGCATGACGGATTTAAGAGCTGAACCACATACCTTATTGACTGTGATAGCCTCTACTTCCTGGGGCAGTTCCGCTTTAATTGCCGCTTGTTTAGCAGGATTTTGTCCATAGCCACAGGGCAGCACCATGCCCATAATACATTCATGAACCTCTGTCTTATCTATACCAGCTCGAACAACAGCCTCTTTTATAACTAGGGCACCAAGATCAGTTGCCCCAATCTTACTGAGTGTACCACCAAAACTTCCAAAGGGAGTTCTCACTGCACTTACGATTACAGCCTTTTTCATTGTATG
The DNA here is from genome assembly GCA_002733995.1 of Desulfotalea sp. Classification (GTDB taxonomy): domain Bacteria; phylum Desulfobacterota; class Desulfobulbia; order Desulfobulbales; family Desulfocapsaceae; genus Desulforhopalus_A. Next base: position 27,229 of record NVXR01000039.1, on the reverse strand, counting down.
CCTCACTCTCAAGATCTTATTGTGGGTTTTATCGCACTCACTATAACTCGACAATATTTCAAGCCGCTAAAAAACCGACCAAGCGCTCAATCAAGCGACCATGTTGACCGACGACGTTGGATTTGTCAACGATTTTCATTTACTCCAGCGCCGACGCCACAACAAAAAATATGCCGTAGATTAGGAGAGATACCAGCTTTGAGCTCGCTAGTCACCTGACTTCTACATGCACCTTTAGTGAAATTAAAATTACAACCGACAACGGATCACCCTACCACGATCCTAACAAATACAACATCCATACCTAGGCGGCTAAAAATAACCTTTGACAATTATAAATAATTATTATCTACTCCATACATCGCAACTGACCGAGCGCTCAGTTTTATTTATTATCTACTGCTGCCTTCGGTGTAAGCTAGTCGCTTTCTAGCCTTCATTTTCAAATCTGAACTGTAAGGAGTTACCCATGAGTATGGACAATCTGTACCGAGAAGTAATGGACCTTAACATGATGGATGATAATGACCGTAAAAGGGATGCAGCAAAAACCTTCTTTGACAAACTCAACACTATGGAAATCCCAAAGTACTTCAATTGGGCGTCAGAAATATTTGAGGAACTTCACGTAAAAGAACGCGGCGACAAAAAAGCCCTCATCTGGGCAGACATCCTCACCGACGAGAGCAGATCATTTACCTATAAAGAATTTGCAGCCAACGGCAACCAGTGCTTAAATGCGTTGAGGAAATCAGGCATGGCCCAAGGCGACAATATGTACATGATGGTTCCCATCGTACCTGAAACATGGTTTGCAAGTTATGCCTGTATTAAAGGTGGCCTGGTCTCTGTGCCTACGGCCACAACAATGACCACAAGAGAACTTGAATTTAGATTTGAGACCTATGCCGCTGATTCGATCATTGCCGACGAAATTTACACAGATATCCTTGATGCAGCGCTGAAGACCAAAGGTATCACCCCCAAAATAAAAATAGTTCTCGGTAAAAAAGATGGTTGGGTCAGCTATTCTGAGCTCAGCCAAGAATCTCCAGAAGCAAAACCCGCGCAAACAAAATCCAGAGACCTACTCTTTTGCTTTTTCACCTCGGGCACCACAGGACTCCCTAAACGAGTAGGCCATTCTGCCGTTTCATATCCCCTAGGCCACCTCTCCACCTCTGTTATGACCGGAGTGCAAACCGGCGACATCCACCACAACCTGGGAGCCCCTGGCTGGGCAAAATGGGCATGGTCCAGCTTTTTCACACCTCTCAACGTTGGTGCGACAGCATCGGGCTTTAATTTTACAGTCCTTGATGGCGATAAATATCTTACCCAGATCACCAAACACAAAATAACAACATTTTGTGCGCCCCCCACAGCCTGGAGAATGTTTATCAATCTGGACACCTCTGCATTTGATTTTTCAAATCTCCGGCAATCAATCGGAGCAGGAGAACCTTTAAACCCAGAAGTTATCAATCGCTGGAGTGAGCTTACGGGCACTGAAATCCGCGATTTTTATGGTCAGACCGAATCTACGGCCATGATTGGTAACCATCCATGGATGAACGGCAAGATGAGAAATGGATCATTTGGCCAACCCTCTTTTATGTACGATGTTGCCCTCGTTGATGATAATGGCAAAGAGCTTACCAGTCCTGACGAGCCGGGACACATAGTCGTCAAACTCGACAAATGGCGCTCAATTGGTCTTTTTACGGAATACATTGGTAACCCGGAAAAGATGGCCGGCGTATTTGTAGACAACTATTACTACACAGGCGACCGGGCTTCCATAGATCAAGATGGCTACTGGTGGTTTGTTGGTCGTAGTGACGATGTTATCAAGTCTGCTGATTTTCGCATTGGACCATTTGAAGTTGAGAGCGCCCTGCTTGAACATTCGGCTGTGGCAGAATCCGCCATTGTTGGTGTACCCGATGAAAAAAGGCACCAACTCGTTAAGGCTTTTTGCATCTTAAAAGAGGGTCAGGAGCCATCGCGAGAACTCGCTCTGGAGCTGTTCCAACACACGATCAATATCCTCGCTAAATTTAAAATCCCCCGGATTATTGAATTCGTGCCTGCCGTTCCTAAAACACTCAGCGGCAAAATCCGTAGAGTTGAGTTACGCCAGCAGGAAGTTGATAAACAAAGCGGCGGCAAAGTAACGCAGCTCCATGAATATTTTTATTGGGACTTCCCCGAATTGTCATCTAAGAAAAAATAGTTAGCCAGCCGGTGGGCAAGGCGAGAGGCCCATCGGCTTTAAGGCTTAAGCGCATAAGCACACAAATACATAGCGATAGGACATATACTTAACCCATATTCTTGTTTATCTAAAATCAATATCCTGGTAATGAAATACCAGTTTTTTTGCCTTACCAGACTCTTTAGGTCGTTATTTCAGCAAGAGTTGCGGTCCCCTATCCTAGCTGATGTTCGTCGCGGTAACCGCAAAGACAAAAATTAGCCTCCAGCTATCAGGCTATGAAGATGCGAAAAAGGCGGGTTCGCTACTTGAGCCGTTAGTAGCTGTTCTGTGCGAGAAATTGAACGTACGAGCCAAGATTCCCTGCACCGTTTACCGGATCGACTCACAATACCCACCAAAGAAGAGTCCATCCGGGCTAACCAGAAGACCAGATTTATCTTTTGTTCTCTTGGCATATTGTATATTTTTTAAAGCTGATAAAAACTGTCTTTAAAAGCACAAAAAGCACGACGAGGAGAAACAAAAGAAATGCTTACCAACGATGCTGCGAGCGAAGTAGCAACTCACATAAAAAACCAGCAACTGGTCAAAGAACGCAGGCAACAGATAGTTGATGGGGCCGTTAAATTGTTCATCAACAAAGGCTATCACAAGACCACGACGAGGGAGCTTGCCAAAGAAACAGGTATGTCAATAGGCTCTCTATATGAATACGTATCGACGAAGGAAGATGTCCTGTACCTCGTTTGTATAGCCATACACTCCGCCGTTGAACATGGTGTACAGGAGGCACTCGCCAGGCCAACAATTGGTAAAGCAGCCCTGGCCGAGGTCATTCGAGAATTCTTCCTGGTCTGTGATCGTATGAGCGATCACGTTTTACTCATGTACCAGGTGACACATTTTCTGCCCCTTAAGTGGCAGAAAAAGGTTCTTGAAGCCGAGCTTCGAATCACCTCTCTTTTTATTCATGCAATGAAGGAATTACGCGAACAGGGCAAATTACCTCAACTAGACGACGACACAATCAATCTCATCGGACACAATATCTCTGTCATTGGGCATACATGGGCATTTAGACGCTGGTATTTTGCAAAAAACTTTACCATTGATCAGTATATTGAACAGCAGACAGATTTCATTATGATGTTTTTAAAAGACAAAAAGGCTTAGCCACTTTTTGCTGTGGTTTAAAGCGTGCTCATAATCGACATCTTCTGTATTGCAGTGCAACTATTGTCAACAGGTCCCGGAAGTTATAGTGAAGGCCTCAAGTCAGTAAGTGTCAGACGTTTTTTACCACAAAAACATTCGGCACAGAAGGTTTTCACTCTGCTTCCTTATCCCATACGAGGAAAGGAGCTACCATGCAAGTGGATGTCAAAATTTACAGGCCTAAGAATGTCGTAAGAGTAATAACCGCCACCTCCCTTTTTGACGGTCACGATGCCTCAACAAACATCATGCGTCGCATCCTGCAGGATTCAGGCGTTGAAGTGATTCATCTTGCCCACAACAGATCCGTCCAGGAGCTTGTTGAAACCGCCATAGAAGAAGACGCACAGGGTATCGCAATGTCCAGCTATCAGGGCGGGCATATGGAAGCATTCAAGTACATGATCGACCTCCTGAAAGAACACGACTCATCCCACATTAAGGTTTTTGGTGGGGGCGGCGGGGTTATTGTAGCCGAAGAGATTAAAGAACTGGAAGCGTATGGGGTGTCAAAGATCTACTCCCCAGAAGACGGCAACACCATGGGCCTGCAAGGGATGATCAATCATATGATTGGCATATTGGATTTTTCCACCCTCCCCTACCACGACCTCGATGTGAAAAATCTGAGCTATGACAACTCAAAAACCATTGCGGGTTTTATCACCGCAATTCAACAGGCTAAACGATCGGACAAAAAGAAATTTGCTAAACTTGTCCAATCAATCACCTCCATATCAGCACAACAATCCCCCCCCGTCATAGGTATCACCGGAACAGGTGGTGCGGGTAAATCGTCACTTACCGATGAAATCATCGTTCGCTTTCTCCATGACATCAAAGATATCCGTATAGCTATCATAAGTTGCGATCCTTCAAGAAAGAAAACTGGAGGAGCCCTGCTTGGCGACAGAATTCGTATGAACTCAATTGGCAGTTCAGACAAGGTGTATATGAGATCACTGGCAACCCAAGAATCAGCCAATGAGGTCTCCGAAGTATTACCCGAAGCCATTCTGGTTGCAAAGGCTGCGGGATTTGACCTGATAATTGCCGAAACGGCTGGCATAGGCCAGGGAGATTCTAAAATCACCGAACTCTCAGACATATCTATCTACGTCATGACAAGTGAATACGGGGCCCCGTCCCAGCTTGAAAAGATCGATATGCTCGATTATGCCGATTTAATAGTTATAAATAAATTTGAGAAAAAGGGCAGTGATGACGCCCTTCGTGATATACGCAAACAGGTCCAGCGTAACCGTAAAGAATGGAAGACAGCCCAAGACGCCTTCCCTGTCTACGGCACTATCGCCTCTAAATTCAACGACGAAGGAATAACTGCCCTGTACCACGGCATTATAGAACAGATTAACGCCAAGTCGTCACTCAACCTGCAGCCAAGCATTGAAAAACCTGAAAACAAATTTTCCACCTCTAAAACCATCGTCATTCCCTCGGAGCGAATACGTTATCTCGCAGAGATTGCAGCCACAATACGAGGCTATCACCAAAAAACAACAAACCAGGCAGAGACTCTGCGCCTGAGAAACCATGTAAACCAGAGCATAGCGCTGTTACAAAAAAAAGAAGATGGGAAGGCGGATTCCGCGATTGCAATTCTCCAGGAAGAATCCAAACAACTTAACCAAGCTGTAGACAAAGAAACCGAGGATTGCCTTAACCAATGGATAGCGCATAAACACAATTATTCAGGAGATGAACTGGTTTATACCGTTCGCAATAAAGAGATACGTGTACCGCTGCATACTGAGTCATTGTCTCACTCTAAAATCCCCAAAATTGCGCTGCCCAAATTTTCTGATCCTGCCGACCTTTATCACTGGATGCGTAAGGAAAATCTGCCAGGATATTTCCCCTTTACAGGCGGCGTTTTTCCAATGAAACGAGCCGGAGAAGATCCTACCCGCATGTTTGCCGGTGAAGGTGGCCCTGGCCAGACCAACACCCGCTTTAAATTACTCTCAGAAAATTATAATGCCAAACGCCTGTCTACCGCATTTGATTCTGTTACCCTTTATGGCTGGGACCCCGCAATCAGGCCTGATATTTATGGCAAAATCGGCACATCAGGGGTGAATATCTGTACCCTCGATGACGTTAAGCTACTTTATGACGGCTTTGATCTCTGTTCCCCGACAACATCTGTATCCATGACTATCAACGGCCCGGCGCCAATTATTCTCGCCATGTTTATGAACACGGCAATTGCTCAGCAGGTTGATGTATTCGTTACAGAAATGAAGCGGCAACCAAACGAGACTGAATATGCTGGACTCAGGACAAAGGTGCTTGGAAATGTGCGGGGTACGGTTCAGGCAGACATACTAAAAGAGGACCAGGGTCAAAATACCTGCATTTTTTCCATAGAATTTGCTCTAAAGATGATGGGAGACATTCAAGAGTTTTTTATTGCCGAGAATGTCCGAAACTTCTATTCCGTTTCAGTTTCTGGATATCACATCGCAGAGGCCGGTGCAAACCCCATAACGCAACTGGCCCTTACCCTTTCCAATGGTTTTACTTACGTAGAATATTATCTAGCACGAGGAATGGATATTGACGCAGTCGCCGCAAACCTCTCCTTCTTCTTTTCCAATGGAATGGATCCTGAGTACACTGTGATTGGTCGTGTTGCCAGGCGAATCTGGGCCATCGCCATGAAGGAAAAATATGGTGCATCCACCACCTCACAGCGTTTGAAATATCACATCCAAACCTCTGGCCGATCGCTACATAGTCAAGAGATTCAGTTTAATGATATCCGGACATCGCTACAGGCACTGTGTGCTATCTATGACAATTGTAACAGCCTGCATACCAATGCCTTCGACGAAGCCATCACAACCCCTAGTGCAGAATCGGTACGACGCGCCCTCGCTATACAACTTATAATCAACAGGGAATGGGGTCTTACTAAAAATGAAAATCCAAACCAAGGTTCTTTTATTGTGGAAGAGCTTACGGACCTCGTTGAAGAAGCCGTGATGGTCGAATTTGACAGACTCACCGACAGAGGTGGCGTTCTAGGGGCAATGGAAACCGGCTACCAGCGAAGCAAAATCCAGGAAGAGTCCATGTATTACGAGCACCTTAAACATTCTGGCGAATATCCAATCATTGGTGTGAACACATTTAGAAATCCAGACATCGACTATGATGCTCAAGCAGCAACACTGGAACTAGCCCGCTCCACCGACGAAGAGAAAGATGAGCAGATAAACAGGCTTGCAACGTTTCATACAAAGCATGCGGAGCTATGTCCCGCAGCCCTTGAACGCTTAAAAGAAGTCGCTCTTAATGATGGCAATATCTTTGCAGAATTGCTCGATACCGTTCAGCACTGTAGCCTGGGCCAGATCACTAACGCCCTGTATGAGGTGGGCGGTCAATATCGCAGAAATATGTGATATTCATTATTGTTGAGATAATCGTATAAATCTATCCAGCAAGAAAAAGAGTTCTACCGACATGCATGTTTCGACTATGGGATTTCTTGTTCTTTACAATCATGCTTCTTGCAACTTTCCAGGGCAGGAGGAGATCAAAGTACAGGATAATCCCATGAGTAACAGCCAGGGGCTGCACCTATTTTGTAATAAAGAATTACCTGCCCATCGCAGTCCAAAACGCAAACGACGAGACCCGTCCGCAGGACTTTAGCGGCTACCTCGACAATGGTGGGATGTGCTTTAACCATCTCTTCTGTCGCACTGGCTCAGAACAGGACCAAAGTCTCCTCATGGGACTAAGTTGTTGTCGGTAATCAGGAAGTTAACTACCCTCATTCGTTATATGTCTACATTTTACAGCCCCCTCATCGACCTTGGTTGTAAGGCATCGGAGGTGTTGATTTAGTATTTAAGACCATCACATGTTTAATCCTCTGTAATTTTCTGGACAACCGGCACAACAGCCTGAATTATTAATAACGACAAAAAAAAGAAAAAGAAAAAGAAAAAGCACAAAAATTACAATACATATTTCACGCTACAACAACGACATGCAAGTGTCTTTGCAAAATAATCAGCACAAGCTACTAGACGACCGGTCTATTGCGTGTTATTAGTTTTCCCATGAAGAAAGATACCAAAGACATGCGTCAGCACATTTTAGAGACCGGCTACAAATTCATCGTTAGCAAAGGCTTCTCCAGTGTGGGCTTAACAGAGATTCTCAAATCTGCGGGAGTACCTAAAGGCTCTTTTTACTACTATTTCAAATCCAAGGAACAGTTTGGTGAAGAAATTATTGAGAGTTATTTCAGGGAATATCTTGCGGCCCTTGAGGATATTTTTCAACCACGGGGAGAGTCCGCCTACGACCGTCTGATGAACTATTGGCAACGCTGGGTTGATACGCAATCCGATCCATGTGTGGACCAGAAATGTCTGGTGGTCAAATTAAGTGCCGAGGTGGCGGATCTTTCTGAACCCATGCGTCTCGCTTTGCTGCAAGGGTCTTCCCTGATCGTTAAACGAATAACAGATTGCATTCAAGCAGGTGTTGATGACGGTTCAATAGTTAAGATTGATGCAAGCGTGACAGCGGATTTACTCTATAACATGTGGCTCGGTGCAACGCTGATGGGCAAATTGCAGCGGAACAATGATGGGTTGCTACAGGCTATGCGAAGAACTGCATCTATTTTAACGAGTAATACAGCGGTATAACGCTGGGGAACAAATTTTCCAGGTAGATTTTTGTAAAGACCTGAACACGACTGGTCATATATGTAGACGACCGGTCAACTACAGAAAAAGAAAGGTACTTTGAGTTAAGCCAGTTACTGGTACCGATTACCTTATTATAAAATATACGCTTTCAAGAAGGTTAAAAGACTATGGGACAAAATCCAAATCACCGTATTGTGCTAGCTTCCCGCCCAAAGGGTGCACCGGTTCAAGAAAATTTTAGGTTAGAAGAACGTGTCGCACCGGTACCAAACGAAGGAGAGGTGTTGTTGCGGAGTATCTACCTGTCACTTGATCCATATATGCGGGGCCGAATGAGCGATACACCATCCTATGCCCCCCCCGTGGATATCGATGCTGTAATGGTGGGAGCTACTGTTTGTCAAATTGAAGAATCCCGCAATCCTAATTTTGCTATAGGCGAGTGGGTGCTGGCCTATAGCGGTTGGCAGCTCTATGCAGTATCAGATGGATCCGATCTGACCAAACTCGGAACAAATCCTGAACACCCGGCATCCGCACTTGGTATTTTAGGAATGCCAGGATTTACAGCTTATATGGGGTTGCTGGATATTGGCAAACCCAAACCTGGTGACACACTGGTGGTTGCTGCGGCCACTGGTCCGGTTGGTGCCACTGTCGGACAGATTGGAAAATTAAAAGGCTGTCATGTCGTTGGCGTTGCCGGGGGGCCAGAGAAATGCAGCTACGCCAAAGAAACTCTTGGCCTTGATGAGTGCCTTGACCATAAAGACCCCGATTTTGCCAATCTGCTGAAACAGGCCTGCCCCGATGGGATTGACATCTATTACGAGAATGTTGGAGGCAAGGTGTTTGATGGCGTTTTACCCTTACTGAATGTCGGTGCAAGGATTCCGGTCTGTGGTCTTATCTCCGGATATAATGCAACCAGCTTACCGGATGGCCCCGATCGATTATCAGTTCTTATGGGGACCATTTTAATCAAACGCATCAAGGTGCAGGGATTCATCATCTTTGACGATTATGGACATCGTTACGATGAATTTGTACAAAATATGACAGAAATGCTAGCGACCGGGAAAATACATTACCGGGAACAGTTAATTGAAGGCCTAGCGAGCGCACCGCAAGCATTTATGGGCATGCTGGAGGGGGAAAACTTCGGAAAGCTTGTCATTAAAGTTAACAACAAGATGCAGTTATAAGAAAATTGATGTAGCCAATTGAGCACCCCCGGCGCTTCTTTGCACAGTTTCAGGCGGTAGCTTAACCAATATTTCCGAGTGGCTCAGGAGAGTCACCCCGCTTAGAGCGATCTTGAATAAAAGAGCGCTCTCTAACTTTACGCAGTTTGAATATTTTCATGAAAGGAAAAAAATGGCCAAACTATTTGAAAAAACAGAACTCAATGGAATGAAGTTAAAAAACCGTTTTGTAAGATCTGCAACGTACGAGGCAATGGCAGGGCTTGATGGAATGGTGACAGATCAGCTCTGTGACTACATGGAGGAACTCAGCCGAGGTGAGGTCGGCCTTATCATTACCGGTCACGCCCATGTCACAATGGCAGGACAGGCAGGGCCTCGACAGATAGGTATCTATTCCGATGCAATGATTGACGGCCTCCAACGAATGACTTCGGTTGTTCATCAAAATGGCGGCGTTATAGGCGTGCAACTTGCCCATGCCGGACAGCGGGGCATAGGAAAGGATGAGTATGCAGCCCTCGGCCCTACTGATATCTTTACTGGTGATATAAAAACAACTGCCGCAATGACAGTCGACGATATCAAAAAAACGGTAACCGCTTTTGCCGATGCAGCCGAAAGAGCCGTCACATCTGGCTTTGACCTGGTTCAGATCCACGCAGCCCACGGTTATTTGCTCGGTCAGTTTCTCTCTTGCCATTATAACAGTAGAAAGGACAGTTACGGTGGAAGCCTTGAGAACCGGGCAAGATTTCTCCTCGAAGTTTACCAAGAGATCAGGCAACGGGTTGGCACGTCATTGCCACTGATAGTCAAAATCAATTCAGAGGATTTTCTTGAACACGGAATTACCGTGGCAGAGACCATCGAGGTGATCCATATGCTGGAAGATCGTGGCATAGACGCCATTGAAATGAGCGGTGGAACCTTTGAGTCCGGTGAGCTCATACCCGCTAGAGTCGGTACATCTAAGTCTGAAGAGCGCGAGGTCTATTACAGAAGTGCTGCCGAATCCTTCAAGAAAGAGATACGCGTTCCCCTTATTCTAGTGGGAGGTTTCCTGTCATTTAATGTTGCGCAAGAGGCTGTAGCTTCAGGGATTGCCGACTACATTTCCCTTTCACGTCCTCTCATTAGGGAACCACGCTTGGTCAGCAGGTGGGCGAGCGGAGACAGGGCAAAGGCCTTATGTATTTCATGCAACAAGTGTTTTGCAACCCTCTCCATACCAGAGGCCTTGCACTGTAGTGTTGCAACGAAGAAGAAGAAGAAAGTCAGTGAATGTACTTAACTAAGGAATTATTATGGGTATTTTAGGTGCGACAAAGGGAACAGTACTGGAACCGCAGATCGAACAACTTTTAAATCTTGAAAAGGACGGTTCGGCAGCGTATCTCGCGCTTGCGTACGTTGCCAGGCAACAAGGTCATGCAAAACTTGCCGAGGAATTAGAGCACATTGGTGCCGACGAAGCAAGGCATGCCGGTCTTTATGCAATTATGAACGGAAAAGTGACAGAAGATCTCCGGCCGGTCCTTGCAAACATCGCCAAACAGGAGTTAAAAGCGGAAATCGCTTTAGCACCAATAGTGGACAAATGCCGAGAACTTGAGCTTTATGAAGTTGCTGACGAGATAGAAAAAGCAGCCAAGGAAGAAATGCGCCATGGCGCAATCATCCATGGTCTCATAGAAAAGTACCTGTAAACAAATCAGCCCGTTGATTTACTGCTTTTGGCCCGACACTTTCGTTTTGCGCAGGGCACAGACTTAGAGGATAGCAACAACACACCTCTGGGCATTTTGCCCGTATGTCTAACAGCTGAGCCAAATCCCGGTAAATCAACAGCCCCCTAAAGAAGAAGATAATTATGCAATGTAAAACAATTCCCCGTCCTTGGACATTTTGGCTGCTTGTTGTGCAGTGCGTACTGCTGGCCATTACACCACTATTGATTGTGGCCTATCGCCTCGAATTTTTGCGCCTGAATCTCGGATTTTTAGGGGTTGCCGCTCTCATTATGACGGTTGCGATATTAGGTGTTTTTGCTTTGTTGGTGTGGATTTTCGCTACAATGTTTAAGCGTGCCCATTTAAAACCTGGCAGCGGTTGGGCTACTATCTTGGCTTTATTTCCCCTGGCTATTTCATTAAGTATAGTGGGCGGAGGTGGCTTCAGTATGGCTCCGATACATGACATCAGTACTGATACGCAAAACCCACCGCTATTTTTATCGGCAGTAATTGAGCGCAAACAGACTGACAATAGCCTGGAATACAACTTCAAATCTTTACCCGCCCAGCAACAGAAGGCATACCCGGATATTGCACCATTAACCTTGACTATGAGCCCGGAAGCAGCTTTTGCCAAGGCGCATAAGCTCATTGAAGACAACGGTTGGACGTTGACCGGAGAAAGCCATAAAAATGGGCATCTAGAGGCTGTTTATCAAAGCCTGATCTTTGCTTTTAAAGATGATATAGTCATTCGCATAAGACCCGCCAGCGGCGGCAGTATTATTGATATGCGCTCTTCATCGCGGGTGGGTATCAGTGATCTGGGGGCAAATGCTAAACGTATCCGCACTTTTCTGCAGGCTCTTGCCAGATAGCGAAGCACTGAACACGTAGCACAGTTATGCATTCCGACACCCCTGAGCCCACTGAGCGAAGATAGTAATACAGAGTTCACATCACTCCCGGGAAGGACTAGAAAGTCTCTTAGGAACTCGCCTTTAAAGATATCTTACCGCTGCAACCAAGGCAAAACCTCTTGGCCGCTTTTTATTTTCCTCTAGGTATGCTGGGTATCAGCACCACGATTCGTCCAAACACAGTCGGCAAGAGTCGTGGTGCTGCAAACGGCAGACTATACTTTAAAATTGTTCACCACAACACGCAATCGAGCGGCTAATTCGCCCAAGTCTTCTGCACTGGATTTCACCTGACTACTACTGTCTGAAATATCTTTAGCTGCCATATTTACATTACCAACATCCTCAGTAATAGTACTAGCAACAGAGGTTATCTGATTAATATTTTCATTCACCTCCCCCATGCCCTGGGATGCCTGGGATATGTTTGTCGCAATCTCATTTGTCGCCGCAGATTGTTCACCAACGGCGACTGTGATAGTTGATACGATTTCATTAACGGAATTAATGATCGATGAGATTTGCTTTATTTCATCAATTGTTGAGGCAGTTGTACCTTGAACACCGTCTATTTGTTGTTTGATGTCCAGGGTTGCATCCGCCGTCTGCTTAGCCAATTCTTTAATCTCGTTAGCAACTACCGCAAACCCCTTACCCGCATCACCTGCCCTAGCGGCCTCAATTGTTGCATTGAGGGCCAGTAAATTCGTTTGTTCAGAAATCTCTGTAATTGTTTCCGTCACCTTGCTAATAGCTTGTGCGGCATCACTCAGTTCATTCATTTTATTAGAGGTATTCTCAGCCTGCTGGACGGCTTGTTCCGTAATTTTATGGGCCTTTTTAGAATTTGCAGCTATCTCATTGATGGTGGCCGTCATCTCTTCAGCAGCGCTTGCCACCATGGAGGTATTTGTTGTCGATTGTTCCATTCCTGCAGCGACACTGTTCATATTGGAGCTCATCTCTTCAGCTGCACTGGCAACGCTCGCAGAACGGGTAGAAGTCTCCTCCGCTGTAGTGGAGAGATTGTTTGAAATATCTGTTAGCCTCGCGGCAGCAGAATCAACTGATATGGTGTTTTCTCCAATTTCTCCGATAAGTTTTTGGAGCTTTTCGATAAAGATATTAAACCACTTTGCCAATTCACCTATTTCATCTTCGCTTGTGACAGGAAGTCGCATGGTAAGGTCACCCTCACCTTCTGCAATATCTTTAAGACTGGCAACAGCAAGATTAATAGGTTTGGTTATTGTCCGGGAAACAAGAATAATTAAGGTGAAAACCAAGGCTACAGAAACCACGGTTACCAAGATGATATTCTTTCTTATGGCATGAGGTGCTTCCAAAAAATCCATTTTATTCTGGGTAATAGCCACACTCCAACCAGTCATAGCTATAGGAGCATAACCAGCAATTTTAGCAGTACCCTGAAAAACATATTCCAAAACCCCCCTAGCCCCAGCAAGCATTTCTCCTGAAATTTCTTCCATACCACTGATTCTTCTCATATCGAGAGTCAACTCATGTTTTTTCACAGGGTGAGCGATGACTATACCTTCCTTGTTAGCCATAAAGGCATAACCAGTCTTCCCCACCTTTTTAGCCAATACTATATCTGTAAAATTAGTCGCCTTCATCGATATCCCAAAGATACCTACGAATTGGCCTTGATGTGAATATACCGGGGCACAGATAACAGCGATGATATCACCGGTCACTTTTGACTTTGATATCTCACCGACAACAGGCCCACCGCTAAGTTTTGCTTGTTTAAAGAAGTCAAGTCCGGCCAAGTTGGCACCTTTATATTCCCTGCCACCCTCTAGTTCACCTGTGTAAATCAAACCATCTTTGTTCGTTACAAAAACACCCAGATACTGAGGACCAAGCATCTTGTATTTTTCCTTCATTTTTTTACGAAGGTTTTTAATTTCTGAAGTTGCGCCACCAATGGAAGTTTCTAGAATTTTCTCTCCAACGGAACGTACCAAATCACCAGAGGCAAATGCCTGTGCAAGTCTTTTTTCCTCATCGAGTATTTTGGTGATTAAGGCAGCCATGTCGTTAGCTGCAGCACCAATGCTCACTTTTGCCAGTTGTTCAAGTGCAACAGATGACTTAGATGTCGCGATATACCCAACAACAGCCAGAGGAATAAGTACAGCAAAGCAGCCACCTACAACGAGTCTAAAACCGATTGATTTAACATTCATTTTCGATCCTTGTAATAATTTTAACCAAAGTTAGTTTAGTGTATCAAACGACCTCTTGATTTACCAAGTACAGAATCATTATTTTTTATGTTATTTCCGTTTTCCTGCTTACCCCACCTACTCCACAGTCGTTCCCCTCTCTCTAAACGTGACTACCCCGCGAAGCACAACACCAAACACCAACACAGTTTCAGAGCCTTAAGAGAGCTACTTCAGATATTTACTCCGTATACAAGTTAAAATACCCTTTAGGATCAATAAAAACAATCCGCCAAAGGCCTAACAACAACACAACCATAACCAACAGTTATAAAACAATAAAAAACGTAGACCTCAAAATGCGGCTTACTAAAAAATTCGGTTAGCTGCTTATGGGCATTGAGACAGGCATAAATAAAACCGGCCAACTACGTTAGTTGACCGTACAACCGGGGAGCGGAGTTATCATTGATGGTACTGCAAACGCCCTTCCGGGCTTAAGGTAGGAGCGATTACACTACGTGTGTTTCACCTCATTTATCTGTGATATTTGGCCACTTTGTAGTGATACCTTTGTAGTTTTTTAGCGTGTATTCTTTATCATTCTTGCCCATTATATAATAATCGGGCATCAGAGGGATTTTACCAATATTCGTAGCCACCACATACATCGGTTGGGCCATTCCGGTCGTATGACCACGGATAGCATCCCGAATGAGTTCTGCTCCTCTTTCCACTGGTGTTCTAAAGTGGTCTATTCCTGGCGCGGGCTCACAATAAAAGAGATAATACGGACGGATACGAACCCGGAGCAATTTTTCATGCAGCTCTCTAAAGGTGTCGACATCATCATTAATGCCTTTGAGTAAAACAGCTTGATTTCCTACACTTATGCCGCAGCGTTGCAAATTATACACAGCCTCAGCCGTCATTTCTGTGATTTCTTTTGGATGGTTACATTGCGTGTTCAACCAGATAGGAACCTTATGATAGCCACCAAGTACTTTCTGCAGTCCAACTGTAATACGGTGGGGGAGAACAATGGGCACACGGGAGCCAAACCTGATCATCTCAAGATGTGGAATTTCGCGCAATTTCCGTATAATATACTCAATCCGCTCATCGGAAAGAATAAGTGGGTCTCCCCCAGTAATAAGGACGTCACGAATTTCCTTATGTTCTGCTATCCAGGCAAGACCTTCATCAACATCCAATCGTAGCTGTAACTCTTTGTCGACGACCAGCTCTTTACGGAAACAATGCCGACAATAATTTACACAAACATCGGTTATAGTAAAGGCAACCCTGTTTTCATATTGCCGAGCAATACTGTCAGGACGCACCTCTTCGGTGTCTCTGTTTTCTTTCCATACGAGATAATCCTTAACACCATAAACATTTTCTGTTTCGAGTAAACTTGGCAACACCTGTCGACGAATAGGACAATCAGGATCATCTTTATCCATTAAAGAGGCAAAATATGGTGAGGTTCCCCAGCGGCTGTTCAAGGTAGAAATTGCATCTTCCTCTTGGGGGGTAATATTGATATATTTGGTAATTCGCTCAAGGGTGTTAACTATCTGTTGGAGTTGCCTTTGCCATTCTTCCATTAGATGTCTTCCTATGGGATATGAGTTGCCTTGAAATATGGAGTGCTGATTAAACCTCCACCTGTAATGATTCTAAAATAGTTTCTGTTCGTTTGAGGCGAGTCAGAGCCTTCTCTCCAAGTTGTAGGACTAGCTCCGCTAGCAAGGTCTCAACACAAATCATCATCGCCGCAATAGGGCTAAAAAAATACTTCCCCTGGATTGGTGCAAGCAATACATTATTCGTTCCAGTTGCAAGTGGCGAAGAGATATTATCTGTTATTACAACAAGTTTCACCTCATGCTTGAGACAGATACGGCACGCGTCTATCGTCTCCTTCGTATAGGGGGGGGCGCTGATGGCTATCAAAAGGCTATCCTTTTTCAAACGCGATAAGTCTTCGCCAAGGGTATGGCCAGACTGTCCGGCCAACGACACCCTGTCGAGAATCATGCCAAGATAAAAACTGAGGTAATACGCTACAGGGTAACAACCACGCAGACCAAGAACCATAACCTGACCTGCATTTTTGATCAGATTTGTAACTGTCGAGAGAGTCTTATCGTCAACCTTATCCAGCATTTGTAACACATTGCCCCACTCGTCCTTTACGACTTGGTTCAAGATGGATGTGTTCCCATGGATTATTTTTTGATCCTGTTGCAGAAGATGCTTTACCTGGTCTGTGTAATAGCTGCGCTGCTTTTTTAAATTACTACGGAAGAGACCTTTAAGATCGTGAAACCCTTGAAAACCGAGCTTCTGTGCTAACCGGGTTATAGAGGAAATGTGCAAGCCATGTTCTTCAGCCAATTCGGATATGGATTTAGCTGCAGTTTCATCGGGGAAATCGATCATACTTTTCAAGAGCGCAAGATTGCGTTGATTGAGCCGAACTGAATGGTCTCCACCTCTGATTTTAGAATAAAGATCAGCAAGCTCTTTGAGGTTGCTGGGTGAAGGAGTGTTTCTATTCATCTATTGTTTTGTCCGTGGGAAGTATTGCTTATCGTGCAACGCGAAACAAGCCGGTCCCGTTGCGTAATAAACAGTTTTCATAGAGATGCTTCAGGCAGGTCATCAAGCCAACCTCCGGTTTCTGTAAGCTCCCGTACCAAAAGACGAGAGATCTCCTCATCTCGACCATGCCGGGCATGGAGTTGCTTGAGTACGAGTTTATTACCGATTCTGCCGCATATTTCAAGTTTTCCGATATCGTGTGCTATGATAAATTTAAATCGTTTTGCGTATCCATCAAAATATCGCCTTGCCTCGTCAACAAGATCAACCCCTTTCTTCAAAGGAACCTGAAAATGGTGTCTGACTCTGGCAACCGGCATGCATTGGTACAGGTAGTATGGATTTACCCCAATTCTCAGCAAACCGTTCATCAAATCTCTGAGCGTTTTCACGTTATCGTTTACACCTGCAAGCAGAACCGCTTGATTATTCACAGTGACTCCTACATCTCTAAGACGCTTAACTGCTTCAGTAGAGACCGAAGTGATTTCCCGTGGATGATTAAAGTGTGTCGGCACAAAGAGTGTCTTTGCTGAATTAAAATCTTTCAGAACCTCAATAAGTTCATCATCAAACAGGCGAATCGGATAGGAAACAGGAACTCTAGAGCCAATCCTGACATGGTTAAGGTGGGGAATATCTCGCAAAGAATCCAACATTTTCTTCAGGATTTTTGTTGGCAGCATGAGAGGATCTCCACCAGACATGACAACATTGGTAATCTCAGGGTGGTCAGCAATGTATTCGGCAGCTTTGTGAAAATTTTTAACGGTCTTGTCATTGGTCAATCCTACCATCCGCTTACGAAAACAGTGTCTGCAGTACATGGCACAATATTCCGAGGTGACAACAAGAGCTGTATAGTCGTATTTATGCAGCACACCGTTACCTTTATCGTGTTTGTCATCTCCGTAAGGATCTTGGGTCGTGTCACCCATGCCCCCCGCCACTATCATCTCCTGAGCATCCGGTACACAGAGTCTTCTAATGGGATCATCCTTGTCCTGCGGATCAATGAGACTAAGGTAATAGCGAGGTATAATGATCGGATGTATCTGTTCAATTTGTCGAATATCATTTTTTTCTTCCGCTGTTAAAGGAAGATATCGAGACAGCTCGTCAACGTTGGTGATATTCCGCTTCAGTTCTTGACGATAATCCATCTCTTTCCAATTTTTTTCGGCCAATGCAGTACTTAAAACGTTTGAATCATGAACGGCTTCCGAAGGCATCCCAATAAACTCCTTTGTTAGTATCTATTCTCATTTTTACTGTACCCACCACCTTAAAATTCAGTGTTTATAACGAATTAAACGATGTAATGAGGTACCCCGACTACTCGATCTAAAAGACAAGTTAATAGCCAACGTGCCGCAGGAAATTCTTAAGCCGCGCAGAGGGTGGCGATTTTAGTAACGTATGCGGATCGCCATCTTCGGCAATTTTACCTTCATCCATGAATAATAGTCGTGAACCCGCTTTACTGGCAAAACTCATTTCATGGGTAACCACCACCATGGTTATGCCCTCCTGAGCCACTTTGGTCATAACATTGAGAACCTCTTCACGTAGTTCAGGATCAAGCGCGGATGTAGGTTCATCAAACAGCATAATCTTAGGTTTGTTTGCCATTGCCCGTGCGATAGCTACCCGTTGTTGTTGACCTCCTGAGAGTTCAGAAGGAAGATGATTTGCTCTGTCAGCAAGGCCGACCTGGTTCAATAGGTGTTCTGCAATTTCTACTGCTTCAGCAGATGAAACACCTCGAACCTTTTTTGGCCCAAATGCCACGTTTTCAAGTGCTGTCATATGCGGAAAGAGATAAAAAAGCTGAAAAACCATTCCAACCTCTTTCCGAATGTCCCGAATCAAATGTTTCTGTCCTGGCAGATGAATACCGTTAACGACTAGATCTCCAGAAGTGACGACTTCAAGACCGTTAATACAGCGAAGCAGGGTCGATTTCCCTGAGCCCGATGGTCCAACGACCACCACCACCTCTTTTTCGGCAATCGAAAGGTCTATATTGTGGAGTACTTCAATGTCACCGAAACTCTTGCAGACATTCTTGAATTCAATCATGCTGCTCATATCATTCTACCCTCCGTTCAAGGTATTTCATAAACAGTGCAAGGCTTCCTGTCATAACCAGATAACACACAGCAACAGCCGACCAAACTTCCAATGCTCTGAAGTTACTGGCCATAATCTCTTGCCCTTGCCGTGTGAGTTCTCCAACACCTATAACAATAAAGAGAGAAGTGTCTTTTAAACTGATGATAAATTGGTTTCCCAAAGGTGGAATGGAGCGCTTGAATGCTATGGGACCAATAATACTCGTAATAAGTTGAAACCTCGTTATTCCCATGGACATACCGGCCTCTATCAGGCCTTTATTTACAGACAGTACTGAGCCCCGTACAATTTCCGCAATATAAGCACCTGCGTTTATAATAATAGTTATAATTGCAGCGGTGAGACCGTCAAAACGAACGCCTCGCACCCCGATTGAGACCTCTATTAACATGGGTAAGGCAAAATAAATGAACATGGCCTGAACAATAATCGGGGTTCCTCTGATGAGTTCGATATAGGTGATAGAGCATTTCTGGCCGATCATCCAGAAAACACGCGATATACCATGGCTTTCCCCTCCGACGGCCTCGGTCCCAGCAAGTCGCAAAATCCCCGCCACTATTCCTAGAGTCAAGCCTCCAATTATACCAAATATAGTAATATACCATGTCAACTTGGCACCCTCGATCAGAGAGGGGAAAGCTTCTACGATGTAGTGAAATTCAAAGCTCATAGTTTCTTTACCATTATATTTAATGCAGCGAAAACTTCTAAAGATTTCAGATTGGAGGGTTGTTACTTTTAAGAAGTCTTGTATCACTTCCAGGAGAAAAGAACACGAGACATAAAAAATGACGACCTGACAATCTTAGCCAGCCGCCTTTATTAGGTTATATCTATGTAGCAGCAGTCCTAACTCCGTCTATTGTGGTCTGCACTGGCCACACCTGTACGTTTCGAAGCATCAATCGAGCGCAGTTGAACGGCTGACACACAATTACAGCCGGTGATTTAGTTTCTTAAAAATCATTTTCCTTGTTTTCTCTTATTGCAATATGATTCCAAACAGATACTTATCCCGACTAATCCCCCACTTACTGGGGCTAGCCAAGATTGGCTAGCCGCCTCAATAATTACGTTATTTTTCGTATTTGGCCATCACTTGCCGAATTATTCAGGAGCTGCCCCAAACCATTTGATGTACAGCGTGTCGTATTCTCCGTCTTCCTGCATCTCAAGAAGAGCAACATTCACTTTATCGCGTAATGCGCTTCCCTGCTGGAGACCAATGCCGTAAAATGCGGCTTTCACGTCTGCGCCTACAGCTTTAACTCTTCCCTGTCCTGCAGTTTTAATATAGTAGAGGACATTGGGGGTATCATGCATAGCCGCGTCCGCCCCACCTATAACAACCTCCATATACGCCTGATCAATGTTGGGGAATTGAGTGATTTTTTTAACACCTAGTGTTTTAACGTAATCGACAGTGGCTGTTCCGGTTTTTACCGCTACAACTTTACCTTTCAAGTCAGCAGGGCCGTTGATGTCTTTGTTCTCTTCACGGACCAAGACTTTCAAACCAGCTCTGAAATAGGGATGGGAGAAATCTATAGCTTTTTCGCGGGCAGATTTAATGAAAATCGCGGCAAGAACGACATCAAGATTTCCCGTTGTCAAACCGGGGATGAGGCCATTGAAATCCATTGGCACCAGTTCATATTCAACCTTTATTCGCTTGGCAATACCTGCCCACAAATCAACATCAAAACCTGTATATTTCCCATCTTTTCCCTTAAACTCAAAAGGGACGAAAGCGGTATCAACCCCAACACGGAGTTTTTCTGCAGCTGCAAATGTTGAGCAGGTTAAAACCATTACCAATACAATACATGCTGTTACAACGTTTCTAAGAGATACTCCTTTCATTCGTTTTCTCCTCTGTAGTTGGGGATTAGAAATTCAACTGAGCATTTAACGTACCGAACATGCCTACTCCTGTCAAATTAATTTGCGCATCGCCCTAAAAGCGCAAATTAACTTGCAAACCTTCTACGTCAACAAGCTCCCCTCTTCATTTTTCCTCGATCACCAAATACACGGCTTGCGACTCACCCCACGCCTGCGGTGAACACACTTGCGCATAAGTAGATATAGCCCAATCTTTGCTGCTAACGCCCCTTGGATGACGAGGTTTTCCTGAAGATATTTTTTACCCAATACCGATAGTGCTGTTCCATATGTATCCCACCAAAACCGTTGTGCCACATCGTGGCATTTAACTGAAATTGTGTATATAAATTAGATCCTCCGACGACATTACAACGATATCTGGAGTTAGGGTGTCACATAATGATACCTCAATGTATCTCTTCGCGACGGGCGCTCATATCAGTGGAAGGGCCAATCCTTTTGGAACACTTACCTTAGCAAACCTGTCCTATAACTATTGAAAAGAGTAATCTCACCCCGCCACTCGATAGGTTTTTCCAATTGGACACATTTGCATTATTGGTTTAACTAACCATTTTAATACCCATTTTGTTAAAGAGACTCTAACAATTCAACTCATCAACTTTACCAATTATCAAATTTGCTATGAAACGCGGAAAAACAATTTTTATCGTCTGCCACTGCTTACTGAACAGTAATGCAAAGGTGTATCCTCTTGCTGATACCAAGGGCGTCTACACAGATGACCTTGCATCTCTGCTACAAAACGGTGTCGGCTTAGTACAGTTGCCTTGCCCAGAAACCTGCTATCTCGGAATGAACCGTTGGGGGATGACCAAGGAGCAGTATGACCACAAGGCTTATCGAGATTTTTGCAAAATGCTTCTAACCCCGACTATGCTGCAAATTACAGCATTTGCCAAAGAGGGGTATAGCATCTCAGGGGTTGCTGGTATGGATGGAAGTCCCAACTGTGGCATCAACACAACATGCATTGGTTACTGTGGTGGCGCAATCTGTGCCAATAATGAAAAAGACCTTACCAAAGATTTTAAAACAGTTGCAGGGCGAGGCCTTTTCATTGAAATTTTTGCAGAGTTACTCCGGGCTGAAGGAATAGCACCTTCATTTATTTCTCTCCACCATGAAACCACAACATTATCAGATCAAACAGGGGATAAAATCGATGAAATTTAATACTCTTAACATCGCACTGAGCGCCATCATAATGGTGCTTAGCTTAGGTCTTGTCAGCGTCAGTTTTGCCGATAATTCATTTGCAAAGATGAAACACTCTGGAGAAATGAAAGTGGGGTTTTGTGCGCAATATCCGCCTTTTGAATCGATAAACGAAAACACAGGACAATTTGAAGGCTTTGATGTCGATCTTGGCAACGCCCTCGCGAAAGAGATGGGTGTCAAGGCAAAATTCATAGATGCCGAGTGGCAGGGATTGCTCGCAGGCTTGCATAAAGGTGATTATGACATGCTTATTAGTTGTATGTCTAAATCTGAGACAAGAGGTAAAAATGTCAGTTTCAGCGATGTCTACTATGAATTACCCGATGTGATCGTTGTGCGTAAAGATGACATGACTATTAACAATAAAGAGGACCTAAAAGGTAAGGTTGTTGGTGTTCAAGTTGGTTTCGGCAGCGAACAGCTAGCCGACAGCATGGAAGATGTTTTTTCAGAAATCAAACGGTATAACTACAATCCGGAAGCCTTTACCGATCTTAAATTCAAACGCATTGACGCCATACTTGTTGGTTACGCTTATGTTGTACAACAAGACAAAAAAGATACATTCTACCGGGTAGTTGAGACCCCACTTGCCCACGCAGAGATTGTTATTGTGCTGCCTAAAAATGCGCAACTGCTCACCACACAAGTAAACAATGCGCTTAAAGAAATTAAAAGTAATGGGGCCTATGACCAGGCATATAATTCCTGGTTAAGGGTGGAACAGCAATAAATGATGGATTTTCAATTCGAAATTGTGACAAGGTCCATCCCTGCCCTATGGGCTGGTATAGTTGTCACAGTTAAAATAGGATTTCTTTCTTTCTGTGCAGCCTCTCTGATAGGTTTTTGTGTTGGCGTGTTACGCTCAAAGTCTCGGTGGTTAAGCCTTCTCTTTGCACCCTACGTTGAAATATTCCGGGGAACGCCTCTTCTTATCCAACTCTTTTTTATCTATTACGGCTTACCTACTATCAACATTACTTTAAGCAGTTTTCAAGCGGCAATAATTGGCCTAGGACTGAATGGCGGGGCTTACATCTCTGAAGTTGTTCGTGGGGCATTACAGTCTATCAACTCTGGACAAAAAGAAGCAGCGTATGCACTAGGGCTCAACTGGTGCCAAACGCTTACCCATGTGATTATGCCCCAAGCTTTAGCCGTTTCTATCCCTCCTTTAATGAACATTTTTTCTAGCTTATTAAAGGAGACATCCCTTGTTTCTGTGCTGGCAATTACCGAATTAACTCGTGTGGGTCAACTCATATACACCCGCAGTTTTAGAGCATTTGAGATATATCTAGTGATCGGTTTTTTATATTTCATTATGACATTTACTGTGGCAAAGATTTCCTATTACCTTGAACGACGCTATGCAATACCCGACAGATTATAAATCCGCTATTCTCCAACGTTACGTCCCTACGAGCAGGTAAAGGCCGCTGAAGTAGGACAATAAGTGCAGCAGATTGAAGTTTGGGCTGGATGCTTCGTTAATGACACAAATAAAAGAGCTTGAAGAAGAGAATCGTCGCCTAAAAAATATGTATGCTGAAGTGCTATTTAAATAAAAAAATCATTCAAGAGGCGATGGCAAAAAAAAATGGTAAAACTTTCTCTTGGACGTGAGATGGTGGTAACTGCAGTTGGCGACAGTAATATGAGTATTCTCAGGGCATACGCATTATTTTTAATAAGCGAAAACTGTTATCGGATGCTTTTCGCGGACTTTTATGTGCTCCACAAAAGTCCAATTGCAAGGCTCACTATCATTTTCTTTTCGTGGAGAACTCGCTCCCGTAAACCTACCAACACACGAGAAAGCCAAATACTTCTGAACCTGATCGAAAATTTCACATAGCCCGGCGTTGATCAGGTTCTCAGCACTTTGGACAGTCCCACACTGAGGACACACAAAAGAATAATGTTCAAAAGAAACGTTTTGTTCTTTCACCACTTCATGAAATCCTTCAACTGTCATCAGTTTCATTATTCTTGCTCCTGCCTTGATATCTTGCAGGTTGCCTAGAATACATTCTTTCTGTATAACATTACAAAATTCAAGATAGTCAGTTTCTGCAAAAACTCATTTATGTGTTAATAAGGTAACAAAATGAATAAAATATCAATCCTTGTTGCATTTATATTCTTAATAATTTCCGGCTGTTCAAGTACGGGCGTCATCCCCATGAGTCAGGACTCATATTTCATTGGAAAGAAGGATGGTTCTCCTGGTCTTGGTGTGTCGTTCATTAATAAGGCAGAGGTCTATCAAGAAGCAAATGCATTTTGCGATAAAAAAAGCCTTGAGCTACTAACACTACGGGAATCAGTTATACCAGCAGTCCCTGGGCGTCTTGGATCAACCGAGCTACACTTTAAATGCGTACAACCTGGCGGTACAGCACAACTACTAATCAAAAATCCTAACGACATGTACACAGAATTAAAAAAACTTGCTGAACTAAAAAAAATAGGGATAATTACCAAAAAAGAATTTGATACAGAAAAATCAAGAATACTGGCACGGTATTGAATTTGTACAAAAAACACTTTTAGCCCAATTTATCGACAGATGTCCTGCAGCCCATTAATTAATGGTTACTCCATTTTTGGCCACCTATGCACGATACTATTTTTCCATGAAGGTCCTTGGCAGGTGGCTCTAGAATGCCGTAGTATCATGCTTGGGCCTGCCAAATTTCTGCACCATCATAATCATTTCCTTCAGTGGTAATAAATTCTGTGCCTGCCTCATCTATAGCTATACATCCAGGTTGCCAATGTTCTCGATCACGCAACTCATTGACCCAAACCCTGTATTTTTCCGTTATTGATAACAACGTAAGCGGTAATTAAACCCCACTCGTGACATTAGGCAAAATGAGGTTTTCCATCTTCACTTTCGTTGGGAGTAAATTTCCCATTTCAGCACGGGGGGTGGAAGTCTTTACAGGTAGGCGTGTTGCATTTATTGCTTGAATTCAGCGTCGTTAAACTGGTGAAAGAGGTATGGCAAAAGAAGTGGATCTTGAAATTACAACAAAGGAAGGAAAGACATCATACCGAACGAGAATCGTAAATTCAGAAATGCGATCGCTCGTTCAGTATGACACTTTATTACTCTCCGACATAAATAGCCGGGAATATTTAATACTTATTCGACGGTGACACTTTTAGCGAGATTACGGGGCTGGTCAACATCGCAACCGCGCCTGGTCGCTATGGCATAGGCGAGTAACTGAGCCGGAATTGTGTAAAGAATGGGGTTCATGCTGTCCGCTACCTTGGGGAGGTAAATGACGTCATCGGTT
Organism: Desulfotalea sp.; assembly: GCA_002733995.1. GTDB lineage: Bacteria > Desulfobacterota > Desulfobulbia > Desulfobulbales > Desulfocapsaceae > Desulforhopalus_A. The sequence continues at coordinate 1,851 of NVXR01000039.1, read as the reverse complement.
ATGGTTTTGAGATGGCTGTCCCCTTCTGTACCAATGAGAATAATACGCCCCTGACGGGCCTTGATTTCTTCAACATTAGAAATGGACTTTTGATACACATCATCTTGGGGCACCAGGCCAAGGATAGGCATGTCTTTATCAATCAGGGCAATGGGCCCATGCTTGAGTTCGCCCGAGGCATAGCCTTCTGCATGGATATATGAAATTTCTTTGAGCTTTAACGCTCCCTCGAGTGCGATGGGGAAATTGGCCCCCCGACCGATAAATAAGAAATCGCGACTATCATAGTACGATTCAATAAGAACATTGACGTCGTCATGAATTCGGCCTAACTCTTTATCTATCACTCCCGCGATATCTATAAGATCTCTACCAAACTGTAGACTATCCTTTTGACTAATAGTCTTTCTTTTCTGGCCAAGATGGAGTGTAAGAAGAAAAAGTGCCGCCAGTTGGGAGATAAAAGCCTTTGTTGATGCAACCCCAATCTCTGGTCCTGCATGGGTATAAATCGTTCCATCCGCCTCCCGGGTCATGGTCGAACCAACCACATTACAGATGGTAACGACCTTAGAGCCGAGTTGCTTGGCAATGCGTAAACCGGCAAGCGTATCTGCTGTTTCACCGGATTGCGAGAGGGTAATCGTCAATACCCGCTCATTTAAGAGTAGATGTCTGTAGCGAAACTCTGAAGCAATATCAACTTCTACGGGGATATGGGCATATTTTTCAATCCAGTACTTTGCAACAAGTGCAGAGTGCCAGGAAGTACCACAGGCAACAAAGACTATACGATCAATATTCGCCAGCTCTGCGTCCGTTAAATTAAGCTCTGGCAGGTCAACATGCCCCGTCTCGGGATTGACACGGCCACTTACGGTATTGGTAATGGCTTGGGGTTGTTCATAAATTTCTTTCAGCATAAAATGCTTGTAGCCAGCTTTTTCGGCCATGGCTGAATTCCAATTTATAATCTCCACCTCTTTTTCAATAGGTTCGCCGCTTTCAAGGGAGAAAATTTGTTGTTTGCCTGCCGTCAATACTGCAAGTTCCATATCATCAAGAAATATGACCTTATTGGTATACGGCAGTAAAGCAGGGATATCCGAAGCGAGAAAAGAACCACCTTCATCATCTAGGCCTAAAACCAGAGGGCTCTGATTTCGTACAGCAATCAATTTCCCAGGCTCTTTAGCCCACAAGACACCAAGGGCATACGATCCCTCAACAAGAGCAACCGCTTTTTTTACCGCCGCAACCAAATCACCATCAAGATTATCTTCGATAAGGTGAGCCAGGACTTCGGTGTCGGTCTCAGAGGTGAAGATATGGCCTTTTGCCTTGAGTTCACTTCTCAGAGAGTGATAGTTTTCTATAATACCGTTATGGACAACGACAAGTTCACCCGTACAATCACTATGGGGATGTGCATTTTCTGTTGTTGGAGCACCGTGGGTTGCCCATCTGGTATGACCCAAACCAATGTGGGCCGGAGCAATAATGGCATCCCCAATTATAGACTCAAGATTGGCCAATTTGCCTTTTGCACGATGTTTTATGAGTTCACCGTTTTCAAGGTATACGATTCCGGCTGAATCATAGCCCCTGTATTCCAGACGCCTGAGACCTTCTAAAATTACAGGAACAACACGCTTTGGGCCGCAATAGCCTACAATGCCACACATATTTTTTCCTCTCTGATATATTCGATTTTATTACTATTCAGGCGACCTGCCAATATCGGCTAGCCCCGGTAAGTGGGAAAAGAAGCCAGGGTATGTATCTTCACTAAACGAAACCACCGCCTGTAACTGTTCATAGATGCTCCAAATCCGTTTACTTGGGTGTTTG
>NVXR01000038.1 GCA_002733995.1 Desulfotalea sp. | reverse complement strand
CCTTTATCTTTTTTAGCTGGTGAAGCCATGTTTTTCTCCGATAATAAATATTGTTACTCGTCTATTGAGTAGATACTATTTACCATAATATGGTTAAAAAACCTCTTTGCATGTTTGGGCCGGTGATAAAAAATGACTTTCACGGCGAAGGAGGTATTTACGAATGAGATCCAGGCCACTCTGGGCAGTAAGCTCTCGTACTTGTTTTCTATTTCCTGGGAAGTTGAACTTGGAAACCCAGTTTTCTTCATCTGTTGCTATCGCAATATACACGGTTCCAACAGGTTTTGCGTCACTGCCACCTGAAGGGCCGGCAATCCCCGTTACCGCAAGACCAATGTCAGCTTTGGTGCGCTCTCGTACTCCAACCGCCATGGCTTCTGCAACCTCGCGACTTACAGCACCCTTGTTATCTAATAACTCCGTTGACACACCGAGATATTCTGTCTTGAGTGCGTTGGAGTACGATACCACTCCCCCTAAGAGATAGTCTGAACTGCCTGGGCTGTCTGTCATTCTACTGCATATTAGTCCGCCGGTGCAAGATTCTGCTACTGCCAGTCTTAAGTTGTAAGAACGGAGCAAATTACCTACGATTTTTTCCATACTGTCGCGGTCAATACCATAGATTGAATCTCCTAGTACCGTGTTAATAGCCTTGCAGGAAGATTTGAACAATCGTTTGGCATTGTTGTTCTTTTTATCCCGTACCGTGAGGCTTAAATGGACTTCAGGAAAGACGGGATAATAGCCAATATGTACGTCTGTACTGAGGTCGAGGCTGGCAATCTGGCGGTTCACTTCTGTCTCTGGGAGATTGAAGATCCGAAAAATTCTATGATAGGTCGTCAGGCGATGGTCTTCATGCCAATTGGATAATTTTGGCAATACCTCTTCAATCATCAGGTGTCGCATCTGTCGGGGAACACCAGGTAGAAAAAAAATGGGCTTGTCATCGTGGATGAGTTGATAACCCGCCATTTGGGATTGAGGGTTAAGGGCCTCGGCCCCGGAGGGGAGCCACGCTAGTTTCTCAAGGTCACTTACCGGGTTTGCCGTTATCTCATCAAGGTGGGCCCGAATATTGGATAAAATCTCTAGATTCGGCATGGTGGGCCTGTTCAGCGCCTTTGATACAGCCTCATTCGTCAGGTCGTCGTCGGTGGTCCCAAGTCCACCCGTCACGAGAACGGCGTCAACCCTTGAGAGTGCACGTTTGAGAGCTTCTCCTATAAGTCTGGGGCTGTCGCCAATAGTATTCATGGCGTAGATGTCGTAGCCCGCATCAAAGAGATGTCGCGCGGCAAAACTACTTGTGGTGTTGAGTATCCTGCCTGATGTTAGTTCGTCACCGATGGCAATTATTTCGATTTTCATTGGAGCCAATGTATTCTCCTAAAACGTAGTTGTTAATAAGAGTCTTAAGCTTTACCTGAACGCGCTGATTAATGAGGCTATCATCACCTTGAAAACGGACGGCCACGTAATTGTCACTGAACCCCTTGAGTAGACTCGCATCATCTCGTTTGCCCTCCACAAGAACTGTTACTGTACGTTCAAGTTGACTTGCATAAAAAGTGTCTCTTTTATAATCACTGAGTTGTCTGAGTTTGGCAACCCTTTGTTCTTTAGTCTCTTTTTTAACTTGATCTGGGAACGTGGCAGCCGGTGTGCCAGGGCGGATTGAGTAGGGGAAGACGTGCAGGTAGGTAAAGTCAAGGTTTTGTAAAAACACAAGTGCCTCGGCGAACTGTTCGTCCGATTCTCCTGGAAATCCGGCTAGAATATCTATGCCAATGGCGGCGTCCGGTAGATATGTTTTGCATTTATCAACTATCTCTTTAAATGTTGCCGTGTTGTATCTACGGTTCATTCGTTTAAGAATATCATCGTGACCGCTTTGCAGAGGAATATGGAGATGGTGCTGAATGTTGCTTCTGGCAGTCATCAGCTGAAGTAACTCGGCTGTGATTTCAACAGGTTCAAGAGAGCTGATGCGATAGTGAACGTCGGGTGTTGCCAGGGTGAGCTGGTTGAGGAGAGTTACGATATTGTTTTCTCCCCCAAGGTCTTTGCCGTAATAGCCTATGTGTATCCCGGTGAGGACAATCTCTTTATGACCCTCTTGGGCAAATGTTTCGGCCTGTTGTATTACCTTCTCGGGGCTAAGTGACCTACTGGGGCCGCGGGTATAGGGTACGATGCAGTAAGAGCAAAAGCTTTCGCAACCATCCTGAATGCGCAGATAAGCCCTGCTGCGACCTGCAAACTTATGTACCGGCAAGTCACATATCTCTTTTGCATCTTTTATGGAGCCAAGGATGATCCGGGTGGTGGTTTCATCTGCACTGAGGGCTGTATTGACGAGGATGTCTTTTTTGGAATTACCTATAAGGGTGAAGTCTCGACCAACAAGTTCTTTGTCCTGGGCGAGTTCATCGGCTGCTATTTCGGCGTAGCATCCTGTCACAATAATTTTTGCCTCTGGATTTCTTCTGGCTATTTTGCGAATGGTTTGTCGCGATTGGGCGCTGGCGTTGCCGGTAACGGTACAGGTATTGATGATAACAATATCTGCGGCATCATCTTTACCGACAATTTCAACACCGGCATCCTCAAATTCCGCCTTAAATGACGCTGATTCGTATTGATTGACCTTACATCCAAGGGTGGTGATAAAAACTTTTTTCATGAAAATTGTAACCTAGGCTATGATACCAGAGCCGAGTAGCTCTGTATTATTGTAAACAACAGCAAATTGTCCCGGTGTAATAGCCCTTTGCGGCTCAGAAAAGGTGAATGTGCCACAGGTTTTATCCCGGATTTCCAGGTGGGCAAGAGAGCCTCTGTGGCTGTAGCGTATACGTATGTTGTAAGCCTGATCGAGATCAGGTGGAGTGCCGCTGAGCCAGTGAAGGTCTGTTACCTGGATAGTCTTACTGAAAAGTTCGTCGTTTGTACCGACTATAACAGTGTCGTTTTTTGGATCAAGACCTATGACGTAGAGTGGTTCAGGACTGGAAATACCAAGCCCTTTGCGTTGGCCGATGGTGTAATGAAAAAGCCCTGTATGTTCGCCGAGGATCTTGCCCTTTGTTGACACAATGGCACCCTTCGCCATAGCGTTGGTATTTCTTGTGTCTAAAAAGTTGCTTATCTGGTTTTTTTCAAGAAAGCAAACGTCTTGACTTTCCTGGCCCCTGAAATGGTTGAAGCCATTCTCTTCAACATATTCATAGATTGAATCTTTCTCTTTATCACCTAAGGGGAAGAGGACAGAGTCAAGTTGCTGTTGATTGAGTCGTGCCAGAAAATACGATTGATCCTTTTTAGGGTCAAGGCCAGTCTTAAGCTTATACAAGGTGTCATTCTTTACAACTCGTGCATAGTGACCGGTCGCCATTTTCTCCATTCCGGCTTCGAGAATAGCATCTAAAAACAGACCAAATTTAATCTCTTTATTGCATATGACACAGGGGTTGGGGGTGAGGCCTTTAAAATAACTCCCTGAAAAGTAGTCAAGAACAGCTTGGTCGAATTCTTTTCTCAGGTCGATGATATGCAGCTCAATACCCAGCCTACTCGCTATGGCTTCCACTCTGACTTTTTGCTCACTAAAATCAGGTTGGGCAAGGCGCATAAAATAACCTTTAACCTGATGTTTTTCTCTGAGCATTAATGCACAGGCGGTGGAGTCGACGCCACCACTCATTGCAATACCAATTTTCATAATTCAATATACCACTGTGAGGAACAACCGTACGGGTGTCCATTAGAATTGTCTTGAAATCGAGGGCGTTCATACATACATATCGGTGTATCCATACAGTTGTACGAAAAAGCCCTCTAAAATACTCTGTACCATTGTAGTACATGAATGAAATTTCTAAAGGGCTAGAATAAAATAAAAGTCAAATATTTTACCTCATCATGATCGAAAACAGACAAAATGCCAAGTCCTCGAAAGGGCCCAGGACAGCCGCTGCAATTACCTTCCCCGAACTACTCGCCCCCGCCGGAAACTATGAAAAGCTGGTCACTGCCGTGCATTATGGCGCCGACGCTGTGTATCTTGGTGGTAAAGAATTTAGCCTGCGCGCCAAAGCGGGGAATTTTAGTGCAGATGCCATGCGGGATGGGGTGATTTATGCACATAAATATGGCGTGCAGGTTTATGTGACTATTAATATATTTGCACATAATCAGGATCTTGACGGTCTTCCCTCGTATTTACATGAACTTGATGCAATCGGTGTTGATGGGGTGATCGTTTCCGATCCTGGTGTACTCAGTATATGTCGTCGCACTGTACCTGCTATGCCAGTGCATCTGTCGACCCAGGCAAATGTGACAAATCATGAATCCGCCGCATTTTGGCTGGCCCAGGGGGCTTCTCGATTAAATCTTGCCAGAGAGCTTTCTCTTGTGGAAATTAATGAGATTCGTTCCAAGGTTAGGGGAGAGCTGGAGATCTTTATCCATGGAGCTCTTTGTATTTCCTATTCTGGGAGATGTATGCTTTCCAACTATTTGACAGGTCGAGATGCCAATAAGGGCAGCTGTTCCCATCCGTGCAGGTTTAGTTATTCTCTGGTTGAGGAAAAACGTCCAGGGGAGTACTACCCGGTTCAGGAAGATGAGAGAGGGACCTATATCTTCAACTCTAAAGATCTCTGTCTGCTTGAGATGTTACCTCGATTGGTGGCCAGTGGTGTTGATTCATTGAAAATTGAAGGTCGCATGAAGTCAATCTTCTATGTTGGCGGGGTGGTAAGGATTTACCGCGCGGCTCTGGATTATCTGAAAGCTCTTCCGGCAGATGCTTGGATAGAGCCGGAGAAGATACGTTTTCCGGACACCTTCCTCGACGAAATTAGTCGATCCGGAACCCGTGGCATGACCGAGAATTTTATCATCGAAAAACCGGGTAGTTCCGAGATGATTTACAGTTCTTCTCGGGCAGAACAAGGATATGAGCCGGTGGCTGTTGTCAGACAGGTAGGAAAAGCGCCATTCGTTGAGATGAGAAACACCGTTCATCCAGGGGAGAAAATTGAATATATGCTGAAGGGCATTGGCTGTGATAGTGTTACTATTACCCGCATGGAAGATGAAGAAGGGCGGGTGGTTGAGAAGGCGAATCCCGGCAATAGGCTTTTTTTGTACACAGAGCCAGTGCTGCCTGAATGTGAAATAAATTCAATTTTTAGAAGGAAAAAAACACCACTACCACAAATTGTTGTATAGCCGCATGGACAATGGGCAATCTGCAAAACGATTGCCCATTGTCCGTGGACTATCTCAAATCATTTCATTGCAGCAATTTCCTTCTGCCAAAATGTGGGACCTGTTTTATGCACTGCTTCACCGCTTGAATCAACCGCCACGGTAACCGGCATATCTTCCACCTCAAATTCATAGATGGCTTCCATTCCAAGCTCTGCAAAGGCAACGACTCTTGATTTTTTAATGGCTTTTGATACAAGGTATGCGGCGCCGCCCACAGCCATACAATACACCGTGCCATGTTTTTTTATGGCAGCTATGGTGGCGTCACCACGTTCTGATTTTCCTATCATGCCAATGAGCCCGGTCTGATCAAGCATCATGTCAGTATATTTATCCATTCTCGTTGACGTTGTTGGGCCTGCGGGGCCAACAATTTCATCACCAACAGGATCAACTGGTCCTACGTAATAGATAAACCTACCGTTAAAGTCGACACCTTCGGGGAGGGGCTTGCCTTGGTCCAGCAGATCTTGGATGCGTTTGTGTGCGGCATCCCGGCCGGTGAGAATTTTGCCGTTGAGCAGAAGCGTCTGGCCCGATTTCCAGGTCCCGATTTCTTCTTTGGTAATGTTGTCCAAAAACACTCTTTTTATCTCGTCTCCAGTTCCAAGAGAGATGTCTGGCCATTCGTTTATATCTGGTGGTGTCAGCTCCGCGGGGCCTGATCCATCAAGGACGAAGTGGGTGTGGCGTGTGGCTGCACAATTGGGAATAAGTGCCACAGGAAGAGAGGCCGCGTGGGTTGGAAACTGGGCAATTTTAACGTCGACCACTGTGGTAAGTCCACCTAATCCCTGGGCGCCAATGCCCAGACTGTTAATGGCGTTGTACAGTTCAAGACGAAGTTCTTCGAGCTTGTCTTTGGGACCTCTCTCGATGAGCTCGTCTATGTCAACGGGCTGCATAAGGGATTCTTTGGCCATTACCATTGCCTTGTCTGCAGTTCCACCAATTCCAAGGCCTATGATTCCGGGAGGGCACCATCCTGCGCCCATGGTTGGCACAATTTTCTTAACCCAATCAACTATGGAGTCACTGGGGTTAAGCATAACGCATTTACTCTTGTTTTCAGAGCCCCCACCTTTGGCTGCGATATGCACCTCGATACCATCGCCAGGTACAATCTCCGTATAGATAACAGCTGGTGTGTTATCTCGGGTGTTCTTACGCTCGGTGGCAGGGTTTTCGACCACAGAAAAGCGTAAAGGATTACTTTTGTTGCTATAGGCAAGGCGAACACCTGCATCCACCATTTCCTGAATGGTATCCTCTGTATCGAATTGGCATTTTGAACCGACTTTAATAAAAGCGGTCACAATCCCTGTGTCCTGGCAGATGGGGCGTTTGCCAATGGCAGACATTTTCGAGTTAATAAGGATCTGGCCGATTGCGTCTTTGGCCGCCTTATTTTTTTCACGTTTGTAGGCCTTGTGTAACGCTTTTACAAAATCTAAAGGATGGTAATAAGAGATGTACTGGAGGCTGTCTGCGATGGATGTTACGAAATCCGCTTTTTTGATTGTGTTCATGGTCAACCCTTGGTGAAATGAGTGAGTTCTGAAATCTACAGTAACGTTTGAGTCTCTATGAAAAGAAAATGCCTTACTCTACATTTCGGTCAAGGACTTGGCCATAAAAAAGATGGATTAAGGTGAAAATGTCGTAACTTTTCTGTACCACTCCAACTACTTCCCCCGTGGACGCTCTTAATAATATTCGTAACTTCGTGGTCACAATTGAAGAGCTTTGAATTGCAGAGCAACAGCTACAGGGGGGGAGGGGACCGACAGTAACGTGTCGCCTGAATAGTTACAAAAACTTGATTGAAATCTACTGTGTATAACCTGTAAAAAAAAGGTCTGTCCGTTTGCCTTGTGCCAGGCTATTAGGAGCTAGGTACTTGTGCCGTTTTTTTTCTCGACAAGTCTCAGGCTGTGGCCGTTCTTTACTCTTTTCCACAGCTCTTTAATTATCACCATGGCAGGGTCTTCAAATGAATCGTAATCAGTTCCAAGGTAGGAAAAACAGGATTTAAGGAGTTCATCGTTGCCACTGTAAAGACCAAATTCTTTTCTCAGAATTTTTGCCATGGACAAGTAGACTCTAGAGTCAAACTCCTGTTCGCTGAGCCCTGCCATAACAACACGATCTCTGAGTGAAATATCTTCGAAAAGTAGGTCAACTACGGCGTCTACTGTGGTGGGTTGACATAACATTGTATGATCATTGACTGGTTGAAACATCATTGTATTTACTCCTTAATTGATCTCATTGGGCAATGGTTGCTACAACTCGTGGTAACATGGGCTTAAGCGGGGAAGGGAGACAGCGGCTGGTGCGTAGGTAAGAAGCGGTCTGATAACAGTTGTACAGGTGATGTGCTTGGGTATTTAGCTGAATTTTCTAGTCTAAATACTTTGAAATTAGCATTTTACATCGATGTTTCTCGGCAACTCTTCAACACTATTGACAGGCGCTGTCTGTATCGCCGCCTGTGTATATATTACTATAAGCTCGAATCTGTTGATGTCAGAGTAATCCGCTAAAAATAATATTCATGGCAGGTTGTAGGGCTTTTGGCATGATGTGCCGATATTTTGGGGCCATCTGATGAGTTACAAGATAAAATTGCTAATGGTTGCCAAAACAATGGTGATTAAAAGAATACGAAGACTTGTGACGCTGAAAAGAAGAGATAAAATAAAAACATTGAAACGTTGTTCGAAATTAGCGTTGCCCTGTTTTACGCGAAGTTGACTGTGGCTTAGTTTCCCTGCTGGAGTATTTTTGTAATTAAAAGCAGAAAAGCAGGCAATAAAAGCATTGCTAACTGCTGCAAAGGCAAATGAAAAAAATAAAATTGACAGCCAACTTTGGTGAAGCATCTTCGTCTCCTTTGGTCGGGGCACTATCTCTGGAATGGGGATAGATATAAGTGATAAGCGCAGATTGTGTAGGGGCTTATTTTTGACTATTTAACTGTAATAACATGTCTTCAGATGGAAGGCTGTTTATAATTTTTCTTAGGTCAGCATAAGAATGTTTTGATTTAACGTCGACAAGTCTGCTGTCCACCATATTCTCATGCATCCATGAGTTGTACGCAAATATTATTGTTGAGCTGGCGCTGGACGATTCCTATTGTTACGCTTGCCTCTTCTTTTCCTTAAGTCAAGAACGCTAAAGGGAGGTGTTTTTTCAAAGGGTGGTGGACTACATAGATTATACGGGGGAGGGGGGAGGAGGGCAATACGGTCGTAAGGTTTACACTATGCCAATCTTTTTCCAGTATCCGTCCATTTGTAGTTTGGTTCGTAGGAATTCAAGGAAGTCATCGTGACTGCATTTTTCATTACAGGTGTCGCGGAATTCTTGCAAAATAGGTTCCTGTTGACTCTTGCTGTAGATCGCCCATTCGATGGAAAGATCTTTTATCTGAGCTGGTGTGAGTTGCTTGTTGTTTTTCACTATTACCTTTTATCTAAAAAACTATTTTTTATAGCCATAAAGTCGGAGAGAGGCCTCGATGGACTACTCAAAAGGGGAGAGGCATTCCGGACTAATGCTCATCCTCACGCAAGATGGTTTGCTAAAAACTGTAACCAGGTTGTTTGGGGCTCGCCTGATCTTAAGATTTTCAGATACTTGCAGGTAAGTTCAATTCTTGTGTCTCGACCACATGAATTCCATTTGTTGTAGAGTTGTTCTTTTTGTAGCGTTGTCATATCTGTAATCCTCTAATATTAAAATAATTAATATGAAAAAAGGATCTTACAAATACCTTACTACACCCCAGGCCTATGAATATGGCGTTGCCTGAACCGATGGATAATAGGCTGAATAAGGGCATGGTGTTAAAAAAAGGCACAGAGGCTGACAGGGGAAATGGACAGCGAAATTGGAATGCGCAAGGATGTCTTGGTGGGGGTGGTGGCGGGCAGAACAGGGTTATTCTACATGTATACGAGGAGAAGTCTTGGCGGTATTATCTAGAGTTCTATTTGCCACAAACCATAGATACTATGGTTTGTGGCAAATAAAATTGAACCTAGAGCTGTCAGAACTGTTGAAAATGCGGGGTAAAACCAAACGCTCTGTTTTACAGTTTTATTGTGATGCTTTTTTCATGTGAACTCAGGCGCTTGTTAAAAACACGGTTACTTCACCGTCCTGAAAAACATAATCCTTTCCTTCAGTGCGTAGCTTACCTTTATCTCTTGAGGCTGACCATGAACCAGCGGCAACAAGATCGTCATAGGGAACAACTTCAGCACGGATGAAATGCTTTTCAAAGTCAGTGTGAATGACTGCCGCTGCTTGGGGTGCCTTAGTACCTCTTTTTATGGTCCAGGCCCTGGTCTCTTTTTCGCCGGTGGTAATAAAAGAGATAAGATCGAGAAGAGAGTATGCGGCTTTTGCAAGGCGGATAAGACCTGATTCTTTAATACCAAGATCTGCGAGGAATGCTGTAGCTTCTTCGGCATCCATTTCGGAGAGTTCAGCCTCGATCTTAGCAGAAACACATACGAGTTCATCGCCATGGGCGACAGCGTATGCCCTTAATTTTGTCACATAGTCATTATCTTCTTCAGCAACGAGATCGTCTTCACTGACGTTGGCAACATAGATTACTTTTTTGTTCGTGAGGAACTGGCTATCACGGGCAATAAGTTTTTTTTCATCGTCGGTGAGATCGGCAAGCCGGGCTGGCTTTTCGTCTTCAAAAGCTGCTTTAAGTTTCAGTAAGCCAGCTAATTTTATTTTGGCTTCTTTGTCCTGTCCCCGTGCCTTCTTCTCTTCGGTGAATATGCGTTTTTCAACGAGTTCAAGGTCGGAGAGGATCAGTTCGAGGTTGATTGTTTCAACATCACCAACAGGATCAATAGCCCCATGTACATGGGTGACATTGTCGTCGTCAAAACATCTGACCACATGGGCGATCGCTTCAACACTGCGGATATGTCCTAGAAAGAGATTACCCAAACCTTCACCTTGTGAGGCGCCTTTCACAAGACCAGCGATATCCACAAATTCAATGGAGGTGGGGATAATTTTGTTGGACCTGCCTAGGTTGGCGAGTACCTCGAGCCGTTCGTCGGGAACTTTGACAATACCGATGTTAGGTTCAATCGTACAAAATGGATAATTACTGGCTTCTGCACCAGCGTTGGTGAGAGCATTAAACAGTGTTGATTTACCGACATTAGGTAAACCTACAATTCCTATCTTCATGAAAGAGAACTCCTTAATATTTGGTAGAAACAGTGCAAATGGAGGCGGACTATAGAAGAAATAGCGGTATAAAACAAGTTGAATTTAACAATTGTAAAATGCGCTAGCAAGAGGAGCTTGTGTTATGTAGCCATGGGAAAAGGTACAATCTCTTCTCGTCGTTAGTATGCGTAAGGTCGTAAGAGTAAAAACTGACCATGTTTATGGGAAATATTGGCAGGAGAGGTTGCTTCTGTATCCATTACGTTTGCTGATATGGCGGCTATTGTCTTCACCTCGGGTGCAGAGGTATTAAGCTGAAAAGACAATATCTTTATGGCTGTTGCTGCTTTTTCGCCAGTGTTATGAGTCTCTATTGTGGGTTAAAGCAAGCACGCAAGATCAATGTAGGCAAGGTGAGAGTGCTTCAGACACCTTCAAAAAACTGAAAAATGGAGATGAAGGTGTCGCATTACCATTGGCTTATTTGGTCCAGACCTCGGGCTCATAGGAGCCAGGAGTACAGTATTCAATTCTGTATGGTTTAATTATGATGACAGAGTACTTGGGATCGTCAGGGCCATCGAAGATAGGGGCAAGCATATCATTCCAGAATGCATGAAGCTCATCGTGGTCTGTGGTAATTCTGGCTTTTCCTTGAACTTGAAGATAAGGTTTCATTTCCAGCAAACTGTTCACTCCGCAGGTGAGGTGAACATTATCATTATGGGTAATTTGTGCATTTTTCCTTGAATCTACGAAAGTTGCGCACCGAAGAGAAAGATCTCCTCCGCCAACCGTTACTACATATCGAACCCATGGATTGTTCTGCTCTGTTACTGTCGCAAGGGCCGCGAGTTGGGGCTTATGAATAATATCTAGAATACGTTGTTGCAGATCAGCCATTTTACTCCTCCTATGGGGTGTCTTTTTTTAAGTCTTTCTCTACAAGTAAAGCAGAAAACATAATGTGCCACTTAAATACGCTGTGTTTTATCTATCTCTTTACTTGTTGTAGCTGTCTGATTCTGTGACAATGAGTCCCATGATCGGAATCCCCACCCTGTGTAATACCTCAGTTGCCCGGACAGCATCTTTTATTTTGGATTGACGTTCCCTGAGAACCATCATGGTTGTGTCGGTGGCTCTACTGAGTATATATGTCACTACTTCTCGCAACAATGGTGGCGTGATAACAATCACATAATCGGTTTCGGATTTATACAGTTTCATGAGCTCAACAAATGATTTCGTTTCAATAAGCCCGAGGGGCGTAGATTTGTTCCGTGTCGACCCTGTTTTTAGGGCATAGAGTTTGCCGCCACTGCCGGATTCTTGAACGGGGGTCTGTTGGTTTATGGAGTGGTTCTGTTGAGTGTCTTCTACCCTTTGCTGGAGAATGTCGAGCAAGCCAGGTTGATGATCCAGATTAAAAATTTTATCAAGTTTGCTGTTAGAAAAATTGGCGTCGATAAGAAGCACTTTTTTACCGGCAGTTATTAACTGCCTGCTTATTCCCAGGGCAACCATTGCTTTTCCTTCTTTTGCTTCCGGGGAAGTAATAGTGACGCTCAATCCCGGTTTAGATAACAGAATCCCAACAGAATCATTAAATGATTGATTGAACTCTGGCCAGCCTTCAAGAAAAGTGTGTTTCTCAAATTGAGTCATGCTTGAAATTTCTTTTATCAGTGCCATGGGTGGGACGGCCCCTAGCAGCGGCAGGCCTGTACGCCTCTCCGCCTCAATTGGTGCGCGAAGCCCTGGGTTTGTGAATTCAATGAGTAGAGCAATTGAACAGCCAAATATTATACCGAGCATGAAACCTATTCCCACCCGGATCTCTTTTTGGGGTTGTATTGGTCTATGGGGAAGGAGAGGTGGGTCGATCATGTTTAAGGTGAATGGAAATAACGTTTCTATTTTTAAGGCCTCGTATTGCTGAAGTACTGATTTGTATACTTTTCTGTTTATTTCAATTTCAGCTTCAATGGCATCATACTTTCCCTTGAGAGTCTTTTTCTGGATGACAAAATCTTTTAATTTTTCTACTTCAATCAGCAGTACAGCCTCCTTGGTCCTGCTAGCCTCAAAATTGTTGCGTAATGTCGCTATAATGTTGTTCTTTTCCTCTACAATTGCCTGTTCCAGGCTCGCAACTTTAGCGGCAGTTGCTTTCCTAGTACTGTACCCCTCTGCATATATTACAGCCAGGTTAGCCAGTTCTGCCTTGGTCAGTGCCAGTTCTTCTTTCAGGGCGCTGATTAGATAATTGTTTGTGATTTCTTTAACACCGTTGGGGTCCTCCAGTGCTTTATGCCAGATTATTCCCAGGTGAATTGTTGCCATGCTGGTCTGCTCTGTTTGTTTGCTGAGTTCCAACAGTTGACTTGATGTTATTTCAATATCTTTTTTTGTCATAACATCAATGTTTTCCAAGAAAAAAATATCATTCCCAGAGAGGAACGTGTTTAACTCATTGTAGGCGCCGTTAAGTTTAATCTGAGCCTGGTCAATCATGCTTTTTATATGCTTGCGTTCCTTGGCAAAGGCTATTTCGGGTCTCTCGTAAATGATCAGCCAGAACTGGTCTATGAGGGTTGTTAAGATATCAGTGGCTTTTTCCGCAGATTCATCATTGAAGGTGAGATTGATTACGCCAGTTACACCACCTTTTTCAATACTTGCCGAAAAATCACTCTGGAATAAAGCAACGTATGCTTTAATTAGATCGGCTTCTGATTTATCAGCGCCAGCCGTCTGCTGTTGAGCTGCATTGTTGGTAGATGAATTTGATGGATCGCTGGAAGGCTCCCGGTGAAGTCCTAAGGTTTCAATAACCATCAAGGCTAGTTTGCGGCTGCTCAGTAAGCGCTTCATTGCCTCCATGTATTTTTTCTCATTAATCTTTGACATGGATGCCTCACTGTGCAGTTCAGATTTAGGTAAGGCGGGGAGTATCTTTAGTTCCAGAGCTGCGTTGGACTGATATATAGGTGTGGCGGTATAAGCAGAGTATATTGCTAGGCCCTGGAGTATTGCCCATGTCACTAAAATAAAGAATTTTCGTCGCCACAAAGCACGAAAAAATGATGCCAGATCAATGGGGAGATCGGTGAAATTGGCATTATAGATATTGGGATTGGATGATGTCGCGAGTGGTAAAGCAATATTGGCATGTTCACTTCCAGCTTCAGTATCGAATCTGTAGCCCGTGCTACGGGTATTGTCTTTCTGAGCCATAAAAATCACCGATTAATTTATCAGATCAGCTGAGGCTAAAAGTCACCACATTACAACGAGACCCGCTAATGACAGTATTACCACGACAGCGGCTGCACTAATTATTGAAAGGTTTTCTCGTATGATTCTTCTGATGTCGTAAATCGTCCGGAACAGTAATGATGGTTTTTCGCCTTCAAACGATTTTACCAGAAATAATGCATCGAGTTGTTCCTGACAGATGTACGTTCCAATGCTATTACCACCTGAAACCAGTTGGATATAAATAGATTTATTTTCATTGAAGTGAGAGAGCTCGTCCCTGTCCACAAAACCTTTGAGAACTTCACCCTGCTTTGATCTTGCAACAACTTTTATCCGGTTCTTCATAATTGACTCCAATTATATTCGTGAGTAAAATTCTATCATTTCCTCTAATTCGTGAGCGAATTTATTTAGGGAATAACTTTTGGTTCTGTATTTCATTGTCACCGTATTCTCAGCGTGTTGGGCTGTCTTGACAATGAGCATGTCAGTATCAAAGTGCTCACCAATTTTACATGGGATTTCGTAGAGTAAAAAAAGAGGAATCCAGGCGATAATTATCGCACTGGCAAGTTTGCATAGGATAGAAACAAACTTTACAAAGTTTTCTTGTCGTTTCTTTTTCTTTTGATAAATAATTAATATTGTGTTCATTCCGTCTTTTTCCCCTTTGCGAGGTCGATCCTTGTTGTTGGATATTGATGTTGTAAATGCATAAAGTACGCCAGCATCAGAATGATCAGCTCAATTACCAAAAGATATTTGTATTGAGCGTCTTATATAGGGGCAGTGCACAGAGTGAAGGCAATACTTTAGAGAAGAGGGGATATTTAATATCTCAATTTGACAGGGTGTCTTTACTCCTGTCAAATTGAGAGACACAAGGGTATAGCGGCTACCAGTGTTCAATAATCCAGTTTTTTCTACGGGCGATCGTGTGGAGTCTTCTGGACGGTGAAATTGCAAATATGTTTCCCACAGTTTCGAGAAATGGCAGGTCTGCTTCATGGTCTGAGTAAGCCGAGGAGTTTTTTAAATCAATGAGTAAGGTATTCGCCAGTTGTT
Organism: Desulfotalea sp.; assembly: GCA_002733995.1. Lineage (GTDB taxonomy): Bacteria > Desulfobacterota > Desulfobulbia > Desulfobulbales > Desulfocapsaceae > Desulforhopalus_A. The sequence continues at coordinate 49,575 of NVXR01000038.1, read as the reverse complement.
CTACTCGTTGTTTCTTCTCTGCTCCTATACAGTCCTTGCCGGATAAGGTGCCACTGAATTTGAACCTCTTATAGTGCAGCTTTGAGCAGATGTAGCCGTCACAATTGAGATGTTGCGATATAGCCTGTAGGTAAATATCTGGAGAAGCGGAAACAATATAGATACTTTCGTTGTTTCGCTGATGTTTCCTTATTCGTAGCAGGGCGTGTTCTCGTATTGTTTTCTGCAGATGGTTTTGAAAAAACTCTACTCCAATTAGCTTAATCTCATTCTTTGTTTTTCCTCGTAAGCCGATCAGGGCATGTTCTTTAAACGTGTGCAATGAGATGATTCTGAGTTTGCGGAGAACCAAAAACAACAAGATATAGGGGATATAAATCCGTCTCCTTCTTCGGTAAAAATGGCGCAAAAACAGTCTGAAACTATCCAGGTTAGTAATGGTAAGGTCCAGGTCAAAGAAGGCTGCTCTTTTCATAATTTACTCCATGTTATTCCAGATGGTAGGTACCACGTTCGCTGAATCGCCTTTTTAGGCTCTGCATCACATCAATGAAGAATATTGGGTTTAACATGTGTACTCCCTGGGATATCAGGCTTCTGAAGGCTGCCGGATCAAAGATTTTGTCGATAAATGTTCGCCAGAATGTTGTTGGCGATATCAGGTATGGAGTGGTTTGTCCTTTTGCTATAAAACGGTCAAGTTCTGGCAAGTTTCTGCCTATCTGATCTAAAATATAAATGATTCTTTCGGGAACGAAGCCAAATATTTCTTTATGCATATGCTCTACTAAGGTGAGGTTTGTTGAAAGTGCCCGGCTGAGTTTCTGATCCCTCACGAAGTTTAGCATGACTTCCACGTCAAAATCTTTTTCCTGGAGATGGTAGAGGGGCATATAAAAATGTTCTAGCTGAAAGGTTCGTTCAGGAAAGACGTTGTGAAAAAGAATTATAGCCAGTTCTATTTCTTTGCGGACATTCTGGATTTCTTTGCCATTGATTATTCGAGTTTCTATGTGGGGGAGCAAAGATCTCTTGTCGATGTAGAGGAAATAGTCCGTCGATATATCGGAATACATATCAATATAATAGGTGCCACCTTTCTTGCCTTTTCCTATCTTTCCTTTGCCCTTGGGATGAATAAGTGTTGTCTGCATGGGAGCCCATTCATGGAAAAAATAATTTTCATTGTAGAGAGAAGTTATTGCCATTTTAAATGTTGTCTTGTCTCCAAAAATTATTACATCCGTATCGTTTGGAGTAGCAGGATAGGGCTTGAGGGATTTGAAAATAGCGTAATCCTTCACTGCTAATTCGTTTAGAGTTGTACCCAGACTGGCAATAACATCGAGAGTTTTGTGGCGACGATCATTTAGTGCTTGGTACTTGTTTTCAAGGAAGTCAGACCAACTCTCTTTGCGGTGAAGCTCCAGGTAAAGCAGGGCCACCCTATCGGAGAAGGCCTGGTGGTAAATTCTTTCAAGTGTTTCATCCGTTACTTTCGCTTGAGCTGCAATAAAAGGAGAACCAATTATTTTTATAATTTCTTCTGTGTGATTCATGGTGCTACCTCATGTTTTTGTCAATTTGTGCCTGAGTAGATTCGATGTTTTCCTGTGCATATTGACTGATTTTTTCTTCATAGAGACTTTGGATTTTTTGGCAAAGAGATGTTTTGTCAAAAATCCTCATAACTCTTTCTCGGCCTGCGTAACCCATTTGTCTTCGGAGTTGTGGGTCTTCAAGCAAGCTGATAATCTTTTCTGCCATTTGGTGTGGATTGCCTGGCTGGTAGAGCAATCCTGTCCGGCCGTCTGCCACTTCTTCCGGAACCCCACCAGCATCAGCGCCTACAACAGGTAAACCGCAGTACATTGCCTCCATGACAACGCCCGGTAGTGGATCTGGCGTCAGAGACGAATGGACAAAAATATCCAGCGAGTGCATGATGCTAGAAATGTCGGTACGATGGCCTGTGAATTGAACTTGTTTGGTAATACCTTGCTTGCGGACGAATGTGAGGAGCTTTTTGCCGTATGATTCCCGCCCTCGGCCTTCGACTGCTCCTCCCACCAGTAAAAATCTTGCTTCAGGGTGTTGCTGGAGTACCAGCAAAGCAGCTTGGATAAAAAGGTTCTGTCCTTTCCAGAAGTCGAGTCTACCTACGCAACCAATAAGTGGTGCATGGGGTGGGATTGAAAACTCCTTTCTGATATGAGTTTTTTGTTCGTCATGACCAACCTTTTGCATATCTATCCAGTCATAGCAGGTCGTTACTTTTGCAGGGATTAAGTCATCTTTTTGAAACATGCTTCGTGCGACGCCATCTGAAACCGTTAGTACTATATCGTTGATGCTATAGACGACCTGGGTGATCAGTCGCCGCAGCCACTCTGGTGATTCGATAATCCAGCGTACATACTGGGCTCTTGGGATCTTTTCTAAAAAACCCGCAACAGGGCCATAAAAATCGAGCATATCATTGCCATGTACGAGATCGATATGTTCGTCTCTGATAATTTTCCGGAGCTGTCTAATTGTTGAGATGGATTTGATTGATAGTTTTAAAAGATAGAGAGGATTGAGGGTCTTTTTTATCCGCTCCATATCAATGATATGAACTTTTATTCCTTCTCTCTTGTAGAGATTGCAAATATCAGTTCTCTGTCCCAGACAAACGATTGCCTGAAATCGACTTTTATCTAGTTCGGATGCAAGTTTGAAGAGGCAGTAGTCTGCTCCACCAATATCGTGATTGTTCGCATGGACATAGAGGATCTTTTTTTTGTTCTGTGGCTTCATTTTTTTTTTGCCTCCTGACTGCGAGTAAATTTAAAAGTTGTTTTCGCTAGGAGCATTCGCAAGCGCAATTGCTCTACGTTCTACATAAAGCATGAAGTATGCCCGAAGAGGTGAGTGGGCGTAACTGCCGGTCTATATGGTGCAAATGTATAGTGTCGGTTTGCTTGTAGCTTGGGTGTTCACGTAAGACTCTATTCTGAGAGTTGTCCCACTTTCATTTTGAGTCATTCTGTTGGTAGATAGGTGTAGACAGTAATTGTTTGACAGCCTCTAGCAGTTCTTCTGGCTTTTTTGTTCCGTCTAAAATTGTGAATCCGAATTCTTTTGAGAGTTCTAGGTATCTACGTCGTCTCTCCTGTAGGTATTCAACGTCCTGTATGTCATCTTTTCTTGCTAAAGCCATTTCTTCTGGCAGATCTATTAGAATTATGACATCGGGTTTGCGGCTGAATTTAAAAAACAGGCGAATGAGTTTTTTTGCATAATCTATATCCTCACCTACGCTTAATGATAAATTCACTGCAATATCAAAGATGTAGCGGTCGATAATGAGTCTCCTGCCCACGAGGATTGCTACGTGTATTTTGATGCAGACCTGGAGCAGATAATCAATAAACCAAAGAGTTGCATAGAGTTTTGCAAGTAGTGGGTATCGGCGGCTTATTTCAGTTTTTGTCTTGTTGTAGGTTGGGTAATTCTTAAACGCGTCGGTTTTGCGCATGACTGATAATTTTGCCAGGAGTTTGATCGGATAGAGAAGTTTTGCAAAATATTGGCAATAGCGATAACGAATTTCTGTATCAACTTGTTGTAGTTCGCTGGCAAGGGAGGTGGCGAGGGTCGTTTTACCCGATCCGTCGATCCCAATAATGTTGAGGAGTTTGAAGGCGGCCAATTTTTCTCTCCCAACAGCAGGTTTAATACCACGGTCCTTCTTTTGTATTTTTCTGTAGATTGTTACGAGGTTATCAATGACTATTTCCCAGTCTAAAGAAAGCACTTTGTCTCTCGTTGCAAGCAGATTGTGGTCGATTGGGGCTTGAGCCCTTTGCACAAGTTCTTCAGGTTTGGCATACTCGAGGCCTTGGCCGTTTTGAAACAAGCGTGGGAGTGCGCCAAAGGGGGTCGTGATCACCGGCAGGTTACATGACATAGCTTCAAGTACCGAGAGAGGCAGGTCTATGGAACCTATCTGATTGTATCTACTTGGAAGGCCTTTACTTGGGTTTCTGATTGGGAAGAGATAGATATCAGCCGCCTTATATATTTCTGAGATATCAGCCAGATATTTATGGATGACTCGTATGCCCGCCTTCTGCAATCTGTCTTTTAAGCTCTCATCAGTTTGTTCAACTGTTCCGCCTACGATAACTACCTGAATAGCTGGTTTTTCCTGCAGCTCGAAAAATAAATCCAGTTTTCGGTTCTGTTTAATGTGGCCCACATGGAGAATTATTTTTTTGTTTAAAGGCAGGTCATATTTGCGCCGGAGATTCTGTTTTTCAATGTAGCTGACAGGAGAGAACTTTTGACAATTCACACCGTTGGGGAAAAACTGTACGGCACAGCCTCTATCCTTAAAAAAGGTTTCAGATTTTTCCGATTGGGTTAACGTCAGATCGGGCCGTAAAAAAGGAATTGCCCAGCGGCTCAATTGTGAAAAATATGGCCTGGTTGCAGAGACAATAAATTTTACATCCCTGCCGAGAAACAGGCGGAGGAGTTTTAAGATTATAAGGCTGCGGATAGTTGGACCATGCAGGGAGTGAATTATTTGTGGCTTGAACGCTTTCAATGTTTTCAAAACACCTATTTGTAACACTTCTCTGGTGTTTATCTGCATCACCTCATGCTGAGGCTCTAACCTTTGGTAGGTTGTGAGGCTAATGTTTTTCATACCCTCATCCGGGGTGCCTGAAAAGTCGCCAAGTAAGCATATACGCATGTCAGTGTACCTTTGTAATTGTTTTCAGAGCTTTTGATGCACTCATAAAAGTAAAATCGCCTCGGTATGTCATCCGTTTCACGGCTGTTGCCAGTCTCCATAATCTGTTCATGAGGAAAAAATAGAGATTTTCACTCCTGCTACCGATTTGAAAGAAAAGTAAGTGCTGATAATGTCTGACGATTTCTATGTGCTCGTTATGCAGAATGTTTTGCAGTTTGGTCGTCTTTGCGTCTTCATGTGTCCTGGTAATTCCAAGAATATGTTTAATCTGCCGGAAGGTGGCCCCATTTTCTGAAGCACGAATCCAAAATTCTGTGTCCATGCAAAATTGCTGTTTTTCATTAAGGTAGCCGTACTCTTCTAATAATTGTCTGCGAAAGAAGACTGCAGGTTGACTTGAGAGCTGCCTGCCCCAAAGGAGTGATCTTTTTGAAAATGGTGCACTTTTTCTTAAATAAAGCAGCTCGTCTTTCTCGTTTATTGCTAGGTAATCTCCAAAATAAAAATCATATCCGGAGTTATCCTGAATGGTATCTGCAAGAATATGCAGGGCTCCGGGGGGGAGCATGTCGTCTGAATTGATCCAGTTTACGTAATCACCTGTTGCCAGTTTGAACCCCTTATTTATTGCCTGGGTCTGGCCAGCATCTTTTTCACTGACCCAAAAGTTGATTTTGTCCTGATATTTTTTAATGATTGCAACGGAGTTATCCGTGGAGCCACCGTCAATTATTATCAGCTCAAGGTTTGGGTAATTCTGATTAAGGATGCTTTGAATTGTTGATTCCAAAAAATGTCCTTGGTTGTAAGACGGCGTAACTATAGATATTTTTGGTTTCATAGTTGTTCTCTTGAATTGTGGTAATAAAATTTGATATTTGCTTGAGCGCATTTCTTAGGTTTAAACCATTGATTATTAGATCTGCTGTAGCGCTGCGTGCCAGGGTGTATCTGTTGTACCTTGGTTTAATCGGACCAAGATATTGTCTGACGGCAGATCTGACATTGGCCCCCCTTAATTTGATGTCTCGCCGCATTCTGCGAATAAATCTCTTATCTGTCCCCATGTGAACAAAAACCCTGTAGTCATAGAGTGCCCTTATTTGGGGTAGGGCAAAGAGTAATATTCCTTCCACTATGATGATGCTTGCAGAATGAAGAACCCGGACTCTTCCGGATCTGGAGTGGGTGGCAAAGTCGTACTCCGGCACCTCGATTGATGCGGATTGTTTTAATGATTGCAGGTGGCTGAGTAGGAGGAAGGCGTCAATTGCATCCGTGTGCTCAAAGTTTATGGCGTTTCTTTTGGCTTGGGATAGTTGGCCGAAATCTTTGAAGTAAGAGTCTTGGCTAAGTAGGACAATATCTTCATTGCAGAACTTTATAACTTCTTGGCAAAGAGTGGCTTTTACAGATCCACTTCCTCCTATTATACCAATAACTTGAGGTTTTCTGTATCTTCGACATATCTTTTTCATCTTAAAAAAGTCCTCTTAATAGGTAGAATGGGATGGGGAGTGGACCGAGCATTAATTGATCTGCAATGCGGTGCTGTCGTTTAAACAGTTTGGGCATGACAAGTCTCATGTACAAATCGTAGCTGGAGCTTCGTAACCAATCCTGGCTGATACTTCTTTGTACTGATCGTATAGCTTGTGAGGGGTTCGCCTGATGCATCTCAATTCGCGCCCTGCTGAGATGGGAAAATGCACTGATGGCTTTTCGGGTTTGTAGTTTATTACGGACAATGCTTTTTTCGCAGTAAATAACCATTTTTTCCGTCACCTTGGCCAAGGTCTCTAGGAGCAGAAGACGTCCGGATTGGTGCAAACCGTTGGGGTGAAACCTGTGTTTTGCTAACGGTTCTTTAACTGTGGCAAAGGGGTACCGGCTCGACAGTCTGGCAATCCATTCAAAATCTTCGTTTATTTCCAGAGATTCGTCCTGATATCCGAGTTCTTCAATACATGATCGTTTGATCAGTACTTCCCTTGGGGCAGGATATTTGAGTGTTGCAATTTCCTCGAAAAGACACCCTTCCAACTGGCGATTATTCTTATAACGGATACCGGTTTCTTGCCCCTCTTCGTTAATATAAAGAATGTTGGAGTAGACGAGTGGTGCGTTGGAATCCTTGGCTTTACGCATCTCTTTATCCAGCTTTTCAGGAAGATACAGGTCGTCACCGTCCAGGGTGGTGATGTAATCACCCCGTGCCGATTTTAAGCCACTGTTGCGATTGCGGGTGACACCAAGATTTCGTTCGTGGAAAATCGCTCTTACTCGTCTCTTGTATGTTTTTGAATATTGCCTGATCAAATCCCTAGAACCGTCTGAAGAATAATCGTCACAAATGATAATCTCGTACGGTGCAACAGTTTGAGCAAGGACACTGTCAATGGCCTGCGTCAGGTAATCCTTCTGGTTGTATGATGTGATAACAACACTGACTCTCATTCTTTAGTCTCCATTTTTTGGGAAGCGGCATTGGATTTATATCTTAGATAGCAAGGGATGTGCCACAACAGAGAAGGAAAAAATCTTATGGTTATGTGAAAGGTAAAAGATTGTAAAACCATATAGATGTGTTGTCTGTTGACCTCTCGTAGTAGGAAAGCAAGAGAATGCTTTTGCAGAGTGTTACTTTCGTTTTGAGAGGAGTGCTAGAGACGGGCAGGTATTATGATTGTTACTACCCCCGCATTTTCATGGGAATTGGATCGTTTTAAGGGTTTTTCCGACTTCCCCCCCAGGATGAATCTCATTGAGGATTGTCTTTGCAAGCAGCAGCCAGTTTTCTTTTGCTGTTCCCGCAAGAGGGATGTTGAGCATTGCCGCTGCTTTTTTTATCATTGTGCTATCAATACCTTGTTCTGTAAGAGAAAAGAGAAGGAGTGCTACGAGAGAGATGGTGAATGACTTTTTAGAACGTCTATAGTCGGCTGCAATACTTTTAAAGGAAATTCCTGTATTGGGTCGTTTGATGAGTTGAGCCGCAAAGCTCTTCAGGTCTAAATGGTCTTCGGGTTTGCTTATCGCAGTATAGTCCTGCCAGTTGGCAAATTTATTTTGCAGTCTCCTTTGTTCGTAGCTTGTAAAGAAATATGCGAAATATTTATTCAGATCAAACCACCATTGTTTCAGGTTCCGCTGAGCGTATCTGCTAAAGTCGGGCCTGAGCTTTTGTTTGATAGCCTCGTTATATTGCTTTCTGATCTCTTCGCCTGCTGGGATGTCTGAGAGATCAAGTTCATTTATAAGTGTCGAACGTCGATGGTATAAATGATGATAACTTTTTTTTATCAGCAGAATGGCATCTCCCATTGCCAGCTGCGCTTTGGTGCATTCAATGATAAAGTTTTCTCTTTTTTCTTCTGGTACCTCATTGTTGACGAGAAAATAGATGGCGGCCAGCACCATTCCGGTCCCTCTGTTTCTCAAAAGCCATGTTCCCTCAAAAAGAGGTATGTCGCTTACCCGCCAGTCCGGCATGTATATGGTTGGGTTCAGCTCGCCTAAGAGTAGGGCGTGTCCAGTCTTTATCTCGTAATTCTCAATCTTGAGCTGTTGCTGTGAACTGAAATAATAGAGTGGCTTAGGGCTTAGATCTACCTGCTTGATATCAAGTTCTTCGGCGAGTTGTACCGCAAGTTTTTCAAGGGACGTATGGATTTTTCTATAGATATATAAGTAGTGAAGAGGATTGCCCGAGTTCAGAACTACTGTGAAATCATAGTCATTGACTATATGGATAGTATTATTACGCACCACTACAGACCCCTCACCCCTTCCAAAGCTGCCGCAAAGGAGAAGTGAGTGTAGTTTGTCTCCGAGCAGGGCTGCTACTCGGTCTTTAATATAGCCCAGGTCTGACTCTATTTTTTGATTGATATTTGTATCGTTTGCGCTGGTATAATTCATGGTAGATCCGTGAGTAGGCTGGGCAGGTTACAATCTACTGGTACTGAAATATCGAGTAGATCACAGACCGAGGGGAAGACACGACGCATGGCAACAGGCGTTTTTAGCTGCTGGTGTTTGACTCTTTCGGAGTTGATCAGTAACAGTGCCTGTTGGCCGTAGGCATTTGATGAGTAGCCGTGCATTCCTGTCTCAGGTCGATGAACCTGATAATGATTTGGGAAGATGAGGTACCCAGGGTTTGCGAGGTAGATCATATCCCCAAAACGATTATGAGGATAATTTAGGTGGAACGTGTCCTTCTCATCTTTAGTGATGATATGTCCACCCTGAAGATTTTTCATTGCATGTCCAATTAGCTGTTTTGCCTGCTTGCTGAAAAACCAGAAGCGGGCCATGGTTGAATCAAGGATGTACATGTAATCTTTTTCAAGGCTGAGAGGCAGAGCGGAGAGTATTTCTTTCACGTTCAGCAGGTGATCCACCTCGATCATTCCATGATCTCCCATGATAACAAAATTGACATTACTAAATCGTTTGTTTGCCAGGCGATAGATCTTGCTAAGTCCATGGTCAACGTGGCTGAGTTCTGTCTGGATTTCGTCGGAGTGAGGTCCGAAGGCGTGGCCAGTGCCATCCAGATTACCAATATGAAAAAATGCAAAGGCTAAAGGGGGATGTAGTTTCACTTTTGCCCTTTTGCAGGCAGCATTAATTGTGACCCTGTAGTCAGGACCAGCGTGGAAGAGCCAGGGCAGGTTTTGCTCTCGCAATAAATCAAATATAGATTTATGGCCGGGACAAAATCCGGGCTGGTCAAGGCCGTTCATCATTGGCAGGGCAAACTGGTTCAGCAGGTGAAAGGGCAGCCAGGCCGTGGACAGATTGGGGGCAGAATTGGATAGGCGAACGGCTTTAAGCAAAAGTTTACGGATTATTTTCTGAGGTATCTTTGGCAGTTTGTTTGTCCATTTCGGCAGAAATCTTGCTAGTTTGAATGGGCTATCCTTTGGATTGTACCAGAATTGTGCTCCACCATCGGCCTGGTCAGGGTAAAGACCTGCTAGGTAAGCCGCATCTGGCTCGAAACCGAAGGTTGGTTTGACGGGGCAGGAGAGACTGCTTGACTGTAGGCTGTGGAGAAAAGGAGTGTGTCGTCGACTGATGTAATCATGTCTACAGGCGTCCAGCATAACGAATATGGTGATTGATTTCATTGATAATTTGCTCCCTTTTTGCATTCATTCCATCTGTTGTTAAGCGTTTTAGAAGACCGCAGTAGAAAAATGTCATGGCATAATAAATTGTGTATCCCTTACCTATTGGTTCAGTGAAAAGTGATATGAAAATAATAAAAAATATGGCGATCATCCCAGAAATAATACCGGGATGGATGGGGAGCCGTAAGACGATGAGATGAAACATTGCCTTGAAGTGTATGGAGTGGAATATTATCAGGAACATCATAGCTGGTAGTCCGGACTCATAGCCAACGTCCAGCCAGATATTGTGGGCATAGGTGTGGCCAAAATCCTCTATCCTTCCACCAAATGGATGGTTGGCTATGATTTGAATACAGTTTTTCCAAAATAGCATTCTAGGAGACGCTTGCCCTTCAGCGGTGAATCTCGCAACTAAACCTATGTGACTAAGCTCCAGGGTGGGCATGTAGACTAAGAGCAGGAACGCGCAACAGATCACCGCCATTATCAAAATCAGTATCTTTGTTAGTTTGGCGGGTGTCAGTCTATTGGGACCATGGAAAATATTGAATGCTCCTATGAATATACTGCTAGCAGCAATAATCATAAAAGGTCCCCGATTCTTGAGAAGGATATTGGTATAGAGCCCTGCAATAATTAAAATTAGACAGATGCCAGCGGTGAGCAGATATGTTCTTTTTTTTAGAATAATTTCATGTAATGAGCCAAACAGGATAACAGGCAAAAAAGCGGTACCGAGGTTGCCCTGAATCCCAAGAATCGGACCAAAGCCACCCGCTTTTCCCGTCCAGATCATTATCCCGGTTCGGCCAGCTTTTGCCGCTCCTATTTCGTCGGCTGCAAACATGGAGACATTGGGCGCGAGATAAATAGAGAGGAAGGCGAAAACAACAAAGCCGGAGACCATGGCTAGAAGGACAAATATGATGCCTCCAGGCCATTCTGCCACTCTGGTTTTGCCTAAAAAATAGCCGTATTTATAACAGGCCAAAAGAAACAAAGGCTCTTTGATAAACTGAAAACCGTTAATAAAACCATAGAGGAAGAGAGGAATGTAATGGAGAAAGAGATAGGCCATCAATATGGTCAACACACCTTTAGGGATTTTATCCTCGTGTTGATCGTTAAAAAATATGAATAGCAAAGCGGTACAGAGAAAAAAACCACCCTGTGATAGATCCGGACAGTTCATGCCGACCCAGAAGAGATTGATGAGGCTAAGGTAGAAAAAAGATTCTCTTTTTTTGCTAATATTCATGATACGATAAGTTGTTATGCTGTAAGAGTTTTGATGTGTTGAAACGTTTTACTAGAGTGGTCTTTGCAAAAATGAGTCCATGGAAACTTCTTCAGGGATAGGCAATGAATCGTTTGAGCCGTTTTGCAGTTTTATTTGTCGATGATGAGGAGATGATTCTTTCTTCACTGCAGCGTTCTTTTATTAAAGAAGATTTTGATTTGCATTCGGCTCGTTCTGGGCAAGAGGCGTTGAGTATATTGGGATCGTGTTCAATTGATCTGGCACTTACTGATCTCAAAATGCCAGTTATGGATGGAATGGCATTGTTGCAGGAAATAAAAGCTAATTTTCCGGAGGTTAGCGTCATTATGCTCACCGGGCATGGAAGTATCGCTGATGCTGTACAAGCCATACAATTTGGGGCGTCTGATTTTTTATTGAAGCCTTTTGCCCCGGAAGATTTGAAGGCCAAGGTAGGGCATTTTCAGCAAATTTGGAAATTGAATCAGGAAAACAAAAAACTGCGTAAAGAGCTGGATGAGCATTTTAAATTTGATTCAATGCTGGGTAATTCTCCTGTGATGCTGAAGTTGAAACGAATGATTGCTCAGGTTGCTCCCGGAGATGCCTCGATTCTGATTCAGGGCGAGACGGGAACCGGGAAGGAGCTGATTGCCAGAGCCATTCACAATCACAGTGAAAGAAAAGAGCAACCATTTGTTCCGGTTGACTGTGCAGCACTGAATGAAACATTAATGGAGAGTGAGCTTTTCGGGCATGTGAAAGGGGCTTTTACCGGAGCACATGTGGCCAGTCAGGGCTTATTTAAAGCAGCCAATGGTGGTACTCTTTTTTTCGATGAAATTGGGGAATTACCTCTGGCAATGCAGGTGAAATTGCTACGCAGTATCCAAGAGAAAGAGGTGCGCTCTGTTGGCAGTACAAAAGCAGTACCAGTTGATGTACGTATAGTAGCAGCGACAAACCGTAATCTTGCCGAAGAAATTGGTAAGGGTAATTTTCGTGAAGATCTTTTTTATCGGATAAATATGATAGAGATTGTTTCTCCACCCTTAAGAGAGCGGGGGGACGATCTTATCTTACTTGTAAAATATTTTATCAAACAATTTGCTAACCAGTTTTCCCCTGTAACAACTCTTGCTCCAGAAACTATTGAATATTTAAGGAACTATAGATGGCCTGGCAATATTAGAGAGCTTGAGAACGTTATTCGAAGAGCAATTTCTCTCGGGCGGAGTGAAGCTGTTCTGCCTGGGGATCTTCCTGATACAATTTACAGGCAGAAGACGGAGTATGTTGTGCCCATGCAAACAATTTCTGCGGCTGATCCAAGTATGGACGCTTATGAAAAAGCGGCAATCGTCAATGCACTGAAGTTAAGTGATAGTAACCGTAAAGAGGCCGCTATACTCCTAGGTATTGGTGAAGCTACTTTATACAGGAAGTTGAAAAAATATTTTGAGTAGCTGTCATTGTGAGAGGAGCGGCTTGCCCTTCCTTTCAATATGATAGCTGTGTTGTTGTCCCCGGTTGGTTCGTTAGCTGGTCTTTCCTTGTATCACTCGCCTGTGCCTTGTTTCTAAAACTGGCATACTTCTGGCAAACACTCTCCTCAGACAGAGCATCATCCCATTTTTAAAATACATAACCTGTGTGGCGTTCTAGATGAAAATAATGGAACTTATTGTCACTAACTCCCTTGATGAACTTGAAAACATTCGTTCATTTGCACACAAAGCCTGTGTGGACTTAGCTCGAATGGTTGAAAATGATGCTCGTATTTCCAGGGTCGAGCTTGGTGTGAATGAGGTGGCTGTAAATATTATTAAACATGCTAATAGGGGCAGAAAAGATGTTTCTTTTCGCATTGTGCTCCATGTTTCCCTGCATCAGTTGAATGTTGAATTCTTTGATAGTGGGAACAGATTTGATCCTACAGCAGTGAGTCCACCTTGTTTAGATGGTTCTAGAGAAAATGGTTTCGGTATCTTTATTGTCTCGAAACTTTTTGACAAGGTTGTGTATTTGCAAAATGAAACAGGAGAAAATCACACCATTCTAACCCTGTTATTATGAGGTACTGCAATGAACTTCAAAACGATGAAAGAAAATGGAATCATGGATATACGCTATGAAAATAGCATCCTTGATGCGAGTAATTCGGATGAATTTAAAAATGATATTCTGCGGGTGATCGCGGAAAATAAAAAAATAGCTTTGGACTTGAGTGAGGTGAGCTTTGTTGACAGTTCAGGATGTGGCGCCTTGCTTTTTTGTCTGCGTAATCTTGCCGCGAAAGAATGTGAACTGAAGTTGTATGGAGTGCAGCAGCCTGTTCGTCTGTTATTTGAGCTGGTGAGGATGCACAGAGTCGTTGATATTCTTAATACTAGGGAAGAGGTGTTGCAGTTGTTTTGATAGTGGGTTGAGCAGGCGTGTCTGCCGCTGAAACATTGCCTGAATTCGTCCATCACCTCGAAGGGGTGATGACTACTGTACTGTTTTCTTCGTAGTGATTGAGAGCATAAAATGACCCTAGTATTATTGGTGAGAAAAATGAAAACGAGGAGAAAAAAATACCATGATCGTCTGTATCTTATTGAGGAGCTGAGTTGCCGTTATGGTGGCTGGTCTGGTCTTAGGAAATTTCATTTCCTGCGCAGAAGGTATCTCTGGATGCTTGTTGTTGGTGGCTCAAAATGTGTGAAACGGAGCATGGATATAATAGTCTCGGTTGTTGTGTTGTTGCTTCTTCTCCCCCTTCTAGTGTTTGTCGCGGTTCTCATAAAATTGACAGATGGCGGGCCTGTTTTTTTCAGTCAGACCCGTATCGGTAAGTGGGGGAGAGAGTTTTCCGTATACAAGTTTCGTTCCATGGTCTGCCAGGCGGATAAACAGGTTGAAGATGTTGTGGCTATGAGCCATCACCTAGATTCTATTTCTTATAAAATAAAAAATGATCCGCGTATTACCTGGGTGGGACAGTTGATTCGCAAGTCAAGTATCGATGAATTACCCCAACTTGTAAATGTATTAAAAGGGGAAATGAGCCTGGTCGGGCCGCGTCCCCATGTATTTCGGGAAGTTGTTCAATATACTTTGGCAGACAGGCGTAGGCTTGATGTTACTCCAGGTATTACCTGTATTTGGCAGATAAGTGGTCGTGCCGATATCCCCTTTGCCGAACAGCTACAGTTGGATGTGAACTATATTGACAGTCAGAGTTTCTTGACCGATATAAAGATCCTGTTGAAAACAGTGCCAGCTGTTCTTTCTGCCAAAGGGGCATACTAGGAGGCTTTCTGTGAACGCTTTTTGCCCAAACTCTGCAATAGTGCCACTGGAAAATACTCGCAATAGCAAGAGTATGTCTGCGTTTATTTTAGTGGAAAACCTTGATCTTGAACAAGAGTCCAATTCTCGGATGTTCTTCTAAGAACGTTATCTGACTTAAATAAGGATTACTGAAAATGAAAGCGTTAGTCATAGCTACCAAAGAACTCGCTCATACAGCAATACTAAACAGTCGTTTGCCGGCGGTAATGCTGCCTCTGCTAGGGAAACCATTTATTCAGCATGTGGTTGAATATTTGATCAATCAAGGTGTTGTCGATATAGAAATTGTGCTTTGCAAGTACCCAGAGAAGATAGAGGCCTTATTTGGGGATGGTACTCGTTGGGGGGTCAATATTTCTTACCACCTCGTCAAAACAGTTGAAGAATCATATCGACCATTACGATTTATGAATTTTGCTGATCGGGGACTTCTTTTGATAAATGCGGATAAACTGCCTGGGGTCACTCTGGACCAAAAGGGTCAAGATAGAGATGGGTTGGGAGCGATTTTTTATTGTTTGAGTGACTGTGTCGATTTTGAGGTAAGAGGTGGCAATATATGGTCGGGATGGGCCTGGCTTTCGCCTTATTATCTGAAGACGTTGGGAGAATATTCAGAACAGTCTCTTGTGGAAAGTCTCAACGATGTGGAGAGAATGCAGGTTCAGGTTGTAACCGTCTCTGTATATTTAAGCATAGGGACAGCGGAAGAACTTTTGGATTCACATAGAAAAATTATGGATCATAGTTTTTCTGGGTTGCAACTCTCTGCAACAGAAGTAGAACCACAGCTGTGGCTCTCCAAAAATGTTGAATTGCATCCGGATATAGAAATTATCCCCCCGGTTTTTATTGGTGAAAACAGTAGGTTGCATAGAAAATGTACCATTGGCCCATGTGCGATTATAGGCAGTGATTGCGTGGTGGATGAGTCTTCTGCTGTTGCTAATAGTATCGTAATGGCGGGAACATATGTGGGTGTTGGCCTCGAATTGAACGATTCTTTGGTTGATCGTAATCTACTCATTAAAATACCTGCTGGGGTTGAAACTGTTGTTAATGATAACTTTCTCTTGGGCAGTTTGGCAAGCGGGGTGGGCCACGGTCTTTATCCCGGCCTATTGTCACGTTGTGCCGCAGTCTTCGCTCTTCTTGTCGGCCTGCCTTTTTTGATAGCCCTGAGCTTTTATTATTGCCTGTTAAAAAAAAGAAGGCTGATGAAGTGCGTGAATATCGTTCGCTTGCCAGCCAGTGAAGATCCGGCTACATGGCGGGACGTGACTGTTATCGAATTGTGGCCTGCAGAAGGTCGGTCAAGCAGGGAACCCTTTCAATTCGCAGGATTATCTCTTGGGTTAAAAGGTTTTTTTACTTATTTTCTGCCAAATCTTATCAATGTGGCCCTTGGTAAACTCAGCCTAGTGGGAGTGAAGCCAAGAAAAAAAGAGGAGTTGATTCAAATGGAACCGGATTGGCGAGCCGTGATCCTTAGAAGTCAGGCCGGCATTATAAGTGACGCTGTCCTTCGCTTTGGGCTTTCCCCCTGTGATGATGATCTGTACGTAGCAGAAGTCGAATATACCTCTCTCGCTTCAATGCAGCATAATGGAAAGCTCCTGTTTAGGTATATCAGCAGTCTTTTTGCTGGAGGATCTGATTGCCTGCGATAAAAGGCCATATACGTTGAAATTAAAGAGAATCCATGGGTGTGGAACGGTAGCATGTCATCCCGGGTGGTTCTTTTTGCAAAGTTCATCGTATGTCAGTCTGGTGAATAGCAATTTATGAAGGAGAAAAATTATGAATGGATTTTTTCCAAAAATAAAAAAAGTATTGGATATCGATTTAATACAATTGAAAAAAATGTCACGACAACTTGGTGCTCAGATACGTAGCAGTGGTTTTGTGCCCCGGCATATTTTTTGTGTTGAGCGTGCGGGTCTACTCGTGGGCTACGAAATGGCAGATCTCTTTAAATGTCAGGTAAGTGGTATTCGTGCCAGCCGATGTGGGACTTCAATCAAGTCAAAGGTGAAGCTCATTTTGCGTCATATGCCACGATTTCTTACCCATTTGTTACGAGGCATAGAGTTGAGCTCTAAGGTTCATAAGGTAAATAATAGTCGTAATGTCTCCTTTGAATTTAATGAACTCTATCCATTTGATAAAAAGCCCACAACTGATGAGAAAATTCTGATAGTCGATGATGCAATTGATACGGGTCATTCCCTGGCAGCGGTTGTAGAGTTTTTACTTGAGCATGGCTACCGCAGGGAAAATCTTAAAATTGCTGTATTGACTACAACGGGGGGGGGGCTGTATTTAAACCTGATTATAGCCTTTTCAGAGATGTAATATGTGCCTTTCCCTGGTCATATGATTCAAGACAGTTTGCTGATACCTGGAAAATGTACAATGAGAAGAAATCAATAATTTCTTTAAATATTCCCCATAAAACTCGTACCTTGTTGGAAAAGATAAATGGCCTGGAAGGTTCAGAGAGAAGACGAGAGTACCGTCGGCTCATTTATCAGTTTAGACATAAAGATGATTTCCCAGAGAATTGATGCAACCAATCCGCATTTCTTACTTCGACTGTGTCAAGTTAACAGCAAAAGAACTCTGACTTGCTGTCTTCGATATATTTATCTCCCCTTCACTCGAATACGCTGAACAAAGATTCATTAGGGGAGTGGCCGGCGCCACGCCCTCTTCTTCCTGATTTCTTCTCTTGTTCTGAGACAAACGTTATCAAAATAAGAGGAGTGGATTAGATCTGTCAATTTGATAGGTTTTGTTGCAGCCCTGCATCCGGTTTTACTCTGTTGATAATAGAATGAGTCATTCTTAACGCCCTCAATTGTTGAGACTTTTTACTGTTGCGTCATACTGGCACAGGTTGTGCATTCTTAACAGTGAAAACGAGGAAACATAAATGGAAATTGGAGGTGACTGTAATGACTGCAAAATCAAAATTCAAACAAAAAGTATGGATAGGTCTGATTTTCAGCCTTCAGATATCGTTATCCGCATGTGCTTTGACGGGATTTAAAACGGCTGTAGATCGTAATGATGTGGCACAGTACCCGCTTTGGCTCAATGAACTCGGCGTAAAAAGATCTTTTACCGGGGATGTTGCTCTTGAGTACAAAGATGAGAACAGCGGGAGAACCGATGATTTACACTCTGAAAAAGGACCGCAATTTGGTCACCTTGATTCAAGCCTTAACAGGTTGTTAGATTATTCGGTAGCTAAAAAAAATGGTAAGGGACGGCAGAAAAAGAAGTCAGATCCGGCAGGGATAGCAAACGCTACGAATAAGTATGGTCTCCTCACTCGAGGTTCAACCCGGTATCTGTCTCGTAAGACAGGCACAAAAGGGTGGAACGACCGGGATAGCGTCAATATTATCATCAATAATCAGCAAGATGAAAAAGTGGTTCCGCTACAAGCTAAATCAGCTGCAGTGTTGAGCAGGGTTGAAAAACTTTTTAATATGTACGGTGAGTTGACCCGAGGTAGAGAGGTTAGACAGTTTGGCTATGATCTGGCGCGATTTCAGAAGTCTCGTCCTGGGGAAACTTCCGCTAGGGAGATAGAACTTATCAGGAATAAAAAAGGGGTCTTCCTTAAATCTCAGGATAATAAAACCGAGCTGTTTGCGACCACTAAAGACTTCTCAGCACAATTCCAGTCCGATGAATATTCTATGCTACGCCCAGTATTGTCAGACTATATTTTGGCACCGGGCGATGAAGTGTTTGTCAAGATTACAGGGCCTACCGAAATTGCAGAAGTATTTTCTTTGGACAGAAATGGCCAGCTTTTTATCCCCCAGATTGGGGCTGTTAATTTAGCAGGTCGCAGGGCCTCGCAAATACAAAATATTATCAGTCGCAAGGTGAAACAGACTTTCAATGGGGCTCTTGTCGAGGCCTCATTGGGGCGCTTGCGTAGTATACAGGTCACCGTAACAGGATATATTCGCAGACCGGGATTACTGCAGGTTGCTGCTAACTCATCCATGTTTAGTGCTCTGGTTACCGCAGGTGGCCCTGTTAAAGACGGTAGTCTGCGAAACATCTCTCTTCGTCGTCGTGGTTTAGCTACACAGCGGATTGATTTATACAGCCTGTTGTTAGATGGTGACTGGCAGCAGGATCCTGTGCTTCTGCCGGGTGATATTATTCATGTTGGTCCAATAGGAAATA
The DNA here is from genome assembly GCA_002733995.1 of Desulfotalea sp. Taxonomy (GTDB): domain Bacteria; phylum Desulfobacterota; class Desulfobulbia; order Desulfobulbales; family Desulfocapsaceae; genus Desulforhopalus_A. Next base: position 30,875 of record NVXR01000038.1, on the reverse strand, counting down.
CCGTGGCTATCCTAAGCCCTGGTAGCAACGGCTGGATTTATGAGGTTCGTGATGGTTCAAATTTAAAAGGATTGGCTGAAAAAGTGGGGATTGTACGAAGTTTTACAGATGTTCAAACAATACTCGTTGAGCGGAATGCAAAGAGCACAGACAGGGAGATTAAAACTCTACATTACACCGAAGACGCTGAAAACTTTACCCTGATTGACGGCGATATCTTTCAGTTTTATGCGACTCATCCCCATTCTTACAATAGTGTTTACGTTGGTGGTCCTTTACTGAGGCCGGGGATTTACCCGTATGAAGAAGGTATGCGTGTGAGCGATCTGTTGAAAAAAGGTCGTGGTTTTCTTCTCCATGCGTTCCTTGAAAAGGCCCTGCTTATAAGAGAGCTTGGAGTCGCTGCTCGTTTTGATATTACACCTGAAGACAGGCGTGGACGCCATCGTAAACAGTTAATATGGGTAGATCTGTCAAAGATTTTGGCAGGTGACCAAGATGCAGATGTTCGACTTGCACGGCTCGATAGGCTTAAAATTTTTACGCTCAACGATCGGCAACCTGAACCCACCGTTACGATCATTGGTGGGGTGCGGAATCCAGGTGAGTATTTTCTGGTAGCGAATATGTCTCTTGGGGACCTACTGGCAATTGCAGGTGGCCCCTCTGAGAACGCGTATGATGGTGAAAGCTCGATTGTAAGAAGACGCCTCAGTAGCGATGTAAAATATCATTTTGATGTTGGAATTATTTCGTTCAATTTAAATGAAGTTATGCTTGGTGAAAAATCAGCCGGAATATTGTTACAGACAAACGATAAAATTGTTGTTCGGCAGGTTAATAATCTTGAAGTTTCTGTGAAAATTGATGGCTGGATTCAATTTCCTGGCACCTATATCCTCCCCTCGGGAAGTCATATTAGTGATTTGATCCAGTTCGCTGGAGGAATTTTGAGAGGTGCGGACTTAAGGGCTTCAATTTTTAGAAGACAACGTGTCTCCTCCATTGAAACTCGACAGCTTGAACGAATTTATGCCACTTCATCGGTACGTTTCGCTAGGACCCGTGATGAGGTGACCCTTTCTGGTCATCCCGCAGAAAGTTTTGCAAATCAGTTGAGTCTGAATACTCAACGTATGCTGTTTAATAATATGGGGAAATTTCAAACAACAGGTCGCATTGTCATTGATATGACCCGGGATAGTTTCCTGCAATCCGCTGATAATTTGGCCCTTGAAGACGGTGATTCTCTCCAGGTTCCTCAGAAGATGAACACCGTTATGGTCATGGGGCGTATCTTCAATCCCAGCGCTTATCTGTGGAAAAGTGGTCTGACGGTTGAGGATTATCTAAACAAGAGTGGTGGCTCCCTCGAAGACGCCGATAGCGATCATATATATGTGGTCATGGCGAATGGTGAGGTGAAGTCGGCTGCTCAGAAGGGAGGGCGTTTTGAACTGCTCTCCTTTATCCCAAACCCTGGGGATATAGTTTTTGTTCCCCAGGCTCCCCTGGGTCGATCAACTATGGCACAGGTTATGGATGTGCTGAATATGCTCAGAATGACTGCGGAGATTGGTGTAATAGGTGCCTCAGTGCCTCATCTCTCCGGAAGTTCAACACAAATTGATTTGTCTGGTGCCGGGAGCCAGCAGCGAAATATTATTGAAGAATTCAGGCCTGAAATCTATCTAAGAGATAGGCAGATGCAGAATCTGGAGGAATGACATGGATGGCAATAGTCCACGAGTTCAAGCCATAATGCACGTCTGTCTTTAGTCCTTTTTGCTATAAACTGAGCTTATTATGGTTTGTAGCTAAAACAGTTGACGCCGGCGGCGCCTGAACTGATGAGAAATACGGGTTAGCAAGTGAACAGAATGTGAAACAAATATTCGGGAACGGTTATGAAAACGAAAAACCGCTTAAGGATTGCAAGTGAGCAGAAGCTGGGTGCTAGGCAAGTGAATGCGACCGGGTTGAGTCGCCTGATTAAGAAGATGAGGAGGTATCTTGTTAATGTTACCTGGTTATTTGCGGGAAAAATAGTGCGAATGATGTTCAGCCTGCTGGTCGGTATCTGGGTGGCTAGATATCTTGGCGTCGAACAGTTTGGTATCTTGAGCTATGGGATAGCCTTTGCAATGCTGCTTCGATCTGTCGCTATGTTTCAACTGGAGGGGATCTGTGTCCGGGAGATAATTAAAACACCTGCAGAAAAAGACAATATTCTGGGGTCTGCCTTTGTGTTGAGCTTTGTTGCCGGCTTATTTTCTTTTTTGATTGTAGTCAATTCGATAGCACTTATTCGGCCAGACGATCCTGTCTATTGTATCCTTGTTTCCATCGTTGGTTTTGGGCTTATCTTTCTCTGTTTTGAGGTTTTTGATTACTGGTTTCAATCCCAGTTGGATGCAAAACCGGTGGTTGTTGCAAGGACAATTGTGTTGTCTTTTTCGGCAGCGCTCAAGGTTAGTGCTATTTTATTGCACGCCCCACTTGTCTTTTTTGCCTGGATAACTCTGGTGGAATTGATCCTTATGGGAGGGGCACTCGTCCTTGCCAATATGTGTAGCGGACAGAATATTACAAAGCTCAGGGTAAAAGTGAAGTGGCTTAAAAAACTACTGTGTGATGCCTGGCCACTGGCGCTTTCCGGGATGGCTGCAACCATTTATCTTCGAATTGATATAATAATGGTTGGTGAAATGATGGGGGCTCAGGATGTTGGAATATATACAGCAGCCACGAGACTTGCAGAAGCAGCGTATTTTTTGCCTATATGTATCATGGCAACACTTTATCCGGCTGTCGTGAAGTCTCTGGAAAATAAGAACGTAGATTCTGAGATAAGAATGCAGCAGGTGTATAATCTGATGATTCTCATGGGCTATGGTGTGGGGATAATTGCGACTCTCTTTGCTGGCCCCGTAATAAATTTTCTTTTTGGAGAGCAATTTCAGCAGTCTTCTCAGGTCTTGAGCATGTATATCTGGTCAGGAGTTTTTGTAAATATCGCCATGGCCAAGTCCGCCTACCTGAAGGCGCGTAATTTCACTACAATACTGTTTGTTTCAACGTTTACCGGGGCAGTTGTCAATGTGTTACTTAACCTCATTCTTATTAAGGAGTATGGGGTTACGGGAGCAGTCTGGGCAACAATTATTTCCTACTCAATTGAAGCCTATTTTATCCTTTTTTTGTTTCCATGTACAAGAAAACAGGCCTTTATGATCTCAAGAGCTTTCGTCATGCCCATCATTCGGTTCAAAGATATCACTTCATGATGCTCTGTTAACGCTAACCTTTTTAGAGGCCAAGCCCGTGCTAGAACAGAGACAAAAGCTTGGTTCTTCTGTGCTGATACTTTTTGTTATGTTTTTAGGGTTCAATATCATAAAATAAAAATGATTGTTGGAAAATCTAGTGCCAAATCTCTCATTAAATATTGCATTGCTTTAAGGTAAGAGAAACATGTCTGATAAAACCAGTATCCTTATTGTGGATGATAACCCAAATAATTTACAGGTACTTGGGCATTTACTCAAACAGGAAAATTTTAGTGTTGCGGTATCTCAGGATGGTCAACAGGCACTCGATTACATCGCTAAAAAACATCCTGATATTGTGCTTCTTGATGTGATGATGCCAGGGATGGATGGTATCGAAGTTTGTGAGCGGATTAAAGCAAATGAGAGGTCAAGACAGATCCCTGTTTTGTTTATTACTGCCCTGTCTGATAGCGAAGATAAAATGCGTGGTTTTAGGGCTGGCGGTCATGATTATATCACTAAGCCATTTCTAAAAGAAGAGGTCCTCGCAAGGGTCAGGGCGGTTGTCGACCGTCTACAGGTTGAAGCTGAACTTCGAAAAAGTAGGAAGGCCCTGAAGGAGATAAATGAAAATTTGGAACAAAAGGTTGTAGAGCGTACAGAAAATCTACGAAAACTTCAGCTGCAGCTCGTACTGCAGGAAAAGATGGCGTCAATAGGACAGTTGGCGGCTGGCTTGGCGCATGAGTTAAATAATCCCATTAATTTTGTATATACAAATTTTACGACTCTTGAGGAAAATATAAATGACTTTTTTCACATCTTTGTTGGCTATCGTAGACTTATAGAAAAACAGGATCTGGCCGGTGGGGACTTGGCTGATCTGGAACTGTTGCATGAGGATGAAAAGAGAGCCCATGTGGATTTTGTCTTAGGTGATATTGAAGCCTTATTTGCTGAGAGTCGCGAGGGCTTTAAACGCATTACCTGGATAATTACCAGTCTGGGTAATTTTTCCAGGTCGGAGCAAGCTGAAGAAAAGACGACATCTGATTTGAACCGCGCTATCGAGGATACTCTCGTGATTACCAGAAACGAATACAAATACCATTGCGAGGTGGAGACTGAGTTGGGGAACATAGAGCCTCTCATTTGTATTCCCCAGCAAATAAATGAAGTTCTAGTGAATCTGGTTGTGAACGCAGCTCATGCAATAAAGGGTCAGAAGAGAGCGTCTAAGGGAAAAATACAGATCAAGACCTATATGCAAGATACGACCGTTTGTTGTGAGATACAAGATGATGGTCCTGGGGTTCCTGATGGGATAAAGATGCGGATTTTTGAGCCTTTTTTTACAACCAAGGACGTTGGCAAAGGCACAGGCTTAGGTCTTAGTATTTCTTATGATATTATTGTAAATAAACACTCTGGAGATTTTGTTGTGCAGGATGCAGAAGGAGGAGGGACGATTTTCATTATTAGAATACCTCTACTGCAGCAGGAGTTGATAGGCAAAACCTATAAACGGTCTGGGGGTACTGTATGCAAGATATAACTGTTCTTTTTGTAGATGATGAGTCGAGGGTGTTAAAAGCCTTGGAGCGTAATTTGATAAAAGAACCTTACCAGAAGCGTTACGTTGATAGCGGTGCCAAGGCTTTGGAGATTATGAATTCCGAGTCTGTACATGTAATCGTCAGCGATATGAAGATGCCGGAGATGGACGGTCTCGCTTTGCTACAGCTGGTGAAAACAAAATATCCGGACACAGTGCGTCTCGTTTTGAGTGGTTTTATCCATGTGGGGCAGATTATTCCTGCAATTAACACGGGTGAAATTTACCGCTATATTACCAAGCCTCTTGAGCCAGGAGAATTTCGTAAAACGGTTAGGGATGCTATCGATTATTACCTGCTCAATCTTGACCGCCGAGAGTTGCTGGAAAAGTTAAAAAGGAGGAACAGTTCCTTAAATAAAGCTTTGATTGAACAAAAAAAAGCAGAATTCGCACTGGGGAAGGCGAATACAAAGGCAAGGGAGGTTGAATCACGAATTGAAGCGGACCTCCTCCGCGGACAGGTGCCCGAACAATTGACAGGGGTGACTATTGCGGTTCTTGGGGAGTCGGCCGAACATTTAGGAGGCGATTTCTATGAGATTATTGACTTGCATCCTGATTGTTTTGATCTCATGGTCGGTGACGTGATGGGTAAAGGTGTTGATGCCGCCCTTGTCGGTGCCGGAACAAAACAGCATTTCCTTCGGGCGCTCTGCCGGGGCGCGGGAGGTGAAGTGCAGTCCATTGTTTCTCCGGCCGAACTTGCTCAAAATGTTCATGCCGCTATTGCTGGGCGTCTCATTCAGTTGGACTACTTTGCAACTGTAGTTTATGCCCGGTTTGATCTCGATAAACGATTGCTTACTTGCGTAGATTGCGGCCATCCACCCATCTTGCATTATAAAGCAGAATCTGGCATCTGCTCTTTTCTGAAGGGGGACAATTCACCAATAGGTTTTACTGAAAATGAACAGTTTGTGGAGCGATCGTACCTCTTTCAGAAGAATGACCTCATTATTTTGTATTCGGATGGCATTACCGAAGCACTTTCCCCCCAGGGAGAAATGTTTGGTCTGGATGGTTTTGTAAAATTTGTCGAGACCAACAGTTTCATTGAACCCGTACTGTTGGTAGAGAAATTACGCAACACCATAGCTGATTTTACCACTAGAGAAAAACTGCAGGATGATTTCACCTGCGCAGTCGTTAAAATTGGGTGATAAGCTGATAATTTAATTGTAATAAATTAATTTTATTGCGATTGCAGAACAGTGTTTTGTTCACCCATCAGCCCAAGAGGTAACCTCGTAATGACAACTACAGCTAGATGTTTACCGGGTAGTATTTTTCTGACAATCTGTATGATATGGGCTTCCATGGCCCATGCTCAAAACGAACCTATTCATTTCTATCTCGATGCGGATTTAACCAACGCCTCAACATCCAGTTTATCTATAGAACAGGGGATACTCACCGCGCTAAGTGAGGTTGACAATAAGATTGTCGGTCGGAGAGTCGTGCTCTTAAAACGAGATCATCATGGTAATTCCCGTCGCAGTCTGGATAATCTAAAACAGTTTTTGGCCGACGATCAGGCTCTGGCATTGTTTGCTGGCTTGCATTCACCACCACTTCTTGCCAATAGAACATTTATTAATGAACAGGGCATACTCCTTCTCGATCCCTGGGCGGCCGCAGGACCGATAACTCGTTATGCCAATGGAAAGAACTGGATCTTTCGTCTCTCTGTTGATGATTCAAAGGCTGGTTCTGTTTTGGTTAATCACCTCATAAATGTGAGAGGCTTGAAAAAGCCTGCGCTTTTACTAGAGCAAACTGGCTGGGGGCGGTCAAATAAAAAAACTATGGGTAGGGCTCTGGCAGAAAATGATCTGGCTCCTACTGGTATCTTTTGGTTCAATTGGGGGCTGAAAGAGAGTTCTGCCAGGATTTTGTTGAGGCAAATTGCAGGAACAGGTGCTGATTCTATACTGTTTGTGGGCAATTCCCCGGAAGGGAAAATATTTGCAAGAGCCATGGCAGAGTTGTCAGGTAGTAAAAAAATGCCGATTGTCAGTCATTGGGGCATTACGGGCGGGGATTTTCCCCAGGTTATTGGGCTTGCCCTTCGAGAGAAGATTGATCTCACATTTCTACAAACCAGTTTTTCTTTTGTTTCCATGCCGGATAATCTTTTTGGAAGACAGGTGTTAAAACAGGCCTCAACGGTTTTTCCGGATTTGATCAACAAAGCAACTGATATAAAAGCACCTGCGGGGTTTGTGCATGGCTACGATCTGACAAAGATTTTAATTGCAGCTGTGCTACAGGCAGGGTTGAGCGGAGATATTATTGAGGACAGGGAAAATGTTCGCAATGCCTTAGAGGAACTGAAGACTCCGGTAAAGGGATTAATTAAAATTTACAATAAACCCTTTGGCAAATTTGATTTGGAGCACCCCGATTCCCATGAAGCTCTCTCTGTGGAAGATTTCACTATGGCTCGTTATGGTGAAAATGACGAGATACTATTGCTCAACGTGGGTGAATAATTCTTATGGTTAAGGCTTCAGATTCAGCACCTCCTACTGAGGGAATTATTTCTGTGACCATGGCACTGGTTTTCTTTTCACTTATTGTCGCCATCGTCATCACCCTTGCCGTTTCAGGTTCTGCCTACCTGGGAGTAAGAGCTTTAAATGAGTATGAACAGCAGATGTTTGTTGAGCATCAAATTCATGTAGTTGAAAAATCAATAGCTACATTTTTGGATCACCGACTGGCAATCTTGAAGGATTATGCGAAGTTTCCCGTACTGAAGCAAGGTGTTATGAATCCCGAAAGCAACTTGGCTAATGTGACGGATTTTATGGGTGATCTCGCTATGCTTGGTGGGGAGAGCCATTTCTCACTCCTTGATTACCAGGGAGGGCTCATTCATTCAACTTTTCCAGATAAATGGCTTGATTATACGTATGAGAGCTGGGTTGCTGAGCTTATTGCCGGGAAAGCAAATGATTTTGTGAGTGTTGGCAGGTTGCAGGGACATTATCTTTGGAGGCTTGCTGTGCCCGTGCTTTTTAACGGTATGCCTGAAGGAATATTGGTTTGTGAAATTCCGATTATGGCGCTTGAAAGTGATCAGGAATTGTCAGCAGGAATGGGGAGTGGTCGCCTTGAACTTATTTCTGGGGACAATATCATCGCCTTTTTTGGTTCCGATCTGACGCTCCCAGGGGATGACTACCTCTTGGGGAGAGCTGAAATAATCATGCGTTTTCGTTGGGATTGGACAGAGCAGGAACGACGAAGTCAGCAATTATTGTTTAGACTTTCTTTAATAATATCAGGCCTAACACTCGTTGGCTCCTTAATAGTGTTTTTTTTAGCAAGAAGATATTTTGTAGTACCTCTATACAGTTTCCGTGAAAAGACTAAAATGCTCGCGGATGATTATGCTGGCGTGAGGATAGAGTCTGGTCAACCTTTGAAAGAAATGTCACTTTTAGCATGCGATTTCAATAGAATGGCGGATCATGTGTTCTCAAGAGATGAGAAACTTCAAGAAGCGCGTGATGGTTTGGAAAAGAAAGTTCGGGAAAGAACACGTGAGCTCAAAAATGAACTTGATGAGAGGAAAAGAGTTGAGCTTGAACTGGCAAAGGCTGTGGATGATGCGGAGGATGCAAATAGAGCCAAGAGTGAATTCCTGGCAAATATGAGTCATGAGATCAGGACTCCTATGAATGCCGTCCTTGGTTTTAGTGATCTGCTGCTGCCGCTGGTTTCTGGCAAGAGGTCTCAAAAGTATCTGGAGTCTATTCAAAGTGCCGGAAAGAGCCTAATGACAATTATCAATGACATCCTTGATCTTTCAAAAATTGAGGCCGGGCGTCTGGATTTGCAGTATGAACAGTTTGATCTGAGGTTACTTTTTAAGGAAATAGAACAGATGTTTGAGGTTGCCTTAACTGAGAAAAACCTGGTTCTTCGGATTGCTATTCCAGTAGATTTTCCCTCTGCTCTGCTGCTAGATGAGATAAGACTCAGGCAGATACTGGTAAATCTTGTGGGTAATGCAGTTAAGTTTACATCTCAGGGTTACATAAAACTCGCTGTTTCTCATACTGTTTGCGATGACCCTAAAGGGTTGGGAGAGGTGAAAATATATGTTGCAGATACAGGAATGGGAATACCTGAAAAAGAGCAAAAGCATGTTTTTGAATCGTTCAGACAACAGGATAATCAGAGTACTCGTAAGTTTGGAGGCACAGGCTTAGGGCTAACCATATGCCAGAGGTTGGTTGAGATGATGGATGGTAGGATTGAGCTGGAAAGTGAACATGGGGTTGGGTCTACTTTTACAGTTATTTTCAACGATGTTTCTCTATTTTACAGTCAACAACAGAGGGTCGAGAGTGAAGAAAAACGTAATCCTGAAGTAATTAGTTTTGATCCTGCACGGCTTCTCATTGTTGATGATATTGCCTCTAATCGTGATCTTGTCCGGGAATCTTTACATGACTTACCCGTGCAAGTTTTTGCCGCGGTAGACGGGGAGGAGGGGGTGGCCGAGGCCCTGGCATTGCTTCCAGATCTGATACTTATGGACATCCGAATGCCGGTGATGAATGGCTATGAAGCTACGTCAAGAATAAAAGCAGACCCCCGCACCCGACATATTCCTATTGTCGCCTTAACTGCTTCTGTGACGGTCCTAGAGAAGGCAAAAATTATGGACATTGGCTTTGACGGATTTCTCTTTAAACCCTTTAAAAGAAATGAACTTATTAGAGAACTGGGCCTTCATCTCAGGTGGAGCTACAGGGAGGGAGATAATAACGACCTATTATTAGAAGATGAGCAGGCGATGACTGTTGAGCCGGTTGAAGACTTGGAAGGTCTGATCACTACTCTTGAAGGCGAAATGCTGCCGATATGGCAAGAGATGGAGGGAACTGTGGAGATGGATGTGGCGGCGGATTTCTCCGAGCGGTTAGCCGTTATTGCCCAACATCACCATGCTACAGTGTTAAAAATATTTGTAGTTGATCTTGATGAAGCCGTGCAAAATTTTGATATCAGAAATCTGCAGACATTATTGACTGCATTTCCGTCACTTATTCATTCACTAAAAGGGTAAGCCTGGTAACCGAAAAGATACGGCTGTAGCCTTCAGAAAATACTGCAGGAAATGGTAGCACAAGGACTAACCTGTGCTGAGATTTTCCGTTATTTCAGAGGAGTACCTTTATGAGCAGAAATGTTTGAGTGCTTTGTGCAGGCGTTGTTCTATCTCCGCCTCTGAAAAATATTTTCTAAAGGTCTGCTGGGCCAGTTTACCCATGTCATGAAGTTGCAAAGGCTCTGTAGCAAGTTTTGCTATAGTTATGGCTAGTTGCTTGGGATCTCCTGGAGGTACCCAGTGGATACCTGCGTTTGAATGGGAGAGCAAATCCCTAGGGTAGGCGGGGGAATGCATGGTTATCAGTGGTTTACCACAGGCCAGGGTTTGGTACACCTTATTGGGGATTACCCGGTGGGCCTTGGCTGAAGTTCCAAATATACCGAGTAAAATGTCTGCAGATTGAATGGATTTGGGTAGCTCTTCATAGGCTACCCAGGGAAGGAATGCAATGTTTTTGAGTCCTTGGGCTGCTTCCTTGCATTGCTCTAAAAGAGGCCCAGCACCAATCATTTGCCATTGTACAGGAGGGCCCGTGTAGTGCTTAGCGGCCTCTATGATGTACTGGGGACCTTGAAGACCTAAGTAACTGCCATAAAAAAGTATCCGGATGGGAGTGGTGGGTTGAGTTTGGGGCGTTGCTGGTTTAAAAAGGCTTTCTTCTGCACCAACAGGTATATCGACCAGCCTTGATCTTTCCACGGCAAATGTCCCATGAAAATAATTGCAGTGTTCTCTGGTGTCGCCAATGACGAGGTCTGCTTGGCGGAATAATTGTTTCTCCCAGTTAAGCAGCTTGATGCCTTGTTTACTTTCTGCAGAAAATTTCTTTCTCTCGAATATCTGTTTGTCGAATGCACTGATAAGAGGATCAAACACCAGGGGAACCTGCTGTTTACGACTCCAGGTCAGGGCGGCTTGCATATCCCGCTGTCGAAAGCAGGGAACCCAGACAAGAGAAGGCCTGCTTAGTCTGCGAAGTTGAGCTTCAATTCCACCAAGAGATGAGAGCAGTGGCCTGAAATCGGTGAATGAACAGCCAAGGCGTGCTAGACATTTACGAATAACTCGATTGCGGGAGTAGTGTATGTCCGATCGTCCCCACCATAATATGTTTAGGTTCAGCATCTGCTCTTTTAAATAGTTAAAATCAATTGAAGTTTATGTTTTGGTTGTCGCCCCAGTTGTAAGCGGGTAGCACCATTAAAATGGGCATTTTATCCCTGGGTCCTGGGGCAAATATACCAATATCTTAGCTGAAAATGCAATGCTCGTGGGCGTTGTTGTTCCGTTCACAGGTCGTCAAGCGTCCCCCTTGTCCATAGCGATGGGAGATTCGCCCTTCCTTGTACCGCCAGCGAGCCTAAAAGGCTTCTTTTTTTTCCGTAAAAAACATCTCTTTTTACCACTTTCTTAGTCCGTGGAGTCGCACGCTTAGTCGCACAGGCTGCTAATGCGTCCATTGTTTCTGCCGGCTGAGGGGCCACGTACTCCCGGACATGCTCATTGCGAAATAATAATGCGACCCAAATCATAATAGAACAAACAGAGGCTAAAAAGAGGACACAACGATTGGAAACTCGGCAACAACATCTTGTTAATGGGTTGGTAGATCGTAGGTAGCTTTATCTGGTCTAGGCTCGGTAGAAGGTTGTGTTGCCCTGCATATAATAAATATATAAACGGAGAATTCTTGGCATGAGTAAAGTTATTTTGCTTCATATAGACGGTTGCCGTGTGGATACATTACGCGCTGCTAAAACCCCCAATATTAATTATTTGATGTTAACAGGCGCTTGGACGATGAGGGCTCAGACGGTTACCCCATCAATCACTTTGCCTGTTCATTTTTCAATTTTTACTTCCATGAATTCAGTTGAGCATGGGGTGTTGACCAATGGTGCAAGGCCAAATGTTCTTCAATCCGCAATGGGGATCATCGAGTGGGTTAAGAAACAGAGGAAAAGTACAGCTATGTACTATAATTGGGAATACTTACGTGAGCTGTCGCCCCCAGGGGCTCTAGACTCAAGCATCTACATCAACAACCTTGCAGAAGAGGAGGGTGATCTCCGGGTGGCAGAGCTTGCAGCAGAGGACATCATTAAAAAGAGCCCTGATTTTTCTTTTGTTTATCTGGGCTGCCTAGACGAGGTTGGTCACGCCAAAGGCTTTGGCTCTCTGGCGTACAGTCTCTCTCTGGAAAGGGCGGATAAGGCGATTGGCCATTTGCTAAACACCTTAAAAGAAAACGATATGTATCAGGATTATACAATACTATTGGAGAGTGATCATGGTGGTATTGGTTATAGCCACACCCAGAGTGTACCCGAGGTGATGACGGTACCCTGGATCATCAATGGGCCACGTATTCGGGCCGGTGAAATAATGTTTGAACAATCCGGTTCACAACGGACTTTGGGGGTAATAGATACCATTCCTACCCTTGCACATTGTCTTGGAATACCGAGCCATCCAAGCTGGAAAGGGCGGATAATAACTGAGGCATTTGAGCCTGAAATGTTGTTGCAACTGGCTGTATGACATTATAAGAAGGCGTGGTAAAAAATATCGCCTTCATTTATTTTGCTACTCCGGGGTGCCGAGTTTGTAACGTATTCGAAGAACGCCATCCTTGAAATCTTGGGAGGTCATGCGGAAAGCACCGATTTCAATCGTATTTTTCACATGTGCGCCGATGCAGGGGCAGAAATCAAAGTCGCCAATGCGCACTATACGGACGCCTTCGACTCCTTCGGGCAGACGGGACAGGTTGAAGTCTCGCTGAGCTTCTTCAAGGGAGACCATTGTGTCGCTCACCTCAAGGTTTCCGGAAATGGCGCTGTTGACGGCTGTTTCGACGTCTTGCATTTCGCTATCTGTCAGGGCTCTGTTGAAGTGATAGTCACACTTGGATTTTTTGCTGTTCACATGGGCGCTAAAGCAACGTCCGCAGTCGAATGTCCTGACCATGACCTGATTGAGTATATGTTCCGCCGAATGCATGCGCGGGGCGCTAGAATTTGCCATATTGTTTTGCTGATAGTTGTGGAAGTTAAAAATAAAAAGTGGCCCATGGAAGTAAGTGCCACAGTCTTATTATGTTGTAAAATCGCTGGTGGTGTAACAGTAAAGTAGATCGCCAGTTAAAACAAGCTAGGCTTTGCCTGGGCGAGAGAGTTTACCTTGGCTGTTGCCTGTAAAACAAAACTGCTATGCTTGTTGTTCGTTCAAAGGAGCAGTGGACCAATAAAAAAAGTCCGAATCATTAGTAATGATTCGGACTTTTTTGTTGCGTGGACTGATATGACTATCAGCCTCCGCCTACAACCGGGAAAATAGCGAGAATGTCACCTGTCTGAGGTTGTACCTCAAACTTGGTGTGTTTATGATTCATCATAAGTACACCCACCTCTTCTCTATCGATATGCAGGGAATCGACAATATTGCCAACTGTGGTATTTGGCTCGATATCCCATTCTTCGATGCTAAAGCGGTTATCCCGAAAGTAAGCGAATAATTTGACCGTAATTTTCATTGAGTAAACTCTTCCTTAAAAGTTCCAGAAAGAATCGATTTCTTCTGCGGTGAAATCAAAGACTACATTGTGGGGAGCAAGGGGCTCATCGTAGAAGAATTCAGGTAGTCTGTCATCGGCTGCGGTGAAACCAGCTGCAATGTTGAATTTTCTTTCAAGTTTGAGAATGTGCTTGCCGAGACTCATCACATCATCGATGGTGAGAGCTATATCAAAACGTGCGTTAAGCAGGTCGACGAGTGCAGGTAAACAGGTCTCATCGTCCAGTACTGCAAAGGCGATAAAGAGACACATACCGGTGGAGTCAATCGCAGCGGTGGCAATCTGCAGGTTTCTGGAAAGCTCAATCTGGCCTTCCTTGGACAAAGGATCAACCTGGCCACCAACGTTGAGGATATTCGTTGTGATGGTGTAACCCATTGTGTGATCAGCGCCCTGGGTAGAGGTCGCATAGGTTATCCCCATACCTTTAATGGCACGTGGATCGTAGGCTGGAATAGCCTGGTTTTTCACAACGGGTACTCTGGTGACACCAAAAGAGCGGCCAACTGAACCGGTTCCATTACCGACAATTCTACCAAGGGCGGTTCCTTTGGTTACTTCGTCACGGAGAATACGGCAAATTTCAACACCGTCACCAAATTCAAGAACACCGGCCTCCATTGCGACACCCATTGCAACAGAAGTTTCAATGGAATCAATGCCGATATCATCCATGATTCGATCAGCTTCAGCGATGCAGTCAAGATCAGCAACGCAGCAGTCGGCACCCATGGCCCAAACTGACTCAAACTCAATGCCAGAGGTGAGCTTGTTACCTTTCGCGTCATTATAGATCTGAGAACATTGGATGACACAACCCGCATGACAGTTGTGCTTTGCCTTACCGCCACGTTCGTTGATAAGGTCGACCATGGTTTCTCCTGAGATAGCCTCATGGTCGGCAAATTGCCCCTGGGTGAAGTTCTTTGTAGGTAGTCCACCGGACTCATTGATGATGTTAACGAGCACGTTGGTTCCGTAGGCCCCAAGTGCCTGGCTTATAGGATGACCGGCCAGAGCCTTTGCAAAGGTGCGGTTGGCAGCTTTGAATTTTGCTGGATCGGCGATGTCAACCTTGCCACCCTCGGGGTCGATGGTGATGAACTTAATCTTTTTAGAGCCCATAACAGCACCGAGACCACCACGTCCGCAAGAGCGTAAGCCACCGTCGGGGTCTTGGATGGATATGTTCGCAGAGGTCATCTTCATTTCGCCCGCTTGACCGATGGTGAGTATACCAATTTTGTTGTCATGCTCAGGACTGATACTTTTGATAACATCAAAGTTACCCATGCCGATACGTTCGGTCTCTTCCTTGATGGTAACGCCCGCAGGAGTAATTGCCAGGCTGTACCATTTATCTTCCTTGGGTAAGCCTTCAATAATGACAGCCTTACAGCCAGCTTTTGCCAGGAGTTGAGCAGAGGTACCACCCGCGTTGGACTCTTTGATAGTTCCGGTCAGAGGGCTCTTGGCTCCAATGGATAAGCGCCCTGAGTTTGCCGCAACTGTCCCTGAAAGTAGGCCTGGGGCAATTACGAGTTTGTTATTTTTTCCGAGTGGGTGGCAGGTTGGTTCTACTTCCTCTGCAATTATAGTCGAGGTAAGGCCTCGCCCTCCGTGTCCTGCCCATGCCTCAGGCACCTCTTCTACGGATGTCGTGAGGTCAGTCATATTTACACGGAAAATTTTATCAACCATGGTTGTCTCCTTATGTGATTATATATATTTGCTGATTCGTTGCTTAATTAAGGCTGCTTGTCGCAGCGTATACTGCTGAGGCTCAAAAGAATCTATTGCTTGTACATAACGTTGCCACAATCGCGCAGGTTGTAGCCGCCGAGTGCCAGGACTGTATTTTTGAAATTGCTATCGTTACGGATAAGGTCGAGTAAGCTTAAGACTTTTGGCTCTTCAATAAATTGTTGTGGAACAATGAGATCGTATCGTTCTTCTGCTATGGGAATAAAATCGAGGTTCAAGGCATTCGCGGCCGCCCTGATCCCAAGACCTGTATCGACGCTGCCATTGGCGACAGAGGCGGCAACACTCATGTGGGTGTATTCTTCATGGTCGTATCCCGGAATGTCGGCGGGCTCTATACCTTCATCTTTAAGCACCTTGTCGGTTAGTAATCTGGTGCCCGCTCCATTTTGTCTGTTGATGAAGGTGTGTTGTTGTTGGGCGATATCCAGAAAGCTACCGATGTTTTTAGGATTGCCTTTGGGGACCATCAGTCCTTGTTCGCGGTAGCAGAGGTTGATCAGATGTAGGGGGATGTTGGTGAGAAAACGTTGAATGAAGCTAATGTTGTACTCACCAGTTTTTTCATCTAACAGGTGACTGCCTGCGATATGTGCCTCGCCACGTTTAATAGCCATGATGCCGCCCATGGAGCCAACGTGTGCTGAAGATATGCGGACCAGTGGGCGTTTTTTGTACAGTTGGTTGGCCAGTAGATCGAGGATGTTGTCGTGGCTACCAATACATACCAGGGTGGCGTCGACTTCTGCCTGGGATCTGAGGAGTTCGATTTCGACCTGTTCCCCCGCGCCAATCCCTTCATTGCCAGCACCGATGGTGAGAAGCCCATCGGCACGAACAAGTGACATGACAGCCCCCGCCCCCTTGCCAGATGGAGTAGCCATAAGGCTGTCACCAACGCGACCGAGGGTGATTCTGACGAACTGATCAACGCCCATTGAAGAATGGATCGGTCGTGAGAGTGTGGCTGTAATAAACTCGCTGTGGGGTGCTCCTTTGCCAAGGTATTTGGAAAGGATTTCCCTGATGAAAATTCTCATGGTGAGAAGGGCTGATACAGGATAACCGGGAAGGCCTATGACTGGGGTGTCACCAATCATCGCTAATATGACGGGTTTTCCAGGTTTAATTGCAACCCCGTGGACAATAACTGTACCAATTTCTGCAAGCACCTTGGCGCTGTAGTCACGGGTGCCGGCGGATGCGCCTGCATTGAGTACTACCAGATCGTTTTCCTTGGCGGCTTTTAATAGGTGTTCTTTGAGCAGTTCAGGATCGTCCTGTACAGGCAGACCACGTGTTGTGCTGGCCCCCCATTCGCTGAGGTAACCGGCAAGTATACGGGAGTTAAACTCGATGATCTGGCCGGGTTTAGGTGTCTCGTCGGGCTGGATGAGTTCACTGCCCGTTGGAATGACATGTGCTTTAGGTGGTTTTTGAACTCGCACCATGGTAACCCCGGTTGCAAGCATTGCGCCTTGGTCAATGGGGCGGATTGTGTGGCCTTCTGGGATGATGAGCTCCGTCGCGACGATGTCTTCCCCGATGGTTCTTATGTGTTGCCATGGGGTGGCGGGGGCGTGTAACTCAACCACCGAGGGGGTATGTTGGTGAACATCTTCAATCATCACCACGGCATTAAAACCCTGTGGAATAGCATTGCCGGTGTTTACGGGTATGTATTTGTCATCGGACAAGCGTAAAGGAGACGCTTCTGTAGCCCCTGACAGGTCGTTAAAATGGACAGCAATGCCATCCATTGCAGCAGCATTGTAAGAAGGCGATGAACGTTTTGCTATGACGGGTTCAGCTGTCAGGCGGCCAAGGCTGTCGTCCACTGTAATTTTTTCCACTGTGTTGTGGGTAAAAAAACCGTGTTTGTCGAGGGCTGCAAACCATAATTCTTTCGCGATCTTAAGTGGTTTGTTATTAACGTATACGTTTCGCTTATTCATTTGAACAGGGTTACCTTTACGATTGAATTTTCACAAACTCCCTGACTGTCTTCATCGATGAAAAAGTAGCCGTGGGCGCGGGAAAGTGTGGAAATAGATCCGGATTTCCCCATGATTGGTTGTGCTTCCCAGGATAAATCCTTCTTCTCGAGTTTTACCCGGATCACATCGAGACGACCTGCAGCCGAGTTAATATTTCTGCTAAGTGTTGCTGAGACAGTCGCAGAAGCCATGTTGTCTGTTGCTGGTAAACCAGAGAGTATTCTGATCGCAGGCTTGATGAAAAAATCAAAACAAACCATGGCGGACACGGGGTGTCCTGGTAGGCCAAAAATAGGAGTATCACCGCTGAGACCAATGATGACAGGTTTACCCGGCTTGAGCTTGACTCCATGCACGAGTATGCCAGGAGGACCCAGTTCTTCAATGACCTGTTCTCCGAGGTCGCGAACTCCAACAGAGCTTCCTCCAGAAAAAAGAACGATGTCATTTTCGGCAGCGGCTTGTTGTACGGCGGGTAGGAAAACATCTTTTTGGTCGGAGACTATCCCGTAATCGACATAGGTAGCATCCGCCTGGCGAACAAGGCCGCATAGGGCCAGGGTGTTGATGTTGCGGATCTGTCCGGGGGCAGGCTGTGAAGTATGATCTATTATTTCATCGCCGGTGGAGAGTATACCAACCCGTATCTTTTTGGTAACGGTAACGCTTACAATACCAATTGCAGCCAGGAGACCAATATCCTGGGGGCGAAGACGCCAGCCAGCAGGTAAGGCCATACTAGCCTCGGAAATATCTTCACCTCTTTGCACAAGATTGCTGCCTGTTCCCACGCCTTTAACTACTTCGAGCATGCCCTCGTCCACAGGGACGGTATGTTCAAACATGACAACACTGTCGGCCCCATCAGGGCACAAGCCTCCGGTCGGTATCTTGTAACAACAGCCTTTTTTCACCTCTCCCTCGGGGGGCTGGCCCATGAGTACTTCGCCAGTAATGTTGAGGTAGCAGGGCATGGATTCACTTGCCCCAAAGGTATCCATTGCTCTGACGGCAAAACCGTCCATGGTTGACCGAGGGTGGGCGGGTAGGTCTTCCCTTGAGTAAATGGCCTCTGCCAATACACGATCAAAAGCCTCTTGTAGAGGCAGGTCTTCTGTCTGGATGGGAATGTTTTTTAGGTGATCTGTAAGTGTCTTTTGGGCCTGGCGGACGGTGCAGAGACCACCACGGCCAAGCATATCTTTTGTTTGCTTGATATCAGTCATTTGCAGTATTAACCTTGGACATAATTATCTGAAATTCTGAGTGATTATCAAAAAGAGTAACAAGGTTTACAACTTCGCTATTCAACTCAATATCAGTTATGTAATTGCCAACTGTACGGGGGCGTCTCTACCTTCTTTAATAAAGGAATTGAACAATTTCGGGGTAACTGCTGGCAGCTGCCAGGCCAATGAATTCATCGCGATTGTGGTGGAAGTCTTTACCTCTCTACCGGATTGTAATACAGTAGTAGAAAGGTGAAGAGACCCAGGCAAAACGCTCAATGTGAGAGTCGCAGGGGGGAGTTGTTCTTCCATTTTAAACGCTTATCATGTAAATGTCATTTCTGCGACTGGCCCTTGTTACATAATTACAAACAAAGCCAGTGGCTTTCCCGTATTGTATGCAGATATATTTACATCGATTTTTAGTTTTGCGATATAAAAAAATGCCACGTTTTTTCTTAAAATACCTTAAAGGAACAAATAATGACACTTTGCGCGCTGCAGCCAACTCAGGGATATAAAGCTTTTAAAGGTCCAGTTGTTACGGTAATTATGGACGGTGTTGGCCTAGGGACCGAGGACGAGAGAGATGGCGTTTTTGTCGCAAATACGCCTATTTTGGATCGGTTTTTAAGGGAACCATTGATGGTGAAATTGAAGGCTCATGGGACAGCAGTAGGGCTACCTTCTGAAGGGGATATGGGGAATTCGGAGGTTGGACATAATGCCCTTGGTGCCGGACGTATTTTTGCCCAAGGGGCTCAGCTGGTCAACGATGCCCTGGCGTCAGGTTCTGTCTTTCAAGGTGCGGCCTGGGGAGAACTGAGTAAAAGAGGTCTGTCCGGGCATACGCTTC
This sequence comes from Desulfotalea sp., assembly GCA_002733995.1. Classification (GTDB taxonomy): domain Bacteria; phylum Desulfobacterota; class Desulfobulbia; order Desulfobulbales; family Desulfocapsaceae; genus Desulforhopalus_A. The sequence goes on along the minus strand of NVXR01000038.1, from coordinate 11,434 downwards.
ATTTTATTGGTTTGCTTTCTGATGGGAATGTACACAGCAATATAAAGCAGTTATTTCTGTTGCTTGATCGTTGTGCGAAAGACATGTTGCCAAAGGTTCGGTTGCATATTCTTTTAGATGGGCGGGATGTTGATCAAAAAAGTGGTCTACAGTATATAGCGGCCCTCGAAGAAAAATTAGCCAGTTTTGATTCCGCCTTGGATTATAGGATTGCCTCGGGTGGTGGGCGGATGATTACAACCATGGACCGTTATAATGCAAACTGGAGTGTAGTTGAAAGAGGCTGGAAGGCCCATGTGCTTGGTGTCGGACGCCAGTTTTCTTCTGCCGCTGAAGCGGTTCAGACGTATTACGATGAAGATGCTGAGATGACGGATCAGTACATGGAAAGTTTCGTTGTAGTCGATGGGGTAGGTCCCGTTGGAACCATCGGTGATGGTGATGGAGTTGTCTATTTTAATTTTCGGGGCGATCGGGCAATTCAAATCTCACAAGCCTTTGAGGATGATGATTTCTCCGCCTTTGATCGGGTGAGAAGGCCAGATGCCTTCTATGTCGGTATCATGCAGTACGATGGCGATGCCATGATTCCAAAACAATTTTTGGTACAACCTCCTGCAATTGACAAGACTCTTGGCGAGTATCTCTGTGCAACTAAAGTCAGTTCCTATGCGATTTCTGAGACCCAAAAATTTGGACATGTCACCTATTTTTGGAATGGTAATAAGTCGGGATATATCGATGAGGCGTATGAAAAATATGAAGAGGTTCTTTCCGACAAGATTGCCTTTGATCTTAAGCCGTGGATGAAAGCGGGGGAGATTACTGATAAGGTGATTGATGCCGTTGGGGCTGGGGAGTATAAATTTATCCGCCTTAATTTTCCCAATGGAGACATGGTCGGTCACACCGGTGATGTGGCGGCTATTCGTGTTGCGGTGGAAACCGTAGATATCTGTCTTAAGCGAATCGAACGAGCAGTGAAAAAGGCGGGAGGAGTACTAGTGGTGACAGCTGACCATGGAAATGCCGATTGTATGTGGTCAATGAAAAATGACAAAAGGAACCCAATGGTAGCGCATACGCTCAATCCGGTTCCCTTTGTTGTGAAAGATTATAGTAACGCCAATGATTTTGAGTTGAATGTGATTGAGCGGCCAGGTCTTGCCAATGTTGCAGCAACCCTTTGTTGTCTGCTTGGGCTTGAGCCACCTGCTGATTATGAACCATCTCTGGTAAAATTACGTAAATAATAACAATTGTAGAGATATATGACTGAGAGAATAAGTAAAACGGAAATGAAAAGGCGCTTTAAACAAGAAGAAGAAGCAGCCTTAGAACTCGCCTTGCTATCGGATAAAGACCTAAAAAAGCTGGAAGTGAGTGACGCTTTGAAGGAAGAAATCCTTGCCTGTCGTAACGTCAAAGGTGGTACCCGAAAAAGGCAGGTAAAGTATATGGCTAAGCTCATGCGGGAGGAATCGGTGAATGATATCTTCGATTTTCTTGCGGCCCGGAAAGGCTCGAAGTTAAGAGATAACAGGCTTGAGCATGAGGCAGAACGTCTGAGGGATGTTATCATTACCGAGGCAATTGAGCAGCAGCAGCTTCGTTTGCAAAAAAGTCAGCCATGGGAGCCGGACTGGAAAGGAGAAGAAATCGACGCTTTAGTTGTTCGTTATTCCCTTGATAAGGGTGACCTGCGTCGGACCGTTCATCAATATGTGAAGACAAGGTATCAAAACCAATATAAAGAAGTTTTTCGTATCGTTAAAGCTGCACTCGAAAAAGACAGACTGCTTAGCAATATGTAATTTTTACGTGCAACAAAAATGAAAAAAGCGGAGTCCGTATGGGCTGCCCTTTGGTGAACATTGTGGGTTGTTTCATAGTTAAAAAGGGCTAGGAAATAACTCTATGTTCCCAACCTCTTACCTGTAGCAAATGTATTTTGCATAGAAAATACAGACGAGAGGTGAGAGATTGGTGTCTTCTTGGATTTTGATGTACACTGTTATAACATCAAAATTCGATTAACCGTTTTGGGGGCATTATGGGCGTACGTAATAGGCATAAGGCGAACCGATTGTATTACGTTGGCCTTTTTGCGCTTTTTGGGCTGGTGATTGCTTTTTGTACCTCGTTTTTAACCTACCGTCTTGAAGTTGTTTCCATGCAAGTAAAACTTGCTGAAAATGCTGAAGACATTTTTAGTCACAAAGTCAGTACTTTTCAGAGTTTTGCTAAGGGTTTAGAAGATATAGTTGGAGCACTTCGAGACACTTCTTTGTTGTACTCATACCTTGAAAATCCCAGTCCCACTAACTATGACGCCGTTGCTGCTTGTTTTCAAACTATAGCCAGTAGTGATTCATCACTGATGCAGGTACGTTTTATTGATGAGTATGGCATGGAAAAAATTAAGGCAGAGCTGGATGCTGGACGTGCAAAGCCGTCTCTGGTGCCTCTCAATAGCTTACAGGATAAGAAAGAACGCTACTATTTTATAGAAGCATCGCAGATTCCTCCCGGTACATTCTGGTATTCAAAGCTTGATCTTAATATCGAAAATTTCAAGGTTGAGATTCCTGAAAAACCTGTGTTGAGAGTTGCATCCCCTGTATACCTCAACCAAGAGTTCAAGGGAATTGTAGTTATTAATGTTTATATGCGTGAATTTCTTGATAAATTCTTGAAAAATAGTGTTTTCGATATTTGTATGATTGATCGGGAAGGTTATTATTTGGTTTCCCATGATCCGAAAAAATCCTGGTCAAGATATAGGGAAACAGGCTATTCGGTCGCCTTGGCCTACCCAGAGACTAAACGTCGTATTCTTCGTAATGCTGGAGGTGAACTGCGGAAAATTGACAATATCTTTGTCGGCTCATTGGCGCATATGCTGACAAAAGATGGGGCGATGTTGATTTTACACGCCGCTGAAGGCATGCTACAAAGGATGAGGGAAGAGGTGCAGAAGGCCACCGTGCTTATTGTCAGTATAATTGTCCTGCTTTCTATCCCCTTAGCCCTGTTGATTTCAAAGGGGCCAACCACATTGTATAAGAGAATATCACGTCAAAACAGACAGCTCTCTGAATCAATTGATTTGGTTGATAAACATATTCACAGAGTTACGCTTGATCTGGAAAAAACTTTTGTGGAAGTGAGTAGCGCCTTTGCAGTTGGTTTTGGTGTAACCAAGGATACCATTATAGGGCGTAAGTACGATACCTTGTACTGTTCGATGCGACCTGAAGAGTATTATGCTAAGGTGTGGGATAGTCTGGAGTCGGAAGGCCGCTGGGAGGGGGAGCAGCAGTATATCAGGAGTGATGGTGAATGCTATTGGGCAGACACCGTTGTGCTACCAAGGACTGATGAGGCTGGTGCTTTGATAGGTTATTCTGTTATTTATCAGGATGTTACTGATAAAAAACGTATCGAAGAGCTTTCTATCACCGATGAAATGACCGGTTTGTACAATCGTCGTTTTTACAACGTTATGATTAAAAAAGAACTCGGCAGGGCCCAGCGGGAAAAGCATGATCTTGTTTTCGCTATGTTGGATGTTGATTTCTTTAAACAGTACAACGATAATTATGGACATCAAAAGGGTGACGTGGCGCTCCAGGAGCTGGCCACCGTTATGGTGGGAATGCTCTCAAGGGGGAGCGATTATTGTTTTAGGTTAGGTGGTGAGGAATTTGGCATTTTATTGAGTAGCGCGGAGGCAAAGGACAGCTTTGCCTTTGTAGACTCTATTCGTAAGGCAATTGAAGCGCTGGGCATTGAACATAAATGGAGTTCAGTGGCGGCTGTTGTAACTGTCTCAATAGGAATGCTAACCATTAAATGTGGGGATCCCATTTCAGTCGAAAAGGTGTATAGAATTACAGATAAGGCCCTCTATACCGCAAAAGATGAAGGACGAAATCGCGTTATTGCGAGAACATTTGATGTGGCCAGTGAAGAGCTGGTTACTTAGGACGAGAGATGTCGATACGATTGATGGCCAAAGACCTGTACAGGGCACAGCAGAATGTTGGTCAGCTGCAGAAAAAGTTGGCCGGGGTTCTGACTGAGCTGGAGAAGAATGACCTAACCGCGGAGCTTAAGTTTGCCGTTCAGGAGCGAGATATGCTTCGGCGTATGCTTGATGGAGAGAAGGAATCCGGGGAATTTCGCAGGCGATTTGATGGCTTTGGCATGTCCCACAAGTAGATCAGGGGCATGACTACTACTCCTACTATTGTACCTTGCACCGCTTATGAAATATACGTTTTTCCCTCAGCGCACTTCATCACTGTCCACATAGGCATAAGCACTATGTTTATGGATGGATTCGAAGCTCTCTACGCTTGCTGAAAACCATTTTATGTCAGGATGTTCAAGGGCAAGTACTGCCACTTTTCTCACAACGTCCTCAACAAACATTGGGTTGTTGAAGGCTTTTTCCGTAACATATTTTTCGTCAGGCCGTTTGAGGAGAGAATATACCTCGCATGAGGCGGATTGCTCAACAAGTATTATAAGGTCTTCTACCCAGATAAAGTTGTTGAAGGTTACATTGAGGGTTACTTCGCCCCGCTGATTGTGTGCGCCAGCGTTACTTATCTCTTTAGAACATGGGCACAGCGTTGTAACTGGTACCCGGATAGAGAGAATGAATCCTTCGTTTTCGCCAATTCCGCCAGAAAAAGTACAGTCATATTCCATCATGCTGTGGGTATCACTGACCGGTGCTTTTTTATCTATAAAATAAGGAAAACTCATTTCAAGCCGAACACTCTTTGCCTGTAGTCGAGCCTGGAGCTTAGGGAGGATTGAGGAAAAACTTGTAACAGACAGTTCATCCAGGTGTTCGTGTAGGATGGAGGTGAAGATATCGGCGCAGTTGTCGGTGCTTTGCTCTGAGAGGTTCGCCTGCATAGAAATGGTGGCGATGGTGTTTTGCAGGCCACCACCTTTTTCTTTTACGCGGATAGGAGTTTTGAGGTCTGTTAAACCAACTGTTTGGATATACATAGGTCTATTCACTTAATCACATCCTGTGTTTGTACAGACTTTTTGTTTATCTTTACACGTCCTTTGTGCCTGGATTTAAAAAAACTATCGTTAGAACAAACAATTGAAGTGCAGATTGAATGGTAAAATTAAAGTGAGCAACCCAGATACTCACCCCTGGTTATTACCAGTTCCCAGGGGGGGCGAAAGTTGCCATTGTTCACAGTGACACGACTGTTACTTACCCTGTTTGACGCTCTTAGACAATACTCTTTTTTCGGTCGAGCTGATGTCCTCTAAAAATAAATGCGTTTCAAAAGGAATCAGTGTATTCTGACGTTTTTCTCTGCACTATATTCAATCGATACATTTGTGGCATAAAGTATGGAAAAAGATAATTCGGTAGTACGATTAGACAAATGGTTGTGGGCATCCCGTTTTTTCAAAACACGGTCCATGGCTACCACAGCAGTAAATGGTGGTAAGGTTCATCTGAACGGGTCCCGGGTAAAGGCCGCACGTAACGTTGTAATTGATGATCAATTGATTATCACTATTGGGGTCATGACCTTTCACCTAACGGTGCTCGGACTATCAAAATATAGAAGGCCCGCAAAAGAGGCACAACTGCTCTATGTTGAATCTGAAGAGAGTAAAACGGCAAGGTTGGAGCAGAGAGATTTACGTCGTATGTCAAATACAGGTTATGCTGCACCGGCAACTAAGCCGACCAAGCGGGACAGACGAAAAATAATCACGTTTACAAGAAAGGACGAATAGGGATCGATTATGGGTAAAGTTGAAAGGGCGTTAATCAGTCTGACTGATAAATCGGGAATTGAAGGTTTTGCGAAGGAGCTGGCATCCCTGGGCATTGATTTACTCTCTACCGGTGGTACTGCTAAAAAGTTACGAGATGCTGGCTTGGATGTGATGGAGGTTTCTGATTTTACGGGATTTCCTGAAATGCTTGATGGGCGTGTTAAGACCTTGCATCCCAAGGTGCACGGCGGCATTCTCAACCAGAGAGATAACCCTGAGCATCAGCGTCAATGCGCCGATCATGGTTTGAAAAATATCGATATTATTGCGGTTAATCTCTATGCATTTACAAAAACTGTAGAAGATCCAAATTGTTCTCTTATTGATGCAATTGAAAATATTGACATTGGTGGTCCGACAATGCTGAGGGCCGCGGCCAAGAATTTTCGCGATGTAACTGTGATTGTGGATCCTACTGACTACCCTAAGGTTATTGAAGAAATTAAGGCCACGGGTAATACCACACTGAAAACCAGATTTTATCTCATGAAGAAGGTGTATGCCCTGACTGCTGCTTATGATACCGCGATTTCTGCCTGGCTTGAAAAGGTGGATGTGGCTGCCACAAGCTACTTTGATGGGGAGTAATTATGCTAAAGATAGCCGTATTGTTGTCCGGGAGTGGTCGCACTTTAGACAATTTCCACGAACGTATCATCGATGGAAGACTACAGGCAAAGATTGAGGTAGTTGTCTCAAATGTTGAGGGCGTTCTGGGGCTTGCGAAAGCTGAAGGTTACGGCTATCCAGCATTTTATGGAAGTGATAATGGTAAAATTAATGATATCCTTGCGCAATTTGACGTTGATATTGTCTGTTTGGCTGGTTATCTGAAGCTGTATACGCCGCCGCAAAATTTGCAGCGGCGCGTGGTTAATATCCATCCCTCCCTGATTCCAAGTTTTTGTGGTGATGGTTACTTCGGTCACCATGTGCACAGTAGTGTGAAGAAACGTGGTTGCACCGTGACCGGTTGTACGGTGCATTTTGCCAACGAAAGTTACGATGAAGGACCCATTATTCTGCAACGTGCGGTGGATATTGATTATGACGACGATATTGATGCCATTGCAGCAAAGGTTTTTTCGATTGAGTGTATAGCTTTTCCGGAGGCGCTAAACAGGGTGGATGACAAAGGCATAGATTTTTTCTGGGACAGAGTAATAGCGTAGAGCTATGTCTGGTATATAGTATCCTGTCTGTAGTGTTTTTTGAATCGTGTAAATTATCCAAAAAAACAGCCGCTCTTACAAGTGAGAGCGGTTGGTTGGACGCTTTTGTCCATGGGTAGAAACAACACACGCTTTGCTGGAATGGGCAAAGCGTGAAGGGTCGTGAAAGTAAAGAGATGAGTAAAATTGAATTATTAGCACCTGTTGGAACAGTTGAGACCTTTTATGCCGCACTCGATGGTGGTGCGGATGCTATCTATGTCGGGGCGCCGGGATTTAATGCCAGGAACCCGTCACGGGAGCTTCGACTCGATGAAATTGGTGCGATGACGCAACATTGTCACGGCCTTGGGAAAAAAATCTACATTGCCGCAAACTCGATTATTTTAGAAAGAGAGCTTGAACCGGTTGTCGAGACACTGAGTTTGTTTCAGGAACTCCAGACAGATGGATTGATTGTTCAGGATCTGGGCCTGTTACAACTTGTAAGGAGATTTTTTCCACAAATTCCTCTGCACGGCTCCACTCTGATGACCGTACACAATTCAGACGGCGTCCGTTTTCTTGGAGAACGGGGTTGTGAGCGGGTTGTTGTTGCACGGGAACTTACCTTAAAAGAAATTGAAACCATTGCTGGTAAAAGAGGCGATGTTGAGCTGGAAGTGTTTATCCACGGGGCCATGTGCTTCTCGTTTTCAGGGTTGTGTCTGTTCTCTTCCTATCTCGGTGGCAAAAGTGGTTTGAGGGGCCGTTGTGTGCAGCCCTGTCGACGATCCTATAGCTGTGGAGGCAAGGGGGGAGCCAAGGGACGATCAAAGAGTAACGATTCAAGTCGATATCTTTTCTCAATGAACGACCTTACCGGCCTTGAAGTTGTACCAATGCTTAAAGACCTTGGGATTTCCTCTCTCAAGATTGAAGGTCGTCTGCGCTCTGCACATTATGTACAGTCAATTGTCGAGGCGTACAGGACAGTTATTGATGCTGAAGACAATATTGAACAGGCTCTTATAAAGGCAGAAGGTCTTGCTGAACAGGCAATGAGCCGCAAAACGAGTTCTGGCTACTTTTTTAGTCCCCAGCCCGCTGAAGCTATTACCCCACATCAATCCGGTAATATGGGGACTCATCTCGGCCGATTTAGTGCCGTGAAAAAGGTGGGCGATGACTTGACTTGCAGGTTTGTTGTTAAAGCGCCCATTGGCTTAGGGGACCGTTTGCGGTTGCATGTGGAGCCAACGGGAGACCGGGTTGCATTTCGTTTGAAATCTTTGTTTGTCCTTGGAGAAAAACGAGAGAAGACCAAGGCCGGGGATAAGGTCTCCATAAGTTTGCCAGCAGGGTTTGCGGTGCCTGCGGGTGGTCGTGTAGAGGTGTACCGGGTCGACGGAGCAGCGTCTGGTCCCGGGGGAAAACGTCTTCCTGTTAAGCGTGTCGCCGAGGAGATTGTAGAGAAACAACAGCAGCTCCAACAGTATGTAGACCATGTAAAAGAGGCAGTATGTCTTCCCGAGAGTGACTTTGTCAGTGATTTTCCCAAGGGAGGAAACGGGCCACATGCGAGTCATCGTAAGACCCGCAAGAAAGTTGGTATGGAGTGGTGGCTGAAAACCGATAATGTTAAAATGATCCTTGATCCAGGTCCATTTAATCCGGATCGATTTCTGTTGCCCTTTGAAAAACAGCTGCTTAGTCAGGTCGGCCAGATTAAGAAAGGCTTAGGAAGACGATCGCGGATAGTTACCTGGGCCTTGCCACCGCTTATTATGGAAAATGATCTTGGCCGGATGAGAAAGCAGATTAAGCTATTGGTGCGCTCCGGGTTTCGTTCTTTCCAGCTCGCTCACATGAGCCAGGTGCTTTTGTTTAAGGGTGAAAAGGTACATCTGTATGCTGATTATACCCTTAATATTCACAACAGTCAGGCGGCTTTAGAACTTGCATCCATGGGAGTGGAGTCAGCTCAGATAGGTATTGAGCTTGATAGGAAGTCCCTTGGCGAAATGTTGACAGGTTATGCAAATAACAAAAGTGGTAAGAAAATGATGTTTGGTATGTATGTCTACGGTGCTCCGGCGCTGTATACCTCACGGATTGCTGCTAAACATTTTCATTATGAGCAACAGGTGTTAAGTCCGAGAAAAGAACCGTATCTCATCCGCAAAAAGGAAGGATATACTCAAACCTTTCCTGAAAAACCATTGTCCCTGCTTCCCTATCTGCAGGAATTAAAAGAGGCAGGGGTCAACTATGCCGTGGTTGATGTTTGTGGTCAGAGCTCTAAGCGTTGTCTTGCTGAGCTTGCGGACAGGTTGTTGAATAATAATAGGTATTCCAAATTACCGACCTTTAATTACTTGGGTGTTTTGGAATAGGATTGTTGTAGCAAGGGGCTAGTTTGTTTCTGGCCCCTTGTCTTCGTCAATCCGCTGCATGCCTTCCATGAGAAGTTTCATGAAAAAGCCTATCTCTGGGGTGTTGTAATCTTCTTTGGCAATACCGGGTTTGAATCTAAATCTACCCGTTTTTTCCTTGAGAATTTCATAGAAGGCCATATCTCCCTCATAGTTTTTGTATTTAGCTTTTATGAGTGCTCCCTGGCGAAAAGAAAAACGTGCGGTTCCTTCTTTTAGGTTTGAGATCGTTAGTATGCCCGTCTTGTTATTCATGTTAAGGGTCTGAAAGAGGGCTTCAGGTGGTATTTCTTTCAGGTCGCCTGTTATTCCTGAGCTGAGATCTTCTGCACGTATTGCGTTCGAGCGGTTCAGGCGTTCTGCCATGATTCTTGAGAAGTAGAGCTGGATATCCGGGTAAATATCGAGGATTTTGTGAAAGTTTGGTTGGTCTATGTCTAGAATAGTTGCAGGTTCTTTCACCTGGATTGTAGCGGTTATGGCGTCGTTGCAGATTAGAGACATTTCACCAAAGACCTCACCCTTATCCAAGAGAGAAATGATAATTCCGGCATCGTTGAGTACATTGACACTACCTGCTACTATAATATATAGTTTTCCGCCCGGATCACCTTTGCGGATAACTATATCGCCGACCTGATATTTTCTGATCTTAAAAAAACTTACGACCTTGTTGAGGTTTCGGTCATCTATGTTTTTAAAGAATGGGAAGGTGGAGAGCAGGTGCATCATTGAGCCTAGCTCATCGGAAAGTGTGCTTGGATTCTGGCTGGCTAATGAATTTTGTTTTGTATACTCAAGTTTAATTGAGCCGGTGCAACCGGAACAGGACATCATGCAAACCGGGATTTTATCACTTCTTTCGTAGGTAATGATGAGTTTGCTTAGGTCGCCATCGAGGATGTTACAGTTTCTCTTACCCTGCGGGTGGGTAATTATTGTTGTGGTGATAACGCTGTTTTTATCTGCGTCTTTTAGGGGGATTGCTATCCCTGAAAGCTCAAAGATATCATTGTACTCGTAGAGAGGGCAATTGTTATTTTCGGTAATGATGAATAGAATCTTGGGAAAGCCCATCTGTGTGCCTTTTTAGAAATCAGTGTTTCAACGTATACTTTTGTAGGTAACTAAGCCCCCTCTAGACGAATCTGAAGCACTGATGAACAGTTACAGATGGTAATTAAATCCATACTTGAGAGCTACTTGGAAACATACAATGTTCATGGGAAATGCGGGTTGTACCCCGCTTCCCGTATACAGCATATCTTACCAGTCAGTGGCATGTCAAACAAGTTCAAGCAAAGAATTGAATGAGTCCCAGCTCTTTTGTAGGGATAGTTGTTGACTTTAGTAAAAACTTACATTATAAATTGCACTCTTTATTTTAACAACTACAAGTGATCCGTCCGGTTTTATGCCTCTATGGCTTATAGACAGGCGGGCATTGATGATACAAGATATCTAACTATTCGAATAGACAAGGTAATAACAGGAGGAGTATTTTCGTGGCTAATCATAAATCCGCAGAAAAAAGAAATCGTCAGGCGCAGGCTGCTCGTTTACGCAATAAAATGAACAGAACAAAAATGAAAACTGCAATCCGTAAACTTGATGAAGCTGTAGTTGCTGGTGCCGCGGATGAAGCAAAAACTGCTCTCCATGAAGCAACCATCGTTATCGCCAAGACTGCAAGCAAAGGTACCATTCATAAGAAAAATGCTTCCCGTAAAATTTCACGCCTCGCAAAGCGTGTAAACAATATGGGTAGTGCTGCATAATTTCACAATTATTGCAGGGTAGTTGAGGTTTATTTCAACTACAACAAAATATTAAAGGCCATGAAATTTTTAATTTCATGGCCTTTTTTGTTGTCCGGCCTAGGCTAGCGGGCGGGATGTCTCCTTTTCTTAATTCATTGATAAAATCAGGCAAGATACTGGACAAGATGGGCGGGCAACTGTTATGTTGCGGTCTTTGCTGTAGAATAGTCGATAAATGAGATCAAAGAATTGAGCCTTA
>NVXR01000037.1 GCA_002733995.1 Desulfotalea sp. | reverse complement strand
TGATTTCGCTGCCGCCTGTTTGACTATATCGGAAAAGTCGTAGGGATAATCTTTGATCACCGGCTTATCTATGAAATTGTGTAAAGGTGGAGGAGAAGGAACTGTCCACTCAAGGGTAACACCGCCCCAGGGATTAGCCGGAGCAATTTGTTTTTGTACCAGGCTCTGGAGCAGATTGAATATCATGAGCAGTAAGCCGCAGAACATAATAACTCCTCCGATGGCTGCAAGGGCATTGCCCTGGGCGAATTGTGGTAGATAGTCGTAGTACCGCCGGGGCATTCCCTGCATTCCAAGGACAAACATCGGTACATAGTGAAACATGAAACCAACAGTGGAGAGCGTTGCGGCTATATAGGCCTTTTTGAAGTTGTACATTACCCCAAACATTTTTGGCCACCAGTAGTGCAGACCAGCAAAGAAGGCGAAGCCAGTACCTCCGAACATTGTGAAGTGAAAGTGGGCTACGATAAACTGGGTGTCATGTACATGAATGTCCGTTCCTGCAGCGCCAATCACCAGACCCGTTAGGCCACCCACGGTAAAAAGGTAGATGAATATCAGAGCGTAGAGCAAGGGTGGGGTCATCTCGATTGAAGCCTTGTACATGGTTGCCACCCAGGAAAAGACTTTTACCGCTGTCGGGATGGCCACCAGAAAGGTGAGCAGGGAGAAGACAAAAACGGCCGTGTCACTTATACCACTGGTGTACATGTGGTGGGCCCATACGAGGGAACCCGCCACGGCAATACCCATGGAAGAAACAACAATGGCCTTGTAGCCGAAAATTGCTTTTCTTGAGAATGTTGGAATGATTTCAGAAATGATTCCCATCCCTGGCAGGATCATAACATACACTGCAGGGTGAGAATACATCCAGAACAGATGCTGATAAAGGACGGGGTCGCCACCTTTATCCGGGTCGAAGAGGCCGATTCCAAAGAAACGTTCGAGAATTACGAGTAATAGAGTGATCGAAATGACAGGTGTTGCCAGTAACTGAACCCATCCTGTGGCGTACAGGGACCAGGTGAAAAGCGGGATCTGCATCCAGCCCATATCTTTTGCCCGCATTCTGTGCACTGTGGTGATAAAATTGAGGCCGGTAAGCATTGATGACATGCCCAGTATAAAGGCTGCGAACACGGTGAGCGGCACGTTGTGGTTTGTGGTGACACTAAAGGGCACATAAAAGGTCCAGCCGGTATCGGGAAATCCGCCCCCGGTGAAAAGTGAGACTATGGCCATGAGGCCACCCAGCATATACAGATACCAGGAGAGTAGGTTCAGCCGCGGGAAGAAAACGTCGTCGGCCCCCAGTTGGATCGGTAGTATAAAGTTACCAAAAATTGCCGGTATTCCTGGGATGACAAAGAGGAAGATCATAATCACCCCATGTAGGGTGAAGGTGGAGTTGTACACCTTAGCCCCCATGATCGTGGGCCCAATAGTCATTAGTTCCATTCGCAGGAGAAATCCAAGCGTGATGGCCAGGGTGAACCAGAACATAACCGCCCAGAAGTACATGATAGCGAGTCGCTTGTGGTCATGGGTCAGTAACCATGCTTTGATGCCAGTAAGATGCGCCGGGGCAGGGGTCTCATAAAAAGATTTTACATCAGACATGGTGTGTGGTTTCCATCCTATCCAATAATTAAATGGTTATCGCCGATCTTTGCGGAGCAAGCGCACAAGGAAAAAGCCGCCAATACCGACAAGCAGGAGCACTGAGATTTTCATAATCCGAAAGATGAGACGGTTTCTTGCCGGATCGCCGTTCAGGCAGTAGGCAAGGAAGCGGCGGATTGATGTTGCTGGGGTGCCTTTTTTAGCTTCAGATAACGCAAGGTCAACGTCTCCGGAGAGAAAAGATCCATATATATACTTTATGATTTTACCATCTCGGCCTATGGCCACCATCGCCGATGGGTGGAGGAAGAGACCGGCTCCAGCTGGCTTGAAAGTGTAGCCGATACTTTTTGTCACCAGCTGGATATTATGTAGGTCTCCGGTGAGAAAAGACCAAGAATCTGTGGCAAAAGTATCCTGTAGCATGTTGGTGTAATTTTTCTTTGCCTTAGCCGCATCTGCTGCTGTTTCCTGATCATTAAAGCTTAAGCTGATAATATTAAAAGAATCGTGGGCAATTTTTGTTTGCTGTAGTGCCAGTGCGAGATTAGCCATATCAAAAGAGCAGATACGGGGGCAGGTGTAGTAGACCGGCAACAGCAGTGTTGGTTTATCAATGAGCTGTTTCAGGCTGACCTTCTGGCCGTGTTCATTTTTGAAAACGGCTTCAAGGGGCAGAAAATCACCACCTTTTTCAACCACCCCCGTTGGTTGCTCGTCGACTACAGCTTCTGTGGTGGCGTGGACAGTCCCCACCGCGTAGTCGAGAAGACAGAAGATCAAGAGGGGGAGGAAGAGTTGGCAAACGGGACGACGCGCCATTTATTTTTTTTCACCAGTGCCGAGATTAACTACGATCGTGGTCCTGAATTTATGCTTCATTTTAAATGAATCCCTCGCGACCCCATATCCGAGGATTACTATGGTGTCAGCGTTTACGTCGATGACACCATCTTTTGCATCACCTGAGTCGAGGGGAATTGAAAATTCAATAGTGGTACTTCCATTCTCTTCAGAGCCGCCAACCACTGTTACATTCTCAGTACCACCAACTTTTTTATCACTTTTATGTTGGGTTGTGGCGGTGCCAAATTCGTCGAGAATCTTAACCTTGCCTTTTTTCACGTAGCCGATGATGATGTTTGCGTCTTTCATTTTATTGGTTGGGTTAAAACCAACAGCTACCCAGCCTGTGGTTGGAGCAGAAAGTTGTACCGCGAGTTGTCCTTTTTCAGTACTCCAGGCAAATGTCATTTTCTCAACAGTTAACACGTGTTGATATTCACCACTTTGGGCCACACTAGCCATGGTAAAAAGAATCGTAAAAATTACGGCTGCAGTGGCAGCAAAGGTCCTGTTGAACATAGGGCTTCTCCTTTGGATGTAAGAACACATTTTAGGGGTTGGCTTATCAGCCATAGATGAGTTCCCCACCTGAGAAGCCGAGGCCACCAGCACATGCCAGGCAGAGTGTATAGAGTAAGAACATTTTGCCGGTGCTAGCGCCCTGCAGGCCGGCCCGTATGGAAATGGCAAGTAAGACGGTGAGCACTGCGGCCAGGACAAATTTTATGATGATAAAAACACTCATGGTTGCACCGAAAAATTGCTGCCAATCTAGGTAGCCTGCAATAATAGTGGGAATAATAAAAAGGAGTGCGACCACGGAACAGTGCATGGCACTTTTTGAGTAGGCAGGCTTTTTGGTTATAAAAGCAACCAAGCCGAAAATAAAACAGCCTATAACCATTCCCATGGGAATATGGGTAAGGGCAGGGTGGAGTGGGTGGGCGAAGCCAATTGCTTCGAGGGTACTGAAGATTAGATCCGTCATATTTTACCTCGGTGTAGTATTGCGGAATCCAGGTGGAGTTAGCTGCGAAGCTTGCACCCGCTTACTAGAGTAAATATGCTTCGCTAGAGAAAACTCTAAACCCGACAATATATGTTTTAATGCTCTTGTGTGTTAGTGTTCTGGGGGTGGTGCTCCTGCATGTATCTAATCCTATGGTATAATTTATCAATAATCAAGCCATTGTCTGTAGAAGGTTTGAATTTTGTATCTGCAGGAGATAATACCTTGGTAGAATATTCAAAAGACAGGGCTCTGATAAAATGTCGCTACTATACGTTGTGAGGCTGCCGGCGTAGGTCTTGGTGGGTTCTTTGGCGGATGTTGTTAGAGGAGTGGCGATTATACCAAAGATTTATGCAGCAATTGAAAACAACAAAAAATATTTTTAAGGAAATGAATGAGGGGTTGTGGGCGTTCGCCGCTGCATCAAAGCCGTTCAATTATGGCTTTGATGCAGTGGCGTATTATCTTCGTGGACCACAATACGCGCAGTTGGAGTGGCGCCCAAGAGTGATCCAAAAAGCTATTCTTTTCTGCTTTTGATTACCTTTGCAGGGCTCCCTACAACAATTGCATAGTCTGGAACATCTTTTGTGACCACCGATCCTGCACCTACTACACAGCCCTTACCGATGGTGACACCATCAAGAATAATGGCAGAGGCTCCAATCCAGGTATTGGCTCCGATGGTGATGGGGCCACGGGAATAAATTCCCTGGTACATGATGGGGGTTGTGAGGTCGTCAAGATTGTAACGGGCCCCACCTATGTAGCAGTTACCGGCGATGAGCACGTTGTTCTCTAAGGTAATAGCACTGATACTGGTAATAATAACGTGGGCTCCTATGTCGCATTCATCGCCGATGAAAAGAGGCCCGTTTTTCGCTTGGATGACAGAGCCTTTGCTAATGAGTGAGCCGTTACCAATTGTAATAACACAGTTCTGGCCGGTGCCACCATCGAGAAGGGTGTGGTCGTCGATGGCCACATTGTCACCAATCTCTATATGCCCTGGGGTACGAAGAATAATTGTTTTGCCGAGGATGAGATCCTTACCACAACCTTTAAAAAGTGAGGAGAGAGAAAACCGCCTCAGCAGGTAACCAAGCCCCCCTCCTAGATTGGCAAAAAGAATTTGAGCCGTTTCAAATTGTAGGAGTTGCAGGAGACTTGAGCCCCTACCAAGGACCTTTTCCCTGTATCTTGAAAGGGGGTTGCCCCCCTGATGCAATTGCTTGGAAAGAACTTCTTTGTCAATCTTCTGGGTACAATGTTCCTTGGTCTCTGTCATGGGATCCTTGTAGTCTGTTGTTGATTCTTTGTCAGTCCCCTCAACCTTAGATGCCCCATGGAAAAAGGTTGTCAAAAGACGGTGGAGATTACGACCCTCATGGTTATGAGGCCTGCCTATTTTATTTGTAACCAGTTGTTATCGCGATACCAACGTGCTGATTCGATGATGCCTTCTTCATTGTTCCAGAGCGGTGTATACCCAAGGACGTCCTGCATTTTTTTTGTGGAAAAATTTCTATCTTTTGAATAGAAGGCGACTCGGCGACGATAAATAGGTGGTTCAATTTTAAAGGGTCTGCAAAGAAGTTCGCAGATATCTCCAAGTAGGAAGAATGGGCCAATGGGAAGGCGTAATACCCTAAGTGTTGTCTTGTATTCCTTTGCAATTATGGTCGCCATCTCTTCTAAACGAATGGGTTCCGTCGCGCCAATAATAAAGGCTTCGCCGAGGGCTTTTTCTGCTGTAGCGGCAAGGATAATTGCGTTGGTAAGATCTTCTACATGGATCATATGGTACCAGCACTTGCCGTTGCCGAGGATCGGAAATACCTTACCGGCAGCCATCTTGAATAGTTTCAGCAGGCGTCGTTCTCCTGGCCCATAGATTGCGGCTGGGCGAATAATGGAGTATGGAAATTCCTTGGTCTTGGTGAATTCCGAAAGCCATCTTTCGGCTTCAACCTTGGTCTTCTGATAATCATCCCCAGGGCTGAACGGTGAGTTCTCATCGCCGGGTGGGTTGGGAATGTGTCCGTGGACCCCCATGGTGGAGACATGTACTAGGCGTTTAAAATTGCTATTGTTCAATGCCTCTTGAACAATCAGCTGGGTGGAACGCAGGTGCACGTTTCGGTAATCCTCCTCTGTGCTTTTGGCATCTCTAAAGGCCGCCGCCACGTGGAAGACATATTCCACATCTTGCATGGACGCTTTAACCGTGGCTTCATCGTACACCTCCCCGCGAAACCATGTGATCGGCATACCTTCAAAGGGTTTTATATTAGAGGAGTTACGGGCAATGGCATTGACAACAAGGCCCTGCTTTAACAGTTTTCGGGTGAGCACCTTGCCGGTAAAGCCGGTTGCTCCGGTAATCATGACTTTTGTGCCTGCTGGTATTGTATTATTCATTTGGGTGCCTCTATCAATTAAGCTATTTGGGTCTTAACCCAGTTGTATAGTTCATCAATTCTTCTTTTGTGGGCTGCGTATACGTGATCCTTTTCTACAAAGGCGCGGCCATTAGTCCCCAGTTTTTTACGCAACTCAGGATTTTTGGCAAGTTCAACAATTCCCGCCCCAAATTCTTTTGGATTTGCATCGGCCAGGTAGGCTTCCTCTTCTGTTACAATCTGGGTGTGGGTATACAGTTTGGTGAGAAGAACGGGTTTGCCTGAATGGAGGTACGGGAAAATCTTCATGGGTGTATTGACCCCTTTTACCCTAGGGGCAACAAGGATGTCTGCATCGGCCAGATATGCGTCAAGTTGATCGAATGGTCGTGGACCGAGAAAATGGACGTTTTTTTCAATGCCAAGAGTTTTTGCTTTTTGTATATAAAATTCAATCTCTTCAGGACTGCCACCGATAATGACGAGTTCTACCGCTACATCTTTTTGGTCGACATAGGGGAAACTCTCCACAAGCAGGTCAACGCCTTGGTATGCCTCAAGATTGCCACAGTAGAGGAGGATGAGACCGTCGGATTTAATCTCCTTTCTAATGAGACCCGTTGCTTGCATATCCGGATTTTTTAACTGTGAAATGTCGTGGAGGGTGACGGTTTTTTTTGAATTGTTTTTTTCACACAATTCACGCAGGGCATGGCACACGGGAGCATTGGCTAGAGCTCCTTGCATCGCCCGGCGCTCAAACCAGTTAAATAGTTTGGCAAGAGGCTGTAACTTTGGCTTTTTTTCAATCAATTGCTGGGCGATGGAGGAATCGATATCATATATGTACGGCACCTTGTAGAGCATCTTCATCAACATTGCTATAAAGACAGATTCTTCCCCTGCGTGGATCAGAGAATATTTCTTGGTGTGCACCTTCTTCCAGGTATAAAACAACATGAAGAAGTCAATATAGATCTTTTTAAGGGAAAAACCGGGTCGAATGTCTATGATGTAGCTGGTGAATGGAACACGGTATACACTTACCTTGGGTAAGTTGACCTCTTCGCCCATCGGGTAGACTATTATATCCACAAAGGTGTCGTTACGTTCAGAAAGAGCTTGAAGAACGAGCTTAACATCGATGGGAGTTCCCCTGTTAATGAAAAAAGGATGGGGGGCAAGTATCAGTACATCCAGTTGATCGCTGCTTGTTGTTGTCATCTAAGCCTCTTCAAACCCTTTAGGGTGATTAACATGCCAGTTCCAGGCAGTGGATAAAATGCTTTCAAGGCTATTAAACTTAGGCTTCCAACCGAGTTCTTGAGTAATGAGAGCCGCTGAACCTACAAGGGCAGCTGGGTCGCCGGGGCGTCGTGGGGCATAACTGTAGGCTATCTTCTTTTTGCTGACGATCTCTGCGGTTTTAATAACATCAAGAATAGAGTACCCGTTACCGTTACCGAGATTGTACTTTCTACTCTCACCACCGGCAAGTAAATGGGTGAGGCAGAGGTGATGGGCCTGGGCTAAATCCTGGATATGAATATAGTCTCGGATGCAGGTTCCATCTGTGGTTGGGTAGTCGGAGCCAAAAATCTTGAGTTCGTCTCTTTGGCCCATAGCGGTTTGCAGGACAAGGGGGATCAGGTGGGTTTCCGGGTTGTGAGCCTCCCCAATTTTCCCCTCAGGGTCTGCGCCTGCTGCGTTGAAGTAGCGCAGACAGACCGATTTCATCTTGTTGGCCAGGTCAAGATCATCAAGAATATGTTCCATCATAAGCTTTGATCGACCGTATGGGTTAATCGGATTCTGGGGGAAATCTTCAAGTAAGGGCAGTTGCTCAGGTTCGCCGTAGGTTGCACAGGTTGAAGAAAATATAAAATTCAAAATATTGTGTTCCACCATCTCTGTTAAAAGGGTGAGGGGCGCACTTACATTGTTCTGGTAGTATTTAAGCGGGGCTTCCACTGACTCCCCCACATAGCAGAAGGCGGCAAAATGCATTACGGCTTCAATCGTGTGGCGGGCAAATATCTTTTTAAGTAAGCTTCTATCCGCAAGGTCGCCTTCGTAGAATGGACCCCATTGTACCGCTTGGCGGTGTCCATAGCTCAAGTTATCTAAGACAATGGGTTGCAGGCCTTTTTCATGGAGATATTTACACATGTGGGAGCCAATGTATCCTGCACCTCCGACGACTAAAATTTCTTTCATAAGCATAATTCCTGTTTTTTGGTTACCTGTGATATCTCAAAATCTTTTTGCGTAGTGGTCCACTGTAATAACTCGGCCATTTCTTCAGCAAGCGTATTTAACAGTGCTGTGGGGATGGCAGATGGCGTATCGGGGAACAATCTGCGGAAAACGAGATCATCGAGGTGGTGTGCCATTTCTCGCTGGACACAATTCCGGGTCAGTCCTCTATAGAAATCAGTTTCACTGATCTCCTCATTGCCTGCAAGCGGTACAATATAATTATTGACCAGCTCGGGAAGACTGGCTCCAAAAATCTGGAAGGCAATTGTACAATGGTCGTAGCTGAGGATATTTTTATACTTCTGGCGGTAGTGCAAAAACAGTGCCTTGGGTTGAGACGCAGGGCTTCCATAGGGAAGGTTGTTAAATTCTAGAATATCCTTTATCTTTTCCTGCGGAAAAAGTTGTTGCAAGGATCTTTTTACCACATCAAAGGCGGTGGTGAATTTCACACCAACCACCTGTAATATGTCTCCGGCTGTATCGTCTTCTCGATCCACTAGCTTGTAATGGGGAAGAATCCGCTCCGAAGCCATTGTTTGATCATTTTTATGGCCCGGAACATAACCTACATGGCTGGACATGATCTTGGCTTGCTGGCTGTTGCCGGCAATTGCTTCCTGGGTTAGGTCGTGGAAGTTGTTTGCTGTTTGTTGGTGGTCTGACCATGGTTCTGCAGGATCTATGCAATCTTCCCAGTGGGTCCCCTCAATAGAGTAGTCTTTCCAGGGGACAATAAAGAGAAATCTGGAGCGGCCATTCTTGGTTACCTTTGTGGCAAGGGAGGTGGCAGAAGTAAAAAGAGAAGGGACTATTACATTCATGCCTCTGATCAGTGAGAGCTGCTTAAGTTCTTGAGGAATAGAACCTAATCCTAACTCATCTTTAAACCAAGAACCGGTACAAAGGGCTATTTTTTTAGTAAAAATACGACGCTTGGTTTGGCTCAGTTTATCAAAGAGTAAAACAGCAAACTGGTTGTTCGCTGTTCGTTCAATGTTGACAACTTGCATCTGGTTTGCAACCTTGCTGCCAAGTCGAGCCGCACTCTCAAGCAGGGCGATAACGACCCGCTCGGGATCCAAACAAATACCATCGTACCAGAGTGCGCCTCCCCGGATGTCCTCTTGCTGCATATGGGGAAAGCGTTTCTCGACTTCCTTTTTGCTGAGTATAGCAGGGCGCTTATGCAGGTTTTTTGTCAGCTTTCCCCGGCATACCAGTTTCTCGATTATGGCGTAGAGAAGAAAAGCCAGTCTAAAGGCCTCGTTTCCCTTCATGAGAAAGCCGGACGTTGGTAACATGCAGGGGAGGGGTGTTACCCGATGGGGAAAGAGATGGTAAAAACGCTGCTTTTCATGGATTGATTCAACAACACGTTTGATATCCATGGTTTGCAGATAGCGCAGGCCACCGTGGATCACCTTTTGCGAATTGGCAGAGGTGTGTTGGCTGAAATCATCTTGTTCTACAAGAACAGTTTTAAGCCCATTGAGTGCAGAGGTGTACGCCATTGAGGCACCGTAGATACCTCCACCAACTATTAAAATATCGTGGAGTTGTGCGTCGCTTTCTGGTGAGTATCGTTTCATGTCTATCTGATTAATGATGAACACTTATGTGTTCTGTTTCCACTGTCTATAGGGGAAGAGTTGGATGGAGCAGGAAGAGTGTTTACAATGTCATGCTGTTTCGTGTGGGGCTGAAAGAGTAGAGCAGGGAGGGTGCGTGCCCCCCCCTCTATTGAATCGTCTCTCTGCTGCTTATAGTTCTTGTCTACTTGGGCTAACGATTATGTGGTCGTACGTTTTTTTAGCAGTGTGTCAAAATAATTGATGGTTTTGGTGAGGCCATCTTCAAGATTAACTTTTGGGGTCCAACCAAGTTCATTTTGAGCAAGGCTGATTTCTGGTTGCCTCTGTTTGGGATCATCCTGTGGTAGGTCAACAAAAGAAAGTGTCGATTTTGAGTTGGTGATCTTTATGATCAACTCAGCAAGTTCCTTGATGGTAAACTCTCCAGGATTACCCATGTTCATCGGGCCTGTGAAGTTGTCATTTGCTGACATGAAGCGGACCATGAGTTCGATGAGATCATCAACATAGCAGAAGGATCTTGTCTGCTCGCCGCTACCATAGATGGTAATGGGGGCGTTTTGTAATGCCTGAATGATAAAATTGGAAACAACCCGCCCGTCATTTGGGTGCATGTTAGGGCCGTAGGTGTTGAAGAGCCGTCCTACACGGATGTTTACGTTATGCTGTCTGTGGTAGTCAAAAAAGAGGGTTTCTGCACAGCGTTTGCCTTCGTCGTAACAGGAACGGATACCGATTGGGTTGACATTGCCCCAGTATGATTCAGGTTGTGGGTGGATGGCTGGATCGCCGTACACTTCGCTGGTTGAGGCTTGAAAAATCTTGGCCTTTACTCTTTTGGCAAGACCCAACATGTTTATTGCACCGTGGACACAGGTCTTTAAGGTTTGTACCGGATCATGTTGGTAGTGGATAGGAGAAGCGGGACATGCGAGATTGTAGATTTCATCAATCTCTAGATATAATGGGAAGGTGATATCGTGGCGAATAAGCTCAAAATACGGATGATCCATTAAGCCTATGATATTATCTTTTGAGCCTGTAAAATAGTTGTCGAGGCAAATGACTTCGCAGGAATCTTCCAACAATCTTTTGCATAAATGTGAGCCAAGAAAACCAGCACCACCAGTGATAAGAATTCTTTTTTGTTCAATTTCCATAAAAAGCGACCTAGTTTCTAGAGTGATGTGTCTTTTTGTGTCGGTACAGTGGTGTATCTGTAGAGAAGTTGCCGAATATAATATCTGGGAATGTATACTACACTCAGACAGGGTTTCCCATTAAAAGAATGTAAAAATGGTCATATTATTGGTATAAATATTCTTTTTCTTAAAAGAAAGGCGTTTGGCGGAATGTGAATATTTAAGTATATATTGCAGGTGATATTGTTTCCTTTATTGTTGCTGTTGAGACCGCAGTTTTAAAAGTCGCGGCGTTTCATAAGGGCGAAGAAACACAGGGATAATTTCAGGATTTATCCTGCGGTTACTCGTTGCGGGGGAGCCTGTTTTTTGAATAGTTACGCCATTAGATGGACGATACGCATATGAATATATTGGGTGCGCAGTGTCGTGTCTCTATAATAGCATTGGTAGGAGTTGATGAAAATTTTACGTTCTGAAAAAGTAGCAGCCTATTCCCATGGGGGGACAATTCCTGTTTTCGTGGCAGCGACATTTATCCTGCTCTATTGCAGTGGTGGCAATACTGCTCTGCAGTTGGCTGGTCTAGTCTATGGACTCTCCGGTGTATTCCTCTTCAGCTCTAGTTTTCTCTACCACGCCAATAAACGACAGGAAAATGACAGGACCTTGTGGCGCAAGTTTGACCACACAGCCATCTTTTTTCTGATTGCCGGGACCTATACTCCTCTCTGTCTTATGTATCTCGATGGCCCGATGAAATGGTCGATATTGGGAGCTCAATGGGGGCTTGTTGTCGCCGGTACTGTTTTTAAATTCATTTTTATTAATGCTCCTCGTTATATCGGTACTCTCATATATGTAGTCATGGGGTGGATCGTACTTATTCCAGTAACTACCCTTATGGCTAATATGCCGAGATTGTCTCTTGCTCTTCTGGTTTTGGGTGGGGGCTTGTACACCTTGGGGGCGATTATTTATGGTTTCAAATGGCCCAATCCTCGCCCGGGCTTCTTCGGTTTTCACGAAATATTTCATTTTTTTGTTTCCGTTGGGGCACTGTTACATTTAATAATGATAGTCTACGGATTCCGGGTTGTAGCTTTAGGTTAGGCCTCTCTTCTTGGCAAAAGTAACGGATAAAAGACTATTGAAAATTTCATCTGAGATGATATCATATCATCTGGTATGGTGCATATGATATGAAGTCGTATTGAATAATATGAAATGAAATGGAAGGATTATGTCTATTGTGTTGATTGGTGGGGAAAAAGGGGGCACAGGGAAAACTACTCTGGCTACAAATTTAGCTGCTATACTGGCTCTGGATGGAAAAGATGTTCTTCTGCTTGACACTGATCGGCAGGGTACATCCTCGTTTTGGTCAGCTGTTAGAGAGGAGGCGGAGGTAGAGCCACGCATAGCCAGTGTGCAAAAGTTTGGCAAGGGTCTTCCGGGGCAGGTCCAGGATCTTGCCACTCGTTATGATGAGGTTATCATAGATGCCGGTGGTCGCGATTCCATGGAACTGCGTTACGCCCTTGGGGTCTGTGATGCTGCCTATATTCCCGTTCAGCCATTTCAGTTTGATATCTGGACAATTCGTCAGATGGATGAGCTGGTGTCCATGGCAAAAGGGTTTAATTCTGATCTGCGGGCACATATTGTACTCAACAGAGTTTCTACAAATCCTGCCGTTCGGGAAGACCAGGAAACCAGAGAGTTTTTTAATCAAGAAGGGTTTGAGAATTTGTCAATATTGAAGCCCATTCTCCATGAGCGGATAGCATACAGGAAATCGGCAAGGGACGGTCTGTCTGTTGCTGAATGGAAGGCGGATAAGAAAGCAACGAGAGAAATGAACGAACTCTTTGAGGAGATATACCGTGGCTGAAAAAAAGAAATCGGCTCTACGTTCCACCCCTTCTATAAAGAAATCTCGCAGCTTGGACCAGTTTGCGGCGGCGGCAGGGGCGAGAAACATTGAGCATGAGGAGTTATATCCATGGGAAGACCCGCGTATTCGTGAGGATGTGAAAAAGAATCTCCCCCTACGGCTACCCGAACCACTCTATATGAAATTGAAATATATCGCAGACCATACGCCGTATAGTATGAACTCGTTTATCTTAGAAAAATTAACAGGGGAAATAGAAGAGGAAATTACTGCGCTACTCGGGTGATTCTTGTCTGGGCAGTAACAGAGTCGATGGTGAGTCTCGCATTATCCGTCACGCTTTCGTTCTTCTTCTCCCCCTTCACGAATTTGAAAAAGTTAGCATGGTAATATGGCAAGCATCGGTTTTGTTAATAAGCAGTCTCCTAGAAAATGAAGAAGGTATAAAATAACAATGAGATTATTTAAGAAAAAAACACTGACAAGTCTTGCAAGAACCTGTGGTTGAGCGGCTAAAATTGGTCCGGCGGATCTGTCGGACGCGCTATCTGGGTTAACCTTTAATAAAGATGAAATGCTATTGGTTGGCATAGAAACCTCTGACGATGCTGCGGTTTATAAGATGTCAGATGAGATTGCTATGATCAACACCGTAGATTTTATTACCCCCCCTGTTGATGATCCCTACTGGTTTGGTCAGATATCCGCGGCAAACTCAATCTCTGATGTTTACTCCATGGGGGGAAAACCACTAACCGCTTTGAATGTAGTAATGTTTCCAGCAGGGCACATGGATATGGGGGTACTCAAAGAGATATTGCGCGGGGGAAATGACAAGGTCATAGAAGCCGGAGCCTGTCTGGTTGGAGGGCATACCGTTGATGATAATGAACCTAAATACGGTTTGTGTGTGAATGGGGTTGTGCACCCTGATCGTATCATTACCAATGCCAATGCAAAGCCAGGAGACGGTTTAGTGCTCACAAAACCTCTTGGCTCAGGTGTTTTGTTTAATGCGACCAGGGCTCGGAAATTCCCGCTAGTCGAACTTGAAAGAGAAGTTTTGCCATTGGTGGCCTCTCTTAATGGACTGGCCATAGAGAAAGCTCTTAAATATGATCTCAATGCCTGTACCGATGTGACAGGTTTTGGCTTATTGGGGCATTTGCTTGAAGTCGCAGCTGGTAGCGGAGTCCATACAATTGTCAACTATGAGGCTCTGCCCTTCTACTCAGGTGCGTACGAAATGTATAAGAAAGGGCAAACGACAGGGAGTAATGGCGCGAATAGAGAACTTGTTGCCAGGTTTGCTCTGAATATCGAACGGAGTTTGTCTAAGTTTCAGGAAGAGCTTCTGTACGACCCGCAAACCTCAGGTGGTTTGCTTCTGTCCTTACCATTAAAGCAGGCAAAAACACTGGTAAAAGACCTTAACGCAGCCGGGATAAATGAGGCTGTTCTGATAGGAGAGGTCGTGGACGAGGCGGTTGGAGTGACTCTTCAGTAGTTATTGATCCAGGGGGGCTGAAGCTCTATTGTACCACGGGCCGTAACGCAGTTAATACTGCCTCTAGCGGAGAGATACGGTAAGACCCTGTTGCTATACATTTTGCTTGGCGTTTAAGGTTGAAAGAGACTGGTTAACAGAGTTATGGATTGTGATGAAAGTGTCAAAGCCTGAAATTTCAAAAACTTCAAGCACATGGTCCTGCATGGCACAGGTAATAAAATCGAAGGGACCATTCTTGAAGGTTTTGGCAGTGTTGAGAATAACACGCAAGCCGGCACTAGAGATGTAGTCGAGATCGTTGAAGTCAAAGACTAGATGCCTTTCTGGTGAGGTGAGAAATGCTTTAAGCTCATCTTCGAAAAGAGGGGCTGAGTTTGAATCAAGACGACCTGAAAGACTGATAATCGTCGTGCCGTTTTCTTGTTTTATGTTTGTTTTCATTATTTTTTTACAGATGTTTGGCAATCTGTACTCTCTTGGTATTTTTTTGTAAAATTAAAAATATTCTTTCCATCTATTCTCTTATAGCTACAGCAGTCACTGAATTTACGGATAAAAAGAATACCTAAGCCACCACATTCTCTTTTGTCAATGGGGAGAGTTGTGTCGGTGAGTTTGTGTTGGGTAGGGTCAAAAGCTGGTCCACCGTCTGACAACTGTACGTTAAATTCGTGTGTTGTTTTGGTCATGGTGATTTCAATTGGACACGTTGTACAGCCACCCCCATGGGCAATGATATTGGAAATAAGTTCATCAAGAATCAGGTTGAGCTGGAGGATCTCTTTTTTAGGGAGATGCCATTTTTTGCTGATAATCTGCAATTGTTCAGAT
Organism: Desulfotalea sp.; assembly: GCA_002733995.1. Classification (GTDB taxonomy): domain Bacteria; phylum Desulfobacterota; class Desulfobulbia; order Desulfobulbales; family Desulfocapsaceae; genus Desulforhopalus_A. The sequence goes on along the minus strand of NVXR01000037.1, from coordinate 52,759 downwards.
AGTAATATCAAGCCATCTCGATCTTTTTGAATTTGAAATGAATGGATCATTTTACAATATGGTTGCTCCTGTCTGGTTGAGGCAACAAAGTTTTGCATGGGTGAGATTTTTGCGTTCCCATTGATAGACTTCCCGGAGCAGTGCTTTGAGTGAAATCGCGGTCGTTTCAGGGAACTGTACCTGGATTTTTGTGAAATGTTCACGCGCAATTGTGAGAACGGTCGTGTCGCAGCATGCTTTTAATGAAAAAAGTGCTGGCATTACACCAAGCAGAGACAGGGTGCCGAGCAGTTCTCCTTTGCCGAACTGTTGCACAACGTTCTCTTGCTTTTGATTCTTTTTCATCAGGTTTAGCTGGCCAGATATGATGATGTAGGCCTTACCATAGTCGTCACCTTCTTCAAAAATAATCTCGTTTTTACTGAAATGCTGATGTTCAGCTACAAAGGCAAGTAGTTTAATGGCTTTTACAGGTAGGTCGGAAAAAAAAGCCAGCTCCTGGAGCATTTCCAGGTTTTGCTGCATTTCTGAAACTTGTTTACTGTCGTCCATAGATAAGCTCATGGAGTGCTCCTTTTTGCGCTATGAGGTCCTTGTAGGTGCCAAATTCTATAATCTTACCGGCTTTAGTCACGGCTATTTTGTCAAAATCAGCAATAATATCAAGCCGATGTACAACGGCTATGACGGTGCGTTTGTCTTTCCATCTTGTGGTCATTAACCTCTGGATTCTGCTTTGAGACTTATTGTCGAGGGCTGAGGTAGCTTCATCCATCAAAATAATTTTAGGTTGTTTTAACAGTACCCTTGCAATGGCGAGTTTTTGCCGTTGTCCGCCTGAGAGTTTATCTCCCATATTGCCTACATGGAATTCCATGCCAATTTCTGCAACAGTTTCCAGGTAATCCTCTTCAATTAAAAGATGAGTTATTGACTGGTTGATTACTTCTTGGGCAGCTGGAAATCCCGGACGAATCTTGCCAAAAAGAATATTGTTAAGAATTGACTGGTTTGGCAGATAACGTGTTTCACTGTAATAGTTAAAAAGTCCAGGGACTCTCTTGTTGCACCATTCGGGGAATTGCTGTCTGGCCTGTAGGATCCTTGTCTGTAGTTCTGCTGGAAGACTGAGCATGGTGTGCAGACTTGGGGTAAACTTAAGTGCAATAGAAAGGAGGAGGGTTTGTTCTGTCTTGGCAAGACCCTCAATCTCCTTAGACTTGAGTGTACCTAAAATCTTTTCACATTCATTTAATTTGTCGGAGGGGACCGGACTTTTTGCAAAAAACAGATCCATGCTATCCAGCCCTGAAAAGAGGTCGACTGCCTCTCTCGCCAGTATTACACCGAGTTGCAACAATGGCTGTAATAATTTTTCAAGTCGTAAAAAAAGGAGGAAATTTTTATTTTCAGGGATAAGGTGTGGGCTAAAGGTGGACTTTGTACTTGAACCGAAGATGATGTTCTCAGCCACACTGGAGTTGTGATGATATGAATCCATGGTGTAAAACTCTACTGATTTTTTAAGCTTATTGCCGAAGTTTGCTCGTAGTCTCCCTCTGATACGGATGATAATAGCCATTGATTTTTTGTCATTGACGTCAATGATGGTGTCTAGTCCAAAGCGCATTACATCGACGAAGAGCCCAACCTGCTGAAGAACGAGAATCAGTCTGTCAAGATCTATGACTTCCGATTCGCCTTTCCAATTCTTTTTGGGAGCCATTGCTCTTCTTGCGTAGAGCAGGTTCTCCTGAATAGTACTGGTAAAAATGAAAGGATTTTGGGCAACATAACCTATGTCTTGAATGACAGCTTTTTTACTGATAGAAGACAGCTCAATTCCATCAATTTTAATTGATCCTCCCGTGTAGGAATACATTTTTCCAATGCATTGAATCAAGGTACTTTTGCCACTTCCAGAGAAACCAACAACAGCAAGATGCTCCCCGGCTTTTAGAGAAAATGTCATACCACTGAGGAGACGGTGTCCATCTGGGGTTTGGAAAGAAAGCTCTCGGATGTCCACGTTACCTGAAACCATTGTCGGTGCAATTTCAGATGTTAATAGAGGAAATCCCGGAGGAGAGTCAAAGTAGTCCATGGTTCGTTTATAACGAATTGATGCATCCTGGTATGTCTGGTAGAAGTCGATAAGTTCCTTCCAGGGATCAAAGAGCTTTTCCTGGGCCGACAGGAAGGCAACCATTGCACCAAGTTCAAGTTGGCCGTGCATGACAAGATAGCCACCAAAAATAAAAACTATAAATGGCCCAAGTCCTACAAAATAATTGTTGGCAGTTTTTATGGCAAAACGAAAAAGTGACCAGCGTATTCTGATTTTTTTCAACTCATCGGCTAATTGGCCAAATTTTCTATTTTCCTCAGCGAAGGCACCATGGACTTGTACTTCATTAATTCCGGAAATTGTTTCGGCAATCTGACTCGATGTAGAACGTGATAAATCCACCCGTCTTTTATTCGCTGTGTTTGCTCTTTTTTGTAGAATTGGGACGATGAAGACCACAACAGGATAAATGAGCAGGGTGGCAGCGGCAAGTTTGGTGTTGAGCCACAAAAGGTATGTCGCAAATGAGAGTAGAGTCAAAATGTTGGTAAGAGGTACAGCAAAGGCCATCCCTGCAAAGGTACCGGCTGTGCTCAGCTCTGTCATCAGAGAAGCGACAACCATTCCCGGTTGTGTGGTGCGGAAGAAGCCTAGGGGTAACGTAAGAATATGTTCATAGAGCTCCTTGCGCATCTGGTTCATGGCCTTTTCGCCAATAAAGGCCTGTAGGTAGTTGATGGCGAGTTTGAGCGCTCCAGCTGCGGTGATTGCTGCTATATATATTATGCTGTAGACCAACAGGCCATCCAAGTTTTTAAGCGCAATTGAATCATTGATTATGCGCTTTTGCATTTCAAGAGGAATGACCCGGGCAACAACTATGAGAATAATTATCAGCAGTAGAATGCATTGTAATTTGAGATTACCGGTAAATACCCAGTGGAAGAGGGATTTTTGGGTGACTCGATGTGCTACTGATTTCTTAATCATAGTGTGAATCTTAATGGATTTTGGCGATGACAATGGTGATGTCATCTTCTGGCCGTCTGTTGTTTGCAAAAGTTTTGATCTCGGCACATATTGCGGATAGTATCGCTTCTGCCGAGTATCGAGCAAAACGCTTTACAATCTGCTGCAGGCGTAATCTGCCAAATCGTTCTCCGTGCAAGTTTTCCAAATCAGTAACCCCGTCACTGTTAATGAGGATCAGGTGCTCGCCTGGTGGAAGTTCGACGCTGTTTTCCTCGAAGACAACAGTAGGGTTTATGCCTAGAGCTACTCCTTTTTCTTTTAACTCTGTGAATGAACCCTGATCTAAATTGTAAAGCATTGCTGGTTCATGTCCAGCGCGCACCCAGCGCAATGTTGTATTTGATCGTTCAAGAGAGAGGATGAAAAGGGTGGAAAAGCTGCCGGAACTTTCTGTGTCGCGATACAGAAGATTGTTCACCCGGCCCACACAGGATGCAAGGTTATCCGCATGTTCAATTTCACTCCTTACGAGGGCTCTGGTTGTTGCCATAAGTAAAGCTGCGCCAATTCCATGACCTACCACATCACCTATAACGAGGAATAGTTTACCCCTGTTACAGGGGATGATATCAAAAAAATCACCACCGGTTTCGTCACAGGGAAGAGAGACACCAAAGGCTTCAAATTTATGGTCTTTGTATTCTGCCTGCGGCAACAATCCCTGTTGAATTTCACCGGCGAGGATTATGGATTTTTGCAGTTTAACCCCTTTTTGCAATTGCCCGCTCATGGCATTAAAACTCTTTACGAGTTGACCCATTTCATCATTACGATCCAGTTGAAGCGGGGTATCAAAATAACCGTTAGACAATCGGTCCGCAGTTTCTGCAAGTTGTTTCGCTATCCTGATAATTCGACTCGCCATAAGATTGAGAAGAAAGAGCATTAAAGCAGTTATTAGTAGTGACGTGGTGAGGTATGCCCAGCGAAAGGTGTTCAATGGTTTCAGGATGGATGCGCCATCAGAGATTATGACCATGGTCCATGGGGCTTCTTTTAGGGTACGATAGCCATATATGACTTCTGGTGTTGGGTTGTCGTCGGCGGGCATAATGCCGGTGCTGCTGGTGGCGATAAGCGCCTGTAATCTCGTCCTGTTTTCTTTTGATATGTAGGGGGAGGTTGTTGGGGAATCGCTTTTGACGGCTAGGGGGATGTGGTCGGGGCTGAGAATATTACCCTTGGCATCAAGCATGAATGTGTTGAGGCCGCTCCACCATGGTGCCTGTGGTATGCGTCCAATGAGGTCGTAAAATGATATGGTGAGTTGAGCGCTGTAGCTGTTTATTTTATCTTTTTGAGCATAATCGGCATCCAGGACGACTGTATTGTTTTTAAAGAGAGGATGGTAGTATACTCTCACCGTACTTTCTGTCCTTGGCATAGGTTGAGGTGTTGAGGGTGTATGTTCTGTGAGTTTAAGTTCAATAACACCTTCAATTGTACGTATTGTTTCGGCGAGAAAATCTTTGACTTCACCCGGGGATTCTGTTGTTAATTTTGCCAGTAATGTCTTAGGTAGACGTAAACCAGTTTCAATATGGTTAGCGGTCATTTGCAGATGGGATATTGCCGTGTTTTGCATCTGATGGAGGAGCATTGTTCTTATGGACCGAAATCCGATAAGCTCAACCATGATGAGCAGGGCGCACACGGGGGTCAGGATGTAAAGTGCCGTTTGTTGTCGAAGGCTGGTTGGTCTGCCAAACATTTGGATTATAATTACATGTGGATTGAAGAGAAAGAAATGAACCCCAGTAGGACTAGTATAGCATGTTGTTGTTATTGGCAACTGTGGTTTTTTGCTACTCCGTTGGATATATGATATTTTGCGGTACATCCTTTAAGATAGGGAGAGCTAAGGGTGTCTGGGGTACCGTCGTCTCTGCAGGGTAGAAGAATAGGGGGAGTCATTAGCAATATGTGGGGGGATTCCCATGAACAAATAGCTGAGTTTGAGGCTATTGACAAAAATAGAACGATCATTTAAAACGGTACAGTTGCGTGTAATTGAACAATTACTTGTTCTTTTCGAGGGCCAATCTCTCGGAGAATCCGTTCTGGGGATTTATCTGTTCCCCCTGGTAAAAGTGAAAAATCAGAGTAAGTGTCCCGGTGGCGGCTTTAGTCTAATGGGTGCTGCATCTTTTAGATTTTTACTTTTTACGATAGGGTCTTTTTCGCAAGGATTTAAAGGTGTTGTTTGGGGTAATACACTAATGACGTTAGTGTAAAGTATTGAGTATATAACGAATTGTGTTTTCTGTAGATCCGGTCAGAACCTGTTTTTTATTATTGTTAGAATAGGTGGTAAGTGCCTTATTGTCCTGAATCTATGCAATCTCCAGGGTGTAGAGTAAATTAAGAGGTTTGAGAATGAAAATTGATGATCTAGAAAAGATAGAAAGTGAAGATATCAGCAATCTGCCATCGGCAGAGAGAAGAGCGTTTTTGAAGCTAGGCTTCGCGGTGAGCGGCATGTACCTTGGCGGAAGTGTCCTTTCTCTTACTTCTGTGAGAAATGCTCATGCTTCAGGTGGTGTCATTCCTGAACCTGGCAAATATCCTTACAACCCTCACTATAGTATGGTTTTGAGAGAGAGGTTATGTATCGACTGTGAACAGTGTAAAGATGCCTGTGTAAAAACTAATAATGTGCCGAGCTATGGGTTTAGAACAACCATTCTGGAAAAAAGGCGGTCATTGGGGGGCGATAAGTATGAGACAATCTTTATGCCGGTACTCTGTAACCATTGCAACAGGCCACCTTGTGTGCGCGTGTGTCCAACAACGGCAACCTGGAAGGATGAAAAAACAGGAATTGTAGTTATGAATCCCAGTCGATGCATTGGCTGTAAAACCTGCATGGCAGCGTGCCCATATAATGCACGATATTTCAAAGAAGAAACAAGGGCGGTTGATAAATGCGACTTCTGTCTGGAAAGCAGGCTCTCTAAAGGTAAAATCACCACCGCCTGTGTAGAGGCCTGCCCTGCTGATGTACGAGTTTTTGGAAATCTTGCGGACCCTGAAAGCCGTGTTTTTCAACTTGTACATTCACCAGAAACTATGGTTTGGGTCTTGCGACCTGAGACAGGTGCGGTACCGAACGTATTCTATATAAATTCATAGAGAGGCTCCCTCAGTCCGGCAAACTGGATGTACGTTGGGATAAGTGGTCTATCCATTGAGTTTTTGGCAATAGCAATAAGGTACTAATATACTCCCTCTGTAATGGGAGGAGTGACTGTGATACGTAGGAGAAGAAAATGAAAAATATTCAAATATTGACGGTTTTAGCTGTGTTGTTACTTTCTACAGTTCTGGTGTATGCAAGTGGGAATGGAGCAGCAGAAGAGGAATATGATGAAGACACCTATGGCCCGAAGAGTCCAATTGTTTGGGTAAAACCTGTGAAGTCAGTTGTTTTTGAACATAAGATACACACCATGGGAGCCGAACTGGATTGCGATTCATGTCACGATGACTTATTTGAAATGGAAGCCGGAGCTGCTGAAGAAAACGATGATTTTACCATGCAAACTCTTTATGAGGGTGGGTATTGTGGGGCGTGTCATGATGGTTCTACTGCCTTTGCCTCAAATACACGTTGTACCGCTTGTCATATAGGCGTTCGTGGGCATGCTCGCTTGATTGGTGAGGTTGTAGGCGAAAAAGAACATTAAATCGGTCTCTGTTCTTGTCTTACTTATTGGGTGCCTTTCGGCACCCATTCTTTTTGTTTCGTCTCTAATACTGCAAAACTATCCCTCGTTTTCACCATTATATCCCCATTAGGGCGTATTTTACGTCCTTTCTTTATTTTGTGTCTCTAACTAGCTTGAATCACTGCTTATTAAATAATGTAATTAACCTCGTTATGTCGATTGATGTGGCCTGTTTTCCTCTGTAAAACATGTTCTATGTTGAGTAATCACGTAAAAACAATGAGTTGGTGCATTCTCTGTATGGGCGCAGTATGAGCCCGCCGTTGTGGGACATGTGGGCGTATAATGAGCCGTTACGGGAGGGTGTGGTGGAGGCAGTTGTTGCAGGATCTCGTTGTGCAAGTGGAGGAGTTAGCGTGAAATCAATACGTTAAGTCTTGTTGCTCGCTGATTGTTAGAACTGTGTGGGGCTGGCATGCCGTTTGCTTAATAGGAATGAACTAAAAGATCAGTTGTCTATCCTCAAAGGAGAACATCATGGCGATTTCCATATCTAAAGGTGCAACCCATAATCTGTGTAAAGCTATTTCCTTAAATTTTGCAGAGATGTTGGAGAAGATTGGAGAGATACTGTTATTTTTACTCTGCCTGGTTCTCTTTGTGGTGTTGGGACCTTTTAGTGCTCCCATAGCCTTGATTGCCCTATGCCAGTTGGGGGGGGAGGAAAATGATCATATTTCACCAAAACCTGTAGTTTGAACGTAAAGAAATAAGGGTCTGTAAAGAAGTGACATGTCCTATCTTGCGCGGAGATAAGCTGCAAGATTGTCCGTGTTGTTTCTTTATATACCCTATGGATGTTTGCGGAAGTAAAGTCTAATAAGAGTCTATCGAAGGAGAGTTAACATGGAAGGCAATTTAACGATTAGTGGTTCACCAGACATTAGGTTACCGAGTAATAAGCTTATGTGGCTGAGTCTGCTGATGATTGTTGCAGGTGTATCCGGAGCCATATACGCGCAATGGGTTGGGCATCATCACGCCTTTGCTAATACCCGGGAAATGCCTTGGGGCATGCTGATAGGCGTATATGCATATTTTGCCATCATTTCTACAGGTCTATGTGTGCTTGCAGCGTTTAGTCACGCATTTGGTGGCAATCAGATGGCACCGTTGGCTAATCGCATGGTCTGGTTGTCTATTATTAGTCTGCTTGGTGCGTTTATGGTTATTGGGCTTGAGATAGAAAATCCATGGCGCATGCCATTAGGGGTGATTTTGCACCCCAATGTTACATCAAATATCTGGTGGATGGGAACCCTGTATGGAATGGCGGTTGGTGTCATGTTTCTTGAACTGTATCTTATCGTTACGCAAAGATTTTCAGCAGCTATCCTGCTGGGGGTTGTTGGCGCTGTGACTGAAGCATTTGCCAACAGCAATCTAGGGTCGGTTTTCGCGTCACTTAATTCCAGGCCGTTCTGGTATGGTTCGCAACTGCCTATTTTCTTTCTTGCCTGTGCCGTACTGTCGGGTGCCGCAGCGGTGGTACTTTTTACCCATTATTCACACGCGTTACACAAGCGGAAGATGACTGTGGATACGTTTAAGGGGCTGCAGACAGCCGGTAAAATAATGGTGTTGATGACCTTTCTCGTGATTCTAGCCACCGGCTGGAAATTCGCGAATGCCTATTGTGGAACGGATGAGATGATCATGGCTGCAAACTCCATGGTGTCAGGTCCTTTATCAACACCTTTTTGGCTTTTTGAAATTGGTATTGGTCTTGTTCTTCCTTGCCTTATCCTGGTTGGCAGCAAGCTTTCTTCGATCCACGCCATGTCGACTGCGGCTCTTATGGTTTTGGTAGGGCAATTCTTCTCACGTTATAATATGGTTGTTTCTGGACAGATCGTGCCTGCGGACTATGGGCTGGTGGGTGTGCCCCAGCATTTTTCTTATATGCCGACCACTTCAGAGTATCTACTGGTTATTGCAGGGTTGGGTGTGGTTGGGTTTGGCTTTGTTATCGGTGAGAAATTTTTGGATAAGTCCTTTAATGAGAGTAGCGATCATTAATGTTGGTCATTAGAGAATCGCGGGGCTAAAAGCTGCGATGTCTCTAATCTAACTGTCTAGGAGTGGACTAATGGAAGAAAATAAAGCAATGCTGACCATCGGGATGGCTGCAGAAATGCTGGAACTTCATCCTCGTACGTTGAGAAATTACGAAGAAGCTGGTCTGATTAGTCCAAAACGTAAAGGCAAATGGCGTTATTATACCTTGAGGGACATTCAATGGATAGAGTGTCTTCGTGAAATTGTCCATGTCCATGGGGTTAGTCTAAATGCTGTTAAGAAACTCCTTCGACACACACCGTGCTGGAATATAGTTGATTGTCCTTTTGAAAAGAGACAGCGATGCTCAGCGTTTTTCTCAAGTACATTGGTTCCAAAGAAAATCACCAGGACACCGCCTCCTCCGTTGCATAAGGATATTGCGGTATAAATTCAGGGGTTAACCTGTTAACCTTTGTGTTGTTTATAGTTGTTAGTTCGTTCTCAACCGTGATGGGTCTCTTGGGGGCTCGTCACGGTTGGCCCTTCTCTGTTTATCCACCTCGTACCGCTTCAACGTCTCATTTAATCATTTCTCCAGCTGATGTTTGCCTCCATTGTAATGGGCGCAAAATACGCCCTAATGACACTTGGGCGCAATCTGCGCTATTACCACGCAAAAGACTATATTCAGTATTTATTACAGGTGAATTGATTTTACCAATATATATCAAGTCGTTAGTATTGTTGTGCATTGTGCGGGCATTGGTCGGCGCCGGCCGTGTCCTCGTTTTCACGTACCAATAACTTGACAATAGTAATTGGCAGGTATAGTGGTACTTATAGTGCTTGGGTCCTGTTATGGACGTAAATTAAAATGGAGTGAATAACGGGGGTGGTATGGACGGGATTTATTTTTTCATAATATGGGTCGGTAGTGCTCTTTTACATACACTCTACGATCTTAAAATAAAGCCATATCTGAAGGGCGAAAAAAATAATACTGATGAATGGCCATTTGTGTAAGCATCTGGCCTTAAATAGATACAATTTTACGAGGCGCACTATGAACAATGTTTTAGCAGGGGTAATCCCCGCCGAAGGGGGCTTTGAGGCAACAACCTCCGGGAAATACAATATAGCTATCGGACTGCTGGCCTTACTGACACTGGTTGGCGTTGGCGCCGGAATTCATTCTATATATGCTGGCCATGAGCACACCTTTGGTGTAAGTCGTGGCGTACCATGGGGCGTACTCATTGCTTCTTATGTCTTTTTTGTAGTCACTTCAACCGGACTCTGTATCGTCTCTTCTGTCGGACATGTGTTTGGCTTTGAAAATTTTAATGCCATCGCTAAGAGGGCAGTTTTCATGTCAATTGCGACTATTGTCGCCGGGTTTTTAGTCATTGCTTTTGAGATTGAAAATTCATGGAGAATGCCAGTTGGAAATGTAATAGGTGCAAATTTATCATCAAATATCTGGTGGATGGGCACATTGTATGGTGCATATCTCTTTTTTATGATGATAGAATTTGTAATGTTACAGAAAAACGAAAATAAAGTTGCTGCAGGTTTTGGTCTGGCGGGACTACTGACTGGTATTGTCGCCCACTCTAATCTGGGCGCTGTATTTGGACTGCTGAATGGTCGAGATTTCTGGCACGGTCCGTATATGCCTATTTACTTCATAACTTCGGCGGCTATGTCGGGCTGTGTTGCTATTATTTTCTTTACCTATCTTGCCTATAAAATAAATGGCTGGCAGATGAGTGATAAGTTGAAGACGTCCATGGAAAGTGTTGCCAAAATGGGTGCCCTCATGATGGCTATAATCATGTTTTTTACGGCCTGGAAAATGATAACTGGTATTACAGGGCATCCACCTGGAAAGTATGAATCAATGCAGGCACTTTTATCCGGTCCGTATGCCTTAAATTTCTGGGTTGGTGAGGTTCTTTTGGGGCTGCTGATTCCCTTTGTAATCATTTTAGCTGTCAAAGGGCGTAACATGAACGCGCTTTTTGTGGCCTCTGTTTCAGGTATGATTGGAATTTTCTTTATGCGTTACGATCTGGTTATCGTAGGACAATTGGTACCTTCTTACCATGGAATGGGTTTGGTGGATTATCCTGAACTTTTGACATACATGCCCAGTCTTCATGAAACCCTTGTAGTTGTAGCCGGTATTTCTTTGTGTGGTTTGTGTTTTCTGGTTGGTGAGCGACTCTTTAGAGGTCATGTTTCTGAGGACCATTAAAGCCAAGGATGATTGATCCTCTCTTCTTTTGTTGTGAGGATATAAGCCGCGATGCTTGCACTACGTTACCGCTTGCGGTGGGCTTTCTTAGGTGGGAAACTGCAGTAGGGGCAGTCAAAACAAGCCACTAACACATTCGTATTAGTGTTGAGGCAAAACAACAGTGTTGCATTACTCGGCTGATTGAAAACACGTACGGCTACATTTATAATTGTATTAAGCTCAATGGCCCGTTTCTTCAGGAGAAACGGGCCTTTGTTGTATCTACTTTATATCATCCGTGTCCGTGCAGATCATTGATCGTTGATACATGAACTTTGCGAGGTAGAGAAAGGGAGTATCTGTGGCTGCAACAAGCCACTTGAGCAGGTAGGTAGTGATGAGTATCTGGATAAATTCTGTTTGGGGTAGGAGTCCCCAAAACGCGATAAAGGTAAAAATAACAGAATCTATAAGTTGACTGATCATGGTGCTTGCGTTGTTTCGTAGCCAAAGGGATTTATCTTCTGGGAAGCGATTTTTCCAGAAGTTGTACGCCCAGACATCATGAAGCTGTGAGGCTCCATAGGCAATGAGTGAGGCAAGTGCTATCCTCGGAAGAATTGCAAAGATGTTGTTTAAACTTTCTTGTATAAAGTCAAATTCATTGGGCTTGAAGTTGAGTGCTATGGTCATGATTAATACAGTTGCTGCCAGTGAGAAGAAGCCAATGAATACTGCTTTGTGGGCGGCTTTTTTGCCATAGTTCTCTGAAAGGATGTCTGTTACCAAAAAAGATGATGCATATGTGATATTTCCAAGAGTGACACCTACGGATAAAAGGTCAACCATTTTAAGTACTTGGATGTTGGCAAGAATAGTTGAAATTGGAATCCAGATGTAAAGACCTGTCTTACCAAAGAACCGGTAGGATAAGATGATGGCAATAAAATTGGCAAGCAGGAGAGCGAGCCAGAGAAATTCATTAGAAAAGTGTGATAACGCAAGATTAAAAGAGGTCATAGTCGCCTTGGCAGAAAAAGCCATTTTACAAAAAAAGGAAATATTAAGGGCGAACGACTGAGAAGGCGGCTTAAGCCTTGTTATGAACCAATTGTGTTTGAAACTCGGTTTTGATAAGGCGGGTAGCCGCGACCGCCGTCGGGTTCAACCCGAAAAACAAGTGGTAAAATAGCAGAGCTTAACTGTTGCGGCAAGTAAAGATACTTCTCAGAAGAAAAAAAATGCATTAGAATATAAAATATCATCGGTAACCGTTATTAATAGAATTGAAAAAATATTATTTGTATAATGAGTAAACGTATTTTATGAAAAATAATGCATACTTACCAGTAAAGCAGAAACAAGTTTCGCTACTGGTCTTTGAACAACTGAGAGATAGTATCTTTCGAGGACAACTGAAACCCGGAGAGCAGCTTCTTCCTGAACGCGATCTTGCAAGCACAATGCAGGTAAGTCGCACATCTATTAGAAATGCAATCATTCAGCTCATTACTCTGGGCCACCTTGAGACTCGTCAGGGGAAAGGTACTTTTGTCGTCGACAGAGATGTATCAGCTTCCACTAATCCCTTTGCCTCAATTATATCCCCGGGTAAATCGACAGTAGATGAATTGTTAGAGTTTCGAGTAGGTCTGGGCTTACATGGTTCAACTCTGGCAGCAGAACGGGCAACGGTTAGTGACATTACTTTTATGGAAGAAACCCTTGCCAGGGAGGATGGCTGTATAGTTCATGCTGGAAGTGAGACCGAAGCGGATATAGCATTTCATATGGGTATTGCTTATGCTACTCATAATTCAGTATATGTTGATCTGACAAAACGTTTTTACGAGTACATGTTCTTTCGAATCAAAGAATTACATTCAGTCCTTTATGAAGTTGAGGAAAATTTGCAGGAGCTCGAAGCTCAGCATTACGTGATTTTGAACGCTATTAAAGCCCACAATCCCAAACTTGCCCGGGAGGGGATGCGTACACATATTCAATTTTTACGAGACGTTTTTTACAAGCACTCCAATGCTTGATGTCTTTTTAGTCATAAGAAAACCCCTGAAATCAACTGTCATGGTTTCAGGGGTTTGTTTTTCTTAAAAAGAAATAACCTTAATTATGTTTGTGATCGAAATAGAGCATTTTGAATTCTTCGGTGGCGGCACGTAGTTTTTCTACATTACCTACATCTGTTGTTTGCTTGCATTTCATGCTGAAAATCAACATTTTATGCAAGGCAGCAAGTTTCTTGTTGTAGTCAGCTGTATCAAGTTTAATTCTCTGGGTCATAAAGTACTGAGTAACGATATGCTGGAGGAGATCTGCGTGTTTATCTTTGTTTGTGACCCAACGGATGAGTTGGTTTGCGTTTTTCCCACCTTCTAGTTCTTTGATTTTCTGCATGGATTTTTCTATGGTAGTGGCATGTTCTAAAATCAGATTCATTCTGAGTTCATCGTTATAGATACCACAGGGGATTTCGCAATGAGCTTGGGCGTTTGAAAGAAAAAAGCCACACGAAACTAAAAGTACTGCCAGGGAAAGGGAGAATTTCTTCATAGAGACCTCTCTGCTTGTTGAGTTGATGGAGAATCTTTCTCCAGTATGTAGTGTTTAGGCTGCTTGCTCGCATTGCCCACGGGTCTGGCTGGTGCCACGCTCACAAAACGACGCAATACACCATCGTGAGCACTTGTTATTGTAAAAAACAATAAAGCTCGTGGTAACGATAGGACGTACCTTTGACGAATATTCTGCCGTCTCTTCTTTGCAAAAATGTGAGTAGTTGTTTTATGTTCTCAACCGCTTATCTGTAAATAATTCCATGATCATGGTCAAAATCGACAAGGTAACCTAACTGAATATAGGTAGTATAAGAAGATAGTCAATAGTCATGAAGATTGTTCTGGGTTGTCTGCCTTTGCTCGTAGATCAGCGGGCTTAGGTTCGGGTGGTGGAGGTTTTGTTTCGATATTCATCGATTATCTATCTGGTCAGTATCTGGGTGCGTTACATTGTCAGGCTCGTCCCCATAGTTGTGTTGCCAGCAATAGCGAAAACAAGGCACTGGTGTGAAATAGGCTGTATCCTGAGGCTCTGTTGTTTTGTACAATTGTATTTACGGGAAAAACTGAAGTGAAACATCGAGATCGGCTCTCTGGGTGTGTTCGTTTCTCCACAGGTTCTAACAGTGGATTTTTAGCGTTTATTTGAGGAGTAGAAGCATTCGCTGTGACCGATAACGCTGACAATAGTCGTTGTTGGTCTGTCTCTGAACAGGTACCAACAACGATGAGGAGATAGTTTTTCCCCAGAAGAGTGAGGTGAGGATACAGCTACTATTACCACAACTATCACTTTAGTTTGTCTAAGGGGTTGTTAATTTTATATCGGTCAATCTTTCTTCTAAGGGTATCTTTTGAAATGCCGAGTTCTCGGCAGGTGAGCATCCTTTTCCATTTATTTCTGGTCAAAGACAGTTCAATAGCTTTTTTTTCTATTGCTTCAAGCGAAAGTCCTTCGTAGGCAAAAAGGAGTGGGGATTCGAGTTTGGTTTCGGCCTTAATAAAAGTTTCAGGTAGATGTTCTGGACGTATCAGCCCACCTGGGCAAAGGATGAAACCATATTCAATGATATTCTCAAGTTCTCTGATATTTCCCGGGTAGTTATATTTCATAAGCAGAGAGGTGACCTCATCACTGACACCGACAATGTCTTTTTGTTGTTCGGCTCTGAATCGTTCAACAAAATGATCAACCAGGAGTGGGATATCCTCAAGCCTGTCTCGCAACGGAGGAAGAACAATATTTACTACATTGAGCCGATAGTAAAGATCGTCTCTAAAGTGGCCGAGGCCAACCTGCTCAAGCAAGTCTTTATTGGTGGCGGCGATAATACGTACATTGGCCTTCACCGGGACGTTTGATCCGAGAGGTTCATATACCTTTTGTTGTAGAACCCGTAGCAGTTTGACCTGAAGGGCCTGGGGGATGTCGCCAATTTCGTCGAGGAAAATTGTGCCACCTTCGGCTGCTGCGAAACGGCCATCGTGATTTTTTTTTGCATCTGTGAATGCACCCGCCTTGTAGCCAAAGAGTTCTGATTCTAATAGGGTATCGGGCAGAGCGCCACAGTTGACGATAATGAATGGTTTGTCTTTTCTACTTGATTCATTAAAAATAGCGCTGGCGACCAGTTCTTTGCCAGTGCCACTTTCTCCTAGAATGAGGACGTTACTTTCGCTCTTGGATATCTCTGGGATAATTTGAAACATCCTTTGCATACTGGGGCTTTTACTGATGATTTGTGCAAAGGTGTATTTTTGGGTGAGCTGTTGGCGGAGGTGGGTTTCGACACTCATATCCCTAAAGGTTTCAACTCCTCCAAGAACATTCCCATCCTGATCAACCAGCGGAGCTGTACTGATACTCACGGAGATGTTTTTTCCCTTCCTGTTTTTAATGGAGATAGATCTGTTTGAGACAGGTAGGCCTGTGTAGAGCGCTTCGGCGATGGCACAATTTTTCCCACAGATGGAAGAGCAGAAAACATCACTGCAAAATTGTCCGATTGCAGCATCTCTGTTCCAGCCGGTTATGAGTTCTGCTGATAAGTTGAATGAGGTGATACGCCAATCCCGGTCAACGGTAAAAACGCCATCAGCCACGGAATCGAGGATCAAGGCCTTTTGCAGGCGGTTGGTGTTATCTCTAAAGGATTGAACGCCGCCGATAACTGCTCCATTATGACCGAGGAAGGGGGCAGCACTGACGCTGACCGGAATAGAATAGCCCGCTTTACCGATGATAAAGAGTTCCTGGTCAAGGATACTTGTTTTTTCTTGCATACAGGTGCTGAGGGGACAGCTGCTGAAACTGGTACTGCGAAGTAGCACCTCCGAGCATACTTTACCTAATACTTCCGCACTTTTGTAACCGGTAATTGTTTCTGCTGCCTTGTTAAAAGAGGTTATGCGACCATCGGGTGAAACGGTGAAAACCCCGTCAGCTACTGCATTGAAAATCAGCTCGTATTGGAGCGTTTGGGTAATATCTGTAAACGTTTCCACTCCGCCGATAATGTTGTCATGCATGTCAAGCAACGGCGAAGCGCTGAGTCGTATCGGGATAGATCTTCCATCCTTACTCTCAATGAAGGCGGTGCGTCCTGATATTGTAGCCTTAGTATGGATGCTTTCGGAGATGGCGCAGTCTGAATTACAAATACTTGCCTTAAATATCTTTTTGCAGGTACTACCTAGCACCTCTTCTTCTTTCCAACCGGTTATTTTTTCTGCGGCCCTATTGAAACTTGTGAACTTCCAGTTCTGATCAACGGTAAATACACCTTCTACAATACTATTCAGAGCAAGCCTGCTGGCTGCAAGGGGGGCCGTAAGGTCAGCAAAGCCTATAATAGCTCCTATAATGCCACTGTTTTTACCGGGGATAGTGATGATATGCAGGCGAATTGCGGTTTTCTCGCCGCTGAGAGGGTTGCCGAGGGTCAGTTCAATGCTTTGACTTGTTTTCTGTTTGGAGAGAGGTCTGAGATGATTACAGATGTTTTTAAATCGTATGTCGTCAGAGAAGATTTCTCGACAGTGTTTGCCGATCATCTCGCTTTTTGACTTATCGAGTATCAGTGAGGCTTTTTGGTTGCAAGCTGTCACGACCCAGTCTTTATCAACAATTACATAGCCACTGGTAAGGTGTTCGCAATCAAGTGGTTCTTCATTTAATAACACGACCATCTCCTGTTGTAATAGATTAACCTATTGAGAGGAGAATATTTTATCATATCCATGAATTGCCCTATCGGCAAGTCTTACTATTTCGAGAAGTCATACTGTGACCAATAATTTTTAATTAGCCGCTGTTGAAGACTTGGAGCATCGATATTGCATTCCTCTTGAAATGCCTTAAAACCAGCATATGGAGTGGTTTTTTATCAATGGATAAGCCCCCATGACAGGTGGCTCTGTCCAGATATTGTTTTTTTACATAATGTAATGTTTTCGCTTGATTTCCTGGATGAAACAGCCGTGTTTTCTGGAGAGAACCCATTCCTTGTTTATGGTGTTGCCGGTGTTAAAGCGTTAATTGTAATCTTGTTCATTAGGGAGGCCTTCAGAAGGGGCATGGCAACTGCATTGAAATGTAATGAAAATAGAAAATGCCACAGGTTAATTCTGTGGCATTTAGAGGGGAAATAGAGAGGAATGGGGGTATCAACCAAAGCGACCAGTGATATAGTCTTCTGTAAGTTGATGAAGGGGGTTGGTAAATACCTTCTCGGTTGCTCCAACTTCAATAAGGTCGCCCAAATGGAAGTATGCTGTACGTTGTGAAACCCTGGCGGCCTGTTGCATGGCGTGGGTAACAATGACTATTGAAAACTGGGTTCGTAACTCTGCTATTAACTCTTCTATCTTGGCTGTGGCTATCGGGTCCAGGGCTGAACAGGGCTCGTCCATTAAAATCACTTCTGGACTTACCGCAATGGCTCGTGCAATGCAGAGTCTCTGTTGTTGACCGCCGGATAGGCCGGTGCCTGGATCCTGAAGTCGGTCTTTGACTTCATCCCACAGGCCGGCTTTCATTAGTGAGGTCTCAATAATCTCGTCGAGCTCTATCTTGGTTGAGGTCAGGCCATGAATTTTAGGACCATAGGCAACGTTGTCGTAAATGGACTTTGGAAAAGGGTTTGGTTTTTGGAAGACCATACCGACTTTTGCCCGTAATGGAACCACGTCCACAGATGGGTGGTATATGTCTGTCCCATCAAGCTGAATGTTGCCTTTAACTGTGCATGATGCAATGGTATCGTTCATTCTGTTGAGGCAACGGAGGAATGTGGATTTTCCACAACCAGAAGGACCAATCATGGCAAGGACTTCATTGTTGGCGATATCAATACTCAGATTGTTGATGGCTCGTTTTTCTCCATAATAGACCTCGACACCCCTGCAGGTCATCCTTGGATTATCAACAAATGGAGTGCCAACGGTTTCTCGAATCGTCGCGATCTTTGAACTGCCGCTTTGGGTCGCAACCGCGTCACTATCGAGTAAGGTGGGGAAGGCGGAGCTGGCATGTTCTACTGTGCGTTGCATAGTTATCTCTTTTGCGTAGCTACTGCGTATGTTTAGCCCCGCTAAGTGGGACTGAATCCGGGATAAGTGGTTGGTCGCTCTAGGTCTGCTTTGTGTTGCTCAGTTTCTCGCTCCCATTGCCCCCGTAGAATTTTTCTTTTTTTTCTTTTTTTGTGGGGCAAAGTTGGCCTAATTTCTTTAAAAGGGGCTTTAGATTGTGGCCTCTCTACAACCCCTTTTTATGTGACTAAAGCAGGTTCTTGTTATTTCATGTCAAGGGCTTTAAGAGTTACAACATCGTCTTGGAATTGTTTTCTTTCTGCAACGGGCATGGGAATCATACCTTTATCCGCCAAATAGCCCTCTTCGCCCCAAGCCTTGTCGCTGGTAAATTCCGCCAGGTATCCTTTCATTCCTGGAATGACATCGACGTGCGCCTTTTTTACATAAAAGTAAAGTGGCCGGGATATTGGGTAGGCACCTTCGGCAATTGCCTCAAAAGTGGGAGCCGTATCTTCGATGAATGACCCCTGGATGACATCACTGTTCTGGTCGAGGAAAGAGAAACCGAAAATTCCTACAGCGGCCGGGTTTGCCTGTAGCTTCTGCACTATGAGATTGTCATTTTCGCCAGCTTCGATATAGGCTCCATCTTCACGGATGGTATGGCAGAGTTTCTTGTATGCCTTTTTATCAGATTTTTTCATTGCCTTGATGAACTTAAATTTCTTGGCACCTCCTTCCATGGCGAGTTCTACAAATGCGTCGCGGGTACCAGATGTTGGTGGGGGCCCGAGGACTTCTATTGTAGTTGCGGGTAGAGAATTGTTGACATCCTTCCAAGTTATATATGGGTTGGCGATAAGCTTCCCTGGATTCTTAGGATCTGGTACCTCTTTTGCGAGGGCAAGAAAGATATCTTTGCGGCTCAATTTGAGTAGGGGTGCGCTCTTTGAATTTGCGAGAACGATCCCGTCATAGCCGATTTTGACCTCAATGATATCTTTTACGCCGTTCGCCTGGCATTTCAGCATCTCAGATTTTTTGATTGCGCGGGATGCGTTGGTGATGTCAGGGTAGCTTACTCCTACCCCGCTACAAAAAAGTTTGAAGCCTCCCCCGGAACCGGTTGATTCAATCTTTGGGGTTTTTGAGCCGGTTGTTTTGCCAAACTGCTCCGCAACAACTGTGGCAAAAGGATAAACGGTGGAAGACCCTACGATGGAAATGTAGTCCCTTGCGGCAAGAGCTGGTCCGCAGAGTAAAAGCGATAGAACTCCTGCTGCTGCAATAGTTTGTATGTTCATTTTTGTGTCTCCTTAAAGGTAATGTAGGCAATGCGAGTTTGTTAGTTTGTTTGAGCCATGTTTGGCGAGTTGCTGGTTATTAGAACAACTCGATATGAGGATTGTGTTACCATTTCGTTTCAAATCTCTTACGAAGGAAGACTGCGATGCTGTTCATTGCTATGAGAAAGGCGAGCAGTATCATAATTGCAGCAGAGGTCTTCTCTGAAAAAGCCCGTTCCGGGCTGTCGGCCCAGAGGTAGATTTGTACTGGAAGGACTGCAGATGGGTCGGTGAATGTACCGGGGACATCTGCGATAAAGGCTACCATGCCGATCATTAGTAGTGGTGCCGTCTCTCCGAGGGCCTGGGCCATGCCAATGATTGTTCCTGTGAGCATTCCGGGTAGAGCAAGTGGCAGGACATGGTGGGTGATTGTTTGTAGCTTTGATGCGCCAATACCAAGGGCTGCTTCACGGATTGATGGCGGCACCGACTTAAGGGAAGCCCGTGATGCAATTATTATTGTCGGCAGTGTCATGAGGGTAAGTACTAGGCCTCCGACGATTGGAGTTGATCTTGGCAGGCCCCAGAAGTTGATAAAAATGGCAAGGCCCAACAGACCAAATATGATGGAGGGGACTGCTGCCAGATTATTGATATTAACTTCAATGATATCAGTCCAATGGTTTGCCGGAGCAAATTCTTCAAGGTAGACGGCTGTGGCAACCCCAATGGGAAACGACAGTGACAGGGTGATGAAAAGTGTGAGTAGAGATCCTGTAGCAGCCCCAAGGATGCCGGCAAGCTCCGGTTCTCTTGAGTCCCCTGATGTGAAAAATGTTTTGTTAAACCTCCTTTCAAGTTTGCCCTCACTTACGAGTTGATCAAGCCATGTGAGCTGTTTGTCTTTGAGGCGTCTGTTTGACTCGGCTACGTTTGTAACTGTTTTACCTTTGAAAAACATATCAACATCGTCATCGGCGAGCACCCAGATAAATTTTGTGGTTCCAATGAGTTTGGGGTTTGTTTCAACAAGATTTTGCAGAGTATATGCGGCGGCAGGGCTGACTATGCTGGAGAGCATTTTTGTATCTTTTCTCCCCGTTACTCCAGGAAATATTTTCCCCATGGATCGTTTGACAAGGGCAGGGAAATTAGCATTGGAGATATTTGCCCCCCTGAAAAATGTCTCATCAAAGGAAACCTCGATTTGAATGTAGGTTTGTGTAAATGCAGAGTAACCGTCAGCAATTATCGTATAAAAAAGGAAAAATACAAAACAGAGAGACATCACAATGGCGGAGAGGCCAAGTCGTTTAAATGCCTTTTCTGTACGATAGCGTTTGCACACCTGTGGAGTTGGTTCAAGGGGGTTCTTCATTGTTTTCTATGTGTATGGCTTAATATGCGCTGCATATTTGCCGGATTATTACTCAAACTTTTGCCATGAGTAAGGAGGTATGTTTTCGGTTTTGTTCCCAATTATTCATACTGCTCACGGTATTTACGAACGATCTGTAGTGCGATGATGTTGAGTATCAATGTAAAGATGAAGAGCAGGAGCCCTAGGGCAAATGCTACAAGGGTTTTGGGGCTGTCAAACTCCTGATCTCCAACAAGCAGGGTGACGATTTGTACGGTCACTGTGGTAACGGCAGTGAGTGGATTAAAGGTCAGATTGGCCGAGAGTCCGGCTGCCATCACAACAATCATGGTCTCTCCTATGGCCCGGGATACGGCAAGGAGTATAGAGCCAACGATCCCAGGCAGGGCCGCCGGTATGATCACATACATGATTGTTTCAAAGCGTGTCGCCCCTAGGGCAAATGAGCCGTCACGCATGCTCTGGGGAACGGCATGTATCACGTCATCTGAGAGAGAAGAGACAAAGGGGATAATCATGATTCCCATGACAAGGCCTGCCGCAAGAGCGCTCTCGGAAGAAACGGTTAGTCCTACTGCGTTGCCAATATCTCTGATGAAGGGTGCCACCGTGAGAGCGGCGAAAAATCCATAAACGACCGTAGGGATACCCGCGAGTATTTCCATGATAGGTTTTGCCCACGTACGAAATGGTGTGCTTGCGTATTCAGAAAGATAGATGGCCGAAAGTAAGCCCACAGGGATGGCGACCAGCATGGCAATCATGGCTATCAGAAAGGTGCCGGCAAAAACCGGGATGGCACCAAAAGCCCCGGACGAGCCTGCTTGATCCGCACGCATTGCTGTTTGGGGACTCCAGTCGAGGCCGAAAATGAAATCATTTATCGGTATAACCTGGAAAAAGCGTATTGCCTCAAAAAGAACTGAGAGTACGATTCCAAGCGTTGTCAGAATGGCTACAGCAGAGCAGCAGATAAGAAAAACCATCGCCACAGTCTCAACGATGTTTCTGGCTCTGAGTTTGGGCGTAATTCTTCCATAGGCAATGGCCGCAGGAATGATAGTTGCTCCTATGACAACTCCTGACACGATGTTTCTGGCGGTGGAGGTCAGAGTTTTATAATGTTCTGCGGCGGCCTGTATGGCATCGCTGGAGCTGCTAGCCACAAAACCTCCAAAAACAATATTTTGCACCTCGTTGAGGACAAGGCTGAGTTCGTTTTTTGAAAGTTGAAGTAGTCCCGTGGGAAGAGAGCGGCTGACCAGTGTACCGATGACCTTGTCTTCACAGAAGCACCAGATTGCAAATATAAAAAGAGCCGGTATCGCAGATGAAAGGGCGGTAAAAACTCCATAGTGGGCTGGTAGGGAGTGGAGGTCTTTTACTTCACCTATACGTTTTGCAAGGGTAGTTGCCCTGCGAGTGCCAAGGATATAGGCAGTTACAGTGCAAATCAGGATGCAGGGTATGAGATAGGAATACATGTAAGGTATTTCACCGTAAGTAGAGAGGTCTAAAAAATGAAAGATGTAAAATCAACGAAATCAGCGGCAACGTCCCTTGGCCTACTCGGCCTCGTTAGCAAATCTTGGTAAAATTTAGGAATTAATTAAAACGGGTTATCGTGCCTTCAACGAGATAAACGACTTCTTCGGCTATGTTGACAGCCCTGTCGGCTATCCGTTCGAGATGGCGCGCAAGGAGATAGGTGTTGATGTGATAACCGGGGTGCTCTGGATCTTTTTTGATCCTGATTTTGATGTCCTCGTAGCACTTGTTCCTATAGTTATCGACGAAATCGTCATCTAAAAATATGGTTTTTGCCGTCACAGAATCCCTGTTCACAAGAGAATCTATGGATTTTTGTAACATGCAAATAACCTTGGCTGACATTGGGGCGAAGTCATAAGAGGTTGCTGCTGCGTGGTTAAATTTTGAGATGTTATCTACGCGCATAGCGATGTTTACAGCCATATCTGCAATTCTTTCCATTTCATTATTTATTTTGATCACCGTGACAATGAATCTGAGATCACCCGCGACGGGTTGGTGCAGAGCAAGAATCTTTAAACAGTCCTCCTCTATTTCGACTTCCAGCTCATCTACCTCGTAGTCAGAGTTGATGAGTGACTGCGCCGCATCGTGATCATGGCTCGCAATTAGCTGTGTGGCCAAGCGTATCTTCTCCTCAACCATTGCACTCAGGTAGAGGAGCTTTTTGTTGAGTCTGGCCAGTTCGTGGGGGAATGTGAAATGGTGATCCATATGTACCGTACCTTGTGTCTGTTTCTACATTGTTAATGGTTAACGACGTCTTTGTATTGGATGATTTCTATAGTAGAAGCCCATTGTTTTTCTCTGATTAGATAAATATTAGGATACGATTAGAAGTGCATAGGAGGGGTTGCTATGGATGTGAAAATGGTACAGGATAGAGAAAGTCTAAAAACAAAATGTTGGCCGTAAGGCGTGGTATGAGTTGCCCTCTTCGTGGCTCATTGTTTCAAGGGTACCAATGAAAAATAAAACTGATAAAAGACAAATGGGAAAAATAAATGTTCTGGTAGTGGAGGATGAGGCGGATATCCAACAGTTGGTGAGCTATAATCTTATTCGAGCGGGGTTTCATGTTACCTGTGCAGACAGTGGTGAGGAGGCTATTCAACTGCTTCGCGCCAAAGATATTGATTGTGTGCTCTTGGATTTGATGCTCCCGGGTATGAGTGGGGTCGAGGTTTGTGCTACGATCAGAAAAGCTGAGTTGAATAGCGATACATCACTGCCAATTATCATGCTCACGGCTAAAGGTGAGGAAGAAGACGTCGTTGCAGGTCTTGAGTGTGGGGCTGATGATTATATAACTAAACCGTTTAGCCCCAAAGTTCTTGTGGCACGTATTAAGGCTGTTGTTAAACGCATGGCATCAAGTCAGCTTGATGCTAATCGGCCCTGGGGTGGTGTTATCGCCGTTGATGGACTGGAGATTGATAGCAGGCGCCATGAAGTAAGTCTTGACGGTGTTGAGGTGCTTCTTACCACAACAGAGTTTAGTATTCTTGTCCTGCTTGCAGGAAAGCCTGGATGGGTTTTTAGCCGACAGCAGATTATTGATTCTGTGCGTGGGTATGACTTCCTCATCACACCCAGGGCAGTTGATGTACAGATCTTTGGGCTCAGGAGGAAAATGGGTGTCTATGGAATGTGTATTGAGACTGTTCGTGGCATCGGTTATCGCTATAAATCTGCAGCCGAAAAACAGCAATAAATCATGATGAAAGCAAAGAAATTAGTATGGCAGATATTTCCTGCCAATGTGATTACTCTCATTGTGGCGATTGTTATCGTCAGCTGGTATGGTGCGACCACCCTTGAGGAATTTTATCTGCAGGATACAGAATCGGATCTGGAGGCAAGGGCGCGACTTTTAAGCTATAACGTTTCTGCTTATATCGAGGCGGATAATGAGCAGGGACTTCGGGATTACTGTGTGACTGCTGGGCGGGAGTCAGGAACCCGGATTACTGTTGTTGGTCGTGGGGGCGAGGTGCTTGCGGATTCCAATGAGACCCCTGAGGTGATGAATAATCATCGCAGTCGTGAAGAAATTAAAATGGCCTTGAACGGTTCTGTCGGCAGCTCTCGTCGCTTTAGTCGTACCCTTGATGAAAGTCATATTTATGTTGCGGTTCCTATAACTATTGGCAAGGGGGAGGGACCGTTGTTCGTGTTAAGAACCTCTGTTTCTGTGGCCTCACTTGAAAAGACACTTGCCAGAATTAAGACACGAATATTCTTTGGTTCCTTGATTGTTCTCTTGGTGGCAGGGCTTGTTACTCTCCTTATTTCAAGAAACGTGAGTCGTCCTCTTGAGCGAATGAAAAGGAGTGCTGAGCAATTTGCCAGGGGAGATTTTAGTGAGAGGATGCTACCGGAAGCAAAGAAGACTGCCTCGTTGGAAATAATAGCACTTGCAGCTTCCATGGATCGCATGGCTGCGCTTCTCGATGAAAAAATACAGGCGATTGTTACCCATCGGAATCAATTGGAGACTGTTTTCTCAAGTATGGTTGAGGCGGTGATAGCAATTGATTCAGAAGAGAGGATAATCAGCATAAACAAGTCCGCCGCAAGGCTATTTAATGTTGAGAGGAGCGCGGCTACGGGGAAAGTTGTGCAGCAGGTTGTGCGTAATGTGAAGTTGCAGCAGAAAATAGCAAATACACTGCTGACAAAGCAACCCGTGGAAGAGGAAATAACATTCTCTGAAAAAGACGGAGAGCGCTTTTTGCAAACCCATGTGGTCACACTCAGCGATGGTTTTGGTGAGTATGTTGGGGTGTTAGTGGTAATGAATGATGTCACACGCCTCAGACGTCTTGAGAATATAAGAAGAGATTTTGTCGCTAATGTTTCCCACGAGCTGCGAACCCCAATCACCTCAATCCAAGGCTATGTAGAGACCCTGCTGGATGGAGCTTTAGACAGCCGCGAGGATTCCGAGAAATTCCTTGAAATTGTGTTACGGCAATCCTCCCGGCTTAACACAATTATTGATGATTTACTCTGTCTCTCAAGGATCGAAGAAGAGGCAAGGCAGGGCAAAATTGTATCTGAAAAGACAGCAGTTTTATCCGTGATTAATTCAGCAATACAAAGTAGTCAATTGAAGGCCGATAGGGCGGGGATCCAACTTGAGTGTCACTGTGCTCAAGATATTGTTTTGCAGATGAATGGGGCCCTTATTGAGCAGGCCCTCGTTAATTTAATTGTTAACGCTATCGCCTATAGCAAGGCGGGGGGCACTGTTACTATAAGTTGTGAAGTGATAGATTCAACCGAGGGAGAGGTTGTTCGAATGAGCGTTACTGATGCTGGTTGTGGCATTCAAAAAGAACATCTTCCACGACTTTTTGAAAGGTTTTATCGAATCGATAGAGCGAGAAGTAGAGCCGTTGGCGGTACCGGCCTGGGGTTGGCCATTGTAAAACATATTGCCCATTCCCATGGCGGAACTGTTGAGGTTGAAAGTGTTGTGGGAGTTGGCTCTACGTTTAGCCTGATCATTAATATGACGTCTGGAGTATAGGGGGTGCTGGTGGCTATACTCACCGGCTGGGCAGTAGTTTGCATCGGCTGATAACCCGTGTTACCTGCCATGCTTTGTGCGTTTATGTTGTGGTTAGCTTTACGTCGCAAGGATGCCCCTCCCCGTAGTCGATAGGACCAACTACGGGGAAGAGTCATGGGTGGAAATGTCATATCCTGGAAGTCTGAGGAAGGTTCCAGAATAAAACAGTTGGGGCTAAAAGGGGTCAGACCATCCTTTTCTTACCGCTGTTCTTGAGAGCATTCCGAAAATCATAGCTGCCACGAATGCAAAAGGTTCGTCCAGGGTCATGCCTGTCAGAAAAGAAGCAAAACAGGCGATAGTAAAGATATTTTTGTAAAATTGCGTCTTCATTATTACCAGGGTGTCCCCAAAATCATGTGGGGCAACAGGAGTGAGATTTTAGGAAAAAAGACCACCAGTGCAAGTACCGGTATCCAACAAAGTAAGATGAACCACATGCATGGTTTCATCATCTCGTTGATGGGTGCAGAACCGAGTCTTCCTGACAGATAAAGAACTGGTGCCGCGGGTGGTGTAATACATCCTAGCCCGGTGTTGACACCAATTATTGCCGCAAAATGAATGGGATTAAAGCCCAGGTGTAACACTATCGGCATAAGGATTGGTGTGGCAAGAACCACCACACTTATGTCGTCCATAAGCATCCCCATGATGACCAGAAAAATATTGATCATGAACATGATAACCATCGGATCATCGGAGACTGATTGGAAGAGTCCTAGCAGTACTCCAGGAAGATCCTCTAATAGGTAGAGTCTACTCAACATGGCAACTGAATAGAGCATAACCATAATAACGCCTGTGGTAATTGCCGATTCAACAAGTACCTGGTAGGTGCCTTTTAGGGTGAGTGCTTTGTAGACAAACATGCCAATAGGGATTGCATAAAGAACAGCCATCGCCGAGGCTTCTGTGGTTGTCATAAAACCACCATAGATACCACCCAGAACGATAAATGGAAGCATTAGAGAGGGTATTGCCTCTTTTGTTCTTGTTTTGAGGAGTGCAATCCGCTCAGGAGTAGTTCTTTTTTCGGCAACAATGACGGTGGTATTGTCCCGTAGAAGCCACCGATTGGTAAGGCATAAAAGTACTATGACCATGAAGCCGGGGACAACTGTTGCGAGAAAACATGCAAGTACTGGTTGACCGGTAATCCAGGCGAAGATGATAAGTGTTGCATTCGGGGGGATGAGGAGGCCGAGAAGAGAGGCGTTTGCCAAAAGTGCTGCAGCCAGACCTCGTGGATACCCTTCAGCTTTAAAGCGTGGAAATGTAATAGTACCAACGCATGATAAGGTGGCGCAGGCAGCACCGCAAATGGAGCCGACAATAGCACAGGATATGGTGGCCACGATACCGAGGCCGCCTTTGAGGTCACCGACAAAAACATCGACAAAATCAATGAGTTTTTGGCCTATTTTTCCCCGCTCCATGATACCGCCAGCGGCTATAAAGAGAGCAATGGCGATGAGGGGAACAGAATCCATCTGTTTGTAGCCGTATGGTAACAACTGGCTTGCTGCGTATCCGTTTCCGTCTATGCCACCAAAAAAGACAAGCCATGCACCAGATGCCATAAAACTAATTGGCACGGGAACGCCAACAATAAGGCATAATACGAGGATTATTAGTGCTACATAAATCATCTGTTTTTCCTCCCCAACAGTAGTGTACGCGTACTTATAAAAAGATCCCTGCTGAAATAGTATGTCATGAATATAAGGCCCGAGAAGACTGCTAAATAGCCTGTCCACAGGCTTATTCTCCAGACATTAGTTGTGGGAAGAGCAATTCCGGTACCTAGAGGTCCCATGAATCCAAACATGAAAAAATCATAGCCGTAATAGGTGAAAAGGAGACAGACACCGACGGTGATCAAATCTTTTAAAAAAACCAGAAAGTCTTTACAGCGACCATCAGGGACATAGGCTTGGACGAGATCTGCAGAGACATGGGTGCGATTATAGGCGCCAATCGCGGCGGCTGGGAAGTAGAGCCAGAATGCAAATATTTTTACCCATTCCTCATAACCATTCAGGTCACCGTTTAGTATATAGCGAAAAAATGCGGCGGCACAAATAATTAGGGTTAGAGATAGGGTAGCACTGAAACAGATAACGGAAAAACCATTGATAACTATTTTGTCAAAAAAGTTTTTAGGTGTATCTGCTGTAAGTATACCTAGGGGGAGTGAGTTATTTGTACAGGTAGGGGAATGTCTTTCTTCTTTAGTTCCAGGCACGAAAAGCTCCTTGGCAAGTATTAGATCCGGTAAGGGCTGCCCCGTTCCGGACCTAATAAATTAGGTTATATTGAATAATTGCTTTGTCGAACAAGCTCATCGCTGTGATGATGAGCCTGCTATCAGATTTTCGATTGCATGCCTACGCTAAATAGTACGCTTCGATACTGAAGGAACAAGCTAATTATTCAAGATATCCTTTGGTGAAAAGATACCTCAAGATAAGAGCGGTGGATCACTTAGGACCCAACTCTTTTCTGAACTCATCAATGAGCTCTTTGGTCATGTTCTTTTCAAGTTTTGGCCAGGTGCTGGCGGCGGCTTTCATGATTGGTACCAACTGTTCTTTGGTGTATGTCATTACCTTGATACCTTTCTTTCTCATGAGCTCCATTTGCTCGGTGTCAAGATCTTTAGCCTTGTTGATGCTGTCGATGGTAGCTCTGGAAAGAATACTTTGAATGATTTTTTGGTCTTCTGTACTGATTTTTTTCCAGGTTTGTTCACTAATCATAAAGTTGAGGACTTCAACCGAATAGTTGGTCATATACCAATATTTGAGAACATCCCCTAGGGTAGTATATGCTGATGCCACAGGATAACCGTTGACGCCGTCAACTACACCTGTCTGGATTGCCTGGTACACATCCGCATATGGGATGCCGACGGAGTTATATCCCATGGCTTCTGCGGCGAGCTTGTACACGTCCATACCAGGAACACGAATAAGTACGCCTTTATTTACGTTGGGATTAAGTGGCTCGTTAACTGGCTTAGTGGTACCTGTACCAATCATACCTTCAACGAAAAATCCAAGGAGTTTAACGCCAAGTCTTTCGTTGAATTCGTCCATTTTTTTGAACATCCAACCGTCTTCGGCAAATACCGTTTTCAGCTCTTCGTAGTCACTAGCAAAGCCGTTTATGTAGATGAGTTCCATCCTAGCGTCGAACTGACTGGGGACGGAAATGCATGACATATCAATGGTTCCACGAATCTGTTCTTCATAGACCAGGCTATAATCGCCAAGCTGGCTGGCTGGATAAACTTTGACCTTGATACGGCCTTCTGTTTTCTCACCAATTTCTTTTGCAATTTTGTTCATCAATTTGGTTGCTGGATGATCTGCTGCACTTTGGCCGGCAAACTTTAAAACCATTTGCGAAGCTGCAAAAGATGTAGTGCTGCCGAGGGCGACGAGCATACCTATACAAGTAACACAAACAATAGACCGCAATTTATTGCTCATTCTAGACTCTCCATAAAATTTGAGTTTAAGAGTAATAACAACTAGCCAGGAACGACGATTGAGACGAAAAGATTCCTCCTGTGTGCATTTTTTTTGATAAAATCCAAATGTTCCCCCAAGGCAACAATCTACTTCATTTTCTTTACATTCGACTTAAATTTTAACTATGGGGGCTTGTAATCTGGATTTTTGAACTTCATTTGAGATGTTGTATACAACTAATGAATACAATGTTTCTACTATAACGGCAATATGTTAAATCGGTTGGACCTGTATGACCATTGATTCGCATAAAGCGGTTTTGTGGTCTTTCTTTGTAGGTTAGCTACCTCTAACACACACTGTGTCGACAATTTGTAGTTCGCTACTGATACTGGTTATCGCCATTGTTTTTGCTACTACATCCTACTGTGTAGCATATGTCTTGTCAATATGAGGGTTTAACAGGAGGACTTCTGGTTCTTCTGCCTTGAATAACGACGTGTAATCTGTGGGGTAAGTGTCATATAATACAACTGAAAAGAATATATCTATAGGCCTCAATACATGTTCCAATATGTTGTGTAGAGGGTATCTCGCAACTCTTGTCCCGTCGAGCAGTAAAACGCATTGGTGTGGTGGTTTGTTGTTTCATGTTGACAATGTGTCGACAGAATATACACTGGAACAAGAGAAAGTCTACAGGGGTATTTACTGTAAATTTGTGAACTATTGTTAATAACCCCATGTTGCATTTGACCAGGAGGTGCCGGGGAGGTAATGATTTGGTGTTATTCGCAGGGAGAAAATTTGTTGCCTGCATATACAGAAAAAATCGTGTCAGTCTTGATTGGCATATTGCTGGATTTTCCGTTTTGAAAAGATCTAAGAAATAATTTTACGGCGTCACTCGTGTGCCTAAGAACTGGACAATACTCCCCTTAAATGGGGCTACATTTTAATGTGGAACGGCTGCTGTGGACAACATTATGACTATGAAAAAAACAGGTATCATCAACAGAAAAACAGACAAAGGACATAGGCGTGCGAGGGGAGAACGTCAATTGCAGGTGTATCAATGTCTCAGAAGGGAGATTCTCACCCTGGAGCTTCGTCCAGGAGAGCCTTTAGATGAGACGAAACTTGCAAAAAAGTTTGCAACATCGAGATCCCCTGTACGAGAAGCCCTGATAAAGCTTGCGGGAGATGGTCTTGTATTAATACTGGCCAATAGATCATCGCTTGTTGCACCCTTTGATCTGTTGCTGATCCCAAAGTATCTTGATGCCTTAAGTCTTTTACAGCGAACTACCCATCATCTTGCAGCTTTGCAGAGAAGTGAAAAGCAGCTTGAGACGATCAAAGAAAAGCATAGCTGGTTCATGAAAACAGTTGAAAAAACTGTGACATCCTCAGCCATAGAGGCAAATCTTGAGTTTCATCTTGCCATTAGTGAAGCCTGTTGTAACCCGTATTTTACTACAGCATACAAAAGGTTGTTGAATGAAGGGGTGCGTATGCAACACTTACACCTTGAATACATGGGATGGCCCCCCGAGGAGCCAGGGATTGTTATTCACCAGGAAATGATAGATTCGATTGAAGACAGAGATGCAGAAAAGGCGGAACAACTCGCAAGAAGACATGCTGAACAATTTGATCATACATTTATGCGGTTTTTATCTCAAAAATTGTCAGAGCATATCAAAATTAATCCGATGTAGTGGGCCGCGTCCCGTGCACAGAGTATCGATTTGAGATCGGCGGTGGAGGTACCTATCTAACGGCGATCCAAGTTTATCTCCTGGCAACCTTGGATTGAACAATAGTGAAATATAACGCAAATCCGAGCGCAATAT
This sequence comes from Desulfotalea sp., assembly GCA_002733995.1. Taxonomy (GTDB): domain Bacteria; phylum Desulfobacterota; class Desulfobulbia; order Desulfobulbales; family Desulfocapsaceae; genus Desulforhopalus_A. The sequence goes on along the minus strand of NVXR01000037.1, from coordinate 21,449 downwards.
CAGCCGTGTTCCTTGCACCAAGTTCGTAGATGCTAAATAACGAGAAGAGGTGAATATGTTCTGCAGTGTTTTAAATGATGTTCTTGGTCCGGTAATGCGTGGTCCGTCCAGCTCACATACCGCTGGTTCCTATCATATCGCTCTCGTGGTTCGTCAGTTGCTTGCCGCAGAGCCAAGTAAAATAAACATTTATTTTGATCTAGATGGTTCCTATGGCAAGACCTATGTACAGCAAGGGGTTGACCAGGCATTTGTCACCGGCCTGATGGGTTGGAAGCAGACAGACAAAGTTTTCACAGTGGCCCTTGAAAAGGCGAGAAGCCAAGGGGTGGAAATCAATTTCGAACTTACAACACTTCCCCAGGCGGATCATCCAAATTACGTAATAATTCAGGTGGTGGGCAGAGGTAATCAACATATAGAGGTTGAGGCGAAATCGATTGGTGGGGGGACCTTTCAGATAGTTAAAGTCGATGGGGCTGACATGGTTTTAGACGGTAAGAGTTATGTTGCCTTGCTGACTGTCGATGGGGCGGATGAAGATTCAACTGTCTGTTTATGTAGACAAAAATATCCTAAAGCTAGAGTAAGCAGTTCCTTGTCAGATACGGGGAAGTTGGTTGTACAACTTTCTGCAAACGCGCCATTATCCCTTGATCAGTTTGCAAATCTGCCAACTAGTGCATCCTGCAGGCTGGCTAAACCTGTCTACTACACCCAAAAAGGAGTAGCTCTTTTTAGTTCGGCAAAAGAGCTGTTGCGCTATGCCACCGACCATGATTGTAGCCTAGGAGAAGCTGTTCTGGAATTTGAAAAGACTCTACTTGGTCTCGGTGAAGAAGAGGTCATAGCTGAGATGTTAGGCCGCTACGCTGTGATGCGACAGGCGGTGGCGGATGGCTTGGATGATAGCAAGGTAAACATGCAACTCCTTGATCCAGTTGCAGGTAAGATAATGGCAAGAGTCAGGGCTAAAAAAGTTGCCATCGGTGGGATTCATTCAATAGCTGCAGCCGCTGCCATGGCCGCTATGCACACCTGTAATAGCCGCGGGATTGTCTGTGCCGCACCTACGGGTGGGGCAGCGGGAACTCTGCCTGGTGTGTTAACGGCCCTAGAGGATGAGTGTAAAATATCTTCTCGCCAGATGGCGCTCATGCTTTTTGCAGCAGGGGGGATTGGCCTTATTCTCGCTATTCGGGCTACCTTTGCGGCAGAGGTTGCTGGTTGCCAGGTTGAAATCGGCGCAGCGGGTGCCATGGCGGCTGCAGCGGTGGTTGAATGTGCAGGGGGCAACGCCCGTCTTGCCTGTGATGCGGCCGCTATCTCTTTTCAAAACACCATGGGCTCGGTCTGTGACTTGGTGCAGGGAACCTGTGAACTACCCTGTCATACCCGCAATGCGGTGGCCGCCTCCAGTGCCTTTACCAATGCAGATATGGTTATGGGCGGCTATATCAACCATATTGATCTGGACGAAACTATAGACGCGGTCTATGCAACGGGGTTGATGCTTCCAAGAGAACTTCGTTGTACCTCTCTTGGTGGTCTGGCACTTGCCCCAGCTGCCATAGCATTATCCCGTGATAAAGGTTGCTTGTGCTAAATTTGGGCGCTGACAATGATAACTAAAAGTTAGTCCATGTCGCCCTGCAATAACTACAAAAATTACCCATTAAACCGAGCCGTTATACCCCGCTCAATTAAGGAAAATTTCAGATGACGCAACTCCGAATACTCTCAGGTAAACAGATCCGTGCAGCAATCACTATGCAAGATATTGTCGAGGCAGTAGAGGGTGCCTTTATAGAGTTATCCACCGGTAATCCGGAAATGCCGGCCCGGGTCCATATCCCCATTGCGCGGCCTGAGGGGACCGTTCTTTTTATGCCAAGTTACATGGAATCCGCCGCAATGATAAGTGTTAAAACAGTGACTCTTTTTGAGGAGAATCGAAAAAACAATCTACCCTATATTCAAGGTATGGTCAGTCTCTTTGATGGTAACAATGGGACTCCTAGGGCAATACTCGATGGTATGACTCTTACAGCGCTTCGTACAGGAGCCGCCTCGGGAGTGGCAAGCCGTCTGTTGTCCCGGCCTGAGTCTGCGATCTGCGCTATCTTTGGTGCGGGAGTGCAGGGGAGGACGCAGTTAGAAGCCGTTTGTGCAGTTCGTGATATCAAAAAGGCTTTCGTCTATGACGCTCTACCCGCTGCTGCCGAAACTTTTGCAACGGAAATGGGGGAGAGGCTTGGCGTTGAAATAGTGGTGGCGAAAACCTCCAAAGAGGCGGTTGTGGATGCCGATATCATCTGTTGTGCAACCATTGCCGAGACCCCGGTCTTTGACGATTCGGATTTGCCAGCAGGGGTACATATTAATGCGGTGGGTTCCTACAAACCTCATGTACAAGAGGTCCCAGAAGAGATGGTGCTCCGCTCCCGTCTCTACGTGGATCATCGAGAGTCTGTACTGGAAGAGACCGGAGATTTGATTATTCCCATAAAAAAAGGAGTATTCACCGAGGGGCATATAGTAGCTGAAATTGGGGACGTGGCTGCGGGAAAAGCACCTGGGAGACGTTCGGTTTCTGAGATAACTTTTTTCAAAACAGTGGGGGTTGCACTACAGGATCTTGTCGCCGCAACTATTGTCCTGCAAAGGGCTGAAGAAAAGGGAATTGGTACTATGGTTGAACTGTAACCGCCTCAACGGCTGGGTACTAAACCACTATATCTTTGCGGGGAATGGTCTAGGCATAAGGGGCGTGGGGGTAGTGACAACTTATGGCTTGTATCTGCACTATCCCCCGTATTGTAATAATTTGTGAAATGCTGTTTCTCTTGACATTTAAAATGATAGGGGTATATCTTTTTTTAAGGAGTGAATCAAATGTCTACCTATCTCGTCATATCAAATAATCATAAGGGCTACCGTTGCTTGTATAATTGCCGGATGCTCTACAACTGAATCTCCCTCTCTCTGCTGTTTCCACGTCGAGCTACAGTTACGCTCACTCAAAAGATATAATAATTTCTTTATTTTCAGGGTATTACAAATAATTTAAGCAATTGAGGGATCTATGTTTGAAAAAGTTGAAGCCACGAGTGACTCTCCTGAACGATCCGCCTCCGCCGAAGGAAATTTCTACGGCCCTCTAAACGATCAGGTAGGCCCTGGTATGAACCATCGTATCCAGCGGTTACGCAAGTTAAGTTTTGATGCAAAACCAAGCATATCCATCGAACGTGCCCTCCATGAGACCGCCTTTTATAAAGAAAACTATGGTCACCATTCTGTACCGGTTCTACGGGCCTTAAACTTTCTCGACCATTGTGAGAAAAAGACTCTCTATCTTGGCGGGGATGAGTTGATAGTGGGTGAACGGGGGCCAAGGCCAAAAGCCGTCCCTACATTTCCAGAGCTGACCTGCCATAGCGTAGAGGACTTTCGGGTCCTCAATACCCGGGACATGCAACCCTACCTGACGACACAGGAAGATATTGACACATATGAGCGGGAGGTCATTCCCTATTGGCACGGCAAGACCCAGCGTGAACGTATCTTTAACCATGTGCCCAAAGAGTGGAAGGTAGCCTATGAGGCGGCGTTGTTCACGGAGTTTATGGAACAGAGAGCGCCGGGTCACACCGCTCTTGATGGTAAAATTTACCAGAGGGGGATGCTCGATTTTAAAAGAGAAATTGAAGAAAATATAGCATCTTTAGATTACCTGCATGACCCTGATGCCACCGACAGAGCAGAACAGTTAAAAGCGATGGCCATCTCCTGTGATGCCGTCATTCTTTTTGCCCAACGGCATGTCGATCTCGCCGAAGAGTTGGCAGAAAAAGAAACGGACCCACAAAGAATTGCAGAGTTGCATGCAATTGCCGATGTTTGCCGCCGGGTGCCGGCCCACGCCCCTCGCACCTTTTGGGAGGCCATCCAGATGTACTGGTTTGTCCACCTGGGAACCATCACTGAACTCAATGGCTGGGACGCCATGAACCCCGGTCACTTTGATCAACACCTGACCCCTTTTTATGAAGAAGAACTCGCCGCAGGTACCCTCACCCGGGATGAGGCGAAGGAGTTGATCTGTTGTTTTTGGATTAAGGTCAACAACCACACAGCCCCACCCAAGGTCGGTATTACCGCCAGGGAAAGTGGCACCTATAACGATTTCACTAATATCAACATTGGCGGTATTAAGCGGGATGGCTCCGACGGTAGTAGTGAGGTGTCTTTTATCATGCTGGAGGTGATCGAAGAACTGCACATCCTCCAGCCCGGTAGTTCCGTGCATATCAGTTCTAAGACTCCGGATAAATTTCTCCATGCGGCGACCCGTGTCATCCGACAGGGGCATGGCTACCCATCCGTTTTCAACCCAGATACCTATGTCATGGAGATGGTTCGGCATGGCAAAACCCTTGAAGATGCCAGGGAAGGTGGTTGCAGTGGTTGTATCGAGGTGGGTGCGTTTGGCAAGGAGGCTTATTTACTTACCGGTTACCTTAATGTGCCAAAGATTCTTGAGGTGACCCTGAATAATGGGCTTGACCCCATAAGCGGCAAGCGTGTTGGTCTGCAAACCGGAGATCCCGAGAAATTCAGTAATTATGACGAGTTGTATGCTGCTTTTATCCAGCAGGTTCGATATGTCGTAGACATGAAGATGCGGGTCAGTAATTACATTGACCGGATGTTTGCTAAATATGCACCAGCTCCCTTTCTCTCCGTGGTCATTGATGATTGTATCAGTAAGGGGAAGGACTATTATGATGGCGGCCCTCGCTACAATAGTAGCTATATCCAGTGTTGTGGTCTTGGCACGGTGACCGACAGTCTTTCTGCCCTGAAAAAACATGTTTTTGAAGAGAAGACATTTTCTTTGAAAAGGATGCTCGGTGCGATCTCCAACAACTTTGAAGATGAAGAATTCATGCGGCAGACCATCATGAATCGGACACCTTTTTTCGGTAATGACGATGATGCAGTTGATCAGATAGCGGTACAGATATATGACGACTTGATGAGCGCCATCGACAATAAACCCAATATCAAAAAAGGGGGGCGCTATCATCTCAACATGCTTTCCACCACCTGCCATGTCTATTTTGGTAAAATGATGGGTGCAACCCCCAACGGGCGGTTGGCTGGGAAATCGATCTCCGACGGCACCTCTCCTTCCCATGGAGCGGATGTCCATGGTCCTTCGGCGGTGATTAAATCCCTCAGTAAGATAGATCATGTAAAGTCCGGGGGGACACTACTTAACCTGCGTTTCTTGCCCAGTTTACTCAGTCGGGAGCAGGATATTAAGAAGCTTGGTCAACTTATCCGCAGCTACTTTACCCTTGGAGGGCATCATATCCAGTTTAATATCGTCGATACGGCAACTCTCTATGCCGCTCAGCAGTGCCCGGAAGATTACAAAGATCTGCTGGTACGCATGGCAGGGTACAGCGACTATTTCAATGATATGAATGGTGACTTGCAACAGGAAGTGATTGAACGTACAGAAAACGAAAGTTTTTAAAGCGCTGTCAGTTAACTGTTACTTGGGCCTTGCTGCAGGCAGCAGGTAGAAGCTTATCCTGCTGCCGTGAAAGCCCTGTTTATAACTTTAAAACTCAATCATTCCAATTTGATAATGCAATCTGGTCTTATTTTTGATGTCAAACGTTATGCCATAAATGATGGTCCGGGTATCCGTGTTGCCATTTTTCTAAAGGGCTGCCCTCTCCACTGTCGCTGGTGCCATAACCCCGAGTCTATCTCTGCAAAAGTGCAGAAGATGTTCAACAAGGCAAAGTGTATTGGCTGTAAGAGCTGTATCGTGGCCTGCCCAGAGGATGCCTGTGTTCTGAGTGTTGCGGAAGGTATCATCACCGACCGTAGCCTTTGCACCGGCTGCGGTGCCTGCGCGGATGTTTGTCCCACAAAAGCAACCGAGATGTCCGGAAGACTCGTAACCGTTGAAGAGATTGTCGCCATAGTAGAGAAGGAGAGAATCTTTTTTGATCAGTCTGGAGGAGGGGTGACCTTTTCTGGTGGGGAGCCTTTACTGCAACATGAATTTCTTCTGGCAGCCCTTGGGGCATTGGGTAGAGAGTCTATTCACCGGGCAGTCGATACCAGTGGCTATGCAAAACAAGAAATTATTCTGGAAGTTGCCAAGCAGACAGATCTTTTTCTGTATGACCTGAAGATGATGGATTCGAGTCGCCATAAAAAATGGACTGGAGTTGACAACGGGAGAATCTTAAACAATCTGCAACTTCTCGCCAAGACAGGAGCCTGTATTGAGATCCGTGTGCCCCTAGTTAAAGGGGTAAACGCTGATCTGCAAAACCTGGAACAAACCGCTGCATTTGTGGCAAGCCTTGCCGGTGAGAAAAAGACGGTCAGTCTTCTCCCTTACCACTATAGTATGATTAATAAATATCAGAAGCTCGGCGAGGTCTTTGACGGTGGCGACATGTCTGAATCAACGGTTGATGAGCAGGCCGAGGTTGTTGAACTTTTTGCATCATTTGGTATCCAGGCAACGATTGGTGGTTAGCTCGACTGAAAGGTGGGTTGGTAATTTGATAATGAATAAGATATTCAATTATGCATAATATGGAATTGTTGGTTCATTCCATTGGAAAAAACAGACGTTAAATCTTTCCCGACAAAGTATCGCAATGATTAAAAACTGTGATGTACCTCAAGGTATTGAAGATTTGTTGTGCAATCCACCTCCACTGTGGAGTGCGCTTGGTCAAGCCATAATCAACGTTTCAGGTAATAGTTTGTTGGCTGTGGATCGACACGGGGTTGTTTTTCTGAGCAATAGCATTGCAGATGAAAAGTTTGGAGTCAGGGTCAATGTACTGCTCAAAGATGTTGTTCCCGAGTTGGTTGCGATTGTTGACCAGGCGATCGCTGACGCCAGATGCCGAACGATAAATTCCATGCAAATCGAGTCCAAGGAATATCGGTTGAACATCAATCCAATAAAGTTGAATGCTGAACTGATCGGGATTGTCTGCCTGTTGGAGGAGAGTACTGAGCTTGAAAAAGTTGCCAGACAAATGTGCTTTTTCCAACACCTCACTCGGGAGTTAGAGGCGATTATTGATTCCTCTTCCGACGGCCTCTTTGTCTGTGATGCCCTGGCTAATGTCATCCGTGTTAACCCTGCTTCAGAACGTATACATAAAATAAAAGCAGAAGAATTGATCGGGAAAAACATGGTAGATCTTATACATCAGGGATTTATCGATCAGTCAGCTGCCCTGGAGGCCATCCAGAAGAAGAAGACTGTGAGTCTGTTGCAAGAAAAAGATAACCGAAAGATAATCTCTATAGGAACACCGGTTTATGATAACGATGGCAGTCTTATTCGTGTGGTGGTCAGTGAGCGAGATATAACTGAAATAGACAATTTACAGCGTAAATTGGAAGAACAGGGGTCGCTGAAAGACCAGTTGCAGTATCAGTTACTTGAGTTACAGTTGGCCGATTTGAAGGCACATAAAATAATCGCTAGAAGTCCTTCTATGATCCGATTATTGGAAAAGACCCTCAAGGTAAGTCCTGTAATTTCAACAGTATTAATTACAGGAGAGTCGGGTGTTGGCAAGGGTCTTATTGCTAATCTGATCCATAAAAACTCAGGGCGGGCTGAGAAGCCGCTCATTAGAATTAACTGTGGAGCCATACCAGAAACACTCATTGAGTCAGAACTTTTTGGATACGAAGCGGGGGCGTTCACCGGGGCCAAAACCTGCGGTAAGCCGGGTTCCTTAGAGCTGGCGGATGGAGGTAGCTTGTTTCTTGATGAAATCGGCGAATTACCGTTGTCAGCCCAGGTAAAATTGTTACGTTTTTTAGAAAAAGGCCAAGTTACAAGGCTTGGAGGTACCAAGGTGCTTACCATAGATGCGCGCATCTTGGTTGCGACCCATCGTGATCTGCATGATATGGTTGCTAAAGGTTTGTTTCGTCAGGATCTCTATTACCGTTTAAATGTAATTCCGCTGCATGTACCTGCCCTCAGAGAACGTAAGGAATGTATCTCTCCTCTTATTCGATATTATATTGACTATTTTGCCGCCATCGCCGGCGCCAAAAAACGGGTGAGTCGGTCGACTCTTGACGCTCTGTTATCTTACCCTTATCCGGGAAACGTTCGTGAACTCATGAATATCTGTGAACATGCTATCGTTATGTCAGCGGGAGAGGTGATTGATCGACTCGATCTTCCTATGGATGTTGTGGGACGTACAGCAGAGACTACTTGTTTTGCTTCCACATGGTCTGAGGATATGACGCTTAAACAGATCCTTGAAAGCGTAGAGAAAAAAGTCATGTTGCAAACAATTCAAAAATATAAAAACCAGACGGCGGTTGCTGCTGTGTTGGGGGTAAGCCAGCCAACTATTGCCCGGCGGTTAAAAAAATATAATATAGAAATGGTAGCTGGTTTTCGGGAAGAGGCTGATTATTCAGTTATGAATTAAAAATTCATTGTGGGCGGAGTGGCTCTGCAAAATTTGTTATTGAGCCGCAGTAAATTGAGACGGTAGCCTCGATTGCTACTTTTTTTACTAACCAGAAACAACAGTTGTTAGTTTGGCTAAGGTACTGATATTTAGTGTGAACTTAAATTTTGTGCCTGCCGGGTAGGCGTGATGCAGGGAAGAACGCCTCGCAAATGAAGCTACATATATTGATAGAGAATACATTGGCACCTTTATTGCTTAGATTGTCATAAGAGATGAACCAGGTTTGCGAATAGATTGGTTCGCTAGTGACCTTACTGGGCGAGACAAAAGAACAAAATGAATATGCATTTTCTTCGCTGTCGGGACCCAAAATAGCAATTGAAATGGAGGATTAATGTGTTCAACAAATTGATATCAAACATATTACCGTACATGCCAAAGAAGTTGGTTTGGCAGTTTTCAAAAGACTACGTTGCTGGAGAAACTGTTGCTGATGCGGTGAGAGCCGCTAAAAAACTCAATGAACAGGGTATTTTGACCACCATTGATGTCTTGGGTGAGTTCATTAAGAATCTCGATGAAGCCGAGGCTAACAAAAACGAATACCTTGCTGTCATTGATGCGGCGGAGAAGGCTGGGGTCAATGGCAACTATAGCCTTAAACCAACGTTTTTTGGACTGCTCATCGATAAGGAAGTTGCCTATAAATATATTCGTGAGGTTGTCGAGAAAGCAGCCTCTTACAATAATTTTGTGCGCATAGATATGGAAGATACACCCTGTACAGATATGGAAATTGATATCTTCAGGAGGATAAAAGAGGAATTTCCTAACAGTGTTGGTCTTGTGTTGCAGAGTTACTTGAAACGCACACATCAAGATATTGAGAATATGAGCGATCTCAATAGTGCTGAGTGTCCTGTTAATTTTCGAATATGTAAGGGGATTTACGTCGAGCCTGAAACTCTGGCATATAAGAATTATAATGAAATAAATAAACATTTTCTTGAAGATGTTGAACTCATGTTACAAGAAAAAATGTACCCAGCTATTGCGTCCCATGACAAGCCAGTGGTTGAAGGTGCAATCAAACTTCTTCAAAAGTACAAGGTTTCAAAAGATAGTTACGAATTTCAAATGCTATACGGGGTAGCTCCGACTCTGCGAAAGTCCATTCTCGATGCCGGGCATACGGTGCGTGTTTATGTTCCTTTTGGCGAGCATTGGTTCGGATATTGTACCCGTCGAGTGAAAGAAAACCCTGCCATGGCTAGCGTAATTATAAAGGCTATATTTGTAAAAGGATAATGCGACACCTTTGGCAATAAATATTGTTGCTAACCTGCGTCTCTTGGGAGCATTGTCTAGCTTTTTAGGTATGTGCTCTTGAGAACATAAAAGAAGCGTATCTCCTTTTTCTAAAAGTCAGTCTATACGTAGGCCATTTTCTCACGGAAAGGCCAAAAAGTTGATGATGGGTGTTTTTTTCGTTCAAAGCGACAACATACTTTCGGTTTCTTGTCTTTTATGATAGGAAATCTTAAGTAGGATACGAATGGCAACGGGGCTTGGTTGTGATAGTTATACGTGTCAGAGCGGGACTGTTGAATTGGCTCCGGTGCTAGGTTTTAACACCGTACGTTATGGTGTTGTGAGTAGTGGAACTTGAATGGTTTTTTGTAAAAGAGACCCCTTGGACAGGGGCATCAATATGATGCCGTTTTTACTGTCCGAGATTATTGCTTTTTAGAAACTTTTAATGAGGAGACGTTGCTGGATATTGGAGAAAAATGGATATCAAAGATAATGAAACCACCGATGCCAGGATCTGGTAACGGTACATTTCAAATGCAGTAATCTTGGCAGTGCGCTGTGTGATTATGTCACGCACACTCTGTTGTAGTTGATTCTCGATCATTGTGATTTTAATAGCATTGGCAAGTTAGGATCTGTTGTGGATGTGAAAAATGACAAGGTCTTAGGTCTCAAGAATACTGTGGTTGAATGAGATGTTATCGATGTTTGTTCTGCATCTTTGTTGGATAGCAGAACCGGTTTTGCAGGGTGGTGGGAATAGATTTTGTGAACCATAGTTACCTGGGACCAAAGGGTGTCAGGTTAAAAGGAACAGAGGTATGGCCAAGAAAGTGCTCAGAGAGTTGCGTCTTAACAGAGACTGGTGCAAGGGATGCGGGATATGCGTCAGTTTTTGTCCTAAAAATGTGCTGGAACTTGACTCCAAAGACAAGGTGGTGGCAGTTCGTCCAGAAGATTGTATTTGCTGTATGTTATGTGAATTACGGTGCCCCGATTTGGCTATTGAGGTGCTGACAGACCAGGAAAGTGACAATGAGTGACAATATACGATTTATTCAAGGGAATGAAGCTTGCGTCGAGGGTGCTCTTTACGCAGGGGTTGAATTCTTTGCCGGCTATCCGATAACACCATCGACTGAGATAGCAGAGCGGCTATCGCAGAGGCTTCCTGAAAATGGAGGGAAGTTCATTCAGATGGAAGATGAAATTGCTTCCATGTGCGCAATTATTGGTGCATCTCTGACTGGAAGAAAGGTAATGACCGCCACAAGCGGGCCAGGGTTTTCATTAAAACAGGAGGCTATTGGTTATGCCTGTATGACTGAAATCCCCTGCGTTATTGTAAATGTAATGCGTGGAGGACCTTCCACAGGGAATCCTACCCATGTAAGTCAGGGAGATATTAATCAGGCTCGTTGGGGAACCCACGGTGACCACAATATAATAGCTCTCACCGCTTCAAATCATCAAGACATCTTTTCAATCACCGTCGACGCTTTCAATTTTGCTGAAACCTATAGAACCCCCGTTATCCTTCTGTTAGATGAAGCCGTAGGCCATCTTCGGGAAAAACTGATAATTCCTGAAGCCGGCGAATTGCCAATTGTTGACAGGCTCAGGACTTCACTCGGTAAAGGTGTAGATTATCATCCGTACCTGCCACGGGAAGATGGACGTTTGCCAATGTCAGATTTTGGCGGCGAGCACAGGTATAATGTCACCGGACTTTTCCATGACATGTGGGGATTCCCTTCAAATAATCCCAAAGTTGTTAATGAGCTACTTCGCCATTTGGTTGATAAAATCGATAACAATATTGAATCTATCACCCGCTATAAAGAACATTTCTTGGATGATGCTGAGTATGTTTTTGTCTCCTATGGTTCTGCTGCGAGATCTGCAATACATCTTGCAAAGACCAGACGAGCGAGGGGCGAGAAAATTGGAGTTCTTGAGCTTCAGTCTATATGGCCGTTTCCTAAAGAGTTGGTTCGAGAAAAATGTGCAGATGCAAAAGCCGTACTGGTCGTTGAAATGAATATGGGCCAAGTGCTAGCACAGGTAAAAGCAGCTGTAAGAAAACCTGGTCGCGTATTTCTTGCCAATCGTATTGACGGGAAATTGATAACACCTTCAGATATTAAGAAACTTCTTCGGGTAATCCAGGGGAGGGGAGTTTGAAATGGCTGTAAAAGACTATTTACGAGAAAGATTTTTCCCACACATGTGGTGTCCGGGTTGTGGTCATGGCACTATTCTCAATTCACTTATCCGTGCGGTTGAGGAGCTGGATCTTAATAAGAACGAGATTGTAATGACTTCTGGAATCGGCTGTTCCGCCAGAATCTCTGGCTATGTCGATTTTCATTCACTGCATACCTTGCACGGCAGGGCGCTTACCTTTGCTACTGGTGTTAAACTGAGTAGGCCTCATTTGAAGGTGTTGGTACCCATGGGAGATGGTGATGCCCTTGCCATTGGTGGCAACCATTTCATCCACGCAGCCAGAAGAAATATCGATATCACCGCTATTGTTATGAACAACCGGATATACGGTATGACGGGTGGCCAGTTTTCACCACTGTCAGGTCCGGGTGTTAAGGCGACCACCGCGCCATTCCTTACTATTGATAGTAGTTTTGATGTAGTGGAGCTTGCAAAAGCCGCCGGTGCTACCTTTGTTGCCAGATCAACAGCCTATCACGCTAAAGAGGCCACTGGTTACCTGAAAAAGGCAATCATGCATAAAGGTTTTTCTGTGGTAGAAATCCTCTCCCAGTGTCCAACACACTATGGTAGAAAAAATAAAGAAGGGGATGCTGTTAGTATGCTTGAGTTGCATAAGACCAATACTGCACCACTCGGATCAAAAGCGCTTAAAGAGAATCCTTCACTTACTCCCCGGGGCATTTTTGTCGATGTGGAGCGGCCCGAGTATTGTTCGGAGTATGACAAAATTATCGATTATGCAATGAAGGAGGCTCGCTAATGAGTAGAGTACGACTGGTCTTCACTGGCTCCGGTGGTCAGGGAGTAATAACTGCGGCCATTATTTTGGCTGAGGCAGCAGTTATTCACGAAGGTATGAACGCAACTCAATCCCAGAGCTATGGAGCAGCAGCGCGGGGTGGTTCTACCAGGAGCGACATCATCATCTCGGATAAAGAGATAGATTTCCCTGAGGTTACGCAGCCAAACGTTTTGGTTTGTTTGACCCAAGAATCGTATAACAGTTATTCTTCTATAATTCGTCCAGGGGGAATTCTTCTTACCGACAGTCGCTATGTGCAGATCACAAGAAAGGTGGATGCTAAGCAGATTCAACTCGCGATGTACGAAAAGGTTATGGAAATTATTGGTAAGCCGGTGGTTTTCAATATCTGCGTACTTGGAGCTCTTATAAGTATTACAGAGGTGGTAAAACCTAAAGCTGTATTGGCTGCTATTGTCTCTAAGGTACCTAAGGACTTTATAGAGCTGAACACCCAGGCTTTTGAGTTAGGTATGGAGCTTGGAGCGGATTTTAGCTGGTAGTAGATTGCTCGTTGTAAACGGCCTTTGGGCCTGGACACGGTGGATGTTGATTCGTTAATCAATGCAACCGTAAAACAGATAGCTATTACCTCACCGGACAAGGGCGAGGTGGCAGCTATCTGTATTTGTTAGCGGGGGAGGCACCTTAGCTGCTCCATACTAGCCAATTGCCAAATATTGTTTATCCCACCTGTGATACGCAGGTGTACTCTTCTCTTCTTTTTGTTTTCCTGCCCGCGGCATTCTCTACATCTTCTTAAGTGTCAGTATAAATGGTGGTTTATTGGTTGCTCCTTTAGGGCTCTGGACTAATGACCTGAAAATCTTGAGGGCCGTATCGTCTGAAAAAAACAAAAGTGTTTACAGGCGCTTCGTTGTTTACCTTAGCAGGTCCGACTCGTAAATATGCACACCCATACTCGGCTCATCTTTTGCCACCTTCACCATGAAATAAGCTACAGACTCTGCTTGAACAGGGGCATATCTTTTTAATTTACCAAGCATTAGAGGGGTGATTAGGGGAGCGAGCATTCCGCCAATCCTTTCACCTAACCGAAATTCTGGCCTCTTGCCGAGTAATAATGATGGCCGGAGTATACGTAAACAATCGTAACCTATTCCCCTTAAGTCTAGTTCCATCTCACCTTTTGTGCGGCTGTAGAACGCCTTTGCGTCCCTAGCAGCACCCATGGAAGATATGACCAGGAACTGTTCGGCACCACGCCTCTTCATTATTCCAGCCACCGACAGTACAAGATCTAGGTCAATCTTTCTGAATGCCTTTTGTGAGCCCGATTTATTGATCGTGGTACCCAAACAGCAAAAAATGTCCCGTGCAGAGACTGGTGCTAAGACCTGCTCAAGATCGGAAAAATCTGTTACTATTGCCTTGAGTTTTATATGGGTGATGGGTATTGGTTTTCTTACAAGAACGGTAACTTCGGTGTATGCAGGGTCATCGAGAATTGCCCGAAGACAATACCCACCTATGAGTCCCGACGCCCCAACGATTAATGCGCTTCGTATTTTCATATGTAAAGAGTGACAGTTTTAAAAAATCAATTTATGGAAGTTTGCAATCATCCTATCCTTGGACAGTCAGAGTCCTGTCTGTAGAGGATTACCATTGCTAATGGAAGCCTTGGTTGTGGAGGTAAACAACGGCTCGGTTCAGTCCTTTTTGTCTTGGGCTTTCGGACTGATTAACCACCTGTCCAGTGCTTGCTGGTATTACTGTGATCTGTTGAAAATATTTAGGAATTGCGCCAAACAGGTTGTCTGCGTTGAGGTGTTCAGCCACGTCGCGTCTGCAAATCGTGACCACCTCGTATTTTGTGGTCGAATAATCATTTATAGCATATTATTCGTTCCATGGACAGTTTCGGGGGGCAACACGTAGCCGAACCACTTACCTCCTTTTGTTGTTTTGGTCAGGTACATGCTTCTTATTCGGGAACAACCTACCTTGGTGGGCTGCGAGTGGTCTGCCTAGAAGGCAGTCCGTTTAAACTCATCAATGCAGTATCAACTTTTACTCACAGGAGACACAATGCCACATTTCGTAACTGATTGTTCAGCAAGTATTTTCAAATTGCAGCTTGAAGGGAGCATCATTGAGACTATTCATGCTGCCGCAAAATCCACAGGCCTCTTTAGTGAGCATGATATAAAAGTCAGAATTCGTCCTTTTGAAAACTATTCTACAGGTAACAATGTCGTCGATTTTATACATGTTTTCGCATATATAATGGAAGGTAGAACCGATGAACAAAAAATGAATGTATCAAAGAGTATTGTTAAAGCTTTAGTCTCTATATTTCCTAATGTACCTAATATAGGTGCGAATATTATAGAATTTGAAAATGCAAATTATTTCAATCGAAACAAGCTGTAGATAGAACCACCGCTAATGTATAAGAGTACATTGTAAAAGTGCGGTAAAGCAAAGCCTTATCCCCAAGGATCGTCTCCTTAAAAAATGAAAATTCTTGAGCCTTTGTTTTAGAAAAGAAGATTGTTTTAAACGGGGTTGTTGAAAGATGATGTGTAGGAAATAATCGTGTCTGCCTGCGAGTTAAACCTTGCATTCATGGGGGGGCGAAGTATATTTGCCCTTGAATTAACTATCTTATTTATAGCCACGCGGGATTAACTCAGTGGTAGAGTGTTAGCTTCCCAAGCTGAAAGTCGCGCGTTCGAATCGCGTATCCCGCTCCAATATATTAGGCACTTACCGCTTTCTTGCGGTAGGTGCTTTTTCTTTTCCCCCACCGTGTCCCCCAACTGCAAGTGTATGATTGGTTTTTTGTATTACGATTGTTGGCAAGATGGTAGATAGTCTCGAGCTATCTTACAGCAGGCCTAATAATCTCTACAACCCGATTGCAGGACATGTCTGACCAAGATTTACAGGAATAAGGTGAAGCAAAGGTCTCGGCAGCATAATTTGATCTTCTACTTGGTAATGTCAATCGCGCTGCTGACCGGTACCGAACAGACATACGCAGTCGCCATGAACGTCACAAATAACCGGATGGCGACTATTTACTGCAATGTTTGTAAAGTTAAAAAAGTTCGTAAAACCAAGGTGTTTCAAAAAGTGCCGCTGTAAGCCAGTCCGTGTTAATTTGTTTTGTTATGTTATTTCCGTTCTTTATTTATTACTCGCTGCAAGACCAATACCTGCTCCAATAAAAGTGCTACCAATAATTCTTTGTATATATTTCCCTATTGTAGCTTTGGAAAATAGAGAGACAATCTTTTGACCGGCTATTGCGTAAATCATAAAGCAGTTAAATGCAATAAAAGCACAAAGGCTAATAAGTATGCAGAATTGAGATAAATAGGCTGCATTGGGGGCAATAAATTGAGGAAAGACTGCGGTAAAAAACACAATCGCTTTGGGGTTACCAGCGGTCACAAAGGCAGCTTGCAGGTACATTTTTCTTAAAGAATTCCGTTTGTTGGTACGATTGAATTTATTTGATGATAGCGATATTTTTGATGAAAAAAACATGCTTATTCCCATGTAGATAAGATACGCTGCCCCTATCCATTTTATGAGTTGGAATGTAGTTTCAGAAGCAATTAAAATTGTTCCTAAGCCTGCAATGGAAACAGATGCTTGGATTATTGTAACAGTTACATTTCCCAACGCTGACACTATGGTTCTCTTTGCCCCGTAATGCATACCATGAGTCAAAGCCAGCAACATACTTGGACCTGGTATAATTGAAGCAACAAATACAGTCATTGAAAATAGCAGTATGAAATTGAAAGACATATTAACTCCTTTCTATGATTATTATTCTGATTCATTGACACAAATAACGCCGTTTTTCAGCGGGCGCGGCTTTTTGTGCTCCACTGCAAAAACCTTGTGTACGCCCGGCATGGGCGTGAACTAATGGGGTTAAAGTCCCCTGTGTGTGATCCTGTGTTAAGTCATTTGCTTAACATAAAACACTAACCAATGGCAAGAGCGTTATCGCGAGGTGATGTTAGGAGGAAGCCGGATGGTAAAACTGTGGGCCGACGAACAGAAATGTCATACAAGGCCGTGTCTCTGGGGAAGACAGCACAACATGTTTTCGTCCTCGGAGTCTGCGCTTACCTGGATCAGGAGATACGGTAAATGACGCGGTCGCTCAGTGGAAGTTCACGTTCTTACCCGGGGAGGTCTGACCGACGCGCGGCCAATGTTTTAGGCAGCGCCTTGTGTGGTAACATGCAGGATGTTTGGGCAGGAGTCAGCAGAGGCCATATTAGGCGAAGGAAGTCACCCAACAGGCGTAAGGGAGACTGGAGACGAGCCAGGTGAAAAGAAAAGTCTGGAAGACTCACCCCGCTGAAGGGCCAAACTCCTAGAGGAAAGTGAGACCTCATATGCTCTACCACGCATTCAACCCGACAGGGTCCGCAATGGTAGGCGCGATGTGAGACAATCCAGCTTTCGGTATTACCTGCAGTTGCCGCCTTCTTTCTGTCAAGGGGCTGCGGATATACTCTATCCAACTACGGTCCGATGTTCTGTGGGAACAGCCAAGTGCGGATCCGCTTGCTTGGTGGTGTGGGGGCTGGGGGAGAAAAACCCCCGGCTACCCGATTAGGCCTTTTTTGTGTATTTCGAATGATTCAAGTATGAAACCTTCTACCGGCTTCCACAGTTCAATTGTGTTGTTAATTTCTTGGAAAACTTTCGCATGATTTTTTTCACCAAAATTTTTCATTTGATTGTAATTGCCTTCAAAGTCGTTTATTTTCCTACAATGCTCTCGTAAAACCGTTGGCGTAACGTGAATATTATTATTTTGCAACTTTAGATAGGCAACAAGGATACTACTATTAATTTGATGGGTTTTTTAAAACCACAGCGGGACCTTTCTTCTTACTTTTTCTATTTCTTCGCTTTCTTTATTTTGACCGTTTGGCAATGTAGTACTTTCCTTAGAATGTTTTGTGGCTTTTACATTTGAATCATAGATGACATGGCACGAGTGACATAAAAATTTGAAACAACTTTCAATTGGTAAATGAGCATTGAGAATTTTGTTTTCTGCTTCTTCAATGTTGCAATTAATAATTTTGCTGTCGATGTAAGGTTTTAAAATTGTTTCAATTATTGTTCGTCGTTCACGGCCATGGACATGCGCTGAATGCAGCTCATTTTTTTGACCGCACCCTTCACAAATACCCTTCAGGTTTTGCCGATGTTTTCTGGTCAAATTATTTATTGCGTTTCGAATTCTCGGCCCGATAAAGTAATGGAATTCTTGAATTGATCCTTCGAAAATTGCCATAATTTTTCCTGATGCCTAACTAATAATTATACGAAAGACTGAGTAAAGTCACCCATAAGATGCTCTTCATCCTTTGAGATGCTCCACTCAGGAATTTATTAACGTATGATATTAGCTAAATATATTGTGTTGCTCAATGCAAGTTTTTAGTGTCATACTTCTGGGTAACATTACATGAAACAGTATTACAGATAACTATTTAAGGATATTAAGGGTAATATTCTAATACTGAACCTGACACCAAGAGAAGTATTGGGAGGTCTAACTCCTTGGGAAGTCTTTACTGGTGGCGTGTTGCACTTATTCCTTGAATTCAGCACAGGTTATGCAAGATTTATTCAGTGATATTTGTATGTTCATTAATAATTTTAATATCAGTTTCTCGTGGATAACAAAGGAATACTCCAATTACTGAAACAGGGAATAGTAGGTATAGTGCAATTTTGTCGCTGAATAGAAGATAAATACTCAATGCACATGTACCTCCCAAAGAAAATGACATATATTGTGAGAAAACATATTTTAAAAAAATCATAGCCGCTGGGTGGGCTGGATTGTTATTTGTATCGACCTTGTGAAGTTCTGTTTTTTTGTTAAGCATTGATTTTTTAGAATAATATCCGTAACATATCGCAAGCAAATAAATGAAATATAGTATGTATTTTAGCCACATTTCTGATTGAGTTGCAAAGCTAAATAATTTAGTTTCATACATAATATAATAATAGATAACTCCACTTTCGATAGCGAAAAATATAACAAGAGCTACCCAAATAATTGTTGTTGCTTTATAGCCATTTTTTAAAAGATCTGTCTCAGAAATTTCAACATTCATTTATCTTTACCTCGATATTTTATTGTTCAATGCATAACGCCAGCTTAAGAGGACAAAAATAGTTGGCTATAATGTGGCGCGAAGCGAACTGTAGCCAACTGTTTTTGTTCCGTTTAAAGCTCTTGGTAGTTTCGTTCTTCCAACGGCCACTCTGGGAACTTTGCTCTAGTAATATTTTGTTCTTCAGAAAAGCCAGGAGGAAAGTGTTTATTGAATTTTCCATCACCTAAAGATGTACATTGTCGTAATTTTTCAAGAGAGACTTTACTATGTTCTTCAATCAACGAAATCAAGGCAAACCACAAACTTTCGACGACTTCAAATTCAGGTAAAGAGCCATTATGAGCTAGTTTATTTCTTCTTCGTCTTGCCTTGCTCAGTACATCAAAGTTAGGTTTTGAGATGTAACCTGCTTTTTTCAGTAAATCGTGTCTCTCTGAAACTTTCCAGTCTTGCTTCGATTTCTTAAGCTGGTAATACTCTTTCGAAATGGAGTTTTCCAAACCTTTGAGGTTGGATGTAATCTTATTTCCCCATAAGTAGCTAGTTATCTGTTCAACCGAAATCCATAGATTACTTAAAGCATCTGACAAATCCCATGTAACCAAAGCATTGTGCCCTTTGACAAGAAAGTTTGGTGACAAGTTACCAATGTGTTTGAGTACTTGCCCCCCAATCGAGAATGCATATTTAAGATCAGACACCATTATGTAATTTGGGTGAAAGAGAGCAATACGCTCAGATAATGATGCTGAATTACAACGAAATCTATTGTGTGTAGATACTATATTAGAGTGGACTCTTTGCCCTATTTTCGACAGGCTTCCACACTCTATGGTCTTATGACTTGTTGGGCTTAAAATCAGTCCCCCTAGAAATATAGCCCCCTCTATATTGTTTATTGTGTTTAAGGCTACGCTTGCATCCGGAAATGTCGTACACATAGGTAAGGCTAATGAACCATCATGTGTTATCAATGCAGGTAACTCAGAATTAGAGAGTTTGATTGTTGTAGCAACCTCTTGAAACATTGAACCTTGATAGTTGTTTGAATTTACTTGCTCCAACGATATTTCAAGAAGTGGCTTACTATCAGGCCAAACAAATGTTCCCACAGGGAACAAAAACGTTACCCATGCGGGGTTATATATCGGAACACTGGATGCTGGTTCTTTGTAACCATCAGGTAAATCGTTAATATTAACCCAATCAGCATTATGCCAATAAAACTCTCCACTTGGCTTTTCCTTAACGTTTTCGACTAGAGTCTTTGGGACATTACGATTTTTATAGGTTATCAGATCTAGACTATTCTCGAATGCCCAAATTTTGCCTGTCTCTGTATCTTGGTAATGTTTCATTTATGCCTCCAAAGAAACTAACCAGTAATTATACGGAAGACTGAATAAAGTCACCCATAAGGCGATCTTTATCCTTTGAAATGCTCCACTCAGAATTTTATTAACGCATGATATCAACTAACTAGATTGTATTACTTAATGCAAGTTGTTAGTGATTGCTGGATTCAAGGAATAAGTGCAACACGCCTACCAGTAAAGACTTCTAAAGGAGTTAGACCTCCCAATACTTTTCTTGGTGTCAGGTTCAGTATTAGAATCCTACCCTCAATATCCTCGTCTGTGAGGGTTGCCATATCGAATTTCTTAGGCCAGAATCGCCTGATTCTTTCATTTGTATTCTCATTTGTTCCTCGCTGCCACCTAGCATAAGATTTTGCAAAAAAGAGAAGAGCACCCGTTTTACAGACCTCACGAACATGATCTGCAAACTCACTTCCATTATCCTGGGCAACGGACAAGACAGAGCGGGCTTTGCTGAACATATCAATCATCGCATTGGCCACTTCCTATGTCGTCTTTGTGAATACTCGTTGTACCAGAGTGAATCGATTTGTCCGATCTACCAAAGTTACCAGATGAGCATTTTGCCCATGTACTGTGACTCCTTCCCAGTCTCCCAAGCGTTTTCTCTCTTCAACAATCACTGGTCGTTTTAAAATACCTACCCTGTTAGGAATTAATCGCACACCAGCCTTTTTGTGGTCCTTACCGCCTTTCCACCGGGTTTTTCCGAATCTTGGGAGGTGACAGTACAAGTTTCCACCTTGTTGTTGGTCTTCAGCAATTCGCCTGTAAATGGTACTATGGCTTAAATGTCCACCTTTCTTGTATTCAAGCTTTAATCGTTGACTGATAGCCTCGGGAGACCAACCTAAGAAAAGGCACTCACGAATAATCTGGTCTGTTTTCACCGTGCGTTTATGTGCTTTTCTCGCAGTTCGCTTACGGCATTTACTGAGATGTTGGGCTAGTGAAGGTGAGTAGCCGGGTACTGTCATATTTCTATTGAGTTCTCTGCTTACAGTGCTGAAATGCACGCCAATTATTTCGGCTACTGCTCTGACTGACATACCTGCTTTACGAAGTGCAGAAATCTGGT
>NVXR01000036.1 GCA_002733995.1 Desulfotalea sp. | reverse complement strand
AAGAGAGTACGGAGGGGAGTTGTATTCAACCTGTTGTTGAAGATAAAAATAGACGCAAGGTTATTAAGTCTATTGTTTGTGGCCTAACAGTATTCACGGCCTACAATGTGTTACCGAATAAATGGGGAACCCCGATAATTGAGCAGGTCTTCTTGCCAGCACATGCCGCCACAAGTGGTGTTGTTCTCTCTGGTGCTTTTGGCGGCACTGGTTCAATTATTGTTACCTCCATAGGTAAAAGATCGCCGCCGAATGGTATTATCGCCAAAGTTGGTACATCGATAGGCGATTTTTTTGTATCAGAAGCACATGCAATGGAAGTTCAAGAAGACGAACCATTGGAGGTGAATTGTTGTATGCAGGTTGAAGGCGAGACCGCCACCTATTATCTGAACTTTAGCTGGGGGGATTGTATCTTGTTTTCTGCCCCGGTGGATGAGGTTGCTAGATATACTGATAAGGATGACGATGAATTTACCGCGGAAATTATAGAGAAAGGCCAGGACAGTGTACAGGTTAGATTGACCCGTACTAACGGGCCGGGCTTTTACCTTTCTTCTGTGAGCTTGACTCGTTCTGAAAACACATGCGAGTGTCGGGCTCCTGTAACCTAGAATTCCCTAAATGTTGAATCGTTGTTAGGTCTTATGGGGTAGAGCCTCTCGGTAGCTGTCGAGGTGGCCCGTAACTGTTGGCTATATGCTGTATTTGAATTGACTTGTTGTCCGGGTTGTTTGCTTCGCCTGCCAGCGTCGGCTTTGTTGATATACAAGGTGTGGGGTTCTTGCCCATGAGCTGGTGAGGCCGCTGTTGCGTAGGCATAAGGCGTTTGATCCTGGGCTCACCGGGACCACTGGACAATGCGGGTTAGCTGGAATAATTATTTAGGTGAAATTTGCATACATATATTGCTAAAATGAATTGAGACTGTTACATATTTTATAATCGCTAGGGGTGCTTCTTGCTGAGAGGATAATATCCAACCCTTGGAACCTGATCCGAATAATATCGGCGAAGGAAAGCGGCGTTACAGAAAATCATCGATGTTGATTTTTAGTATATTATTTAAGCCGCTTTTCCAGCAATTGGGAGAGCGGCTTTTTTTTGTCCTGATGGAGGCAGAATGGAAATAGTTATTAATGGAGAGTTGGAAGAGATCAAACCATGGACAATTAGCCAGCTTGTTGAGCACAAAAAGTTACTGGCTGGGTCGCTTGTAGTGGAACTTAATCGTGAAATCATAAAACAAGATCAGTGGCAAGAGGTTTATCTGCAGGAAGGTGATAAACTAGAACTATTGAGCTTTGTTGGTGGAGGTTGATGTAATGCAGGATGAAAAATTAACGCTTGGAAAGATCAGTTTTGAAAGTCGTTTATTAACGGGAACAGGGAAGTTTAGCGCAAACGAGTTGATTCCAAAGATGCTTGCTGCAAGTGGCTCGCAGATGATTACGGTTGCTCTGCGCCGTATTGACTCGTCTTCACCAGTAGAAAACATCCTTAGTTATATTCCTGAAAACGTGACACTCCTCCCCAATACGTCTGGCGCACGTACTGCGGATGAAGCTGTGAGGGTCGCCAGGATAGCAAGAGAAGCTGGTTGTGGAGATTTTATTAAAATTGAGGTCATTACTGATGTGAAGTACCTCATGCCTGATAATATTGAAACCTTGAAGGCGACTGAGATACTGGCAAAAGAAGGCTTTGTTGTTTTGCCATATGTGATGCCTGATCTGCCTCTTGCCAAGCGACTGGAAGATGTGGGTGCCGCAGCCGTTATGCCGTTGGGTTCGCCGATTGGGACTAATCGTGGCTTGGAAACTAAGGCAATGATCGCGAGACTCATAGAGAATTGTAAGCTTCCCATAATCGTTGATGCAGGTATTGGTCGGCCTTCACAGGCTGCAGAGGCCATGGAAATGGGGGCTGATGCAGTTTTGGTGAACACTGCAATTGCGACAGCAACGGATCCCGTCGTGATGGGTGAGGCTTTTGCACTGGCAGTCAGGGCTGGAAGGATGGCTTATCTAGCCAAAATAGCGGCTGAAAGCCACCTTTCACGGGCGTCTTCGCCTTTGACCGGTTTTCTTAATTGATGCTGTCGTAACAAGACACCAGCCGAAGTATATATGTATCTGATTTGTTGGTGTAATACGATTATTTACGATCTTTGTATCTTAGCCCGCATTTCTCATGAATAGTGCGCTTCCCCCCCCCCAATAAAAAACGAGGAATAATGCACAAAGTTTATCCACGGTCAGTCTATACGGCACCGTCTGAAATGATGAGGAATGTGGCTTAGAATAAATATTTAATGTCTGAGGAATTACTGTGTCATTTAATAATGTAATAAAAGAGTTCGAAGGTTTTGATTTCCCGGCTTTTTTTGAGACTGTTACTGATAGTGATGTCGAACGGGTTCTTGGCAAAGAAAAACTGAATAATATGGATTTTCTCATATTGCTCAGTGAGAAAGCAGCAAAGTTTCTGGAGCCTATGGCGCGGAAATCGCACCAGGTAACGGTCCAGTACTTTGGGCGAACAATTCACCTTTTTGTGCCGCTTTACATTTCTAATTTCTGTTCCAATGAATGTACCTATTGTGGGTTCAATATAAAAAATTCCATTAAACGGCGGAAGCTTTCCCTTGAGGAGGTAGAAGCCGAGGCTGTTGCAATTGCAAAAACGGGAATACAGCATCTGCTGCTGTTGACCGGTGAGGCACATCAGGTAACACCGGTATCATATCTTGTGGATGTGGTAAAATGTCTCAAAAAGCATTTTGCTTCTGTCTCTATTGAAATTTTTCCGATGGACGAATGCGACTATCGGAGTTTAAAAGCTGTTGGAGTAGACGGTCTTACCGTGTTTCAGGAAGTGTATGATAAAAAGATTTATAAGTCAGTGCATCTGTCAGGGCAGAAAAGCGATTACCTCTATCGTTTGAATGCACCGGAGCGAGGGGCAAAGGCGGGGTATCGTAACGTTAATATCGGCTGTTTGATGGGCCTCGGAGAGCCACGAAGCGAGGCTTTTTTTACGGGAATGCATGGGCGCTATCTTGAGGATAATTATCTTCACACCGAGGTCTCCTTATCCCTGCCCCGCTTTAATCCAGCTGAAGGGGATTTTGTTCCTCCTTTTACGGTTAATGACAAGACATTTGTCCAGTTTCTCTGTGCGTTTCGATTGTTTTTACCAAGGGCTGGTATTTCTGTTTCAACCAGGGAGTCTGCTCTCTTTCGCGACAACTTGATTTCTCTTGGGGTTACAAGGTATTCAGCCGGGTCTTGTACGGGTGTGGGTGGCTACGCCGTTGAGGATCACTCGCAGACCCCGCAATTTGAGATCACCGATGAACGAAGTGTTGAAGATGTTGTAGCAGCAATTGTTCGCCATGGTTATCAGCCTGTCTATAAAGATTGGGATCAGATTGCATGAGAGTTGGAATAGCCGGAGTTGGTGGCATCGGTTCAAATGTGGCCGTAAACCTGGTACGCAGTGGTTGCAAATCACTCATTATTGCAGATTTTGATACGGTGGAGGTCTCTAATCTTAATCGACAGTTCTATTTTAAGGAACAGATAGGAAAACCTAAGGTTGCAATGTTGAGGGAAAATTTACTGCGTATAGATCCTACAGTAGATATAAAGGTATTCCCGGAACGCTTAACCTGTTTAAATATTGTCGATGTTTTTCAAGATTGTGATCTCATTGTAGAGGGTTTTGACAAGAGTGAGGATAAGAAGATGTTACTGGAAACATTTGCTGGAACCGGGCGTCCCGTTGTTTCTGCAAGTGGAATTGCCGGGAGTAGCATGGATAATATTTCAAGCCGCAGGCTTGGTAACTGTTCTATCGTTGGAGATTTTACAACTGACTGCAATGCAGCGCAGCTTTATGCCCACAAAGTCATTGGGGTTGCGGCGTTTATGACAGATATAATTTTGACTGAATGTGGTTACTATGAAGGAAAATAAAAGTACAAAAGCAACACTCGCTCCTGGTATTTATGGCATTACAGCGGAGCGTTTTTCAAAGGGTAGAACCAATCTTCAGGTCGTCGAAGAGATGATTCGGGGAGGAGTTACTACCGTTCAGTATCGTGAAAAAAAGCATCTAAAACATGTGGGAGAAATGCTGATAGAGTGTCAGCAGATAAGAGAGTTGACCAGAAAGCATGGGGTTACCTTTATTATTAATGATCATGTTGATCTGGCGCTTTTGGTTGATGCGGACGGCGTGCATGTTGGTCAAGACGACTTGCCTGTTGAAGCGGTTCGTCGCCTCATTGGTGCTGATAAAATTATAGGCCTGTCAACCCATTCTCCGGAACAGGTAGAGCGGGCAGTAGCTGTTGGTGCTGATTATATTGGTGTGGGGCCTATTTATGCTACCGAGACGAAAGAAGATGTCTGCGCTGCAGTAGGCATGGGCTTTCTTGAGTATGTCGCTCAGAATTGTCCTCTGCCCTTTGTGGCTATTGGTGGTATTAAAGAACATAATATTGACGGTATTGTTGCCCGTGGTACGAAAACAATTTGTCTGGTCACTGAGATCGTTGCAAGTGAAGATATTTGTTCTACCGTAGTGAGATTACGTAGCTTGTTGAAGTAGTATTTTGTCTATACCCGACTCTTTTATTCCCTAAAGAGTCGGGGCTCTTTTCCTTTTGTTTTTCCCCTTTTGTTGATTTCTTTTCGCAAAGGTGTCCCCTGTAGACACCAAAATTCATATATTATTCTACGTCCCCCCCCCAAAAAAAACATCTATTTGTGTGTCAAAATGACCCCACCTGTTTGGGCCTGATGCGGTTTTATGTTGGTGAGTGTCATGCTAGGTCATTTTTAGGAAAAAATTATAGTAGGAGCCCGTATAGAGTTAATTTGAACTCGTGTTTTATAACGATACTCTGTTGTGTTTCACTTTGAGATGCAGGAGAGGTATCACTGCTTGTAAAAGAGAAGGGTTCTCGTATGAAGGTAATCCCCGTAGAACAATCTGTAGGAACCGTACTTTGCCATGATATCACTAAGATAGTAGTCGGTGAATCCAAGGGGCCAGCCTTCCGGCGCGGTCATGTTGTCACAGACGAAGACATTGCCGAATTGTTAGATATAGGTAAGGAAAATCTGTACGTTTATGATCTTAAAGATGGCTATATCCATGAGGATGATGCTGCCTTTCGCCTTGCTACAGCCGCTTCCGGTGCAAATATCATTTTTTCCGGTCCCTCGGAAGGAAAAATTACTCTTACCGCTGCCATTGATGGCCTGCTCACCGTTAATGTTCCCCTGTTAAACGATGTAAACAGTGTCGAAGATGTGACCTTTGCGACTGTACACAATCATCAGTTTGTTAAAAAAGGCAGAGGCCTCGCGGGGACGCGGGTTATCCCACTTGCTGTTTCTGAAAAAATTCTATTTGAAGTCGAAAATATATGTGAAAAAGGTGGCCCTGTAATTGAGGTGAAGCCACTCAAAGCTGCTCGTGTTGGTGTTGTTACCACAGGGAGCGAGGTGTATTCCGGCCGAATAAAAGATGGTTTTGGCCCGGTCCTGAAAAGAAAATTCAAGGAGCTTGGGTCGACAGTTGTGGAGCAGGTTTTTGTCTCGGATGAAGTAGAGATGACCGTTGAGGCAATACATTCTTTTAAGGCTCAGGGAGTCGATCTTATAGCGGTTACCGGAGGCATGAGCGTTGATCCTGACGATCAGACTCCCACTGCAATACGTTCAACTGGTGCCGATGTTGTGAGCTACGGTGCCCCCACGTACCCTGGAGCCATGTTTATGTTGGCGTATTTAGATGGTGTGCCGGTGGTTGGCCTTCCTGGCTGTGTAATGTACCACAAGGCAAGCATCTTTGATCTTGTGGTTCCACGCATCCTTGCCGGTGAAAAGGTGACGCGTAGGGATATTGTTGCCTTTGGGCATGGTGGGTTTTGTGAAAGTTGTGACTCTTGCAGGTACCCCGTCTGCGGGTTCGGGAAGATATGATATACGCAATTCGCGTAATTGAAGTGTAATGAGAAAATGGAGGAACAACCATGATTAAAAAGGAACTTGTTATAAATGGTATTTTGCATCGACTGGTTGTTAATGCAGAAGACACCTTGGCAACTGTTATTAGAAATAATCTTGGGCTTACCGGAACCAAGGTTGGTTGTAATGAGGGTCAATGTGGTGCGTGTAGTGTGATTCTTGATGGTAAGGTTGTTCGCTCCTGTGCCCTGAAGATCAGACGTGTCAAAAATGGGGCTAAACTTACGACTATAGAAGGTATTGGAACCCCTGATAACCTACATCCTGTTCAGGTAGCCTGGATGATACATGGTTGTGCGCAATGTGGTTTTTGTAGTCCCGGTTTTATCATTTCTGCAGTCGGACTTCTACAGTCAAATGACCATCCAACCCGTGACGAAGTGCGTGACTGGTTCCAGAAACATCGTAATGCTTGTCGTTGTACTGGTTACAAACCTCTTGTTGATGCCACCATGGATGCTGCTCGAGTTTTGCGCGGAGAATTGACCATTGAAGATCTACAGTTCAAACTTCCTGAAGATGGCCGTATCTGGGGTACAAGTATCCCCCGTCCCTCTGCACTTGCTAAGGTTACAGGAACCTGTGACTATGGTGCTGATCTTGGCCTGAAACTGCCAGAGGAGACCTTGCAACTTGCACTTGTTCAGGCAACAGTGTCCCACGCAAAGATTCTCTCTGTTGATACCAGTGAAGCAGAACTTATGCCGGGTGTTACCAAGATCATTACTGCGAAAGATATCAAAGGCAAAAACCGTATCACCGGTCTTATCACCTTTCCTTCTAATAAAGGTGATGGTTGGGATCGTCCAATTCTCTGTGATGAGAAGGTGTTTCAGTTTGGTGATGCTATCGCTATTGTCTGTGCCAACACCGAGAAAAATGCTAGGGCAGCAGCGGATAAAGTAAAAGTTGAGTTGGAACAGCTCCCCGAGTATATGAGTGCCCCTGCTGCCATGGCAGAAGATGCAATTCGCATTCATCCTGAGACCCCCAATGTTTACTTTGAGCAGCGTATAGCTAAAGGTGAAGAAACCGCACCAATCTTTGACAAAGCGGCCTACGTTGTGGAAAACGATTACTATGTTGGTCGTCAGCCCCATATGCCAATTGAGCCGGATGTTGGTTTTGCCTTCATTGATGATGAAGGAAAACTGAATATTCATTCTAAATCCATCGGTCTGCACCTGCATCTCTATATGATTGCACCTGGTCTTGGGGTAGAGCCCGAAGATTTAATTATGGTGCAGAATCCCGCCGGAGGAACCTTTGGTTACAAGTTCAGCCCAACCATGGAAGCATTGGTTGGTGCCGCAGCACTTGCCACCGGAAAACCGGTTTATCTCGGTTATAACTACTTCCAGCAACAGACGTACACGGGTAAACGTTCACCGTTCTTTATGAACGTGCGTATGGCAGCAGATAGTGATGGCAAGTTGCTGGCAATGGAGACAGACTGGTCCGTTGATCATGGTCCATATTCTGAGTTTGGCGATCTGCTCACCCTCCGTGGCGCTCAGTTCATCGGTGCTGGTTATGATATTGCAAACATCCGTGGTATGGGTCGTACTGTATGTACCAACCATGCGTGGGGATCTGCTTTCCGTGGTTACGGTTCACCCCAGTCAGAGTTTGCCTCTGAGGTATTGATAGATGAGTTGGCTGAAAAAATTGGTATGGATCCACTGGAACTGCGGTACAAGAACGTATACCGTGAGGGTTCAACCAATCCGTCGGGACAGACCCCCGAGGTGCTGAGTTTACCTGAACTCATTGATACCATTCGACCAAAATACCAGGCTGCTCTTAAGACTGCTGAGGCTGCTTCCACAGCTGAAGTAAAACGAGGTGTTGGTGTAGCCGTTGGTGTCTATGCTAGTGGCCTTGATGGCCCTGACAGTGCGGAGGCTGGTGCTGAGCTGAACGCAGATGGTACCGTGTCGATTTTTGTTACCTGGCATGAGCATGGTCAGGGTGCAGACATGGGAACCCTGGCAACGGCCCATGAAGCGTTGAGACCGTTGGGGATTTCCCATGAGAACATTAATCTCGTACTCAACGATACCAGTGTTTGTCCAAATGGTGGACCTGCAGGTGGTTCAAGGTCTCAGGTTCTTGTTGGTCAAGGCATCAAACTCGTCTGTGAAATGCTTCTTGAAGGTATGAAGAAAGGTAGCAGTTATCGCACCTTTGATGAGATGGTCGCGGATAAGATTCCAACCAAATATAACGGAAAATGGACCGCTTCTGCTAAAGAATGTGATGAAAATGGCCAAGGAAGTCCGTTTGTCTGTTACATGTACGGTGTATTCATGGCAGAGGTTGCAGTGGAAATTGCCACCGGTAAGACGACTGTTAAGAAGATGACTCTGGCGGCTGATGTTGGTAAAATTGCTAATAAACTTGTTGTCGACGGCCAGATGTATGGTGGTTTGGCACAGGGTATTGGCCTTGCTCTGAGTGAAGACTATGAAGACATCCAAAAGCACTCTTCCATGGTTGGAGCAGGTTTCCCATATATCAAGCAGATTCCCGATGAGATAGAGCTTATTTATGTGGAAACTGCTCGTCCTGAAGGACCTTTTGGAGCTTCCGGAGCGGGTGAGTTGCCACTGACTTCTCCCCATTCCGCAATTATAAATGGTATTTTTAATGCCTGTGGTGTGCGTATCAGGAAGTTGCCTGCATTGCCTGTGAAGGTACTGGAAGGCCTGAAGAATAAGTAAGAAGTACTTTTACTATCACCTTCGGATGCTATAGGAGTCTGTTTGACAATACTCCTTGTGTCCGGAGGTTTTTTGCGTTTCACCCGGATTAAGGAGTAGGTATGGAGCAGAAGGACCTGCGTGAGTGGGAGGCTCGGTGTATTCAGGAAGAGCCCCCGGCCTGTAAGGCTGGTTGTCCTCTTGGGGTTGATGCCAGGGGGTTTGTCCTGGCGGTAAAAGACGGTAATCCGGTAGGGGCCAGGGCGATTTTAGAAAAGAATATGCCCCTAGCAGGAATCGTAGCACGTATGTGTGAAGCTCCCTGTGAACAGTATTGTCTCCGTGCAATATGTGGAGGCTCCATTGCCATCGGTGCTCTTGAGTGTTTGTGTGTCGAGGCTGTTCCGCCAAGAGGAAAACCCCTGCGACTTCCTCCGCGTCCTAAGAAAGTTGCGGTGATAGGTGCCGGTCCAAGTAGTTTGATCGTGGCTTTTGATCTGGCCAAAAAAGGTTACCCCGTCTCTCTTTTTCATTTGCAGGATGGACCTGGCAGCTGGTTGCGCAATATTCCTGAAACCATACTCCCAGGAGAGGTGTTGGCAGAAGAACTGGAGCGCCTCGCCAGGCTTGGTGTTCTTTACCGTAGAGTTGAGGCACTGGATGAGTCTCCATGGGCTGAAGGGGATTTCGACGCCTTTTATATAGGGCAGGACGACAGGCTTGCTGAAGATCTTTTAGTGGGGCTAGGATTGCCTGATGTTGTTACCTTTTCCCTTGGTAAAAGTGGTTGGTTTACCGGTGGGTTGAGTGCTGAAGATGATGAATATCGTTTTATTACTGATGTCTCCCAAGGGCGGGAGGCGGCGGTATCAATTGATAGGTTTTTGCAGGGTGCATCGCTTACCGCAGCACGGGTAGCGCTACGCCATGGAAAAACTGATTTGTACACACCCCTTGAGAATATACAGTTTGTAGAGCGCTTAGTTCCCCGGGCAGCTAACTACACAGAGGATGAAGCCAAAAGAGAGGCGGCTCGCTGTCTTGATTGCCAATGCCTTGAGTGCGTCAAGTCTTGTGTGTATCTCAAGGAATTTGGAGCCTACCCTAAAACATATGCAAGGCGGGTTTATAATAACTCTGCGATTGTTAAGGGCAGTCACTCTGCAAATAAATTTATAAATTCCTGTTCTCTTTGTGGACAGTGTGAAATCATTTGTCCCAATGATTTCTCCATGGCGGATCTGTGTCTCGATGCACGTAGGACAATGGTCAAAGAAGATCGTATGCCCGGATCGGCTCATTGGTTCGCCCTTGAAGAGATGCGTTCTGCAAGAACAGAGGCTGCGGTTGTGCGCCATGCCCATGGAAGACAGTCCAGTTCAAGCCTGTTTTTTCCTGGATGTCAGTTGGCAGGAATCAGACCCGATCAGACACTGCGTCTTTACGAATATCTACAGGAACTTGAGCCGGCAACCGGTCTCTGGTTGGATTGTTGCGGTGCCCCTGGACACTGGGCTGGTGAGGAGAAAGAGTTTGCTGTTATTATCCGTGATCTGGAACAGATCTGGCTCGATATGGGAGAGCCTCTGCTACTTGTTGCCTGCTCTACCTGTCTGAAGATGTTTCGTGAATTTTTGCCACGAATTACCCTAGCATCGGTGTGGACGGTTCTAGCGGAGCGGCCACCCAAATCCGCAAAGCCGGGTGTTACTAAGGTTCTTTCTGACCCCTGTACCTCCAGACACGACCAAAAAACCCAGGCAGCGGTGCGTACTCTGCTGGAGGCCATTGGCCAGCCATTGAGTCCTCTTAAAAATTCAGGAGAGCTGACTGAGTGTTGTGGCTTTGGTGGCCTAATGGAAAGTGCCAATCCGGATCTTGCTAAAAAAGTTACAAAGGCAAGGGTTGAGCAGACGGACAGAGAGATGTTGACCTATTGTGCCATGTGTCGGGACCAGCTGGCAAGGACCGGAAAACCAGTGTCCCATGTGTTAGATCTTCTCTTTGCCGATACCTCCCATGGCGCGACAGAGCCATCAGTTACCCTATCTGCCAGAAGGATAAACAGGCGGCAGTTGAAAAATACTGTTCTTGAAAGTTATGCTGTGGGCCAGTCAATTCCAGCGGCACAATGGGAGGGACTTGCTCTGCATTTTGAGGATAGCGTCTCGGCCATGCTTGAAGAACGAAGAATACTCGAAGATGATATACGTAAAGTTCTGTACCAGACAAAGCAGGAGGGCTCATCCCTCGTCCATGGTGAAGATGGTAGTCGGATTGCTTCAGCCAAACTCGGTCAGGTAACCTTCTGGGTTCAATATAAAGAAGACAATGATCTGTTTACTATTCAACGTTGCTGGTCCCACCGTATGACGGTAGTAGGAGGAACGGTATGAAACTCAGTTTTTTACCAAAAGACATGGACTGGACCTGTGAACTGTGCAGGCAAAAATTGCAACCGGGATTTGTTGAGCTACATTACGCTGGCAACGTTTTTAAAGTAGAACTGCCCGTTTGTCCTCAGTGCTCAAGGGTGTTAATTCCCGAAGAGCTTGCAGTGGGCCGCATACTTGAAGTGGAGCAACTCCTCGAGGATAAATGAAACCACTCTACCTGACAACACCGGTACGACAAGGCCTTGGCGCTTGTCTGCGGCCCGGCGGTGAAGCCCTTACTCGGCGTGCCATTGAATTGCTGCAGCCGAAAGCTGGGAGTATTCTGGTTGATGCTGGCTGTGGAGCCGGTGGTGGGATGCGGATATTAGCCACGGAGGGCAGAAAGGTCTTTGGCCTTGATCTTGATTTTGGACTTTTGTCTGAATCTCAAAAAGAGAATACGGGACCTCTGGTGCAGGCGGATCTCGCCCGACTGCCATTGGCAGACGGTAGTGTAGACGCCATCTTTTGTGAGTGCGCCTGGAATCTTACCAAAAAAAACGAGGTACTCTCTGAATTTTACAGAGTAGTCCGGCCGGGGGGAGCATTGGTGCTCAGTGATATTTATCTGCGGTGTAGCGGCGGAACCCTGGTAGCTAATGGTTGGCCGATAAGATCCTGTTTTTCGTATGCCACTGATCTTGCAACGGTTGAAAATATGGTCAGAGCGATCGGTTTTGAACAAGTCGTTGTCGAAGATCACATCCATCTCTTTAAGCAGACTGCGGCAGAGTTTGTTTTTGCCCATGGATCATTGCATGAATTCTGGAAGGCGGTTGTGGGGGATGAACAGCTGGCAAAACGTGCGTGTGCAGCAGCTACCCTAACGCGACCATCACTTTTTCTGCTTATTGCAAAACGGAGCAATGAATAATAAATGAATGAGTATGACATAGATATATTACGTCTGGCCGGTGCCGGTTATTGCTGTTCGCAGATTGTTGTTCAGCTGGCCCTTGAAGTTCAGGGGGTAGAGAATCCTGGTCTTATGCGAGCTATGTCTGGTTTGTGTCACGGTTTTCCTGCAATGGAAGGGACCTGTGGCGCTGTGACCGGTGGTGCCTGTCTTCTTGCCTATTATGGAGGGAAGGGACGGGCTGATGAGGAGGAGAACGACCGCTTAGCGTTGATGCTTGCGGAGCTGTCTTCCTGGTTCAACGACTATGCGGCAGAACAATTTTCTGGACTCAAATGTTCGGATATTGTTGAGGATGGAAGGATTGATGCAGCAATCTGTGGAGGACTTATCTCGGGGTGCTATGGCAAGGTATTGACAATTCTTGTTGAAAACGGTTTTGATCCCGGGGTTGAAAATGACTGACGTCTTACAAAGAATAGAAAGTGTTTGTCCGGAATGTCTGGCGCGTATACCTGCCGATCTCGTTCGTTGCGGCGATAGGGTTCTCCTTGAAAAGAGTTGTCCAGAACATGGCCCTTTCTCTACAACAATTTGGAAAGGAGAGCCGTCATTTGAATCCTGGATTCGGCCCAAAGTGCCATACTATGGTGGCGAGCGCCAGCAAACAGGGAAGAAGGGTTGCCCCTATGATTGCGGCCTCTGTGACCGACATACCCAAAGAACCTGTACCGCACTTGTGGAGGTAACCTCAAGGTGTAATCTCCAGTGTCCTGTGTGCTTTGCCGATAGTGGGGGGGCTGCAACTGACCCCGATCTGGATAGTTTAAGCCGTATGTTTGCAACTATTGTGAAGCAAACTGGTGGTTGTAACGTGCAACTTTCTGGTGGAGAGCCGACGGTAAGAAAGGATCTGGTACACATTGTACGCCTGGCCAAAGAGGCGGGGATCGATTTTGTGCAGTTGAACACCAACGGTCTTGCCCTTGCGACAGATAAAAACCTTGCTTTGCAACTCAAAGAGGCGGGTCTTTCCTCTGTCTTTTTACAGTTTGATGGTGTGGATGATACGGTTTGTAAAGAGCTTCGAGGCAGGGCTCTTTTTACCAGTAAATGCCAGGCCATTGATAATATGTGTGTTGCGGGGCTGGGGATAGTTCTTGTCCCGACACTGGTGCGCGGTGTGAACCTTACCCAGCTTTGGGACATTGTTCGTTTTGGTCTTGATCGGCAACCCCACGTCCGGGGGGTTCATTTTCAGCCCATGAGCTACTTTGGGCGATTCCCTGAAAAATTTACTCCGGATCATGTAACCCTACCTGAAATTATGACGGGTTTGGCTGAGCAGAGTGGTGGGGGGGTGCATGTGGACGATTTTCAGCCCCCCGGTTGCGAGCATGCTCTCTGCTCCTTTTCTGCAAAATACCTGATGCAGGACGATGGCAGGTTGCAAAGGCTTGGTGGCAGCAGCTGTGACTGTGGTCCTATCCCTGCGGAAAAAGGAGCACTCACCTCCATTGGTGTTACCGCCCGCCAGTGGGGCGGAGTTGATGGCACGGGGACTCAGAGTAGGGAGAATGAAGATGATTTGAGCAGGTTTTTGTCCCGCGCCAGGACCCATACCTTCTCTATCTCCGCAATGGCTTTTCAGGACTGCTGGAGCTTGAATCTGGAGCGGTTGCAGGGATGTTGTATCCATGTTGCCCAAGCCGATGGCAGGCTTATTCCATTTTGTAGTTTTAACCTGACTGCCAGGAATGGAAGAAGTTTACACCGTCCACAGCCGCAGAAAAACGCATGCTAGTTTGTACGATTGATGGAAACAATGATGCAGACAACAGTTGATGGCCTGGTTGCAGATGGTCTTGATCTCGGATTCCCCCTCCAGAGAAAAGAACTGGAACGGGCGCAGATGAAACGGTTAAGGCAAACCATTGAGCATGCGCGTTGCCACAGTAGTCTCTATAGAAAGCGGTTTTCCGCTTTGGATGTAGATGCATTGATTGAGAGTAAAGATTTAGCACAACTGCCCTTTTTAACAGGTGCTGATGTCGTTGAACGGGGGCATCAGCTCCACTGCGTTTCTCAAAGTGAAGTGGTGCGTATCATCACCATGTACACCTCTGGGAGTACAGGTAAGCCAAAGCGTTTTTCTTTTACGGCTGCCGACCTGGCAGCGACGTCAGAATTCTTTCTCCGTGGGATGGCAAGTCTTGTGGATCAGACGGATCGGGTTTTGGTGATTTTGCCTTTTGCAACAGAGGCGAGTGTTGGAGGGTTGCTTGTTGCCGCTCTGCTTCGTGGTGGCATCCGGGCGACAGGACTCTGGCCTCCGCCGGATGTCTCGCTTGTTTCTGAACTGATACATGCAAGGAAAATCACCTCCGTTGTTGGTTTGCCCCAGCAACTGCTAGCTCTCAGTAGTTGGGTGGGCCATGGTCAATTACGTACCATGTTGCTCTGTTCGGATTATGCAGCAGAAAGTTTGCGCCGGAGGATTGAACAAAATTGTGGTTGTCAGACCTTTCTGCACTATGGGGCTACTGAATCAGGTCTTGGTGGGGCTGTGGAATGTTCGCAACATTGTGGGGTGCATATTCGCGAATCTGATTTGCTCGTTGAAATTGTTGACTCTACAACCGGCGAGCAACTCGCGGACGGTTTGTCGGGAGAGATAGTCCTCACTACTATTGGGCGTGAGGCTATGCCACTTATACGCTACCGTACAGGAGATGTTGCAACTCTTGAGAGGGGACGCTGTGCCTGTGGTGGTGTGACGGCAAGGCTCTGTCAAATGTACGGTAGATTGCAGGATTGTACCCTGGCTGATGGCTCTGTTATCTCCAGTCAGTATCTTGATGACATCCTTTATCAAGTGGTCGGGTTAGTGGATTATCGAGTCACCCTGAGTCGTGGGGATGTGGAGAGGTTAGACCTTGAATATATAGCTGATTCGGGGGCAAAAGAGGTTGGCAGAGAGATTGACCAACTTCTGCGTATGTTACCTGAAATCGCACCTATGCTGGGGGCTAAGGATTCACTACCTAAAAATATGCAACAGGTTGAGCGGTTTGCGTCAACGCATACACTCAAACGAACTATTTTAGATTTACGTTAAAGAGGGAGATGTATAATGCAGTATGTTTTAGACAGTCTTATTGCAGTTTTGGATCAGGGGGAATCAGCAGTTATTGGTGTAATTATTCGCAGCTCAGGTTCTGCGCCAAGGACGTCCGGGGCCAGAATGTTGGTCCGTTTTGATGGAACCCTGGTTGGTACGCTTGGAGGTGGTGCTTTGGAGGGGGGATGTCTTGTAAAGGCAAAAGAGCTTTTAGATAACCCTGCTACGGATACATATGCCGAGTTGTATTTTGATCTCAGCAATACAACAGCAGCCGCAGAGGGTATGGTGTGTGGTGGCGAGGTCTCTGTGCTTTTGCAAAAGGTGACACCGGCTCTGTTGGAGGATTTTGTACAGTTGCGGGACGATTTTCGTCGGGGGGGGCAGCCAATGTTGGTAACAGGTTTGCCCGTAAACGGCGATGGACCGCAACTCTGTTTTTTGCATGGTTCCGGCGATTGCGCTCTTGTTCCAGCGCTTAAAAATGAGATTTTACGAAAAAAAAGGCGCGCCAAATTCCTCATGAGTTACGAGGAACAGGACTATTTTGTGGAACCCCTTATCCTCCCCGGGACCCTCTATCTGCTTGGAGCCGGACACGTTGCTTTGGCAACCGCCTATCTTGCCTCGTTTATCGGCTTTGAGGTAGTTGTTATGGATGATCGCGATGAATTTGCAAACAGTGAACGCTATCCTGGAGCAAAGGAAGTTAAGGTTCTTGACACCTTCACCGATTGTCTGCCCACACTTGGAGCGGACGACTTTGTGGTTATTGTCACCCGGGGGCATCTGCATGATCGTGACGTCCTTGCCCAAGCATTGCGAACGGATGCCGGGTATATTGGTATGATAGGATCTGCCAAAAAGAGAAAAGGAGTGTATACTTCTCTTATTAAGGAAGGATTTACAACTATGGATCTGGAGCGGGTATATTCCCCAATAGGACTTTCCATTGGTAGTGATACACCGGAGGAAATTGGTCTCAGCATTGTGGCGGAAATGGTTAAAGTTAGAGCAGGGATGAAGGTGTGAAAATCGGGGCGGTGATTTTGTCCGGAGGATATTCTACTCGTATGGGCGGCTTTAAGCCGCTTATGAAGCTTGGGGGGCAAACCCTTCTACAGCGCACAGCACAGTTGTTTGTAAGCGGTGGGGTGAAGAGGGTTGTCGTTGTCACGGGCCACCGTAAAGGGGAGGTTAAGGACGAGGTTGCCAGGCTGGGAGTTAAGGGTATTCACAACAAAGATTACGACAAAGGTATGTACTCGTCTGTCTGTGCCGGGGTCAGGCAGATGAAAGATGTGGATGCATTTTTTATTCTGCCAGTAGATATTCCTCTGATTCGTGCCGCAACCCTCACCACTCTGGCTGAAAAATATCATAGCGATGGTGTGGTGTACCCAACTTTTAATGGGGAGCGAGGTCATCCACCTCTTATTTCTGCTGCACTTATTTCACCTATATTAGAGGGTAATGGCAAAGGTGGCTTAAAAGCCTTACTCGAAAAATATCCGAGTCGTGAGGTGCCTGTCTGGGATCAGGGGATTCTTATGGATGCGGACACCCCGGAAGATTTTGCGATTCTTGAAAAACGTTTACTACTCATGGATGTGGGAAGCCGTGCCGAGGCCCTTGCTCTTGCCCGTCAGTGCATGGCAAAAAGAGGTCGTGAGCATGGGCGGGCGGTGGCCGATATTGCCTGCACCATAGGAGGGCAGTTGAACCGCAGGGGCTATCAGCTTGATATGGATCTTCTCTTTAACGGTGGCCTTCTCCACGATATTGCCAAGGGTGAACCCCATCATGAGGAGAGGGGGGCAGAGATGCTCGGGACATTCGGCCTTAAACGTTTAACTGGAATTGTTGCTGCCCACCGTGATGCGGTCGCGCCAAAATCCGGCAAGCTAAGTGAGAAAGAGCTGGTCTGTCTTGCCGATAAATTGGTTCGGGGAACCTGTCAAATGCCTGTGAAACAACGATTTGAAGAAAAGCTAATCTTGTACGCTAAGGATTCCCAGGCATGTAAGGCTATTCGAAGACGCCTGCTGAATGCCGAAGATCTTGAGCGTATTGTTGTCTCATGCCTTGGTCGTTCCATTAAGGACGTGTTGACCATGGAAAAATGCTGATGAAGGCCATTTATCTTATTCGCCATGGAGAAATAGAAGGCGAAAACCCCCGGAAATTCATTGGCAGAACCGATCTGCCGCTTACCAATAGGGGAAGACAGCAGCTCGGTGCCTTAAGGGACCATTTGTCGGTACAATCCTTTGAAAGAGTTGTGTGCAGTCCTTTAATGAGATGTAAGGAGAGTGCGGATATACTTTTTGCTTCATCTAAACTGACAATTGAGAGTGAGCAAGATTTCTCAGAAATAGACCTGGGGGACTGGGAGGGCTTGACCGTGGCTGAGGTTAAAACCAGGTTTCCTGGAGCGTATGGGGCCCGTGGTTTGAATCTGCCCGGCTATCGAACGTCTCATGGGGAAAGTTTTATCGATCTTTTGGCCCGGGTTTGGCCCGCATTGTTAGCTCTTATTGAGACGACCACCTCGCAAACTGCCCTGGTGGCCCATGCGGGTGTTAATCGTGTGCTGCTCTGCCACATCCTTGGGATTTCACTCAGTCATATGTTTCGTCTACAACAGGATTACGGTTGTTACAATGTCATCTATGTGGGCGAGAATGGGATGAGAGTTGGCTGCGTAAACTGTTTGCCTAGCCAATGAGACTCCCGTCTCTGCGGGTTATCCTTTCTTCTTGTTGCCTGTTAATAGTTGTGGCGCAGAAAATGAGAAAAATGAGAGTAAAATAGCCGCTGTCAGGTAAATGGCCAACAGTGTAAATAATCTCATAGCTGAAATTCCAGCATCGATGAGCATACCAAAAAGTATCGGTGATGCTGCGGTACTGATAACGGCAAGAGAAGAAATAAGTGCACGGATGGAGCCGAGATGCTTGGTGCCATACACTTCGACCCATAGTCCATTAATAATTGGATTGGCAGAACCTATGGACAGGCCAAGAAAAATCATGAGTATATAGGCCACCCAATTTCCCGAGGCAAAAGAGCATGTAAGCAGTCCCAGTAGCATGGGGACCGGGTAGTACTTGAAGAGCTGTAGTCCGCTAAAGCGATCTACGAGGGCTCCGATGTAGATGGATGAAAGGCAGTGTGAAATTCCGTAAAAAACAAAACAGCTTGCAAAAAGTGGTGCTGTCCAGCCCATTTCTCGAAGAATAAATCCCTGATGGATAAAGATCCCTGTAATAATAAATGGTGCGGCCAGTATTGCAGGTAGTGCCAGCCAGAAGCGGTAGTCTGTAAGTAATGTTCTTCTTGAACCCTGTCTTGCTGGGGAGCTGGTGAGGGGACTGTTAGCGCTGGTTTGTTCACTGTACTTCTTCTGTTGACTCCGTCCCAGAAGCCAAAGCGCTGACGGGAGGTAAAGAAGAGGAATAGATAAGCCGATGAGCAACCAGCTTTTTTGCCAGCCCAATATTGCAATGAGGAGAAGTGCAAAGGAAGGGAGTAACACCTCTCCTATGGGGACTCCGGTGCTGGCAATACTTATTGCTTTGCCCCGGTGCAGAGAGAATTCTCTGGCCATGGTTGTGATAGCGGTATGGGGCAAAAGACCCTGACCAAAAAATCTGAGCAGAAACAGGCCTATTATCAGACCCGAGAGTGTTGTTACCTGTGATAGGCTTATCATTGCCGCAAAAAGGCCAGCACTACTGAATGTTACAAACCAGCGGAGAGAAACTTTGTCAATTGCTGCTCCCATCCACATGAGAAGAAGACCACTTGCAAGGGTGGCTGTGGAGTAGGCAGAGCCGTATGCCGTTGCTGTGAGCTGGAGCGATTGTTGAAAACTTGCCCCGTACCAACTG
The DNA here is from genome assembly GCA_002733995.1 of Desulfotalea sp. GTDB lineage: Bacteria > Desulfobacterota > Desulfobulbia > Desulfobulbales > Desulfocapsaceae > Desulforhopalus_A. The sequence continues at coordinate 80,958 of NVXR01000036.1, read as the reverse complement.
ATAAAAAATGATTGACCGAAGTTGCCCCAGAAGACGGTGATCATGCCAAAGGTGAGTAGCGGCCACGAGCGTTTGATAAAATGAGCGTAGTCGTAGATCATCGGCGCGGTGTAACCTTGGTGGAGGCTACTGGTGTCTGTTCCTGAAATGTTTCGATCATGATGTCCTTAGTGTGGGTTGAGTTGTTGCCCGTGCTGGTTGAAGAGTATAGGCGATAACATGATCGCCATACTTGTTGTTTTTGTCAAGAGTGGCCTTGTCTCAGGTTGTTCCGACGAAAGTTTTTTATAATCGGAACGAGCTAGCGGGCCTCTATGCCGATGGGAAATGCAGGCTCGTTGTTGTGCCGATTTTACGGACGGTGTAAATATGAAGTAGAAAATATAACTTCTCACTCTATATGCGTTGACTAGAGCTGGGGTGTGCTGGATAAACATTTCTTTTACGGGCAGGGACAAACCGATGAGCAGAACAATGAAATTGGCGAATAGAGTCGAAAAACTTGGTGTTGAAACAGCTTTTTTGGTGGCGGGTCAGGCGGCTGCCCATGCCGCTAAGGGGCATAAGGTGTATCCATTTCATTTAGGGGACATGAACCTGCGCACACCTGCAAATATCATTGAGGCAGCGTACAGGGCAATGCGGGATGGGAAAAATGGATATACCCCCAATGCCGGTATTCCGCAGCTGCGTGAGGCCCTTGCAGCAGAGTTCAACACCACAAGAAAAACAAACTATGGTCCTGAAAATGTAGCGGTGCAGCCGGGGGGAAAGCCTGTCATCTCAAAGTTTCTACTGGCTCTTATGAACCCTGGTGATGAAGTGTTGTATCCGAATCCTGGCTTTCCAATCTACGAGTCGCAGATTCGTTTTCATGGTGGTGTCGCCGTGCCATATCCGATCATCCCCGGGGAAAAGAACTTCTCGTTTGACCTGGACGCCATGGAGGCTGCCATCACGGATAGAACTAAATTGTTGATAGTCAACGATCTGCACAATCCGACAAGCGCAGAATGTTCTGCTGAAGACCGAAGGCGTATTGCCGAGATTGCAGTAAAATATGATCTCAAGGTTTTGCTCGATGAAGCATATTTCGATGTTCGTTATTCAGGTGAGTCTGTTTCTCTTATTATGGAACCAGGTATGCTTGAGCGTAGCGTAATCCTGCATACATTTTCTAAAAAATACGCCATGACGGGTTGGCGAGTAGGTGCCGCTATTGGGCCAAAGTCTGTCATTGATGTAATAGTTAAACTCAATGTCAATGATGAGTCCTGCACCTGCCACAGTAATCAGTTCGCTGCCTGTGAGGCTCTTTTGGGCGATCAGAGCGGTGGACGTGACATTATGGCGATCCTGCAGGCGAGAAGAGATCTTGCGGTTGATGCTCTCAACAGTATTGAGGGCGTATCATGTTACAGGCCAAATGCAACCTTTTACCTGTATCCCGATGTGACCAAAGCCATGGCTAATACAGGCTATACAGAATATCAGCCTTTTCTTGATGCGGTGCTAAAAGATACAGGGGTTTCTCTCTGTGCCAGGACCCATTTCGGCACGCTTCTTCCCGGAGAAAACAAAAAATATTTGCGTCTTGCCTACTCGGGGATCGACGGGGAAATGATTGAGGAAGGTTTGCTACGACTGAAAATGTTTTTGGAAAAATTTTAAAACTATCTCTAAGAATGTGAAAAATTCCATGCCAAACATGGGGAGGGGCATTGCCAGAGCTGCTGACGACGTCCTGACTGGACGTCGTTTTCGTGCTGCTTAGTAGTTAGCCTCCCCCTCTTGTTAAGAAGAACAAAAGGGGAGGCAGGGAAGTTCTTTTCTTATGCGGGTTCTGTGTATTTTGCAACCTTAACCGCACAGGATTTATACTCGGGTGTTCCGGCGATGGGACACCGATGTCCCGAGGTTAAATCATTGGTGAGTGCGTTCTGGTGATGAAAGGTCATAAACACATTTCCTTCCTGGGACCGGTCGGTCACCTTGGCTCGGACCTTCACTTCACCACGCCTGGATGAAACTAACACCCAGTTTCTGTCTTTGATACCTAAAGTCTCGGCATCTTCAATACTGATTTCAACCCGTTCACTGGGGACAATCTGGGCGATCCCCTTTGATCTGCGGGTCATTGAACCGTTGTTGTAATGCTCTCTGATCCTGCCGGTGATGAGAACCAATGGATAGTCTTCATCCGCCACTTCCCCAGAACCGCTATGGTCCAGTGGTAAAAAGGATGCAAGGCCATTAGGTCTAGAAAAGAGCTCACTGTAAAGGGTCGTGGTTCCTGGATGGTTTTTATCCGGGCAGGGCCATTGAAGGCCACCGTTTTCAAGACGTTCATAGCTAATGCCACCGTAAATGGGTACGAGGGAGGCAATTTCATCCATGATAGCCGCCGGATCCTTATAATCCATCTTATATCCCATCAGGGTTGAAAGCTTACATATGACTTCCCATTCGGCCATACCCGCAAGAGGTTCAATGGCTTTTCGTACCCGTTGTACCCGTCGTTCTCCGTTGGTGAAGGTGCCGTCTTTCTCCGCAAAGCTGGCACCAGGGAGTATAACGTCGGCAAAACGGGTGGTCTCTGTATGAAAAAGTTCTTGTACTACTAGAAAATCTACAGCCTTAAGAGCCTTTCTCACGTGGTGCAGATCCGGATCGGTTTGGGCAGGATCTTCGCCAAGGATAAAGATAGCCTTAAAGGTGCCCTTTACACATTCGTCGAGCATTTCAATGGATTTGAGCCCGGGTTTCTCTCTGATGGTAACGTTCCACGCCTTGCCAAATTTTTCACGAACCTTTGCATCCAACACCGATTGGTAACCGGGGAGGGTTGCCGGAAGAGGTCCGAGGTCCGTGGCACCTTGAACATTGTTTTGCCCGCGAAGGGCCATGATACCCGTCGCTGGACGTCCAATATGGCCGCAGACCAAGGCGAGGTTGGAGATGGCCATGGCGTTTTCAGTACCCGTCCTATGCTCAGTAACACCAAGGCCATAAACGATCATCGCCTTATCGGCATGGGAGTACAATCGGGCGGATTCGATTATGCGCTCTGGTGCAACGCCTGTAATCTTTTCCACTCTCTTAAGATCGTATTCAGCCACCTTTTCGCGGAGCAGTTCGATATCTTCGGTACGTTGAGCAATAAATTCTTTGTTCTCCCAGCCGTTTTCAAGGATAACGTTGATCAACCCGTTTAACAGGGCGATGTTGCTTCCCGGCTTGAGGTTCATCCACACATCGGCCCGTTCCGCCATCCATGTTTTGCGTGGGTCGGTGACTATGAGTTTGGCACCGTTTCGAAGCGCTTTTTTCAAATAGAGCGCGACGATGGGGTGGGCTTCCGTTGGGTTGGAGCCGAAGAGAAAAATCGTATCAATATCTGGCATCTGTGCAAGCGAGTTTGTTGCAGCGCCAGCACCAAGACTTGTGGCCAGACCGGCCACGGTTGGAGCGTGTCAGACACGGGCGCAGTTGTCGACGTTGTTCGTCCCCATTGCGGTCCTGACCCATTTCGCCAGGAGGTAGTTCTCTTCATTGGTACATCTTGAAGAAGAAAAGCCACCGACTGTGTCGGCCCCGTATTCTTTTATGATCTGATTGAATCTACTTGCAATAAGTTCTAAGGCTTCATCCCACGAGGCTTCTCTGAAACCATCACCTTCTTTTATCAGTGGAGTGGTAATTCTATCTTTACTATGGATGAAATCGTAACCGTAGCGGCCTTTAATGCAGAGGTTGCCATGGTTAACAGGTGCGTCGTAGTCAGAATCAACACCGATGACCTTGCCATCGTGAACTTTGAGGAAAAAATTACACCCCGTTCCACAGTAGGAACAGGTCGTTTTAACTCTGTCAACTTCAGCAGATCTGCCAAGACCGCGGCTCTTTCGGTCGGTGAGGGCTCCTGTGGGACAGGCGGAAACACACTGGCCACAGAATTCGCAGTTTTGCAGGGATCGAGGCTTTGAAAAAGCGGTATCCGGCATTGCGGTAAAGCCACGGCTGGTCATGTCTATAGTGCCGGCCATAACCACCTCGTTACAGATCCTGGTGCAGCGACCGCAAACGATACATTTATTAGGCTCAAAGGTGATAAAGGGGTTGTCTTCTTTGATCGGGAGATTCCATTTCTCACCGGGATATTTATCCAAGGAGGCGCCATAAAGATATGCCATCTCTTGGAGATCGCAATTTCCTGTGGCCTCACAGCACATGCAATCGTTAGGATGATTTGAGAGGAGTAGCTCGATAATTGTTTTACGCAGGCGGGTGAGTTTGGGGGTTTCAGTGGTGACTACCATTTTATCTGTTGCCGGAGTCGTGCAGGAAGTAAGAGGTTTTGGAACCCCTTCTACTTCGACGATGCAGAGACGACATGCGCCAAATGGTTGCAGACGATCATCGTGACACATTGTCGGAATATATATTTCTGCCTCCCGACACACCTCTAAGATTGTTTGTCCCTGAAGGAAATGAACCTCCCGGCCATTTATCTTCATGTTCAGTTTCTGATCCATACTTACTCTCTCCAGCAGAAGTTGAAACAACAAGAAACAAAGTTCAGTAAACAGAGAAAATTCAGAATGACCTACTCTAATATATAGACGCGTAATAATACCACGGATGTTTTTAATATGCAATTGGAGCATATTAAATTGACTAGGAATATCAACGGAGTTGGCAACTCTTTTTTTTCTGGTGTCGGCATTTTTATAGAATTTGCACTGCGATCATCACGGGCTTGCAACAAGCTTGGGTTCAGCTTTCTACCAAACCCCATGCATGGACCAGTGGTGACGGTATGAGCCTTTCCACCGAAAAGGTGTAATAAATAATTTTACCTTTACTCAATCGCTTACCTTGAATCATACAATGTCCATGGAAAATGTGGATTAAATTTTGTGGATATCATATGGAAAATATAAGTAACCGCACAAAAAAAGCGCGGTTATCCTTGCAGGGGATAAGGGCGATATCGGCGTACAACCCTGTCCAAGGTTTACAGTCTTGAAGGGGTGCTTTGCGTTTTTCACATAACCGGTCTTACTCCTGGCAATATTGTCTGCTTGCAATATCAGCTTGGTGCTCGTTTCTTGTATTGATTACAAATGGAGACAGGAGTAAAGTGGGTGAGTCATTTTGACCCGTGTTGTTTTCTTGAGATTTCTCTAACTGGTTGAAAAAACAGGTATAGTTTTTGTGGAATACAAATTGCTTATGAAGATGAGCATGTTGTTTATGCAGAGCGAGGCCTGGGACAGAAGGAGGACAGCATTAGGATTAATCTTTGTGGTAGACCCTTTAATTGCGAGAGATAATATGGATGTGACGAAATTTGCTATACCTGAAATTATTTTTGGACGAGGAAGTTTGAATCATGCCGGCCAGTGTGCGCTTAGATTAGGTGCGAAAAAAGTCTTCCTGGTCAGTGATGCAGGAATTGAGAAGGCTGGATGGGTCCAGCGGTTGATGGACATTTTGAAAAAGGAAGGAATTGAGTGGATATATTATCCCGGAGTTACATCAAATCCCCGTGATTATCAGGTAGAGCAGGGGGCTGAAATTTACAAAGAAAACAATGCCGATGTTATTATTGCTATCGGGGGTGGAAGTGCCCTTGATACTGCTAAGGGTATTGCTATTATAGCAAGTAATGGTGGTAAAATACGCGATTATGAAGGGGCGAATCGAGTCCATCGCCCCCTGCCGCCGATGGTGTTGATAACTACAACCGCGGGCTCCGGGTCGGATATCTCCCAGTTTTGTATTATCACAGACGTGGAACGTTCCGTTAAGATGTCTATTATTACCCGAACTCTGGTTCCCAATATCTCCATTGTTGATCCCCTGATTCTAAAGACAAAAAGTGAAACCCAGATCATTCAATCCGCAGTCGATGCCTTGTCCCACGCCATAGAATCCTACGCCTCGACTATTTCCTCGGGCTTTACCGAGATGCAATCGCTCAAGGCCATAGACCTTATTATGCGTAATCTTCCCCATGCGGTGGAGACAAGATCTCTCGATTCCTTAGAACAGCTGAGTATTGCCTCGGTATCCGCCTCCATGGCCTTTAGCAATGCAAGCCTTGGTGCAGAACATGCCTTGGCACATTCTCTTGGTGGTCATTTTGATATGGACCATGGGGTGATCCATCCTATACTTCTCACCGCTATCATGCGTTACAACTATGATTGGGCAGAGGAAAAATATGCAAATATTGGCAGGGTCATTCTCAATAAAGATTTGGGCTCTATTCGGGATAATGCACTCGTAGGCATTGAAAGGCTGGATGAATTTTTTGCCTCCTTTGATGTGCCTCTCAGATTACGCGATGAAATCAGTGACGATGAAAGACATTTCTTAGAGCCGATTTGTCGTATGGCGGTAAACGATGCCTGTAATCTTACGAATCCCCGTCCCGCCTCATGGCGGGAGCTCATGCAAATATGTAAAGAGGCATGGTAATGAAATCGATAGCATCCTTAGAAGATTTAATCGGCATTGAGCATTGTAAGGTCGGTTTTTACCAGGATCTTCAGCAGAAGGTAGAGCAACTTAAAACATCCAACGATGAATTGGAGAAAAAACGACAGGAGATTGAGGCGGTTTTAGATGGCATTACGGATCTGATGCTAGTTCTTTCGGATGACCTGAAGATTCAACAGGTAAATCATGTCTTTACCAAGTGGTTTCCCGGTGTTGATCCCATTGGAAAATACTGTTATCAGGTCTTTCGTGGCCAAAAAACTACGTGCCCAGAGTGTCCGGCCCTGCGTTCTCTAGACTTAAATGAAATTGTAAAAGATTATTGTATCTATAAGGTGGATGGCTCGTACCGTCACTTTGATCTCATTGCCTCTCCTCTAAAATCCGAAGGTACAGGAGAACGTAATGTGCTCATTTTTAAACGGGATGTTACCCGGGATAAAGAGCTGCAGTCTCAATTTAATCAAGCTGAAAAAATGGCGACTGTTGGTGCTTTGGCTGCGGGTGTTGCCCACGAGATTAACAATCCTCTTGCTGCAATAAGTGGATTTGCTGAAGGTTTGCAGCGAAGAATTAAGAAAATAAAACATTTAGTTGAACCGGAATTGGTGGAAGATTTTTCTGAGTATACCGATATCATAATAAAGGAGTGTTATCGCTGTAGAGATATTGTTCAGACCCTGCTTACCTTTAGTCGTCCTATCGCCTCTTCCCATGGCCCTGTGGATGTAAACAAGTGCGTTCGCGACACGTTATTTATCCTTAAACATCATTTTAAAGAACAGCGTGGCGTTACTTTAAAAACAAATTTTGGTGAGAATTTACCCGTAATAATGGGAGACGAATCGCAGCTTAAACAGGTGATTATCAATCTTTTAAGTAATGCTTTTGATGCCACAAAAGGTGGCGGACTTATATCGGTTAGCACCAGAAAGAGCAGTGAAGATGGGGTTGAACTGACAGTTGAAGATAGCGGGTGTGGTATTTGCATTGATAATTTAGACAAATTATTTGAACCGTTTTTTACCACTAAAAAGGTGGGCCAGGGGATCGGTGTAGGGCTGTCGACCTGTTATGCCATTGTCAATAAACACAACGGCGAGATCAAGGTGATGAGTCAAGAAGGAAAGGGGGCTCTGTTTAAGGTAACTCTTCCTGGAGCAGGTTTGTAATGGAAAAGGAAAAATGTACTATTCTTGTTATCGATGACGAACAGTCAATCAGACGATTGCTGGAAAAAGAACTTGTAATACCCTATCGGGATGTTTTAACGGCTGCCTGTGGTAAAGACGCAAAGAAAATACTAAAAAATCACTGGGTTGACGTGATTATAATGGATCTTCGTTTGCCCGATGTCGAAGATTTGCAACTGCTTATTGAGGTGAAAGAGTCTGTTGCCTATGTCGAAGTAATTATGATTACGGGGCATGGTGATGTTGATAGTGCCGTTGAGGCCATGAAGTATGGTGCCTACGATTTTATACAAAAACCTTTTAATTTAGATCGATTGGAACTGGTTATAGAAAAGGCCCATCAACGGGTACTCATGGCGCGGGAAAATTCCATTCTCAGGCATAATAGAGATCTCGATAAACAGAAGGTTCAGTTCATAGGAAAATCCGAATCAATACGAGATATTAAGTTTCTGATAAACAAGGTTGCTCCAGCTAAGATTCCTGTACTTATAACCGGCGAATCCGGTTCGGGAAAAGATGTCGTGGCGAGAATGATCCATGAGAGATCCGCCTGTTCCAGCCGAGAACTTATCATTAAGAATTGTGCCTCATTGCAAAAAGAGCTTGCCAGGAGCGAGCTGTTTGGCCACGCCAAAGGTTCTTTTACCGGGGCAAATGAATCCCGGGAGGGATTGATGTCCTACGCCCATGATAGTACGCTATTTCTGGACGAAATAGGAGAGTTGTCCCTGGGAGTGCAGGCTTCTTTGCTCAGGGTTTTGGAATCTCATAAGTATAGACGGGTGGGGGAAAAACAGGAAAGAAAAGTAAATGTTAGATTGCTCTTTGCCACCAATAGGAAGTTGGCTGAAGAGGTTGAGGAGGGGCGTTTTAACGAGGCCTTTCTTCACCGGATTAATGCTTTTAACATTGAGATTCCACCACTTAAAGAGCGTAAAGAAGATCTACCGCTTCTTGTGGACTATTTTCTCATACGACTCAGTCCTGATAACAGTTCCTATAAAATAGTTGATCGCGCCATGTCCTGTATCCTGCGCTACTCATGGCCTGGAAACATTCGTGAGTTGCGTAATGTCATTGAGCGTTCAATAATTTTGGCAGAAAATAATATTATTACCGAGCGATGTTTGCCTAGAGAGCTTGTCTCTGCTGCTGAAGAATCCCACGCAGCCCTCTCGCTAGACCTGGTGGAAAAAAGACATATTCTTAAGATGTTACACTTTTTTGAAGGCAATCGGCAGAAGACGTCTGAAATTCTTGGCATCAGCAGAAAAACCCTTTATCGCAAACTCGCCCTGTATAATCAGTGATTCTCACTTCCTTTATACTGGCGTTTCAACCTTATCGGCTATCGATACAAATTATGATGGCCGAATCTGTACTCACATCTGTCTAAATTATTATTTTAACAATGGAAACACTTTGCCGCTCCGCCCTGGGACTTTCTGACCCATTAGAGGGTGAGTGCGGGTCGTATTGACCCGTACCTCCCGAGGGTGGGTCTGGCCGTACGTTAGGGGAAACATCTGCAAAGTTTAAAGCCAGTAAAAAGCACCTGTTGAGCAAGTGTCGATGGGACATTTTGGCCACATGGGAAAAGTGAAGTTTCGTAATATGCTGTATTTACTCATATATATATCGTGGCATGACTATTGCTATACTCAGTTTGTGTTTAGAATTGAAATCTACGACTCAGACGTTTGTGTCCAGCAGATGTACTACTTATCCTTAACTCAAAGAAGGGAACTATTATTATGGCAATTCGCGAAGAGGTTTACGGTTACTTCATCCCTAGTGTTACTTTAATTGGTATTGGTGCAGCGAAAGAAATTCCAGCTAAAATTATAACACTGGGCGGCAAAAAACCTCTTATCGTAACCGATAAAGGTATTACTGCTGCAGGTATCACCAAAGAGATTACCGATCTTCTAGATGGTGCTGGGCTGAAATATGTCATCTTTGATGAGACCATACCTAACCCGACTGACACAAATGTTCATGATGGCGTCGATGTGTATCGAGCAAATGATTGTGATAGTCTCATTACTTTGGGTGGTGGTAGTTCGCATGATTGTGGTAAAGGTGTAGGGCTTGTTATCGCCAATGGTGGTAACATCCATGACTACGAAGGTGTTGATCAATCCACTAAGCAGATGCCTCCCTATGTTGCGGTAAACACAACAGCTGGAACTGCCTCAGAGATGACCAGGTTCTGTATCATTACCGATACCAGCAGAAAAGTGAAAATGGCAATTGTTGATTGGCGTGTAACCCCAGGTGTCGCAATTGACGATCCACTCCTCATGATGGGTATGCCTCCAGCACTTACCGCTGCCACCGGAATGGATGCCCTGACCCATGCTATTGAAGCATATGTATCCACTATCGCAACACCAATGACAGATTCTGCTGCTGAAAAGGCAATTGAACTCGTTGCCAAGCATCTTCGTCCTGCCGTTGCCAATGGTCAAGATATTGATGCCCGTGAAGGTATGTGTTATGCCCAATATCTCGGTGGAATGGCCTTTAACAATGCGAGTCTGGGCCACGTTCATGCTATGGCTCATCAGCTTGGTGGTTTTTATGACCTGCCACACGGTGAATGTAATGCCATTTTGCTCCCCCACGTAAGTAAGTTTAACTTGATTGCTAAGTTGGATCGTTTTGGTAAAATTGCCCAACTCATGGGTGAGAACACCGAGGGCCTTTCTGCGCGTGAAGCGGCTGAACTCGCACTGACAGCTATTAAGCAACTTTCAAAAGATGTTGGTATTCCTGAGGGACTCATAGCTCTGGGAGAGAAGTACGGTAAAAAGGTTGATGCAAAAGATATCGATGTAATGACAGAAAATGCACAAAAAGATGCTTGTGGTATGACTAATCCTCGTACCCCAACAGATGAGGAAGTAAGAGAGATTTATAAGAGCGCTCTCTAGGACTTTTGTAGCTTGATTCGTTGCGTTGTACTGGGACTCAGATTGGCTGAGTCCCTTTTTTTTTTGAAAAAAATATTTTCTTCTTGGTTGCGGGCCCATATGTACCCATTATGGTAATGGTACAATAAGACCTGTAACGTATATGGAGATAAAAATGTTTATGACCGCCAGTAGAATCAAGATCGAAGGCAAGCCGGTGTTGAAGCTTAATATCCATGAATTTGATAAGGATGATATCCCTTTTTTAGACGGTCTTGGAATTGACCAAATTGAAGGTGACTCACCATCGTGGAGGTGTGTGCACCTCCACAGCCAAGAAGATTTTCTGCATACCCGTTCCGCAATCCTTGAGAGATACAGAGTGCTCGAAGAAAAAGGGCCGAAGGTTTTTCTGCAGATAAAATAGACAGAAAACCTCACATTACCTTGCCCGTGTCTACAGTTCGATACGTAGCTGACTATTTTCTTCGTTGTTCCCTTACAATGAGTTGCTTCTCGTTTGGTGTCTTTTAGCCGTCTATTGATTGAAAATAGGAGAAAATATTCCCACGTATAAGTAGACTTTACCTGTGTAAAATATGGTGGTACAGTAACTATTTTATGTGTTTCCAAAAATAAAATCAGTTTGTGCTGAGATCGATAATTTACAGGTAAAAATGATGGAAGACTTATTTGCAGAACGTATCCAGGGAGTGCCTCGTTCCTTTATTAGAGAAATACTGAAAGCTTCTGTGAATCCGGAAGTGATTTCATTTGCCGGAGGTTTGCCCAACCCCGATTTTTTTCCTGTAAAAGAAATTGAAGCTGCGACGAGTGCTGTCTTTAAGCGCTATGGTCCAAAAATTTTGCAGTACAGCAACTCGGAAGGGGATCTGGAGCTTCGTGAGTTCATCTCCTCAAGATATATGCTTAAAAAAGGCATTGATATTCCCGTTGAAAATATAATTATAACCAATGGCTCCCAGCAGGGCATAGATCTTTTGGCCAAGGTTTTCCTCAACAGCGGCGATTCCGTGTTAATTGAGGAGCCCGGATATTTAGGAGCTATCCAATCTCTATCGTTGTACCAACCTGTCTTTAGACCGGTACCGGTAGGTGATACAGGTATGGATATCGCGGCATTAGAGCGGGCCAGCAAGTCCTCTGCTGCCAAACTACTGTATATGGTCCCCACGTTTCAGAACCCTTCAGGAATTACCTATTCAAATGAAAATCGGCGGCAGGTTGCAGCCGTTGCCGCGGAGAATAAATTCATTTTGATTGAAGATGATCCATATGGGGAGTTACGTTTTTCAGGGGAGCATGCAAATTCTTTTTATACATACCTGCCTGAGCAGACGGTACTTTTAGGTTCTTTTTCAAAGATCGTGGCCCCTGGTTTTCGGCTTGGTTGGATAGCTGCACCCGAATGGATTTCTGAAAAGCTGATTGTAGCTAAACAGGCAGCGGATTTGCACACATCAAGCTTTACCCAGAAAATCATTGTAGAGTTTTTGCAGGCAAATGATCTTGATCAACATATCTCAAAAATTATAGAGGTGTATGGTGCTCAATGTAAGGCTATGATTGAGGCGATTGGTCGACAGTTTCCTGAAGATATTAGTATTACGACACCAGATGGCGGAATGTTTCTTTGGGGGAGGCTTCCAGAAGGCAGATGTTCGATGACTCTTTTTGAGGAAGCGTTAAAAGAAAAGGTGGTTTTTGTTCCCGGAGATCCGTTTTATACGGGGAAAGGAAGTCAAAACTCCTTCAGGCTGAACTATTCCTGTGTCGATGCCGCCACTATAGAGGAGGGGGTAGGGCGGCTGACTAAGGCAATAGAACATTTCCTGTAATGGTTTAACAAACATTATACCTCTGTATCTGTATCGATGACGGCTCGAACTTTCTCGGCAAGATTTTGCAGGGAAAAAGGTTTTTGAAGGAAGTCGATGCCCTCATCAAGTACACCCTGATGTGCTATGATATCTGCAGTGTAGCCTGACGTGAAAAGGCAGCGTATATGTGGGTGTATTTCATGGATTTTGGTAGCAAGGTCCCTACCATTCATTTTAGGCATGATAACATCCGTTAATAGGAGGTTAATATTTTTCCCATATTGCTCGGCATATCGAAATGCGTCTTCGGGGTGGCTGACTGCAAGAACTGTATACCCCAGTTCTTTTAACATCTGGGCGCTTACTTTGAGTAGTTCCGGCTCATCCTCTACCAGCAGTATAGATTCCTTACCTTTAGGCGGGGCAGTATGTTTTACTGCTTGGGTGTAGGTGTCATCGCCCTTGTATCTGGGGATGTATATTTTGAAAGTGGTGCCTTGGTCTACCTCACTGTAGATATTGATGAAGCCTTTGTTTTGTTCAACAATTCCATATACCGTCGCCAGCCCGAGGCCGGTACCCTTGTGCAGGCTTTTAGTGGTAAAGAAGGGTTCAAAAATTTGTTTTTGAGTCTCCGCATCTATGCCACAGCCGTCATCGCTTACTGCTAAGCAAACGTAATCACCGGGAATATAACCTTTGATGTTTGTATAGCGCTCCTCATCCAAAGTGCAGTTTTCCGTTTCAATTATTATTTTCCCTATGTTTTGTATCGCATCACGAGCATTAACACACAGGTTGGTGAGAATCTGGATCATTTGGTCTGGGTCGATCTTGACTGGCCACAAATTGGGAGCTGTGACCTGGGTCAATTCTATGTTCTCACTGATAATACGTCGTAACATATTGAGAGTTTCTTGCAGGGTATTGTTGATGTTTACCACCTGGGGGGCAATGGTCTGCTGTCTGGCGAAAGTGAGCAGTTGACGAGTCAGGTTAGCTGAGTGCTGGGCAGCTTTTTTGATATCAACAAAAGAGCTGTAGTACGGGGAGGATGGTGCCATTTTCATGAGGGATATTTCCGATTTCCCAATAATAACAGAAAGGATGTTGTTGAAATCATGGGCTACACCACCTGCCAGTTTGCCAATAGCTTCGAGTTTTTGGGACTGTGCCAATTGTTCCTGCAGCTTGCGTCGCTCCTCTTCTGCCTGCATACGGTTATTGATATTATTGACGAGGGATTCAACACGTATCGCCTTACCGTTGGAGTCGCGGATAAGGCTCATATTTACGGAGCCCCAAAAGACATTACCGTGGGCATCTTTCAGCTTTACCTCTTGGTTCTTAAGGCAATCGTTTTTTATCAACTCTTTGAGCATCCGTTTGCGATCATCAGGATAGAGATAAATAGACTTCTGCACATCTGCCACTTCACTAACCATGTGTTCATATGAATTATAGCCGAGCATGCTCACAAATGCAGGATTGGCACTCAGTACTTTTGCATCCATCGAGACTTGAATAATACCAATGTGGGTGTTTTGAAAAATACTTCGGTACTGTTCTTTGCTCCGTTCGAGGCCTGACAGAGTAGAGTTAAGATTGGTGGTCATGAGATTGAAGGCATGGGCGAGTTTGCCGAGTTCATCTTCTGTCTGGATGTCGAGGTCCGGCAGTTCAAGGTTGCCAGCGGAAATCTCTTGGGCGTGTTTTGCGAGACTATGTAGCGGTCTGGTAAGATGATTCATGGCGATTATGATTGCAAAACCAACAATCACCATGAAGAAAACGGTTATAGCGAGGAGGATTTTTACCATATTAACAGCAGGCGCAAACAGTTCTGCTTTTGGTAAAACAGTTGCCACAGACCAACCAGTAATTGGAATTGGAAAATAAAATGCAACCATTTGGTCGTTTTTATGGGTGTATTGGTAAATGCCTGATGTCCCCTCCAGCATAAGTTGACCAAGTTTGTGGAGTGACTGATTGCCACGTTCACTCATTTTGCTCACCATGATGAGGTTCTTATCCGGATGATAGATATAGGTGCCGTCCGCAGCCACAATGAAACCGTAACCGGTAGCACCGGCTTTAAGGGCTTGGGCGATATGCTGAATGTAGCTAAGAGATATTCCAGCACCAATAAGACCTACAGGCTCGTCATTGGCGTCATGGATTGGTGAAATCATGAAAACAGTAGGGACTCCTGTCGTCCTGGATATTAGAGGTGGACTGATTTGCGTGCCACCGCCATTCATAATAGATTTAAAGTATGGGCGATTAGCAACACTACCTTTATAGATGCTGTGACCGCCTGCACTCTGGATGACTGTATGGAAATCGCCCTCTTTATTTGCAGCGTAAATGTCTTGAAAAATATCAGGATGTTTGGCGTGAAGTCTTTTGTGGCGGTAGAGATTTTGCCTGTCTACCTTGGCGAAATCTTCATTGATGCCTTTGGAGGTAGGTGTCGAGGCGATACCTTCTGGCTCGAGCATGATAATGGAGAGCCATCTGTTGATGCTTTCTGCACTTTTGCCGACTGAAATCAGCATCTCTTTTGAATGTACCTCCTCGATAACACTTTTGAGGTAGAAGTATGCACCAAAACTGACGGATATGAGGCCGGTTAAAACGATTGGCATAATCCAGAGCAATAATTTTTCGCGTAATGAAAGAACTTTAGTAAACATTTTAGATTAAAGGTGCTCAAGAATCACTTGAAGCCTGACGGGTTAATGTGGTGAAGTATTGGTATTACAATAACTTTCATTATAGTCTATGGCTTTATTTTGAAAAAAGCAACTTGCCTGATTACTGCGGTTGCGTAGGTGATAGGTCGTTGTGGGCGGTGGCGTGATAGTCTAAAAAACATGTTAAAGCTGATTCTTAGCTAGCGTTTGTCATGCGTTTCTCTTTATGAGGAAGTAAACCCTTGAGAGTATTGAGAAATCGATATATCCCCATGCAAAAGAGGCGAAATAGTTAATATTCACCAACTGTTAGCACTGGAACAATATTTTTTTCGGATTTTTTTGCTATAAACATAGCTTAATATGATCTGGTGGATAAAAGAGTGATGCTTGGGAGGAAACCGGTGGAAATGGGGGTGAGTAGAGGGCAGAAACAACAATCCCCCATTAACACGATAAAGACCATGTTAATAGGGGAGGTTTGTAACAGACTACATTAGCTCTTTTTTAGTATCCGAGAAGTCCCGGGAGAAAAAGAGATATTTGTGGAAAAAAGGCGATGAGAAAAACTGCGATTATTGCCAAAATTGAAAATGGCATTGCCTGTATAGAAATTTCCTCAATGGTCGATCCGCCAATACCGGAGGCCACAAAAAGGTTTTCACCCAGTGGAGGCGTCTGGAATCCAATGGCAAGCGTCGCAACCATAACCACACCAAAGTGTACTGGATCCACCCCAAGAGAATACATGATAGGGAGGAGTACAGGTGTAAGAATCATGATGGTTGCTAAGGTCTCCATAAACATCCCGACAAAGACCAAAAAGAAAATGATCAGTGTCCAGATCAGATACATATTGTCGGTGAAGTTGAGCAGGCCTTGGGCTACAATTGAAGGAATTTCATTTTCAACGAGAAGGCGACCAAATACCGTTGCTGTAAAGAGGATGAGGAGTACCCGTCCCGTGATCCAGGTGGTCGTTTCCAGCGAATGAAAGAATTGTTTAAGTTTCAATTCTTTATGCAGGAAAATTCCGACAAACATGGTGTAAAATATTGCAACAATTGCGGATTCTGTAGGTGTGAAAAAACCACTGTATATTCCACCAAGAATAAGCAGGGGTGCCATAATTGACCAGATGCCACTTCTGATGGTTGTTACCATCTCCTTGATGGACCAATTCTCAGAAATACCAACATATCCGCGTTTCTTACTGCGGAAATAATTGGCAACGAGTATGCCGGAAGCAACAAGTAAAGCGGGGAGAAAGCCAGCAATAAAAAGTTTTGGAATGGAGAGGGATTGGAACTCTCCAAACTTAGCAACTGCCTCCGCAGGTGCCTGCATTCCCATTCCGGAAATTCCAAAAATTACCATCGGGATGGATGGAGGGACAATAATCCCAAGTCCACCAGAGGAAGCGGTGATAGCTGACGCATAGCCGCGGTCGTAACCACGATTAACCATTGCAGGAATCATAAGCATTCCGACAGCTGCAGTTGTCGCAGGGCCAGAACCAGAGATAGCGCCAAAGAAGATACAGGCCAGTACTGTTGCCGCACCGAGACCGCCGGTGATTGGGCCAGCAAAGGATTCGGCAATTCTGACCAGTCGCCTCGATATTCCTGAGGCCTCCATCAGGGCTCCTGCCAGAATGAAAGCGGGCAGTGCCATTAAGGGGAAAGACCCTACGGATCTGAATGCAATTTGTACAAGTTTAATTGGGTTTTCATCAAGATACATAAAGGCAGCCATCGCCGATACACCGAGTGAAACGGTGATGGGTGCCCCTACTAAGAGTAGCGCCAAAAAGGAGCCAAATAAAACCCAGACTACTGTGGTTTCCATAATTTATCTCCAGGTCAGTTAGGAAGTTTTTGTTTCGGTTACGGGTTCGTTACTATCAACATTCATCATTTTAGCGGCATTTTCGAGTTCTGACGTATCAGGATCACGTATGTCGATGCCTTTGACGAGTTTGAGGTAGTTGACCTGGATAACGCGTATGGACATTAAAACAAAAGATATAGGCAGTACCACGTAAAAGTATTTCATGGGTATGCCAAGAGTTTGGGATTTCCAGAACACATTCATCTTGTGGAACACAAAATCATAACTGAGGTAAACAAAGTAAAGATTAAAGGCGATCCAGATGAGGTCGGCGAAAAACTCACTGACGGTCTGGACAATCTTTGGAAAAATCTTGAATTGAAAAGTAACTCTGTTATGGGCAGCCATTTTCGCTGCGTGACTTGCGCCAAAGTAGGCAAACCACACAAAGAGATAGGTGGCGAGTTCTTCAATCCATGAGAAAGAATAGCCAAAGACTTCACGGGCACAAATTTGTACCAGTAGAAGTGTTACAAAAACGACGAGCAGGAGACGGCAAACATAACTTTCCAGATTGTCGAGCAGGTTGATGAAGAATGATTTTATGTTCATTCTTGACTCCTTGTTTGGTTTTGCATGCGTTGTTTCATGGATCTCATCAGGGTACAGCTGGCAAAAGTATTTTCAAAGAGCCAGGGGTGAACTGGAAAAATCATAGATACTTCCCTTATTGGGGTGGTGCAACGCTGTTTCATTGTACGAGTTTAAAAGGAGGATAGTCTAAAAGTGGTAGAGGACAGAACGGTCTATCCCGGATGTAAAGCATAGTATCCGGGATAGACTGCTATCTCATTTATTCAAATACCTGTGTCTTAACGACCAAGTATTTTTAGAACACTTTCAAGCTTGTCCTTGCCACCGATACTTTTATAGTATTTTGGCCAAACAGTGGTGGTTGCTTTTTCGATCCACTCTTTTTCATCGTCCGCAGGTGCGGTGATGATCATACCTTTTGCCTGAAGATCCTTCATGATAGCTGCTTCACTATTCTTGAGGTATTGCTCAGAAAAGAGAGTTGCTTCCTGACCGGCTTCGAGAACAGCTTTTTGCAGTTCTGGTTTGAGGTCCTGGAAGACAGATTCACTGATGATCAGTGGCTCAAGGGAGAAGATGTAACGGATTGTGGTGATGTACTTCTGTACTTCATAGAATTTCATCGCGCTAACGGTGATGAATGGATTATCCTGTCCATCAACAACCTTTTGTTGCAGTGCGGTGAAGGTCTCGGACCAAGCCATTGGAGTCGGGTTGCTGCCCCAAGCCTTGTAACATGCAATCATGATCTCGTTTTTAGGAACACGGATAATGAGACCTTTGAGGTCTGCAACATTTGCAACTGGTTTTTTTGAGTTTGTGAGTACACGAAATCCTGAGTAAGCCCAAGCTACGATACGAACACCAGAGTCACGAATGGTGTTTGCAATGAGTTCTTTACCAACTTCACCACGGGTCAGAGTTACTGCATCATCAAGACCTAAGATTACGTATGGGAGGGTAAGTACGCCAACAGATGGTGAAAAAGGAGTGAGGTTGTTGATCGCGAGGGTCGAAAAATCGAGGGTTCCCATGGATGCATCATTGATTGTATCTTGCTCACTTCCAAGTTGTCCGTTAGGGAACATTGAAATTCTATGCTTTCCGTCAGTTTTTTCATGGAAGAGCTGAGTAAACTTCTCTGCCATAGCCCATTGCGTACCACCTTGAGCATCACCAATGGCCATTTTATAGGTCTTGGCGGTTACCATCGTATTGCTTGTGAGCAGCAGTACTGCTGCTGCCAAAACAGTTGAGATGATCTTCGTTCTTTTGAAAGACATGCGTTTCTCCTTGTTTCATAGTTAAAGGTTAACCAATGCAACAATTGCATTGATATGTCTTGGTGGGTTGTCTGAAGAAGGTGAAGCCGATGAAAAAGTGAGTTGGATAAAGCGGAGTGGGTCGAGCGAAAGCGCATGCAACCGCGCCGTACTAGGCGGCGAAGCCGTGGATGGAGGTGCGATGATGCGAAGCAAAAAAGATAGCTTTTTTTGAGAACTCATTTTTTCTTCCCTCAGAAAATGATGGATAAATATTATGATCTCATCCATGTTAAACTGATCTATGATGTATCAGACATCAGAGGAGGTGTCAAGTGAAAACATGGGTCTATAAATAGGCCGGGATGCCAATGTTATAGGCATTATGTGTGTTGGAGCCTGACAAGAATAAGGAAATAAAAGAGTGGGAAAACTGCCCGAAAAATCGACAAAAATAGATGTAAGAAATGCTTTTTTGCGGTACATCAAGAGGCTTGAATTAGCTCCGTGTGCCGCTCAAAAAGTGGTTATTACCTGTTACTTAACTCCGTAAAAATTGTAAATAAAATCTTTTTGGTATTCAAAAGACCAGTGGGTATCTTTTAAGATACGCGATGCCTGAAATGCGTCACCCGCTTTTAAATAATCAATAAATAGTCGGTGTTCTTCACTATTACGCAGTTCCCATTCGGCAATGTAGTTTTTCCGAGGAAAATCATAAAGCCTGTGTTTAATGGGGAAAACGAACTTTTTCAGTAACTCATTGTCTGAGACGTTCAGGTAGACGTTGTGAAATTCGAGATTGGTTTTGAAAAGTTGAGAAAAATTGTTGCTGTGAATGTCAGCAATCATTTTATCATTAAGCGATTCAAGCTTTTTGATATGTGTCGAGGTGATCTTATCAATGCACTCCAAAATGATAAAAGACTCTACGAGGCCGACAGCATCATAGGCATTTTTTACGTCTTCAAATTTAAGCTGATTTACGCGAACGCCACGCCTGGGAATGATGGTTACAAAGCCTTCGAGTTCAAGATGGATAAGAGCATCTCGGAGAGGTGTCTTGCTGATACCGAGTTGTTTGGCAATCTCACCAATATTAATGGTGGATCCTGGTAATAAATCACCTTGATTCATCTGCCGGCGCAAATATGCATATACCTGATCGCTTAGAGACGAAAACTTTAATCCACCATTCATTTTCACTACCCTCATTTTTTGTTATGACTTTATACTTTTCCGAAATCTAACATGTCAAAATACATAAATATTCTGTCTTGTCAAGAAACAGAAGAGTATAAAGCCTAACATATTCCTACATATTATAGGAAGTTTTCAACAGGGGTATAGTCCATGTTAAGAGCTTCAGATACAGCTTTGTATGTGATCTTGCCGTCAATTACGTTGGCACCGAGCTTGATCTCGTTGTTCTCTTGCATTGCTTTCTTCCAGCCTTTGTTGGCAATTTCTAATGCATATGGAAGGGTTGCGTTGGTGAGAGCTGCAGTAGAGGTACGTGCAACTGCACCAGGCATGTTGGCAACACAGTAATGAACAACACCTTCAACAACGAAGGTTGGCTCTGCGTGGGTAGTTGCCTTAGAGGTCTCAATACATCCACCCTGATCGATGGCAACATCTACGATAACGGAACCGTTTTTCATTTCTTTGAGCAATTCTCTGGAGATGAGCTTAGGAGCTTTAGCACCAGGGATAAGAACAGCACCAATAACGAGATCCGCTTTGATTACGTACTCTCTTAAGATAGCTGGATTTGACATTATTGGGAATACGTTTGCAGGCATAACGTCGTCGAGGTAAGCGAGTCTTTCGAGGTTTGTATCAAGAATATAAACCTGTGCGCCAAGACCAGCAGCCATTTTCGCAGCGTTGAATCCAACAACTCCACCACCAATAACAACAACAACAGCAGGAGCAACACCTTTAACACCACCAAGGAGAACACCGAGACCACCCTGTGGCATTTCGAGGTATTTAGCGCCTTCCTGGGTTGCCATACGACCTGCAACTTCACTCATAGGTACGAGCAATGGAAGGGAACCATCAGTCTTAGCGATGGTCTCATAAGCGATATTAACAGATTTTGCTTTAATGAGAGCATCGGTCTGTGGACGATCGGCTGCAAGGTGAAGGTAAGTAAAAACAATCTGACCTTCGCGGATAAGATCGTACTCAGATGGCTGTGGCTCTTTAACATGCATAACCATGTCAGCCGCAGCGTATACAGCTGCAGGGGTAGCACCGATGGTTGCGCCAGCTGCGATGAATTCTGCATCAGGAAAACCAGCTTCTGCACCAGCCATTGTCTCGACAATTACTTCATGACCATTAGCGATCATTGTGGTAACGCCAGATGGTACCATACATACTCTATTTTCCAGTACTTTGATTTCTTTTAAAATTCCGACTTTCATTAGCTAACTCCGTAGGTATTGTAATGTAATTTTAGAAACCACCGAAAATTCTCGGTGGTTAGATTAGACTAAAACTTGCTTACTACTGTCTAAAGACAGAGAACTTTTCGGTCTTTAGAGTTTCTCTTCAACAGCAATGCGTACAGCAGCGATGACTGTATCTACCTGCTCTTTGGTAATGGTAAGAGAAGGAGCAAAGTTCATAATCGTGTTCAGACCATTAAAGCTACTATTGGTACGACCAACGATTATGTTCTGGGCCATCATGCGTCCCATAAGGGTAGCCATTTCACCCTCTGAAATTGGCTCTTTGGTCTTTTTGTCGCGTACAAATTCGATACCACAGAAAAGGCCAACACCACGAATATCACCAATGAGTGGTAGGTCTTTCAGTTCTTGTAGTCTTTCCAGGAAGTAGTCGCCAATTACCTGGCTGTTTTCAACAAGCTCTTCTTCTTCAATGATTCGAGTAGATTCAAGAGCAGCCGCCATAGGACCAGCGCAGCCTCCATAGGTACTGATATCACGGAAATAGTTGAGACGTGTTTCCTCATTAGATGGATCGTTGAGGAAACAGTTATATACTTCCTGCTTTACAACAGTGGCTGAGAGTGGCTCGTAAGAACTCGCGAGACCTTTGGCCATAGTGACAATATCAGGATCAACATCATAATGTTCATGACCCCAGAATTTACCAGTACGACCGAATCCGCAGACAACTTCATCCATAATGAGCCAGATGTTATGCTTTTTGCAGATATCCTGTATGATTGGGTAGTACTCTTTCACAGGAGGAATAATGCCACCACCAGCGGTAATAGGCTCAACAATGAGTCCACCGATGGTATCTGCACCTTCTTTGGCAATGACGTCTTCAAGTGCGTGTGCACACTCGATGTCACACTCAGGATATGTTTTGTCAAAAGGACAGCGGTAACAACAGCAATGTGGGATTTCTACAAAGCCATCGAGAAATGGACCGAAATCCTGTTTCCGTTGGATCTGTCCGGTGGCGCTCATCGCTGCGATGGTCGTTCCATGATAGTCACGATCGCGGAAGAGGATCTTGAACTTACCTTTTCTCTCAGGAACGATGCGGGATGCCTGACGCACGATTTTGAATGCTTTCTCGTTTGCCTCTGAACCACTGTTTGAAAAATATACCTTGTCCATGCGAGGTAATTTTTCCAACAATTTCTCTGCAAATTTAATTGCAGGAACATTGCCATAAACACCGGCAAAATAAGGCATCTTCACGAGTTGGTCGTAGACCGCCTTGGCGATACTCTCACGACCATAACCAACCATGATACTCCAAACACCACCAGCAGTGACGTCAAGGTATTCACGGCCGCGAATATCTGTTACGTTGAGGCCTTCGCCTTCAACGATAATCATTTGTTCTTGGGTTTCGAACACTTTGTGTGGCTTCAGGTGATGCCATAGGCAGTTTTTGTCGCCTTTGACGATCTCGTCCGTATCATAATCAAGCCAATTTGTTTTTTCCATGACCTTCATTCCTTTTGGTAGATCAAAAATCAAAACCAATAAAGAGTAACAACTGCCCTTTACCGGCAAGTAAACCAATCTTAAAAAATAAAATAAAAAGGTAGATTAAGAGAATAATTTATAACTCTTGATCCCCTTGACGTGTCGAAGAAAAGCCGAGGCCGGCTCGTGTACTACGTGTAACTTCTGGCACCCATTTATTGCTCGGTGTTGGGCGTCTTGGGGGTTTGCGTCTGAAGGCGCAAACTGTTCTGGTACCGGCTAGGCCGATACCAGAACAAAGGGTACTGCTATTTCTTCGCTTCTTTTTGAGGAACCATGTCAGCTTTGTCAATGCCAGCAACCGCTACAGGTGCTTTCATTGCATCACGACGGAAAGGTTCTCCAAGTTCCTGATTAACCAGGATTTCGATGAAGGTGGTCTTACCCTCTTCCATCTGAGCACGAACAGCTTCTTTCAGTTTTGCAGCTAAGTCATCTGCAGAAGTAGCCTGAACACCAATTAGGCCACATGCTTCTGCTATTTTAGCGTAGGAAACATTTCTGTCGAGCTCTGTTCCAACGAAGTTGTCGGAATACCAGAGAGTTGTGTTACGTTTTTCGGCACCCCACTGGTAGTTACGACAAACGAGCATAGTAACTGCTGGCCAGCTATCACGACCACAGGAAACCATTTCATTCATGGAAATACCAAAAGCACCATCACCAGCCATACCAATTACTGGTACATCTGGAGCAGCTACTTTAGCGCCACAAATTGCAGGGAATCCGTATCCACAAGGTCCGAAGAGACCTGGAGCGAGATATTTACGACCTTCTTCAAACTCAGGAAAAGCGTTGCCAATAGCACAGTTGTTACCGATATCAGAAGAAAGAATTGCACCTGTTGGAGTTGCAGACTTGATTGCAGCCCACATCTGACGAGGAGACATTTTTTCTGGCTCACGGTCACGAGCGCGCTCGTTCCAAGAGGTACCTGGATCATCATCTTCGTGTACGAGAGATGCGAGTTCAGTAGCCCAATCAGCTTTCTTCTTAGCGATGGAAGCTTTACGCTCTTCACGATTGGTGTCACCTGCAGTAGCAGAGAGACGCGCAAGGATGCCCTGGGCAACTTTCTTAGCATCACCAACGATACCTACAGTAACATGCTTGGTGAGACCGATGCGGTTAGGGTTGATGTCAACCTGAATGATCGCTGCATCTGCTGGCCAATAATCTATGCCGTAACCTGGGAGGGTTGAGAATGGATTGAGACGGGTTCCGAGTGCGAGAACAACATCTGCCTCGGAGATAAGCTGCATACCAGCCTTAGAACCGTTGTATCCAAGTGGTCCTGCGGAGAGAGGATGACTTCCTGGGAATGCATCGTTGTGCTGATAACCACAACATACTGGTGCGTCAAGACGCTCAGCAAGTGCGATAGAATCTTTGATAGCTCCACCAAGAACAACGCCAGCACCGTTTAGGATTACTGGGTTCTTTGCTTTGGAGAGAAGCTCAGCTGCACGGTCGAGTGCTTCTTCGCCACCTGCAGGAAGCTCGAACTCAACGATTGCTGGAAGCTCAATCTCAATTACCTGGGTCCACATGTCGCGTGGAATGTTGATCTGTGCTGGTGCTGAAGCACGTTTTGCCTGCATGATTACGCGGTTCAAAACCTCTGCAACACGGCGTGGATCACGAACTTCTTCCTGGTATGCAACCATATCTTTAAAGCAAGCCATCTGCTCTACTTCCTGGAATCCACCCTGACCGATGGTAGCGTTAGCTGCCTGTGGGGTAACGAGGAGAAGTGGAGTGTGGTTCCAGTAAGCGGTTTTAATAGGAGTAACAAAGTTGGTGATACCAGGACCGTTCTGAGCAACCATCATGGACATTTTGCCGGAAACACGTGTGTAACCGTCAGACATCATTCCTGCATTACCTTCATGGGCACAATCCCAGAAAGTGATACCAGCTTTTGGAAATAAATCAGAAATAGGCATCATCGCAGAACCGATGATTCCGAAAGCATGCTCAATTCCGTGCATTTGAAGAACTTTGATAAAAGCCTCTTCAGTGGTCATTTTCATTTTAGCCATTTTGTGCCTCCAAAAAAAATATATGTTGTTTTGTCTCGTTTGTTGCGAGCAAAAATTACCTGCAACAAAAAAGAAGGTTCAGATGCTACTTATAGATATCTGATACATCAGACACCACGGTGCTGTCAAGAAAATTTTGTTGAGATGAACGATTTTTATTTAAACTATAATGGTCTGCTTCTTGCCAACTCTTTGTTGCTTAAGAATGACCTAACGTTGGGAGGATAGAAGATAGTCTTTTCTGCTGCTGCATCCTTAGTATTCTTTTGGTTTTTTTCTGAAAACGCTGGGTAACAACAGAATATAGTGCAGATTCTGGTCGGCAAAAATGTGGGAAATTGGTCTGCCGGGGGACGTCGTATAGCAGGGGGAAGTGAAAAGGTTTTGGGCAAAAAAACAGCAAGGTCTGTTTCTTGTCAGTCTTGGGGGTGGGGAGAGCGTTTGAGCGGGACGAAACGGCTGGCCCTGAAACAGGGGAGAGATGTCTTTTATGTGGATGGAAGAAAAGTGGGGGAGGTGAAACGACGACAGGGCTGGACATTTATGTCCAGCCCTGTCGGTTACAACGGTTAAAGGCGTGCTACTTTATTTGCCTTCAAGGTGTGCAGCGGATACGAACAGTTTTTTTGCATAATTCTCAACAATCCAGGTAACACGGGTTCCCTTTGGTACTACAAAGGAGTCGCCTGCGTTATATACGTGGGTAGGACCATCTTCTTCTTTGATGGTTACGCTACCTTCAACGATGTAACAGAACTCAAGTTTTGGGTGGTTGTGTTCCCAACTTCCCGCGGTACAATCCCAGATACCTGCCTTAAAGTTTCCAGAACTGTGATCAAAAAAGGTCCAGTTATTGGCATGGGGCTCACCGGTTTTCGCGTTGGCCTTGGCCATTGAGGTGTGTTTGAGAGGCTCATCTTTGCCGAGGGTGACAATTTGTCCTTTTGACATCTTACATCTCCTTCCGTTTTTGCTATCCTGCTTCACTACCTTGAGTGTCGCGGGATAGTTTATATTTGTTTAATTATCCGAAATTGTAATAAATTCAGATGTGTTATTTCGCTGTCTTCTGATCTTCAAAACGATCTACTCTAAAGTCGTCAAGTGGTAACTCCGGCTTTTGTCCCAACATAATCTGGGACATAACACGTCCCATCATCGGTGCAAGTTGGAATCCATGGGCGGAAAATCCACAGACATGGAACAGACCTGGAACCTTTATTGATTGGCCAACGATGGGCACCTTATCCTTTATGCAGCCTTCAAATGCAGTCCAGCAACGCATCATCTGCGCCTTTTTAAGGCCGGGCATAATTTCCACCATTATTTTGGCTGCTTTTGCCATTTGCATAGGGTCAACCCAAATTTTTTCTTTTTCAAGATCATGGGGTGAACGGTAGCCACCGCCAACAACGATAGTGCCGTTTTGGGCTGCCATAAGCCCAAGTAGTCGTCCGGTGAGACCGAGGGATGTGCCATTCATCATACCAGGCATTCGGCCTGTGACCATCATAGTCGGAGCAGCTGAAAAGACCGGGAGAGGGTCTCCGAGCATTGCAGAGAATCTACCAGCCCATGCCCCGGTGCAGTTAACAAGCATCTCACCTTCGTAGAATTTATCCCTGCTGGTGCGCACCTTGAAACCACTTGAAGTGGTAGATGCCTCTATGACCCGGGTACCTTTGAGGATGGTTACACCCTCACGCTCAGCCGCAGCAGCATATGCCTTTGAGGTGAGCATCGGATTAGCTAGACCGTCTGAGTAACAGACAAGTCCACCAACTACATGGTCTGCGACGTGTGGCGACAGGCGACGTACCTCTGCAAGATCTACCACAACTTCATGGTCGTATCCCATGGCGTTAAGCTTTTCCTGTCTCTTGACCAGGACTTGCAGCTCTTTATCATTTTCGGCGAGCCTGAGGCGTGGAGAAACAAAAAAGCCACAATCTGAGAGTATCGTCTTTTCGTGGAGGCCCCACATCTTTCGTGCTTCTACGGCAATGGCTATTTCTCGTATATCACGCCCCTGGCAACGAACGCCGCCGGAATTGTTTCCGGATGCGTGTCTTCCTGGAGTGTCTTTTTCAAATATAATTACAGACTTACCCTTTCGCGCAAGTTCTAGTGCGGTGGCGCAACCCATAATGCCACCACCGACGATGAGTACATCAGCTTTCATCTGTTTCTCCTACCTTGGCGTTCGCCAGTTCCTGTAGACTTACCGGTTTGATTGGTGGTCTTAGGCGATGCTGTCTAATTTTCTGAGGTTCGAGATTGGAGCCTTCGGCTATCAGCTCAAACACGGCTGGTCCGCACATACGCCCCTGACAGGGCCCCATTCCGCAGCGGATGATCGCTTTGATTTCATTGTGGTCGGTATATCCCGCTTCGATCATGTCGCGAATTTGGCCGGCTGTAATGCCCTCACAACGACAGACAGTTGTGTTATCCGGGATGCCAAACAGATCTGGCCTCGGGGCATACATCTTGTCAATGAAGGGACGAGGACTGATATCGAGTTCCAGCATATCACGAACGGGTTGAGCCTGTTCTTCAAATTCAGCGTCACTGATTCGTCGCATCTCGTTGGCGATGGTCAGGGCGGTGAGTTTACCCTTGTATTCGGCAGATTTAGCACCGTGGACAAAGTTACCATCTCCTGCTACAAAAACAGAAGGCAGGTTGGTGCGTCCATCAAGGCCTACTTTGGGGAACCAAAAACGCTGGATAGGATCCCAGGTATGTTCACAACCAACCTGACGGAGTAGAGAGGTGTTTGGCACGATACCTTCGTTAACGAGTAAGGTCGTTGCCGCATAGGCAATCTCTTTTTTTCCACAGGTTGCTTTTACCCACTCAACTTGATCGTTACCTTCCGCGCGGAGATTTTTCACATTGCGACGGATGGGAACCTTTCTCTTTAGGGCAGTGAGGTGAACGTCTGCGATCAGCTTTACTCCCTTCAGCATGAAGCCAATACGCTTCAAGGCCCTTGGCATGTGCTTCATGGCGGGGAGCACTTGCATCAGAGGCGTGGTGTCGAGGATTGCGACAATTGGTGCATTAAGTGCAAAAAGATGTTCTGCCACAACCCAGAGGAGCGGGCCACTACCTGCGAGTACAACCGGTTCTGTGGGTACAAGGCTAGAGTCTTTGTAGAGGTTGGACATTCCACCGCAGGTCATTACGCCGGGCAGGGTCCAGCCGGGAAAGGGAACCGGACGTTCCATTGCACCGGTGCAAAGAACGAGGTAATCGGCTTTCAGCTGATGTGATGCTCCTTCGCGGGAGAAGTAAACGTCCCCCGTTTCTTCTGCCTGCCAAACCCGAGATAGGGGCAGGTAGTCAACGTCAGCTTCCTTAAACGCCTTGATAACCTCAAGTCCATCTGTGTAGTCAGAGCCTAAGATTGCGTGCTGACGAGGAGTTGCTTGGGTAATGTTTCTGTATATTTGACCACCGGGGCTGGCTTGTTCGTCCAGTACCGCCACATCGAGACCTCGATTGGCAAGTTCTGCACTACATGCCAGACCTGCCGGGCCTGCGCCAATGACTATGGCATCGTATTTAGTTTTCATTTTGTCTTATCAATTACTTCATTTTGCCGTTTAACGTTCATACCTTCATAAACAGGTTCAAGGCACGCCTGACGGTTATAAAGGCCGTCAATTTCCACCAGACACTCAAAACAAACACCCATGAGGCAATATGGGGTGCGTTTTTCTCCAGCAGCCGCAGATTTGCAGATGTGGTCGTTGGTATGGCCCAATATTGCAGCCGCAACGGTCACTCCGGCAGGAACCACGCAGGTTTCGCCTTCAAACGTGATTGTTACGGTATCAACTGTGGCCAGTGGGTTATTCCATTCGAATTTACTGTTTGTCTTACTCATCGGTAACTCTTTTATTTAGCTCCGTATACATATGGTTTTACGGAGCCTTCTATTCGTTGATTACACCAGATATGGTTCGTCCCACATGACGAGATCTTGTCCTAAACCGTTTTTGACAGCATTTTCATACATGGTCATTGCCCAGGCGATATCCTGAAGGATCATGCCGTTGGAAATGAAATATCTCTTTTTGCTACTCGCTTTGTCGATGCTTGCAATACCTGCGGCAATTTTCCCGAGATCGTTGAGGTCACTTTCCTTAATCTCTCCACTGTCAACCATGTTATGGACTTGAAGGTGTGGGATGGAGCGTTCATCTTCTGGAAGCATCAGTCCTTCGATCTTGTAGGTCTTTTGCATCTCCCAGCAATCAGGCACAATATACGCATCACGAAGGTAGCTGTTCTCAACATTGGCACGGCCAGGCATGGTAAGAAGAGAGCCTTCCTTAAGCAATTTATCCTCAAATAGAGGGGTGTGATTACCAGAGATTGCAGAAGTAATAACGTCCTGTCCTTTCACTGCGTCTTCAAAGTTTGAAACTGTAGAGACGTCGATGTTGAGTTTTTCACTCATATCATCGCAGAATTTTCTGGCCGCATCATCGTTAATGTCAAACACAACAACTTTCTTAAGAGATGGCAGGGCTTTTACGATTGCAGTCGTGCAGAATTTTGAGATAGGGCCGGCTGCAATTACACCTAACGTTTCACTGTCTTCACGGGCAAGATAGCGGGCGCTCAGTCCAACAACAGCACCTGTTCTCATGCCACTTAACACGTTTGCTTCCATGATTGCCAGTGGACGAGCAGTCTCTGCGTCGTTTAGGGTCATCATCAAAATGGAGCGGGGGAGACCGTGGTTTTTAGGGTTGTTGACATTAGAACCATACCACTTGTTGCCACATACTTTAAAGCGGCCCCCTAGGTAACCTGGAAGAGACATAAAACGTTGATCGGGGCCACCCTTAGGCATACCTTCAAATTTTGGCTCCTTGGGGAACCAGATTCTCTGACCATGGGAATTCCTGGTCGACCCACCCATGACGTAATCGCCTTTACCCGCAAGGGTAAAAGCTTCGTCCATAGCATCAATGCAGCGTTCCATGTCGGTTACACCCGCTGCAATCATGTCTTTTTGGGATAGGAATTTCATTACAAGTTTGGATGATGACATTAGAACCTCACTATAGAAATATTGAAAAAATAGTTACTGCAAAATAATAAATTGAACCTGCCATGATATATCACACATCAGACGTGTGTCAATAGATGAGTGTTGAATCGGGGTATTTGGCTATGGCCTAAGAAATTAAGTCAGCTGAAAGAAAGTGAGGAGTCCTGGTGTTTGCACCTTCCCATGCAGAGTAGGAGGACAGAATCGCGTGGTGGGTTTTGATAAGAATATTCTATTCTTGCTGGTGAAAATCGAGGAGGTGGCTTGAGCCTTATTTTTACCTCAACGGGATACTCGGTTATGGAAATCCTGGTTCGTCGTTGCTCTAAGATGCCTGTAGTGGAATAGAAAAAAGAGTAAGCGATTTAAAAGTGAATAGCCTGGTAGGAGAAGAGGGTGGAAAGGAACATTGGCTAAGAGGCCGTGTTAGCCTGTGCTCCTATATCTTCGTTTGGGGAGGTTTGTTATGGGATTTGTCTGTTTATACCGCCGTTGGCAAGCCTTATTATCCTGCTGAGGCTGAATTTTCCAGCTACTGACGCCAGGATAATCACAAACATCCCGAGGATCACCTGTGCTGATATGGTCTGGTGATGAATGATAGCCACCAAAATTATAGCGAGTGGCGGCGTCAGATAACCTAAAAAACCAATTATAACCATATTCCCGCCTGTGATTGCTCTATTCCAGAGGAAAAAAGAAAATCCAAGGGGGATGACTCCGAGGTATGTGGCGGATAGCATCGCAGAGACTGATGGTATTGTATGGGGTGTACTAAGCAAAAATAGCAGTCCTGACATTATTGCAGTCAGGATGGTGAATCCGGTCATCGGTTCAGATTTTAGTTTGAATAGTGGCAGGCCTACCGAGAAACTGGACCAGATGATACCGCAGACGAGTGCCAGCAGATATCCCTGCAGATGTGTCGACTCAAAGGAAAGGTTTTCCCCGGCACCAATGACCAGTGCCACACCGGAAAACCCCAGGATTGCCGCCGCAAGGATTGATGGTGCCAGGCGTCTAAGTTGTAAAATAGAGGAGAAAATAACGATCCAAAGAGACCATGTTGTCGCAAGAATAGCGCCTTCAGCTAGTGGTGCCTTTTCGAGGGCAAGGTAGTAAATATAATGATATAGAAAAATTCCGGCAAAACCAAATAAACAGGCTGGAAAGCCTGGAAATGAAACGGATAGCTTTTTGGTGACGAGGGAATTCTGGATGTACAGGAAAAGAGCTGCGATGGAAAAGCTGTAAAACATGAGTTCTTCGGTGCTAAGCTCGCTTAAGCCCGAGCCCGTTGCCGCAGGAAGACTTGCCCAACACAGTATTGCCCCTAAAGCGTAGAGATAATGTTTCATAGTCGATCGTGCCTTTGTCGTTATGGAGAGGAGGGAAGTTGCATGGGCTAAGGGTATAAGAATGTTGGAACGTCGTCTTGAATAAAATTGACAAACAGAGAAAATAATAAATAAGAAAGAATGTCTTCGCCGGGGCTTGTTAAGCGGCTTGTTGCGAAGCGTATGTGCCGGGTGTTATGCCATAACGTTTTTTAAATCTTCTGCTGAGATGACTCTGGTCTGAAAAACCAGAGGTTAATGCCGCGTCAGCAATGCTTTCTCCCCTATCTATGAGTTGGCGTGCCCGCTCTAGGCGTATTTGGATAAGGTAGGCGTGGGGAGACATTCCTACTGCATTTTTAAAGAGACGAATAACATGGTATGAGGTGCATCCAGCAATTGTAGCTAGGATTTGCAGAGAGAGGTCGGTGGCTATGTGAGCAACCATGAATTCAATGAGAGTTACTATCCTGTGGTCATAACGTGCTGCTGTGTTGAGATCCGCAAATTGTTCGGCACCTATCTGGGGGAAAAAAGAAAGAGTAAGTTCTTCGATCAAGAGCCTGTCTTGTCCGGATATAATAGCCTCATGCAGAGTTAGAGCCCCCCGCCAATACATTCTGTTATCAAAAACTCTAGTGGCAAGTTCGTACTCTTGGGTAGTGGTGCCGGTGACCAGGGTTTCGAGGTACTGGAAGAAGTCTTGTTCGAGGTAAAGACTTCTCAGATGACGCCTGTTGGCAGTCGCAGGCCTGTTGGAGTGGACAACGCCGGGTTCAATAATACTTATGGAACCCGGCTGAAGAAGAGTTGCTGTTTGCTGGAGCGTAAAAATCTCACCGCCTTTAGAATTGAGCCATAGGACATGACCCGAATGGATGTGCTTATCAAAGGCAAAGTCGTTTGCACAGGACAATGCCTTGAGTCCGGGTAGGGGAGAGTTTTTGTAGTAGAGGTTGATCTTCAATGGCTGTAACTTGTTAACTCCATTTGGGCGAGCTCGTATTTATCATCCTCAGTTGCAGACGGTGATTTAAGCATAGCTTGGAGAACCGCCTGGGTAGTTACAAACACTGTGGGATAAACCGCGTTAGCCTCCTGTATCAGCATGGGTTGTTCTCAGAGAAAAAGCTGTGGCTTTTTCTGGTCCTTGCAGTTGGTGTTGAGCCATACTGCTTTTTCCTGCATGGGGGTTGAGGTGAGGGAAATGCACTCCTCCGGACAGGCCTTGATGCAGGCACAACAGAAGGTGCAGGAGTCAGTGAGAATCTGTATTTCTACGTTAAGACTTATTGCTCCAGCCGGACAAGCGGCTATACACTCCCCACATTGTGTGCATAACCCAGAATCAATTTTAGGGGTGAAAGGGAGGTTTTTCATTCCATCTCTGTATGGGGTGTCACCGGGAACATCGATTGGTTGCGACACTTGGGTTGTGGCCAGCTGTTGCATTACCTTGGCGCCAAATTCAGTTGCAATCTTCAGGTCATTTGTATCGGGACGTCCTGGTGAGATTGGCATATCGGCAGAAGAAAAAGAATGTTCGCCAATAAAGGCACAGGCCGCTACAACGTTGAAGGCTTGTGCTGTTACGAGATCTTTGAGTTCAATGAGGGCATCCTCAAATTCTCGATTGCCGTAGAGCACCACTAAAATAGTGGGGGAGTTGTTGCCTGATATATTTTGCAAACGTTTTTTTGCAAGTGGTGCGATTCTACCTGCGTACACAGGAACTGCGATGATGGCGAGTTCATTGCCTCCAACGGAGATGTCTGTTGGGTGGTTTGGATAGGTGAGATCGATGTGGCTGATCGTCTGGGACGTTTGTTTGCCTTCGGCAATTGCCTGGACGATTTTTTTGGAGGTTCCTGTCGGTGAGAAAAAAAATGTTTTGATGTTTGTTATGTCCATATGTTGCTCCTCTGGTTATTTGTATATGTTCAAAAATACACAACAAGCAATGTAGTGCTCATTGGGATTAATTTCACCCCAATTTTGCATATGTCACAGCAAAAATAACAGAGATCTGCATAAACACAGTGATTACATTTAAATAATCAGATGGAGTAGCTAACCCGTATTCTCAAGAAAATACGGGTTAAGGTCTCAGGTCTATGTTGCTAACGTTTGGCTAACTCGGCGGTTATTTCGCGGCGCAATTCTTGGGGCTTGTCGGTTGTGATTGAATCGGCTCCGAGTTCCATGTAATGCAGGGCGTCTTCGGCTGAATTAATCACCCATATGTGAAATTCCAGACCGGCTTTTTTGATTTTATCAACAAACCAGCGGTCGACAAGGGGGCCATGTTTAAGATCAAGGCCATCGGCGTGAATTGAGACTGCCCGCTCTATAATTTGCTCAAGATAGCTGGCTACCGTGCCATCTTCTTCCTGATGTTCAAGGCGATGGAGTAGGTATGTCTTGAGCTCTGGTGCAAGTTGTTTTGCATGTTTTACGATATCTTCACTAAATGAAATGAGGGTGAGTCGATCAAGGGTGATGTTATATTGTTCAGCCGTCTTAAACATAGCGGTTAGCAGTTTTGGGTCATCTTGCTTAATTTCAATATACATTGCCGTCTCTGTGGGGAGCTCGGCTAAGATCTCATCTAGAGTTGGGATGGGGGTGTTCTTGTAAGCGTTTGATTTCCAAAGACCAACGTCCACATTCTCCAATTCTTTACGTGTTGAAATCGTGACATCACGGTTTGGTTGGTGGGGGGCGGTTCGTGCGGTTGTTGAGTCGTGGATACAGACAAGTTGTGCATCGCTGGTGAGCCAAAAGTCTCCCTCTATACGATTTGCACCCTCTTTAAAGGCAAGACGGTAGGATGGTAGTGTGTTTTCTGGTGCGCAGTGGGATGCGCCCCGGTGTCCAACGAGGGGTGGTATTGATTGCATGGTGGCTCATCTGTTTGAAGTTGATCTGAAGCATAAGTTTTTTTACAGCCTAATAATCTTATTTAGATTCTTTGTGATATTTGGCAAGGGATAATTTCGATGAAGAACTAATCGGTTTGACTATTTGTAATAAACCTAGTGTATTATAGAATATTAAAAAAGTTATGGACCTGACAGCATATGAATGAGTGAAAAATGCGGGTTAATGGCTTGCGTGTAAAGTTACCTAAAGGTATATATTCCCCGGGAATTGATTGCCCCTAGGCTAGCCCTTTGAAGCGGGTGGTTTATGTGATGGTTTCTGACAGAGATCAAGGAAGGGGCAGGCGTCTTTCGCTGATGTCTGGGAGCGGAAAGAATGATAGAAATATTTTTGATAAAATGGATATAACAACAATGCAAAAGCAAACGGAAGCCAAGGTTAAAGCGATATTCTGGGATATTGATGGAACCCTCATCGACAGCGAAGAACTTCACTACCAGGTTATCGCTGACTGGTGTGGAGACCATGGCTCCCCTCTTAAAAAGACAGATAATGATGCTCTTTTAGGCAAGTCGATGGTTGAAAAATGGCAGATTCTTAGTGAAAAATATGACTTTGGTTCAGATGAGGTTAGTTTTAAACGAGAATGTGCCGAAAGGTATTGTAAGGCAGTAAGCAAGGATCTGGAGCGGAATGAACTCACAAAGATATTTCGTGCTGTTGCACGAACATCAACCCCCCAGGTTTGTGTTTCTAATGGAGACATGGTTGTTGTGAAGGCAAACCTACAGGTTCTGGGTCTTGCTGATATGGTGCCGTTTAACATTTCAGGTGATGACGTAGAGCATGGCAAACCCAATCCAGAACCATATCTAATGGCAGCCGCAAGACTGGGTGTTCAGCCTGCTGACTGTCTGGTGGTTGAGGATTCTACTGTGGGGGTTGCTGCGGCTGTAGCTGCGGGAATGAGAGTTGTCGCCTGGCCGGAAGAGAACACTCCACGGGATAACTACAGGAAGGCAGATTATTTTGTTACCTGTCCAGAGGAATTTCCAACCCACCTTTTGCCACTGTAATAACTGTATTTTTGGCGGCCATGCTCTTTCATAATAAATGGACGACAGTAAAAAAATGAAGTCCTGCAAACTCTAACGTCCAGTCGTAACAGAAATGACCACGAAAACATCCAAAATATTTTTTGACAAAAACGATCATCAATTACTGCAAATAGTAAATGATGTGCTTGAATGGGGGCCCGAATCTCGGACGCTGAGATCGTTGCTTGTCGAACATATGCATCCCCACGGCATTAAAGAGATGGCAGCCCCCAGGGGGCTTAGGATTGCCTACGCCATCGTCAGTCTGCTTGGCTCTTTTGAAACAGGTCTGGCTGGTGATAGAATTAAGGCCCTTGGCTCCCTTCGTGATGAGGTTTTTCTCTCTTCGCGAACCTTCTTCCAAAAAAATACGGCAAGGGCTCTTCTGCAGATTATGAAGGAGCTGGTACGGTGCAGGAATAGTAAGCTGCGTCAACTCAAACTTGCCCATGATTTTCGTATTGTCTCAACGGGAAATCCGCCACGGGTGAGGGAAGAGCTTGCAAAATATCATCTTGTTGAGATGCCGGAGGACTGGAATCAGATAGCTTTTGATGACCATGTTCACGATGCCAACACCAAAGGGCGGAAGTCTCCAACCCACCTGGTTATGGATGCTTGGATCAAAGGAATTCGTTATCTGACCGTAGTCTATTACAACTACGTGCGTCCTGAAGTCATAGAAGAGTTGATTGAAGCCAGTGCGATTCTGGACATAAAGGTTCAGGTTGGGATCGAAATCTCAACCAGATTCCGGGATAAGTATGCGAGGTTTACCTGGGAGCCCCATGGTTTTAACGACAACCAGGCTTTTCTAAAATTTCTTGGTGAAGAAGCGGTTATTAAGCTGATGGAGGAAGGGCGTGAGGTCTCGCATTACCAACAGAAGTATGTTTTTGATACGCTGCAGACCTTCAATCAACGACACAGAAAAACTATTAATGCAGAATTAAATATTTCTCTTAAACTCCTCAACCATGAGGAATTTAAACAGTTTGTAGGGACGGGACAACCCTCAATTCTGCATCTTGCACGCTTTATCCACAATGCTTTGGCCGTTGAAATAGCCGATAGTGTCACTGGCACTACTGATTGCGAAGCCTCTGTCCCAGATGCAAAACAAAAATCTTCGGACGGGGCCGAAAGGCGAGAGGTCTTAACTGTTGATGCGATAATCAACCAATTTTTATTACCAATACATAATCCAGAGGTACACGATCCTACTGTGCCACAGGACTGTCCTGAACTCCCTAAACTACTTAAATGCGGACTCAGCGATATTCTGAAACGTTTGTTGTCGTTGGATTCAAGTTCTAAATTTACTCTGAATCTGGGTAATCTTTCTATACAGGATACCCTTGAGCTTCTCTACGCAGGGGCTGGAATGGTTACCCATGTTGAGGCGTACAATCTTAAAAATGCCACCCATGGAATGAGTGCTGGGGTAACCGTTGGCAGTGGCAACAAAAGTGGAGAGACCGTTGACCTAAAAAGCCCAAGAGATCATTACAGGCTTGTCGGGCAGCTGCAAAAGGCCTTGAATGATGATAACGTTATCAGTCTTAAAAGGGTCATTCGTGCGATTATCATAGATCATGAAGAGCAGCAGCTTAGGATGAGGGTGGCGCTGGAAAGGTTGAATGTTGGTGAGCCAGAAACTGTCAGGATGGGGATAGAGCTTGAGGATATGCAGGCTCGTAAGCTGTCACTCATCGATATTTTGTACGATTTTGAAACGTTGCATCGATACTATAAAAAGAGAACACTCGGGTCTCGTATTGGTTCCGGGTCGACTGGCCAGGCGGAACATCAGTATGGGATGGGCTTGGTAGTGCTTGATACTTTGCCCGCAAAGGCGAGAAAGGTGTTTCGCGAATCCATGGCTCAGGATCAGGATCGGCTGGTTATTCCTGTGAGTGCTTTACTTACAAAAAATATTCATAGTCGCCAGTATGTTCCTTCTGACACTTCTACAAAAACAAGTTTTGTAGGAAGGTTTTCCTTAACCAAAGATGCACACACGAGACAATGGGTCGACTGGAGTCTTGATGGGTATACCCTACATGACAAGGAGTCTGGCAATATTGCGACCCTGGGTGGACTCACTCGGCAGAGGGACGATGACGTAAATGAGGTTGATTCTGGCAAGAACGAGTCTGTTGGAGAATGGTGGAAATACCTGAACACCAATATAAAAAATATCCTCAAAGTGCTCTTAGGTTTTATTCCGGCCTTCCTCACTTTTAGCCTCACTAAGGATTGGTGGGTGCTGGCCTATTTGGGGGCGTTTATCTGGTTTTCGATCACTGGATTTAGGAATATTCTCCAATCTGTCCTAGGTGGCGGTGGCCTGCGCAGGTCTCCACTTTTGCCGTGGAACTCTTTGATCAGCTGGAGCAGAATTTCCGATTCTCTCTTATATACCGGCTTTTCTGTACCTCTATTAGATTTCCTGATCAAGACTCTTTTGCTCGATGATGTTTTTGGGGTGACTACCAGTAGCAATCCGATACTGCTGTATTCAGTCATGGGGCTTGCAAATGGGATTTATATCTCAGGCCACAATACCTTTCGTGGTTTGCCAAAGGGCGCAATTGTCGGTAATTCTTTCCGTTCGGTTTTTGCGATTCCCATGGCCCTTATCCTGCATTCGCTGATTGGAGGTTGTCTTGGTATGCTCGGTGTGCCCGATGTCTCTGATTCTCTACAGAAGTGGGCCACAATAATTTCTAAAATTGCCTCGGATTGTGTGGGGGCTGTGATTGAAGGCATTGCCGATCGACAGACTAACATTCGAGCGCGTCTTGCCGCCTACAAGACAAAAATAGCTCAGGTTTTCAAGGTCTTTGCTCGGCTTGATCTGCTCTTTCCTGAGGAAGATGTTCTGGAAATGTTGCAATCACCAAAAATCATGATGAAAACCTTGGGTGATGAGGCTCAAGATCTTGAAAGGTTTACCATAGTTAATGCTCTGGACCTTATGTATTTCTGGATGTATCAACCCAGGGCAAGAAAGGCGTTGTTAGTGATTGTGGACAATATGTCAGAGGAAGAGTGGCTCATTTTTTATAGATCACAATTCGTTTTAAAAAGACATAAAGAGATCAGTCAGGTTTTTGTTGACGGTTTAGTGGGCAAGCATTTTTCTAAGGCACTTGCATTTTACCTCGACCAGGCGCCGCTTTATCTCAGGGATCTGAAAACTCTTGGTGAAAAGAGAAAAATGAGGAGTGACCAGCGGCTTCGCTCTTGAGCGGCATTATCTTGGGTATCGCCCTATCAGGTAAGCGATTGATAATAGAGTAGAGCCTCTCCATTGACCTCCGTGTTGTTGCGCTATACAATTAGTACCACATTGTAGTATACGCTATGGTGCTAAATTGTCAGATTGACAAACATAGGAGGTTGAGAAATGCGAGCTAACAACAAAGGTAAAAAAATAGTGGTCCTGGCGGAATTGGCCTTTGAGAGGGACAAAAAAAAACTGGCCGTTGAGTTAACGGATTATTATGTGGATAAAAGCAGACAGATAAAAGGGGCACAGCTTGTCTCGGCCATACTGCGATGTTCGAGAGAAAAACTCATTTCAATGTCCGAGGCAAGAAAACTTACAGGTTTTCTCGCAAGAACATTTGATATAAGAGCGCCTGCCATTCAGTCTGTTCATGCAGGTTTTCTGGGCCAGGTTGTCTCCGTGGTGAACACAGATAGTAAGGTGGTAAAAAAGATATCTTATAGAAGAAAAATAACCCCCGGGAAGGACTTTTTTCAGCAGCTGTTTTTACGTTTGCAGCTGGCTGTTCAGGAGAATATTCTTGACTATAATGGCGCTCGTTTACTGGTCAAAGAAATTGTTCGCAACTATCCGACAACCAAAAACTGTCTGCATAGGTGAGCTGCCGACTAGGCGTAAAAGCTCCTCTGGTGCATCCCTTGACAGCGTGGCGACGTAACTGAAGCTTAAGAGTAAGATGGTCCCTATGGGGCTGCTTTTGGCAAGCGGTACGCGTTGTAGTTCCTTGCCGCGGGGGAACTGGCAAGAATACACGATAGATTTTGTAGGTGGTGGCATGTACTCCCGTCTTTCCTCTGTACTTCAGACCTATAGTTTTGTAGGGACGTTACTTGGCTGTTTTGTCTCCCTAAAAAACAAGGATATTTTCGTGTAAAACCGGCTTATTATTTTAAGTAGTTCCTCGTCATGCAGGTGGTTGTACTTTCTACATAGCACGTCGAGTTCCTCAAGACTCATTTCCTTGTTTGTAATGTCTGGATTATTACTGTTAACAGTTGTTTTGTGATTTTGCATAGAATGCTCCTTTATCGATTATCGATAATTAGAAAGTCACACCTTTTCTGTCAGTTGCCTTTTGTTCTTTTTCCTGAAAGACGGTAGGCGGCCCTTGTATCCCGCTAAAAATCCGTTTGACAGGATAGTAACTCGAGTTTTCCATCGGTTCAGCTATTGCTTGTCTTCACGTTATTGCAATAAGCTTTAGCCAACCCGTAGGTGAAGCTTGGTACAAAAAAACTGACGAAAGAGGTAGCTCATAAACTAACCTTTGCGAAACATTATGAATTTGCATTTTAAACAACATGCAAGATTGGCCGTGTTGTTTCTTTACACTCCTCTACATAAAAACAATACTTGGTTCATGGAAAATATGGACTAACTGAGCGTATCCCAGTACGTACCTATTTCCCGGTAATGTTCTGCTAAAAAGCGTCCCGCATTTTCGCGGTGCTTCCGCTTGAGAGATGCGACGATTGGAGGGTGGAGGGCATACAATTTATCCAATGGCGTAGCGGCCTCAACAATGGTTGCGATGACCTGTAACTGCATGCGCAGTGAGTCCCAGATGCTGAGCATTTGCTTGTTGCCGGAAGACTCAACAATTGTGCGGTGGAAGAGGTTGTCTGCCATACTAAAGGTTGCATTGTTATTTTCGCTCATAGCCTGGTGCATTGTCTTCGTATGCTTGTTCAATTCTTCAACGAGTGTTTCTATTTCGACGTTCGCAAGGATCAGGGAGTGTCCTTCCAGGGCTTCACGCACTTGATGAGCCTCTTCTATTTCTTTTTGGCTGAACGTCTTTATTTGTGCTCCCACATGGGGCAGATGTTCCACGTAACCCAAGGCCTGTAGGCTGCGAATAGCTTCACGTACCGGTGCCTGGCTGGTTCCGAATTCTTCGGCTATCTGTAACTCTTTTAGCCTGTCTCCGGGATTGAGTGTGCCAGCAATAATCCTGTCAATAAGGATTGATTTGATCTGCTCAGTTAAACTTTGTCGTTTGATTACTATCTTGCCCACAAACTCTCCTTTATCTATTATCGATAATATGAGGGTGAAGCTCCTTTGTCAATCAAAATAGTGCTGAATGCGATGGTTAGTGATGGCGGAGGGGGGAGGGTGAAGCTGTCTATGGAACAAGGTAGCAGATACTCACAAGGTGTACAGGTCAAGGGGTGACTAAGTGGGGCATCTACAGAAAAACAATAGCGAAAAGTCTATTGTGAAGATGAATTCCTGCAAACATACTGGTATAAGGCGTGGTAAAACCGGGTTGGACTCACAGCGGTTAGTCGTTCAATTATTTGGGTAAATGATAAAAAAAATCAGCACACAGCGACACCAGTCTTATGGACTGCGGGGCGTGGTCCTTTTCAAAGTTCTGCAAATAATCGGGGACTATTTTGTTAGATGATACAATCGATCACTTTCGTCCTTCCTGCTACTTCACTGTCTTGATCTGGGTGATTCTCTATGGCTGGCAGGTGAATTGAAATAGAGGAGAAGGCACATTGGCTGTAATTAAAAAGACAACGTATAAAGATCAGGTGGTTCAGTATATATATGATCTGGTACTTGAAGGGAAATTTTCCCCGGGAGATCATTTAAAAGAGAGTTTACTTGCCATGGAGATGGGCATAAGTAGAGCCCCGGTGCGGGAGGCTTTTCGTGAGCTTATTTCCAGTGGCATTGTAGAGTATCGTCCCCAGGTCGGTAATTTTATAGCGCTTTTGTCGCCGAAAGAAATTGTTGATTCTTATACCACCCGGGGCGTGCTTGAGGGCTTTGCGGTGATGGAAACACATCAGAAATTTGCGGAAGATGATCTGGAAGAACTCGATAGCATGGTTGAGAGGATGCGCAGGTTCGCGACGAAAGGAGACCGGAAAAAGGTGGTCCAGGTGG
Organism: Desulfotalea sp.; assembly: GCA_002733995.1. Taxonomy (GTDB): domain Bacteria; phylum Desulfobacterota; class Desulfobulbia; order Desulfobulbales; family Desulfocapsaceae; genus Desulforhopalus_A. Next base: position 39,502 of record NVXR01000036.1, on the reverse strand, counting down.
GGGGGGAGTTTCATGAACTGCTCACTTCCTACAATAGAAATGTGCAGTTGGCGGAATATAATGAACGGCTTAGTTTGAAGCTGCATGTCCTGTTTTATAAACACTGGTCGACCCTTTATTCTGCCGATGAAATTGGCGATCGGCATGGGCGTATTGTCGAGGCGTTAAGGTCGGCTGGCGCTGTTCAGATTGAGCAGATCATCCGCGACCATTATATTGAGACAGGAACAAAGATCGCCGCACTTTACTCTGATCTGTTTGTTTATAAAGGTGCCCGTCGTTAAGCCGAATGACCGATGGCGTGTCTCACCCACCCTATTACTAAGGTGTTTGGGATGGGAGAGAGTAAGGTGATGAGATTTAGGAATTAAACCGTCGTTCCCAGTCGTGCTCCCGGGCGGTGACCTCGTCTTCCATTCTGCGTATTCTTCGATCGAGATCCTTGAACTTTTTCTTCAACCTGCGTGCTGCACTTGCCGGAGAATGGACGTAGCTGTCGTAAAAATGTCGTTCTTCTTCTGAATGTATCGGTTGTATCGGTTTGGGGTTCATGAAAAATGCAGCAACGAGATATACACCGATTACAGGCCAGAATCCGCTGAAGATAAAAAACACAATCATTGCTACTCTGATTGCAAAAAGGGAAAAGTCGAAATATTCGGATATGCCTTTGCAGACGCCGAGAAAAACACCATCCCGGGCCCGGTAGATTCCTCCGTGTTTGTCGTAGTATTTACTCATTGTATTACTTCTCCTTGTTGTCCATAAGGATGGTTTCGAGTGTCTCTATACGATCTTCCATTCGACCGAGTCCCCGATAGATTTCTTGGATTATTTTGGCCTCCTCTTGATCGCTCCCACCCCCTATATTGTTTCTGCTACGGGTCTTCAGCACAATGAGAATTGTACCGCAAATGAGTGCTGCAAGGGCGACGATGGAGCCAAATATTATTGATACAATAATAATGCTAAGCATGGTAGTGAACTCCAATAGTGCTGGTGGGTAAAGTTATACGGATTCACCCTTCTTAGTGTCTTGAGCCGCCTTCATATTGGCCAGTTCTTTTTCGATTTCATCGTCTATTGTCAGGTCTTCAAACTCGTCAGTCACGGATGGTTTATTGCCCATGTTGACAAGGTCGGCCTCCGCCTCCATCTGTTCGATTCTACTTTCGAGTTTGTCAAAACGTGCCATGGTATCCACACTGTCACTGCGACGAATCTCTTCGTGGGCACGTTTTTTTCCCGTTGCCCGTTTATGTCTCTGGACCAGGATGCGTTTTTTTTCTTTTGCGCTTTTTAACTTATCTTCAAGCTCGAAAATATCTTCGTGGTACTGTTTGAGGAACTCCTTGTAGTCGGAAAGCTCGCTTGTGAGGGCTTCAGCATTCTCGCTAAATCTACGCTTTTCAATGAGAGCCTCCCGTGCAAGGTCGTCTCTGCCCTTTGCCACGGCAAGGGCAGCTCTTTTACTCCAAAGATTTATTTTTTCTCCAAAGTCTTCAAACCTTCGCTCAATTTTTCTACTGCTAGCGATCACGTCCGCGCAGGACGATTTGAGTTCTATTAAGGTGTCTTCCATCTCGTGAATCATAAGTTTTATCATCTTTTCAGGATCTTCGGCCTTGTCGAGCATGGAGTTTATGTTTGAACTGATGATGTCGCTAAATCGTGTAAAAATACCCATTGTGATCCTCCTCGGTTGGGTTAGTTGGATATAAACGACTTTGCAGAAAACGTGCCTGTCTGGGTTCTTACGTAAAAGAACCTATAAACCGAGACTTGGGTGCTTGTCTTTGCCGGGAGTTAAGGGTACTGTTATGTCACTGCGGGTTAATTAAACCTGAAAGTGGTGAAATGTTACAGGAGGCTACAATGGGGATTCGCTTGAGTAAGGAGGCTATTGGGCAGTCAGAGTCGTTTCTTGATTTTCAGGAAAAATTGTCACGGGTTGCTCCGGTGGAGCGACCGGTTCTGCTTGTTGGGGAACGTGGTACCGGTAAAGAACTTGGAGCGAAAAGGTTACATTTTCTTTCCAACCGTTGGGATGGCCCTTTTATTACCCTTAATTGTGCTACACTTTCGCCAAGTTTGATTGAGTCTGAACTGTTTGGTCATGAAAAAGGAGCTTTTACAGGCGCGGAGAGGAAAAGTGCGGGGCGTTTTGAGCTGGCCGACGGTGGCACATTGTTCCTGGATGAAGTTGGTTCAATCCCGTTGGAGGCACAGGGAAAAATTCTGAGAGCGGTGGAATACGGGTTTTTCGAAAGAGTGGGTGGGGAAAGGGCCGTTGAAGTTGATGTAAGAATAGTTTGTGCCACAAATACCGATCTTGTGGCTATGGCAGAGAGAGGCCTGTTTAAAAAAGATCTTCTTGATAGATTATCCTTTGAAGTTCTCTTTCTACCACCTTTGAGATATCGTGCGGAGGATGTTATGCTGCTAGGCCATTATTTTGGTTCGCGTATGTCCTATGAGCTTGGGCGCAATGGAGTAATCTCTTTCTCTCAAGAGACGGTGAAGGCATTGAAGAATCACAGCTGGCCTGGCAATATTCGGGAACTCAAAAATGTGGTGGAGCGTGCCGTGTATCAGGCGGATGCTGGCACAATTACTACGCTTGTATTTGACCCCTTTATCTCCCCATTCACGGGGTTGGCAGGTGATGGCCATACAATGGATAGGGCTAGAGAAGAGCCTTCTATAGCAAAAAGAATTCTGTTGTCTGCTGTTGATGCTAGCCAAACACTCAAGGCTACTCTTCGGGAGGTGGAGATTGCGATGATAAAAAATGCACTGGAGTTGCACCGGCATAATCGCAAGAATGCAGCTCAGCATCTAGGCCTCAGTTCTGACCAGCTTCGGGGGAAAATTCGTAAATACGGTGAAGTTTTTTTCTGATTTATCTTCATGTTATATGGTAAATCAAATTCTAGAACAGACGACAGGCGTTTGGTTCAAGATAAAATGATTTATATTATATGGTTTCTATAATGTCTTTTTTGAATATTGGTGTGGCTTTTCTTGTATTATTTGCAGTGGCGCTGACCTGGTTTTTTATCTATTACTATGCCAATCCGATACTTGAAGCCCCCGATGGTGTTGCTAAAGTAGTTGGTAACTGTGGGGATACTATGGAAATTGGTCTCCAGTTCAAGGATGGTTATGTCTCCGCTACCCATAGTTGGACCAATGGTTGTTCTTTTAGTAAGCATTGCGTTGAGGCTGCGGTTGTACTAGCAAAAAATAAGAGCGTAGAAGAGCTGAAAAAAATAAATATGATAACTATTATGGATGTGACGGGAATCTTGCCGGATACACATTTACACTGCGCTCAGCTTGCTGAAATAACCTTGCAAAAAAGTGTGGATAACTATCTTGCGGGCGGTCCTGGTGTTGGTGATACAAAGTCGTAATTGAAAAGCATTCTTATTTGCGGTACATTTCCTATTATTCAATGAGTTCTTTGCAACCATAGGAGGAAGTATGAATTACCCCGTCTGGTATTTACCGGAAACCGGAGGCGGATTTCTTATTGCCTTAATCGCTGTCTTGCATGTCTTTGTTTCACACTTTGCTGTGGGAGGAGGCCTGTATCTCATCTATGCAGAGAAGAAAGGGCTACGGGAAAATAGCCCAGCCATTCTTGAGTTTGTTAAAAAACACGCTCGTTTCTTCCTGCTCCTCACCATGGTCTTTGGTTCCATCACTGGTGTTGGTATCTGGTTTATCATAGCCCTGGTCAACCCGGCGGCTACCTCTCTACTCATCCATAATTTTGTTTTTGGCTGGGCCGCAGAGTGGGTCTTTTTCCTCGTCGAAATTACAGCGGCCTTTGTCTATTTCTATACTTTTGGCCGCATGGACTCAGCGACTCACATTAAAGTCGGTTGGGTCTATTTTATTTCTGCCTGGATGTCACTTCTTCTTATCAACGGCATAATTGGAGTAATGTTGACCCCCGGATTGTGGGCGGAAAACATGGACTTTTGGCAAGGTTTTTTTAATCCCAGTTTCTGGCCCTCTTTATTCTTTCGTACCTTTATTGCGGTGATGATTGCCGCATGTTACGGCTATTTTAGTGCCTCGTTTGTGGCTGATGTTGCGGTACGCGACTCGATGACTCGCTTTTCCGCGAAATGGGCCCTCGTGACACTGGCTCTCATGATTCCATCTGCAATTTGGTATATTTCGGTATTACCTGTGGCTGCCCACACCATGGTTATGGGTAAATCTCCAACCATTGCAGGGATGATGCCCTGGGGGCTTGTTGGTATACTTGGGCTTCTTGTTATTATGCTGGGCGCTGGAATTTATCGTCCACGTTTTAATAGCAAACCTGTGGCTGTTCTATCGCTTTTTTGTGCCCTTGCGGTCATGGGGAGTTTTGAATGGATACGCGAAGCCGCAAGGCGTCCCTATGTTATCAATGAAGTTATGTACTCCAACGGGATCCTAAAGAGTGACATCGAAAGATTGAATAGCGAAGGGTATTTACGCCAGGCTTTGTGGGTGGAAAACAAAGAGCTGACGGGGGACAATATGCTGCAGGCAGGAGAAGAACTGTTTATCAACCAGTGTTATGCCTGTCATACCATTGGTGGTATAAATAATGACATTGTTGCTGCAAGTAAAAATATGAGTTTTCGGGTCCTGACGAAATATATTAATACGATTCATGAACGTCGTTACTTTATGCCGCCTTTCGTTGGTACAGATAGAGAGGCAAAGGCGCTGGCTACTTATATTGCTGGAGGTCTTCTTGGCAAAGAGACGATTGCGGCACCGCTTGAAATGAATACGCTGGCAGCGGCGAGAGTTCTCTTTGAAGACAACTGCTCCTCCTGTCACGGGATTGAGGATCTGAGTCCCGCTTTTGAGAGTTTGTCCCATAAAGAAATTACCGCAATGTTTCCTGTCTTAGATGAGATTTCTGATGAAATGGAACCCTTCTCGGGAACAGCGGAAGAGGTGAAATTACTGGCTGACTATCTTCATTCTCTGAATAACCCTGTTGCACCGACTGGGGTGAGTGGAGCCATTCTTTTTGAGGACCATTGCTCTTCCTGCCATGACTTGCAGGAAATGGTGGACATAGTGGATGGGCAGGGGAGTGAAGAACTCATCCTTCTACTCGGAACATTAAACGATATCTCAGACGAAATGGAACCATTTTCTGGTAGCGCTACGGAGCAGGAAATCCTTGCAGGATTCTTAGAAAGTGCAAACAAGGGAGATCAATAATGGAAAACATCATTATTCCGCAAGCCGATGTGATACCTGTTGCCTGGGGATGGTTTCAGGCTCTCCTGTTACTTACCTTTCCTATCCATCTCTTAGCAATGAATGCTATGCTCGGTGGTCTAGCAATTGGTATTGTGCAGCATCTCAGAGGGGGAACGGTTGAGAAGAAGCTTGCCCACCGGATTGCTGTTGCTTTACCGCTGGTTATTGCCTTTGTGGTTAACTTTGGCGTCGCACCATATCTCTTTCTACAGGTGATTTATGGTCAGTTTCTTTACTCCAGCTCTGTTCTTATGGGCACTTTTTGGATTCTTATTATCCCCATCCTGATCATCGGTTATTATGGGGCATATCTCTATGATTTTAAATTTAATAGTTTAGGGATTTTTGGTCCTTTCATCGCTATTATTGTTTTTTGCCTTCTTCTCGTTATTGGCTTTTTCTTTTCTAATAATATGTTGCTTATGAGTCTGCCAGAGCGGTTTACTGACTATTTTTCCCAGAAGAATGGGACCATGCTTGTCTATGACAATGTGACATTCTGGCCCCGTTATCTGCATATGATGTGTGGTGCCCTGGCGGTGGGCGGACTTTTTGTCGGCGTACTTGGTCGCTTTAGAAAGGCTGCCGATATTGAGCTTGCTGACCATTGTGAGCGACTCGGTCTTAACGTGTTTCTTGTCTTTACCCTTGTAAATGTTGGACTTGGTTTGTGGTATCTCTTCTCTTTACCCCATTCCCAGCTGATGCTCTTTATGGGTGGCAATATAGGTGCTACAGCTCTGCTTGTTGTTGCGTTATTCACAGTGATTGGTGCTTTAGTCATGGCTTTTAAGCGCAAGTTTTGGCTCAGCTTCTTTCTTGGGGTAACACTGGTTGTCTTTATGACATTTCTGAGAAGCTGGTTGAGGACTGATTATCTCAGCGACTATTTCAGTCTTGATCAACTTCAGCTGGTACCTCAATATTCACCATTTATCTTTTTTTTGGTGACACTGGTTGCTGGTATTATTTGTATTGCTTGGTTAGTTAAAAAGAGTGCAGATGCTTTTTCTACTCCTTGATCTGTAAACTACGGAGCACGTCTTCTGTAAGGTCTCTTGCTGGTTTTGCCGGAGGCCTCCCTCCTCGATTCTATTCCTATATGCCATTGCTTGTATGAATGGGCGCAGCTTCAACGTAAGGTTGGTGTAGGTGCGTTCTGAAATCCTAACTCTTCCCTGTTACGGAAACAGTGGGGATGGTAGAAAAAAAATGGCTAAGTCTCCCCCATGTTTTCAAAGACAGTGTAGGTTGTCCAGCGAAGCGATTAAGCCCATAAATTCCTTTTTCATCTCTTTTAAAAGAGGGAGAAAGGCCTCTAATTACCAACGGATCTGTCTCTTGGCTACCACCTGCTGTAGTATTTGGGGTATAACCATAGCGTGCTCTGCTTTATCGGCAAAACATTGAACCATCACCGCCTGATATGGATTCGGTTTACATCTTTTTTAGGCAAGGCGCTTGCCCCCAGGCCATCACAACAAGAAGTGTATCCAAGGTAATCAGGTACGTTTTGGCTGTACGTTGATATAAGCATCCCCCTAGTATAAATAACGGAGACGAAGTGAAAGTTAATTGTAAGTACTTAGCTGTTGTTCTATTGGTTCTTATCCTGTGGGTGCAGCCGATGGTGTCTTCTGGAGCTACAATGGGTGAGGCGGTGAGCACTTCAACACAGTTGGCAGCAGAAACTGAGATGGTTCTAGTGGATGATGCGTCTGTCTCGAAAAAAAGGTTTCTCGTGAGCTGGTTGCATATGTTAGATGGTAGCTCGCGGGAAGGGTTGGAGGGGAGTAGTGTGCTTGCCTTTATTCCCAGACTTCCCGGAGACCTTGCCTCTGTCTTGAATAAAACGGGTGGAGACAAAGGGTTCGTGGGTGTTGCCCTGGTTTTACTCAAAACGGTTTTTGCAATTGCCTTGGGTTGGCTGTTCAGTTTTGGCATGGGAAAACGTTTTCGGGTTCGTCTCGACGCTTTAAAACATCTTATTCCACCCGACAACGATGGAGGCGCAAAGTTTGTTGCAGGTATGTTACGTAGCCTACCAGAGTTTGCATCGCTATTTTTACTTACTGTTGGCTCGACTCTGTCGTTTCTGCTAATCGCCGGTGATACCCCCGTTGAGGGCCGGATGCTTTATCAACTCATTTTAGGCGTTGTGCTTATTTTTCGTCTCTTTCGTATTGTTGGCGAGGTTCTGTTTGCTCCTGATGAAAAAACTGTGCGCCTCATCTCAATCGATGATTCTCTGATTAAACCCCTGTATTTAGCATTTTCTGTTACTTTTACAGTTCTTGCTTCGGCTCTGCTCATGCTCCGTTGTTTTAAGGAACTTGGAGCTCTGCCTCAAACGCTTTCGTGGATAGTTATTGTTCTTGGTACAGTAATTCTTGTCATTATGGCGGGTCTGATTCTCTTTCTTCGTAGGCCCGTTTCCCAATATTATAATACAGAAATTGACGGGGTATCTGGCGGTTGGATACAACAGCAATTTGTTGTGTATTGGCATCTACCTGCGCTTTTGTACGTGGCAATAGTATGGATTGTATGGGTGGGGCAAGAGTTCACTGGTACTGCTGTGACAAATGGCTCTTTTATTGCCAGTGTTCTTGTGGTTCCTCTTTATTTTGTGCTGAGTTATTGCACCAGGATTCTTGTTGGGGCGGTAGTTGTCTCGTTAGGACTTGGCAAGATCGGAGAGGGAGGTGATGGGGATGAAGATGGTCCAACGGCAGAGGAGATTGAGGAAAAAAACCATCTCCTCGCAGGACAGGTGTATTCCTTTATTCGATATTTGCTTATTTTTATTCTTTTTGCCTGGGTCTGCAGTCTCTGGGGGTACAACTTTCCCTTTGCAAGACAGGCGATGCGGGCAATCTTTGAATCGATTGTGACAGTGGGCCTCGCTCTTGTTTGTTGGCACTACGCCTCAGCTTATTTTGAGTTAAAACTGGCCGATGCAACTCCTGCTGCTGAGGAAGAGAAGAAAGATGTTGATGATGAATTTGGTGGGGCTGTACTCCGGGGCCGAAGTCACACCCTGTTGCCGGTATTGCGTAAAGTGATTGGTTCGACCCTTGTTTTGATGGTTTGTCTGATTGTGATCTCTTCCCTTGGAGTAAATATCGGGCCCTTACTTGCTGGTGCTGGAGTATTAGGTCTCGCCATTGGCTTTGGTGCACAAAAATTGGTAGCGGATATTTTCTCTGGTTTCTTTTTTCTCCTCGATGATGCCTTTCGGGTCGGTGAGTATATCCAGGCTGGTGAGGTCCGGGGCACAGTGGAATCTATTACCCTTAGAAATGTTCTTCTCCGCCATCATTTAGGGATGCTGCAGGTTGTTCCCTATAGTGATCTTGGCGCTATTACCAACTATATGAGGGGGGGGCTTGTGATAAAATTCCCCCTTGAATTCCCTTATGATACGGACATTGATAAGGTAAGAAAAATAATTAAAAAAGTCGGTCAGGCTATGTTGCTTGATGAGGAATTGGGCGATGGATTTCTGCAGCCTGTCAAATCCCAGGGCGTAAATGAAATAACAAATTCGGTGATGGTTATCAGGGTTAAATTTACCTCAAAGCCGGGCAAACAGTTTATGATAAAACGTGAAGCCTTTAGACTGATCACCGAGGCGTTGAATGCAAAAGGTATCTATTATGCCCATCGCAAAGTGATCGTAGATTTTCCAACCGCTGGTCCGCCTCCAGGGCTCAGTGAGGAGAATCGGATAAAAGCCCTCGAAGCTGGAGCTGCTGCTGTTATCATGGAAGACTCCCTGGTTCCTAAGGCGGACGGCCAAAAGGAGTTGGTTTAAGTTTTTTTAGAAGCGATGTTGTGTTTGTGGAAAACCACAGAGGTAAAAATGAAAACACGGGGGCTGGATGCTAAGGCAATGCTGTTGGTTGCCTGGGACTTTTCTTGTCTTTTTCCAAGGATACGTTGTTCTTGTTAGGGTTTCTCAGGAGGATGGCTATGGTAGTAGAATACTGGCTGGTCTATAGGCTTTAGTTTGTCTTTAACCTTACTTCTTTGCGGATCAGCTCTGCGAAATCGTCTTGTCGCTGAGGTTGCAAGTCTCTACACCTTCATCTGTAATTAACCAGTGTGTGGTTCTCTGAGGCCAATTCCCGGTTAATAATGTGTTCAATTTGTGACCAGTCTCCCCCCGCCAGGCCAGCCCCTATTCTAGGGTAACCTATACGTTGACCTGAAAATTCTTTTTTTATCTTTCTAAACAGGCGTTCAAGGGCATTGTAATCCACTAAAGGGGGCGGACCTGAATGCTGAAACTGGGTGTATCCGTTGACGATAGTTATGTCGTGACCGTTTGTTGTTACCTTAGCTGCTGAAAAATCGCCTAATTTGTCTCTGTCCCCCTTGGTGGTCTTCAGGTCTGCCGCGTATGCTTCGGGGAACTGCCTTTGAATCGTGTGGGCTATTCCCGCCCCCATACTACAAAAGCAGTTACAACCGTGCACGATCACGTCAAATGTACCTTGAAGTGCAAGGGCAATCAGATCTCCCTCCATTACTCTGGGCTGTGAATGTTGCAAAGTATTGATCCTTCTTCATTCGGGTTGGGTGGCTATTTTGAGCTCTTTCCCTTTGCAAAAAGAGATGAAGGGATTCTACTTTTCCCCCTCGCTGATCCGTTTGCTCAACCGGGTCCCTAGGGGATACGGGTTCGGACGACTATTGTTCAATTGTACAACAGAGGTGTAGTCGTTTCACAGGGATTTATTTTGGTAACGGGTAAGTAGTCTGTCCAGAGCATTGGCGAAGCTTTGCTGGTCTTTTTTCGTTAATGGAGGAGGCCCGCCTGTCTCAATGCCACTTGCCCTCAGGCTGTCCATAAAATTACGCATTCCGAGTCTGTCGCTAATGTTTTCTTTTGTGTAGATCTGGCCCCGAGGGTTTAGTGCGCAGCCTTTATTTTCAAGAACCTCCGCAGCCAAAGGAATGTCGCTGGTAATAACAAGGTCGTTTTGTTGTAGGTTTTCGACGATATAATGATCTGCGACGTCGTCGCCTAATGGCACGCGTACCGCGCTGATCAATGGCGAGTTTGGGGTGCGTAATAGTTTGTTCGCCACCAGTGTTACCGCGATTTGCGTTCGTTCTGCTGCACGAAAAAGGATTTCTTTTACTACGTTTGGGCAGGCATCTGCGTCAACCCATATTGTGACTTTTTTATTCATACTACATAGCACCGGTAAAGGGGAAGTAAGCTGGGGGAGAGGTTTGTTTGTCACTCTTGCAGCCTGCTTTGTTTGTCTTGAGCATTGTTTTCTATGACAGGATGCAGGGAGTCGTGGGGCACTAAAAAAAAACTCCCAACTGTCGAAAAGTGGCAGGTGGGAGTGAACCAACTATTTAAGGAGTACTTTTTTGTTATTCTTCGTAGCCTTTGCCTTTACAGGTAGGACAGACTTGGTCAGGTGTGCATTGCATATCCTCGGCGTCGTCGCTTGTACCGCTCCACTCTGAACTAGTCTCACAAACACCTTCAATGATTTTTTTACCTTGGCATGTTGGACATGGTTGACGTTTTTCTTCAGTCATCTGATTCTCCTTTAGCATGGGTGTAGGTTGGTCTTAGAATACAGCTCTTAAGGTGTATCTTTATCAAGATAATCTTCCAGCTTCTTGAGGAGTGATTCAGGAAGCTCCCGGTTGTACATAAAAGCTTCTGTCTCTTCGCCACTCAATTGTTCTTTTATCTTTAAGGGGAGGGATCGTAGTACAGCAATCCGCTGTGGATCCGGCTTCTCGTTTTCGTGACCTTTCATTATCTACTCTCTTTAACTTGAATTTTGCAAACGTCTCTGGGCCTAAGCGGCTTTGTTGATTTAGCCAATTTACATTGTCACATTCTTTGTGATCTGTAATTGCAAACCAAATGACGCAATACTCTGAATTACTGGAACAATAAGAACAACATAAAAATTAGAAAGGATAATTTGTATTCTACGCTATATACGCATTTTATGTGCGAGGTATCTGGGGCTTTAGTATGATATGGGTATAAACTGTATTGTCTTATCTCTTCTGTCAATAGTAACGCTAAATTTTTCTAAAAAACCAGCAAAACATGTAGATTAGTCGATAAAACGGTCATCAGATCGTTTTTTCTCCACATCATCGACAGAGCCCTTCATCCAGCCGGATCGACTGTTTTGTACGGCATCAAATGATTCAATGTATGGTTTGATATCTAGGAGTGGTGTCCCGTCAAGGATGTCTATCCCCCGCACTGTTATGAGGTTTTTTTCAACACTAACAAGCTCAACGATTGATATGCCTATGTGGTTAGGCCGTAAAGGTGATCTTGTTGAGAAGACCCCCCGCGGAGTTGTGTCCATAAATGGGGTGACGGTGAGGTCCGTTCTTGCCGCCTTGTGAAAAGTATAGAGGAGATAGATATGACTGAAGCCATCAAGGTCATTAAGACCTTCCATATATTCTTTTTTGACTTCGATTGTTCCAATTGTGCCTTTTGCTCCCTTAGGTTGGATTGGCATGTCTTTAAGTGAGCTAAAGGGGGAGCGGATAGTTCCTATCGGTTGCATGATTTGTTCCGTGTTAAGGTGAATGGAGTGCTACATCTGTCGTATTCTACGGAGTAGATAAGTCGCTGTTGTTTGACTACTTTTGTGCTCACTATAAACATTTCAGTCAATAGATCAATTGCATAAAAGGAAAGTCACTCTTCAGCTGGCTGTCGATTATCGTTTAGCCCCCGTAAGAAGGCAAAAAGCCGGGAGAGTAGCGCTATAAAATCGCACTATCACAATGGGTGCTGTTGGAGTGGTGGGGGGCAGTTACCAAAGAAGTGCAGTACTTGAATCGACGTAAGTTTAATGCAGGTGTGAAAACTATTAAGGAAGATCCACGCCTTGCAGTGTACAAATGTATAACTCTTCGCTATAGTACGTGTGCGAGGCTCAGGAATCTGTTCCTGACTACATCTTGCCTCTGTGAATATTGGATTGCTAACTGGTGATTTTTATGGGCATTGATTCGGAATCCTCATCGCAGAACGAGGGGGAAGGAAGGAAGACTCACAACTTTCTTTTTGCTCTTTTTTTCTGCGCTGTTGCATGTATAGCATATTACCAGTTTATGGTTAACACCGCTATTATTGAGGTGGATCTTAACGTTAGTCAGAATAGTCAATTCGCAGTGTATTGGGCGACGGAAGGCGGTGGATATTCTGAAAAGCAAGTAGCAACTGTAACGGTGTATCCAGGTAAAGAAAACTACTCATTTTATCTCACTAACATCTCTAAGGTTGTTCGGCTCCGTGTCGATACCCACAACTATGCTGGGGAAGTGACCCTTAAACGTTTGGCCATACATCAAGAAGGGTATGAAGCCATCGTGCTTAAGGATAGGGAAAGTTTTTCTAGGCTTGTGCCCCTGCAGCAGATAGAGCAAATGAGGATTGATGACAATGGGCTGTGGGTTACGTCCGTTGGCAATGATCCCAGCTTTGAGCTTATTGTCCCCCCCCGATATCTCGGTGTTGATATATGCTGGTTGCTTGTGCGTATGGTGCTTGTTTCTCTTGTTACATTTGCAGTTGTCTACGCCTGTACTCCTTTTGTAGAAAACCTGACTCTGGTACCTCTGTTACTCTTTGGTGTTTGGCTTCTCGTACTTATAATGGCGGGGACGAGTAAGCAGAATGTCCATCCGGATGAGTATGTTCATATAGCCGCCACATCCTATTATGCCGAACATTGGTTACCGCCTGTGGTGGAAGACCCGGCTATTCGAGATACCTATAGTGTCTATGGTGTCTCGCGTCTCAACTGCCACGAAATTTATTACTTCTTTTCTGGGAAAATATACAAGTCATTACAGTTCTTGGATATGCCCCCGTGTTTTGCCTATAGATTTTTCAACGTGGCTATGTTTGGCTGCATTTTCTTGATGTCCATTCGAAGCGTGTATGCACGAATAGCTGCCCTGCCATATCTTGTGAGTTCGCAAATATGGTATGTGTTTTCCTACTGTGGCTCGGATGCTTTTGCTCTTTTTATATCATTTTTGGCGACCTGCCAGCTGATTGATCCAAACAGTTTTTTACATCGTTACCTTAAGGGTGGGGGCGCTCTGCTTCGCTTTGGTGGACTGGTGTTGCTACCGCTTCTTCTTGGAACTGTTTTTATTCTAAAGATTAACTTTTATCCCTTTGTAGGACTTTTTTACCTGATGCTGGGGGTGAGAATGTATTTTTTTGAGGAATATTATTGGGAGAAAAAGGATGCACTTAAGCGTCTTATACTTATAACTGTCCTTGCCTTTAGTTTATTGGGAATGCGAGTTGGCGTAGATTATCTGGTCAATGGCCCTGATAGAAGTGTGAAGATTGCCTCTGTTCAGGAGGAGTTGGGGGAGTATAAATATAAAAAGAGTACCCCCCCAGAAGAGAGGGTGTCTACAGTATATATGCAGGATCGGGGAGTTGCTTTTAAAGATCTCATAACGAAATATCATTGGGATATTCAGACTTTCCACTCTAGTTTCGGGGTGTTTGGTTACATGACAATTGTCAGTCCGAGCCACTATTATTATATCGTCAAGTGGTTTGGGACGGCACTGATGTTATTTATACTTATTTCGAGTTTTACTCGGGGTGGAGTTATCGGTGCAGGTGTTACTGGTGTTGTTTTTAGCCTTTCTCTGGTGCTGATACTTGCAGCCTTGCAGCGCTCCTGGATGATTGATTTCCAACCACAGGGACGTTATTTGCTTCCCATTATTCCGATGTTTGGAGTCTGTCTCGGACATAATATTAAGGCAATTGATAGAAGGGTTTTGCTCTTTCTTGTCGGAAGTATGTATCTGCTGGGATTATATAGTTTTATCTTTCAAGGGTTACTTAGAATACCTACGATTCTTTATTGACAACAGTTGCTATGAGGTAGGAAAACACACTGTCTGATTATGGGAAAAAATATAATTTATCTACTTATTTGCCTGTGCAGTTTTGTTTTTTGTTGGAACGCCACGGCCTCTCCTGTTGCAGGGAAAACCCTTGGCGAATGGACCGGCCATCATTCTCGACTGGTGTGGGTGCAAGACCAGGGGGATGGGGCTGATACCTTTGCCCAAGGCAAGCAGTTATCTCTTTATGGGTACGACTCCCAAGATGGACAAGGCGAACGTCTTCTAACCCAAGGTGTTAACAACTACTTTAAACCAATGCTCAGCCCCAATGGACAGCAGGTGATTTATAGTGATCGACGGGCCCGGGAGATGTTTGTTTTGGATTGGGCCTCCGGCGAGGTTACAAAACTTGGATCGGGTGTTGCCGTTGCCGTTTGGCAAGATCCAAAACCGAGTTTGTTTTTGAGGCGAAAAACAGTTTGGGTATATTGTTTTTCTGGATTACAGCCGGAGAATAAATATGGAACAGCCCAGCCGCTTTACCGATTTCCCCTCCATGATCCAAAGAAAAAAGAACTGATTTGGGATAAGACTAATATGGCCTGGTCTAACGTTCAGTTGTCAAGGGATGGAGAGGTGCTGGCAGGGCTTTTCCCCTGGCCTTATGGCGGAGTGGTGCAAACAGAAACAAAGGCATTTAGACGCTATGGTAGAGGCTGTTGGACATCTTTGAGCCCTGATAATTCCAAGTTGTTGTGGATCTTTGACGGTTTACATCGCAATGTGCAGATCCATGATGTGAAAAGTGGAAATAGTTGGAAGCTTAATATAAACAACGGTCCAGGGATTAATGGATTTGAAGTGTACCACCCAAGATGGTCAAATCATCCCCGATATTTTGTAATCACCGGCCCCTATGAAAACGGAGATGGTGGTAATAGAATTGGTGGCGGCGGCGATAAGGTTGAGGTGTACGTAGGCCGTTTAGATGAAAAAGCAAAGAGGGTGCAGGATTGGATTAAAGTTACCAACAATAGCCGTGCTGATTTTTATCCTGACCTTTGGGTCGAGGGTGGTGAAAATGTTCAGTTAACTGACACCTTGGCAACGGTAACAGAAGCGGCAGATGTACTCGAATGGCCTCAGCAGAGAAAGAGCCTTGTCTATGTGTGGGAAGACATGCTGGCTGCAAATCAACTCTCTGAGGATAGTCCAATTGGTTTTTATCAATGCAACCTCACCCTGCGAGGCCGGGCTTTGTTTGCCAGGGATCTCACCTTACATACGCTTGGTGGCTGGGGTGAGACAGGAGATGCCGGGGTGAGAATAGGCAAGGCTTTAGCCGCTTCAAATACCGCCAGCATAGAGCTTTTTGTGACCCCTGTAAAACAACAGAAGGCGACCATCTTTTCACTGTATTCAACAAAGGATAAAAGACTTTCTCTCGTTCAGGATGGCGATGCGCTTATGGTCGAAAGCAGTTTGGGCAATGAGCGTTTGCAGCAGGCGCGTTGGCCGGGTTTTTTTGGCGCTGGAAAGCCAGCACACCTCGTTGTCCTTATTGGGGATGGGAGTGTTAGCCTGTTTAAAAATGGTACGAATCTTGGGGTAAAAGATCTTGCAGTCGATTTTACCAAAGGGCAAGTAACAGAGATGGTTTTGGGCGATATGTCTGGTAACTGGGCTGGATCTCTTGCCCATATTGCTGTGTACAACGGCCCCTTAAGCGGGGGAGATATCGCGCGGGATAGTGAATATTGTCTACTTAAGAACAGCAAAAAACAGGCCGTCGAAACCCTCGTTCTGGATGCTGAACTATTGGAAGTAACCGCGATCCCTGCTCCGGATAGCATTGGGGCTTATAGGCGAGCCCTAGTTGTTAACAGTTATGTGGTTAAAAAAGTTATTGCCGGTCGCTATGACGAAGAAAAAATTGTAGTTGCCGAGTGGGCAGTGCTCGACCGAAACATAATTAAGACATATGGGGGGACGGGTGATGTTGAACGCCTTGTCCTCGAAGAATTTGACGATCATCCTGAACTGGAGGGTGAAAGGCAGATGATGGATATTTTCGAACCAGACCTTATCATGTACTATCGGTTAAAATAGCCTGCGTTAACCTCCTTTCTGCCTGGGAAGGGGGGCGAAGTGTTGGTCGTCTTGTTGACGCAATTTAATAACATTTTATGTAACCTTTACGAACGCTGCTGTATTTATGGTTTTTTCATCACATATTTTTCTGTTTTATTTCCTTCCAGTGAGTTTGCTGTTGTACTACAGCATGCCCAAAAGAGGCAAAAATATTGTTTTAACCGCAATAAGTTACATCTTTTACGGTTGGTCAAATCCTCTTTTCACTTTACTGATGTTCTTCTCTACGCTTGTTGATTATGGCTGTGGGCTTGTTATTGGCACCTCAGCAGATAGCCAGCAGCGTCGTCGGAAGTTGGCTCTTTTTGTTTCTATTGGTGCAAACCTGTCCCTGCTGGGGTTCTTCAAATACACAGGGTTTGCCATGGAGAGCTACAATCAGATCTTTACATTCTTGGGTGTAGAAGGTGCTGAACCTGTTCATGTTCTCAACTTCCTGCTGCCGCTTGGTATAAGTTTTTACACTTTTCAGTCCATGAGCTACACCATTGATGTGTATCGCCGTGACGGAAAGCACATACGAAATTTCCTCGATTTCGCCTGTTTCGTTTCCATGTTTCCGCAGCTTGTTGCGGGGCCAATTATTCGTTTTCAAGAAGTCGCCGATCAGCTTTCCAATCGGGTTCATTCCATAGAAAAGTTTTCCAGAGGTGTTGCATTCTTTGCCTTTGGCATGGCCAAAAAGGTACTTTTAGCTAATTCCTGTGGCAAAATTGCCGACATGACCTTCGCTTCGGCAAACCTCAGCATCATTGACAGTTGGTATGGGATTGTTGCCTATAGCTTTCAGATATACTTTGATTTTAGTGGTTACTCTGATATGGCTATTGGGTTAGGTTTAATGTTTGGTTTTGTCTTTGCCAAAAATTTTGATTCCCCTTATTTATCAACTTCCATAACTGAATTCTGGCGTCGTTGGCATATCTCTCTTTCTACCTGGCTGAGAGAATATCTGTACATTCCCCTTGGTGGGAACAGAAAAGGTGGGATACGGACCGCAATTAATTTGGCCATTGTTATGCTCCTTGGTGGCCTATGGCACGGCGCATCATGGAATTTTGTTGTCTGGGGGGCTATCCACGGCGTTCTGTTGGGCTCGGAGAGGCTGCTTGGCAAGAAACCCTTTTACTCTGGGTTACCTAAAGTGTTACGCATTATGGTAACCTTTATTTTTATTCTTATTGCCTGGGTGTTTTTCAGGGCAGAGACCTTTGGTCTGGCTCTTTCGTATTTGAGTTCGATGTTTGGTTTAGCGATTGTTCCAGAGTCGTCGAGGTTACTCGCCGGAATCATATATTCACCATATTACCTGCTGGCTATGGCAATTGCCGGAATAGTTGTGTGGAAGATGCCGCAGACATGGGACTACACGAAGCGTCTGACGTCTGGCAAGGTGTTGAGCGTGGTGCTGGTATTTATACTCTCCGTTGCAGTGCTCAGCATGCAGTCCTATAATCCGTTTATCTATTTTAACTTTTAGTGCCCTACCTATGAAAGCCTGTTTAGAAAATAAGAAAACGGGAAGTGGTTGCCACGCTATTTCCGCAAACAGACCAGTAATGCACCTATCCCAGCATTTAAAAAAATCCGATTATTTAAGGCCAAGAGTATGTCTGGTAAAAGATTAAGCAGAGAAGCTGTCGCACATATGGAGATTGGTCGCACAGCCATATCAAGGCCACTAGCATGGCTCCTGGCCAGTCTTTTTCTGCTTGCGGTATTTGCGGTGCCCATTGTTCAGTATCAAATTGGTGTCCATACCCCCAAGGGTGCTTCTCCGCTTTGGGACATGGGCCTTCCTGTACAAGAGGTCGAGGGCTCCTTCTCTTCTCGGGTTTCAACCGCAAACACCCTCTTTCTCGAAAAACTTGATCTGCTGGAGTCCAATGTTGAAGAAAATAGTTTTCTGCGTTCTTTTTTCTTACCCTCACTCCAGTCTTTTTACTTTAATGTTTTAGGGCAGGGGAATGAAAAGGTTGTTGTGGCAGACGACGGTTGGCTGTTTTTTCGACCGGGAATCGAGTTTTTGTCTGGCCCGCCTTTTCTTGACAGGGAGCAATTACAATCGCGAATTGCAGGGCATGAACTTTGGCAAAATCCGGTGCAACCGGATCCGCTGCAGGCAATTGTAGATTTCCACCGACAGTTACGAGAGCGTGGAATACAACTCATCCTTTTGCCGATACCAGTTAAGGCGTCTATCCAACCAGAAAAGATATCAGGGTATAGATTTACAGGCCCTGTGCGCAATCGTGATTGGGATAATTTTTTACAGCAATTGGCTGAAAATGATGTCACTGTATTTGACAGCCGCTCACTTCTTGCAGGCTATGCTAAAAAACATGGCGCAGCTTTTTTGCAGACAGACACCCACTGGTTGCCTGGGGCAATGGACCTCGTTGCAGCACAACTTGCAGGGGAGCTGCGAACAGTTGTACCGGGTCTTGAGTCTTCTCCTAGTTTTAGTCTGCAACCACGGCAGGTAGAGGCGGTGGGTGATGTGGCCAGGATGTTGACATTACCCCCGGCGTATGTGCCATTTTTACAGTCGGTCGAGGTAGAGCAGGTGGTGAGTGGCGATAATGAATTCTGGCAGCCGGATACATCTTCTGAAATTCTTCTTTTGGGTGACTCGTTCACCAATATTTTTTCAACCCCAGGGCTTGGTTGGGGGCGTAGCGGTGGTCTGGCTGAGCATCTGAGTTATCATCTGGGATATTCCGTTGATCTCTTGTCTCGAAATGATAGTGGTGCTTTTGTTACCAGGGAAATGCTTGGTCTTGAACTTGCGAGAGGTCGGGACCGACTGGCCGGTAAGAGGGTAGTCGTTTGGGAGTTTGCGGAGCGGGAACTAAGCCAAGGTGATTGGAAATTGATTGATCTCAGTCTGGGCGTTCCGTCGGAGAGTAGCTTTTTTGTTACAGACCCCGGACAACAGATGGAGGTTACGGCTGTGGTCGCAGCCGTGTCCAGATCCCCAAGGCCTGGGTCCGTGCCGTACCGCGACAATATTCTCACCCTGCATCTGCTGGATCTTACAGGTCAAAAAGATGGTCTGCAGGGGACAGAAGCCTTAGTGTATGGCTTTGGTATGAGAGATAATAGATTGACTGATCTTGCGAGCTTACGCCCGGGGGATCGCATAACGATAACACTTTCAGCATGGGACGATGTGGAACGTCAATTTGGCAGTTATCGACGTAGTCCGCTTGACGACGAAATGCTGGAACTAGAACTACCTAATTGGGGAACCTTAAATCATGATTAAACGAACGAGTATTACCGCTCTGCTGTTTGTGCTACTCAGCTCTAGCATACTCTTGGCAGCACCAACATTGCGTCAGATGTGTGTTGATTTAGTGACGGCAAATTCCGGGACGAGTGTTGTGGTTGGTGCAGATGGCTGGCTGTTTTTAAAGGATGAACTTGTGCATATCAGTTCCGGTCGCTTTTGGGGGGAGGATGCCCCTAAGGTCTCCCGTAGTAAAAAGAAAGAATTCGCAGACCCTCTGCCTTCAATTGTTAAGTATAATAAAGCCTTGGCTGATAGAGGTATCACCTTGTACCTCATGCCCGTCCCCCCTAAAGCCCTTGTCTATTCGGGGAAGCTTGTGCAGGGTGTGGTGCCGGGTGGTGTTGCAACGGAGAGGGCTTTATATACAGAATTTTATAAGCGGCTCAGGCAAAGTGGGGTGAAGGTTATTGATCTGCTTCCGCAACTCACAAAGATGGCTGCTGAGGAAAATGTGTACTGTAAAACCGATACTCATTTTTCAGGTATCGGCCTTGGGTTATTTGTAAACGAAGCGGCAAAGGTGATTGAGAGTGAGCCATGGTATGCCAAGATTCCCAAACAGGAGTATAGCCAAAAAGATCAGACAATTTCAATTTCTGGAGATCTGAGTCAGATGCTTGGCAGTGGGGGACAGGAAGAAATCTTGTTGTCTCTTGTGAGTAATTCAACGGGTTCACAGGTTGTAAGTGATGCCAAAAGTCCTGTCATACTCATGGGTGATAGTCACACCCTTGTTTTTAGTGCTGGCAGGGATCTCCATGCAAAAGGGGCTGGTCTCTTTGATCACCTGTCCGCGAGATTAGGTTTTCCTCTTGATCTTTTGGGGGTGCGTGGTTCCGGTGTCACCCCTGCGCGGATTAAGCTATTCCAACGATCAAAGAAAAATCCAGATTACCTTGCCAATAAAAAAGCACTGATTTGGTGCTTTACAGCAAGAGAATTCACCGGCGCTGGTGGCTGGCGAGATATTCCTGTTTCGAGGTAGTTGTTAACCTGTTGAACTGGTTTTTGTTGAAGTACGTTGTTGGGGGAATTGATTCTTATTTCTCTCAATATATTGATTCTGGCCATACACAAATGGTCCAGGATCGATGGTAAGGTAACTTTCCTGGGTATGGTACCTGTTGATTTACCGTGAAAGTGAATTCTCCTGGTAGTGGAAACCCTCTTATGAAGAAAAAATTACTTATCATTGAAGACGAAAAATCGGTGGCAAAGCAGCTCCGTTGGGGACTGGGCGAAGAGTATGAGGTGACCATAGCATCTACTGTAGAACAGGCAAGACCACTGCTTCGTTCGGGTGCTTTTCCGGTGGTTACACTCGACTTAGGTTTGCCGCCTTCACCTAGTACCCCTGAGCAAGGCTTCGCATTACTAGAGGAAATATCAAGTATGTCTCCT
The DNA here is from genome assembly GCA_002733995.1 of Desulfotalea sp. Taxonomy (GTDB): domain Bacteria; phylum Desulfobacterota; class Desulfobulbia; order Desulfobulbales; family Desulfocapsaceae; genus Desulforhopalus_A. The sequence continues at coordinate 18,471 of NVXR01000036.1, read as the reverse complement.
CCTGTTCAGGTGCTTGTGATTACCGGGAATGCAGAAGAAGGCAATGCTATTAAGGCCATAGGTTTGGGGGCTTCAGATTTTTATGCTAAGCCGATTGATCTGAAAATTCTTAAAATTATTCTGGCCAAAACCTATAGGACCTATGAACTGGAAGAAGCCTATCGCCAGCTTGAAGAGCAGGGACGTCGAAGTGGTTCGTTGTGCGGAATGATAGGTGTTTCCCAAGTCATGGTTGATGTGTTTGATCGTATCAAGCGGGCGGCAAAAACGGATTACCCCGTTCTTGTAACCGGGAGTACGGGGACAGGGAAAGAGATGGCCGCAAGGGCGTTACATGATTTGAGCGGCAGGGCCAAACAGCCTTTCGTAATAATAAATTGTGGTGCAATTCCTGAAAATCTTATTGAAAGTGAGCTCTTTGGCCATGAAAAGGGTGCTTTTACCGGGGCCTCAAGGCGTCAACTTGGTAAATTTGAACAGGCGGATGGCGGCACAATTTTGCTGGATGAAATAGGTGAATTGCCCCTCCCTTCACAGGTGAAGCTACTGCGTGTTATTCAGGAGTCTACCATTGATAGATTGGGCGGGCGGGAAACTATTTCGGTCGATGTGCGTATTATTGCAGCGACCAATGTCGACTTAGAACGGGCAGCTGAAAAAAAAGAATTCCGCCAAGATTTGTTGTACCGCCTCAATGTTGTGCCTATACGAATGCCTGATTTGAGTGAGCGAACAGAGGATGTGTTGATTTTGGCGCATAAAATTCTCCAGGTTGATGCCAAAATACTGGGGCGTGGGCAGGTCTCTTTTTCCCCAGGTACGCTGGGTGCTCTTGTTGGTTGTCGTTGGCCTGGCAATGTTCGGGAACTTCAGAATCGAATTCGAAGAGCCCTTGCCACCACCAGTGGCAAGGTCCTGCACCCTGGGGACTTAGACCTAGCGGAACCGTCTTCTGTTGAAAAAGAAGAGAAATTCTATACCCTCAAAAAGGCCCGTGAGATGGCAGAAAGAAAAGCTGTTCAGCAGGCCTTAGGCCTGACCGGCAACAATATTAGTCAGGCGGCAAAACTCCTAGAAATCAGTCGCCCGACCTTACATGATTTGCTGAAAAAGCATGGGACTCTTCTTTGCTAATGCATTGATTGAATTGTGTTAAACTTATTTACTGTTAAAAAATCCGACATGTTTTGCCAGCTCATTTTGGGGGCAGATTGCGTTGGATTTTCTTTTTTTTATTAATATAGCGCTATATTAAACGTTTCTTACGTTTGCGAGCCTCAATGGCAAAAGGACCATGTTGTTTTAGTGTCGATTAATTTTACACAGGTTGTCTTTGAGGTGGAAAAGCTAGGTTCTTTGTTGTGAAATCAGGCAATTGTGTTGTTGGTATAAGATGTGCATGTAGGGGACATAGGTATCGTTTCTTATATTATTGCTTGATTTTAAGGAGAGAAAATGAAAAAAATATTATTGACTGCAGTAGCATTGGTTTTTTGCATGGCAGGCAGTGCCAGTGCGCTTATGTTTTCTGACACGAAAACTCTAGATGTGATACTCGCTGAGGGGCCTATCGCAGGTCTTCTGATCAGTGATAGTATAAGTTATACCCACGCAACACCAGCGGACTTTGAAGTACCTTGGGATATTGTCAACAGTGCTTCCCTTACGATTTCTGGTTATTGGATTGCTGGTAACGATGATATAGTTAAAGTAGAAGGCGTTGCTGTGGGGACATTAACTCCAGGCGGAAGTAAGGGCTGGAGTTGGGGTAATTGGAGTTTTACGTATACGGATACGCCTTCAGTTTCATCATTTGATATAGCCTCAACTTTTTCTTCTTGGTCTACTGGCGCTGATCTAGGGGTAACTCTTACTGCAAACGGTAGTTTTGGGGATGGGAAGTTGCATATATCTACTTCAACATTTGACCTTGATTATGACAACCAGGCCGCACCGGTTCCAGAGCCTTCCACCATGCTGCTTTTTGGTGCAGGGGCCTTAGGCTTATTCGGTTATAGTCGTAAGCGCTCACACAAAAAGGCATAAACGTGTTGTTCTAGTCTGTTTAAAGAGGCTAAGGATTCATGTAAATCCCTCCGGGAGTAATCCTTGAGGGATTTTTTATTGCCCACAATAAAAAGAAAGTTGTAACGTTATTCGACACCTTGTCCCCGGGGAAGCCGGATTGTGAACTGGGCGCCTCCTCCGTGGATATTCTGGGCAGTAATATCTCCCCCCATATTAGTTAGTAATTTTTTGACCTGCCAGAGTCCAATACCACTTCCACCGTCTTTCGTTGTCCTAAACGGCTCGAAAAGAGCCTCCGGAAGGAGGATCTTAGCTATTCCTGGGCCATTATCTGAAAGTGTTACTGTGATAAGTTCTGCTATTATATTGGGACTGGTCTTTATCTCTACGTGGCAGTTTTCCTGGGCTTGGGAGGCGTTGATGAATAAATTTTCTAGAATCGAATGAAGAAGATCAGGATCACTATGTATAGAGAGTCCGTCTGTTTCGGTGACTGATATCTGTATCGAGGGAATTTGTTTCATCATATGCTGGCTGCAGCTAACGAGGAACGGTTTTAATGCTATATCCTGTAAGTTAAGTTCAATGTCCTCCTTGAGCGTTCCTAATCGCTCTTCCACTCTTTTCATCCGTATCAGGGTGTCGTCAACCAGCTCAAGCATGTCATTTTGAAACTCCGGCTCGTGGATATGTGCCGGGGCATTTTCCTGGAGAAGGGAAAGCATGGTGGCCGCGTTTTTGATATCATGGAGGACAAATGTTGATAGTCGGCTCCAGGCTTGCTGCTCTCGGTTTTTTGCCAGTTCTTCGGCTATGCGTATCGCAAGCAGGGCCGAAGCTGTTTGACTGCCAAGAGCTTTGAGGAGGTCGAAGTCGTCGTAGCTGTATTCTCCTGCCGTATATTCTGCACCAAGGCCGATTAAACCAGAGAGGTGATTGTGGATTGAGATAGGGGCAATGAGCTTGAGTTGTAGCGAGTCTATCAGTTCTCTTTTTTTCTCTCTTACCTCAGCCCATTGGGGTGGGTGTTCTCTTGCTTCAATATGAAAATATGAGTGGTTGCCGAGGTAACGTATGAGGGCGTCTTCTGCCGGTATGCTGTTGTCCCAGTCGCTATTGTTGAAATCTTTATCCCAGGAGATAAGTTTGAAATCTTGATTGTTTTCTGAACCTCCTATCCAGATGAAAATTTCAACAGTATACAGACACTCTGTAAGTACGTCCCGTAGTGCCTGTATCACTTCTGTTTCGTTTTGGGCACCTTGCAAATGTTCGGAAAGGGCGAGCCATTCGTCTCGGTATTCATATTTGTTCGTGTAGAAGTAGGTACTGATAAAGAAATGGCCACGACGACGAATTTTACCAGAAAAACCAAAGAGAACGATGACAACCAGGCCGAAGGCGGTTAGCAGCCATTTCAGGACAAAAAACATCTCCACCCCAAAGGTCTTCATGGTAATGGTGATAACCCCAAAGGCAAAAAAGTACATTGCCAGGAGGGTTGGAAAGACAAAAGAATAGATGACCTTTCGAGAAATATATATTGTTCGCTTTAGTAATTTGTAATGGGCAATATCATAGATCATCATGAGCCAGCCAAAAAATAAAAAGGAACTCAAAAGCAGGAGATGCTCTTTATATATAAGCATATAGGTAAGTCTATATGAGCAGCTCCAGGCAAAAGAGCCACAGATTAAAAAACAGCCAACAACGAAAAACTTGTATTTCCAACGTTCAGATTTGTCCAATGATTGCCAAAATGCTTCAATTTTCCATGAACTGTAGAGAGTTGTGAAGAGAGTTAAAAGGGTTGAGAAGTAAATAACGCCATAATGGGGAAAAGTTATTTTACCATTCGAAAAATCAAAAACAGAGCGAGTCGTGAGGAAATACAGGGCTAATGAGAGTATGGCTAGTCCGGCCAGAAATTCAATGGTGAAAAGGTGTTTGTTGGCACTAACGGTTGTTTGTGCTGCCCGGAGCATGCGTATTGCGAGGGAGAGCCAGATAAGTATGAAGATGATTTCTGAAAAGAATATCAACTGACCTGCTTGCTCGTTACTATTGAAGGCAAGGTAGAGGTATTCGCAGGCAAGGAGAGGTAAAGAGAATAATGTCTGGATGAGGGCTAGAGTGAACTGCTTTGCATGGCTTTTTTTCTGGTAGTGCAATAGACCCGAGAGACAGAGCAATACATTCAGGGTGTAAAAAAGATGGAGTAACATGGCAATTAGATAGGTTGCACCGCTGTTGAGCGGTATTACAGATGTTTTCTCTCTAGCTCCAGGAGTTGTTGCTTGATGTCCAGGCCGCCGCCAAAACCGGTCAGGGTTCCGTTTTTACCAATGACGCGGTGGCAGGGAATGATAATAGGGATTGGGTTTTTACCGTTGGCCATTCCTACAGCTCGGCATCCTTTAGGGTTATTTATGGCCAGTGCAATATCAGCATAGCTGCAGGTTACCCCATAGGGAATTGTTGTCAATTCCTGCCATACTTGTTTTTGAAATTTGGTACCTCTGAGATCAAGAACCAGATCGAAATCTTGTCTTTGTCCGCGGAAATATTCTTCGAGCTGATTGATGACCCCGGTGAAATGTGATTTGTTCAATAGGCAATCATCAATGTTTCTCTCTGTCCATGTCTTTGGGAAGAAAATTCCTGTCAGCGCCTTTTCGTGGCCTTCCAGAAGAAGTTTGCCGATAGGGCTATTGAGATAACAGTAAAATTTCAACATCATCTGTGCGGTCTCTTCGAAGAGAGGTTCTTGTGTCCTCTTGTTTACCTACCAATCGGACAACCGCACCTCTTGCGTTGTTGCAATTGCCCTCTAAGATCTCTCGTTTATGTTCAATGGTATCGATGATATTAAGCCATGGGAGAACTCTTTGCAATACGTGCAGATCCATGAGCATTTTTTCGGTGGTTGGGTGCTCAGCGGGGTGAAGAACTGAACCTGTTACCGGGAAATGCTCAAGAGATGCTGTTAAAAAGTTGTTTGGCTCTAGGCAATCGGCATGGCCCCGTTCAGTGGCACGCCGATTTTACTAGGTTTGTTGCGTCGATTGTTAACCAATTGCGTTAAGAGCAGCATCGTAGTCGGGTTCTTGGGTGATTTCGGGAACCTGCTCAGTATATTTCACTTCTCCTGCTGGATCGATAACAACAACAGCCCGTGCCAAGAGGCCGGCCAAAGGTCCCGTGCTGATGGTTTGCCCATAGGCGGTACCAAATTCAGCCGATCTGAACACGGAGACTGGAATAACATCTTTTAAGCCCTCTACTTCACAGAACCGACCATGTGCAAAGGGAAGATCTGCTGAAACACAGAGGACAACGGTATTATCACTTTTCCCCGCCTCACTGTTAAAACGCCTGGTTGAAGCTGCGCATACGCCGGTATCCACCGAGGGGAATATGTTGAGAATAACGGTTTTTCCTGCATAGTCTTTGAGGTTTACTTCGGACAAGTCGGTTGCAACCACGGTAAAGCTGGGAGCTTTACTGCCTACTTTGGGAAGTGATCCTACTGTCTCTATCTCGTTACCTTTAAGGGTTATCTTGGCCATGATATTCTCCTGTTATATGATTGAGTTGTTCTGCTAACTTCATTTAGAACCTTAAAAATGATCTGCTGGCTTGGCATGGGGAAAAATAATTTAGTGAAGGTATTTATCCAACCATTTATAAAAGTTCCGATTTGTTCGGATCAGCAGATAATAATTCTAACTATTAGTATACTTGTCAAGTTTCAGAGGGCGAAAAACAGTTGTCCCCTGAAACATCATCTGTAGGTGACATGCAACGGTCTCTGTTGCAGGCGGGGCTGAAAGCTGTTTGTCGCCATTCCTTGCTTGTTGGTTTTTATCGCATGTTTGGGTAGGTCCTCAAGGTGAAGTCTTTCATGATTATGCTGGGTTTAGTGGATGACAGCTCCGGTGATTTTTCTGTTCTATGGGTTTTTGTTCCTGTAGCTCTCAAGTTTTATGGCCGATATGAGTTGTCTCTCCAGGGTGTCTGGACGATTCGCATGGGCGATTGCATTTTTTTCATCTACTGGAGTAACAGGAGCTGTTGAGTAGTAAGTGCACAATATCACGAATAAACAGTGTTCTATGTCTGCCTGTTGACAGGGGAAGGAGGTTACGGGGGAGGGGTAAGTTGTTGAAATCATAACTGAGGCGTGGTTTAACTAAGAACAGCATTTATGGAATACTAAATAAATATCGTTTACGTATTTATCAGTCGCCAGAATACAGCCAACAGGGAACAATGTCATTTGTACCGGTTATAGGAAAGTCGATAAAGTATCAGCTAGAACTACGAGAAGAAGAAATATTATCGCCTTTTGCGGCTCTTAATAAAGATTCCTCTGGAAGACATGTTGATGAAGTCGAAGATGGGGGGGATATTCGTCTCCCTTTTCAGCGCGATCGTGATCGCATTACCCATTCGAAAACATTCAGACGCCTCAAGCATAAGACCCAGGTCTTTTTAGCGCCGACGGGGGACCATTACCGGACTCGCTTGACCCATGTTCTGGAGGTCTCTCAGATTGCTCGAACCATAGCTTCCGCCCTATGTCTTAATGAGCCGCTTACTGAGGCTATTGCCCTTGGGCATGATCTTGGTCATACACCATTTGGGCATGCGGGCGAGGTCACTCTTAACGAATTACATCCCGGTGGATTTCGGCACTACATCCATAGTCTGCGCGTTGTTGATTACCTGGAAAATGATGGCAAAGGACTCAACCTTACCTTTGAAGTACGCAATGGTATTGTCCGTCATTCAAAGGGAAGGGGTGCGATTCTGCCCAGGGATAAATCAAAGATTGCGGTGACACTGGAAGGGCAGGTGGTGCGGTTGGCAGATATTATTGCCTATGTTAATCATGATTTGGATGATGCTGTTAGGGCTGGGATTTTAAAAGAAACGGATTTGCCACAGTCTATAAATAAGGTTGTGGGAGAACGGCATTCGATGCGTATAGGGGCGATGGTGCGCGATCTCATCGTTGAGACGCTTGCAGCAGCCGATGGTGATTTACATATCAGTGATATTATGCTGGAGGCAATTAATAGCTTGCGAACCTTTCTTTACGACAATGTTTACACCTATTATAAGGTGCATAATGAATTCGTAAAAGCCCAAAGGATTATCCGCGATCTCTATAACCATTTCATGGAAAACGGCATTGTGCGAATCCGTGGGGGCGAGTGGGTGACAAGCAGGGGGCTAGAGGGGTGGGCGGATGAACGTGATGCCCATCGTCATGTCTGTGATTATATAGCGGGTATGACCGATCGCTACGCCTTGGCCGTGTACCAGAAGGTGTTTATGCCGGAACCGTGGAGTGTTACATAATATTGGGATCACCTTGTGTGTGCTTGTGTCATCTTTGAAGGCTGGCGCCTTTAGCATTGTCTTGCCTTGGGCGGGGATGAGCACTGCCAACTAACTTGGTCACTCGGGGGGAGTGTTGGCATAATGAGAGTAACACCTTCGGCCTATCAATCCTGAGCTGAAGGTTCAGCGGAGTTGTTTGCCGCGGTTGGCCACTGTGAATTTTCTTTGTACCTTTCTGGTGCGGATACATCAGCCGGAATGGCGTTGGCTTCTGTTTTATTTTGCTTTACACACCGATATATCCTTTTTCCTGCAACGCCAAAATTATAGGTGGTGTATGGTCTGTCTATGGATTCAAGTATCTCTTGTTGCCTCGAAGGATACCCCACAGTCTTACTTCCTGTTGCTGGGGTGATGGGGACCACAAATGCTATGACCTCTCCCGGCCCTCCAAAAAAAACAGGTAGTATCGCTGTGGGTAGCAGAGCTAGGACTCTAACTGTATTGTAACCACCGTAGCGTAACTGAAGTTGTTTTCCGTGGCTAGTGCTTCAACGTTGGCTTTCTGTTGATAAATATCGTTGTAGGCGGAGGTGGTAGTTCAGAGGTTTTACTGGCGGGTATGTTGCTGTTGCGTGGCTAAAATATTTGGTTGTTTGTCCCGTTCTGTTGGGTTGCGTATTGCAGCAAAGATGGGTGGAAAATCAACCAGAAAAAGGCAAAATAAATAATTGTTGGATGATTTTAGGGTAAAAAATGGTGCTTTTTTTTTACTATAGATGATAACTGTTGAATTCTCGTAATTTCATAGTTAATTTCCAAGATGGTGCGCTTGATGCGCAGGGTTAATAAATCAATAATAAAGATCAGTACATTATGACTAAAAAAGACGATAAACTATTGAGTAAAGGGTATGAATTTGAAGCCGTTGAAGATAAATGGCTCGACCGTTGGCAGCAGGCAGGCAGCTTTTCCGCCAAAATGGAAGAAGGTAAACCTGCACATTCAATAGTTATTCCCCCACCTAACGTGACGGGTGTTCTCCATGTTGGACATGCTCTCAACAATACCCTCCAGGATATTCTTACCCGCTATAGACGGATGTGCGGAGACAATACTATTTGGGTCCCGGGCACTGACCATGCCGGTATTGCCACCCAGAATGTCGTTGAACGGCAGCTGGCAACGGAGGGCAAGACCCGTGATGATCTTGGGCGAGAAGCATTTGTTGAAAAGGTATGGGAGTGGAGAAAAGAAAAAGGCGGTACTATCATTCATCAGTTGAAAAAGCTTGGCGCTTCCTGTGATTGGGAACGTGAGCGATTTACTATGGATGAAGGGCTGTCAGACGCTGTAAAGGAAGTCTTTGTTCGTTTGTATAAAGAAGGACTTATTTACAAGGGAGATTACATCGTAAACTGGTGCCCTCGTTGTGAGACTGCCCTTGCCGATGATGAGGTTGAGCATGAGGATACAAAAGGAAAACTTTATCATGTTCGTTATCCCTATGCCGATGGCTCCGGTTCTCTCGTTGTTGCGACCACCAGGCCTGAAACTATGCTTGGAGATACGGGCATTGCAGTACATCCAAAAGATGAGCGATATCAGCATCTCGCAAAAATAGGTATTAAACTGCCCCTCACCGACCGTATTCTTCCCGTTGTGTTTGATGGTCACGTTGATAGAGAATTTGGAACAGGGGCTCTTAAGGTTACCCCATCCCACGATCGCGATGATTATGAAATCGGCCTGCGCCATTCTCTGCCCCGTCTGAAAGTAATAGATGAGAAGGGCTTTATGAACGAAGCTGCAGGGGAGTATTGCGGCCTTGAACGTTTTGAATGTCGAAAGAAAATTGTAGAAGATCTTGATCGTCTCGGCTTCTTAGAAAAGGTTGAAGAGTATGACCATGCGGTTGGCCATTGTTATCGCTGCAAAACAGTAATTGAACCCACCACCTCGCTACAGTGGTTTGTCTCGGTAAAACCCCTTGCTGCAAAAGCTGTTGATGCGGTGAAAGATGGGCGAATAAACATCTATCCGAAAACCTGGTACAACACCTTCTATAGCTGGATGGACAATATCCGTGACTGGTGTATCTCGCGGCAGATCTGGTGGGGACATCGCATTCCAGCATGGACCTGTGATGATTGTGGTGAACTCATGGTGGAGACATCGGCGCCTGCCAGCTGTCAAAAATGTTCTTCAACAAAACTTACCCAAGAAACAGATGTGCTTGACACCTGGTTCTCGTCTGCCCTCTGGCCGTTTTCGACCATGGGCTGGCCTGAGAAAACAAAAGAATTGGAAACCTTTTATCCAACCTCTGTGCTTATTACAAGTTTTGACATCCTCTTTTTCTGGGTCGCTAGAATGATGATGATGGGGCTGCACATTATGGATGAGGTCCCGTTTAAAGATGTGTATCTTCATGCTCTTGTTCGTGATAAGCACGGGAAAAAGATGTCCAAATCAACGGGTAATGTTATCGATCCTCTGGTTGTGATGAAGGAGTATGGAACCGATGCCATGCGCTTTACTCTCACGGCTTTTGCTGCCCAGGGAAGAGAGATAAAACTCGATGAAGACAGGATTGAGGGATATCGCCATTTTATTAACAAAATTTGGAATGCGGCAAGATTTGCCTTGATGCATGTTGCCGATTGTGATGATTCGGTAAAGTCTGTTGTACTTCATCCCCAAGACCTTCCATTGGTGCACCAGTGGATTCTCAGTAGGACGGCGGCTACCATAAAAAATGTTCGCTTAGCCCTTGATGAATACAGGTTTAATGATTTTGCCTCCACCAACTATCAGTTTATCTGGCATGAGTACTGCGATTGGTATCTAGAGTGGATTAAAGCGGATCTGTTCAGTGATAATCTTGTGGCCAAACAACAAGCCCAGGGTACACTTCTGGTTGTTCTTGAAACCATTTTAAAGCTAATCCATCCGGTAACTCCATTTGTTTCCGAGGAGATTTGGTCCGTTTTGCCAGGCGAGAGAGACTTGCTTGTAACCAGTCCTTTTCCTGAACTTCAGCCTGATTGGGAAAATGAAAAGGTTGATACTGAGATGGAACTTCTCATGGGGATTATCACCGGCATCAGAAATATTCGTTCTGAGGCGGATGTTCATCCATCTATGAAAATTGATGTGCTCGTACTTTGCAGTGATCCTGAAAAAATAAAATTATTGCAAGCAAATGAATCAGCCGTTGCGGATATTACACGTTTGAATAGTTTTGTTGTCAGCCATGATGCGGCTAAACCGGCCGATGCGGCGACCTATATCTATAATGACATAGAGATATTTGTACCGCTTAAAGGGCTGGTCGATGTGCAGGCTGAGTTGGTAAAGCTTGGACGAGAAGAGAAAAAAGTGGAGGCCAAGTATAAGCAGGTTACTGGCAAACTTTCCAATGAAAAATTTCTCGCCAATGCACCAGACGCAGTAGTTGAAAAGGTCCAGCAGGAGAAAGCGGCCTTGGACGCTAAGATGGCGAAAATTGTTGAAGCAAAAGAACGTTTGCAAAAAATGGCATAGGAACGACGAATGGATAAGAATGTAATACATGATATGATTCGTGGTTTCCTCCGTGAAGATATCGGTCGAGGCGATCTCACCAGTGAATCAATTTTTTATCAGGGTGAAACCGGGACGGCTCAACTGGTCGCCAGGGGACAATTTATTGTTGCTGGCATGGCGAGTGTTGCCGCTGAGGTTTTTCAGGTGCAAAATTCGAGCATTTGCACAGTAGACCCTGTAGCTGATGGCACGGTTGCAGAAAAAGGCATGGTTCTCTTAAGCGTAAGTGGCTCTGTTGTTGACATGCTCAAGGCAGAAAGGGTTGCATTGAACCTCGTGCAACGTTTGTGCGGGATAGCTACTTTGACTAAGGAGTATGTTGATCGGGTGCAGGGGACTAATGTCAGAATAACTGATACCCGAAAAACCACCCCCGGCCTTCGGGTGATTGAAAAATATGCGGTTCGTGTTGGAGGTGGTTTTAATCACCGCTTCAATCTCACGGATGGTGTCATGGTCAAAGATAATCATATTGCCGCCTGTGGTTCCATTAAGGAGGCGGTGTTACGACTGCGAAATGATATCCCCCACACCATTCGGATTGAAGTTGAAACGGATACAATCGAGCAGGTGGGAGAGTGTCTTGAGTGCGGTGTAGACATCATAATGCTGGATAATATGAGTGTTGCGCTGATGGAAGAGGCGGTGAAATTGATCGATGGTCGAGCACTGGTCGAAGCCTCAGGCGGTGTGAATCTGGCATCGGTTGAAGCTATTGCAAAGACCGGCGTAGATATTGTCTCAATCGGAGCCCTTACCCATTCGGTAGTCTCATGTGATATTGGCATGGACTGGTCCTTTTAGCTCGTGGCTTTGGGTGGACTTGAACTGAGTTAGCGTTTGTTTCCTGTTTGTCCGGGGGGAGGGGGATCCCTCCCCTCTGGATGAAGAATAGAATCCTTAAGGTATGAATGTGACAGGGTATTTGCGAGAAATGGAAACATCATGTCGAAACACGGAGTTATGTCTTTTGCCAAGCTAAAAAAAACTTGATTAATAACTCAGGTATATGCGATACTAGCTTGTAAGTAGGGCAGAATGTATGATCTTATCTCAGTCTAATTTTTCGTAATAAAGAGGTCTTCCCCCATGCGTTGTCCAAAATGTGGATACATTTCATTCGATCTGGTCGATGAATGTTTGAAATGTAACAAAAACATCAAGTCTGCATCTGAAGTCCTGCAGGGATCTGTCTCTAACTCCAAAGCACCTAGTTTTTTGAAATTTCGTGTAGAACAGAGCGAACCTGATGAGTCTCATGCTGATCAGGCGGATGAAATCTCTTCCTTCAATTCTGATGACGACGACGATGGCTCAGAATTTTTGTTAGGTGATGATGATTTTGTGATTGAGGGTACCGATGAAATTACAATCATGTCTGATGGTTTTGAGGATGATGGCGAGAGTAATGATAGTGATGATAGTGATGATAGTAATGATAGTAATGATAGTGATGAGGGTGAAATTGAAGGCGAAATTGAAGTGGACCTCAGTCAATTTGAAGAGTTTTCGGATTCAGAAGCCACTTTGCTCAGCGATGATGCTAAAGACAGTGCTGATACGGATGAAGAAATGCTTGAGATATCAGTACCAGACGAATTGAATGACATGTCTGATCTTGATCCACCCGCTCTGCTGGCAGAGACGGATGATTCCAGTGACTTTGATTTTGATCTTGATACCGGCTCGGTGGATCTTGATCTTGATGATCTGGATTTTGATCTTGCCTTGGATGATATTGATATCGGTAAAGAGGCTGCAACTGAGCCTGTGCAAGAAACAGTACTTGCTTTAGATGATATCGATTTTTCAGAAATTCTATCTGAAGAAGCAGGCGCTAAGGATAATACGCCTGTCTCTATGGATATGGATGAAGACCTTGATTTTGACCTAGATCTTGGTGGATTATCAATCCCTAAAGACCTTTAAACCTATATTAAGCAATAAAGTGAAAATAAATAGCGGAAATCTATTGACACTCTCTGCTAATTCGGTTAAAAATGCCTCTCCAAATGAGATGCCGGGATAGCTCAGTCGGTAGAGCAACGGACTGAAAATCCGTGTGTCCCTGGTTCGATTCCTGGTCCCGGCACCAATCTTTGGATAAAGATACTAAGCCCTTACAGCCCTTCAGCTGTAGGGGCTTTTTTCTTGCCCTCTCCCTTTTGGCCAGTTTATTCCACACCTGTCTCTCCTTTCTACTTCTAAACACACCCCAGTTGCACCACCTTGTTATTCCTGAATGCTTACAGGCCCACCACGTCTATTTGCAGGACTCTCTGCTGTAGTGTATCCCTTTCACCTCATATTACCTGCAGAGCTCAAAATAGGGCTAATGTAACTACTCTTATTTAAAGCCTAAATTTCTTCAGGATCACTCTCTGCTGCTGAGCGTATCTCGCGTGAGTAGCTCTAGCCTCCATAGTTGCACCTTGCCTCGTTACATGTAAGCGTGCCTGAATAACTCCATTTTATCGTAATCCATAAGATATGTTGAAGTCTGGTTCCAAATGGCCAAGGGAGACATGCGTAGAACAGAAAGAAGAGACGAGTCATAGAGAGAAGGATGGTCGTTGGCAAAAACATATCAACGAGTGGAAGGTCAGACACAATTTTGATAGGAGCATTCTCTTGGACTGTCAAAAATTTGTTACTGGAAAAAAAGACTCACAGTCAAGAGCGTACTTCGGTAAGGTTCTATCCACTCTCTATCCCAGCTTTGCCTTCAGATCCCAGTGATGCAGGTTTGGTGCTTCTGATCGGATCAGAGTAATTCAAAATACAGCTCAAGAAAAAGTTTTCTCAGGCTGCGTGTGCAGAGTTAGTAGCTACTTTGGACCAGTTATGACGTTCTGCTTTTCAGAGAGTTACTTCGCTTTTTGTAACAGGAAACGAGATGTCGTTAAAGTACTATTCTGGGCAAACAATGGCTTCTGCATTTGGATGACGCATCTTGAGGAAGATGTGTTTTGTTGGCTTGGATCTGGGCTGGGTGTTGTTGGAGTAAGTCAGACAATATTGAGTTGGCGGCTCTATTGACTTGATTTGCAACAGGCTTACGTTTGGTTACTCTAAAATTCTTCTTTTTGATTAACTCGCTGATGTTGCGCGATATGTGCTTGGTATTGTTGTTAGGATGTGGTAGTGTTTTGCAATGTTAAAAGTGACGAAGACATTACTGGGTAATCTTGAGGGTTTGGGGCCGATTATCGTTGATATTTAGTATAGGTAGGAAGAGGAAATAGAATTGCTACAGGAATAAATCCGTCGTTTGACGGGCCAGCTGTTGGGCCAAAAAAATATGGCTGACTCCTGTGTTTTGCTGGTGACGCTCTGTGATGTGCTGGGGCCTGAAGCTGTACCGGAGGGTAAATAGATTGGCGTACTGCTATCCCCAATAAGCGAAAGAAGATATCAGCGATCTTACCCAGAGTAGACATTGTGCATGACATTGATGAAAGTGAGAAGATTTGCGACTGTGGAGTAACTATCGATCGTATAGGCGAGGGTATTTCAGCAAAACTGGACATTATCCCTGCTGTTTTTCGGGGTATCAGGCATATGTGTCCCAAGTATACTTGTAAACAATGCTAAGGACTCAAGGCAAAGGGTGCGGTCGCCAAAACAGCTCGTACCTAAATCCGTTGTTACCGCAAGGTTTCAAGCCTACATCATTGTTGCTAAGTTATGTGATGGTTCGTTTTTTTTATCAACAAGAACGGCAGTTTGACCGAATTTGAGTTGGAGTCTTTAGAGTAACTATGAGTAACTGGCAATGTGGGTTGCAGCCACATTTTGTGCTGTTGTGGTAGGTGATCCGTTCGGCGTCACTGATAAATATTGATGAAATAACAGTGTAGGGTCTCCGTGAACTAGATCGCGCTGCATCCACAAAATCTTATATGTGGGTTTGTCGTGGAGCTACGCCGGAGATCCCCTAGTGTCTTTTCGCTACATTCCAAGCAGATCTAGTGCTGTTGCTAAAGCTCGTCTAAAGGGTTGCGTCGGTATTGATGTTGGTTTGGGTTTTATAAGGACAATATATGCAATAGAGTCGGATGCAAACAGAAAAGAGCTAGCTGATGATGGCTTGCTGTGACTGCGCAGAGATATATCAAAATCTATATGTAATAGTTTTTGTAAATGGTTGAGCAATAAATTATTTTAGGTTGTGTCTAAAAGTTTTCTGGGCAAAGAGGGTAGCTATACTCTCGGGCAATGGCCCGTCTGTTGGTTTATCTTGATTAGTGCTGGAGTAGTACAATAAGTTCAACAGATTGAAGTTTGAAAAGTGAGTGAGTTGAAGGTATGGTTTCAGCTCTCACACTTAATCAAGGTCTGTTATGAAAAAACAAAATAAACATTACCAGCAACTCACTCGAGATCTAAGATACCAGATTTCTGCACTTCGTAAAGCAGGTATGTCAGTCAGAGCAGTAGCAGAAATAATTGGCGTGCATTTCAGCACTGTAAGCAGAGAACTCAATAGAAATGTAACAGTATCGAGCTACTCTCCTTCACTAGCTCAAAATCTCAGTGAATGTCGTAAGCGAACTGCGAGAAAAGCACATAAACGCACTGTGAAAACAGACCAGATTATTCGGGAGGGCCTTTATCTTAGGTTGGTCTCCCGAGGCCATCAGTCAACGATTAAAGCTTGAATACAAGAAAGGCGGACATTTAAGCCATAGTACCATTTACAGGCGAATTGCTGAAGACCAACAACAAGGTGGAAACTTGTATCGCCTCCCAAGATTCGGAAAAACGCGGTGGAAAGGCGGTAAACGCAACAAAAAGGCTGGTGTACGATTAATTCCTAACAGGGTAGATATTTGAAAAAGACCAGTGATTGTTGATGAAAGAAAGCGCTTGGGAGACTGGGCAGGAGACACAGTACATGGGCAAAATGCTCATCTGGTAACTTTGGTAGATCGGACAAGTCGATTCACTCTAGTACAACGAGTATTCACCAAGACGACATAGGAAGTGGCGAATGCGATGATTGATATGTTCAGCAAAGTCCACTCTGTTTTGACTGTTACCTTGGGTAATGGAAGTGAGTTTGCAGATCATGTTCGTGTGGCCAGTAAAACTGGTGCTCTTATCTTTTTTGCAAAACCTTATGCGAGCTGGCAGCGAGGAACAAATGAGAATACAAATGGAAGAATCAGGCGATTCTGGCCTAAGAAATGCGACATGGCAACCTTCACAGATGAGGATATTGAGGGTAGTATTCTAATACTGAACCTGACACCGAGAAAAGTATTGGGAGGTCTAACTCCTTTGGAAGTCTTTACTGGTAGGCGTGTTGCACTTATTCCTTGAATCCAGCGTCGGATTTGAACAGTCAATAATTTCAAATTGATTGTAGAGGTTTATGATTAGAAGTGTCTATAAAGTTAGTGGCGACTCTATTATTGTCAATTATGTCTTAAAGGGGGGGGGATGGTTAATAAGAAATCACTGATTATTTTTTCATTGTGGGTTGGTTTTGCAATTTTCTTGATTGCGGTAGGCGTGTTTATTCCCACTATATGTATAGAAAAAGGTGAGGGGCTCATATTCACAGTCATTACTGTGTCGTCTGGTGTTTTACAGTCTATAGGTACAACTATTTTTGTCGCAGTGGTAATTTCATGTGCGTTAACTACTGATGCGACTTTTAAGTATACCATGGATAGGTTAAGAGAAATTGTTGTTTCCAACGATTATGTTGATAAATTGCTAATGCCTGAGAAGCAGAAGTTGATGGAAGCAATTATTAATCCAGGAAAGCAGCTCTCGTCTATATATTCAGGTATTTACAATTACTATTCTAAGCACATAAAAAAAACGATGGAAATGAACGTTAACTTGTATCGGAGTCATTTTGTATTAAATTGTTTTGTAAGGTTCGATGCAGAAAAAAAAATATTATTTATGGAACAGGACATGTACTACCGTATCTACAAAATTAAAGGGGAATTCAGTGGACTTTTGTTTGACAGTACAAAAGAAAAATATACCCATCTTGAGAGTTGGATTACTGATAAAAAAGGAAATAAAGAAAAAATAGACGAAAAAAACTTTGATAATGAAAATAGTGATGAGAAAATAGAGAATCGTCAAAATTTAGACGCGCACCAGAGGTCAATATTACTTGATAGGGAAGTAAGTATACCTTGGGCATACAGTGAAAATGATTATCTTGATATTACAAGACGATTTGTTCATTTTGGCGAAGATGATTGGCTTTTGTTCTCTTATGAATTCCCTCATCCAACAGATGGTCTGTTATTCAATATTCATTGTGAGAAAGGAATATGTGTTAAAAAAACGCAAAGCTACGGAATGGAACATAGTAATTATAATGGACTTCAAAGGAGTGATGGCATAACATTAGAGTATAAGGATTGGTTGCAAGAGGGTGCAGGTATTTCAGTACTTTTCAAAACCAATGAAAAGATGATGTAAGGGGAAAAAAACAGTTTGGGATAATTAGTGACTAGGCCTATTACTTTATACAAGTTGCTATGGATAGACTTACGAAAAAAGAATTTAAGCTTCATCTGAGTAAAGCGTACTGCTGGATTCAAGGAATAAGTGCAACACGCCTACCAGTAAAGACTTTCAAAGGAGTTAGACCTCCCAATACTTTTCTTGGTGTCAGGTTCAGTATTAGAATCCTACCCTCAATATCCTCGTCTGTGAGGGGTGCCATGTCGAATTTCTTAGGCCAGAATCGCCTGATTCTCCCATTTGTATTCTTATTTGCTCCTCGCTGCCAGCTAGCATAAGGTTTTGCAAAAAAGATAAGAGCACCTGTTTTACTGGCCACACGAACATGATCTGCAAACTCACTTCCATTATCCAGGGTAACAGTCAAAACAGAGTGGACTTTGCTGAACATATCAATCATCGCATTGGCCACTTCCTATGTCGTCTTAGTGAATACTCGTTGTACCAGAGTGAATCGACTTGTCCGGTCTATCAACGTTACCAGATGAGCATTTTGCCCATGTACTGTGTCTCCTTCCCAGTCTCCCAAACGTTTTCTCTCTTCAACAATCACTGGTCGTTTTAAAATATCTACCCTGTTAGGAATTAATCGCACACCCGACTGCCCCAAGGGGCTGTACTGGAACTGGAATAAATTTGGTGGCAGACGCCACAAGATCAATCCTTAAACTTCTTTTCCAATAACAAAACTGGCTGGGTTTTAATGTATTGCGTTTACAATATTCATTTTGTGGTAAGCCACTGTTCTTCCACGCACGGATATACGCATGCCAGAATCGTTTCTTACTGTGGCGGCGATCTTGCCTTTTCATCTGTCTCATTTTCATCTCCTTTGTGATTGGGAATGGTCAAGGATGATAATGGCAGGATTTAAGGGTGATGGAAAGATGGGCTTCTTTTGTCGCTTACGTTTTGATTCAATATTTACAACCTCAAGCTCAGATTCTGGCCAGCAGAAACGATCTTTTTCAAGCCTCTTATGCCAAATGCAAAATCCATTATTATCCC